>CAWJEL010000018.1:0-111583 GCA_963841825.1 uncultured Chloroflexia bacterium
CCGATGCACTTGCCATCGAGGTTGCCGAGCGCACACCGGACATGCGCGCTTTCGTCACCTGGAACGCACGCCACTTTGCAGGCAAGACCCATCTACCGGTCATGACGCCGCCGCAATATCTTCATCAGATGGGTATTGACCCTGGGGCGGCTTTGGAGACAGGATAGTGCTCCGTCGGAATAGCCAATTCAAGCCGCTGGATGTATATTTCTATCCGCAGGGAGCAAGAGAGGAAGAAATGAAATTAATCGTTTTCGGCGCTACCGGCGGTACCGGTCAGCAGGTCGTCGCGCAGGCACTGGTCCAAGGCCACACGGTGACAGCATTCGCCCGCCGACCTGAGGCAGTCACAACCCATCATGCCAACCTGACCGTCGTACAGGGCGATATCATCGACCCGGCCGCGGTCGCCGCCGCAGTTGCAGGTCATGACGTGGTCATTTCCGCCCTGGGCACGCGCGGCGGTCCCGCCGTGCTGCCGGAGGGGACACGCAACATCCTGGAAGCGATGCAGGCTCACGGCGTACGGCGCTCGCTCTGGGTCAGTTCCTTCGGGGCCGGCGACAGCCTGAAACAGATGGGCTGGCTGGCACAAAACCTGATCGTCAAAGGCTTTCTGCGCCAGGCAATCGTGGAAAAGAACGCGCAGGAGACGATCATCATGGCGAGCAGCGGCGACTGGATCATTGCCCGGCCCGGCGGCCTGACCGATGGCCCACTGACCGGCGCCTATCGCGTGACCGGCCCCGGCGACAAGGTTGGCCGGCCATCCATCTCCCGCTCCGACGTCGCCGATTTCCTGCTGAAGAACCTGACTGATACACGTTACGTTCGCTGCGCCGTGGGTTTGACGTACTGACGACAAGTGAGGCGATGACCATGCAGTCCATTCTGACAGCTATCGAAATGACGGGAACAGTAGATCAGGATTGTCACCTGCAACTAGACAAACTGTTGCCGTTCGCCGGTCCCGCACGGGTCAAGGTCATTGTGCTCTATCCGCTTGTCGAGGAGATAAGTGAAACCGAGTGGTTGAACGCGGCCGCTCGAAATCCTGCCTTCACCTATCTGCACGAGGCATCCGAAGACATATACTCACTCGCAGACGGAAAGCCCTTCCATGACAACAGCGATTGCGCCGATTGTTTGGCTTGAATTGATCCTATCAAAGGATTGTACTATGACCGTACCGGATGCTCTGGTTCAAGATCTGACCACCCTCTCCCCCGCTGACCAGGCGCGGGTTGCGGAGTACATACGCTTCCTGCGCTGGCAAGCCGGACGGAGTGAATTGAGTTCGGCGCCGGCCACGACCCATCCTTGGTCCCTCAACTTGCTGGAGCAGTTTGCCGGCGCCGATGTGCACGCCTCGCGCAACCCGGCCGGCATGGAGGTCAAGGCCGCGGAGACGACCGTCGGCGGGGAGCGCCGGCCTGCGCTCTGGCAGCATCCGCCGGTGGATGGCGAGTCAGCCGTCGAGTTCCACGTGCCGATTCCGGTGGGAATACGCGATCTGCGGCTGCGCTTCAGCATCGGCATCCGCGACGGCGCGCAGGCCGCGGATCGCCTGGTCGCGTTCCGCGTGCGGGTGGACGGCTGGCAGGTGTGGAGCCGCGCCGCCTGGCCCCTCCGGTGGGAGCCAGTCGAGGTGCCGCTGCCGCATCAGTCCGGCAACGTCCTCCGGCTGACCTTTGCGACCGATGGGCTCGGGGAGCACAAATTTGCGTGGGCGGTGTGGGGGGAGCCGGTGCTGGTTGGGCTCGAAGCTTGAAGCTCGAAACTGGTTATGGAGGCTGCAAAGCCTCAGCACAGGTCTGTTACGGTGACCTGCGGGCAGAGGAGCCGTTCTTGCGGCTGAACAGAAGGGATCAACGCTTGTGACCCAACCAAATCACCCACTCGTGCAACTGACCCGTACCACCATCGAACGCTATGTACGGGATAAACGCAAGCTGAAACCTGCCGAAGCGCCCGCGCCGATTGCGGGCGGACCGGCGGGCGTGTTCGTCACGATCCACACGGCCAGCACCGGCGATCTGCGCGGGTGCATCGGGACGATCACACCCACTGAGGATAGCCTGGCGCAGGAGGTGATCAACAACGCCATCGCCGCGGCCACGCGCGACCCGCGCTTCCCACCGGTGCGGCCGGCCGAGCTGGGTGACCTGGAAATTGACGTTAGCGTGCTCTACCCGCCGGAGCCGATCGACTCACCGGAGCAACTCGATGTCAAGCAATACGGCGTCATCGTCGAGCGCGGCCATCGCCGTGGCCTCCTCCTGCCCGACATCCCAGGCATCGACGATGTGGCGACGCAGGTGAATTACGCACGGATGAAGGCGGGGATCGGGGCGAAGGAAGAAGTGGCGTTGTTCCGGTTCAAGGTGGAGAAGTATACGTGAAGCGTGAAACGTGCTGCGCGAAACGTATCCCGTCGGGACCACGCATCACGCAGCACGCATCACGTTTCACGTTAACTGTGCCGATACACCTCCCACCCCATATACGTCTCGAACGCCTCCTGCAGGATGTCGGCGGTCAGGGATGGGTTCATGGCCGCGTGGTGCTCCCAGCCGCCCTTGCAGATATAGCGGAGAAGCTTCTGCAGGTCGGCGACTTCCACCACGGCGCGGCTGCCGAAGGTGTCCAGCGGGTCGTCGGTGATGCGTCCCTCGCCCACGTAGGTCTTGATCTGCCCGCGGCGGTCATCGGTGGTGATGCGGGCGTACGTCAGCGGGTTGGGCATGGCCCTGGCCGCGACCGTGCCGTACGTATTCTCTTCGCCGAGCACCGTCGCCAGGATCTCGCCGTAACGCATCTTTGGTTCGCCCGGTTTGAAGAAGCTCTTGGCCCAGTTGCCGCAATGGAACAGCACGCACTTGTCCGGCTCATCGGCGTAGTTGTTGTTCCAGTCCACCAACGCGCTGGGCCTGCCTGACGCCAGTTGCAACGCATACATCGCCAGCACGCCGGTTACGTCAACTTCGCAACCGCTGGGCATCAACTGGTCGCTGTACATGCTCATCAGGGTGCAGGCGTTGATGCCGTAGTTCCTCTGGATCGACGTCCAGCATTGGATCGCGGTGGCGTCCACCTCGTTCTCGGCGATCCAGTCGTCCAGCACGACCCCCAGCTTCGCCAGCTTAACCAGCGCCTCGCCAGGCGCGGCGCCGACATCGATGTACGAGCGGATGCCGTCCAGCCGCGCCTTCACCTTCGGGTCGTCGTTCGCCAGCCGGTTCGCCGCGCCGAACATCTCCGAGTGATCCACCGTGGTGACGGTGATCCCCGATGCCTGGAGCAACTTCTCGCTGAAGCGCACCGTGTTGAAGATCGCCGGCCGTGCGCCCACTGCGCCGATGCGCGCCTTCTTGAACCCGCGCACGACCCGACACACGCCGAGGAACTTGGCCAGGTCGGCCTGAAATCTCGGATCGCTGGGCAGGATCGTGTGCTGCTCGGTGACGCTGAACGGGATGCCATACTGATAGAGGTTGTTGGTCAGCGAAATCTTGCCGCAGAACGCGTCTCCGCGTTGCGCCACGTCGAGCTTGCCCGGGTCGTCCGGATACGCCTGCACCAGCACCGGCACGGTGAGTTCCGACAGCTTGATGCAGTCAGCGATGCCGCGCTCCGGCGCAAAGACCGGCAGCAGCACCAGGATGCCGTCGATGCGGTCGCGATTGGCGCGGAAGTGCGCCGCCCACTTCTTGGCGTCGTCCCAGGTCTCCAGCGCGCCCATGTTCGACGCAGCCTCGTCTGGGATGACGACCTCGACGCCCAGGCCGCCGAGCATGGCGATCATGTCGCGACGCGCCTTGAGCACCGGTTCGGCCGGGAAAAAGTCGCGCGTGCCGACGATCAGCGCGAGGGTGGTTGGTTTTTTGGTCATGGATTGATTCTCCTAAATGTAAAGCTCCGCTACGTGACGCTACGAGTGACTCGTGCTACGTACTGCGTAATTTTGCCGGCGAGTATCTCGTCGAAAAACGTCACGTAGCACGCATCACGTTCTCCCGTCTCACGCCCAAAACATCTCGCCCGGCTGCTCTCGGATGATCACATCCTTCAGCAGGGCGACACCCTTCGCCAGCCCCTCGTCGATGGACATCATGGCGTCCTCGTGCTCGATGGAGATGACGTAGTCATAGCCGATCAGCCGCAGCGCGCTGATGATGTCCTTCCACACCTTGGCGTCGTGCCCGTAGCCGATGCTGCGGAAGGTCCAGGCGCGTTTGGCGATCTCGCCGTAAGCTTTGCCGTCGTTGCAGCCGTTGACCGCGATATTGAGCTGATCGACATAGCTGTCCTTGCCGTGGCAGTGGACGATGGCATCGCCCAGCCTGCGGATGGCCGTCGGCACATCGACGCCGTTCCAGAAGAGATGGCTGGGATCCAGATTGCAGCCGAGCGCCGGCCCGCATGCCTCGCGCATCCGCAGCAGCGTCTCGACGTTGTAGACCAGCATCCCCGGGTGCATCTCCATGCCGATCTTGACGCCGTGCGCCTCGGCGTATTGGGCCGCGCTGCGCCAGTAGGGGATGCCGACCTCCTCCCACTGATATTTCAGCATCTCGCTGTAATGCGGCGGCCAGGGGCAGGTGATCCAGTTGGGACTTGTGTCACCGGGCGCGCCGGCCGGACACGATGATAAGGGCCATCACCACCGGGACTTCGAGCATTTGCGCCAGCCGCACGCTCTTCTGGAAACACCTCCGCCGACGCCTGCGCGAGCTTCTTGTCGGGATGCAGCGGTTCCCAGGTGCTATTCAGCCCGCTGAGGATCAGCCCGCGTGAGTGGATCGCGCTCAGGTACGCCTTACGCTTCTCCGCGCTTTCCAGCAACTCATCGATCGGGCAATGATGCGTGCCGCAGTAACCGCCTGCGCCGATCTCAACCGCGGTGGCGCCGGCCGCCGCGATCTTGTCCAGAGCCGCTTCGAACGGCAACTGCTGGAAGAGGACACTAAACACTCCGATGCGCATGGGAACCTCCTTGTTTCGGGTGAATGGATGCAAATTCGGTTGTCGGTAAGGGCGGGTTTTCCGTGCCTGACACGGTCTTCACTTGTACGGCAGTAGCACGCTCAGGCCCGGTCTTCCCATGAGGCAAAGAAACCCGCCCCTACAACATTTTGACTTCCGCCAGCCCACCGGATACCCCGCTCCAGGACTGTTCTGAAGCCGGGATCCTCGTACACACGGCGGTCGTGGCCGGACTGATAGCAGAAGACCCGCGCAGCGCGGTGTTGGCGCGTCCACGCCAACGTCGGCGTGCTGTGCGGGTGGTCGGTGGTCAGCAGCACATGTGCGTCGCCGGCCACGGCAGGCAGCGCATAGACCTCATCCACGATCTCCCAATCGGCCAGCCCGCGTGTGATGGGATGCGCCGGATCGGCCACGTGGACGCGCACCCGCTGCTCTTTGATATACTCGAAACGCCGGTCGGTCATCCCGACCAGCTCCGACCAGACATCCCAGCCCTGGAAGGCGCCGATGCCGTGGTGCAGGAGCACGATGCCCTGCGGCGTCTCGCCCAGCCGCTCTACGGCCCGACGCACATCGCGCCCCCAGGTGCGACCGCCAGGCGCATCCAAGACCTGATGATAGTTGTAGAAGACGAGCGCGTCGTACCGATCGCGCACCGCACCGAAGTCCGCCGCCCAATCTTCCAACGCCTGCGGATAGAAGTCAACCCCCGGCAGCGTGCGAAACAGCGCGTACAGGCCCGGCACGTCGAACGCGTGCTGGCCGGTGATGAGGGCGAGGGAGAGAGATGAACGATTGGTCAATGTCAATACTCTGACCCGGTCGAGCCGGAATTGAACCTTTACCACAAAGACCCGAAGTCACCAAGAGCACAAAGAAAACTGGATTCTTTGTGTTCCTTGGTGTCTTGGTGTCTTTGTGGTGAGCTTCATGTCCTTGGTCACGCTTCACGCAGCACGTTTCGCCGCAACCAACTCCCGCGCCGCCGCCGCCATATCCTCTGCCGTCAGCCCGCAGTCCTGCATGATCTCCGCGGGCGACGCGGTGTCCGGGAAGACATCCGGGATGGCAAGCACCCGCATCGGCACGGGGCAGGTCTCGGCGACGACGCGGGCGATGTTGCTGCCGACGCCGCCGGTGCGCACCTGCTCCTCGCCGGTGACGATGGCGCCGGTTTCGCGCGCCGCGGCTGTGATCGCTGCCACGTCCAGCGGCTTGACCGTGTGCATGTCCAGCACCCGCGCCTGGATCCCTTCCTCCGCCAGGATCGCCGCGGCGTCAAGCGCCACCGGCACCATCAGCCCGCAGCCGATCAGGGTGACGTTGGTGCCCTGGCGCACCACGCAGGCTTTGCCGATCTCGAACGCCGCGTCCTCGGCGTACACGTGCGGCAGCGGCTCACGGCTGGAGCGGATGTAGACCGGCCCAACGTGCGCACACGCGGCGACCACCAGCTTAGCGCATGGAGACCGGGTCACACGGCACGAGCACCGTCATCGTCGCCAGCGCGGATGCCAGCACGATGTCCTCGGTGCCCATCGACGACGGGCCCTCGCGGCCGGTGCTGAAGCCGGAGTGGCTGCCGAGGAACTTCACGTTCAGCCCGGCCAGCGCCACCGACAGGCGGGTTTGATCATAGGCATTGTACCAGAGGAATGACCCCAGGCTCGTCAGGATAGGCACGTAGCCGCACGACGCCAGCCCCGCGCCGATGCCCACCATGTTAGCCTCGGCGATGCCGATGTTGAAGAAACGCTCGGGGAACTCCTTCTTCACGTCGTGGGCGCCGGTCGAGTTGCCCAGGTCGCCATCCAAGCACGACCACCTTCGGGTCGAGCCGAGCGGCCGCGAGCATCCCCTGGCCGGCGTATTTACGAAGCTGATCGGCTGGCTCAAGTCCAGCGCGTGCACCTATTGGCATCGGATTTCCTCCCGGGCCTGCGCGTCCTGCTCGGGCGAGAGGCTGCGGCCATGAAATGAGAAGTCTTTTTCGATGAATGAGACGCCCTTGCCCTTCACGGTGTGGGCGATGATCACCTGCGGCTTGCCGGCTACCTGCTGCATCGCCTGCACTTTCGCAAGGATGTCCGCGATGTCGTGCCCGTCGCACTCGGCCACTTCCCAGCCGAACGCGCGCCACTTCTCGGCGAAGGGCGCCAGCGACATCTCGCGGGCGATCGGGCCGGTCTGCTGATACTTGTTGTGATCCACGATGGCCAGCAGGTTATCGGCCTTCCAATGCGCCGCGGCCATCGCCGCCTCCCAGATCTGGCCCTCCTCGCACTCGCCGTCGCCGAGCAGCACGTTGACGCGATAGCTCAAGCCGCCCAGCCGACCCGCCAGCACGTGGCCCAGCCCGATCGAAAGGCCCTGGCCCAGGGAACCGCTGCTGCTCTCCACGCCGGGAAAAGTCCCCTGGATCGGGTGCCCGTGCAGCCCCGAACCGCGCTGGCGGAAGTTACGGATCGACTCAATCGGCGCGAAGCCGGCCCGCGCCAGCACCGGATAGTAGAGCGGCGCGGCGTGCCCCTTGCTCAGCAGGAAGCGGTCACGCTCCGGCCAGTCAGGCTGTTCGGGCCGGTAGCGCATCACGCCGCCGAAGTAGAAAGCCGTGAGGATCTCAACGGCCGAGAAGGCGCTGGACACGTGCCCGCCGGGTCCGGCGGTGATGTCCAACACGTCGTTGCGGAGCTGGCGTGCCATCTCGCGCAGGGAGGTAATGTCTGACATAGGCTCCTTTTTGAGTGCGTTAGTGAGATAGTGAGTTAGTGAGTTAGTGTTTAGTGGATAGTGAGATAGTGACGTAGTAAGATGGTGTCGTAATGCCGCCAACCCAGCAACTTACTATCGTACTATCTCACCATCGTACTATCGCACTAACTTACTATCGTACTGCCTCACTATCGTACCATCGCACTAACTCACTATCGCACTTCCAAAAACGCCTCCACCTCGGCCGCGGTGGGCAGTGAGGGGATGACGCCTTGCTTGGTAGCGGTCAGCGCGCCGACGGCGTTGGCGTAACGCAAGGCTACGCGTAGCCGCTCCGGCGTGCGCTGATCGCGCCAGTCACCGGACTTGACCAACTGCCACAGCAGCCCGGCGATGAACGCATCGCCGCAGCCGGTGGCATCGACCGTCTCCACCGGGAAGCCCGGCACAGCCTCACCGCCGGCCGCGACACGGAAATAGCTGCCGTCCGGGCCGAGCGTGACTACACACAACGACGGCCCCATGCCGAGCAGCGCGCCGCTAGTCGCCGTTATGTCGCCCTCTCCTGCCAGCAACGCCAGCTCAGCTTCGTTGACCTTCACCAGGTCGGCGTGGCGGATCATGATACGTGCCTGCTCGGCCGCCTCCTCCGGCGACTTCCAGAGGGTGGGACGGTAATTCACGTCATACGAGATCGAGCGCGCCCGCGGCTTTGGCGATCTTCACCGCCTCGACCGTCGCGCTGCGTGCCGGCTCGTCGGTGAGGCTGAGCGAGCCGAAGTGGAAGGCGCGGGTCGAGCGCAGCAGCGCCGCGTCCAGTTCATCCGGCCGTAGCCGTGTATCGGCGCCGGGGTTGCGGTAGAACAGACAGTCGTAATGGTTGGCGTCCGGCTGCGCCATGATGTTCAGCGTCGTGCGCGCATCGGGGTCGAGGCGCATGCCGCCCGTCTCCAGACCCTCGCGGGCCAGCACCTCAACCAGGAAATGGCCGAACGGGTCGTCGCCGACCTTACCGATGAACGCGGACAGCCGTGCGCCCAGCCGCCGGGCCGCCACCGCCACGTTCGCCGGCGCGCCCCCGGCTACGGGTCGGAACGCCGACACCTCCGCGTGCGGACGGCCCAATTCCGCCGGGAACATGTCGATCAGTAACTCACCGAGACAGATGAGGTCCATGTGAGACTCCTCGTATGCGTATTGCGTGATTCGTGATTCGCTGATCCGGGCTTCGCGCTTCATCCCTCATCCTTCCGCCTTCATCCTTCCACGTCACCCGCGCAAATCGCTGTGCAGCGCGTAGCGATCGCCGCGGTGGTAGACACGCAGGAATTCGACTGGCACGCCCTGTTGGGAATACGAGACGCGCTCGATGAAGAACAACGCTGTGTTGGGCCGCACGGAGAGCACCTCAGCCATCTCACGCGAAGCGTTGATCGCCCGGATCACCTGGCGGGCGCGCTCCCAGCGGATACTATAATGGCGCTCGATGACTTCGCGCAGGGGGTCGTTGACAAAATCCTTGTCCAGGATGCCCGGCACGAAGCGGTGGACCAGGTAGGCCTCCTCGACGCTCATCGGCTCACCGTCGGCCAGGCGCAAACGCACGATCTTGGCCAGCTCCTGGCCGGGCGCCACCTGCAACTGCCCGGCGATGTCATCCGGGGCCGGCAGCAAACCAGAGGAGAGGGTGCGGGTGGTGGGCGCAAAGCCGCGCTGCCGCATGTCGTCGGTGAAGCTGACCAGCCGCTGCAACACCTGTTCGACCGTCGGGTGCGCTACGAACGAGCCGCGGCCGCGCTGCCGGTAGATCAGCCCTTCCTGCACCAGCATGTCGAGCACCTGGCGCACGGTGATCCGGCTGACCCCGTACTGCTCGATCAACTCCGACTCGGCCGGGATCAGGTCGCCCGGCTTCCACTCCCCGCGCGTGATGTTGCCCCGCAGCACATCGTAAAGCTGCTGGTAGAGCGGAAGCTTGCTCTGGCGGTTGATGGTGTCCACGGAGCCTGCCTCTTGGCTTATGGCTTATGGCCTATGGCTTGCGACCAGTCTTCTCGTTCACTATCTGCCATAGGCCATCTGCTATATGCCATACGCTACAACGCGTCCTGCTGACGGCGCAGCTTGACGACCGTGCTCGCCTCGTCCAGCGCCACGTCGTCCCAGGTGATCACGGCGCCGGCCGCGACCGGGTGGATGATCCTGGCGCCCGGCGCCAGGCCGACGGGGAGGCCGTTCTCGCGGCGGACGATCTCGGCGCGGTCGATGGCGCCGTAGAACGTGTAGCCACCAAATGTGTCGAGCGCATCGCCGGGCTGAAGCGCCTTCTTGGCGATGGTCAGCACGTCCGCCGCGGGTTGATTTTCCGGCGTGAGCCAGATCTGCTTGCGCAGCGCGGCCAGCGCGACAGAGATGGGCGCTTCCAGGAACCAGAGATGGTAGGGGCGGAAGAAGGTAAAGTAGTTGCCCTTGCCCACCTTGAGGTATTCCAGGTCGGCGCGAATGCGCGCGTCATGCACGCGCACGGTGATGAAGACACCGCCCGACATCGACGGCCCCTGCACGAAATCGACCGCGCCGGGGAACTTCGCCAGGCCGCCGTCCGCCTCCAGCGCCCAGATGCGCGAGACATTCTCCTGCGTCGCCTCCGGGCCGATCATCCCGCGCTGCATCGGCGGGCAACCAGTGGCGTTGGCCGCACAGCACATCTCGAACATCGTCTTGGTGCCGTCCACGTAGGACGCAACCGTGAACGGATCCTTGTCCGACTTGCGCGCCGACTCGGCGACGGCATCGGGGGTGGCGGTCCGGTCGAGCGGGTTGTTCTTGCCCTTGCCGATCACGATGACCTCGAAGTCAAGCGCCTTGACGAAGTCGATCAACTCGGCCAGGCAGCCAGGCTCGTCCCCGGAGGAGACGGTATAGAGCACGCCCGCGTCGGCCGCCAGCTTCTTCAGGATGCGGCCCACGGTCACGTCCGCCTCGATGTTCACCATCACGATGTCTTTGCCGTGGTTGATGCAGGCAAACGCGGTCTCCGCGCCGGAGGCCGGCGATGGGGTCACGTCGGCGACGATGTCCACTGCGTCGAGCTGCGCGGCCAGGTCGTAACGCGGGGTGATCACCCGCTTGCCGGCCCGCAGCGCATCCATCGCGGGCGCGACCTTCTCCGCCTCGACGATGGCGTCGGCGGGCACGCCCGCGGCGATGTACGCCTGCCGGGCGGCCGCGACATCGGGATCGGCCAACACGTTGACGAGCAGGCCCGGCATATGCGCGGCCTGCGCCACGAAGCCGGAGCCGATCCAGCCCGCGCCGCTGACGCCGACGCGCACTGGTTTGCCCGCGGCCGCGCGGCGAGCAAGTTCATGGCGAATACCAACACGATCGAATGAGGTCACGGTGAGACTCCCAAAAACAGATTGAAACTTAGCGGCTCTCAGAGTAGACTTTATAACATTATAATATTGTAAGGCAGGCCAGTCAAATATGGAAACCGGTAGCGCGTGCGTCGTAATTCGAGCGGTCTACACCTCGCCCTCGAATTACGACGCACGCAAGTTGCTGCTCAGCCTTGACAACCGTCGTACTCCCTTTATACTGATGCCACGCCCGGCACCGACAGACGTAGTGCGGGCACGAGGAACCTGATTATTGATGAAAACCGAATCTAACCCCGACCGCCGCGTCCTCCTGGCAGTATTTGCTCATCCGGATGACGAATCGTTCGGTCCCGGCGGCACGCTGGCGAAAGTATGCCGCCGAGGGCGCTGAGGTCTGGCTGGTGTGCGCCACCGACGGCAATGCCGGGACAGTGGACGCTACCCTGTTGACCGGCTACGCCAGTACCGGCCAGTTGCGCGCGGCTGAGCTCTGCTGCGCGGCCCAAGCTCTCGGCCTGGCCGGGGTGGACTGGCTGGGCTATCGCGACAGCGGGATGGCCGGCGCGGCGGAGAACGCGCACCCGGACAGCCTCTTCCAGGCACCGCTCGACGAGGTCGCCGGCAAGCTCGTCGCCTCGATCCGCCGGCACCGGCCGCAGGTGATCATCTGCGATAACCAGTTCGGCGGCTACGGACACCCCGATCACATCAAGCTGCACCAGGCGACGATGCTGGCGTTCGACGCAGCCGCCGATCCGGCTTGCTATCCGGAGGCCGGGCCGCCCCACCGGGCTGTGCAACTCTACCACCCCGCGTTCAGCGCGGGCTGGCTGAAGCCGTTGGTCCGGCTGATGCCGCTGATCGGCCGCGACCCGCGCAAGTTCGGACGGAATCATGACATCGACCTGGTGCAGATGCTCAGTTGGGAAACACCGACGCACGCGAAAATAGACGTGAGGCCGTATCTGGAAACCAAACTGGCCGCGTCGGCCTGCCATCGAAGCCAGGGCGGCCCCATGGAATTCTATCGCCGCGTGCCGCGCTGGCTGATGCGGCGGCTGCTTGACAGCGAAGATTTCACGCAGGGCCGACCGGCGCCGCCTCCAAAAATGATCGGGCGCGACCTCTTTTCGCATGGTATGTGAGGCAATATTCCATTCGTTGGATGATGCTCGCTATGGTATAATCCCACCATGTTATGCTTCGCGTGACCGGCACAATCAAACGCAAAGGAGCCAGCGATCATGCTCGAATTCTTCTCCACCGACCTGCGACAACTTGACCCCGCCGTGGCCGACCTCATCGGCTACGAGGCTGAGCGGCAGGCACGCAAAATCATTCTGATCCCGTCCGAAAGCCAGGCGCCGGAAGCTGTGCGCGAGGCGCTGGGTTCAGTCTTCCAGAATATTTACGCCGAGGGCTATCCCAACCCCGACACGCATGGGATCAGCGAGGCTGAGATCCTCGACTACGAGACCCAGTTGGCGCGCTACCGCCGCTTCTCCGACGCGCGCTACTACAAGGGCGTGGAGTACGCCGACGTGGTCGAGGCGCTGGCACGCCGCCGCGCGGCCGAGGCCTTTGTCGCCAACGGCGTGCCGGCAGAGCAGATCTGGGCCAACGTCCAGCCGCTCTCTGGCTCACCCGCGAACAGCGCCATCTACGCCGCGCTGGTGCCGCCGGGCGCCACCGTCATGGGTATGGATCTGCTGCACGGCGGCCACCTGACCCACGGCAGCCCGGCCAATCGCTCTGGCAAGCTCTTCAAGATCGTCTCCTACGGCATTGACCCCGAGACCGAGCGGTTGAACTACGACGCTATCGAGACGCTGGCTCGGGAGACCAAGCCGAAGATGATCATCGCCGGCTTCACCTCCTACCCGTGGATGCCCGACTGGGCGCGCTTCCGCCAGATCGCCGACGCCGTGGGCGCCTACCTGTTGGCCGACATCTCGCACATCTCCGGCATGGTGGCCGCGGGCGTGCTGCCCAGCCCGATCGGCCATGCCCACGTCATCAGCTTTACGACCCACAAGAGCCTTTATGGCCCGCGCGGCGCGTGTATCCTGACGACGGACAAGGGGCTGGCGGGCAAGGTTGACTCGGCCGTGTTCCCCGGTGAGCAGGGCGGCCCACACATGAACGCTATCGCAGGCATGGCCGTGGCCTTCAAGATGGCGACAACGCCCGAGTTCCGTGAGCTCCAGCGCCGGGTGGTAGAAAACGCCGCGCTGCTGGCGACTGAACTCCAGAAACGCGGGATGCACATCCCCTACGGCGGCACCGATACACACTTGCTGCTGCTGGATTGCAAGAGTGTGCGTGCGACGTCCGGCGTCAGCCCGGATCGCAGGAAGGGCACGCCGCTGATGGGCGATGTGGCCGCGCGCGTGCTGGATCTGGCCGGCATCGTCTGCAACCGCAACACCATCCCCGGCGACAAAAGCGCCCGCACCCCGAGCGGCATCCGGCTGGGCACGCCGTGGATCACCCAACGCGGCTTCCAGGCCGAGCACGTCGAGCGGTTGGCCGACATCATCGCCCGTCTGCTTAAGGCGATGCGGCCGCACGCGTATGCGGGCCGGCGCGGGCCGATCTACTCGGCGCGCGTGGACTTCGACGCGCTGGAGGAGGCCAAACGCGCCGTGGTGGAGCTGGCCAGCGACGTGGATCTGCCCAAGGACTACGTGCCCGGTGGCTACCCGCACCACTACTTCATGGACAAGCAGACGATCGATCCGGACGGCGACTTCGATCTCATCCAGATCCTCGGCCCACACGTGCGCGGCTTCCTGAACGTCGCCATGACCAATGATGCTTACGCCCTGGAACCGGGTGAAAGCCAGCCGACCTGGATCCTGGAACCCGATGGCCGGCTGATGAGCCCGGGTGTCCTCAAACGGCCGGGCGCCGACCCGCACGACTTCCTCCTCCTCGTGCCCAAAACGGCGGAAGCCCGCGTGGCGCACTGGCTGCGGGCACTGTCCGATGGGTTCGTGAACATGGACCCGGAAGATGAATTCGTCAAGGCGCCCGGCCCGGTGGTGGTGCGCCGCCTGCCGCATGAATGGGGCGAGGCCTGGCCCGAACGGCCACCTACGCCGGAGCAGTTCGCCGACGAGGCCGTCGGCTGGGCGCTCGACAAGCCGTACTGGGTGGGCCGCTGCACGCGCTGCGACGCGCCCGCCGGGCGTAAACCGTTGCCAATGTTCGAGTGGACCCCGCCGACCGGCGCCGGCCCGAAACGCACCTACCTCTACGCGGCCCATCGCGCGGCCGGCGCCAAGATCGTGCCTTTCGCCGGCTACGAGATGCCGGTTCAGTACACCTCGGTCATGGAAGAACACCTGGCCGTGCGCGGGAACGCCGGGCTGTTCGACGTCAGCCACATGGGGCTGTTCGAGTTCACCGGCGAGGATGTCCACCTATTCCTGAACACCATCGCAGCCAACGACGTCGCACTGATCGAGGTTGGCGATTCGCAGTACAGCTTCCTGCTGGCGCCCGATGGCAGCGTGATCGACGACATCTGGGTCTACCGTCTCGATACGCAACGCTTCTGGGTGGTGGTCAACGCGTCGAACAACGATAAGGACTGGGCGTGGCTCCAGGCTGTCCGCGATGGGCGCGTGCTGATCGATCCGGCGCGGCCGTGGGTACGCTCGCTGGGCGCCGAGACCGTGCGGATGCGCGACATGCGCGACCCCGCGCTCGGCGACGAGACGCGCGGCCAACTGGCGCTCCAGGGGCCGAAGTCGCGCGACATCTTGCTGGCGATGCTTGCGAGCGACGACCTGACGCGCCAGGCGATCCTGGAGATGCAGCGGACGCAGATCATCCACGCGACGGTGGCCGGCTACGACCTGTGGCTGGCGCGCACCGGCTACACCGGCGAGCCGATGGCATTCGAGATCTTCGTCCGGCCGGATGACATGGTGGGCTTCTGGCGCGCGGTGCTGGAGGCGGGCAAACCGTTCGGACTGAAGCCGTGCGGGCTGGCCGCGCGCGACAGCCTGCGTATCGAGGCCGGCCTGCCGCTCTACGGGCATGAGCTGGCCGGGCCGCTCAACCTGAACCCATCTGACGCCGGCTTCCCGCCCTATGTCAAGCTCTACAAGCCATTCTTTATCGGCAAGAGCGCCTATATGGCCCGCGAGGCGGCCCGGAACGCCCGGTTGGTGCGCTTCCAGCTCGTCGAAGAGCACGCGCCGCTGCTGAACCAAGGGGACGTGATCGTCAACCGCCGGGGCCGCGTGGTCGGCCAGGTGACAAGCTGCTCGATCAACACGGAAGGACGACTGGTGGGTCTGGGCTTCGTCCAGGAGCCGAACCACGAACGGAATACCCGGCTCGGCGTCTATCGTGCAGGGAAGAAGTCCTGGGAAGCTGACTCGCCCGAGAGCCTGAAGTTCGGCGATCAGATCCAGTTGCCCGAGGACATCACCGTCATCACCCGGTTCCTGAACAAGCAGCAATAGCTCTCGGCTGGCAAATGAACGAGCGAAAATCTCTCACGCAAAGTCACAAAGTCGCCAAGAGGTTTCTCAGCGATCTTGGCGTCTTTGCGTGAGTCATCCGGTTCCGGCTACGTTGTGTTAGGATCGCATGTGAGTGATATCGTGGAAGCGCCGTCGCAGTCAGAATCAAGCGAGCCTGCACCGATGGCGTCAATGCGTGGCCTCCTCGACGAACTGACCGCGCTGATCGAACGGATCGAGGTCAGTGTTGAGCGAGGGACGCAGGGCAGCCTCCCGCGCCTGATCGCGGCGAACGAAGCGACCACCCGACGCATCATGGAGGGCGTCGGGACGATCCTGCATGATGTGGGCATGTCCGAGGAAGCACCTGAAGTGGCTAACCGGGTGCGCGAACTGGCGGCTGCCCGCCTGGCAACCTGGTCGAGCACGAGCCCGGTGTTCTACCACGTGCGCAATACCCCGCGCGAGGACTTCAACAACTTCGAGATCGTCAAGTTGCTCTTGGAGAATCGGCTGGCCGGGGGAGACGCGGCCGCCCAGATCCTCGACTACTTCTATCTGAACATGGTGACGTCCAGTTCTTTCCGCAACCGCTTCGCCCAGGTCGCCGGCCGGCTGGCGGATGAGACGGAGCGTCGCGCCGCGGTGGCGCGCCCCGTACGCATCATTAATCTGCTCGCAGGGGCATGCCACGAACTTGAGCTGCTTGCCGGCAATCGGGCCTTTGTCGAGGCTGTACAGATCACCTGCCTGGACCGTGACCCGGTAGCGCTGCGGCGTGCCCGGCAGCATCTCGAGCGATTTGATGGGCGCTCGCAGTTCGTCCTGGCA
This sequence comes from uncultured Chloroflexia bacterium, assembly GCA_963841825.1. GTDB lineage: Bacteria > Chloroflexota > Anaerolineae > CG2-30-64-16 > CG2-30-64-16 > CAWJEL01. The sequence goes on from CAWJEL010000018.1 coordinate 16,394, forward strand.
GACGCCCGCAAATACGCCGCCAGCCGAATCTGGCCCGAAGCGCCCTACGACATCATTTACACCGTCAACCTGTTCGATCAACTGGACGATGAACAGACCGCCAAGTTAATCGCGAACTGCCGCAAGGGATTGAAGCCCGGCGGTGTCTTGGTGTTCGGAAACTATTCACCGAGTATGCCGAGCGCCGAGCGCGCCATCATCGCCTGGCTGATGAATTGGGACATCCGCTGTCGGCCAGCGGACGAGTGGCGCCGGATCTTCGCGCGGACGTGGCGTGACCCGGAATGTGTGTACTTCGAATCTGAGGAGTTACAGGCGAGCCAGCTTGTGGTCGCCACGCGCCTCTAAACGCGCTGGAATCCAGTGTAAGATTTGGGCCGTCTCGCACCCTCCACACATCAGAATCGATCTATTTGCCATCTGACAAGTGTGGATCGACATCAAGATCGGAAGTGTACGCCGTGTTCCCCCACGATCAATTCAATGTCGATCTTGCGCCGACAACCCCGGAACCCTGGCGCGGTCTGCTTGCCGAGATAGCGACGAACATCGAACAGATTGCGGCGCATATCACGCGTGTATCCTCCGGTGAAGCCCAAACTGTCCTGGCGCGGCATCGGCCGACGTTCTACGCCAGCATGGACGCGCTGGGGGTCGGCATTCTCGATTTCTTGGCCGAAAATCCGCCCCCCGACCGGATCCAAGAAGTCCGCCTGCTGGTCACCACACACATAAACCACTGGTCAAACACAAGTCCCATCCTCCACCACAGTCTGCGCCAACCGCCCGGGCAAGCGGTCGATCCCGCGCTCGTTAAGGCCATGTTGGAAAAGCGGCCCGCGGGCGCCGACATCCCATCACGAATCTTCAATGATTACTTTAGGCACAGCATCGGCGGCTCGGCCTACCGCGACCGACTGGAAATGTTAGTCGAAGCTGTGCAAGATACCGTGTCCAGCCGTGCGGCGGCAGGAGCGAAGTCGGTGCGCATTCTATGCCTGCACGTCAGTGGTGCGGGGGAAATCCTGACGCTGGCGCAGGATCAAGCATTCGCTGAGATCGCCGAAGTGACCTGCATCGACGACCGATCCGAGGCGCTGCGCGATACTCGCCGCGAGTTGAAGGGATGGCTGACGAAACGCTGCACGTTCATGCATGTGGATGCGCTCCGCTACGCGAGACGCCCGGATCGGCCCTCTCAGCCCTACGACATCATCTACGGGATCGGCATCTTCGAGCATTTGAACGCAGCTCAAGCCATTCAGCTCGCCCAGGACTGCCGCACTCTGCTGGCGTCCCACGGCGTGCTGTACGCGGGCAGTGTGACGGTGAATATCCCGGAGGCCGAACAGATCCTGCGCGCGTGGCTCACGGGGTCGGAGCTTCAGTACCGCGACGAGCCGGCCTGGCGCCAAATCTTCAACCAAGCAGGTTTTGCCGCCTCGGCGCTGCGCTTCACCTACGAACGGTACAAGGCCAATATCCTCGTCAGGGCTGAGAAGGTCGGGGAAATATAAAGTGTACTGGAGATGCTCCAGGTCCGCAAGCCGATGACCCCGCGAAACTGGAACCCCGCTCTCTGGTCTTTTTGCCCTGAAAGTGATAGACTACGGCCCGCGGAGACATGAAAAATGGGCCTATTATCCCAAGCCATTACGACCTCACCGACTGACGATCAACTCGACACGATCATTCGCATTGCCCTTGCCGAAGACCTGGGCGATGGCGACGTGACCACCCTGAATACCATCCCGCCCGACGCTGCGTACACCGGCGACTTCCTGGTTAAGGCGCCGGGTGTCATCGCCGGCCTGCAGGTGGCAGCGCGGGTCTTCGCGGCCCTCGATCCCGCCGTGCGATTCCAGGCGTTTGTCGCGGAAGGTGGCCGTGCTAATCACGGTGACATCGCCGCCGCGGTGACCGGGCCGGGCCGCGCGATCTTATCGGGCGAGCGGGTGGCGCTCAACCTATTGCAGCGCATGTCGGGAATCGCCACGGCCACGCGGCGTTATGTGGATGCGGTCGCCGGCACCCGCGCCGTGATCCTGGACACGCGCAAGACTGCCCCCGGGCTGCGCCTGCTGGACAAGTGGGCGGTGCGGCTGGGCGGCGGGAGTAACCACCGCATCGGTCTTTACGACATGGCGTTGATCAAGGACAACCATATCGCGGCGGTTGGCTCCATCACTGAGGCGGTGCGCCGGGTGCGAGCGGGCGATCCGCGGCAGCGGCCCATCGAGGTCGAAGTGACGGACCTGGACCAGTTGCGCGAGGCGTTGGCGCTGCCGATCGACCGCATCCTGCTGGATAACATGAGCCATGCGATGATGCGCGCCGCGGTCGAGTTGGCGGCGGGGAAGATCCCGCTGGAGGCATCGGGCAACGTCAACCTGGACACGGTCGCTGCGATCGCCGCCACTGGCGTCGATTTCATCTCGGTCGGCGCGCTGACGCATTCGGTCAAGGCGCTGGATGTCAGTTTGGATCTGCGCGCAACTAACGGCGGCTGATCATCCTGAAAGGATTGTTCTCACCACAAAGGCCCAAGGACACGAAGGCCCACAAAGATTCATTCAGCATTCTTGGTGATTCTTCGAGTCTTTGTGTCTTAGTGGTGAACGTGATACCATGAACCTGGAGGCAGTTCCCCCATGAGCACACTCGATCCCCGCGACCGCACCCAAATGTCGGTCGAGGACATCTATCATGAACTGAAAGCGCGGCTGGGCGACTTCGCACCGGACTTCGAGCTGCGCGTCAAAGCGGAGCTGGCGCACGAGATCAACCAGCTCAAGGTGGAGCGCAACGCGGTGATCCTGGGCCACAACTACATGGAGCCGGCGCTGTTCCACTCCGTCCCCGACTTCGTGGGCGATTCGCTGGACCTGAGCCGCAAGGCCGCGCTGACCGACCGGGACGTGATCGTCTTCTGCGGCGTGAAGTTCATGGCCGAGACCGCAAAGATCCTCAACCCGACGCGCACGGTGCTGATCCCGTCGCTCAAGGCGGGCTGCTCGCTCGCCGAAAGCATCACCGCCGACGACGTGCGCGCGCTCAAGGAACGTTTCCCCGGTGTGCCGGTGGTGACTTACGTCAACACCTACGCCGATGTGAAGGCCGAGAGCGACATCTGCTGCACCTCGGGGAACGCGGTGGCGGTGGTCGAATCGCTCGGAACCGACACGGTGATCTTTCTGCCCGACGAGTACCTGGCGGGCAATATCGCGCGGGAGACCGGCAAACATATCATCTTCCCCACGCGCCTGCCTTCCGGCAAGATCGCGGCCGACACGAACCTGGACTACCAGATGATCGGCTGGCGGGGCCGCTGCGAGGTACACGAAAAATTCACCGTGGCCGATATCGAGCAGGTGCGCGCCCAATATCCCGACGTGGTGATCCTGGCCCACCCGGAGTGCAGCCCCGACGTCACCGCCGCGGCCGACTTCTCCGGCAGCACCAACGCCATGATCCGTTATGTCGAAAAGACGCAGGCGCCGCGTTACCTGCTGCTGACCGAATGCTCGATGGGTGACAACGTGGCCGCGGCCAACCCCGACAAGGAGATGCTGCGACTGTGCAGCGTCCGCTGCCCGCACATGAACCAGATCACCCTTGAGATGACGCGCGACGTGCTCAAGCACATGCAGTACGTGACCGAGGTGCCGGAAGATATCCGGGTGCGGGCGTACACAGCGGTGGAACGGATGTTGAGGATTGGGTAGACGGGTAGACAAGGAAACAAGTAGATAAGTAGACAAGGATCCCCGGCATTGGTGTCCTTGTCTACCTGTTTCCCTGTTTCCTTGTTTCCCATTTACCCCCCACGGGAGACACAACCTTGACCGAACTTATCGAAACCGAAGTCCTGGTGCTCGGCAGCGGGATCGCCGGCGCGACGGCGGCGCTGGAGCTGGCCGACCAGGGCGTGAAGGTCGTGGTCGTCACCAGCGCGCACGACCCGCAGGAGTCGAACACCTTCTACGCGCAGGGCGGCATCATCTACCGGGGCGTGGACGACACGCCGGCGCTGCTGGCTGAAGACATCACCCGCGCCGGCGACGGCCACTGCAATGCGAGCGCCGTCGACATCCTGGCCGTGGAAGGCCCACAGCGGGTCGATGAGATCCTGCTCAAGCGGGCGAAGGTCGACTTCGACCATACTGAGAACGGCGAACTCTCACTGGCTCGTGAGGGCGGCCACTCGATCCCGCGCATCCTCCATGTGGCGGACTACACGGGCAAAGCCATTGAGATCGCCCTGATCGAGGCGATCCGCAGCCATCCGAACATCACCCTGTTGACTGGCTACACCGCGGTGGACCTTCTGACGCCAGCCCACCATGCGCTGGATCGCCACGTTGTCTATGCGCCGCTCGCATGCGTCGGCGCCTACCTGTACGAGCAGGCCGCAGGCGAGGTCAAACGCTGTATGGCGCGCAAGACGATCCTGGCGACCGGCGGGCTGGGGCAGATCTTCTTGCGCACCAGCAATCCGGCGGGCGCGCGCGGCGATGGGTTTGCGATGGCCTCGCACGCTGGCGCGCGGCTGATCAACATGGAGTTCGTGCAGTTCCACCCCACGACCTTCCATCACGACGGTGCGCCGAACTTCCTGATCACCGAGGCCGTGCGCGGCGCGGGCGGACGGCTGGTGTTGGCCAACGGCGAGCCGTTCATGCAGCATTACGCCCCCGAATGGAAGGATTTGGCCCCGCGTGATGTGGTAGCGCGCAGCATCCACCGGGAGATGCTGTCCCGCGGCCTGACGCATGTCTACCTCGATCTGCGCTCGTATATCTCACAGGAAGAGATCCTGCACCACTTCCCGACCATCCGGGAGAGCTCTCTCGATTACGGCGTTGATATCGCGACCGACCTGGTGCCCGTGGTGCCAGCGGCACACTACACCTGCGGGGGCGTGTGGGTGGACGAATGGGGACGAACGACGCTGGAGGATCTGTACGCGATCGGCGAGGTGTCATGCACAGGGCTGCACGGCGCCAACCGGCTGGCGAGCACATCCCTCCTGGAAGGACTGGTCTGGGGCCATCGCGCCGCGGCCGACATCCAAAGCAACCTGCCGGCCAAACTCGGACTTGACCCTGAGCAGATCCCGCCCTGGCACGCCAATGGTAGTGCCGGGCTGGAAGACCCTGACCCCGCCCTCCTCCGCCAGGACATGAGCGCGATCAAACAGGTGATGTGGAATTACGTGGGGTTGGTCAGGACAACCAGCCGCCTCAGCCGCGCGCTGAGTGAACTGCGCCATCTGGAGACAGAGATCCTGCACTTCTACCGGCGCTCACGCCTGACCGACGAGCTGATCGGTCTGCGGCATGCGGTCCGCACCGCGATCCTGGTGGCCGAGGCGGCGTGGGAGAATAAGCGGAGCATGGGAGCGCATTATCGGGAATAAAGGCCTGGTAGACAAGGAGACAAGGGAATAGGATCAGACGTAGTGGAAGCGACAGGACACGACAACGATCTCGGAGTCAGTGACCCTATAAACGAGGCGATGCTCGTCGGTGATTCTCCTGGACCAGAGCCCGCGAAGCTCATGCTTAAGGGGCTCTGGTTTCCCTAAACCAGAAAAGGGTTGACGATCGATATCTCTGATGAGCTCGGTGATGCGGGCATGGATCTTCTTGTCCTGCGTCGCCCACCAGTGAAAATCTTCAAATGCCTTCGGCAGGAAGGCGACGCCTCTCATTGATCATCCAATGCGACGTACCGGTAGCTCCTCGGATCGTCCAGATCCTGAAAAGCCTCCTTCAAATGTGTGCGATTTGCTTCGGTTGATAGGAGGTACTCTGTAGTATCTTGCTCGACGAGCACAATAACCTCAACCAGCGCGCCATTGGGCAGTTCCGAAAACGGAATTTCAATCCTGCCGCCTTCAGTTACGCGCGTTCTCTGTCTGATTCCATTCAACATGGCATACCCTCCTATCACAATTCGACACAATCACTATACACCAACGTCCGTTTGCACACAAACCCCAATCGCGCTCTACTCGCCACGCACCGCGCTCAACACATCGCCAAATGTCTCGCAATAATAGTCACACAGCGCCCGCGTCCCGCTCTCGATAATATTGCCCCCTGCCATCCCGACGGCTGGGAAACCGGCCAAACGGATGGCACAGACCCCCGCGCCCGAATCCTCAATGCCCAGCACCGAGTTACGCGCTTCGAATGGGATGCCCAGCCCCACCCGTGCCGCCTCGGCGTAAAGCCAGGGATGCGGTTTGGGTGAGAGCTCGCCCAGCGTGCCGGCCTCGCCCCGTCGCAACGGGAACCCGGCGGTGATGATCGCGTCGTAAAACTCGCGTGGGTCGCCCATCTTCAGCGCCCGGAACGCGGCCACGATCTCCGGCCAGGCCTTCTCGTGCAGGCCGGATGTGACCAGCGCAATCTTGATCCCCTGGCCTTGAGCGCCAGCAGGAACTCCTTCAGCCCAGGCGCAGGGACGAACGCATCGACGCGTCCTGTGCCATCCAGGATCGCCTGCATCTCGCGGCGCGTGTGCTCGAAGTAGAAGTCGCGCGCCTTCTCGACGGTCTTACCGGGACAATACTTGCGGATGCAGTACTCCAGGTGCTCGGAGACACTGTGGCCTGAGACGAACGGCAGATCGGCCGGCTCCAGCGCAAAGCGAGGGTTCCCCAACAGGCTGGCTGTGGTCTGCTCGATGATCCAGATCCAGAAGCCCTCGCTGTGCACGCTGGTGCCATCCAGATCCATCAGCACGGCCTGCACCGGCCGTTCCAGCGCCACCGGATGCACAGGATAATAGGCCGGGTAGCCCAGCGCCGAGCGGACGTAAGCCAGCGTGTGATCAGCGAACGCGATGAACTCGACCTTGCGGTCGCCGGTCGCATGGATTGAGACGACGCCATCCCGGCCCACGGCGAAGCGCCCGTCGGAACAGATGTCCAGCGGGATCAACCCGGAATTGACGGGAATTGAGCCGAGGCCGGGGATATTTACTAACTTCATTGATGCGCGTACGCCATGTCGAGGACTTGCATCGTGTGATAGATGGGCAGCGGTCGATCAGCAATCTTCAAATGGGTCGCAATCTGCACCAGACAGCCGATGTTCCCCGCCGCGACCGCGTCCGCGCCGGTGCGCAGGATGTTCGCGGCCTTACGTTTGCCCAGCCGCGCCGCGATCTCCGGCTGCTCCATGTTGTACGTGCCCGCCGAGCCGCAGCACAGCTCCCCCTCCGGGATTTCCAGCAGCGTCAGGTTCGGGATCGCACGCAGCAGGCTGCGGGGCGGGTCAGTGACTCCTTGTGCATGGGCCAGGTGACAGGCGTCGTGATACGCCACCCTGAGCGGCTGGGACAGCGGCGGCGGTGTCACGATGCCCAGCTCGGCCAGAAAGACGCTGATATCCATCGTGCGCTGTGCGAACTCCGCGGCTTCTTCAGCCTCCGCGTTGCCCCGCGAACAGCAGCGGATACTCGTGCATCCCCGACCCGCACCCGGCCGCGTTGGTGATGATCGCATCCACGTCGCGCGGGAAGGCCGCCATGTTGCGGCGGGCAAAGGCCTGGCCGCGCTCGCGTCGCGCCGAGGTGCATGTCCAGCGCACCGCAGCACCCCTGCCCCGCAGGGATCACGGTCTCGACGCCGTTGGCGGCCAGCACCCGCAGCGTGGCCCAGTTGATGTCGGGATCGAGCGCTTGCTGGACACAGCCGGCCAACAGCGCCACCCGGGCGCGGCGTGTACCGATGGCGGGATATATCCCGGGTAAAGGCTGCGCGGCGGGCAGTTTCTCCGGGAGCAGCCCCAGCATCGGACGCAGCGACCGGGGCGTAAGACCGTGCAGCGGCCGCGCGGCCCGTCCCAGGGTAGCGGCCACGCGAAAACGTCCGGGGTGCGGCAGCGTCTGCTGCACCAACGTCCGGCGTACGCTCGCCATGACGGGCCGAGAGCGCAGCGGTTCCGCATGTGCCCGGTAGGCCGAGATCAGCTCGCCGTAGGGTACACCCGACGGACAGGCGGTGACGCAGCCCAGGCAGGCCAGACAGCGGTCTACGAACGGCAGCGTCTCTGCCACGGTCAGGCCGCCTTCTAGCGCCGATTTCATCAGGAAGATGCGGCCGCGGGGCGAGTCCATTTCCTCGCCCAACTCCCGGTAGGTGGGGCAGGCTGGCAGGCAAAAGCCGCAGTGGACGCACGATTCGATCGCATGCGCCATGATCTGGCCCTGCGGCCCCAGGGTTTCAACACGGATCGAGTGTTGCACCTAGACCTCCACAAATCGCGCTGCGGGATCGAACGCGGCCTTCACCCGCTGCTCGAACGACTGGCCGGCCCGCACACCGAGCCGCGCTGAGCGGGCCGCCCCTGGCTGCCCCAACACGACCAGGCCGGACAGGTCCAGCGCCTTCAAGGTTTCATCCAGGACATCCGACGGCCCCGGCCAGGCGAGCCATGCTACCTGGCCGCCTGCGCTGTAGCGCCGCTCGAAGAAAAGCGGATGAGCGGGCCCTGAACCTGTCGAAGGGCCTGTCGAAGGGCCTGTCAGCTCTGCATCCAGCCTGGCGATGCGTCCCGGCGTCACCGGCACCTTGACCAGCGCCGAATCCTCAGGCCGCCAGGTGAACTCCCGGGCCGCGCGCCAGTGTGCGGCATCTGCGTCATCCGTCAGGACTTCACCATCGCCCGTCAGCCCGCGCAGCCGCGCCAGGCGTTCGGGCAGCGCGGCGGCCAGCCCACCCAGCCGCACGTCCAGGATTGCGCCGTCGGGCACCGGCTCCAGGTCGATCGCGAAGAAGTCCATCTGCGAGCCGGTGAGCCGGTGCAGGGTCGCCAGCGCGGCGTCGAGCGTCGGATGGGGCACACGCAATGTGGCGTAGGCTTCGGGCTTCGGGAAGACCTTGAAGCTCAGCTCGACCAGGACGCCGAGCGCGCCCAGGCTGCCGACCATCAGCTTCGAGATGTCGAAGCCGGCGGCGTTTTTCACCACCTTGCCGCCCGTGCGCACGACCTCGCCCGCGCCATCCACGTAGCGGACGCCGAGGATGAAGTCGCGCACGCCGCCGTAGCGATAACGCCCCGGCCCGCTCAGCCCCGCGGCGACCGTCCCGCCCAGCGTCGCGCCCGCCTCGACCAGCGGCGGGTCGAACGGGAGAAACTGTCCGTGCTCGGCCAGCGCAGCATCGATCTCCGCGATCGGCGTCCCGGCCAGCGCGGTGAAGGTGAATTCGCCCGGCTCATACTCGATGATGCCCGACAGGCCGGATACATCCAGCGCGAGGGCGCCATCCGGCGGTGTGGAAAGCGGCGGCTTCGTACCGCGGCCGCGCGCCAGGATGCGGGTTCCCGGCGACGCGGCGCGCACGGCGGCCTGGGCCTCAGCGATGGAGGCCGGGCGGGTCAGGGCGGTCGGCATAGACCCCTCCTTCAAACTTATACTCACTCCCGCGAAATCACCCCCGCACGCTCCAGCGGGTGCGGGCCGGTGAACCTGAGGCTCGGCGCCTCACCGCAGGGGAACACCTTGCCGCGGTTCGAAATCTCCGCCGGGTCAAGGGCCCGACGCACGCGGCACATCGTGTCTACATCGTGCGCGCTGAACATCTTCGGCAGGTAGGCCCGCTTCTCCACCCCGATGCCATGCTCGCCGGTGATGGAGCCGCCATAGCTGACGCACAGATCCAGGATGTCACCTGCAAGCTGCTCAGCCCGCTCGTACGCGCCCGTCTCGCGGCCGTTGTAGAGAATGAGCGGGTGGAGATTGCCGTCCCCCGCGTGAAAAACATTGGCGACGCGCATGGCGTACGCCGCGCTCAGCCGCTCGATCTCGACCAGCGCCTCGCCCAGCCTACCCCGAGGCACCACGCCGTCGTTGACGAGATAATCCGGGCTGAGCCGGCCCACAGCCGAGAACGCGCTCTTGCGCCCCTTCCAGATGCGCAGGCGGTCGGCCTCGTCGCGCGCCACCCGCACGAGGTACGCGCCCGAAGACTGGATCAGCGGTTCGAGCTGCCGCCACTCCTCCTCCACCTGCCCGGCCTCACCGTCGAGCTCGACGATCAGCAGCGCGGCCGCGTCGAGGGGATACCCGGCATGCACCGCCGCCTCGGCCGCCTGGATCGCCAGCCGATCCATGATCTCCATTGCGCCCGGCAGCAGGCCCGACGCCACGACCTGCGCCACCGCCTGCCCGGCCTTCTCCAGGCTGTCGTAGGCCGCCAGCACCGTGCGGAACTTCTCCGGCTTCGGCATCAGCCGCAGCGTGACCTCCAGCGCCACGCCGAACAGCCCCTCGGAGCCCACGTACAGCCCGACCAGATCGGGCCCGACCGCCTCCTGGCTCTCACCGCCAAGCTGCACCACCTCGCCGTCCGGCAGCACGGCCTTGATGCCGAGCACGTGGTTGCTCGTCATGCCGTACTTGAGGCAGTGCGCGCCGCCGGAGTTGTACGCGATGTTGCCGCCGATGGTGCATACCGCCTGGCTGGAGGGATCGGGCGCAAAATAGAAGTTGTACGGGGACGCGGCACGCGTCACGTCGAGGTTGATCGCGCCCGGCTCGACCACCGCGATGCGCTCTTCGGGATCGAGCCGCACGATGCGATTGAGGCGATTCAGCGTGATGAGCAGGCCATCCTCGATCGGCAGCGAGCCGCCGGAGAGGCTGGTGCCGCTGCCGCGCGCCACGAACGGCACGCCGAACTGATGGCACAGCCGCACCGTCGCAATCACCTCGTCGGCGGTCTCCGGGATGACCACCGCCGCGGGCCGCTGCCGATAGGCGGTCAACGCGTCCGATTCGTAGGGGGTCACCTGCGCCGGCTGGGTCAACAGGCGATCGGGGGGATAAATCTCTGCCAGGGCCGCGAGCCAGGTCGAAGTCGTCATGTCACACCTCCGCGTCCAGATCCGTACGGCGTTCGTTGAAGTCCGCGCTAGTTTACCATAGAGCATCCAGCGTGGACAACTGATGCCGCACACAATTGGGAACCCAGAGGGACTCTGGTGTAGAATAGCGTCACTCGATCCGATCACCTTTCACCCTGCCCGCCGGGAGAAGCCATGCAGTACGGTTATTTTGATAACGCGCACCGCGAGTACATCATCACCCGCCCCGATACGCCCCTGCCGTGGATCAACTACCTGGGTTGCGAGACCTATTTCGGGCTTATCTCAAACACCGCAGGGGGCTACGCGTTCTACCGGGATGCCCGCCTCCGCCGGCTGACCCGCTACCGGTACAATAACGCGCCGCTCGACAGCGGCGGTCGCTATATTTATCTGCGCGACGATGGTAGAGACGTTCCGGCGGAACGTCTCTACTGGTCGCCGTCGTGGCAGCCGGCCCGCCGCGCCTTGGACGACTACACCTGCCGGCACGGGATGGGCTACACGGTCATCGGCTCGACCTATCGCGGCATCGAGGCCAGCACGCGCTATTTCGTCCCGCTCGGCGAGAACCTGGAGGTCTGGCAGCTCACCGTGACCAACCACCGCGCTCGAGTCGGCCCAGATCTCGGTTTTCTCTGCTATCGAGTTCTGCCTGTGGGACGCGCAGGACGACGCGACCAACTTCCAGCGCAACTTCAGCACCGGCCAGGTCGAGGTCGAGGCAGAGGCCGGGGTGATCTACCACAAGACCGAGTACCGCGAGCGCCGCGATCACTTCGCCTACTTCGCCTGTTCCGCGCCGCTGGCCGGCTTCGATACCCAGCGCGACGCGTTCCTGGGACCGTACCGCGGCTGGGACGATCCCGCGGCCGTGGCGCGCGGCCAGGCGTTTGACTCCGTCGCGCATGGCTGGCAGCCGATCGGCTCGCACCACGTCAAGCTGACGCTGCAGCCCGGTGAGAGCCGCCAGATCATCTTCCTGCTGGGATACCACGAGAACGCGGCCGGACGCCAAGTTCGACCCGCCCGGCTCGCAGACGATCAACAAGCGGACCGTGAAGCCCATCATCGCGAAGTACCTGGATCCGGCGGCTGCGAACGCGGCCTTCGCCGACCTGTGCGCCTACTGGGAGCAGACGCTCGGCATCCTCCAGGTGGCCACGCCCGACGAGCACACCGACCGGATGGTGAACATCTGGAACGCGTACCAGTGCATGATCACGTTCAACATGTCCAGGTCGGCGTCGTACTTCGAGTCGGGGATCGGCCGCGGGATGGGGTTCCGCGACTCGAACCAGGACCTGCTCGGCTTCGTCCACATGGTGCCGGCGCGGGCACGCGAGCGCATCCTGGACATCGCCTCGACGCAACTGCCCACCGGCGGCGCTTACCACCAGTACCAACCGCTGACCAAGCGCGGCAACGATGCGGTCGGCGGCAACTTCAACGACGATCCCCTTTGGCTGATCCTGGGCGTGGCCGCGTATCTGAAGGAAACCGGCGACTGGTCGATCCTGGCCGAACCCGTGCCTTATGACAATCAGCCCGGCTCCGAGACGCCGCTCTACGAGCACTTGCAGCGCAGCATCCAGTACACGCTCGACCGTCTCGGCCCGCACGGCCTGCCGCTGATCGGCCGCGCCGACTGGAACGATTGCCTGAACCTCAACTGCTTCTCCGGGACCCCCGGCGAGTCGTTCCAGACAACGACCAACCGGGAGGGCACGGTCGCCGAGTCGGTGTTCATCGGCGGGTTGTTCGTGTTGGCCGCGACAGAAATGGCGCGAATCGCGCAGACGCAAGGATGAAGGATGAAGTCGAAAGGTTCAAGCCGTGAAGAATCGTCATCAGCTTCCAGCCTCCAGCTTCCAGCTTCTACGTCGATCAGGCGGCCCAGATGGACAGCCACGGTCAAGGCCCACGGCTGGGACGGCGCGTGGTTCCGACGGGCGTACGATGCGTTCAGCGAGCCGGTGGGGTCGACGTCATGTGACGAGGGGCAGATCTTCATCGAGCCGCAGGGGATCTGCGTCATGGCCGGCATCGGGCTGGACGACGGCCGCGCCGAGCAGGCGTTGGCGTCGGTGGCCGAGCGGCTGGCGACGCCGCACGGCATCATCTTGCAGCAGCCGGCCTACTCGCGTTACTACCTCAACCTGGGCGAAATCTCGAGCTATCCACCCGGCTACAAGGAAAACGCCGGCATCTTCTGCCACACCAACCCCTGGATCATGATCGCGGAGGCGATGGCCGGGCACGGCGACCGGGCGCTCGACTATTACCTGCGGATCAATCCGTCGGCGCGGGAGGCGATCAGCGACGTCCACCGCTGCGAACCCTACGTCTACGCCCAGATGATCGCGGGCCGCGACGCGGCGACGCACGGCGAGGCCAAGAACTCGTGGCTTTCCGGCACCGCGGCCTGGAACTACGTCGCCATCACCCAATGGATCCTGGGGATCAGGCCCGATTACGATGGGCTGACGATCGCGCCGGTGCTCCCGGAGAGTTGGCCGGGCTTCACCGCGACACGCGTCTTCCGCGGCGTCACCTATCGCATCACGGTCCGCCGCGCCGGGCCGGGCAACAGCGTATCGCTGCGGGTCGATGGGCAGCCGGTATCCGGCAACATCCTCCCACTCCCCGCCGTCGATCGCGCCGAAGTCCAGGTCGAGGCGGTCGTGGGGATAGCCCAATAAGAAAATAACCACAGAGGCACGGAGAGCACGGAGGGCTTCAGTTCTCGTTATCTCCGTACCGATCGCTTCAAGGAGCTGACTGTTATGTCCATTGTTCGTTTTCCACCCGATTTTCTCTGGGGCTCAGCGACCGCTTCCTATCAGATCGAGGGCGCCTGGCAAGAGGATGGCAAGAGCGAGAGCATTTGGGATCGCTTCTCGCACACGCCCGGTTTGATCAGCGATGGCACGAACGGCGACATCGCCTGCGACCACTACCACCGCTGGCCTGATGACATCGCGCTGATGCGCAGCCTCGGCTTGCAGGCCTATCGCTTCTCCACCGCGTGGCCGCGCATCCTGCCGAACGGCTATGGGAAGGTGAACCAGGCCGGGCTGGACTTCTACAGCCGGCTGACGGATGGCTTGCTGGAAGCCGGCATCGAGCCGTACGTCACCCTTTATCACTGGGATCTCCCCCAGGTGCTGCAGGATCGCGGCGGCTGGCCCGCCCGCATCTGGCCGCCGAGGCGTTCGTCGAGTACGCCGACGCGGTCTCGCGGCGGCTCGGCGACCGCGTCAAGAATTGGATCACGCTGAACGAGCCGTGGTGCAGCTCGATCCTGAGCTACTTTCTCGGCGAGCACGCGCCGGGCCATCGCGACCTGGGTGAAGCGGTCGCTGCGGCGCATCATCTGCTGCTGGCGCACGGTTGGGCCATGCCGGTCATCCGGCGTAACAGCCCCGGCTGCCGGGCAGGCATCACCCTGAACCTGAGCCCGCAGATCCCGGCCTCACCCAGCGAGGCGGACGCGCTCGCGGCACGCCAGGGGGACGGGATGCTCAACCGCTTGTTCCTCGACCCGCTCAGCGGCCGCGGGTATCCGCAGGATATGATCGAGGACTACCGGCAGGAGATGCCGTACGTTCAGCCCGGTGATCTGGCGGCCATCGCGGCGCCGATGGACTTCCTCGGCGTGAACTACTACATGCGCAATATCGCCCGCAGCGAGGCGATTCCGGAAAGCGAGAACGAACCGCCGACGGTCACCCGCAACCCGGACCTGACCGAGATGGGCTGGGAGATATATCCTGAGGGCCTGTACGAAATCCTGACCCGGCTCAAGGCCGACTATGATTTCCCGGCTTACTACATCACCGAGAACGGCGCGGCCTTCGCCGATCACGTCGGCGCCGATGGTCAGGTCTTCGATGCGCGCCGTGTCGCCTATCTGCGCGATCACTTCGTCCAGGCCGAACGCGCCATCGCCGAGGGGGTTCCCCTGCGCGGCTACTTCGTCTGGTCGCTGATGGACAACTTCGAGTGGGGCTTTGGCTACTCCAAGCGATTCGGCCTGGTCTACACCGACTACGCCACCCAGCAGCGCACGCCGAAGGCGAGCGCGCTTTGGTACAGCCGGGTGATCGCGGAGAATGCGGTGGAAGCGTGAGAGGCGGACGATTGACCATGGACCACTGACCGTGGATTCATCGTCCATCGTCTTTCGTCCGTCAAGGGAGACCGTCTTGTCGATCAAACTGGATGAACTGTCGTATGCGCTTGGCCGCCTGGGCGATCTTTCATTCGACAGCCTGCAAATCATAGATGGCAGAGTCGCTGGCCAACGCAACGCTATCCGCACTTCGATCCGGCTGCGCCGGTGCTGGTGCTCGGACTGACCAGCATCGACCTGGCCGCAACGATCGCCGACGGCATTGCTGCTGGCTTACCCGCCCTCACAGCTCGTGCGCGCTGCTGGACGATGCGGGCCGGCATGAACTGAGACTGGATGAGCTTGCCGGCCAGGCTGGCTTCACCGCCGGCGCTTGTCTCTGGATCGCGCCGCTGGCGAGCCCAAGCGATTACGCCGCGCTACAGGATGTGGTCGCCCGGCTGCGCGCGCCGGACGGCTGCCCCTGGGATCGCGAGCTGACCTGGGCCAAGATGCGCGCCTCGGTGCTGGAGGAAGCGCACGAACTGCTCGACGCGCTGGATGCCGACGATCCCGGCAAGGTGGCCGAGGAGTTGGGGGATCTCGCTCTTGCAGGTCGCGCTGCTGACGCAGATCGCGACCGAGGAAGGACGCTTCCGTCTCCCCGATGTGATCGCCCACATCATAGCCAAGCTTATCCGCCGCCACCCGCACGTCTTCGGCGACGCGCAGGTGAGCGGCACGGACGAGGTGCTGGCGAACTGGGAGGCGATTAAACGCGCCGAGCGCGCGGCCAGCAGCGACGTCGCCGTCGGCGATTCACAAAAACGCTCGCCGCTGGCCGGCGTCCCCAAGGGCCTGCCCGCGCTGGCGCAGGCGGAGGCGTACCTGGATCGTATGGCACGGCTCCGTGAAGTCGCCGCGCCCGACGCGCCGTGGACGATCCTGGCCAACCTGCCGGCGGACGTCGCGCCGACCTCCGAGCTCGTGGGAGAGGCGCTGTTCAACTTTGTCGCCTGGGCGCGCGCCCGCGGTGTCGAGTCGGAGAGTGCGCTGCGGATGATCAATGCACGCTACGCGGCCCAAGTGGCTGCGGAGGAATGGGGGTAATTCGTGGAGAGTAGAGCGTGGGGCGTGGAGCGAGGACCGTAAGATCACAATCGCTCCACGCTCAACGCTTCACGCTCCACCATTTTGAAGGAGGATTCATCACATGCAATATCGCGAACTTGGCCGTACCGGCTGGAAGGTTTCGGAAATCAGCTTTGGCGCCTGGGCCATCGGCGGGGCCTGGGGCGACGTGGATGACAAGGAGTCGTTGGCCGCGCTCAATCGCGCCATCGAACTGGGCGTCAATTTCATCGACACCGCCGATGTCTACGGCGATGGCCGCAGCGAACGGCTGGTCGCCCAGGTGGTGCGTGACCACCCGGGGCAGCGCATCTACGTGGCGACCAAGGCCGGCCGCCGCCTGCCCGCGCAGACCGTCGAGGGCTACAGCCGCGAAAACCTCACCGCCTGGGTGGATCGCAGCCTGAAGAACCTGGGCGCCGACACGATCGATCTGCTCCAGCTTCACTGTCCGCCGCAAGGAGTCTACTACAGCCCGGAAGTTTTCGGCATCCTGGACGACTTCATCGCGGCCGGCAAGCTCCGCTACTATGGCGTCAGCGTCGAAAAGGTCGAGGAGGCCGTCAAGGCGGTCGAATTCTCCGGCGTGCAGACGGTGCAGATCATCTTCAACATGTTCCGGCGCAGGCCCGCCGAGCGCTTCTTCCCGCTGGCCCAGGAGAAGAAAGTCGGCATCCTGGCCCGCGTCCCGCTGTCGAGCGGCATGCTCACCGGCAAGATGACCGCGCAAAGCCAGTTCGCCGCGGACGATCACCGCAACTTCAACCGCCACGGCGAGGCGTTCGACATGGGGGAAACCTTCTCAGGCGTGCCGTACGAGGTGGGGTTGGCCGCAGTGGAGGAATTGCGGAAGCTGGTTCCGGCCGGGACCACGCTGGCGCAACTTGCCCTGCGCTGGATCCTGATGTTCGACGCCGTGACGTGCGCGATCCCCGGCGCGAAACGTCCCTCGCAGGCTGAGGACAACTTCGCCGCCGCCGACCTGCCCGCGCTCTCACCCGAGACGATGGCCGCCGCGCAGGATGTCTACGACCGGATGATCAGGCCACACGTGCATCAGCGGTGGTAAGACGTGACAAGTGCTGCGTGATGCGTGAAGAAGGTTACGCCCACTAACGGGTTGCTTGACACTCCTCACGCGCCGCCACCATATCGACGAATCAACCTTCCGGCTCATGAAGGATAGCTTCCAAAGCGTTCTTCAGCGCCGGAAGGTCTTTTTCAATGACCGCCCAAACGATGTCCAAGTCGATTTCAAAGTAGCCGTGGACCAACACGTGGCGCATCCCGATGATTTGCTCCCAGGGGATTTGAGGATGGCTGGCCTTGAAACGTGGGGACAGACCATAGGCTGCTTCGCCGACGATTTGCAGATGGTAAATCACCCAAACCTGCTGCATCTCGTCATCAGCAAACGCGTCGATATCGCGAGCTGTGTGTTGATCGATCTTGGCAATCGCTTCGCGAATATCCAGCAGGCGTTCTCGGTCACTTCTCATAGAGGAACTGCCTCTTGCATTACTTGCGCCCGGATACGTGGACGCAGCCCCTTCTCGGTGACCACATCCACCTCCACACCCAACAGTGTTTGCAGGTCATAGAGCAAGCCGCCAAGATCGAACAGGCTGCGACCAGGCTCCATGTCGACAAGAATATCCACATCGCTATCGGGGCGCGCCTCTCCGCGCGCGACTGAGCCAAAGACGCGGACGTTGCGGGCACCGTGGCTTGCAGCGATACTTAGGATGTCGTCTCGACGAGTTTGCAATGAGGTGTTGATGTCCATATCTCGAATTATACGCGCGCCGCGGATTTGTGCAACTCGTATCGGCCGACGGCAACATTCATCAATCGTCTACGCTTCACCAAGATACACCTGCCGCAACGCGACCATATCCTCGAACACCCAATCCGGCGGTGCCGCCATCGCGGCAAACGTCTCAGCCGGGCTCGCGCCGGTGAGCACGCCGATGGTGCGTAGCCCCGCAGCCTGGCCGGCGGCGATGTCGGTCTCGGGCCGGTCGCCCACCGCGGCTGTCAGGCCGCGGCCGGCGTGCCGAGGCGTGCCAACGCGTGAAGGAAGATGTCGGGCGCCGGTTTGCCGATGACGTGCGCGGGGACATCGGTGGCGATCTCCAGGAACGCGATCACCGAGCCGGCGCCGGGGACCAGCCCCTGCTCGGTCGGCAGCGTGCGGTCAGGGTTCGTGGCGATGAACCGTGCCCCGCGGCGGATCGCCAGCGCGGCGTCCCGGAGCCGGGCGTAGGTGGCCTCACGATCCAGGCCGACCACGACCGCATCGGCGGTCCGCCAATCGGCGGTCAGCACCACACCGGCCGCGAGCAGCGCCTCCCGGACGCCGACCTCGCCCACCATGAAGACCCTGGCCCCAGGCATCTCCCTTGCGACATAAGCGGCCGCCACCTGGGAGGAGTTCAGCACATCGGCGGCGGTCGCCGGGATCCCCATGCGCGTCAGGCGAGCCGCCACACCTGCCGCCGGCGTCGTTGAATTGTTGGTCGCCACCAGCCACGGCACGCCCAGCCGGCGCAGATCGGCGATGAACTCGGCCGCGCCCGGCAGCACTGCTTCCCCGCGATAGAGCGTGCCGTCGGCGTCGAAGATGAAGCCGCGCACCTCGCGCAGCGCCACCGCCACGCCGGCATCACTCATCGACTGTGTCCTCGGCCAGATCGTGCTCCACATCCACGACCGCGGTCGTCACCGCCCAGCTCACCACACCCCAGCTCCCACCGGAGATCAGCAGGGCCAGGAGGATGGACAGCGGGTTGAGGGGCACGTTGCCGCGGACAATCCCCACCAGCGCCAGAATCACCCCTAGCGCCGCGCAGATCAAGCCCACCCGCGCCGGCAGTCCAAGACGGCTGAAACCGGTCTTATGTTTCTCTTCCATAACTCGCCTCATACGGAAATCGTAGAGCGGAGAGCGTGGAGGGTAGAGCGAGCGTGACTCAATTCTCGCTCCACCCTTTACGCTCCACGCTCTACTCGTCACGCCGCCCTCAAATCCTTCACATTCAATTGCAACGACTCGTCGTCCGTTGAACTCGTTGATCTCCACCGCGTACGCCAGATCGACCCGGCCGGGCAGATGGCCGTACCACTCGCCCATGCGGAAAGCGATGGCGTCCATGCCGGTGCGCGTCTTGGGGTCGCGCACGGTCAGCTTCAAGTGCTTACCATCGGAGCCGACCAGGCGCGCCGAGATGACTTCGAGGCCTGTGCTGGCGAAAACCGGCTGCGGATTAGCGTAGCCGCACGGCTCCAGGGTACGCATCTGCTCCACCAACGCCCAATCCAGATCGCCCAACGCCACCACCTTATCCACCGGCAGCGAAGGCAGCAGCGTCGCTCCGGCAAGCTGCCGTTCGGCGATCGTCTCCAGCCGGGCGCGCAATGTTGCCAGGTTCTCGTTCTTCACCGCAAAGCCGGCCGCGGCCGCGTGCCCGCCGTGACGCACCAGCAGCTCGCGGCACTCATCCAGCGCGGCCGTGATGTTGAACTCCGCGATGCTGCGGGCCGAGCCGTGGGTTTCCTCATCGCCGACCTTCGCCACCAGCACGGGCCGGTAGAGGTCTTCCACCAGCCGGCCCGCCACCAGCCCGACGATGCCCGACTCGAAATCCGGGTGCGCGACCAGGTAGAGGTAGCGGCCGTCCCGGTCGGCCGCGATCTGCTGCTGCGCCAGCTCGACCTTTGCCAGGGTGAGGTTTTGGCGCTCACGGTTCAGCGCGGCGAGCTCCTCGGCCAGTGGTCGCGCCGTGAGCGTGTCGGGAGCAGTCAGCAGGTCGTAGCTCAGGTTGGCGTGCGCCAGCCGGCCGGCGGCGTTGATGCGTGGCCCCAGCACAAAGCCGATGGCGGTGGCGTCCACCTTGCCCGGAGACAGCTTCGCCTCTTCCAGCATCGCCTGAATGCCGGGCCGCCGCGGCTTGTTGAGCTCGGCCAGGCCGCGCTGCACCAGGCTGCGGTTCTCGCCCAGCAGCGGCGCCAGGTCGGCCACGGTGCCCAGCGCCACCAGGTCGAGCAGGTCTTCCTCTTTGAGATCCGGCGGCTGGAGCAGAATCGGCTCGCGCTTTTCGGCCAGCAAGAGCGCCTGGGCCAGCTTGAATGCCAGCCCCACCCCGGCGAAGTCCCGGAAGGGATAGGGGTCGGCCTGCTGCTTGGGGTTGATCACCGCCAGGGCCGGCGGCAGGATGTCGCAACCCTCGGCGTCGAGCTGGATCGAGTGGTGATCGGTGACGATCATGTCCAGGCCGAGCGCCTGTCCGTGCGCCACCTCGTGCGGAGAGCGGATGCCGCAGTCCACCGTGATCACCAGCCGTGCGCCCCCGGCGGCGATTTTATCCAGCGCGTCGTTGTGCAGGCCGTAGCCTTCATCCACGCGATGCGGGATGTAAGGGCTGATGCGCGCGCCGAGTGCGGTTAACGCCTGGACGAGCAAAGCGGTGGATGTCACGCCGTCGGCGTCGAAGTCACCGTAGACGACGATCGGCTCGCCCGACCGGATGGCCGCCCGGATGCGCGCCACGGCCGCCGGGACGCCCTTCATGCGGGCCGGATCGTCGAAGCGCGCGCGCCCGTTCAGGAAGGCGTCGGCGTCCTCTGGATCGGTCACGCCGCGGTTGAAAAGGATCTGCACCAACAGCGGATGAAGCTGCGACAGGCGGTCAAGCTGGCGCCGCGGCACAGGCGGTGAAATGTCCCAACGTTTGGAGGTCGGCGGCATGGGGCCTCGTAGGAGTCGCGAATGACGAATGACGAATGGCGAATGACGAATGACGAATGACGAATGACGGGGACATTATAGCTGGCACGAGTTAAAACCGCAACGACGCGACGCACAGCGCACCTGGCGGTGAACCACGCATCGCGTTGCCAGAGATGCCGATTGTACCAGTCTTCCGCTGGATGGACTTACGCCCAGCCCTGCTTCTGCACGAGGTTCGTCACGACCGGGATTGTGACCGGCTTGCCATTGTATGCCTGGAAGCCCCAGTAGATCATCGCGATCCAGCCCGCCAGCGCGACGATCGGAGACAGGCAGCCGATAATTGGGATGACGCCCAGAACAAAGGTGACGGCGATGATTGCGATGCCCGCCACCAATGCCTGCATGGTGTGTGGCTTGAGGGAAGGTTGATTCTTCATGTTCTCAACCAGCAGGATGACGATGGGAACCACGGGTGAGAGCACATAGGCCAGCAGCGCCCAAAGCTTCGTGTCGCCGGTACCTGAACTTGGCGCAGGTTCGATCGCGACCGGTGCTTCGGGAGGAGGCGGCGGGGCAACCTCGGCCGGCGCTTCCACTAACGGCTCGACGACTTCCTTGACCGGAGGTGACTCGGCCTCGACCGGAGCGTCCGCAGGCAGTTCGCTGACCGGCTCAACGGGCGGGAGCTCGACATCCGGCACTTCCTCTGGCGTTTTTTCGTCTGGCATTGTGCCCTCCTCGGGGGTAAGAGCGGATTTCATATTGCGGCTTCAATGTTCAGCCCTGAAGATTATAGGGGACGACAATACTCCTGTCAAGCAAATTACGCGAATGGCGCGTTCTGAAGCCGGTTTGACATTCCGATGCTGTCGGGTTTCGGATGCGCTCAGCCCGCAGGCAGCGCCTCAACCCGTGGCGGGCCACTGGTGATCGCCACGTGGCGGCCGGCCGTCGAGGCTTCCTCGAACGCGGCCATCACATCAAGCACATGGAATGCCAGTTCACCGCTGGCCCGGTGCGGACGGTCCTCGCGGAGCGCAGCCGCCATGTCAGCCACGCCCAGGCCGCGGCTGTTCTCGGTGTAGCCGTGGGTCAGCGGCACGTCGCGCCACGCTTGATCCCCCGCCAGCCGGATGCGCACCGGCCCGCCGAAGGTATTCGGGTCGGGCACACTGAGCGAGCCCTCCGACCCGTAAATCTCGATGCGCGGCAGGTTAGCAGCCCACACATCGAAGCTGGTGATGATCGTCGCCACCGCGCCGCCGGCAAAGTCCAGCAGGCCGGCGACGTGCGTGGGCGTCTCCACGGCGATCTGTTGGCCCTGCTTCGGGCCGCTGCCGATCGTGCGCTCCGGGAAGGAGATGCGCGCCGAACCGGTGACGCGCACGATCGGGCCGAGCAGGCTGATCAGCGCGGTCAGATAGTATGGGCCGATGTCGAACATCGGCCCGGCGCCGGGTTTGTAAAAGAACTCCGGGTCGGGGTGCCAGCTCTCGGGCCCGTGACCGGTCATGAACGCCACTGCCGCCACCGGCTCCCCGATCGCGCCGTCGTCGATCAGCTTGCGACAGGTTTGCAGGCCACCGCCCAGGAAGGTGTCGGGCGCGCTGCCGACGCGCAGCCCCGTTTCCCGCGCCAGCGCCAGGGTGGCCGCGCCGTCCGTCCGTCGGGTGGCGAGCGGCTTTTCGGTGTAGACATGCTTCCCGGCCGCGAGCGCCCGTTGACTCACCGCAGCGTGCGCCGCCGGGATGGTCAGGTTCACCACCAGATCGATGTCGGGGTCTGCCAGCAGATCATCCACCGTGGCGGCGCGGATGCCGTGCTCTGCGGCCTTGGCGCGGGCTCGCCCCATGTCAAGGTCAGCGCAGGCGACAAGTTCCAGCCCCGGCAGCGCCCGGCAGTTGGTCAGGTAGATCCCGCTGATGTTGCCGCAGCCGATGATGCCGACCCTAGTCGCGCTTGCCATGCGCCAACCCCTTTCCGACCATGTAGCGATAGCTCTGCGTCACCGCTTCCAGCATATCGGTCGCACAGCGGTCGAGTTCGACGATCAGCCACTCGGTCGCGCCGGCGCCGGCGGCGACGATCCCTGGCACGTCCTGGACGCCGTCGCCCACCGCGGTCATCGGCGCGTCCATGATGCAAGGGCCATCTTTGATGTGGAGCAGCGGCGCGCGGAGACCAAGCTCCCGCACCCAGGTGATCGGATCAACGCCGGCGGTCTTGGCCCAGTAGGTGTCTACCTCAAACAAAATATCGGGGGCCAGTTGATCCAGCATGATCTCATACGCCCGGCGGCCGTCCACCTGCGCGCACTCGGCCCAGTGGTTGTGATAGCTCAGCGTCAGTCCGTGGGCCCGGGCCACGATGTTGGCTTCGTTGAGCTCGTCGCAGACCTGGCGGATACCATCAATCGATGCAAACAGTTCCTGCGGTTTCCAGGGACAGACGAGCCGGGTGCAGCCGAGAGCGGCCATCGTGTCCAGCACCTCGGCCTGCTGGTCGCCCAGCGGCAACGGGCTATGTGCGGAGCAGACGGTCAGGCCGAGTTCGTCGAAAAGCCTGGCCGCGGCCTGCGGCGTCGTGCCGGGAAAGCCGGCGGTCTCCACACCGGCGTAACCGATCGCGGCCACTTTGCGGATGCCGGTCGCGTAATCGGCGTTGAGCAATTCGCGCAGTGAGTAAAGTTGCAGTGCAATAGGCGCAGTCATTCTTCCTCCTCTGATAGCGTCGGGGGCGATGATGGCCGAGCGGCAGCCAGCCTGCAAGGCATTGTACTGCCTTCCCAGGCTTGCCCCAAATCTATGACACCACCTGTCTCCTGCTGGCCGTATGATCTGCGGCAATCTGCGTCATCTGTGGTTAGGTGGTTTTGGCACTTCGAGGGAACCGCAGAGAACGCAGATTTGCGCAGATCGTATCATCAGAAGCGCTGCCGCAAAAAGTTGAACCGCACCCTGATGTCGGCTTGGCATTCTGCTTGTACCACAGTATAATCAATCTTAGCTGGTTCTTGTGAGAAGCAACTCGTGAAAGGAGAATCACCATGACCAAGCGTAACTGGTTGTTGATCGCGCTGACGATCCTCGTCATCGCAGCCCTGGCGGCTTGCGGTAGCGGCCAAAAGGCCAATCCCACCCCTGAGTCGAAGCTTGCCGAGCCGATCGAAACTGCCGCCACTGAGGCAACGCAACCGACGAAGGCCGCGGTCGAAGCCTCGAAGCCTACCGCCGCCCTTGAACCGACGAAAGCAGCGGCCGTCGAGCCCACCCCGGCGTCAACACCGGAGGAGGAGACCCTCTCGCTGGATTCACGCGCAACCGGACTGGACAAGCTGAAGAGCTACAAGGCAAAGTGGTCAGCCGAATGGAAATCCACCGGAGATGGCCAAAACGAAACCGGCTCGTGGAACTGGGAAGAGGATTTCACGACCGAGCCGGTGAAGGCGCGTCACCTGCTTTGGCGCACAGACGAACCAACGGATCCGAGCAAGGAGACCCAGTTCGAATTGTGGCAAATCGGCGATACAATGTATATGAAGGCATCCGACGACGAGGAGTGCATCGCGATCACAAGCGACGAGGTGGCCAAGAATATGGAACAGGGCATCTTCTCGCCGAGCGCGCTTGGCGGCATCAGCGAGGGCAAGTATCTGGGCCGCGCGACGGTCAATGGCATCCCGACCAAGCACTACAAGTACGAATCCAAGCTCATCACGCAAGGTGGGGGCGTGGTCACCGGCGAAAGCTGGGTGGCAATTGACGGCGGGTTCGTGGTGAAGGATACCGTCACATGGCAGGGCGGCGGTTTCCTGGGGCTGGGCGGCGAGGCCGGTGAAGGAACCTGGACGTGGGAGCTCACCGAGGTCAACGCGCCAATCACCATCGAATCGCCCGCGGCATGCGCGGCCCCGGCCGGCGCCGACCTGCCGGTGATGCCGGATGCTCAAGACAAGACCAGCATGAACAACATGCTGATCTACAAGACTGCGAGCAGCGTCGCCGATGTGGCCGCCTTCTACAAGGACGCGTTGGCTGAATCGGGTTGGAAGCTCGACGGCGAACCGACCGAGATGGGCGAAGTCAGCATGCTAAACTTCGCCAAAGACGGCCAAAAACTAAGCCTGATGGCCACAGTCAACGAAGGCACGACCCAGGTCATGCTCTCGCTTTCTGCGGAGTGATACCGAAGCAGGGGAAACACTACCGCGCGGTGAACCCGGTAGTCGGGAGGACGCCACGCCTCCCGGCTACCTCCCCCATACCGAGGGGAGTCCTCCGCGCTCAGATTGACTAAAAAACACCACGAGAAGCATAATGACCACAGACACCTTAGCCAGCTATTTAAGCACTGAAGAAAACGCATTCCTCGACACGCTCGATTCCCCGCGCCGGATACAGGATTTCCTGGACAACGTCGTTTATGAGCCGGAGTACTTCAACCGCTCGCCGCTGCGCGTGTTGCGGGAAGGCCGTGGCCATTGTCTGGACGGCGCCATCTTCGCCGCTTACGCGCTGAACCGCCTGGGCGATCCGCCCCTGGTGGTGGATCTGCTGCCGGAGCCGGGGCTGGACGATGATCACGTGCTGGCGCTTTTCCGGCGCAATGGCCGGCTGGGTGCGCTGGCGAAATCCAACTTCACGGGGTTATGCTATCGTGAGCCGGTCTACGCGACGGTGCGCGAGTTGGCGATGTCGTACTTCGATGATTATTTCAACGTGAACGGTGTTCGCACCCTGCGCGGCTATACCGCGCCGATCGATCTGCGCCGTTTTGACAGGCTGAAATGGCGTTGGGAGGATGCCGGCTGCGATGCCATCGAGCGCAGTTTCAAGACCGCACGCCGTTACCCTGCGATCACGCCGGAGATGGCCGCCGGGCTGACGCGGTTAGACCCTCGCACCCTGGCCGCCGGCACCTTCGGCTCGGATCCAGCCGGGCTCTACAAGCCGCAGACGGACTGAAGCCGCGCACGATTAGCGGCGGCGCTGTGCCGTGCGCGTCCGATTTGTGATGATTCGCAGTACCGCAAAACTCGCTCCCTGGTGTCTGTCGCTCTGAGTGTAGTCAAACCGCTCGGCAGCTTGCGGGTGCTCGAAAAGGGTCACTTTTGTCATTCTGAGTTATCCATCCCGCGCCGCAGGACGCGCGCGGCAAGAAACTCGTGCAATTGTCACGGCTTCGCCGTGAACGGGTCTACCGCCCAAAGTACGTTACGGCGAGCCACCAGTGAAGCATCTCGGTCAGCGGCGAGACTCTTCGCTGGTGTTGTGCCGTTAACAGTGTTGGGTCGTCAACCCGCTCAGAGTGACAGGCGGGAGTTTCTAGGCAGCGGGTGAACAGCTCAATTCGCGTTGCAGCGGGGCTCCAGCGAAGCATGCCCTGAGCCGGGTCGAAGGGAATCTCGCGTCCGAAACGAGACCCTTCGCTGAATTTTCGCCGCAACGCACCGTATGAGAAAAACCCGCTCAGGGTGACAAAAGTGAGTTTTGCGGTATTGCGATGATTCCTTAGCGCCAGCCACACGATAAGCGTGGGCGCCATCCGTGGTTACCTCGATGGGGCGGCCCTGCGGAGGGACGTCACGTGTAGCTGAACACCAACCCGCCATCCCCCCCGTCCACCGCCACCTGGGCGCCCTTGGGCGGCGCAGTGTTGAGGATCCAGTCGGCCAACGGCTCGCGCAGGTTCTTCTGGAGGATGCGGCGGAGCGGGCGCGCGCCCCATTCCGGGTGATCGTTCTGCGCCAGCATCCAGACGATCGCGGCCTCGCTGATCTCCAACGTCACACCCTGCGCCGCCAGCAGCTTGACTTCCTTCTTCAGCAGCAGGTCCATGATCTGGCGCAACTGGTCGGGCGTCAGCGGCAGGAACATGATGACTTCGTCGAGGCGGTTGAGGAACTCGGGTCGCAACGTCGTCCGTGTGACGGCCATCACCTGGTCGCGCATCTCGTCGGTCATCACGGGCTGATCCAGGTACTCGGACCCCATGTTGCTGGTCAGGATCACCACGGCCTCGCTGAACGAGGCGAGCCGGCCCTGCGAATCGGTCAGCCGGCCCTCCTCCATGATCTGGAGCAGGATGTCGAGGACGCGCGGGTGGGCCTTCTCCACCTCGTCGAAGAGCACCACCGTGCTGGGTCGCTGCCGCACCTTGTCGGTGAGCTGCCCACCCCCCTCGTAGCCCACGTAGCCGGGCGGCGCGCCGATCAGCCGGTTGACCGTGTGATCCTGCTGGTATTCGGTCATGTCGAGCACGACCATGGCGTCCTCGCTGCCGAACATAAACTCGGCCAGCGCCTTCGCCAACTCGGTTTTGCCGACACCGGTAGGCCCCAGGAAGAGGAAGGAACCGATGGGCCGCTTCGGATCTTTCAGCCCCACGCGGGCGATCTTCACCGCCCGGCTGACCGCCAGCACTGCGTCGTCCTGGCCGATGATGCGCTGGTGGAGCGCCTCGACCATGTGGGCGTAGCGGGCGCGCTCGTCCACGCCCAGCTTACTCACCGGGATCCCGGTCATCACGCTGACCGCCACGGCCACGTCGTCGGCATCCAGCTCGGAATCGGGCTGCATGTCGGGACGGAAGGCGACGGACGACTGCCCCGCCAGCTTGAGCAGCGCGCCCGCCCGGTGCAGCGCGGCCAGCGCGGATGCGGGCAGCGTGGCCCCCGCCACATAACGCTTCGCCAGCGTCGCGGCCGCGGGCAGGGCGTTATCGACGATCTTGAAGCCGTAGTCCTGCTCCAGCCGCGACCGATGCACCCCCAGGATCGCGACCGTCTCGTCGATCGTCGGCTCGGGCACGCGCATGCGATGGCTGTGATCGCGCACGACGCTGTCGACTGCCAGCCGCTCGTTCCAGGCTGCGTCGGTCGTCGAGGCGATCACCACGGGTGAGAGGCTCAGGAACGCGCGCTGCACCGCCCGCGTCGCCTTGGGGAATTCCGGCGAACTCATCGCGCTGCCGAAGAAGCGTTCGATGTTGGGGATGAAGAGGATGCCATCGCGGGCCTGCTGGTACGCGCTGTCGATCGCCTTCTCAGAATCGACCAACAGCGCGTTCTCGGTGACCTGCACGAGCTTAGACAACCCGACCGGCCCCTTGCCCTCCGCCATCAGCAGCGACAGCGCGTTCACCAGCGACCGCCGGCCCACGCCCGCATCCCCCACCAGGATCACGTGGCGATGGTTCGCCAGCGTCAGCAGCCCCAGCAGATCGCGCATCAGGTCGCCGCGCACGTAGACCGGCACCCCCCCGCCCGCCTTGGCTTGCGCGACCGCATCCTGGCCCGACACGCGCTTGACCTGCGCCTGGGTCGACAGCCGGTTGGCCAGCGTCTCGCGGCGAGATGCTGTAGCGACGCAGGATCGCCGCGGTGCTCACCCCGCGTTCGCCCAGCGCGCCCAGCGCGTGCTCGGTGCCGATCGCCGCCTCGCCCGCAGCCTGGGCGATGCTGTGACCCTCGTCGAGCACCACCAGCATCTCGGTGGAAAGCTTGACGCGCGCGCCGTCCGCCGCGATGAAATCGAAATCCGCATCGGCGCCGGGGCTGGCCTTCGCCAACATCTCCGCCGAGATCGCCAGCTCGTCGAGGCGAAAGCTGCGCTCGATCGCCAGCGACGTCAGCAGCCGGTGCGCCGCATTGTCGGCGTCGCGGGCGAAGGTCGCCAGCAGCAGCGCCGGCGTCAGGTAGGGCTTACCGAGCGCCTTCATGCGGGCCGCGGCCGCGTTCAGGGTCTTGGTCAGCTCGGGAGAAGGGATGGTCGGGTTGAGTGTGCCCATAGTTGGTTGCTCGAAACTGGAAGCTGGAAGCTGGATACTGGAAGCTGGACTGCCCGCTCCGCGGGCGTGAAAGCTGAACGTCGACTGTACAGCGGGAGGATTTTAGCACGGGTGGGGGGGAATGGCAACGCGGCGGGAAGCGTCACAACAATTCCAAAGGTAGCCGGAGTCGAGGCTTCAGCCGGTGCGGTTTGCGGCCTTGCTGGTCAGAAAACCGGCTCAAGCCTCCACTCCAGATCCCGCAGAGGCCCATATTTGGAATTCCTAACCCGGACGAGCCGGAACCAAGCCTTCACCACAAAGGCTCAAAGGCACGAAGTCCACAAAGGTAGAATTCTTAATGATCTTTGTGTCTTGGTGTCTTGGTGCTGAGATTCTTGTTTTTAGGCCGGAATCCGATTGGTAAGGGCCCAAAAGCGTCAGTCCAACGGGCTTCGCACGGCGAGACCGCCGCGCTGGAGGACATGCGTGTAGATCATCGTCGTCCTGACGTCCTTATGGCCCAGGAGCTCCTGCACGGTTCGGATGTCATAATGATTCTCCAACAGGTGGGTGGCGAAACTATGCCGGAACGTGTGGCAGGTGACGCGCTTGTCGAGGCCGGCGGCGCGGGCCGCGGCGCGGACGGCCTTCTGCAGGCCGCTTTCATCCAGGTGATGGCGCCGCGTCACGCCGGAGCGCGGGTCTTGTGAGAGCTGCTCGGAGGGGAAGACGTACTGCCAGAGCCACTCACGGGCCGCATTGGGGTATTTGCGGTCAAGGGCGTCGGGCAGGTAAACCGCGCCGCCGCCCCTGGCCAGATCCTCCTGGTGCAGACGTTTGACGCGCAACAAGTGCTCCTTGAGCGGTTCGACGACGCTGTCGGGCAGCATCGTGACGCGATCCTCATTGCCCTTGGTGTCGCGCACGATGATCGCGCGGCGGTCGAAGTCGAGGTCCTTGACGCGCAACCGCAGGCACTCGAGCAGACGCAGGCCGCTGCCATAGAGCAGCCTGGCCTGGAGTTGGTAGATTCCCGACATTTGCGCGATCACCTGGCGGGCCTCCGCCTTGGTCAGCACCTCCGGCAGATGCTGCGACGGCTTGGCGCGGACAGCGTCGATGGCATGGTCGATATCCTGATGGAGCACCGTACGATAAAGAAACAGCAGCGCGCTGAGGGCCTGATTCTGCGTTGAGGCGGACACGTGGCCCTCGACCGCAAGATGAGTGAGGAACGCCTCGATCTCCGGACCGCCCATGTCTTTGGGGTGGCGCTTGCCGTGGAACAGGATGAAGCGGCGCACCCAATTGACGTAGGCCTCCTCGGTGCGGAGCGAGTAGTGCTTGGTGCGAATGGCATCGCGCACCACGTCGAGCAGGCGTTTTTCCGAGGGTTTCGCTGGAGTCGAATTGATCGAATTCATCATCATACCTCTTGACGCCCAAGGGAATCTGGCTTACAATACGATCACTGCCAAACAGGATTTCGACGTCGAGCCGCCGCCCACCTTCAGGGGTGTCAGGCGGACATCCTGCCGTCTAATAATAACTATCGGGACAATTATATGGAAACATTCCGCCTAGTGCAAATCTACGAGATAATTAGGCGGATAGTTTCCGTTTTACAGCAATGTTCTGAGTATGTAGACGGATTTTGTCCGCCTACATAATAGTTAGGCGGACGCTTCGCTCCGCTGGCGCTGCGCTGTGCATCCGCTTAATGGGCGCGAGCTGTGCAAGAAGTTGGCGGCCTGCTCGCTATCGCTCGCGTCCGCCTAACTTCTCGCTCGAGCCGACACCGCTCACTGCGTGCGCGGCCGCGGCGCACGCTCGGCCCCGGCGCCGCTCAGGCGCAAGCGCCTGGCGGCTTGGGGTGCGGCACAGCTCGCGCCCATTAGGCCGGAGCGCCTTGTCGGACAGGGGCCGCAGCGAGCAGCGCACCCAACAACATGCAACCTAGCGCAGTTGGACAACAAATCTGACCAAGAGGAATCGACATGACGGAACCATCATCTTCTAATTCAGAAAACCCTATGAATCAGATTTTCGAGAGAAATCAAGAATTTTTACTCTGCCGGTTCAGCCTTTTCTACCTTTGCATGCTCGGGAGTCGTGAGAATTGTATGGGCAGCCTTGGATAGAATTTATACTCCGTTCGAGTCAGAGTTGACCGCTTTAGTGTTATCGCTATTAATAGTTTTGGCCTATGCTCTTGTTATCCCAGAACCAAACAATTATCCAAACGCTGGCAAAATGAGAATAACTCCACCTGAAGCCATTTTTGGTTTTCTGAATGCGATCATTGTTTTTGCCCTTGCTGTCGCCATCAGGAATCTTTAGGCCGAGCGGCGGGTTGGCAGGCGGTCGCAGCGCAGGGGCGCGTTCCGTCACCAACAAAGCGGAAGGGCAAATCAACGACACACAATGCAGGACAAGTCGGGCGGTGCGCGCCAGGGCCAGGCGGTCGGCGGCGGGTCTGTGGTCGGCGGTGGGGTGGTGGGCACGGTGCGGGGCCACGGGCCTAACATTGCTTCCACCTGACGGCTGCGCCGGTCGCGCTGTGGGCCGTGGAAGTCACGGAGGCGCAGCCGCAGGTGAAGCCGGCCGTTAGGCTGCCGAGCGGAACACTGTGGGGCAACTGATAGGATTGCGGTACGATTCGCCATCAAAACCGACGTTAGACCACTGTACAAGAACACTTTGGTGGATGCGACAACAATGCCCATAAGAATTGTACGGCAACAGCTGGATGAAGACGAACCCGTCAAGATGGATCTGGTGATAAGCACCATAGAAACCAATCGGGAACGCATTCGAGCTATTGGCAATATGATGATCACTACATCTGGCATACTGATCCCCACGACCCTAGCCTTTCTGCTCTATTTTGTCGACAAGGGTTTAGTTGACCTTACCGTTATTATCGCCTTAATCGCAGGCGTGGTGCTTTTTCTTGCCTCGATCTTTACGAGCATCCTCTCTAGTATGCTGCGAAGGAAGGTATACATTTCCAGCATGATGAGTTTCATCGATAGCCTCAACAGGCTCTATAATTCTGAACTGAAGGTGTCTTACGCTTCCTTCGCACTTCTTATGCTGGGAATAGTAGCAATGACGATTCGGTGTTCTTGCATTTTGTTCTCTGAGGTGAATATGACAATGACAAGCGAAACATCTTCAGAGCCTGCCAACCTACTCGGTGTACTTGAATGTCCGCTGCGAAAAGGTTACATAGAGTTCGAATATCAGATCGGTGACACTGTCGCAGAACTGAAACAAAAAGTGTCAGAGGCGTGGGGGCCACCTGTCGCATTGGGACGGAAGCTAGACCGCGACCATTGGCATGGCGGCCTAACTGATAGGGGCGTCTGGGTCATATTGTGCGAGACGCAATCAGGAGCCTACTTACCTCTCACAGACCAAGACAAGATTCCTACTACTCCTCCGGCATCACCAAGAAGCTTGAAGCGTCCCCGGTTTAGCCCAAACCCAAGCAAGCAATGGGATCTACCGGCCGGAGTCATATATGATCAAGATGTGGCGGATGTCTTTCTCTCGGACTATCGGCGCTTCCAGCAAGCCCAAGGATCTCAAGAGATTGACATGACGGAACCGGTCGAACCCAAAACCAACTTGGACTTGGGGCTGGTTCGGCAGTATGAGACACCACAGCATAAGCAGTACTCTCCGCGGTTGATAGCTCTAGTAGTCATTACGGGTGGATAGCTCAATAGTGCCGGTAGCACAACACTTTGCCTGGCAAGAAACCCTGAAGCTGGCGGCGAGATGCTCGTCGTGGTTCGCCATCATGGGCGGTGCTCGCGTTGGGCGGGGTGGTTGCCAGACGGGGCCTGACACTGGTTCCAGCTGACGGCTGCGCCGGTAAGAGCTCGCACGATGGGAGTTAGTGCGGCGCAGCCGCAGCTGAACCTTTCCGTTAGGCTGGCAAAACGAACCGTCGAAGTACGGGCAGAGTGAGTTTCCTTTCCTCTGCTCGCCCTCACCATCAAGGAGAGACCAATGACAGAAGCGTGGGCCGCCATTATCGCGGCAATCATCGGCGTAATAGGTACTCTCTTGGTGACCAAGTTTGACGATATCGTGAGCGCCTTGAGGGGTTCGCCTCGAAACGTCGCAGGTGTATGGGAGATTACTTCATACCACGTTGACACGGCAAGCGAGGCTCCGGCAAAGCGGGACTGGACAGGTGACTATGTGGTTAGCCTGAAACAATCAGGGTGTAAGGTGAAGGGAGAAATGGTCGCAACCAAGACCACGAACAACTTCAAGCCCTACAAATACATTTGGGAGGGTGAGCTTCGAGGTGATTATCTGGTGTACAAGTGCGTTGGGACTGAAACAGGACAAGCGATGCTCTCGACGGCATTGATGTTCATACATACTACTGGCGAACAGATGAACGGCTACTTCATCAACAAAAGCGGTTTCGTTGAATCCGAACGAACATGGGTTGGTTACGCTGAAATGAGAAGAAGGAAGTAATCCACCGATCTGAAGCTGGCGATGGTGGTAGCCACGATTCGCCGTCATGGGCGGCGCTCGCGTTGGGCGGGCATGGCTGGGGCAGCGGCCTAACATCACGTCCACCTGACGCCTGCGGCGGTAAGGTCAGGGGGCACGGGAGGTTCGCCAGCCGCAGGCGCAGGTGACGTTTTTCGTTAGGCGTCACAAGGACTACAGTGCGGAAGCACCCAATTGAATGCGAGGGCACAGATGAAGCCGATTCAGAGCATGAAGGCCGCAAAGGAAAGCGCACCGTACGTTGTTGAGTACCACACGTACGACCCACACCTTCCCGATGTGTTTGCGCAGATCGAGCGCCTGATTCAGAATGCTGCTGGCCCGGTCTTGGTTGAGCATGTAGGAAGTAGTTCCATTCCTGGAGTTGGCGGGCGAAACGTACTTGACATTGCTGTGCCAGCGCCAGAGTCGCACCACGAGGACATCCGGAAGGCGATGTATGCACTGGGATTCGAGGACTCTCCGTTCCCACACTACTTGCCGCTTTTGGTCGGCCAGATTTCGCATGAGGGCAGGAACTATCAAATCCTTCTGTATGTTGTCTCGCCGAAGTCGCCCGTTCTTAGTGACTGGCTCAGGTTCCGCGACCACATGCGCGTCCATCCGGAGGACGCGCAAGCCTACTGTGTTGCCAAGCTAGAAGCAGTTGCGAGCGGAAAGGAAGAAGGCGGGGACTACCAAGAGGCAAAGAATCCCTTTCTCGCCAGGATTTCAGCGAAGCTTCAGAGTGCGGTCTAGCAATTCGACGAAGCACGTGCAAACGGCGACGCCTAACCCTTTGTTCCAGCGGACTCGCCTTCGGCGAGCCGCTGAACAAAAACGTTAGGCCGGCAAGGGGCACACTGTGGTCAACCGATGGGGAGATTCACGACTCGCTGTTGAAACCGATATCAGGCCCAAGCACGGTCGAAAGCCGGTCACTTGTCGAAGGAGAGCAACTGTGCCGATTATCTCGATGTTCTATGGCATCATCATCCGGCTGTACACGATCGACAACCTGCAGCACGCACTGCCGCACGTGCATGCCAAGTACGCCGAATTCGAGGCTTCCATCGGCATCGACGACGGTGAGATTCTGGCAGGCAAGTTGCCGCGCAAGCAGTTGCGCCTCGTGCAGGCGTGGATCGAGTTACACCGCGACGAACTGCTAGCCAACTGGGAGTTGGCCCGCAGCGGTGAACAGCCCTACAAAATCGACCCGTTGTGAGGATTACGATGAATTGGGATGCCAAATCTGTTACCCCACTAGCCGATTATCGCATTTACGTGGAACTGGAGAATGGCCGTCGCGGCGTCTTCGACCTCAAGCCCTATCTGGATCGCGGCGTGATGCGAGAATTGCGAGACGTGCATTACTTCCAGCAAGTCGGCATCGTGTTTGGCGCAGTGACTTGGCCGCACGAACAGGATATCGCGCCCGATACGCTGCTGGCGGGCTTGGTTCCTGAACCTCTCCCAGTGCAGCATGGTGGTTGATTGGACACGCGCGGCTGGTGGCGCCGCGGGTGGTCAGCATGGTTCGCCGTCGTGGGCGGCGCGTCTCGTTGGGCGGGGCTGGTCAGGGCCACGGGCCTAACATTGCGTCAAGCTGACGGCTGCGCCGGTCGGATCTCGCGCGATTGAGGGTTGCGTGAGGCGCAGCCGCAGCTGAACCTTACCGTTAGGCGCAGAAGACTAATACTGCAGGCTGACCCGGCAGAACTATGAACGAATCGCCGTCACTCCACCAAAACCGCTTGGCAAAAATCGCCGCTGGGGGTAAAATGCAGCCATGAAAGCCCAACGCGTCTACATTGACACATCGGTCTTGGGTGGCTGCTTCGACTCAGAGTTTGCCCGCTGGTCGAACGCGCTGTTTGAAGACTTCCGCACGGGGCGCCTCAAGCCCGTCATCTCCGAAATCATCACCGCCGAAATCGCGGATGCGCCGCCCACGGTACGCGAACTGCTGGCCGGTCTATTGGCATTGATGCCAGAGACGTTAGTCATCACGCCGGAAGTGCTGGCCCTGGCTGATGCCTATCAAGCACATGGCATCCTGACACCGAAGTTCTACGCTGACGGTCTGCATATCGCCCTGGCGACCAGCGCCGAGGTGGATCTCCTGGTCAGTTGGAACTTCCGGCATATCGTTCACTATGACAAAATCCGCCTCTTCACAGCCGTGAATTTGGAACGAGGCTACAAGCCGCTGGCGATCTACTCGCCGCGAGAGGTGGCAAGCGATGAAGCAGACAACCATTAAGGCCGTCGAGATGGTGCGCCGCATCCGCGATGCACACTATGAGCAGTTGCGCGACAAGAGCCCCGAAGAACAGATCGCCTTCTATCGCGCCAAGTCACGCGAGTTACAGGCCAAAATCGCTGCGCAACGCCAAGAACAACCAGCTAACGAACTGCAACCCGGCTGACCGCCCGTTGTCGGTACGGTTCGCCGTGGTGGGCCGCGCGCGCGTGTGGCGTGGGTCTGGTCACCAGGACGGGGCCTAACACTCGCTTCCAGCTGACGGCTACGCCGGTCAGGCTCGCCGCGAATAACGTTAACTTGGCGCAGCCGCAGCTGAACTTGGCCGTTAGTCACAGCCGGAGGAACGATGGCATTCGCAGGATTTCGCTCCAACAAGCTCGCCTTCATCGGCACCGCTTTGGCGGTGGGCATACCGGGTCTATTCTTGGGCCCGGCGGTCATGGAGCCTGCCTATGTCATCCTGCAGCCCGTTCTTGGCGGGATGACCTTGCTGGCTGTGGAGCTGCTCTTCGCATTCATCATCGACTTCCCGCTGGCGGCACTGAGTTCGACCATCGTCTGTCGCGTCATCGGTCGGACGATCCGACAGACGGAGCGTTTGCGGGCATGTTCTTCCTTCTAGTGTTCGGTGTGTTGATCATCAGTTGTATCGCACTGAGTCCGGTCGGCGGGTTGCTGTCGTCCCTCGCTCTGAACGAGGTGTTCCCACCGGCGATCACGAGCGCGACCGAGGCACTTGGTGACGGAACGGTTGCCATACTGGGGGTGCTGTTTTTCGGTTTCGACCTTGCGCTGTGTGGTGCAGGCGGGTTGGCCGGATACCACGCCTCAAGGTTGTTCCGGCATTCCTTGTTCTCCAGCGAACAGGGGCAAGCACCGGCGTGACTAACCCGCGCTTCCAGCTGACTCACGCTAGCGCTAGGCTGAAGAGACGCGCTTCGTTCGCAGCTGAAGCGCAAACACGTTAGGCCGGACGATGCAATACTGTGGGTCAATCGGCAAGATGCCGCACGACTCGTCATCAAAGCCACCAGTTGGCGCGGATTTTCGCTCCAAACTGTGATACAATAGCCCCATAAGATGATGGCCTGTCGTTTTCAGCAAGAAGGGATGATCGGCTGTGGTCAACTGGCAACGCTTCACGCCCGCCGACTTCGAGTACGACTTCGAGCGCGACGAGTTGGCCGCCCATCATGTGTCGTTCGGTGAGGCAGTAGAGTGCTTCTTCGCTGACTTCGAGGTGCGGCGCAACAAGTCGTACCGTGATCGCTATCAACTGCTGGGCGCACCCTCGGCGGACGATCGCTCAAGATCATCTTTCAACTCCAGCCAGACAATACCGTGCGCATCATTACTGGATGGGATGTATCAGTCCGCGAACCAAAATGACCAAACAGTTATCCGAGCGAGAGATTGACCAAACCGTGGTTGCGCAGGCCGCCGATGATGCGGCCTGGGAAGCGCCCGTGCGTGTCCACAGAACCGCACCCGCCTCGCTTGCGCTCCCGGCCGAGTTAGCCGCACGAGCGGCGTTTCTAGCGCAGCTGCACCGTACTCCCAACGTTGAGGATTGGTTGCGACGCGTGATCCGAGAACGCGCTGAACTCGAAGAAGCGGCCTTTGTCGGTATCAAACGCAGTCTGGCCGCGCAGGCGAGCTAATGTCCATGGCCGCGGTGGCCACTTCTCCTGTTGTGCCGCGGGCCGTTGACGCGATTCGCCGTCATGCGCGGCAGGTCTCGTTCGGGTGGCTGGTTGCCAAGGCGGGGCCTAACACTCGCTTCCAGCGGACGGGCCGCGCAGCCCGTTATGAGCGGTCAGGCGTAACCGGCCCGCCGCTGAACCCTGGCCGTTGGGCCGACGTACAGAATCAGGAGAGATGCATCATGACCAAAGTTTTCGTGAACATCGGACTTAGCCTTGACGGCTACATGGCGCCGGAAGGGATGACCATTGAGAATTGGGAGAAGCCTGAGTACAAGAACTGGGGTGCCAAGTGGGGTGAGCTGATGGCCTGGATCATTAATCAG
Organism: uncultured Chloroflexia bacterium; assembly: GCA_963841825.1. Lineage (GTDB taxonomy): Bacteria > Chloroflexota > Anaerolineae > CG2-30-64-16 > CG2-30-64-16 > CAWJEL01. The sequence goes on from CAWJEL010000018.1 coordinate 53,840, forward strand.
CAGTACATCCGCGAGAACCTCAAGCTCGGACCAGGGGGAGAGACCGGTCCGGTCAATGACATGGTTCGTAACACCACGGAGCGCATCGGCGCCAACATCATGGGCAAGCGAATGTTCGAGCAAGGCGAGGTCTCATGGCCCGAGGAGGCTCCGTTTCACACTCCAGTATACGTTCTTACCCACGAGAAGCGCGAACCTTGGGTCCGGCCGGGCGGGACGACATTCTACTTCGTCAACGACGGCCCGGAGAGCGCCCTTGAGCAGGCTAGAGAGTCTGCGGGCGGTCGTGATATTCGCATCTCGGGTGGCGCGGACGTGATCCAGCAGTACTTGAACCTGGGAGTCATCGACGAGCTAGAAATCGCCCTGGCACCCGTGCTGTTCGGTGGTGGGAGACGTCTGTTCGAGAACCTGCACGAGGCCGTGCCGCAGTTTCGAGTTGATAAGGTCTTCGATAGTCCAACTGCCACACACTTGCGCTATGTGCGTGAGTGAGGTCGGCCTAACAACTGGTTGCAGCGGACGGCCCGCAAGCGGCCCGCCGCTGAACCGGAGCGTTAGGCCAGCAATGCGGTAACGCGGGTTGACCGGCAGAAAGACGCACTACTCGCCGTCAAAGCCAGCCAATCAGCGCTTCTTTTTCCTCAAAACTGTGATACAATAGCTCCACCAGATGATGTGCGTGGGAGCCATCCATGTATGACACCGAACTGAAGCGGATGCCGCGAGTTGATCCGTACTCGCCGGTACGTGATGACTTTGCACGCCGAAGACGAGATGGATGCTGACGGTTTGACCATCTTCGACATTGAAGGCGTCATCCTCACCGGTCACATCACCGAGCGCCAACATGACCGCCAGCCTGATGAATGGAAGTATCTTGTCAGTGGCCAAGCCCTGAGCGGCGCAGCCGTGACCGTCGTAGCCAAGTTCGGCGCAACCGATAAATTGGTACTGATTACGGTCTTTCGTGAGTAGTAGGTGAGCTTATGGTATGCGACATTTGCGGTAAGAGTGGTGCGCACGTGCGGCGGGTTTCGCGCAGCTATGGGCGCGGGGTCAGTCTGTTCGTCATCGAGAATATCCCCATCGTCAGCTGCCCCAACTGCGGCGAAAGCTATCTGACCGCCGAAACTCTGCACGAAATCGAACGCATCAAGCTGCACCGGCGTGCGTGGGCGCAAGAACGCCCGGTGGCCGTGGCGGCTTTTGCGTAGCCTCGCATTGTGGCGCGGTGGTCGGCCACACGATTCGCCGTCATGGGTGGCGGGGCTCGTTTTGGGGCTTGGGGTTGCCAGGGCAGGGCCTAACACCACGTCCATCTGACGCCTGCGGCGGGGGGATCGTGGGTTGCGCACGCAATCTGGCCGCAGGCGCTTTTCGTTAGGCGTCCAATCCAGCACTGTGGGTCAACCGGCATGATAGCACACGCCTCGCCGTCGAAGTTCACATCAGGCTTTTCCCCACATACATGCCCCTGATTTCCACTTGGCAAAACGCACCAATTATGATACACTACGTCCATGAACGCTGAACCGCGGTTACTGGTACGTTTCTACCGAACGGCAGCCGCAGGCAACGAGCCGGTGCGCGAGTGGCTCAAGGCGTTGCCGCCGGAGGAGCGGAAGATCATCGGTGATGATCTAAAAACAGCGCAGTACGGTTGGCCGCTTGGGATGCCCTGGATCCGCAAGTTGGAACCAGGGTTATGGGAGGTGCGCTCTCGCTTGGATGACCACATCGCCCGCGTCATCATCACCGTTGAAGACGATCAGATGGTCTTGCTGCACGGCTTCATCAAGAAGTCGCAGAAAATACCGCCGCAAGACCTGCAACTTGCCAGACAACGCCTGCGGGCTTTACATGAGGTACTATGAACGAGCAGCATTTGGGTAGCAGCCTGGATGATTTTCTAATGGAAGAAGGCCGCTTGGCGGAAGCGGAGGCCGTGGCCGCCAAACGCGTGTTGGCGTTCCAGATCAGCAAATTGATGGCCGAGCAACAGCTATCGAAAGCGGAAATGGCGCGCCGCATGAGCACCAGTCGGGCAGCGGTGGACAGGTTGCTCGATTCTAACACTGACTCGGCTACACTGGTAACGCTAGAAAAGGCCGCGGCCGCGCTGGGGCGTAGACTACACGTTGCATTGGTGTAGTAGTGGTTGGTGCTAGTCGCGGCAGCGAGTCGTCAGTACGGTTCTCCGTCATGGGTAGCGCTCGCGTTGGGCGGGCTGGTCGCCAGGGCGGGGCCTAAACCCGCCGTTAAGCGGACGCTTCGCTCCGCTGGCGCTGCGCTGTGCATCCGCTTAATGGGCGCGAGCTGTGCAAGAAGTTGGCGGCCTGCTCGCTATCGCTCGCGTCCGCCTAACTTCTCGCTCGAGCCGACACCGCTCACTGCGTGCGCGGCTGCGGCTACGCTTGGCCCCGGCGCCGCTCAGGCGCAAGCGCCTGGCGGCTTGGGGTGCGGCACAGCTCGCGCCCATTAGGCAGCCAAGCCAACACTGTGGATCAACCAACAAGGTGAGGCACGGCTCGCCGTCGAAGCCACCGTCAGCGCGTACTTTTCCCCCAAGTGTGATACAATAGCCTTCTAAGACGCTGTTGAGCAAGTGCAGATAGAGCCGAACAACGGTTTTCCAACAGAGGCTCAACGATGAAAGCTATTCGAGTCTACGCTGACACGTCAGTTATCGGCGGGGTATACGATGAGGAGTTCAAGGAACCAAGCCGGACGTTCTTTGAGCAAGTCAAGAGCGGACAATTCATCTTGGTCACCTCAGCGGTCGTGCAAGATGAAATGATCGCCGCACCGCCGACCGTGCGCCATTTCTTCGAGGAACTGTTGGGGTTGGCCGAGGTGACGGACATCACCGCCAGCACCCTGGAACTGCGTGACGCCTACCTGCAAGCCAAGATCGTGACACCGAAGTACTCGGCTGATGCGCTGCATGTGGCGCTGGCGACTGTTGCGGGATGTTCACTGATCGTGAGTTGGAACTTCCAACACATCGTTCACTTCCAGAAAATCCCCTTGTACAACGCGATGAACACGCTCCAGGGCTACCAGCCGATCGCGATTTTCTCACCGCGGGAGGTGATCCACTATGAGGACGAAGAGATTTGATTGTGTGCAGATGAAACGCCAGGGTGCGGCGAAAGTGCGCGAGCAAACCGCGACTCTCACTAAAGAACAGGAATTGCGCTTTTGGCAGGAACGTTCGCAGTATTTGCGGCAACGGCAAGCGGCGCTCAAGACGGTCGTTCCGCCTGCGCAGTAATTGCCACTCAACGGCAGCTTATCGCAAGCGGTGCGGTGGTCAGCCACGGTTCGCCGTCGTGGGCGGCGTGCGTCGTTTGGCGGGTCTGGTGCTTGGGCGGGGCCTAACAACGGGTTCCAGCGGACGGGCCGCGCTGCCCGTTATGAGCGGTCAGGCGTAACCGGCCCGCCGCTGAACCCTGGCCGTTAGGCCGGCCAATATGACACTGTAGGTCAACCAGCACGACCTTGAGAACTTGCTTCCTATCGTCCCTCCCCCGCCACATCCGCTGATCACGCTAACATCATTTGTGGTACAATACGACTATCTGAGAATAGGCGAGGGTTAGCTGGATGAAACTTCAACGAGTTTACTTGGACACATCCGTGTTGGGTGGATGCTTCGACCCAGAATTCACCGAGTGGTCGAATGGGTTGATGCAGGATTTTCGCAATGGTCTGTTCACGCCATTGCTTTCCCAGGTCACAGCGACCGAACTTCAGGATGCGCCTGAAAAAGTGCAAGCGGTGTATGCGGAATTGCTGCTGCTCGGCACTGAGGTTGTCGAGGCGACGGAAAATGCGTTGGAATTGGCTGATGCCTACCAGGCGCATGGCATCCTGACCACGAAGTTCTACGATGATGGTTTGCATATCGCCGTCGCTACGGTGGGCGCGGCCGATGTCTTGGTCAGTTGGAACTTCAAGCATATTGTGCATTTCGATAAGATCCGCATGTTCAACGCGGTGAATCTGGAGTACGGTTACAAGCCGTTACAAATCTTCAGTCCGCGGGAGGTAACGACCCATGGCCGAACAGAAGATTGATGCTGTTAAGATGGTGCGCAGCATTCGCGATCGGAATTATGAGCGCCTGCGCCATTTGTCGCGGGCCGAGCGGTTAGCTTTCTATCGCGAACAGACACGTTTGATGAACGCGAAAGCTGCCACCCTAGTCAAGGCGGAGATGTCTACGCCAACTCAAGCCTAACAGCGGCAGCGGGTGGCGGCCACGGTTCGCCGACATGGGTGGCGGGTCTCGTTGCGGGCGCGGGTCAAGGGCCACGGGCCTAACATTTGCGGCAAGTTGATTGCGAAGCATCCTGTGGACGGCGGCGCCGGGGGCAGCTTGCCGGATTGTAGGTTGCGTCGGGTGCGGCCGCAGCTTACACTTGCCGTTAGGCGGATGCTTCGCTCCGCTGGCGCTGCGCTGTGCGTCCGCTTAATGAGCGCGAGCTGCGCGCGAAGTTGGCGGCCTGACTCGCTATCGCTCGCGTCCGCCTAACTTCTCGCTCGAGCCGACACCGCTCACTGCGTGCGCGGCTGCGGCTACGCCTGGCCCCGGCGCCGCTCAGGCGCAAGCGCCTGGCGGCTTGGGGTGCGGCACAGCTCGCGCCCATTAGGCCGGGCGATGATAGGAGGGCTTATGCGCGTTATGGTGCTCGCTGCGATGGCTTTGGCGCTTGTCGCGTGTGGCGGAACGAACCAGTCACCACAGACTGTGGAGGTGACTCGCCTTGTAGAAGTAACGCGAGAGGTCACCAAGCCGATTGAGGTCACTCGGTCTGTCGCGGTGACGATAGAAGTCACCAGGCCCATTGAGGTGACTCGTCAAGTGGATGTAACCCGAGTGGTCGAAGTCACGCGCCTAGTAGAGGTGACACCACAGGTCGTCGCTACACCTACGCAGAAACCTTCCCCGGTTCCCTCCAAAGTCGCGGTCGCGGTGCAGTCTTGGACACCTGAACAGGTAGTATCGGCATTCAAGGTGGCTGGGTTGGAGGCGGAGAGCCCGAGGAAAATGAACAAAGAGGATTACGGATTAGCTCCTCTTGTGGGCGACGGTCTGCGCTTCCTGATTCCCTCGCTTTGCGCCGATTGCGGGGGGCGTGTCTTTGTCGTCAATAACGAGGATGATATGATGCGGCTTAAGGCATACTATGATGAGATGAGTAAAGCTTCGGCTATTCTCTTTTCATGGACGTTCCGCCGCGGTAACGTGTTGGTACAACTTAACGGTGATTTGCCCGAGCAACAGGCTAAAGCCTATGAGGCAACCCTACAAGCCATCCGGTAGAGTGATGACGGGGAAAGGCAAAAAGCCTCGCGTTGGACAAAAGCAAATTCAGATTACCTTGACGCGGCGAGGCCGCAAGTTCGCTGTCATGGGCGGCAGGTCTGGTTGCGGGTCGTGGTTGCCAGGGCGGGGTCTAACATTGTGTCAAGCTGACGGCTGCGCCGGTGGGGCTCGCAGCGAACAACGTTGACTTGACGTAGCCACAGCTTACGCTTGCCGTTAGGCGCGTCCGATGAGAGGAATCTTGCGCCGCACAGACTGTAGCATCTCCTTCTGCCTCGTTGGCCGAAAGCGCGTCTTGCTAACCATAGCGTCTTGCGTTATGATTAGTTCATGATCAAGTCCTTCCGCGACAAGGATACCGAGCGGCTCTTTCAGCGCCAGTTCTTGCGCCACTTTCCTCCCGAACTGCACCGCCTTGCGTGGCGCAAGCTGGTACAACTCGATGTCGCTGAGCGCCTGGACGATCTGCGGATTCCACCTGCCAATCGGCTGGAACGACTGTCTGGCGATCGTGCTGGCCAGCATAGCATTCCCATCAATGACCAGTGGCGCATCTGCTTCCGCTGGCAAGAGGGCGATGCCTACGAGGTCGAAGTGACGAACTATCATTGAGCGTGAGAGGATGAGTACTATGACTACTAGGTTTGCGCCGGTACATCCAGGGGAGATTCTGTTTGAAGAATTCCTGAAACCATTTGGTATCACTCAGTACCGGCTGGCGCAGGACATCGGCGTTCATCCTCGTCGCATCAACGAGATTGTGCATGGGAAGCGCGCGATCAGCGCTGATACAGCCCTGCGCCTATCACGTTACTTCGGTCTGTCGGAGCGGTACTGGCTGAATCTTCAGGCAAGGTATGATCTGGAAATCGAGAAAGACCGCCTTGAGGGGCGTCTGGAGCAAGAGGTGCGCGTGTTCAGCCCGCCGGCGTTGGCCCCTGTGCCTGCCTAACAGCGCCGTCCACCTGACCCCCTGCGGTGGCGTTAGGCGTACACGATGCAACAGCCGTCGTCTTCAACTGGACACATCTTCGCAAATATGCTAACATCGTAGCATGGACTGGGAAATCCTTGTACTACAGCGATGAAGTCCAAGAAACGATCGGTGCTTGGCCGGTAGGCATTCGCGCTTACTATGCCAGGATCACCGAGCGCATGTGCGTCTTTGGCCCCAATCTGGGCATGCCGTTTACGGACAGCCTGGGGCAGGGGCTTTTCGAGATTCGAGCGCGAGGCAAAGAAGGCATCGGGCGCGCTTTCTTCTGTACGCTGGTGGAACGCAAAATCCTCATCCTGCATGCCTGCATCAAGAAATCACAGAAGCTACCGGTAAGAGAACTGGAAGTCGCCCGCAAACGCCAGGCTGCGGTACAAAGACGGGGAGGAAAATGGGAGTGATGAAAACACACGATGAGATGCTGCGCGAATGGCGCCCGGATCCGGCGTTTGTCCGCGAATACGATTCTCTGGAACACGAGTTTGCACTTTTCGATGAATTGCTGCGCGCCCGGCAGGAAGCTGGCCTTACCCAAGCTGAGGTGGCCAAGCGCATGACAACGCAGCCATCGGTGGTGGCACGCTTGGAAGCTGGTGGTGGTCGTCTGAAGCATTCGCCTTCGCTGGCTACATTACAGAAATATGCCGAGGCAGTTGATTGTCGCCTTGAAATCAAAATGGTGCGTGTGTCACCGCAGCGGGCGAAAGCCACTGGCCCCCAGTCACGAGCCTAAACAATACAGTTCATCACACGGCAAGTGGTCAGCACCCTTGATTGGCGACCGCAAAGGGCAGTTCAGTATCCGCATCAACCGCCAATACCGCATCTGTTTCGACTGGACTGAGTTCGGACCAGACCAAGTAGAGACTGTGGACTACCACTGAAACGGATAGACGAGGCAATAGCAGCACGCAGCATTCGATGGATTTGTCGGTGAACACGGCGTGGCGGTACTTGCGGATGCGTTCGTCGCTGCCCAGGAACATGTAGCGCGCTTCGTGGCAGGCTTCGATGGAACGCTTCCAGATCTCCGCCATCACCTGGCGCTCCGTCATCCCAGGCTGCACCCAGTGAGCGATTTCTCCGATGATGCGGCCGCAGGTCTGGGCTGCTTCAGCATAGCGCGCCATCTCTTCCGGCGTGAGCGGCTCGTATAGCTTGCCGATCTCCGCGCTGATGTCCTGGACGTTCGGGGAAAGGCCCGGCCGCCCGCCGTGATCCAGGCGAAGTTGACGCGGCGGGTCAGGATCAGCGAATCGAAGCCCAGCCGCGCCAGCGCGGCCCAGATGCGCGCTTCCTTGACGGTGCATTCATGGGGAATGACAGCCGAATCTTCTCACACTCTTATGGTTGGCGTGCCGCCAGCAGGCCTCGCACCAACGCCAACGCCAGGTGCGGGCTGGACAGGATCGGCACGCTACACTGATCCTCCGGGATGACGGCCAACACACGCGCCATTGAGGCCTGCGCAAGCACCACCACGTCGCTGCGTTTGGCAACGGCCAGCACCGCGGCCCGCAACAGCCGGTCGTGCGTTGCGCCGTCGCCGGCCAGCAGCGCCGCCAGCGCCTCGTCCACAAACACAAGCTCGACCGCGACCGCCTTCCCGGCCCGCGCCGCTTCCGCTTCCAGGAGGCTCCGGGTCGGCTCCAGCGTCGTTCGGCTCGTGGCGATGACGCCGATCCGCGTCCCAAGTCGCACCGCTTCCGCGATCATCGCCTCGTCGATCTTGAGCACCGGCATCGAGGCCCCGGCGCGGACGTCATCCACGCACGGCGAGATCGTAGAGCAAGTGACGAGCACCGCCTCAGCGCCGATTTGGGCCGCGACCGCGACGTGACTTGCCAGGCGTTCGACGTCCTCGGTCGCCAACGCGCCGCGACGCCGGACCCGCTCGATCAGCGGCTCATCCAGGATATGATGGAGCTTAACGTCCGGCAGCAGCTCGGCGCCGAGCTGGGTGAAGACGGGCAGCAACGGCGGGACGGTATGGATGAATACGACGGTTTGGGTCATGCCACGCTCCAGAGAACAGGCGTCAGGAGTCAGGGGACAGCCGACACGGGTGCAGATTCCTGACGCCTGGTCCTTCACAAACTGCCGCAGATACGGGATGTTTTCGACGACCCACTTGTCTTCCAAGGCGATCGTCTCTTCGATGCTGGTTTGTTCCGGGGCCTACACCTCGAGGATCACGTTATAGCGCGCGCCGGCCGCGTCGAGCAGCTAGCGGGTGTCGAGCAAGACTTGCCTCGCGGGCCGGCCTTCGACGATGACCCCCATCATGTGCCAGGTGCGCTGGACGATAAACTCCTTGTGACGGAGGCAGATGGTGTAGGGCCCAAGATTTGGATGACGTATCGCCAGCCCTCGGCGCGGCGAGCGAGTTGAGTATGTCGAGCACGATGCCGGTGCGCGGGCTGCCCATTGCGTCCAAGAAAGCTTTCATGCCCAGCGCCGGGATCTGGCCATCCTCCAGGCCCAGGCGCAAGGACGTGCCGATACCTAGTTTCACCTTACCCTCCGAAGATCGGCAGGAAAGCGGCGGTGCGCAACCGTGCTGTAACGCCGCTGATCGGTAACGCCATGGCGTTACAACACAGCCGAGCACCTCACGATGGAGCAAGGCCCCGCATATGTTGCGCTGTATTCGCCGCTGCGGTATCCCCGTCAGGTCGTGCCAGCAGTTCCGCCGACAGATAGCCGTGATAACCGACCGCGCACAGGCTGGTCAGGATCGTCGGGAAGTCGAGGTGGCCCTGGCCGGGTGCCAGACGGTTGCTGTCACCTAGATGGATGTGGAACAGCCGGCCAGCGTGGGCGAGACTGCGGATGGCAACATCGTAACGTGCCTCCTCGATATTCATATGGAAGGTGTCGAGCAGCAGCCCCAGGTTTTGGCGCCCGACTTCTTCCAGCAGGATCAATCCCTCTTCTGCGTTATTGACGATGTCCGACTCATAGCGATTGAGCGGTTCGAGCGCCAGCCGCACCCCTAAGGCTGCGGCCCGCTCGGCGGCGCGGCGCAAGACAGCCACGAGGTGAGTGCGCGCGCCCGACGCATCCGTCCAGACCGTGTTCGCCAACCGGCCGCGGAATCCGCCGATGGTGACGAGCGGCGCGCGCGTTGCAACTGCGAAGTCAATGAGTTGATACAACCGCTGTTCGGCCGCGGCCCCGGTTTCGGGGTCGTGGGCCAGCAGCGTGAGCTTGTCCAGCATGGCAACCGCGCCACTGCCGATCGCTGCGATTTCCAGCCCGCAGTCAGACACCTGCGCGGCGATGTCGGCCCCGTCTAGGTCCGTTGGGTGTAACACCATCAGCTCCACGCCTTGATAGCCCAGTTGAACTGCCTTAGCCAGCCGCTCAGTGAAGGAGCCGCGCAGCAGGGCCACGGGCACGGGCGCCTGCACTTCGGGAGTGGTTATTACCACGGAGAGTTTCATCGTTTGAGCGCCACCGCCGCGCGCGCCGCGGCCAACACATGATCGACCGACATGCCGTAGCGGTCGAGGATCGCCCAGTACGGGCCGGTCTCGGTGAAACGATCACAGACGCCGACACGCTTGAGCGGGACAGGATAGGCGTCGGTGATCACCTCGGCTACCGCGCCGCCCAGCCCGCCCAGGATGCTGTGCTCCTCGGCCGTGACCAGCGCGCCCGTCTCCCGCGCCGCGGCCAAGATCGCCTCGGTGTCCAACGGCTTGACCGTGTGCATTTCCAAGACGGCTGCGGAGATGCCTTCTTCTGCCAGCGTTTCGGCCGCGACCAGACAGCGGCTGATCAGCATCCCGTTGCAGATCAAGGTGACGTTGCTTCCCGCGCGGAGTGGGATCGCCTTGCCGATCTCCGGTGCATAGCTATCATCGTAGAGATCGGGCACTTCGTTACGATTCATGCGGAAGTACACCGGCCCCTTCCACGCCGCCACCTGAGGCAGGAGCTTGTCCACGGCGGTGCAGTCACCAGGCACGACGACCGTCATATTCGGCAGGCTGCGCATGATCGCCACGTCGCAGATCGAGTTATGCGTCGGGCCATTGAATGAGTCCGATAGCCCGGCGTAGGTCGCCATCAGCTTGACGTTTGCCCCGCCGTAGCACAGGTGCGTGCGCACCATCTCCAGCGCACGCGTGGCGAACAGGAAGGCGAAGGCGTTGGTGAAGGGAACCTTGCCGCTGTACGCCAGCCCGGCGGCGACATCCACCAGGCATTGCTCCGCGATGCCGACGTTGAAGAAACGGTCAGGAAACGTCTCGGCGAACAGGTAGCTGAAGTCGGAGTTCGAGACATCTGCAGTCAGGGCGACAATATCGGGGTTCGCGTGGCCGAGCTTGACCAACGCTTTGCCATAGGCAGGCCGCATCGGCGACATGGGCATTGATTCTAGTTTTCCCATTGCCGTAACCCCTCCTCGAGCTCAGCGCGCGCCACCTCGTATTGTTCCTGGTTCGGCGACGTGCCGTGCCAACGATTGTCGTATTCCATGAAGCTGACGCCCTTGCCTTTGGTCGTGCGGGCGATGATGATACTTGGTTTGGCATGAACTTCATCAGCGAAATCCAGCGCGTTGAGGATCTCGCCGACGTTGTGGCCGTGGATCTCCTGCACATGCCAGCCGAACGACGCCCATTTGTCGACGATCGGTTCGGTGTTCATCACGTCGGCGATGGCGCCCGTTTGCTGGATGCCATTGTAGTCGAGGATGGCAGTCAGGTTGCCCAGCCGATACTTGGCCGCGGCCATGGCGCCTTCCCAAACCACGCCGGCGTTGATCTCGCCGTCGCCCAGAATGACATAGGTTTTGCCGGCAGAGGCCCGCGCCGAACCCGCGCTGCGGGCCGACGGCTTAGGCACGCTCATCCTTTGCGCCAGTGCCATTCCCACGCCTACCGCGACCCCGTGGCCCAATGGCCCGGCGGGTATTTCCAATCCAGGGAGTTTCTTCGGGTCCGGGTGTCCCTGCAGCCGGCTGTTGAGCTGGCGGAAGGTCAGCAGTTCTTCGATGGGCAGGAAGCCGCGATACGCCAACGCAGTGTAGAGCGCCGCGCACGTGTGGCCCTTGGAGAAGAGCAGCCGGTCGTGCTCCGGCCAATCGGGCCAGGCCGGGTCAATCTTGAGATGATGAAAATAAAGCGCTGCCAGCATCTCGGCCGCTGAGAATGCGCCGCCGATGTGCCCACTCTGACTGTGGTAGACCATTTCCAACACGTGAAGCCGGATCGTCTGCGCCTTGGCCGACAGGTCGCGGATCAGCGCTTCGGAATGATAGTGCATGATTATGCTCCTTGAGCAGGAAGCTGGATGCTGGGAATTTGATCCCAGTTTCCAGCTTCCAGTTTCCAGCTTCCGGTTTCCGGTTTTTCGCCTTCGCCACCGCGTCGTCCGAGGTCATGTGCAAGATTCTTATGATGAGTCTATGCCTCGTTCGCGGCATCCAACTCAGCGCGCAAACATGCCAGGCGCGCCGGCCGCTCGCTCACGAACCGCTCGATCCCCTGCACGATCCACGCCGGCGTCAGATGCGCCTCGTCCAGCACCTCGTCCACCGCGCCGCCGGTGCGCCAGCGGTCGTCCCAGTCGGCCGAGAGCGCATACGCCTCAGCGACTTTGTTGAAGAGCCAGTCATGCATCAGCCAGCGCGCCTGCGTGGTGATGACCGTGGAGTCGGCGTAGTCGGCCGGGGCCAGCACGCTGCGGCGGTATGCCTCCGGCTGCAAGGCGAACAGTTGCGGGCTGGTCGCGCAGATAAGCTTGACGTTCAACCCGCGGCGTCGAGTTCCGGCAGCGCAGCGATGGTGTTCGCCACCGCGCTCGCGCCCTGGACGATCACCGTGCCGCCGCGCGGGCCGGGCTTGTGATCGCGCAGGACATACGCCCCGCGCGCGGCCTCGAAGTGCGACGGGATGCCCAGCGCCGCGCGATCCGGGATCGTGACCGGCGGCCGGGTCAGGTGCAGGGCGACGATCGGCGCACGTTCACGCAGCGCCGCGCCGAGCAGCACCGGCACCTCGTTGTACTCCCACGGGTGCAGGTTGATCACCGCGCCGGCGGGGAAGAGTTGGGTGACGCCGGGTGAGTAGATGCCGAAGTGCGTCCGGCTGTCCTCCGCCGTCTCCGGGCCGGAGTGGCCGGCGACCCAGATCACCTTGCCGGTCTTGAGCTCGCAGTCCTGCGCCAACTGGCTGAAGAGCCGCATGGGACCATACTTGAGATAGGAGAAGGAGCCGTAGGTGGAGCACGCGCCCCAGAAGCCGTCGAAACACTGTTCCGGGTCGCGGGCGAAGTTCACCGTCGCCATGCCGATCAGCATCCCGGCGTTGGCAAACTCGGTGATCTCCTGCGGCAGCAACACGCCGTCGGCCGTGCCGAAGCGCTCGTACCAGCCGTAGCCGGGGAAGTCGCCGTAGCGTTCGGCGAAGCCGCTGATGTTGGTCGAGCCGGAGAGATCCGCCGAGGCGACCATGAAGAGCGGCCGGCCATACTCCTTGGCGCCGAACGCGTTGACCCACGCGCCCCACTTGGCGAAGGCCGCCCGGTTGGCCGCCGACGCGCCGGGCGCGACATAGAGATCAGCGGGATAATTGCGGAAGTCGTACAGCCGCGCGTCCTCGAAGGGGGTAGCGGCGGGCGGCTGTAGGGGCGGGGTGACCCCGCCCCTACACGATTGTCCCTGCGCGGGCGGGGTGACCTCGCCCCTACGATTGATCAATTTGAAGCCGGGCACTTCCTCCGGCACGCCCTCGCCCAGCGCCACCAGCCGGTCGGCCAAATAGTCCACCAGCGCCTGGTCGCGGCGCAGCACGTCGATCACGGCGGCCAGATTGGCTCGGAATTCTTCCTTCAGCGCGGCCGGATCGGCCGGCGCGGGGCCGCCGAAGTTGACGAACTGCGCGCCGTACTGCGCGGCGAACGGCCGCTTGGTCTCCCAGAAGATCTCGGAGTTCATTTTGTGCGGCACGCCATGCACCGGGTTGTCGTACTTGAGGTAGCCGCGGCCTTTGCGCGTCTTGAACCAGGCGGCGCTGGGGCGGCGGTCGGGGTTCTCTCCGCCGGTCAGCGCCAGCAGCGTTTCCGTCACCGGCGCCCAGTCCATGCCCTGTTCCGTGCCGACCACGCGCCAGCCGTGGCCGCCGAACCAGTCGGCCGGTGTGCCAGGCATGGCCGCGCTGACCGGGTGGTCATCGATGCCGAAGTCGTTCCAGTCGATCAGGAAATGAAGGTTGTCGAGGGCCAGGCCCCAGGCCGAGTTCAGCGTCTCGAACACGCCGCCAGGAGTCAGGCCGCCCTCGCCTTCCAGGAAGAAGACCTTGACGCCCTCCGCGCCTGCGCGCTTGAGCGCCAGCGCCTCGCCCGCGGCCGCGGGGCCGCCGTGGCCCGATGGCCCGGTGTTGAACTTCAGAAACAGGGTCTTACCGCCCATCTCGGCGTGGCCCGACAGCCCGCCGCGGCGCCGGAAGCCCAGCAGATCCTCCCAGAGCAGCGTGCGTTCAGCGCCGCCGGAGATGGCGTAGCGGCTGTCGCCGGTCTGCGCGTACTTGATCCGCAGCGCCTCGTTGAGCACCGCCAGCGTGCAATAGATCAGCGGGATCGTGTGCCCCGCGCCCAGCACGAAGCGGTCGCCGAAGCGCTTCTCCGGGTGGCGGATGTCCCAGCGCATCACGCCGCTGAGCATAGTCGATACCAGGATATGCACCTTGGAGCGCGACCCGCCCGGGTGCCCGCTCTGGCGGTAGTTCAGCATGATGTCCAGGAGCTGGTCGATCAGGTCTTTAGTTTTTTCCCAGTGGGCGAACTGGGGGGAAAGGGCTTGTGCTTGTAGTTGTTGGTTGATTGCGTCAGACATGAAGACTCCTCTGCGACGTGGAGCGTGAAGCGTGAAGCGTGGAGCGTGGAGTGACCTGCGCCTACCCCGTGCCTTTCGCTCTACGTTCTACGCTCCACGCTCTACGATCAGACGCGCGACCACGCGTCCTGCCACACCCGCTTCGTCCCGGCGATGATCAGCTCGGATGTTTCGGCTGGTCCCTGCGGCTTTACCTCGAAACCGACCCACGGCCGGGCCTCGCCTTCCTGCAGGTAGCCGATGGCGAACAGGCCGCGCAGAAACTCAACCAGCTCAGGCACGTCGTTGGCGCCGCCGGGCCAGCCGAAACGCGGGTGCAGGTCGCCGTAGCCGGGCACGCCCGGCGTCACCACCGCGTTGCCCACGTGGATGTGCACCAGATAGTCCTTGAGCAGCGTCAGCGCCGCGGCCGACTGCTCGAACAGCAGCGGTTGGTGGCTCAGATCGTACATCAGCCCGAAGTCGCCGTAGTCCCGGCGCACCTCTGCCGCGTACGCCGCCGCGTAGTCACTGGGACCGATCAGGCACTTCTTGTCGATGTCGCGGTCGAACACCTCGCAGGTGAGCGCAATCCCCTGTTCGTGCCCATAGTGGCAGAGCTCGCGCGTGGATTTGTGCAGCGCCTCCAGCGCGGCCGGCCGCAGCGCGTCGCCGGGATCCCGGCCGGTGAGGAACGCCACCCGCTCGGAACCGAGCTCGGCGGCCTCGTCGATGCTGCTTTTGACCTGGGCCACGGCGCGGCCGCGTTCGGCATCATCCAGACTGTTGAGGTTAAGCTGCTGCACCAGCAGCGCCGACTGCCCGGCGTAGCCCACCTTGAGGTGCGCGGCGTCTACGATCTGCCTGACCGCCGCCCGCTCCGCGGGGTCTTTGATCCAGCCGATCTCGATCCCGGTGAAGAACGGGTCCTCGGCGATCTTGGCCACCGTCGCGGCGATCGGGCCCTCCCCCTTCAGACACTGCGGATAGGCCATGAAGTGCACGATGCTCATCGTGCAGAAGTTGCTCCAATGCTTGTCCATGCGATTCCTCCCTCAGATGGAAAAATACTTGACTTTCTTCCCAACACAAACGCACGTCACCCTGAGCGGGTATGCCCCGATATTATGGGACGTTGCGGCAGGTCCACAGCGAACGCCGGATGCTCGTCGCTGTGGGCACGTCCGGCTGGAGATTCTGCACCGACGCCACCACCAGCCCGCCGCCGGGCCCCAGGTCGCGGATGCGCAGCCGGACCTCTTCCTCGACTTCTTCCGGGGTGCCGTTTGGCAGGACGTGCTGGATGTCGATGCGACGAAGTCCGCTCTATCCGTGCGCATCTCTCGAAGCACCGTTGCCCAAATCAGAACGGAGGTTCGTCGGTCGTATCAGGGCAAGGTGCATACCGGCAGCAACAAAACCACGCAGCACACGCTCAGGCGATGCGCAATACCAACGTGCCTGTCTCTGGCAGTGCGCATACCGACCCCTGTCACTCCCAGATCGCATTACGCCAACGTATCCTTGCCGACCTATAATAACACAATCTCAACACCCAGGCCCACCAGGATGTCCGCTAGATGTCGGGCGCATCATCCGCCGCCGATCGGCGGGTAGAATTCGACCGTATCATCGTCTGCGGCAACGGCGGTCGCCAGATCGACGGCTCGCCGCTGCACCGTCACCACCGCGATCTCGGCCTCCGGCACGCCCAGTTGGCGCGCCAGAACCAGCACCGCTATCGGCCGCGGCTGCGCCAATTCGAGCCATGACCGCTTCTGAGGATCATACCAGCTCAGATGACCGCCGAGATGAACTCGCATTAGCGCCGCTTCTCTACGCAGCCACCAGGTCAGCCGCCCATTCGATCCCTAACTCGCGCAGGCGGGCGCGCGCAGGGATCGTCGTAACCGGATCCCAGCCCTTGAATTCATACAGCGCAGTCATGGCCTGCTCAAACTCGTCGCGCGGAACCGCCACCCCTGCCAGCGCGCCGTTCTCCAGCGGTTGAAAGAGGCGTTCGGGCAAGGTGTCATCGCGCCGCGTGAAGCCCTCACGTACGTTAAAGAGCCGCGCCAGGTTGGTCGCCCGTTCACCGATACGTAGCAGGTCTTCAATGCCGACGTCCCAGCCGCTGGCCGCGCGCACGGCGGTGAGTACATCCTCTACCGGAATGAACGAGCGCGGCGCCGGCCCGAAGAAACAGATGCCGATGGTCTTCTCGAAGCTGTTCCAGTTCTCGAGCACCGCGTAGTTCCGGGCCTTCCGGGCGCTGAGTTCCCGCGCGGGAACCGCCTCGATGATCCCCAGCGGCTGGGCGCTCTTGAAGCTCAGCGAGTCGGGGTTTGCCAGCATCGGATCGTGCGCTGCGGTCAGGTGGTCGGCGCCGGCTTCGTTGATCGCGTAGCCCAGCCCCACGCCCACCTTGCCGCGCGGGTCGTGCATCGGCAGCTCCTGACCCTTCACCTGCATGGCGAAGTAGCGCGCGTCGCCGCCGATGGCTTCGGCCGCTCGCCGCGTGCCCTCGGCGAGCAGGTCACCGATGTGCTCGCGGTGCGCGATCATCTCCACGCAGCGAACCATCGCCTCGGCGTTGCCGAAACGCAAATCCAGCCCACCTGTTTCCTTCACGCCGATCAGTCCGTGCTCGAAGCACTCCATGGCAAACGAGACCGCCGAGCTGGTCGAGATGGAATCCATGGTGTAGCGGTTACACAGCTCGTTGGCCTTGGCCACGGCCTGCAAGTCGTCGATGCCGCAGTTCGACCCGAACCCGGCGATCGTCTCATATTCCGGCCCACCGTACGCGTCGGTAACCTGGTAACGATCGTCCACTTTCACTTCACGCTTGCAGCGGACCGCGCAGGCGTAGCAACTTCGCCGGGCGGTGAGCAGCTCTCGCTCATAGGTCTCCCACCGCAGACCGTCCACACCTTCAAAGGCGCCCGCGTGGAAATTGCGCGTGGGCAGGATACCGGCGGCATTCAGCCCCGAGGTCAGGCCAGGCGTGCCTTTGACCTGCAAATCCCAGCTACTGGGGTGTTCCTTGACCGCCTTGGCCAGGCGCTTGCCGAGATCACCGATGGGCTGCGGCTCGTACGCAGCCTCAAGGTATTTGCCTGCGCCGCGCACCGCTACGGCCTTCACCTGCTTGGAACCCATTACTGCGCCCATACCCGAGCGGCCATTGAAGTGCCGCAGCTCGTTGGTGAGCGCCCCGAAGCGCACCAGGTTCTCCGCGCCCAGCCCGATCTGCAAGACCCGGGCCAGCTTTTCGCCGGTCTCCTGGCGGATCGTCGCCTGCACTTCCTCAGGATCGTGCTTCCACAAATGACGCGCATCCCGGATCTCGACCTGGTCGTCCTTGATCCACAGATAGACCGGCTCCGGGGCGCGGCCGGTCATCACGACGGCCTCCCAACCGGCCAACTTCAGCTCCGGCCCCCAGAAGCCACCCGCCTCCGATTCGCCGAACCCGCCAGTAAGAGGGGAACGCGCGACCGCGGAGAAGCGCGTCGCGGTGGAGAACGGCGCGCCGGTCAACAGCCCGTTGGCCAGGATCAGGATGTTGTCCGGCCCCAACGGGTCGGCGCCGGGGGCCAGTTCGCGCAAGAGGATGTAGGCGGCGAGCGCCTTGCCGCCGGGATAGAGACGATAGGTTTCCTCATCCAGCTCCTCTACCCACGTTTTCTGGTTCGTCAGATCAACCCGCAGGATCTTGCCTGAGTATCCATATCTCATCGACAACCTCGCACAGTATCATGATCGCAACATCGGTATGGTGGCGTTGGCCCAGGGCATCACACCGACACGGGCTGCGGGCGCCAGGTCACGCAAGGCCACGGCCAATGCCCACGCGAGCTGTGCCTGCGGATCCATCCCCGACCGGTCGGCCACCGGACTCAAGAGCAGGCGCCGGGCAAAGTCGGGCGCCATGTCTGTGACAAACAACAAACGGACGCGGCTGGCGTCGCGCGAGATTTGAAAAGCCTTGTGCGGACCGATGCGGTAGCCCTCGCGGCCATAACGTTCGAGCACAGCCTCGTGCGAGGTCATGCCCGGCTCGGCCATCCATGCCTCGTACGCCCGGCTGCCGGCGCCTTCCGGGCAGGCCGCAGCCACGATCACCGTGCCGCCCGGCTTCATCACCAGGGTCGCGTGGCCCAACGCCTTCTGCGCCTGGTAGATGTTGATGTCCTTCGGGTGTCCGCCCGGGGAGACGATCAGCAGATCGAACGGCTCGGCGACCGCTACCTGGCAGATCTCGCGCACCAGGGGGATACCGGCCTGCATCACGGCCTCCGGATCGCCCGCCAGCGCGCGGATGATCTCCCGATCCTCGTTCAGCACTGCATTGACCGCGAAATGCACACCCATTATCCGACCGATTTCTTCGAGATCTTGCCGGCAAGGATTATCCTCGTAGCGGCCGATCTGCGCCCTGGGGTCCGTCATCATGGCATGATTCGCGTTCACTGTGAGTTTGCCAGCCAGGCCGATGGCCGCGCTCTTGACCCCGCCGGAGAAACCCTGGAACTGGTGCGGCTCGATGTCGCCGACGACAATGCGCAGATCGGCTTCCATGAAACAGCGGTTAGCCCACACCGGCGTGCCCCGCGCCGTGTCGCCCAGGTAGACGAGGGCGACGGACGCCTCTGCGTCATGGCTGACTGCGGGGTAGCGCCCCATAACACCTTGCGGGATGACGATGCCGAACTCTTCGGGCTGCATCGGTGGGTGCGTGCCCGTGGCAATGATCAGGGTGATCTGCTCAGGCTGGATGCCCAACGCCTCCAGCCGCGCGAGCAGCGGGGGCAGCAGGTGCCTATGAGGGACGGGGCGCGTCTTGTCGTTGATCGCGATAGCGACGGATGGACCGTAAGGCGTGGACGCCGGCCGATCCGCCACTCGAAGGGCGCCGCGCCAGAGCTCGGCCAACGATCGGCCGAGCGGTGCGTCGAGCGCCTGCCCCACAGCCGCCATCTGATCGACTGCGCCGGCCGCGTCGTGCGGGACCAGCAGTTGGACGCCCAGACTGTCGGGCAGGGAGAACTCAAGTTGGGTTCTGCCGTATGGCAGATCATACTTAGCCAAAACGGTCTCCGTTCTCAGCAGATGGGCGCGGGAACTGAGATGCACGGGTGTGGAAGTACAGGGGTGCAGGGGGCAGGATGTTCCTCCGCCCCCCTGCTCCTCTGCCCAAATCATGCGCTCTCGTATAGTTTCGTCATCACGAATTCATTGTGACGGAGCGCCTCCGCAGCCGTGAGGCGGCCGCGGATGGTGTGCTCCAGCACATCCATCGCGTTATCAGCGGCCTGATCGAGGTTGATTTCGACGCGCAGCAGGCCGGTGAGGTCGACATCGATGTGCTCAGACATGGTTTCGACGGTCAATGGGTTTCCGCACAGCTTGATCACCGGCACGATCGGGTTGCCGATGACGTTGCCCTGGCCCGTGGGGAAGTAGTGCACGACCGATCCGGCCGCGGCACACAACGTCACCATCTCGGCCGCCGCGGATGATGAATCCATGAAGTGCAACCCCGGCTTTGCGGGTGCCACGGCTTTATCGAGCACGCCGACCACGGAACAACGCCCCATCTTCTGGATGTTGCCCATGGCCTTTTCTTCGATGGTGGTGAGGCCGCCGCGGATGTTGCCCTCGGTGGGCTGCGAACCGAGCAGGTCCACGCCCTTGCTCTTCACCAGCGCCTGATAGTCGTTGAAGAACTTCATGAACCCGTCGGCCACTTCCTGGCTGACGCACTGGGCCGCGATGATATCCTCGCCGCCCGTCACTTCGGTGGTCTCGCCAAAGATGAGGGTGGCGCCGGCCTCTGCCAGCCGCTCGAAAACGCGGCCGACGGTCGGGTTGGCGGCCAGGCCCGAAGTGGTATCGGACTCACCGCACTTGGTGCTCATCCAAAGGTCCTGCACCGAAAACGGTTCGCGCTGCAGCTCGCCGGCCCACTGCACGAACTCCTGTGCCTTGCGCGCGGCCATCTCGATGGTCTTCAAGTCGCCGTTGCGCTCGATGCTGAAGCCGGCCACGGGCTTGCCGGTGGCGGCGATCTCGTCGACGATCCGCTGCGTCCACTTCGGTTCGATGCCGATGACCACGGCCGCGGCCACGTTCGGGTTGCAGCCAGTACCGGCCAGCGTACGGAAGGTCAGCTCCAGATCCTCGCCGAACTGCAGGCGGCCGTAATGATGCGGCAACGCCATCGTGCCTTTGATCAGGTACGAGACACCCTCGGCCGCCGCGTTGGAGATGTCGTCGAGCGGCAGGATGATGACATGGTTACGGATGCCGTAGCGGCCATTCTCGCGGCGATAGCCCAGCAGCTTCATGTCTTCAGGCTTGCGTCCACCCAGCGCGAGCGGCTCGGCCGGCCTGGTGACAATCTCCGGTGCAGCGACCTCGTCCAGGCTCCAGCGCAGCGTCTTGAGGTTGTGCGTATGAACGTGTGCGCCCTTGCCTGTCGGTTGAACGACCTGGCCGATGGGGCGACCATATTTCACCAACTTGTGCCCGACCGGCATGTCGCGCATGGCAACTTTGTGACCTAACGGCACTGCGTCGACCACGGTGATCAGCCCGACATCTTCACCTTCCAACGTGACGATGCCGACCTCCTCGCCCGCGTGCAGGTCGCGAACTGCGACGCCGACATCGTCATGAGTTTCATGGATCAGGATACCGTGTGACATGTATGACTCCTTGGTTGGTAATTTGTAGATTGGTAACCCGGTAAATTGGTGGATGAGAAACGGATCAGGATGTCATTTCAGATACGCTTCACAAGGTGATGCTATTCTCAGACAACAACTCGTTGATCAGCACCGGCTGCCCGGTCTTGACCGACCTCTCGGCGGCGGCGCCGACCACGATCGACCAAAAGCCCTCGGAGGCCGTGGCGGCCGGGGTGGCCTGACCCGCGATGTTATCCAGGAAGCTGACGTGCTCGAAGTAGGTCGCGCCGTGATGCCCGCTCTGCTGGATGAAGGTAGGGTAGCAGGGCGCGCCGATGCGCGTGGGCTTGCGGTCTCCGCACAGGATCTCCAGGTGGGTGTTGGTCTTGGCGATCGGCAGGAAATCCTCGTTCTCAGTGGCCTTCAGCCGCCCCTCGTCGCCGCAAAGCACCAACTCCTCGTAGAACATGGGCGCGAACATGCACAGGTTGAAGCTGGCCCGGACGCCGTTGGCGTAGGTGACGACGACGAAGGCGTTGTCCAGGATGTCCGACTTCTCGCCCGCGTACTCGAAGTCCAGGAAGTTGACCGCCGCGCTGCCGGTGGCGAACACACTGACCGGTCTGGCACCCGCGAACAGGTTCATCAGGTCGAAGTAGTGGCAGCACTTCTCCACCAGCGTGCCGCCGGAGTATTTCGAGAACTTGTTCCACTGCTTCACCTTGTCCAGGAACGGGAAGCGATGTTCCAGGATGCTGATGGTCTTGATCTCGCCGATGGTCTTGCGCTGCATCGCCTCGTGGATGGCTTCCACATAGATCGGCTTGAAGCGATACTGCAGGCCGATCTGGAAAATAGCCGGATGACCCTGCGCGATCTGCATGATGGCGTGGGCATCCTGGATCGTAGTCGCCATCGGCTTTTCCAGCAGGATGTGCTTGCCCGAACGGGCAGCCACCCGCACCATGTCGAGGTGGGTGTAGTTGGGCGTGCAGATGATCAGGCCGTCGACCGCAGGATCGGCGCAGGCGGCCTCGAGCGAATCGTACACGACCAACTCCTTGCCAGGCGCGAACTGGGCATACGCCTGCTGAGCGCCTGCTACGCTCGCCGGATTGGGGTCGTAGACGCCGTGGATGGTGGCGCGGCCCTCCATCAAGGTGACCCGGACGTGCTCCTGGCCGTTGACGCCGGTCCCGATCACATTGAAGCGGTAGCGCCCCTCGCCGGGGGCGAACAGGTAGCGGTCTTCCGCGGGCACGTAGCTGAACAAAGGGCTTAGAGCAAAAACCTGGTTACGAAATTCCTTACCGAGTTGCACAATCCATCTCCTATTCCGTGGCCGGCGCTTTCGATCGTGCCGGGCACGTGACTGCGACTTGCCACCAGACTCTCAGCTTCCCAGCCCGGTTAGCAGGATCAGCCCAAGGCTGAAAACGGCGAGGATCGATGCCACGCCCACGCCCAACGCGAACGGCTTGATGCCGGTGCGCCGAACGGCCGAAGCATCCGTGCTCAGGCCGATGGCCGAAAGCGCCATGAGAATGAAAAACTTGGCGATCTCGTCCACGAAAATGAGCAGATTCGCGGCCCCCTGCAGTTGGCCGGGATGGTTGACATCCTGCGGCAGGACACCCAGGGCCACACCGACCGTGCGCACCAGGGTCATCAGCAGGAATCCGATGACGAACCACGGCACGACCTTGCTGAAGCTGAACTTGGTCGCCGCGCCCGGCGCCCGCCGGTTCTGCGATCGCGCGTAAACGAGGCCGATCACGATGATGATCGGGACCATGAGCGTATTGCGCGTCAGCTTGACCACGGTCGCTACATCGCGCGCCACCTCGCTGAACGCAGCGCCCGCGGCCACCACTTGCGACGTATCGTTGACCGCCGTCCCGACCCACAGCCCGAAGACATGGTCGGAAAGGCCGGCGAAGTAGCCGATGATCGGGTACAGCAGTACCGCCAGCGTGCCAAAAAAGGTGATGGTCGCCACAGCGATGCTGACGTCCTCATCCTTGGCCTCGATCACCGGCGCGGTCGCCACGATGGCCGTGTTGCCGCAGACCGCCGTTCCCACACCGATCAGAGCTGCTAGCCGTGGGGGGATCCGCAGAAACCGGCCGCCGAGATAGGCCAGCGTCAAGGCCAGCGTCATGCAGGCCCCGATCAACAGCAAAGCTTCCAGCCCGGTCGCCACCACATCCTGCAGGCTGAGGCGCAGGCCTAGCAGGATGATGCCCCACCGCAGGATCCGCTGCAGGGCGAACTTGACCCCCGGCTCAAAGCGCGCCGAGAACCGGACCACGTTGCGGATGTAGAGACCCAGGAAGACCGCGATAAAGACTTCACTGATCGCGCGCGCCAGCATCGCATTGGGGATGAGGCCGTGAAGGTAGCGCGCTACCACGGCAACCGCGACCACCAGGTTCAGACCTGGCAAGGCCGGTCCGATTGCGCGGCGGAACTTGTTCCATTCCGCATGAACGGGATTTGACAACGTTACCTCGTTTCCGCGACCCAGTTCGCATGGGCGTGCTGAGCGATTGCAGGATGATCTTCCAGCCGGTGATCTGCCCTAGCTCGCCGTAGCCGATGTTTAATGTTGCATCATTCGTACGCCGTCTGGTCCCAGAAGTCCTGGAACAGCTTCAGCCCTTTGGCGGTGTAGGGATGATCGAAAGCATCCTTGAAGACCGCCAGCCCGGCCGTGACGATGTCAGCGCCGGCCATGGCGGCCTCGGCGATCTGGCGGCCGTTGCGCACCGCCGCGACGATGATCTCAGTCTCGAAGCCGTAATTATCGCGGACCGCCACGATCTCATTGACGAAGCGGATCGTATCCTCGCCGTTCGCCTCCTTCCAGCCGATGAACGGCGAAACAAACGCCGCGCCCATCCGCATGGCCTGGAGGGCCTGCGAGGTCGAAAAAACCAACGTCAGGTTCGAGCGGATCCCCTTCTCGGCCAAGGCCGCGACCGCCTTGAAACCCGGCTCGATGGCCGGCAGCTTGATGACGAAGTTGGGGCACATCGCCGCCAGCTTCTCACCCTCGGCAACCATCGCCTTCCAATCGGTGTGGTGCGGGTTGACCTCCACCGAGATCGGCTTGTCGGTGTCTTCAAACAACCCGGCGATCTCGCGGATCGCCGCCAGGAACGGCTTGCCGGAAGCCTGCACGTGGCGGGGATTGGTCGTCACCCCATCCAGGTTCCACATCTCCAGGGCGTATGTGATTTCGTCGACCTGGGCGCTATCGAGGAAAAACTTCATTACGTACCTCCAGTGTGTTGCGATTTGTAGTTTGCAGTTTGCGCTCTGTTACCGTCCCCCAAAGCCTGTCGTCGCGATGCCTTGCACGAAGTAGCGCTGTGCGAAGATGAAAATGAGCAGAATGGGTAAGAGCACTGCGGTCGAGGCTGCAAAGAGCAGCTCCCACTGCCCCGTCACCTGGACATCGTTTAGCGCGCGCAAGCCCAGCGCCAGCGTCCAGTTTTTTCGCGAGTTAATGTAGATGAGCGGCTGCAAGAAGTCGTTGTAGGTCTGCAGAAACTGGAACACGGCCACCGTAGCGATCACCGGCTTGGAGAGCGGGATGATGATCCGGAACAGGATGTTGAAGCGGCTTGCGCCGTCGACCAGCGCCGCCTCTTCAAGCTCCATGGGGATCCCCTTGAAGAACTGCCGCATCAAAAAAACGTAAAGCGGAGTCAACGCCAGCCAGTAGGGCACAATCAAAGGGAGGTAGGTGAGCGGCAGGATGCCCAACACGTTGCCCGGCTTGATCCACCCGAACGCACGAAACTCGATGAACATCGGGATGAGCGTGATGATCTCGGGCAGCATCATCGTCCCCAGCATCAGGGCGAAGAAGATGTCACGGCCGGGCCACCGAAGCCGCGCGAAAGAATAGGCCACCATAGCGCAAGAGATCACTGTGCCGGCGACGGTCAGCAGGCAGAGCGCGAGTGTATTGAGCGCAAAACGGGCGAACGGCAACATGGACAGGGCTTCCGCGTAATTGCCCCATTGCGGCTTCGCCGGGATCCACACGATCGGGTTGGCGAACACTTCCGGTCGGGATTTGAGCGACGACGAAACCATCCACAGCGTCGGCGCCAGAAAGGTGATCAGGACCAGGGTCATCAGGATTTGGAGCCCGATGAGCCCGATCCGATCCATCACCTGCCTGCGCGACTTGCGGGCGGCGTAGCGCTGCGCCAGGGTCGCGGGCGATTCAGTGTTTGCCATCGTTCGCCTCCTATCCCAAAGTGACGGGATGCTATGAGTCGTAGTAAACCCAGCGGTTCGACGCGTAAAACTGGACGATCGTGAAGCCGATGACGATGGTGAACAACTGCCATGCCAGCACCGACGCATAGCCCATGTTGAAGAACTGGAAGCCATTCCGGTAGATGTTGAGCACGACGAAAAGCGTCGAGTTCTCCGGCCCGCCGTCAGTCATAATGAGCGACGGGACGAAAGTCTGGAACGAGTTGATGATCGCAATCACCATATTGTAAAAAATAAGCGGCGTCATCAGTGGGATGGTGATCTTGAGGATGGTCTTGAATCGGCTCGCGCCGTCGATCTGGGCGGCTTCGAGCAGCGAAGTGGGAATGTTGCCCAGGCCCACGATGAAAATGACCATTTGCCTACCGATCATCCAAAACGACATTAAGACGAAGGCGGGCTTGGCCAGTTCAGGCTTGAGCAGCCACGCCTGGGGCGCGATGCCAAACCAGCCCAGCACGTTGTTCAGGATGCCGAAATCCGGGTGAAACACGCGCTGCCACACGACCGCCGTAGCCACCACCGGGATGATGATCGGCAGGTAAAAACCGGCGCGGTACACGCTGCGGAACTTGATCTTCTGCGTCAACGCGTAGGCCAGAGAGAACGATATGACCAACTGCACCGGCACGGCGAAGATCGTATAGAGCGCGCTGTTAAAGAGGCTCTTGAGGGCCAGCTCATCGGTAAACGCCCGGTGGATGTTCTTGAAGCCAACGAAGACCGGTGGTGAAAGCAAATCCCAGCGCTGGAACATGAGCCAGATCGAGTACAGCATCGGAAACGCGACGAACACCGTGAAACCGATCAAGAACGGCGCGGCAAAGAGGTAGCCTTCCAGCCACTCACGACGCTTAGCAGGAGATATTCGGCGCTTCGGCACCGCGGCGGTAGCCATGCTAGGCCTCCTGAGGCACGGGCTTCAGATAGTACGTCAGATACAGCTTCGTAGGGGCTGTCCCTTGCGCCAGCCTCAGGCCATCGCAGGGGACAGCCTACCGCACCGTTTCAGGCATCACCCCTATCACGGGGCACTGTCTGAACATCTACAACCGGAGATCTTCGAGGTCGCAGGCCAACCGAAGGTTGGCACGACCTCGAAGATCCGCATGTCAGCGGTAGGGCCGCGTTATTCGTTGAGCAGTGCGTTCAACTTCTCGTCGACCTTCGGGAAGACCTCGGCCGGCTTGGCGCTGCCGTTGTTGATCGCGTCCCAAGCGGTCGGCTTGACCACCTCGGACCACATCCGCGAGCGCGGCACCGTGCCGCTGACCACGTCGATCTGGCCTTCCTTGAAGGCGTCAAGGAACGCTTTGCCGTTCTCGATCTGGTACAGCTCCTTCGTGCGCGGCACCCACCAACTCTCGGCCAGCGCAAGGTTGGAGGGGATGCGCCCCGTGATCGTGGAGTACTGCTTGTTGCCCTCTTCGCTCACGAGGAACGCGGCGAACGCCCAGGCCGCCTCGGCCAGGTCCGTCTTGGGGATCGCGACGCCTTCGCCCCAGCCGCGATGCGGCCGGCCGGCAACCCCGTTCGTCTTCGGCATGCGTACGACGTCGAAGGGCACTTCCTTCTTTTCCTCGCGCAGCTTGGCGCTGTTGAGCTGGGGCAGGAACCACGCCCCTTCGTACTTCATGGCGCACTTGCCGGTGTTGATCGTGTTCGCACCGGATGTGTCGGCCGGGCTCGGCGCGACCTTCATGGTGTGGGGCATGTCGTACGCGACCGTGGTGAGCCGCTCTACGATCTCGGGCGTGTCGAACTGCGCCTTGGTCGGGTCGACGATTTGGTCGAATTCGCGCTTGCCGGTGCCGACAATCCAGCCGATATCGCGGAACCAGTTGCCGTTCACCTGGTAGCCAAACGTGCCCTTGCCCGCGTCCGTCAGCTTCTTCGCCGTCTCGACGAACTCCTCGAAGGTCCAGTCATCCGTTGGGTAGGCTACCCCCGCATCGTCGAAGAGCTTTTTGGCGTAGAACATGACCATCGTCGCGGCCTGCAGTGGGATGAGGTAGGTCTTATCGCTGCGCTTCGTGCTCTGGTCGACGCTCGTGTAGCCCGACGGGTACACGGTGGTGATCTTGTCGCGCGTGATCCAGTCATCGATCGGCTGGAGCAGGTTCTTGTCCGCGTAGGGCTGCCACTCCCAGCCCTGGAACGAGGACAGGTTCGGCGGCGTGCCGGCGGCGAACATCGTCTGCAGTTTGGTGTAGAAGTTGGCGTTGGGGTCGGCGACCGGTGTGATGTTGACGACCGCGCCGGTCAGTTTGGTGTATTCCGGACCTAATACTTCCCAGGCCGCGCCGTCGGTGGTGTCGCCCCATGCCAGGAACTCGATGGCAGGGAGCGCCTTCGCGGGCGGAGCCGTGGTCGGCTCAGGGGCGGCCGGCGGCTTGGTCGCTGCGGGAGCGGCGGGTGCGGCCGGGGCCGGGGTCGCCGAGGGTCCGCAGCTTGCCAGGAACGCTGCGGCAGCAATGCCCTGTCCGCCCAACAGCAGGAACTGTCGGCGGGATAGCTTTTTCTCCGTCATCTGATCTCACTCCTTTGTTTGGATAGGTGCGGCAGGCTTCTCATCGACTTTTTGGGTAACTTGCTCTGGTGAGATTGCTCAGTTTCAGCCAGCTTTTCCTCCTTTCACGCCAACTTCAGCACCGGCAGTTCCAGCATGCTGGCCAGGGCCAACAGCTCGTCCACGTGGTTGCCGTAGGTCAGCGAGATGTGATGGTCCAGGCCCTCACGCATGATCGTGTCAAGCACGTCGCGGGCGGGCCGGTCGAAGCGCAGCACGCCCGACGTGCCGGTGAAACTCAGCGGCGCGGCCAGCATCTCACCGCCTCCGATGACCAGCCGGTACGCGCCGTCTCCCGACTGCGTCAGCCGGGCGATGGTTACCCGGCCTGGTTTCAGTGGGAACTCCATCAACAGTGGCAGCTTGCGATTGGAATGGATCGTGCCCCTGGGCTGGACGGTCGGATCAGCCATCGCAAGCGGTGCGAGCCCGCAGTGCCAAATTACGGCCTCGTCGCGCTCCACGTCCACCCCCACCAGATCGGTGCCGAACGCCTGCCCGCCGCTGAGCCACTGCAGGATCAGTTGGGTGATTGTGCCGTTGACGTCAGCTTCACAACTGCACGGTATCATCGCGTCGCTGAGCATCGACATCGCGCCGCATGCCGCACACCCTAGCTCGGTGAAAAACTCCGGCCAGCAGCGCACGGCCAGACCGTCGAGACGCTGGCCCTCGGCCAAACGCTGAAGGGCCAGGTAGACACCCAGCGTGCCGTTCAACGCGTGCTGATCCAACGCGTCCAGCCCGGCCACTCGCTGCTTCAAGCCATCGAGGAGCGGCAGGGTCTCGTCGGCGGAAAGCGAGCGCACGCCGGCAAAGAGCCCCGCAAGATCCTGTCCCACGATCTGCAGGCCCAACCGATCTGCCAGCGCATCGCCGTCGTAGCTGCACGGCTCGAAGCCGGTCGGGTGTTCGCCCACGCGGCCGATGCGGGCGGTCTTCAGCAGCCGTCGCACGCGGCCGGCACGGGCGAGCGTCAGCGTTTTCTCCAGCGCACCCGGATCCTGCGGCGCGGCATAGACGTAGTCGTAGCGCAGCCCGCTGCGGGCCAGTCCATGAGCTGCGAGGTTGATCCCGCACAGCGAGTTCAGCCGGAGCCGGCCGCCGCTCCGCTCCTCGGGAACCGCCCACAGCAGCAGCGGCGCGTCCACGGCCTGGGCCAGGCCCACGGCCATCGTGCTGTCAGCAAATGTGGCCTGAAAGATCAGCACCAGGTCGAGCGGCTGGCCCCCCAGCGCGATGGTCGTGTCCTGAACGGCCGCGGCATCCATGACGAGAGACTCAGGGCCGATCAGCGTGCAACCGGCCACCGTCAATGCCTGGCGCACTTCGGCTGTCATCTGGGCAGCCAGGGCGACATCGAAAGTCGACCTGCCAAGCGGAACGAAACCGATACGCAATGAGGGGTTCAAGGGACCATCCTTTCCATCGGCGGCGGGAGGCAAAGATCATGCCGTGGGCAGCGCATCCTGCCGGTAAAAGAACGCGTCCAGCGCCAGGGCCGCCGCGCCGATGACACCTACCTGGCGGCCGAACGTCGTGACTTGCAGCGCGACGGCCTCGCCCAGGCCGGCGAAGGAACGTCGCCGCATCGTTTCCTCGATGCGAGGCAGCAGCAGATCTTGGCCAGCGGCAAACAGCCCCCCCAGGATGATCATATCCGGGTTGATCAAGTTGACCAGGTTGGCCAAGGCGGTGCCCATGTAACCGGCACGCTCTCCCAAAAGCACCAGCGCCTCGCGATCACCGGCGCGCGCGGCCGCGAAAACCCGCTCGATTGGGGAATCCGGGTTCCCGTCCGTGTTGGCCACCGGCTGTTCGGCAACCAGGGGAGCATTCAGCCGGGCGGCCAGGATCGACCCGGGTGTGCGGGAGGCCGCCACCTGCGCCTGACGCACGATCTCCGGCTCGGAAACCAGGGTCTCCAGGCAGCCGGTGTTGCCGCAACGACACGGCGCGCCACCGGCCTGAATCGCCGTCGTATGGCCGATCTCGCCGGCGCCCGCCTTGCTGCCCCGATAAACCTGCCCGCCGACAACGAAACCGGCGCCCACCCCAACCCGACCATATACGAAGGCCAGCGTGTTGACCCCCCGACCGGCGCCGAACATCCCCTCGGCCAGCGCCATTGCGCGCACGTTGTTGTCCACCATAACCGGCATAGCGAGCCGACGCTGAAAGACATCACGGAGGGGCACATCGCGCCAGCCTAGATTGGGCGCAAGCACATTGACACCGGTCTCAGGGTCCACCAGACCCGACGCGCCAACGCCGATCCCCACCAACGACTCGCGGCTAACGCACCCGGCGGCGATCACCTCTTCCACCAGAGCCACCGCCGTTTCTAACAACTCGGGAACGGGTGCGTCGACGGAATGGGGCTGGACGCGGTAGCAGATCAGGTTCCCGAACAGGTCAGTGACACCAGCGCGCAACATGTCTACACCGAAATGAATGCCGACTGCGCAGCGCGCCTCAGGGATGATGCGGATCAAGGTGGCAGGGCGGCCGCTGTTGCTGCGACCATTGACCTCCCGACCCTCGCCGGGAGTCTCCCTGCCAGCTTCAGAGACGATGCCCTGCGCCAATAACTCGCTGATCAGGTTCGTCATGGTAGTGGTCGAAAGGCCCGTGAGTTGCGCCAGACGGACGCGTGACGTCGGTCCACTATACAACAACGTCAGCAAGACAGCGCGCAGGTTGTGCGCTTTGACGTTGCCGATACTTCTGCCTGTCAGCACAGGCGCCGGGACAGGTTTGTGTGGCATCGCTGGCATGGAGATTAGTCAAGAGTATGGATAAATTCGACTTATTATCGCGCAACGATCGGCGCCTGTCAAGTCCCTACGCTCTCAATCAGACCAATTTGTCTGTGATTCAGCGGGGCTTATTCAAGAAGCTCGATTAACTCCCTGTAGCGACAAAAACTTGCGGCAACGTAGGCGCCGTCACGATGCAGAAGCCCAAGGCCACCAACTCTTCTTCTTGCTCCAACTGCGGAGCTTCGATGTTGTTGTACTTAGAGTTAGGCGCCGGGTGCCCGCACTTTGACATCGCGACCCCTTTCTGCTAATCTCTCAACGGAACCTCTTCACTCTCGTGACGCAGGAGTCATAGTGCCCCAACCCGCAATCCTCTTTGGCGACAGAGCGACAACGGCGCTGGCGCGCGGTTTCGACCAGATGGCTGAGATGTTAGCCTTGACCCTTGGACCGACCCAGGGCAATATCCTCAACGACAAGGGACACGGCAAGCCGGAATTGCTGGACGATTCGGCGGCTGCGGCCCGGCGCGTCCTGGCCCTGCCCGACCGCGCCGCCAACGTGGGGGCCATGTTGATGCGCAACATTGCCTGGCGAGTGCATCTCCGAGCGGGTGACGGTGTGGCAACCGCCGCGGTGCTGGCTCAGGCCATCGTGCGCGACGCGCTGCGCTACCTCCAGGCCGGTGGTGACGCGATGGCGATGCGCCGCGGGGTCGAGCAGGCTCGGCAGGTGGCCATTGCCGGAATCGCGCGGCAGACACAGCCGCTCACAGGCGAAGAGGCCTTGACCCAAGTCGCCCAGACGGTCACAGGTGACCCAGCCCTCAGCCTGGTGCTCGGCGAGATGTTCGACGTGCTCGGCCCGACGGCTCATATCACCGTGGAAGACTACGTCGCGCCGTACCTGGAGCGCGCGTACTTCGCCGGCGGTCGTTGGAAAGCCGCGCTGGCCTCCCCCTATCTCATCACCGATCCCGCTGGACGCCGCGCCGTGCAGGACGACTGCCGCGTGCTGCTGTGGGCGGGGCGCATCGAGACGGCGGATGACATCATACCGCTCCTGACGTTGTTGGGCGCGACAGATGAGCGGACGGTGCTGCTGGTGGCCGACGCGGTTGACGAGGCGGCGTTGCGCGCCCTCGTCACCAACCACGACCGCGGAACGATTAAGGCGGTCGTGGTCAACCTGCGGAGCACCGGTGCAAGCCGGGACCCCGACCTGGCCGACCTGGCAGTTTTGACCGGAGCCACCGTCCTCGGCCCTGCGCTCGGGCGCTCGATAGCGTCGGTCACGGCAGCGGATTTGGGCCGAGCTCGCCGGGCCGAAGCGACGGCCGAGGAGCTAGTGATCAGCGAAGGCGGCGGCGAGACGCAGGCCAGGCAGGCCTATGTCGCACAGTTGCGCGCCAGGCTCGCAGCGCTTCCCGAATTGGACGATGGGCGGGATCCCTTGCGTCTGCGCCTGGCGCGCCTGACCGGCGGCGTTGGCGTGCTCAAGGTCGGCGCCCATACCGAGTATGAGCGGAAGTTGCTGCATCAGCGCGCTGAACGCGCGCTCCGCACATTGGCCATCGCCTTGAGTGAAGGCGTTGTGCCAGGCGGCGGCATCGCATACCTGGAGATGATCCCGACCGTGGAGGCGCTGGCCGAATCCCTGGACGGTGATGAGCGAGCGGGGGCTCGGATCGTGGCCCGGGCGCTCGAAGCGCCGTTCCGGCGCATCGTCGCTAACCGCGGCGCCACGACGCCCTCCGCTGCGCTCGCGGCCTGGCAAGGCGCCGGCCGCGGGCACGTCTATGATGCGTTCGCTGACCGGGTGGCGACCATGACCGAAGCGGGTCTTTATGACCCGGCTGGCGTCCTGCGTGTCGCATTGGAGACCGCAACGAGCGGCGCGATGGTGGCCCTCACCGTCGCCGTGATTGTCCTGCACCGGAATCCCGTTCAGAGCCTTGAGCCGTGAAGCGGAGGCAGAATTGAGTGAAACACACCCCAGGCCAAGGCAGCCCTCACCGACACCGGTATGGGACGTCCAGGCCAATTCGTCATCCGACGCGTGGCTGATCACCGATCTGGGGATCAAGGCACGCGACAGGGACGGTTGGCGGCTGATTCCGCTGCCGTCGGACATCGTCGACATGGGCGGTCCCGGTGCACTGGGCAGCGCCGACAACGTGCACTGGATTGCCGGAGGGCAATCGGCGCTGATTCGCACCACCGACGACGGCGCGTCATGGGGTTTCTGTTGGCTGGATGGCGTTCAACAGATCGTCGCCTGCATCACGGCCTCGCCGCGCTTCTGGGCCGATCGGGCTGTGCTGGCTGGCACCTTGGGCGCCGGGGTATTGCGCTCCACGGACGGCGGGCGACGCTGGCTGTTGAGCAACTTCGGTTTGCAGGATTTCACCATCCTGGCATTGGCCACCGCAGGGGATTGGACACGCCGCGAAGTGGCCTTTGCCGGAACTTTGGATGGCGTCTACCGTTCGGTCGGCGGGGGCCGTGCCTGGAAATCCGCCGGCCTGAATGGGTTGGCGATCCAGGCGCTGGCAGCCAGCAAGCGGTACACCGACACTGGCCTGGTGATGGCCGGCTCGGAGGAGGTTGGCCTCCATCGCTCCACGGACGGTGGGCGCACTTGGTGGCCCGCCGGCGATGAGATCGGGCGGACGACGAGCATCAACGGGCTGTTATGCGTCGCGACTGGAGATGGCGAGGGGTGGATAGTTGGAACCGCTGGCGGATCCTTGTGGCGGTCGGCCGATGCGGGGGACTCGTGGCAGCTAGCCAGCAAGGCTGATCATTCGATTTTGGCGCTGGCTGCAGGACCGGACGCGCGGCTCTATGCCGCCCTCGGTGAAGGCGGGCTGCTCGGCTCAGGTGACGCCGGCCAGACATGGCAACCTGTCTTCGCTGCGTAGGATGCGACAGCGATCTCCGCTGACAGGTGGACGCATGTTGACATCCAGGCGCTCGGGATCGGCCAGCTTGCTCTCTTCCAGATCGAAGCCGTAGCTTTTCCAATCGCAGAAGGTCGGCTCAATCCCGGCGGTGATTCTTGACCAACTGAAGCACATGCGCGCTTCGCAGGCGGAGGTGCGTGTACATCGCTGGTTGACCGCCCAACAACGACCGGTGGCGCAACGTTTCTGGGCCGATCTGGCCAGTATGCCGGGCTGGCGCCCACGGCTGCATTATGCGCTCGCCAATCTGCTACCCTCAGCGACGTACATGCGGCAGCGCTATGGTTTCCGGCAGCCTTGGCTTCTGCCGCTCTACTATCTGTACCGCTATGCGCTCGGCATCCGCAGCCTGGTGCAAGGACGGCGCTGACAGCGTCTGCATTGCGGCGGGGGAGCTGGGCCGCACCCAACAATGCCACGCAGCAAGTCATAAACCGCGGGCTTTACCGACGGTCTATGACTTCATTCGACGCGGATCACTGGGCGCGCGCGTGGTTGCAGCATCGTGGCTGTTGCCGCTACGGATGTGTCTATTTGCCCGTACAACCATCTTGACAAACGCGCCAGGTGGTGATATGATCGACCATAAAGAACAAAAGTTCGGAACATTTGCGCTAACATGACCGAGATCACCACGACCAATCGTTTGACCATCCTGTTGGGCCGCCTCCAGGCTGCCACCGGCCAACGCATCTCTCTGCGCGGGCTGGCTGCGCAGGCTGGCGTGCCCAAAGACCTGGTCTACCGGCTCGACGCCGGTCAGGCACGCTA
The DNA here is from genome assembly GCA_963841825.1 of uncultured Chloroflexia bacterium. GTDB lineage: Bacteria > Chloroflexota > Anaerolineae > CG2-30-64-16 > CG2-30-64-16 > CAWJEL01. Next base: position 88,055 of record CAWJEL010000018.1, read on the forward strand.
CGTGGAGTTGGACGCGCTCGCCAGCCTGTGCCGGGTGCTCGGTTGCGCGCCGGCCGATATCCTGACCTGGAACGGACACAGGGACGCTGGTGCTACCAATGAACGCTGAGCATTCCTCATCTAATCCCTTAATCCCTTTGACACCCTGCCGCCCCAGCTTTTCAACATCCTGGGGACTGGCGGATTCGGCAACCTGCAGCGTCACCACATGGCCGTGCTGCTGCGTATCTACGACCTTGCGGAGTTCAACCGCTTCGGCCTGACGCGCGAGATGGTGCTGGCCGAAATCGTGGACTATCTGGGAGATGCGCAGGCCGCGGTCGAGGTGGCTGCATCCGCGGCCGCGGATGCAGATGCCGGCCTGACAGGCGAAAAATCGCTGCAAGAGTTCGCGAGCTGGCTGCTGCGCCGGCTGGCCGAGTCAGGCTGGATCGAGCGCGAGCAAAGCGCCGACTACACCGAGTTCATCATCCTGCCCGACTACGCCTTCACCCTACTGGAAGCGTTCCGCGCCATCGGCCAGCAGCGGCCGCGGGAATACACGGGGCAGCTCTACGCCGCGCACCAACTGCTGACCAGCGAGCACGAGGAATTCTCTCCGGCGCTGGCCGTCACCCAGGCGTACGAGAATGTGCGCGGCATGGTGCGCGGGCTTAACGAGCTTAACCAGAACATCCGTCGCTACACCGAACGTGTCACACGTGATAAGAGCGTGCCGGAGTTGATGCGGTTGCAGTTCGACGATTACGCGCCCGCCCTGGGAGCGACCTATCATGCGCTCAAGACCAGCGACCACGTCTCCCGCTACCGCCGCGACATCGTCAACCGCCTGGAGGGGTGGCTGCAGGATGGCGCCTGGCTCGACCGCGCGGCCAGCGACCTGACCCTCCAACGCCGCCTCACCCCCGGCCAGGCCGAGCACGAGATCAATCACACCTTGCGCTTCATCGTCGAGCAGTTGGAGGGACTGGATCCGCTGCTGGCTGAGCTGGATCGCCGCCACGCGCAATATCTGCGCACGTCGCTGCGCCAGGTGCGCTACCAGATGGGCAGCGCTGACGGCAACTTCAAGGAACGACTTGTCAGTCTGGCGCAAGGGCTGGCGCAGTTGCAGGAGGACGGGCTGAGCCTCCTGCCTGAAGATGCGCCCGGTCCCCGGCAGACCCCCGTGCAGGCATCCGACCGCGACAGCTTCTACACGATGCCCACCGCCCGCGCGCCGTTCACTCCGGAGGTCATCATCAGGCCGCTGCTCGACCCGCGGGACGCCGAGGCATTGCGCAGCGTCGCCCTGCGGGAGATCGGCGCCGGCATCACGCCCCAACGCATCCAGCAGTTCGTCAGCCGCTTCTTCAACGGCCACCTCCGCCTGCACGCGGCCGAACTGCCGCCCGATTTCTACGCCGACATGCAGTGGGCCATCTTCACCCTGGCCTACGGCCACCATCCCGAGGTCAGCTACGGCGTCGAACCAGCGTCCGGCGCAGCAGTAGAAATCGGGCCATACCTGGTGCAGCCGTTCGAACTGGTGAAGCGGACGAACGGCAACGGGCATCATAAGGTAGACAAGTAGCCATGTTCACGACCGACACCCTCCTCGAATCCGCCGGCCTGCCCGAACGCACACGCAAGGATGTGCCGCGCATCGTCAACCGGCTGCTGGGGCAGACCTTCCTTTACCAGGACGTAGAGACGGACAAGGACGACTACTACACCGTCTCCCGTCACCGGCCCGTTTTCGAGGCGGCACTGGGGCTGGCCGGCTTCACGCTGCTGCACGACGACTATCACCGCATCTTCCAGGTTGTGTCGGACTACAGCTATTGCCGGACGCGCCACAAGCTCGATGAATCGCTGATGATCGTCGTCCTGCGCAAACTCTATGAGGAGCAGGTCGAACAGTTGCGCCTGGCCGCCGACCCGGTGGTCACGGTGGGTGAGGTGCGCGAGGAGTATCGCACCATCACCGGCAAGGAGCGCGACCTGGGCGTCATCCAGTACGAGACGCTTTTGCGCCGGCTGCGCAAGCTGGGGCTGGTGGACACCCTGGATGGCCGCAGCATCAACGTGCGCGACAGCGAAACACGCCTGCGCCTCCGCGGCTCGCTCAAACTGATCCTGCCCGTGCAGACGGCCGACGAAATGGAGGCGTGGGTGAAACGGTATCGGGCGAGCGGAACAGAAGGCGCGGGTGGAGAGGACGAAGAATAGACTGCCACCAGGCAAACAGGCACAGCTCACTTGACCAGCGCCTCGATGTGGGCTATCATATGGATAGTTATCCACATTCAAGCAGAGGCGAGCATGAAGACGATTCAGATGACGATAGATGAACCCTTGTTGGCTGAGGTTGATCGGACGAGCAAAGCTCTGGATACGACGCGTTCTGCCTTCATCCGGCAGGCATTGCAGAGCGCGCTACGCCACCAGAAAATCGCCGAGATGGAACGCCGCCATGCTGAAGGCTATGCCCGGCATCCGGTACAATCCGGCGAGTTTGACATTCCGGAAACAGAACACGCGTGGGGTGACTTATGAGACGGGGCGAGATACGCTGGCACACGTTCGCTGCCCCAGACAAGCGCCGACCGGTGCTGATCCTCACGCGTAACTCAGCGATCGTGTTCCTGAACGCGCTGACAGTTGCGCCGATTACGACCACAATGCGCGGTATCCCATCCGAAGTATTTCTGGGACGCGAAGATGGTCTGCCGGCGGAGTGTGCCGTCAACCTGGACAACATCCAGACTGTGCCCAAGGCCAACCTGGGCGCCCCGATAGCCTCACTTTCATCTAGCAGAATGGCAGAGGTTCAACATGCCATCAGTTTCACCCTGGGGTTCGATGCAGGCGAAGAACTGGCTTGGCCCCAATAGCATTTGAAGCTCAAATATGTACCACAGAACACGCCCATGAAACAACTCACCCGCATCCGACTGGTCAACTGGCATCTCTTCACCGACGCCACCATCACCTGCCAGGGCACCACCTACTTTATTGGCGTCAACGGCGCGGGGAAGTCCACCATCCTTGATGCGGTGCAGTTCGCGCTGGTGGGCGGGCAGCGCGATGTGAAGTTCAACCAGGCCGCGCTGGCCAACTCGCGACGGACCCTCAGCTCCTACGTGCGCGGCGAACTGGGCACCGAAGGGCAGCGCTATCTACGCGGAGACTGCACCGGCCTGGTCGCGCTGGAGTTCGCCAATCCCGACGGTACGCGCTTCGTCCACGGCGCGCTGGTGGATGCCTACGCCGACAATCACAGCCCCAACATCACCTACTTCATCGTCCACAACGCTGAACTGAACGACACCTGGTTCTTCAAGATCCCCGGCCAGCTCTTCGACACCGGCAGCTTCCGGCGCCACCTGGAGCATTTTGCGCTGCCCACGGACGCCAAGGCGCAAACCTTCACCCGGCTGGAAGACTATCGTGCCAATCTGCTTAACCGTCTGGGGCAGCTTCGCGACACCTTCCCGACCAAAATCGTCAAGGGGGTCGCATTCAGCCCGTTGACCAACATCCGCGACTTCGTCCACAACTACTTGCTGGACGAGGCGCTGGTGGACGTCAAGACGCTGCAGGAGCAGTTGGAGACGCTGCGCCACTTCGAGACGCTGGTGGCTGACATCGTCGCCCGCATCGCCGAGCTTGACCGCATCGAAGAGCACGATGCGGAGCGGGTCGCCAACCGCCGCCGGCGCGTCACCAACGGCTTCGTGAAACGCCAGGCCCAAGCCGACACCCTTTTGGGTGACCTCAAACGCCGCCGGCTGGAACGCGACGAGGCCGATCTGGGCCTTCAGCGCGCCGAGTTGGCCCGCGACGGGCTTGGCGAAAGCCTGAAACTCGCCCAAGAGGCGTTGCTCCAGGCGCAGCTCGCGCTCCAAACCGATCGCACCGCGCTACGCCAGTCGGAGCTCCGCACGACGATCGCCAGCCAGGAAGCCGATCTCGCGACCCTGCGCCGCCGCGCCGTCGAGCTTACCGCCGCGCTGAGCACCGAAGTTGAGGCCATGCGCACCTTGCGCGACCTGCTCCTGACCGAGGGGCAGCCCGTGCCGCAGGCGCTTGAGGCTTTCCTCGTCATGCGGAATGATATAAACAGCCTCCCAGTTTCCAGTTTCCAGCTTTCAGCTTCCAGCCTTCAGCCCGTCCTCGAGTCCCTCGGCCACACCTACGCCGACCAACGCGCCCTCCTGGCGGAAAATGTGCGCGGCTTGCGCGAAGAAGGCGAACGCCTCCAGCGCGAGATCGCCCAACTGCGCACCGGCGACCGCGACGCCTCCTACGAGGCCGAGGCGCCGGCCGCCGCGCGGCTCCGTCGCCTGCTGCGCGCTGAGCTGGGGCTAGGCCCAGACGAAGTAGTCTACCTGTGCCAGGCGCTGGACGTGACTGACGAGATGTGGCAGGATGCAGTCGAGGGGGTGCTGGGGCCGACGCGCTTCCACCTGTTGGTACCACCTGAGCACTACGACACGGCCATGCGCATTTATCGCGCCCGCCGCTTCAAAGACGACCTCCACGGCGTCGGTCTGCCCGATGGCGAACGTATCCTGGCCGCCGTGCGCGCAGGCGAAATCCGCCGCGGCGCGAGCGACCGGCTGGCCGCCGAGGTGCAAACCGTTCACCCGGTTGCGCGCGCCTACGTGGATTTGCTCTTGGGCGGTTACGTCAAGTGCGAGACCCTTGAAACGCTGCGCGACCAACGCCAGGCCGTCACGCGCGAGTGCTTTGTGCGCCGCCAGTTCAGCACCAGCCACCTTGACCCTCGGCACTATCGCCGCTGGTTCATCGGCGGCCGCGCCATCCCCCGCCAGATCGCGGAGCGCGAAACGCGGCTGGCCGCGGTCGGCGATGAACTGGGCGCACTGGCCGGGCACCTTGCGGGGATTGAACAGCGGTTGAGCCTCACCCGCGACCGCGTGCGGGGATTCATCGAGTTGGAACGCGGCCTGCCCGAGCTGGCCCGCCTGCCGGAGTTGGAGCGTTCCCTGGCCGCGCTGGTCAGCGAACTATCCAGCCTGGATACCCGTTCGATTGCCGCGCTGCAAGCCGAAGTGCAGCGTGCCCGCGCGGCGGCTGACGAAGTCCAGGGCCGCCTCTCGCAAGCCGACCAAAGCATCGGTGATCTGCGGCGCCAGGTGCATACCCTGGATCGCGACGTTATCCCCGACCTGGAGCGCGAGGGCGCGACCGTGGGCGAGGCTGCCCGTAGCTTCCTCCTTCTGGAAGGCGCAGGCGACATGGCCGATGAAGCCGAGAAGGAGTATGCGCGCCGGCGCGAGCGCCAGGCGCTGGAAGTGGTGCTTGAAAACGCCACGCGGTACGAGGGGGATCACGCGGCGGCTGAAGCTAAGAGCCGCGACCGCTTGCGCGAGGCCAAGCAGGCCTACAGCCTGCGCTATGATTTCGGCTACGACAGCGACGAGGACGCGGGCCGCTACGCCGCGGAACGCAAACGCTATATCGAGTCGGAACTGCCGGAGTACGAGGCACGCGTGGCTCGTCAGCGCGGCCTGGCGGAGCAGGAGTTGGTGGAGAACTTCATCCACCGGTTGCGCGAGCAGATCGAGGATGCGCGCAGCCAGCTCGACCACCTGAACACCACGTTAAACAAGCTGCGCTTCGGCGGCGAGCGCTACGAGTTCATCAACAGCCCCGCGCCCGACCTGCGCCGTGTCTACGACATGGTGATGGACAGCCAGGCCGTGCTGGGCGCCGCGCTCTTCGACTCCGACTTCCGTCGGAAGCACCAGGAGGGCTGGGATCTGCTGTTCGAACGGCTGACCATCGGCGCGGAGGATGAGCACATGGAGGAGCTGCGCCGGCTGCAGGATTACCGCAACTATCTGGCCTACGATATCCGCATCCACTACCCCAACGGCGATCGTGCGCTACACAGCCAGATCAGCGCCAAAAAATCGGGCGGTGAGACTACCACGCCGTTTTATGTCGCCATGGCTGCCAGCTTTGCCCAGGCCTACCGCCTGAACCAGGCGCGGCCGTCCGACACCATCCGCCTGGCGCTTTTCGACGAGGCGTTCGGCAAGATGGACACTGCGCGCACCGCCAGCGCGCTCAAGTTCATGGTGGACACCGGCCTTCAAGTGCTGCTCGCCACCCCGCCTGACAAGGCCGGCGGCCTCCTGCCCCACGTCGACAGCGTCCGAACTGTTGTCCGCCAGGACAATCACTCGTTTGTGCTGGAGATTGATAAGCGGGAGGTGGAGGTGTGACGCGTGATGCGTGATGCGTGGTTAGCGATTCACCGTGTCACCTTGTCTACCTGTCACCTTGTCTACTTGTTTCCCTGTTTCCTTGTCTACCAATCTACCAGTTTCCCAATCTACCAACCCAACCAACATGCCCACGATACCCTTCACCCCCACCACCGATGTCGCCGCCATCCTGAACGCGCTGCTGGATGTCTACGAGCGGCACGAGCCAGGCCGACCGTTCGTGCGCGCCATCCGCGTGCGGGTGGACGGGCTTGAGCTGCCCGGCTACACGAGTCAACGCGATCCGACCCCGCGGCAGACGGCCAACGAGCAGTTACAGGCGCTTGAACAGCGCGGCTTGGTGAGCCTGGCCTGGCTGCCCGGCGAGACGGGGCACCTGCTGGAGGCAGTGACACTACTCCCAGCATACGCCGCCGAACTTTTCCCCTGGCTGGGCCGTGCGCCCGTGGCTGCGCAGGCCGCGGCGTTGCGCGACCGATTGTTGGGCGAACGGTTCCGGTTCGCCCAGGTTGATTGGCGGCGCCTGGCGGTGGATCACACCCTGGCGCAACTGCGCGCCGGCGAATCTCCCGCCCCCTTCACCCTGGCCAACCCTGACTTCAACCGCGACCTGCTGACGGCGCTGGTGGCGCTGGACGCTGTGGCGCGAAGAGACGCCCTATCGCGTCTTCAGCGTACGCACCTTCAACGACAGTAAAGCGTTCGAGCCGTTGAAAGGCGGACTGGCGACCCTCGCCCGGCGACACGGTCCCGGCTGGAGCGAGCTGACGCCGGAGGAGGCGCTGCGAGAGTTGGGACTGACGCCCAATCCGACGCACGTCTTCCTGTACGGCCCCTGGCGACTGGTCGGCGCCGGCGGGCAGGTCGTGATGCTGGATGGCTTCTACCCGGCCGTGGGCGTGCCGTCGGTGATGATTGCGGGGGTACAGCACGCAGCGTTGGACGACGCGGCCGTGCAGCGCGTGGTCTGCGTGGAGAACCTGGCGACTTTCTACGAGCTGATCCGCTACGAGGGGGCAGGACTGGCTGCGCTGTGCCTGTGGGGCAACCCTGCGCCGCCGGTGCGCCATCTGCTGGCGCGGCTGGCGGAGACTCTGCCGGCCGCGATCCCGCTCCAGGTGTGGGCCGACCTCGATTTCGGTGGGCTGAACATCGTGGCGCAGCTCCGTAAGCTGATCTCTGCGCGGTTCGCCCCCTATCATATGGACATCGCAACGTTGGAGGCACACGCCCGCTGGGCGCGTCCGCTGACCGACAACGACCGCCACCTTCTTGCCCGCCTGCAAGGTTACGCGTCGTTAGCCGACCTGCAGCCCGTCATCAGTCACATGCTGGACCGCGGGCTGAAGCTGGAGCAAGAGGCGATTCAGAATCCGCCGCCGACATAGCCGTGTCGTGCCAGGAAGGTGAAGTATTCGGCCAGGTCCACGTTCAGCGTCGCGAATTCGTGCTGCGTCAGCGCTTGAATCTCGGTGAGGCGACGCCGGCCGTCGGCCCAATAGAGCGCGCAGCAGAGGGCCACTGACCAACGCGGGTTTTCGCCGCCGGTGGCACGCTCTGCATCCGGCCATAACTCCCGCGGCAGCCCACCGAACGATAGGCCCCCCATGACTGTGCGGACGGGCGTCCAATCGGACGCGGCACCGGGCGCCGGCGGGATCGCGGGCGCCTGCGCAGCCAAGCGTGCGTCAAACTCAGCGATAACCTGGGCTGTCGCCGGTGTCTGATCAAGCGCGGTACACGACGCGAGCGCGTGGCGGCCGCGGTCGCGCAGATAATGCCGTCGCGCCTGCGTGGCGCCGGATACCGCCTCCCCGGCCGCGGGCGCGGCGTCATGTTCCACAACCTTCACCTCTCCTAACTTGGCTGCCCAATCACGATAAACCTCGCCGGCCAGCCACGCCGCATCCGCCGCGCCGGCGTTGGCCACTGTGTAGAGGTAAGTTGCGGCCACGCTGCCCTCACGGCCCAGGGTCGCCGGATCGATCTTCTCAGGCGTGTCGAGTGAGCTGTGCCACAGGCTGCTGACCATCTCGCCGAGCCAGGGGGTGGGCACGCCGATGGTGGGATCAGCGATCACCGCGTCGGTGGTGTCGAAGGGGGCCGTGCGCCAGGTATCGCGCGGCAGGTGTTGCCGTGCGATACGTTCGATCAGCGTGTCGGTGTACGAAGCCTGCGCGTGCGGATTTGGATGCACTTCGAGCAGCGCGTGGCTCAATGCCGGAATGACGCCCAGGCTGTCCAGGTTTAGCCCGGCGACGCAGCGACGCATGGCATCGGGCCTGGTGGTAGCATAAGCCAGCAGACCGTAGATCTCCCACGACAGGACGAAGCGGATGCTGCGCCGCGGCTGGGGCATCCGGCCCTGCTTGACCAGCGCGTTGAGACAGCGCGCTGCCTCTAACACCACCGCACAGCCGCCTGCGTTATCCTGCGCGCCCTGCTCGTAAAGATGTGCGAAGACCAGCACCTCTTGATCAGCCTGCCGACCGGGTATCACGCCGGTGACAAAGTCGAAGCTGCCGTCATAGTGTCGCGCATCCACGCGCGCCCACGCGCGCACCGGCTGACCGCTCCGCAACACGCCGAGCACCTCCCGGCCCTGGCGCGCCGACAGCGAGAAACCGAACGCAGGTGTGTCGGCACGCGTGAACGGCCAGCCGAAAGGATGGTCGCTCCACGCGTTGATCCAACTGACCTTGTCGTCCGGCCGAGGGGGCTGGCCGGCGCCGTAGGCCGCATTGTGCTGCGAGATAACGCCGAGCGCGCCGTGCTGTGCGGCCAGGCGCTTTAGCTCAGGGCCGGACCGGCTGCCGAACAGAATCTTGCCGCGGAGGCGAGGATCCGGCGCCAGCGTTCCGATCGGCCCGGCGCTATCATCCCAGTCGTCCAACAGAACCACCTCCGCTTCGACGCCATCCGGCGGGGTTGGCGCGCTCCACATGGCCAGGCTGACCGGCATGTCGCGGTAGAAGCATAGGGGTAGCGGCTGTGGCGTGCGTATCTCCAACTCAGCGTCCGCGACGTCCCAGGCCAGGGGCGCCACCCAATCGCCGTAGGTCGTGCGACCGTCAGCGGGAAAGCTGAGGACCTCTACCTGATCCAGCCCGGCCTCTGCCATCTTCTCCGCGCTGTAACTTGCGCTGCGCTTAAAGTGTGCAAAGTCGAACCAGCGGTCGATCGCCCACAAGTCCGCCACCCCATCGCGCGCCCGGTCGCCCGAGAAGCTCTCCGCGACCTGCGCCAGAACATCTTGAAACATCGCCTACCCTCCGTTTGCCTGGCGGCCTATTTTGTGCGCGACCAGAGCACGTCTTGCAGGGCATCGCCCAGCGAGATTTAATCCCATGACAGTGATGAAGATCGCCAAGCCGGGAAAGTCGGTATCGCGGCTACTTCCGCTTCCCGGATTGTGTGGTAGATTCGGGCTGTGCTACCATTGGCTTGTCAGCCGCATAACACCTTACAAAGCTTCTGCGTTGACGGGCGAACCATCATGGAACTTGGCGTCCGGTTTGAGCTTGAAGGTGTAGACCAGGCCATCGGGCGACTTCTCCCACGATTCGGCCAGCCCGGGGACAAGCTCGGGATCCTTCTCCCCGACTGCGCGCACCAGGGTTTCGTACACCACTCCCAGGAAGGGCGCGCCGTTGTAGTCGTAGTTGACGGCCGGATCCAGGGTGTTGGGTTCGGTAGGGATCAGGACGACCAGCGGTTTCTTGTCCGCGCCGGCGACAGGCTCCGGGGCCGCGGTAGCGGAGGCTGCAGGAGCCGCCGTCGCCGCAGGAGCCGCCGGCGCGGCCGGGCAGCCGCGCGCAGGCGGTCAAGAGCAGACTGGCCAACAGGATCAGGGCCAAAGCCGAAAACAGGTTACGTTGCGTTCGAGTCTTCATTGCTTCCTCCTTGAACTGATTATGATTCCCCAAGCCAGAGGTCTATGGGCCGCGCGACGGGCGGCGGGTCGTAGGGCCACTCGATGCGCCGGCCCTCGCGCGCCGACTGGTACGCGGCGCAAATGATACGCAGAACCTCGAGACCATCCTCGGCGGTCTCCCGCGGCTCGGCCCGCCCGCGCACCACATCCACGAAGTGACGCATCTGCTGCGGGTAGCCGAAGTTCCACAGCTCGTCATACATGGTGAAGCTCCAGCCCGTCGTGATGCCGGCCTTTTCCATGGCGTAGTCGTAGCCGCGCTCGCTGTAGGTGAGCAGCGATTCGCCAAGCGCGATGTCGGCGCGCGTGTTGCCACGCGTGCCGTAGATCTCGCACTTGTCATCCATGCCGCCCAGCTTGGCCCAACTGTTCTCACACAACGCCAGCGCGCCCCCCTCGAACTCGACCGTACAGATACAGTGGTCGTCACAACGCGTGCGTCCGCCGTGTACGAAGGTGCCCACGGTTGCGGTCACACTTTTGGTCGCCGGCTTTCCCAGCACCCAGCGCGCAAACTCGATCGAATGGCAGCTCATGTCCAGCATGACACCGCCACCTGCGCGCTGAGGGTCCCAGAACCAGTCGGCGTGCGGCCCTGGATGCTCCTCGCTGTGCCGCACGAAGAACACCTGGCCTAACGCGCCGGAGCGTGCCAGTTCTTGGGCGCGCACATATTTCGGGACATAAGGCAGCACTTCAGCATAGACTAATTGCACACCATGCTGGCGGCAGGCGTCCCGCATCTTCTCGCCCTCAGCCACGGTGAGGCACAACGGTTTCTCACATAGCACGTGTTTGCCAGCAGCGGCGGCAGCCTGAACGATCGGGGCATGCAGATAGTTGGGGGTCGCCACTACGACCGCGTCGACGTCAGGACGGGCCAGGAGCTCGTGATAGTCTCCGATGGAATACGGGATCGCGTGGCTGTGGGCGAAGGACTGGGCGGTGGTGAAGATCGCGGGAGGCCACTGCGATGGCCTGGGCATCAGCGAGGGTGTGGATGGCTGCAACGTGGGTGTCCGCAATGAATCCTGCGCCGATGATCCCGATCCGAACAGTCTCCATCGCATCATCCCCCTGATCGCAACATTGCCAAAAAATGGGCGGCCGATTCAATTTCCCGGTGCCGCAAGCAACGACACACAGCACGGGACTTAACATACAACTGATAATAAGTCAAACAGTCAGAAAAGGCCTTCGGTATCGCGGGCTACTTCCGCTTCCCGGATTGTGTGGTAGATTCGGGCTGTGCTACCATTGGCTTGTCAGCCGCATAACACCTTACAGGAAGGAAATCTCATGTCTGACCCATCTCATTTGCCGCCACTGGACAACGATTACGCACTCACCCCGGATCAGATCGCACAGTACCGCCGCGATGGTCATATCCTCCTACGCGGGGTGGCATCCCCGGCTGAAGCTGCGGCACACGAGCCGTTACTCACGGCCGCGGTGAGCCGCTTCAACACCGAAACGCGACCACTGGCCGAACGCGACACCTACGGCAAGGCATTTCTCCAGGTGATGAACCTATGGCAGCAGGATGAGGCTGTACACCCTTACGTGTTGGCACGGCGCTTCGCCAAGATCGCGGCCGACCTGATGGGGGTGAGAGGTGTGCGCATCTATCACGACCAGGCGCTCTACAAGGAGCCGGGCGGCGGGCATACGCCCTGGCATCAGGACGAATACTACTGGCCGCTCGACACGGACAACACGCTCACCATGTGGATGCCGCTGACCGATGTCGTGACTGAGATGGGCACGCTCATCTTCGCTTCGCGCTCCGGGGAGCACGGCTACCTGAGCAAGATCCCGATCTCCGATGCGTCCGAGCGCTACTTCCAGCAGTACGTCGAAGAGCAAGGCTACCCGCTCGTTGCGAACGGCGCCATGACCGCCGGGGATGCGTCGTTTCACAGCGGCTGGGTGTTGCACTCTGCGCCGCGCAACACGACTAACGTGCTGCGCAAGGTGATGACCATCATCTACTTCGCTGACGGCGCGCGCTGTGACCGAACCGGACAATAAGAATCGTGTCCGCGACCTGGCGCGGTGGCTGCCTGGCCTGAAGCCCGGTGACCTGGCTGCCAGCGCCATTAACCCGCGTATCGCCTAGCCGGCGCGCGGCGATATCTGTATCGCACCCGATTAGACGCGCGTCGCGATCACGCTGTTAATGCTTTTATGCGCTGAGCGGGGGTTCGGTTAGAATGCGCACGCATCACCGTGTCATTGTACTGATTCTGAGGGCGATTCGGGGGTCAAGGCATGTCGGAACGGGCCAACAAAGCAGTTATCATCTGGCTTTTCACCGTCGCGGCGCTGGTCGCGCTGATGGTTGTCGTGGGCGGTTATGTGCGGCTTACCCGTGCGGGGCTGTCCATCGTCGAGTGGAACCCGATCAGCGGCGTGATCCCGCCGGTCGGCGAGCAGGCGTGGCAGCAGGAATTTACCAAATACCAGCAGACGCCGGAATTCAAGCTCGTGAATGCTGCGATGACGCTGGCAGAGTACAAGGGCATCTTCTACCTGGAGTGGGCGCACCGGTTGATCGCCCGGCTGGCGGGGCTGATCGTCGTCCTGCCGCTCGTCTACTTCTTATGGAAAAGGATCATCCCCTGGCGTAAGTCGGCGCCGTATTTGCTCATCGCCCTCCTATTCGCCTTCCAGGGGTTCATGGGGTGGTATATGGTGTCCAGCGGCCTGAACGACCGGCCGCACGTGAGCCATTTCCGCCTCACGATCCACCTGCTGATCGCGTTGACCCTGCTCGCGCTCGCGCTGTGGCTGGGACTTGATCGCGTGTACGGGCACGGTGGCGCTACCCGGCCACGCTGGTCGGGGCTGGGGTTGGCCGCGTTAGCGATCATCGTCCTGCAGATCGCCTACGGCGGGTTGGTGGCCGGCCTGAAAGCGGGGCACATCTCCAACACCTGGCCGTTGATCGGCGGTGCGCTCGTGCCACCTGACCTGTTGTCGCAGGCTGGGACATGGCTGGGCAGCATGCTGGAAGCACCGCTGACGGTACACTTCATCCACCGGTGGCTGGCCTTTGCGGTGCTGGCGATTGCGTTGTGGCTCTACTTCCGCCAGGGTGCGGGCAAAACAGGCGGGGCCGGACAGATCCGGCAGGGCGCCGCGGCGCTGGTGATCATCGTCCTGGTACAAATCGGCCTCGGCATCAGCGTTGTCGTGTTCGGCGTGCCGATCTGGCTGGCCCTGCTCCATCAGGCCACCGCGCTGCTGATGTTTGCAACCGCCGTATACCTCAATCACCGGCTGGCCTGGGCCGCTCGGGCGTAAATATGGCCGGTAGTCAATGGCAACCGCGTGACGGCGACCGCATTGCAATAGCGCGGCTTTCATGCCTATACCGCGCTGAGTGCTTTGCCCCGCCAAACTCGTTGGTTTGAGACGAAACTTCGCTGGATTATTACCTTGCAGCACCCCCGACACTCAACATCAATGCGATCCCAGCACAGCTTCGATCAGCCCGCGATAGCCGCGCGCGGCAGCGATCAGATCCTCTATCGCCAGGCGCTCGTCGATCACGTGCGCGTCCTGTTCGCGGCCCGGCCCGAAACCGATCGTGGGGATGCCGGCCGTGCCTGCGCTGTAAGCTGCGTTGGTGCAGAAACGATAGGCGCCGAACGCCGGGTCGAGGCCGGCAGCACGCAAGCCCCGCAGGGCAGCCTGGACAAAGGGATCGGTCTCTGCAAGCAGCCACGCCGTCAGAAACTTCGGCCCACGTAAAATAGCGCCCGTGTAGGTCTTGTGCTCACCTTGGGCAATCGCGGCGCGCAGATCGATCTCCCCCAGGCCCGGCAGACCGGTGATCTCGCCCAGGACCCCCTCCTCGGTCTCCCCAGCCAACAAACGCCGGTCGTACGTGACCCGGCAGCGGCTCGGGATCACGGAGTACGCCGGATAGGGATCGGAAATAATGTCGGTAAGCGCCAGGACACCTGGCCCAAGGAACGGATCGACCGGCAGTGGCAGGCGCGCGATCGCCTCGATCACCGGCAGCATGTCGAGCACTGCGTTGCGGCCCAGGTGCGGCGTCGAGGAGTGCGCCGGCCGGCCGATCGTCTCCAGGTGGATCTCCGCCCGGCCGCGGCCGCCGCGCACCAGCCGCAGCTCGGTCGCCTCGCCGATCACAACGAAATCGGTATGCACGGCGTCCATCACAGCCTTGAGCGCCGCGCCCTCCAGGTTCTCCTCCATCACCGTCGCGGTGACCACGACGCGGCCGCGCAGCTCGCTGCGATCAATCCCAGCCACCGCGTGGATCATCGCCGCCAGCGCGCCCTTCATGTCCGCCGCGCCGCGACCATAGATGAAGCCTGCCTCAATTTCGGCGCCGAAGGGATCGTGCCGCCACGGCACACCGGGCGCGATGCCCACGGTGTCGCAGTGCCCGTCCAAGAGCAGGGTTGGACCAGGCTCGCCGCCCATGATCACCCCGACCGCGTTGCCGACATCGTCGCGCCAAAACGCGTCAAAGCCCACAGCGCGGATCTCGCGCAAAATCACGTCAACGACAGCGCTCTCCTCGCCGGGCAGGCTGGGGCAGCGGATCAGGGATTGGGTGAAGGTGATGAGTTGATCTTCGGACATGGACTTGATCTCCATTTCGTGATGCGTGGTGCGTGATACGTGGAGCGTAGAGAACGGATGGAATTTCGGCCAGGGTGGCCGGACTGGCATCCACCAGCGTCATGTGCAGGCCGAAGTCGATGACTGCGTGATCGTCAGCCTCGGCGCGGCCGCGGCGGAGTGCGGCGCGTAGGGGCGAGGTGACCTTGCCCCTACGTACGACTTGCAGCCTCCGGCTCCACAAAGTCGATCACCGTCGTCGTGCCACCGCAGGCTGCCGCGATCGTGCCGCTGCGCCAATCATCGCTCGACGTGACCGCACCGGCCGGCATTTGCAGGTGAACGTGCGGGTCGATCGCGCCGGGCAGGACGAGCTTGCCGGTCGCATCGAGCACGCGCCTTCCTTGCAACTCAAGACCGATGGCCGCGATGCGCTCGCCGGCGATGCCCAGGTCGGCGCGGATCGGGCCGCTCGGCGTGATCAGTGTGCCGCCGCGGATGACAGTGTCGAGGATCATGTACCTCTTACCGTGGATGAACGTGCTACGTGACCCGTGCGACGTGTATAGAAAGCGAAGACCGCCACTATAATTCACGCAGCACGTAGCACGGATCACGTCGATTCCCATTATCAAGCGGCGCAGGGCTACGCCCGCGCCGTCATCGTCAGCGCCATCAGCGCCTTCTGGATGTGCAGCCGGTTCTCCGCCTGCTTGTAGATGATCGACTGCGGGCCGTCGATGACATCCCCATCCGCCTCGTGGCCGCGGTCGATGGGCATGCAATGCATGTAGACCGCGTGCTTCTTCGCCAGCGCCATCTTCTCCTGCGTCACGCGCCAGTCGGTGTTCTGCGCCGCCATCGCCTCCACCTCTGGCTCATCCTCGGTGACCATGATCGGCCCCCACGATTTCGGGTAGAGGAAATCAGCGTCCCGGAACGCCTCGTCCATGTCATTGGTCTCGGTGAGCGTCGTGCCGGCCTCGTCAGCGAACTGACGCGCCTTCGCCATCACCTCCGGCATCATATGATAGCCCTTCGGATAGGCCACGGTCACGTCCATGCCGAAGCGCGGCATCAGCCAGACGAGCGATTGCGGCACGCTCAGCGGCCGGACGTACTTCGGCGCATAGGTCCAGGAGACCACGAACTTGCGCCCGCGCAGATCGCGGCCGAACAGCTCCATCAGAGTGAACAGATCGGCCATCGCCTGGCACGGGTGATCCACGTCGTCCTGCATGTTGATGATCGGCGCATCGGCGTACTGCGCCATCTCGTAGAGGTACTTGTTGCCGACCCCGGTGCGGCAGTCGCGGATCGCGATGCCGTTGCCGTAGCTGCTCAGCACCATGCCGGTGTCCTTGGCATTCTCGCCGTGGCCGATCTGCGTCGCCTTGGGGGTCAGCCAGATCGCATGGCCGCCGAGCTGCGTCATGCCCGTCTCGAACGAGTTGCGCGTCCGGGTCGATTCCTCAAAGAAGAGCATGTAGAGCGTCTTGGCGCGCAGGATGTGATCGTGCAGCACACCGGTCGCGAAATCTCCCTTGAGCTTGAACGCCAGATCGATCATGGTGTTCAGGTCTTCCACGGTCCAGTCGGGTGTGGTGATGAAGTCTTTCTGGTAGAGCCGGGTATTCATTCTTTTCGAATCTCTTTGGGTTGATCTGGAGGCCCATTGTGCCACATACTGGCGAAGACCGCCAAAGGTTGCAGGCCGTCTCAGAGACAGTAGTAACGGCGCCCGGAATTGCCGTAGGTTTGTTTTTCGACAGTATGCGAATTGATGTTGCGCCACTGGCCGCTTCAGCCACTGCCCCTTAAACGAGCGCCCCGCACCAACCGTGGGAGCGGCAGGGTGCGGGGCAGTTTGATATTTGCCCGGCCGGCTGTGGAAGCCGGCGCGGCCAGGAACAGGTCGAGCTTCCTCTCCAAACCTCGGCGGTGAAGCCGTAGCCGCACCGCATTTCCGGCAGGTCTCACGACCTGTGAGAGGAATGGGCCGCCCACCCCACCCGAAACCCGTTGTTGTCGTTCCGATTATTCGGGTTCCAGTTGTTGCGGGAACCGCAGCGGGCGTTCGTCTCATTGTTGTTGAACGACCCGCCCCGCACCACACGGGAGGGCTGGTTCCGACCGTCCCCGCCACCGAAGTGGCAACGACATGATACACGAGACGGGCGCAGTCTCCAAACCGCAACCGGCCCGAAAACTCCGCACGCCAGAGGGGGCTTTGGCCCCCTACTGGACTCCCCCAGAGATCAGATTTCCAGAGCGCCAGAGACCAGAGGTTTCAGAGACCAGAGGAAGGGGCCGCCCACCCCACCCGAAACCCGAGTCGACGCACCGATTAACCGGGTAGCCAGTAGACGCGGGAACCGCAGCGGGCGCTCGCCTCATCGCCGTGGAACGACCCGCCCCGCACCACACGGGAGGCATATTCTGTCAAGTTCTCCCGACCATCGCCGGCATCGTAGGGATAGTCCTTGTATTGACTGCTACACCATTCCCACACGTTGCCGGCCATATCAGCCGCGCCGCACGGGCTGTCGCCGCCCGGCGAATATCTGCCCACCGGCGTCGTCGTCCCGATCCCCGACTCGCTCGTGTTGCACTTGCTCTTGTCGAACGTATCGCCCCACGGATACTTCCGCTTCCTGCCGCCCGCCACCTGTTCCAAGACACGCTGTACGATCCCTTGTCTCCTTGTTTCCTTGTCTACCGCTTCCCACGACGCCGCCTTCTCCCACTCCGCCTCGGTCAGCAGCCGCATGCCGGCCCAGTCGGCGTAGTCCCTGGCGTCGTACCAGCGACGCTCACCACGGGATGGTCCTCCTTGCCGGCCGGCATCTCAACCACGGCCCCGGTCGGCCATGAAGCGCGCGTACTCGGCGTTGGTCACCGGGTACTTGCCGATGTAGAAGGCGTCAAGGTAACGCGATGAGCCGGCTTCTCGTCTTCGTTCGCCCTTGTCGTCGCCCATGATGAACTCGCCGGCCGGCACGTAGCATTCGTACTTCAAGTGGCTGCGCCATGCGCCGTCGGGCCGCAGGCGCTCCAGCGCGGCGATGGCCGCCACACGCACCTGGGGGTACAGGTCGGCCAGCCTGGGGATGAGGTCGTCGGCGAAGCGCTCACCCAACTGGGCCAGCGCAGTGACGGCCGCGGCTCGCGTGCGGAAGCTGTCGCTGCGCAGGCCCTCCAGGGCGATGGCATCGGCGGCAACGCCGGCCTGGCGGGCGCGGTCGAACCAGTAGAGCACCTCGTAGCCAGCCGCCAGCGCGGAGCGGAGGAGCAGCTCCAACTCGTCGGCGCTCAGCTTGCGCAACGCCTCGCGCTGCTCGTGGATCAGGCGCAGCGCCTCGGACCGCAGCATCAGCACGCCGGCTGCTGCCAATCGTCCACCTCGCGGCGCAACAGCTCGCGCACGGCCTTGGCTGCCATCTCCTCCTGGCTGATCCAGGTGGCGATCTTGGCGGGCCATGGTGTCGTGGGCCAGCTCGTAGAGGGCCACGCCGCCTCGCTCGAAGCTGCGCACCAGGCGCACCTGCTCCAGCCCCAAGCGGGTGGCCTCGCCCGCTCCTGGGCCGCGGTCATCGTCTGCTTGATCCCTCCGGCCTCCTCCAGAAATCGACCGATCTCCGGCCAGGCCAGCGCAGCCTTGGTCTTCTGGCTGGTGACCATCACCTTGAGGATGGCCTGCCCGAGGCCGGATCGGCGCCCACAGGGTCCAGCGGCGCCGGGCAGTTGGGCCAGCGCCTGGTGGACGTAGCCGGCCAGGATGCGCTTCGGCGCCGCCCAGTCGCCGGAAGTCCGGCCCAGGGTAGATCTCGTGGCGTGCGAGGACGGGTGCTCCGCCCGCCGGCCGCGTCGTTCGGCGGGTGGCCAGGCAGGCATCGTGATACAGCCGGTCCACCACGATCTGCAAGACGGCCGGCGGCACGTGGCCGTCAGCCTCCACCAGGTCGCCGGCGCCCTGCTCCCATCGCCGTCGGACGTCCCAGGCGCAGGCCGGCCCGCGCCGCCGGCTCGGTGATCAGCCGTGCTGCCTTTATCGCAAGGCGATCAGGCGGCGGCTGTCGCCCAGCAGGCCGGGCAGGTCGGCCCGGGCCTCGTCCAGGCGAGCCAGGTAGTCCTCGCGCAGGCTGAAGATCACCCGCACCTCGGGGTCGGGGTGGTTCAGCGCCTGCGCCAGCTCGCGGAAGGCGGCGAAACGGCCAGAAGCGCCGCCGCACCGGTGCCCACCCGCAGGAACAGCTCCTCGAACTGGTCCAACACCACTACCAGCTTGTCGTTGGGCGCCAGGTTGCTCCGGAGGAAAGCGCGGAGGGTCGATGCCACGGCCGGTCGAAGGTCCGTCCCGCACGGGGTGGCCACCTCCTTGCACACCGCCGGCAGCGGGTCGTCCAGCGCGTCGCACGTAGACGTGGCCATAGCCCTGCTCGCCAGCCGCGGCAACACGCCGGCCAGCAGCAGGGAGGTCTTGCCCGTGCCCGACGGGCCGAAAACAGGGTCAACGAGGTGCACGGCCAGCCGGGCCACGCTCGGCTCTCGGTGTCGCGGCCGCAGAAGATGTCGGCGTCCTTGGCCTCGTAATAGTCCAGGAACTTGTAGGGAGGCCGATGCACGCGAAGGCCCAGCGCTGGGCCGGCGCCAACAGCCGGCGTCTGGCCGGCCAGCGCCTCCAGAAAAGCGGCGGCATCCCCCTGGCGGAACGCCACGTTCTGCCCCTGCCAGGTAGCCTGTACCGCGTCCAGGTCGCCGGGCCAGACCGCGTAGGCGCGGCGCATGTGGTCGGCCAGGTCAGCCGAAGCGCGCACGTACAGACGAATGGGAGTGCTCTGCAAGAGGTCGAAGTTGACGAACAGCGGCGGCCGCAGGGTGCAAAAGGCTGTCACGCACCTCCAGCTTGCGGCTGAGCTGGTCCATCAAACGCTCGTGCTCCCAGCGAGTCCAGCACCAGCGAGTCGGGATCGCTCAGGCAGCCGTAGAGCTTGACCACGATGGCCGCGCGTTGCCCTCCTCGGTGTAGGGAAGCTGCGTGTCGCGGACCAAACGATTGACGCGGTAGCCGGCCTGCTTCAGCGCCTCCTCCAGCAGCTCGTCGTACCAGCCGGTGACGATGGCCCGAAAGCCGGCGCGGGCGATGGCCTGGTGCAGCGGGCCGGGTTGAACCTGGGGACCGGCGCACTGTTGCAGGACAAAGCTGCGAACGCCGTGATGGTCGTTAGGGTGCTTGCCCAGATAGGCCTGCACTGTGTCAGGCCAGGAGAGGCCGGCAGGCAGATCGTAGCGCTCAGCCAGGGCCGCGGCCAGCTCGGGCCGGCTAGGCGGCACGCTGGGGTAGCTCAAGGGCAGGTCGGCGCCCAGGAAGAGCACGCAATCGCCCTTTTTGATGTTGCTTAGCAGGTCGTCGGGAATAAGACCTTGGGATGATGGAGGGTTGGACATCAAACCTTAATGCAGCCGCTTTCGGACGAACTCAAGGACTTCTCGGAACGCAGCTTCAGGAACTGCGCTCAAGTTACTCTCTGCGACGGCTGACTTATCGCCGTCATGAAAGTGTGCCGGATAGGTGCCGACATTGGGGTAGTGCGGCGCATTGTCCCAACGATACATCTGTCCGGTTTGGCGACGCCGTTCCCAGTGATAGGCGTAATCCCCATCTGCGGAGAGCCAGATGTCCATAAACGAGCCATCGACGAGAGCAATCCGCAGCTTGTTTGGACTCGAGGACGTTCCTCCTATGTAGGTCGTACCCCTCACTACATCGGAGAACTCCGCCTGAGCGATGCGCACGAGCTCCTGGTAGATGGTCAGCATAGCTCATGTCTTCTCCGCCATCTGGCGCAATTGCGCGATGTGCGCTTCCTTGTTCTTCCAGACGATGTAGTCTTCCCAAGCCGGATGCTCTGGCACGACGCCGGTCTGAATAGCCTGAAACAGCGCTTCCTTGGAAAACATATCGTAGCGCTCACGGATTTCGGCGATCTCCTGCTCCGCCAGACGCACTTCCTTGGCGATCAGCGCCAGCATACCCTTGCGGATCACCACAGGCTCCGGCATCGCCATTAGATTGCTCAACTCGAGAGTCAGCGTTTGAACACGATGATCCCTCCCAGCGGGTTTCGTTCCTTGGTCAATACGGGCAAAATGGAATCACCGCAGCGTTATGATAACTGTGAATCGCAAGATCGTCAATGGTCGGGACATATGACAACGACTCTGCGGGATTGATCGAATTGCGTCGCCGCGGCGAAAGTGATTCGGTCAATCCGGTAGATTCGTTGTGCTATCCGTCATCCTCGCAGGCTGCCCGCAAACCGTCGGTACTGCACGGGGTTGGCCTTCTCCACCGTGGCCAGCAAAATCCGTGACCTGCTCGTGTCGGATGCAGTAATCCAACAACCGTTGGATCTTGTCGCCTTTGCTCATGCCGGCAGCAAAGTCCTCGTAGACCGGGTGGAAGTGATCGAAGCAGAGGGTGGTCAGTTCCGCGTCGCTAAACGCCGCCGTGAGCAACTCGCGCAAAGAGCCGCGGTGTTCCACTGCGGCTCCGGCTGGCCGCGGTGCATTCCGCTGGCTTCGGCAGCTTCCGGGGTCGGTTTAGCGCCGGCTGCATTTGCGCCGACCGCTGACGGCGCACCTGAGGCAGGCGTTGGCCCCGGCGGCGCCAGGCTTCAGCCACCCGGCAAGCTGTGCCGTCCGATCCCCTGCCGGCAATTCCACCAGCCGAATCTGTTTGCGTGCCAGCTCGTCGTGCTGCGTGTCGGTTACGTCGAACATGACCGTGTAGCCGAGCCGCATCATCTCCCCGAAGCGGCTCAACAGCTCACCGAAGACCAGCTTGAAGTAGGGGTCGCTCCCGCTCCAGCCCAGGTAGAGCGTGTCGGAGCGAGCCAGCTCGGTCTCCAGCAGCTTGACCATCTGCGGCCGCTGGAGGAAGTACGATTCGTACTGCTGGCGCGAAAAGGACGATGGTTTCCGGCTGGTCGAGGTCGCCGTAAAGCTTGACGATGTTGACGGTATCGGGGCCTCGACGCATGAAAGGAATCGAGCTTATCCTTGACAACGACCTCAACTCGCTTCCCTGCATCGTGAGGGCGTGCTCGAGCAGATTGTTGAAGTTGGCGGTGAAGACCAGGGAGATAGGCAGCCGGGCCAGGGCGCGATGTGCGGCCGTGGGCTGCATGCCCGTGGTGTCAAGCCGGTCCTTGAGGTGGCTGATCAGGCTGTGCAGCCCCTGGCGGTTGACGTACGCCTGCGCCGCATCGATCAGTGCATCGCCGGTGGCCCACTTGGCCGGCGGCAGCTCGTAGCCGATGCGGCCCGCGAAACCGGCGATCAGATCGTACCAGCCGGGCAGGCCCGCGCCGACGGAAGGCCTGTGCCGACAAAGGCGCAGACGTTGCCAGTAGCGAAACTGCGCTGCAAATCATCGTATGAGATCATAGGTCTCGCCTCCGCTTCAGTGACACAAGAACAAGTCACACTCCCGTCGTCACACGCTGCCAGGCATACTTCGCAAACACGAACGTGAACACGCACTCAGCCCTTCACGCACCCCACGGCGTGGCTCGTCATCCCGATCGGCCAGGAAACGGAATAACGCCTCGAAGGTGACCCGATCCTCCTCGCGGTTGTACGCAGGTGATCTCCTGGAATTGCTGCTGGTGGTCACAGCCCGCCGGGGGCCAGCCGGATCAACACGGTCATCATCTGGCTGTCCCATGCCGGCGTCAGCAACTCGTAGACCAGGTGGGAATCGGGGAATGCCAGGCTGCGTCGCGTGCCCGTGTGCACCACCGGCTCACTGGGCGTCGAGTCAAGAAAGAAGAACATCGGCACGCCCAGCGTGGTTGCGATGGCCTGCAATGCATCCAGCGACGGCGTTACCCGCTGATTCTCTACCTGGTCTGAGGTAGCCCGCCGTCATGCCGATGCGCTCGGCCAGCGTGCGGAGCGGCATGCCCGGATCAAACGGCGCCGCCGGATGCGGTCGCCGACCACCTGATTCCCTGCTCCGTTCATGCCACCCTGCCGATGAGCGCCTGACCGCGCAGCACGTGAGCAGGTTATCGTAGTCCTTGCTCCGCTCGACAGCGTTTGCGGCCGCGGGGCCGGCGGCCGGTACGGCGTCAGCACCAGGTTCGCCCGGCTCTCGCGCCGACTGGCAGCAGCGGGCTGTCCGGTGCGATCGGCTCGAAGGTGTAGGTATCCACAGCCGCGCCGTAGAGATGGCCCGATGCATAGGCTTCGGCGAGCGCCTCGTCGACGACAACGCCGCTGCCGCCGCAACGACAAAATGGCGCCCGGCTTCATCCGGGCGAAGAAGTCCCGGCCCAGCGTCTGTTCGGTCTCTGGGAAAAACGGCATCAGCATACAGACGTAGTCGCTCTGCGCCACCAGGTCATCGGCCGAGGCAAAACGAACGTTCAGCTCGCGTTCGGCTTCAGCCGGCAGCGGATTGCGTTTATTGTAAAGGATCTTGCAGCCGATCTGCACCCGCCGCGCCAGCTCCGTGCCGATCTCGCCGAAGCCGAGGATGCCCACCGTGACGCCCCATAGCCCGCGGACGTCCCGCCGCCCGCTCCAGTTGTAGGCAAAGTAGTCCTCATCGCACCGCCTGGGCGGTTGGCCGTAGTCGTCGGCTGATAGCGTTATGTCCATCGTCTCACGCATCCGCTTGGCGCACGCCAGCATCTGCATCAGCATGTGCTCGGCCACGCGGATGCAGCTCAACACCGGCAAATAGCA
>CAWJEL010000019.1:0-191150 GCA_963841825.1 uncultured Chloroflexia bacterium
GTTGATAGATCTCATGGAGCATGAAGCCTTGCGCGTCCAGAGCTCCTGGGTTAGGCCAAAGAATGGCGAGGCGGTACTCACGGACCAGCCAGGTCTGCCACTCTACCAGTTTGTGAGGCGATAGGTTGAATGAAAGTTGCCCCAGGACTTCCATTAGAGTGTAGATGGTGATCGCCGGCGCCGCCGCACGGGTAGCACGTAGAAATTCAGTGTTCACAGCGTGGCGTGCGTCCCGCTGGTAGCGCAGCTCGATCAAAATGACATCGCTGTCTACGCCGACCACGATGGACCTCGTAGCTCTTGCATCATTTCCTCGAGGGTACCTTGCGGTTCGATTTTCGCCAGTTCGGCCTGAATTTCCAGCGCCATCTTTTCAGCCCGTGCCTGCAATTCAGGATCCTCTAGCGGTGGGAGCAGGATCAGCACATCGCCAGCGTATGTCCAGCGATCAGAGGTGGTGGGCCAGTCTATGCGTACGTGCCAATCGCCCGGCGCTGGCGTCTGTTCTTCGACGGGCGAAGCGGGTAGCGCCAGTTCGCGTTCTACTCGCTGCACTTCGTAGACCGGCACGCGGCGATAACGACTGCCCGGCAGCCGTTCCAGCCGGATCACCCCGCGACGTTCCCAGTTGCGCAGCGTGTTGGGGTGAACGCCAAGCTGCTCGGCCGCCTCTTTCAGGGTCAGGTAGTTCGCCTTGCCTTCCATGTTTGCCTCGACCTTGTAGCATTTGTAGGAATTGTACGATTTGGAAGGCTGTTTGTCAATACCCAGGAAACGCAAACGGGGACACGTCATTGTGCCCCCGTCAGGTGAGGATGGTTCAGACGTCGTGACCGGCGTCCGAACCGACCGAGCCTAGCGGCCCAGCCTCTCCACCAACACTTCCTCCAGCGTCGGCTGGCCGATCACTTGCAGCTCGTAGCGTACCCGCTGCACCGGGTGGTAGATCGTGGCCACGCGGGTCAGGTCGATCGGCGTGGCGGAGATGACCAGGTCGCACGGCACGCGGCGGATGGTTTCCTCCAGATCTCGGATCTGCTCATCGCCGTAGCCCATCGCGGGCAGCAGGGTGCCGATTTCAGGGTACTTTGCGAACGTCTCGGTGATCGTCCCGACGGTGTAGGGCCGTGGATCGATGATCTCGCCTGCCCCGAAGCGGCGGGCGGCGACGATGCCGGCGCCGTACTTCATTTCGCCGTGCGTCAAGGTCGGACCGTCCTCGATCACCAGGACGCGCTTGCCGCGGATGGCGGCCGGGTCGGGCAGGAAGATCGGCGACGCGGCCTCGATGATCACTGCCTCCGGGTTCACCGCCGCGGCGCTGTCGCGCACCGCACTGATGGGAGCCAGATCGGCGGTGTCCACCTTGTTGATCACGATGACGTCGGCCATGCGGAAGTTGGCCGTGCCGGGCCAGTAGCGTCAGCTCGTGGCCGGGGCGGTGCGGGTCGGCCACGACGATGTGCAGGTCGGGCTTGTAGAACGGCAGGTCATTGTTGCCGCCGTCCCACAGGATTACATCGGCTTCCTGCTCGGCCTGGCGCAGGATCGCCTCGTAGTCCACGCCGGCATAAACCACGACCCCGCGGTCGATGTGCGGCTCGTATTCTTCCCGCTCCTCGATGGTGCATTGGTGCGCATCGAGATCGGCGTAGGTCGCGAAGCGTTGCACCCGCTGCGCCACCAGGTCGCCGTAGGGCATCGGATGGCGGATGGCGACGACCTTCTTGCCCATCTGTTGGAGCAAGTTCGCCACGTAGCGGGTGGTCTGCGACTTGCCGCTGCCCGTGCGCACCGCGCACACCGCGACCACCGGTTTGCTGGACGCCACCATGGTGTCCCGGGGGCCGATCAGACGGAAGTCGGCGCCCGCAGCGATCACCGTCGCGGCCTGGGTCATCACGTATTGATTGTTGACGTCCGAATAGGCGAAGATGACCTGATCCACCCGGAGATCGCGGATCAGGTTCGTGAGCTTGCTTTCGGGATGGATTGGGATTCCTTGCGGATAGTGCGGCCCGGCCAGCTCGGCGGGGTAGCGGCGGCCATCGATGTTCGGGATCTGTGTCGCGGTGAATGCGACGACCTCGTAACCGGTGTCGCCCCGGAAGAGGGTGTTGAAGTTGTGGAAATCGCGCCCTGCGGCGCCCATGATCAGCACACGTGTCTTAGCCATGATCTTCTCCTCGGAGGTTAAGCAAGGACTTCACCACGAACACTCTAAGACACGAAGCGGCACAAAGAGATTCAGAGGTTCTCGCGTCCTTGGTGACTTTGTGTCTTCGTGGTGAGCGGCTTAGGTTCGGCTCGTTCAGGTGCCGAACCGATGTGGGCGCGAACAACGCGCCCATTATAGATAGAGCGAGGAGACCGCGCGGGGATCAGGGATCGCAAAGATCAGACCAATAGATGCGTGGCCAGAGTTTCATACCAACCAATTCAACCTCGCACCCGCTTGCTGACATAACGGATGTCTATGCTTGCTGCGGAGCCTCCGCGTCTTGTGCTCTCGGTTTGTAAACAGCCTTCGCCATGAGGACACCCAGGAAGTAGAGGGCCAGCAGCGGCCCCATCACCAGGGCCATGTTTACCGGATCCACGGTCGGCGTGACAACCGCCGCGATCACCGCGATCGCGACGACCGCGATCCGCCACTGCCTGAGCATCGCCTGCGGCGAGGCGATGCCCAGGCGGGCCAGCAGCGCCATCACCAACGGTGTCTCGAACGCCAGACCGATCCACAAAATCACCGCCAGCACGAACGAGAAGTACTCGCGAATGTTCCAGTTGGGTGAGGCATAGTCGCCGCCCGTGTTCGCCAGAAACCTCAGCATAAGCGGCAGGAGGACAAAATAGGCGAAGGTCACCCCAATGGCAAAGAAGATGATCACCGCCGGTATACCGAAGATCGTGGCCGACCGGTAAACCGCGATTTCCTTCGGATTTTCCAGGCCCGGACGGATAAACAGCATGACCTCAATGATGAGAACCGGCATGGTGATCACCGCGGCCATGCTGAGGATAATTTCCATGTAGACCCAGATCATGTCAGTGGGCTTGAGGAACTGAAGTGGCACGTCACCGGCTGGCCGGGTCAGCAGTTTCATCATGGGTTGGAGGAAGATACCGGCCAGGATGGCGCTGACCAATAGGGTGCCCATTACTACGAAGATACGCCGCCGGATTTCCAGCAAGTGCTCTTCTGCGCCGTACAAAATTTGAATTACGCCGTAAAGGATGCTGCCGTTGGCCTGCCACGAACGCCTCGCCTGTTCCAAGGTGAGTGGCGGGAGCTCGGCGTTGGTGTGGCGCAGGTTGGTGAGCAGCAGCCACAGTTGTTCGATCCCCTGCGGTAGTTTGCGCGGTCCGATGATCGAAATCGCGATGATGAGCAGCAGGACTAACCCAAAGACGCCTGTAATCGACATATGTTAGGGCTCCGCGGCCGGGGAAGAAGACTCAGTGGCAGGTGGGTCAGCCATCGCATCGGCTGGCACAACGTTGGGCGTATCAACCGCGCCAGTCGGAGCAGACGCGTCCGACGGCTGGGCAGCGGGAGCTGTTGACTCAACCGGTTCCGGCAAACGAGGCGGCGCGGTGGTGTGATCCTCTGCAGCGTCGCGTGTGTCGACTGCGCCGTCCACAGCAGGGGCAGCGGATGGTTGTGTAACGGGTGCCGCTGGTTCGATCGTCGGCGCCTCATCGCTAGCAGCCGTCGTGAGTTGCGCGACCGTCTCAACCGGCTCCGGAGCGCGCGGTGGTGCGATTGTGTTTTCCGCCGCTGTCACGACAGCCGCGGCCGGCTCTGCGCTGGCGGTTGTCAATTGCTGATTGACAGCGTTCTGTAGGGCGAGTCCTGGGTTACGGAGAGATTGGGCCGTATCGCTGACCTGACCTACGATCTGCCCTGCGTCATCGAACGGTTTGCGTATCTCGTCCAGCGGTTCAGTGATCGTATTGACGCCCTGCGAAATCTCGCGCGAGAGTTGGCGGAGTTCTCGCACGCCTTTGCCCAGTTTCGCGCCGATTTCGGGCAGCCTGTCTGGCCCGAAGACCAGCAGGGCAATCACGAGGATGAGGACGAGCTCAAGAGGGCCAATTCCCAGGATGTCCACGTTCAGTCCTTTGTGGGGTCGACAGCCGCAGCAGTGGGCGGCAGCTCGATGTGGCCTCCCGCGCTCATGGCTGTGCCCAGTACGCCGTTGACGAAGCGCGAGCTGCTGTCACTGCCGAAAAGTTTGGCCAGGTCCACAGCCTCGTTAATGGCGACTTTGGGTGGCGTGTCGCGTAGGCTGCTCAATTCGAGCAGAGCGATGCGCAGTACATTGCGATCAATCACCGCGATTTGGGCAACCGGCCAGGCGGGCGCGTATTGGTGAATCAGCGCGTCGAGACGGTCGCGATGCACGACGACACCGCTCACCAATTGGCGGAGGAACGCCTCGCCTTCGGGCGGCAATTGACTGTCCTCTACGCGATGGGCAATCACATCGGCGGCGGTGTGGTTGGTGGTATCAAGTTCGTAAAGCGCCTGCAGCGCGCTGATGCGCGCCTGTCTGCGGGTGTGCAACGTTTAGCTCCCCGGCCTGTGAATGCTGGCTTCGCGCCAGGTGCGAGCCGCTGATCGGCTCGAATCAGCCGACCTTCGCCGCCTCAACCGCCACGTCATCGATGAAGACGTCCACGGCGCCAACCTGCATCCCCACCATCTCCTGGATGGCGCGCGTGATGCTGGCCTGCAGCGCCGCCCCCAGTTTCAGCATGTTGCATTGCGGATCAGCGACGACATGTACTTCCACCTGGACTGACTGTTCCGTCACCGAGACAAGGACGCCCTCCTCGATCGCGCCGCCGGAGCGCAGACCGCGCACTTTGGCGGGCAGGGGCGCCAGCCGGCTCACGCCGTTTTCTTCCAGAGCCGTCTGCCGGACGATAGTCGTCAGCACCGTCGGTGCGATCGTGACCTTGCCTTGTAAGTCGTCCATGCATCCCCCTATCTGCGAATCTCACGCAAAGCCGCCAAGAGCGCGAAGTTCTTTTGTTTCACTTCTGCGTCTCTGCGCCTTTGCATGAGCCCAAAAGCGTGGTCTGCTGAGCCTACTGCATCACCAGCCCGCCGTCCACGCTCAGGACCTGGCCGGTGATGAACGCGGCGCGCTCGCTGGCCAGGAATACGACGGCGTAGGCAATCTCTTCGGGTTTGGCGAAACGGCCCAGCGGCGTCATGGCGATGGCCGCCTGCTTCTGCTCCTCGGTGAGCACTTCGGTCAGGACGGTGGGCACGAAACCCGGCGCAATCGCGTTCGACGTGATATTGCGGCCGCCGACCTCGCGTGCCAACGCCTTGGTGAAGCCGATCATGCCGGCCTTGGAGGCCGAATAATTCGTCTGTCCCGCCTGGCCGGCCAGGCCAGACACCGAGGTGATGTTGATGATCCGCCCGGCGCGTTGCTTGATCATCGGCCGCAGCGCGGCTTTGCTACAGTTAAACGCGCTCTTCAGGTTGGTCTGAATCACGACATCCCAGGCATCTTCGCTCATCATCATGAGCAAGGTGTCGCGCGTCGTTCCCGCGTTGTTGACCAGGATGTCCACCCGCCCGAAGTGCTCCAGCGTTTCCTTGACCAAGCGCTGCGCGTCGGCAAAGACGCTGACGTCGGCCTGGATGGCGAGGGCCTTCCCGCCGGCCGCCACGATCTGTGCGACGATAGCCTCAGCCTGAGCCGCGCTGTCGCGGTGGTTGACGACGACGGCAGCGCCCTGGCTGGCAAGCTCGACGGCGATGGCCGCCCCGATGCCGCGGGAGGCGCCGGTCACAATAGCGATTTTATCTTGCAGCATTTTGACTAAATATCCTCTGGCTTCGCCACATTCAGCACTTCGACGTTCGCATCGATGCGCTTCACCAGCCCGGCCAATACTGTGCCCGGCCCCAACTCCACGAAACGGGTCGCGCCGTCGGCGATCATCCGACGAACCGACGCCGTCCAACGCACCGGCGAGGTCAGTTGCGCGACAAGCTCAGCCCGGATCGCCTCCGCTGATGTCAGCGCGGCAGCACCGACATTGCCGATGACAGGGGTCTGCGGCGCTTGGAACGGCGTATCGGCGACTCGCTCGGCGAACTCTCGCGCCGCGGGCGCCATCAGGGCGGAGTGGGCGGCGATGCTGACAGCCAGCGGCATGACCCGCCCCCCGGCGGCTTGGCCAACGCCGTCGCGGCCGCGACGCCGGCCGTCCCGCCGGAGATCACGACCTGTCCCGGCGAATTATAGTTGGCCACCTGCACGACATCGCCCGACTCGACCGCGGCCTGCTGGCAGAGGGCGGCGACCTGTTCATCCTCTAGTTTGAGGATGGCGGCCATGCTGCCCGGCGCGTCCATGCCGGCCTGCGCCATCAGCTCGCCGCGCGCGCGGGTGAGCCGGACGGCATCCGCGAAGGCCAGCGCGCCGGCGACCACCAGGGCGCTGTATTCGCCCAGGCTGTGGCCTGCGACGCAGAGTGGCCCCGGCAGTTCCGGCCGAGCCGCGGCCAGCGCGCGCCATGCCGCGATACTCGCCGTCAGGATGGCGGGTTGGGCGTTGCGGGTGTCGGTCAGCACATCGCTTGGGCCATCGAAACAGAGGGCGGACAGCGGGAAGCCGAGGATGGCGTCCGCCTCGGCGAAGGTGTCGGCCGCGACGGGGTACGCGGCAGCGAGCGCCTGGCCCATGCCGACGACCTGCGATCCCTGGCCTGGGAAGACATAAGCAGTAGAGGTCATCGTCTCTCCGATAGACAAGAGAGGGGACGTGGGCTTAGACCCCAAGTCCCCCCTCGTACCCTGTCGGGTCGGTGGTTCGCCCTACTTCTTTTTCTCGACTTCAATATCGAGCACTTCTTTGCCCTTGTAGGTGCCGCAATCGGGGCACGTGTGATGCGGCAGGCGCATACTGCCGCAATGCGGGCAGCGTACCAGGTGCATCGGGGTCAGGGCGTCGTGGGCGCGGCGGCGATCGCGGCGACCCTTAGATATTTTACGTTTCGGCTGAGGTGGCACTGAAAGACTCCTTGTATACTACGGGTTCGACTTTTACTGATCCAACAAGCTAAGCAAAGGTCCCCAACGCGGGTCGGGTTCCGGTTCGCAACTACACGTGCCCTGGTTGAGATCCTGCCCACAAGCAGGGCAGAGTCCGCGGCAATCCATGCGACAGATGACGTTCAAGGGAGCAGCCAACAGCACGTCCTGGCGGACCACTTCACTCAAGTCCAGGATGTGATGCTCATCGATCCATAATGCGCGATCTTCTTCCTCGGGCGTGATGCTTTTGCCGGTGAAGATGTCGATGGTCGGGCTGAAAAGCTCTTCCAGTGACACTTCGAGCGGCGCCGCGACCGGCTCAAGGCAACGCCGCGCAACTCATTTGCATCTGTGCGCGCAGCCGGCCCTGGACGAAAATCCCGGTATTGGTGTGCATCAGCCGCACCGGCCCGCTGAGCACAGTAGCGCCTGACCCTTCCAACTCCGGGGTCAACTCCCCAAGCTCAACGCTGGCCTCGACGTTCCGGTAGGCGCCGACCGTATCGCGGAGCAGTTGGGCAACGTTATAGGTCAGGCTATCAACCACGGTAAGTTCATCCTACGTCCACTTGCGACATCTGTGACACGCGCAAAAAATCGGCGCTCTTAGCGCCAAGCGGCTATTATAGGCGAGAGGTGATATGCTGTCAAAAAAGCGCCTCGCTCACCTGTCATGCCACTGTGTGTTCAGGCGGTTCCTGGCTTGTCTCCCGGTCCCTGGGTGAGGGTGCGTTGACCAGCCTGCACCTCGCGCAGCACGCGAATCAGGCGGCTCTCCAGTGCGCTGAACTGGTTGAACACGTACTGATCGGTTTCGGCGCGCAGACTGGCTGTCGTCTTCTCGGCCTCGGCCTGCAGCTCCCGTACGCGCTGGCGGGCTGCCTGCACCAGGCCTTGTTCGTCTAGCTTGGCGTTGGCTTGCTGTTGCGCATCCTCGATGATGCGACGGGCTTGGGCGCGGGCATCTGCCAGGATACGGTCGCGCTCGCCCGCGATACGTTGGCCCACGCGCAGCTCGTCCGGCAGGGCGGCGCGCATCTGATCGACGAGGTGGCGCAGCGCCGCCTCGTCGATCAGGAGTTTCCCCCCCATAGGCATCCGCTTGGCGGTGTTGAGCAGGTTTTCAAGTTCATCGATGAGGGTCTGCATGGCCGTAACATGCCTCCTTGCGGGATTCTCGCGTGTGAGGTTTTGGTTAGTCGCGTGACGTATGAATCGGCATGGTGTTGGCGCTTTCTGGGTCAAGATTGGCGAAGCGATCGTGCAGCGCCGCCTGGACGCGCTCCGGGGCCAGGCCGGTGATCGCGCCGCCGAGCATGGCAATTTCCTTCAGGATGGAGGAGCTCAGATAGGCATGCTCCAGACTGGTCATCAGGCAGACAAACTCGATGTCCGGCGCCAGCTTCTTGTTGGTCAGCGCCATCTGGAACTCGAACTCAAAATCTGAGATGGCACGCAGGCCGCGCACGAGCACTGACGCGCCCACCTCGCGAGCAAAGGCAACGGTCAGGCCGTGGTAGGGCGCCACCCGCACGTTAGGCAGATGGGCCAGGGCCTCGCGGGCCAGGGCCAGGCGTTGCGGCGTGTCAAACGTCAGCGTCTTCGGCGGACTATCGTACACACCGATAATTAGCTCATCGAACAGGCTGGCCGCGCGGGCGGCGATATCCACATGGCCGTTGTGGATCGGATCAAAAGTGCCCGGATAGAGGGCTCGGGTCATACGGGTTGTCCTCGTTCAGAGTTTTTCGGCGCTAACTCAGATCGCCAGCGCCTTGCCAGAATGCGGCGACCTGGGCGGCCAGCGCATGGTGTTCGGGGCGGAGCAGTTCGGGATCGGCCTCAAACATGCGTTGCGCCGCGGCGCGGGCATCTTCCAGCGTGCGCAAGTCGCTGAGCTGAGCCGCATGGAGCGGCGGCAGGCCGCTCTGGCGCGTGCCGAAGAAGTCGCCCGGGCCGCGCAGCTCCAGGTCGATCTGCGCCAGGGCAAAGCCGTCCGTGCTGTTCTCCAGCGCCTGGAGGCGCTTGACGCTGTCCCCCTCGGTGGCGTCGGAGATCAGGATGCAGTAGGATGGATATTCCCCGCGGCCGACGCGGCCGCGGAACTGGTGCAATTGCGCCAGGCCAAAACGTTCCGCGCCTTCAATCATGATCACAGTGGCGTTGGGCACGTCGATGCCGACCTCGACCACCGAGGTCGCGACCAGGATGTTCCGACTCGCCGGCGTTGAACGCACGCATCACGCGGTCCTTTTCTTCGCCCCGCATGCGGCCGTGCAGCAGCTCCACCCGCAGATCGGGGAAGATCGTTTGCTTGAGCCGGGCGTGTTCCTCCACCGCGGCCCTGGCTTCGCTGTTCTCTGTTTCCGCCACCAACGGGTAGATGATGAACGCCTGCCGTCCGCTGGCCGCCTGCCGGCGGATGAAGTCGTAGGCGCGCTCGCGCTGGCTGGAGGTCAGCCACTTGGTTTTGATCGGCGTGCGCCCGGCGGGCATTTCGTCGATCACCGAGATGTCCAGATCGCCGTAGACGGTCAGGGCCAGGCTGCGCGGGATCGGCGTGGCGCTCATGACCAGCATGTGCGGCTGCACGCCCTTCTGGCGCAACGCGGCGCGCTGCTCGACACCGAAGCGGTGCTGTTCATCCACCACGGCCACCGTCAACTCGCGAAAGGCCACGCCCCCCTGGATCAGAGCGTGTGTGCCGATGGCGATGTCGGCATCGCCCGCGGCCAGCGCCGCCAGTGCGTCGGCCCGCTCAGCGCTGCGCATGGCTGCCGGTCAGCAGAACCACTTTCACCGGCCGATCGCGCGCGGATGGGGCAAGTTCTCGAACAGCCTGGCGAAAGAGCGCGGATGTTGCTCGGCCAGGATTTCGGTGGGGGCCATGATGGCGCCCTGGGTGCCGTCGGCGACCGCCAGCCACAGCGCCGCCGCGGCCACCGCGGTCTTGCCTGAGCCGACGTCGCCTTGGAGCAGCCGGCTCATCGGCGCGGTCTGCGCCAGGTCGCCGCTGATAGCGTTGAGGGCGCGGCGCTGGGCCGCGGTCAGCTCGAACGGGAGGGCGGCGGTGAACGCAGCCAGGGCGTCGTCGTCACAGCGGATGGGCTGGGCGGTTGCTCCACGGAAGCGCCGGCGCGCCGCCAGGACGCCTAACTGCAAGACGAAGAACTCATCGAAGCTCAAGCGGCGGTGCGCGGCTGCCAGGCGCTCGTGATTGTCCGGGAAGTGGATCTGGGTCAGCGCCTCCGCCAGCGGCAGCAGCCCGACCTGGCGTCGCACATCTTCAGGCAGGAAGTCGTATGCTTCGGCCGCAAACGACTTGACCGTGCGATCGAGCACCCCGCGCAGCCACTGCATGGAAATCCCCTCGGTCAGGGGGTAGACCGGCGCCAGACGGCCGGTGCTGAGCTGATTCCGGTCCAGCGGCTCGAACTGCGGGTTGCGAATCACCGGCACGTGGCGGTAGTTGTCGACCTTTCCGCTGAAAGCATAGGCGTGTCCTGCGTGGAGTTGGCGCTCGACGAAGGGGTTGAACCACGACATCTGCATCTCGCCCGTGCCATCCCCCACCACGGCGGTCACCAGGCGTCTGTCTTCGCCGATGACGCGGCTCTTGATGTCCCAGACGGTGCCGATCACCGTGACTTCTTCGCCCCACTTCAAGCGGTCAATGGTGCGGAGCTGGCTGAAGTCGTCATAACGATGTGGTAGCAGATACAACAGATCGCGCACCGTATGGACGCCGAGCTTCGCCAGTTTTTGGGCGTAGGCAGGGCCGATGGCGGGCAGGCGCGTGACCGGCGCGTCGAGGCCCAGCGACGGCGCCGACGGGCGGGGCGGCAGCGCGGTCGCATTGTACGCAATGGTCGGGGCTTCGCGCGACGGTCGCGCAACTTGCTCCGGTGCGCGCTCGGCTGGGGGCAGACCGGTCGGGGCGGCGTCTGGCTCACGTGGCGGCCGAACATCCACTGGCATTGAAGGCCGAACCTCGGCCGGTGCAGGCGTTACAGTGGATACATCGATTTGCCCAGCCTGAAAAGGTTTGCTGGGCGCCGGCACCAGGGTCTCACGCTTCGCGGGGCTTTTCGGGCTTCACTCCTTCGCCGGCGGACGGAGGGGGAGTTGCATGTAGCGGTGGCTCTGATACAGCTTCGGCCTGCGCCGGGGGCGCCGCGACCTGCGCGATTTCCGGCGCCGGGACTGCCGCGGGCGCGACGTTATCGATTTCACTGGCACGCCGGACGACCTGGTCGAGGATACGGGCGCGGATGGCCGTGTCTTCGATCGCCGGGTAGCCCAGCAAAAGCGAGACAATTTCATCCATCGCGGGCTGGTTATTGACTTCGGCGCGCGCAGTGGGCTCCCACCGGCTGACGAACTTGTCCAGCCCGCCGATGACGGCCTTGTTGCGGTAGCCCTGTTTCTTTTCCAGCGCCAGGATCTTCAGGAGACGCGTAATCGAGTTATCCAACTACCGGGTTCCTTCGTAGACAATGACACCCAACGCGTGCGGGCCGATATGTACGGCCAGCGATGGCGGGTAGCTGATCACCGGGAAGTCGTGATGGGGAAAGGCGATCTCCAGCCGTTCCAGAAGTTGGGCGGCCTCGGCCTCGAAGCCATGCTGCACCAGGAACAACTGCTCAATGTGCGGAAATTCGACGGTGAATTCACATAACTTGTCCACCGCCCGGCCGTAAGCGCGCACCTTCTCGATGGGGATCAGATCGCCGTCCTCCATTGTGGCGAGCGGCTTGAGGTTCAACATGGTGCCCAGAAGGGTCTGAGCCGGCCCCAGGCGGCCCCACGCCTCCAAGTACTCCAGGCCATCCGACAGAAAGAGCGCGTACATGTGGGGGATCATGCCCCGCACGATCCGCACCACCTCAGCCTGCGGTGCGCCGGCCTGGGCGGCTCGCGCCGCGGCTTCCACGATCAGCCCCAAGCCGGCGGAGGTTGTCAGCGTGTCCAGGACGATGATGCGTTGGCGCCCCATAAAGCTGCGCGACGCCTGCTGCGCCACGGCGGCCACATCGTGGAGCGCACCGGACGCGTAGATGCAAACGATGCTGTCGGTGGTCTGGCCCAAGCGTTTGAAGATCCCTTGCACTTGAGTTAGGCTTGGCGGTTCCACCGAAGAAGTCTTGGGTGATTGAGCCAGCCTGCGGAAGAACGTTTCATCCGTCTGGTTGACGCGCTCGGGATACGTCTGTTGGCCGACGCGTACGGTCAGCGGGATCACTTCGATGCCGAGCTCGGCAATCAGGTTGGGATCAGACAGATGCGCGTCTGCTGTCGGTGACTATTTTGACCTGTGCCACGGGTGCCTCGTCCTAAAGGATGCTACGCGATGATGCGTGATGCGTGATGCGTATTCCGTAATACGTCGTTACTCGCTGATTCGCCTATTTGCCTATTCGCTCACTCTGCCGAAATAATGTAGTGATAAAACGGCTGTCCGCCGTCCACGACCTCGATTTCCTGGTCGGGATACAGCTCGCACAACGCCTCCTGTAAGGCGTGCGCTTCTGCAGCGGCGATCGGTTGGCCGTAGTAGAGCGTGATCACCTCGAGGTCAGCGGCCT
The DNA here is from genome assembly GCA_963841825.1 of uncultured Chloroflexia bacterium. Classification (GTDB taxonomy): domain Bacteria; phylum Chloroflexota; class Anaerolineae; order CG2-30-64-16; family CG2-30-64-16; genus CAWJEL01. Next base: position 12,655 of record CAWJEL010000019.1, read on the forward strand.
CCATCTGCTCCAGCAAGATCTGCACGACCTCGGCCGCGGATGAACCGGTGGCGGAAAGGGTGTCGTTGAGCAGTCCGATCACGTCACCGGCCCGCACCTGGATGCCGTCGAAGTGCGCATCTTGTACCGCCGTGGTGACTTCGCCCGTCTGCACCTGGCCCAGCGCTGCGGTCATGACGACGACGTTGTGGTCCAGGTCAGCGTGCGGGTTGAGCGCCAGCAGCCCGCTGATGCCTTGAGGAACGCTTTTGCTGGGCACGACGCGTGCTCTCTTCCCCTCGGCCTCAGCTACAGCCATCGCCTGCTGCGCGGCCATCTGGATGTTGCCGTTGTTCGGCAGCAAGATGACCTCGGCTGCAGGCACTTGGCGAATGGCTTCCAGCAGATCCTGCGTGCTGGGGTTCATGGTCTGCCCGCCAGAAATGACGTAATGTGCCCCCAGGCTGCGGAAGACTCCGGCCAGGCCCGCGCCAGGAGCGACAGCCACTAACCCTGGCCCCTCGATCGGCCCGATCGCCTCTGCGCCAGCAGCGCCGGGGGCGGCTGGTATGCTCCCCTCCTCGAAGCGCGGCGGGAAGGGGTCGTAGCCGGCCGGCATCTGCGGGATCTGCATGTCGTCCATGTTCTCAACGACCACATCGGTCACGAAGCCCAAGCTCACCGCGTAGCTGAGAACGACGCCGGGGTCGGGCACATGGACATGCACCTTGACCAGCGTCTCATCGCCCTCGACCAGCGGGCAGTCGCCCAGCGCAGTGATCCGTTCGCGGATGGCGGCCACGTCCAGGGCCGGCCCTTCAACGAGAAACTGCACGTCGAAGCCATACACCAGCGCCGGAATCTCACGCTGACCTTTGGATGGTTGCGGTGGGGCTGCCGGTACTACTGAAGGCGCCGGCGCGGCGGCTTCAGCCGGGGCCTGTTCGCCGGTGAGCGCGCGGTAGCATCCCTTCCAGAATGAAGAACAGCCCTTTGCCACCGCTGTCCACCTTGCCTGCCTGCGCCAGGACGGGGAGCAGTTTGGGTGTGTTGGCCACGGCTTCGTCGGCCGCGCGCACCGTACGCGCCATGATGAACCGCAGATCACTGTCCAGGGTCGCGGCGCTCTCGGCGGCGGCGGCGGCCTCCCGCACCACCGTCAGGATGGTGCCCTCGACGGGCCGGTTGACGCCCTTGTAGGCGATGCGGCTGCCTTCAGCCAGCGCCGCCGCGAACATCGCGCCGGTAACCAGCGGCTGATCATCCAGGCTGCGCGCGACCCCGCGCAGGATCTGGGACAGGATCACCCCGGAATTGCCGCGCGCGCCCATCAGCGCGCCGTGCGCGGCGGCCTTCGCCACGGCGCCGGCTGAATGGAGGTGATCGTCCGTGATCTCCCCGCAGGCGGACTTCATCGTCAGCAGCATGTTGGTACCCGTGTCTCCATCGGGCACAGGGAACACGTTGAGCGCGTTGACGATCTCGTGATGGCGGTCAAGCCACACCAGGCCGGCATAGAACAGGTCGCGCAGGGTGATGGCATCCAGCGCTGGTATGGGCTGCCCGGCGCCGTGCGCCATGGGGGATTCAGGTGCTGCCAAGATCAGGAACCTCCGCCAATTACTTCGTATCGTTGAGCATGCGCAGCCCTTGCACGTGCACGTTGACCTCGGATACGGGGATGCCAAGCGTCTGTTCCAGCGCGTATCGGACGCTGTGCATCACCCCTTGCGCCACTTCTGAGACACGGGTGCCGTACTGGATGATCACATACAGGTCCACGACGACCTTGCCATCTTGCACCAGGACGTCTACGCCGCGGCCCCAGCGGTCCGGCTGCAATAGATCCGCAATGCCGCCGATGAGGTTCTTGCTGGCCACACCTACCACGCCGTAGCAGCGCAACACGGCCTCGCCGGCAATCGTCGCGATGGCGTGCGGCGAGATCTCGATGCGCCCCGGGGATTTTTCGTCAGCCATGCGAGCTCCTTTCTAAGGGTAAGCGCCAGTTTTGCAGGAATCCATCAGTTGTGATAATATCGCTTCGGTTTGGCCGGGCCTCCCTGCGTGGCTCGGTCATCAATTTGATAGGACACAGAGCGCTCACGAGGGGGACTACCAATGGCCAAGTGTGAAGTTTGCGGCAAGGGGCCGCAGTTTGGAAACAACGTCAGCCACTCCATGCGCCACACGAAGCGCCGCTGGAACGTCAATGTTCAGCGCACGCGTCTGGTGGTCGGCGGTGTGGAGCGACGGGCTTATCTTTGCGCCAAGTGCATCAAGACGCGCCAGAAGCCTGCATAACACCGATTTTGCTCCATCCAGGCATGCGGCCGGCGATCATCGCCGGCTGTTTGCTTTTAAGTTGCCTGCCTACTGCATATTCCCGGCCGCGGCACGCAGCGCGGCGATCCCGCCGGCAACCCCGCCCGGATGGCCGAACACCGCGGTGCCGGCGACCAACACCCGTGCGCCGGCCGCCACGACCTCGGGGGTTGTGTGGACATCGATGCCGCCGTCCACCTCAATGTCAATCGCACGCCCCGTTTCTGTGATCAGCGCGGCCAGGCGGGCGATTTTGGCCGTCATGGTCGGGATGTAGCTCTGCCCGCCGAAACCGGGATTGACCGTCATGAGCAGGACCTGATCCACGTACGGCAGGATCTCGCGCACCGTTTCGAGCGAGGTCGCCGGATTCAACACCACGCCGGGACGTATTCCCAACTCACGAATCTGCTGGACGGTGCGGTGCAGATGCGGACACGCCTCGACATGGACCGTTATGATGTCGGCGCCGGCCCTGGCGAACTCAGTGACATAGCGCTCGGGCGCCGCGATCATCAAGTGTACGTCCAGGGGCAGGCGGGTGGCCCGCCGCAGGGCCGCCACCACCGGCATCCCGACGGTGATGTTGGGCACAAAATTGCCGTCCATCACATCCACGTGGATGTAGTCGGCGCCGGCGGCCTCGGCGGCACGGAGGGCCGAGCCGAGGTCCGCAAAATCGGCGGCGAGGATGGACGGCGCGATCTTGATCAACGTAGGGCTCCCGTTCGGTACAGCGGCGACAAGAATTCGGCAGGAGGCGAACGTCGGTGTTCGGCTCAACGTGAGTGCAATCATACACTGGGACGGGCTTTTTTGCAAAGCGGTTGGGGGGCGGTCTGGTTAAGGTTGAGATTGAGGCTAAGGTTGAGGGTGAGGCCCAGACACCGAACGTCACGATGATAGTGATGACCGAATACTACTTCATCGGCGGGCAGCGAGTTGCGCAGCGCCAGGGGAGCACGGTATACTATGTTTCATAGACGATCATCCAGCGGCCCGGCTCAGGGTGTACTTTTCACCGGTCAGCGCAGCGAGGAGGGAGGGCTGGGGTGCTCATGATGTCGACGCGTGTCTGCTGCAACCGGCCCTGTTTTCCCGTCTCCCGCGCGGCAACCTTCTGGTGCTCACTGCGTAATACAAAGTGACACCAAGTAATCGAGCGCAGCGCCCATCAGCGGCGCGGCCATCGTCAAGACACACACGGAGGCACACATGTCCGAGGAACCGACAGTCGAAAATCGCAGCATCGTGGATGAACTGAGCAAACTGGGTCAACAGATGGCCACTGCAATCAAGGCCGCCTGGGAGAGCGATGACCGCAAGAAGCTGCAAGCTGAAATTCTCGATGGCCTGCAGAAGTTCGGCGATGAGGTGACCGAGGCGCTTGACAAGGCCGGTGAGAGTGAGACCGCCAAGGATTTGCGCGTGAAGGCCGAGAAGGTCGTGGTCGACGTGCGCGCGACCGGCGTGGTGGAGGATGTCCGCAAGGGCGTCATCAGCGGGCTGGATGTGCTCAATACCGAGCTGAGCAAGCTGGTGGAGAAGCTGGAGCCGAAAGCCGAACCGGCCGATGAGACGGTTGCAGCCGAAGCGCCTGTTGAACCCGAAGCGCCTGAACCGGAGGCGTGAGAACGAGTATAGCGCAAAACCGTCGGTGTACGGTCGCTGAGCCTGTCGAAGCGCCACCCTTCGACAAGCGTTCGACTGAGCTCACGCCGAAGTCTCAGGGTGCGTGGTTTATTGACGGTTTTGCGGTGTACCCCATGAGAACGAACCACTGAGACACGGAGAGCACGGAGTTTTGCCTCTCCGTGTTTTCTGCGTCCTGCTACTGCCCCGCACCGTACTGATCGAAGAAATCCCAGGTCGTTTTGGCGATTTCCTGGAAGGTCGGGTTGGAGAGGCCCCATTCCAGCCACGTGGGACGGTAGAGGAAGACGGAGAGCACGTACGGTCCGGCCGGCCCCCAGATCGCGGCCACGTCGCCGTGGGTGTCGGGCACGTAGCCGTGCTTGTGGACAGCCTTAGCGCCCTCGGGTAAGCCGCCGACGAGCATCTCGGTCATCTCGTTCAGCGCCATAAAGTCCAACGCCTGCTGGCACTCCGCCGGCGTGAACTGGTCGCTGTAGACCGCGATCAGGGTGCCCCCGCCTTCGCTGCACGCCACCAGCATTTGCAGCGACATGCCGATGTCCCGCGCCGTGGTCTGCATGTAGGGATCGGGTTGCGTATTCAGATCCGTCCGGCTGTTGGCCTCGGTGACGATGCGTGGGGGCACGGCCATCTTGCGGTCGTACGGCGCGGCCATGAAGGTGTTCGGCATCCCCAGCGTCTTGAACGCCTGGTTCATCCGTTGCACCCCGACGTCCCAGTCCCCATCGCCGATCTTGCCCAGCATCAGGTTGGCGGTGAAGTTGCCGCTGTGCATCATCGTCTCGCTGATGATCTTCGACGTCTCAACCCCGGCGGCGCGTCCAGTACCCGATAGACCTGCTCCAGGATGGGGATCTTCAAGGTGCTGGTGCCGGCGTAGGCCACGTCGGGGTTGATCGCGATCTCCTCGCCGGTGGGCAGGTAGTGCAGGTAGACGCTGGCGATACCGGGGAATTGGTCGAGCCGGGCTTTGAGCAGGTCGCCCAACGCCTGAATCCCGATCGACGGCGCGGGGGTCTCGGCCACCGCCAGGTTCACCGTGCGTTTGCTCGGGTCGGCCAGCGTGGCGAGCATCTGGCTGCGCGACGCCTCCATGTCGAGCGCCTGTCCGGGCTTCCCCGGCGCGATGCTCATGGTCTGCACGATCGGCTGCGGCGGCAGCGGCGGTCGATCGTGGGCCGCCGCGACCTCCGCCAGCCACGCATCCAGCGCGGCCGCGTCCAGGGTGTAACGCAGCGGTACATTGACCGTGTGCGGCTGGCGGTCGAGCGATTTTTCGGTCAGATAGCGCACGAGGCCAAAGATGGTGTCGCGTTGCCCCGCCTCGGCGATCATCCCCTCAACATCAATCGCAAAGCCGACCGTCTGTGGGCGCAGAAGGATGCGCTGATCACTGTAGTAGGCGGCCACCGGTTCCTCGAAACCCCGGCGCAAAGCCACCGCCACCTGCTCAGCCGTTTGCCCGCTCACCTCCATCCCCCCCAGCCGCACCCAGGCGGGCACCGCGCCGACCGTCCGCCGGTAGCGGAGATACGGCAGCGTCAGCAGCGCGGCGGCGATGATGGCGAGGATGAGAAGAATGCGAAGGAGTTTGCGCATGGAATTTTAGTGAGTTAGTGCGATAGTGAGTTAGTGAGATAGTACGATAGTCGTGTTCTCACTATCGCACTGCCGTACTAATGCACTAACACACTACGTTGTTCTTTGCCTGAGATGGGTAATCATGCCATTGATGAGCCGCTTGGTTTCTGTGGCGAGTCCGTAGGCATGGTCGAGTCGATTTTGGTCAATGTACTGGCGATCAAGTGCAAGATAGAGTTCCGACTGGACCTCGCTCGCCGACCGGCGTGCGATCTTGAGGAAGCGGATGAATTCACCCGGCGTGCCGGAATCGAAACCTTCGGCGATGTTATGCATGGACGAACCGGCCGCGTCCCGGATTTGGTTGCGGAGCTGAAAGTCCTTCGCAAAAGCCGGACAATCCGTCAAATCGTAAACAGCGTTCGTCAACTGCCGCGCCTTCTGCCAGCACAGCAAATCCTCAAAACGCTGAATCATCGCCATACCCCGAACCTCCCACTGCCAACTAACGCGCTACCGTACTAACGTACTATCGTCACTAACACACTAACACACTAACTCACTATCTCACTACCGCACTCGCCTCACTCCCACTCAATCGTCGCCGGCGGCTTGGAGCTCACGTCGTAAACCACGCGATTGACGCCGGAGGCTTCATTCACGATGCGGTTGCTGATGCGGGCGATCAGCTCGTAGGGCAGGCGGGCCCAGTCAGCGGTCATGAAATCATCGGTGGTGACGGCGCGGCAGCGCGATCGTGTCGGCGTAGGTGCGGCCGTCACCCATCACACCGACCGAGCGCACCGGCAGCAGCACGGCGAACGCCTGTGACACCGCGCGGTAGAGCCCCGCGCGCGCGCAATTCCTCGAGGAAGATGGCGTCGGCGCAGCGCAGTGTCTCCAGCCGCTCCGCGGTCACCTCGCCGATGATGCGAATCGCCAGGCCGGGGCCGGGGAATGGGTGCCGCCACACGATCTCCTCCGGCAGCCCCAGCGCCTCGCCCACCAGCCGCACTTCATCCTTGAACAGGCTGCGCAGTGGCTCGATGAGCTGGAAGTTCATGTCTTCGGGCAGACCGCCGACGTTGTGGTGTGTTTTGATCGTGCGCGCCGTGGCCTGCTCGTGCCGGCTGGCCGACTCGATCACATCCGGGTAGAGGGTGCCCTGGGCCAGGTAAGCGGCGTGGCCCCCCTCAACGGCACGCGCCGCTTCTGCCTCCGCAGCCTCGAAGGTGCGGATGAAGCGGGCGCCGATGCGCTTGCGTTTCTCCTCCGGATCGACCGTCCCGGCCAGATCGGCGGTGAACTCGCCGGCAGCGTCCGACGGCGATCAGTCGCATCCCCATGTGGCGCTGGAAGGTCTCGACGACCTGGGTCGCCTCGCCCTGGCGGAGCAGACCGTGATCGACGAAGATACACGTCAGCCGGTCGCCGATGGCACGATGCAGCAGCGCCGCGGCCACCGCCGAGTCCACCCCGCCGCTGAGGCCGCAAATCACGCGGCCTTCGCCCACCTGCGCCTGGAGCGCAGCGACCGACTCCATGATGAAGTTGGCGGGCGTCCAGTCGGGCCGGCAGCCGCAGATGTCGAGGACGAAGTTGTGCAGCAGCTCCTTGCCCTGCGGCGTGTGCTGCACCTCCGGGTGAAATTGCACGCCGTAGATGCCGCGCGCCACGTCGCCCATCGCCGCGACGGACGAGGGCGTAAGGGCAAGCGGCGCAAAGGTCGGCGGCAGGTCGGTCACGTGGTCGCCGTGGCTCATCCAGACTTGAAGCTGAAAGCTGGAGGCTGGCAGCTTGAGATTGGCGAAGAACGGGTTGGCGATGTCGGTCAGTTCGATCTGGGCGAGGCCGTATTCGCGGCGCGCCGCCGGGTCAACCTGGCCGCCCAGCGCATTCGCCAGAAGCTGCATGCCGTAGCAGATGCCGAGCACCGGTTTGCCGGAAGCGAGCACGAACGGCGGCAGCGCCGGCGCGCCCGCTTCGTAGACGCTGGCCGGCCCGCCGGAGAGGATGTAACCCCGCGGGTTGAGTTCGGCAAAGCGTTCGGCCGGCGCGTTCCAGGGGATCAGCTCGCAGTAGACGTGCAGCTCGCGTATCCGTCGAGCGATCAGTTGGGCGGTCTGCGAGCCGTAGTCGAGGATGGCGATGGTGTCGTGGGCGGACCGTTGACCATGGCCAATTGACGATTGACCATGGTCCGGGTGTTCTTTTCCGGACAGAGCATGTCTATCGTCCATGGTCCATCGTCTATCGTCTATTGTCCATGGTTTATCGTCCATCGTCCGTCACTCCATCACGATCTTCCCGTTGTCCATGCTCGTGACGACGGCCAGCGTCTCGATGGGCACGCCGAGATCGGCGAGCGCTGCGCGGCCGCCTTCGAAGCCTTTTTCGATCACCGCGCCGATGCCAATCAGCGCGGCGCCCGACTTCTTCACCAATTCTACCAGCGCGCGGATCGTCTCGCCGCGGGCCAGAAAATCGTCAATTACCAGGACGTGAATCGCGCGGGCCGAGGAATTCGGGCGAGATCATCAGCTCGGTCATGACGCCCTTGGTATGCGAGGGCGCGTGGGCAGTCATCGAGTTGGGGTGCATCGTGACCGGCTTGGTCTTGCGGGCATAGACCACGGGGATGCCCAGCGCGAGGCCGGTCATGAGAGCGGGCGCGATGCCGCTGATTTCGGCGGTGACGATCTTGTTGGCGCCCAGGTGGGCGAAGCGTGCGGCCAGCGCGCCGCCCACCGCCAGCATCAAGGCGGGGTCCACCTGGTGGTTGATGAAGCTGTCCACCTTCAGGATGCCGTGCCCCATGTTGACGCCTTCACGTTGGATCCGTTGTTTGAGCAGTTCCATAAATGAGTCCTCCCTGCGGGTGCGATGATACGATATTCTAAGACGGAAAAGCGCACCGTTTCGAGCGAGGTCGCCGGATTCAACACCACGCCGGGACGGACACCGAGTTCGTGAATCTGTTGCACGGTGCGGTGCAGATGCGGGCAGGCCTCGACGTGAACGGTGAGGATATCGGCGCCGGCCCGGGCGAACTCAGCGACATAGCGCTCGGGCGCCGCGATCATCAAGTGTACGTCCAGGGGCAGGCGAGTGGCCCGCCGCAGGGCCGCCACCACCGGCATCCCGACGGTGATGTTCGGCACAAGATCGCCGCCCATCACATCCACGTGGATGTAGCCGGCGCCAGCAGACTCGGCGGCACGGAGGGCCGAGCCGAGGTCCGGGAGATCGGCGGCGAGGATGGACGGCGCGATCTTGATCAACGTAGGGCTCCCGTTCGGTACAGCGGCGACAAGAATTCTGCAGGAGGCGAACGTCGGTGTCCGGCTCAACGTGAGTGCAATCATACACTGGGACGGGCTTTTTTGCAAAGCGGTTGGGGGGCGGTCGCGTTAAGGTTGAGATTGAGGCTAAGGTTAAGGCTAAGGCCCAGACACCGAACGTCACGATGATAGTGATGACCGAATACTACTTCATCGGCGGGCAGCAGGTTGCGATGCGGCAGGATGGGGTGCTATACTCGCTGCTGACCGACCAACTCGGCAGCACTTCGGTCGTCACTCACCAGAGCGGCGCAGAGAAGGCGCGGCAGCTGTACAGATCGTTCGGTGAATCCCGCTGGAGCAGCGGTACGCTTCTCACCGATCGCCAGTTTACCGGCCAGCGTAGCGAGGAGGCGGGCCTCGGCTCGTTGTATGATTGGATAGCGTGTCTGCTATAATTCGGCCTGTTTTCTCGCCTCCCACGCGGGACGCTTCCGGTGCTCACTGCGTAATACAAAGTGACACCAAGTAATCGAGCGCAGCGCCCATCAGCGGCGCGGCCATCGTCAAGACATACGGAAGGGAACCATGTCCGAGGAACCGAAAGTCGAAAATCGCAGCATCGTGGATGAACTGAGCAAACTGGGTCAACAGATGGCCACTGCAATCAAGGCCGCCTGGGAGAGCGATGACCGCAAGAAGCTGCAAGCCGAAATTCTCGACGGGTTGCAGAAATTCGGCGATGAGGCGACTGAGGCGCTCGACAAGGCCGGCCAGAGCGAGACCGCCAAGGATTTGCGCGTGAAGGCCGAGAAGGTCACGGTCGATGTGCGCGCGACCAGCGTGGTGGAGGATGTCCGCAAGGGCGTCATCAGCGGGCTGGATGTGCTCAATACCGAGCTGAGCAAGCTGGTGGAGAAGCTGGAGCCGAAAGCCGAACCGGCCGATGAGACGGTTGCAGCCGAAGCGCCTGTTGAACCCGAAGCGCCTGAACCGGAGGCGTGAGAACGAGTATAGCGCACAACCGTTGGTGTACGGTCGCTGAGCCTGTCGAAGCGCCACCCTTCGACAAGCGTTCGACTGAGCTCACGCCGAAGTCTCAGGGTGCGTGGTTTATTGACGGTCTTGCGGTGTACCCCATGAGAACGAACCACTGAGACACGGAGAGCACAGAGTTTTGCCTCTCCGTGTTTTCTGCGTCCTGCTACTGCCCTGCACCGTACTGATCGAAGAAATCCCAGGTCGTCTTGGCGATTTCCTGGAAGGTCGGGTTGGAGAGGCCCCATTCCAGCCACGTGGGACGGTAGAGGAAGACGGAGAGCACGTACGGCCCGGCCGGCCCCAGGATCGCGGCCACGTCGCCGTGGGTGTCGGGCACGTAGCCGTGCTTGTGGACAGACTTAGCGCCCTCGGGTAAGCCGCCGACGAGCATCTCAGTCATCTCGTTCAGCGCCATAAAGTCCAACGCCTGCTGGCACTCCGCCGGCGTGAGCTGGTCGCCGTAGACCGCAATCAGGGTACCCCCGCCTTCGCTGCACGCCACCAGCATTTGCAGCGACATGCCGATGTCCCGCGCCGTGGTCTGCATGTAGGGATCGGGTTGCGTCTTCGGATTCGTCCGGCTGTTGGCCTCGGTGACGACGCGCGGGGGCACGGCCATCTTGCGGTCGTACGGCGCGGCCATGAAGGTGTTCGGCATCCCCAGCGTCTTGAACGCTTGGTTCATCCGCTGCAGCCCGACGTCCCAGTCCCCATCGCCGATCTTGCCCAGCATCAGGTTGGCGGTGAAGTTGCCGCTGTGCATCATCGTCTCGCTGATGATCTTCGACGTTCGACCCCGGGCGGCGTGTCCAGTACCCGATAGACCTGCTCCAGGATGGGGATCTTCAAGGTGCTGGTGCCGGCGTAGGCCACGTCGGGGTTGATCGCGATCTCCTCGCCGGTGGGCAGGTAGTGCAGGTAGACGCTGGCGATACCGGGGAATTGGTCGAGCCGGGCTTTGAGCAGGTCGCCCAACGCCTGAATCCCGATCGACAGCGCGGGGTCTCGGCCACCGCCAGGTTCACCGTGCGTTCGCTCGGGTCGGCCAGCGTGGCGAGCATCTGGCTGCGCGACGCCTCCATGTCGAGCGCCTGACCGGGCTTCCCCGGCGCGATGCTCATGGTCTGCACGAATCGGCGCGGCGGCAGCGGCGGTCGATCGTGGGCCGCGGCGCACCTCCGCCAGCCAGGCATCCAGCGCGGCCGCGTCCAGGGTGTAGCGCAGTGGGACATCGACGGCGTGCGGCTGGCGGTCGAGCGATTTTTCGGTCAGATAGCGCACGAGGCTAAAGATTTCGTCACGTTGCTGCGCCTCGGCGAGCATCGCTTCGGTATCGACCGCAAAGCCGACCGTCTGTGGGCGCAGAAGGATGCGCTGATCACTGTAGTAGGCGGCCACCGGTTCCTCGAAACCCCGGCGCAAAGCCACCGCCACCTGCTCAGCCGTCTGCCCGCTCACCTCCATCCCCCCCAGCCGCACCCATGCGGGCACCGCGCCGGCCGTCCGCCGGTAGCGGAGATACGGCAGCGTCAGCAGCGCGGCGGCGATGACGGCGAGGACCAGGAGAAAGCGAAGGAGTTTGCGCATGGAATTTTAGTGAGTTAGTGCGATAGTGAGATAGTGCGATAGTACGATAGTCGTGTTCTCACTATCGCACTGCCGTACTAATGCACTAACGCACTACGTCGCTCTTTGCCTGAGATGGGTAATCATGCCATTGATGAGCCGCTTGGTTTCTGTGGCGAGCCCGTAGGCATGGTCGAGTCGATTTTGGTCAATGTATTGGCGATCAAGTGCAAGATAGAGTTCCGACTGGACCTCGCTCGCCGACCGGCGTGCGATCTTGAGGAAGCGGATGAATTCACCCGGCGTGCCGGAATCGAAGCCCTCGGCGATGTTATGCATTGACGAGCCGGCCGCATCCCGGATCTGGTTACGGAGTTGAAAGTCCTTCGCAAAAGCTGGACAATCCGTCAAATCGTAAACAGCGTTCGTCAACTGCCGCGCCTTCTGCCAGCACAGCAAATCCTCAAAACGCTGAATCATCGCCATACCCCGAACCTCCCACTGCCAACTAACGCACTACCGCACTAACGTACTAACGTACTATCTCACTAACACACTAACTCACTATCTCACTCCCGCACTCCCTCACTCCCACTCAATCGTCGCCGGCGGCTTGGAGCTCACGTCGTAAACCACGCGATTGACGCCGGAGGCTTCATTCACGATGCGGTTGCTGATGCGGGCGATCAGCTCGTAGGGCAGGCGGGCCCAGTCAGCGGTCATGAAATCATCGGTGGTGACCGCGCGCAGCGCGATCGTGCTCGGCGTAGGTGCGGCCGTCACCCATCACACCGACCGAGCGCACCGGCAGCAGCACGGCGAACGCCTGTGACACCGCGCGGTAGAGCCCTGCCGCGCGCAATTCCTCGAGGAAGATGGCGTCGGCGCAGCGGAGTGTCTCCAGTCGCTCCGCGGTCACCTCGCCGATGATGCGGATGGCCAGGCCGGGGCCGGGGAACGGGTGCCGCCACACGATCTCCTCGGGCAGCCCCAGCGCCTCGCCCACCAGCCGCACTTCATCCTTGAACAGGCTGCGCAGCGGCTCGATGAGCTGGAAGTTCATGTCTTCGGGCAGGCCGCCGACGTTGTGGTGCGTCTTGATGGTGCGCGCCGTGGCCTGCTCGTGCCGGCTGGCCGACTCGATCACGTCAGGGTAGAGGGTGCCCTGGGCCAGGTAAGCGGCGTGGCCGCCCTCAACGGCACGCGCGGCTTCTGCTTCCGCGGCCTCGAAGGTGCGGATGAAGCGGGCGCCGATGCGTTTGCGTTTCTCCTCCGGATCGACCGTCCCGGCCAGATCGGCGGTGAACTCGCCGGCAGCGTCGACGGCGATCAGTCGCATCCCCATGTGGCGCTGGAAGGTCTCCACCACCTGGGTCGCCTCGCCCTGGCGGAGCAGACCGTGATCGACGAAGATACACGTCAGCCGGTCGCCGATGGCACGATGCAGCAGCGCCGCGACCACCGCCGAGTCCACCCCGCCGCTGAGGCCGCAAATCACGCGGCCTTCGCCCACCTGCGCCTGGAGCGCAGCGACCGACTCCATGATGAAGTTGGCGGGCGTCCAGTCGGGCCGGCAGCCGCAGATGTCGAGGACGAAGTTGTGCAGCAGCTCCTTGCCCTGCGGCGTGTGCTGCACCTCCGGGTGAAATTGTACGCCGTAGATGCCGCGCACCACGTCGCCCATCGCCGCGACCGAAGACGGGGTGAGCGCAAGCGGCGCAAAGGTCGGCGGCAGGTCGGTCACGTGGTCGCCGTGGCTCATCCAGACTTGAAGCTGGAAGCTGGAGGCTGGCAGCTTGAGATTGGCGAAGAATGGGTTGGCGATGTCGGTCAGCTCGATCTGGGCGAGGCCGTATTCGCGGCGCGTCCGCCGGGTCAACCTGGCCGCCCAGCGCATTCGCCAGAAGCTGCATGCCGTAGCAGATGCCGAGCACCGGTTTGCCGGAAGCGAGCACGAACGGCGGCAAGGCCGGCGCGCCGCTTCGTAGACGCTGGCCGGCCCGCCGGAGAGGATGTAACCCCGCGGGTTGAGTTCGGCAAAGCGTTCGGCCGGCGCGTTCCAGGGGATCAGCTCGCAGTAGACGTGCAGCTCGCGTATCCGTCGAGCGATCAGTTGGGCGGTCTGCGAGCCGTAGTCGAGGATGGCGATGGTGTCGTGGGTGGACACGGTAGCTGCCAAGATCGGGTGAGACGTGATGCGTGAGTCGTGTTGCGCAGAGCATGTCTATCGTCCATGGTCCACGTCTATCGTCTATTGTCCAGGGTCTACGTCCACGTCCGTCATTCCATCACGATCTTCCCGTTGTCCATGCTCGTGATGACGGCCAGCGTCTCGATGGGCACGCCGAGGTCAGCGAGCGCCGCGCGGCCGCCTTCGAAGCGTTTCTCGATCACCGCGCCGATGCCGACCAGTGCGGCGCCGGACTTCTTCACCAGCTCGACCAGCGCGCGGATCGTTTCGCCGCGGGCCAGGAAGTCATCCACCACCAGCACGTGGTCGCGCGGGCCGAGGAATTCCGGTGAAACCATCAGCTCAGTCATCACGCCCTTGGTGTGCGATGGTGCGGACGCCAGCATCGCGTTGGGGTGCATCGTGACCGGTTTGGTCTTGCGTGCGTACACCACCGGGATGCCCAGCGCCAGGCCGGTCGTCAGTGCGGGCGCGATGCCGCTGATTTCGGCGGTGACGATCTTGTTGGCGCCCAGGTGGGCGAAGCGTGCGGCCAGCGCGCCGCCCACCGCCAGCATCAAGGCGGGGTCCACCTGGTGGTTGATGAAGCTGTCCACCTTCAGGATGCCGTGCCCCATGTTGACGCCTTCACGTTGGATCCGTTGTTTGAGCAGTTCCATAAATGAGTCCTCCCTGCGGGTGCGATGATACGATATTCTAAGACGGAAAAGGTAAATCGAGAAATCAGCGGGCAAAGTTGCGCAAAGTTGAACGGTGGTTTACGCTTGGGTTACATCTAACCTTTGGGCAGGCAACCATGATCCTATGCGTCACCCTCAACCCAGTTCTTGATACCACCTTCTTCGTCGACGAAATGCGCCCCATTTATCGCACCGAAGCGCAGCGCGTGACCTATGTGGCCGGCGGCAAGGGTAACAACGTCGCGCGCGCCCTGAGCGTGCTCTGTGAGCCGGCGCATGCGCTGGTCGCGTTGGGCGGTGACACCGGCCGTCATGTGGTGAACCTCCTCGCGGCTGAAGGGATCGCCGCGACGCCCGCCTGGATGAGCGGCGAGACCCGCCTTCAGATCACGGTGGTGGATCGAGCGCTAGTGCAGCGGGCGTTTTACGCACCGGCTGCGCCGTTCACCGCGGCCGACCGGGCCGAGTTTCGGCGGCGGTTCGAGGATCTCTTACCAGGGGCCGATGCAGTCTGTCTGTGTGGCAGCGCGCCGGATGCCACGGCCGCTGAGCTCGTGCCGGCGCTGTTGTCCCTGGCGCGCGAGCGTGGGCTGCCCACGCTGCTCGACAGCTCAGGCGAGGGTCTGCGGCAGGGGGTGACCGCGGCCCCGCGTATCATCAAGGTGAATCTGGCCGAGGCCGAGGCGCTGTTGGGGCGAGGACTGGCGACGTCGAACGAGCGGCGCACCGCACTGGACGAGTTGCGCCGGTGGGGTTCCGACTGGGCCGTGCTGACGCTGGGCGAGCAGGGCGCGCTGTTCGCCGCGGGCGATCGGCGCTGGTCAGCCGCGCCGCCGAAGGTCGAGGCGATCAATCCGATCGGTTCCGGGGACGCCATGACCGCGGGGCTGCTGGCCGGCGTGGTGCGCGGCCTCGCGCCCGAGGAGTGCTTCCGGCTAGGCATGGCTGCGGCCGCGGCGAACACGCTGACCTGGGACGCGTGCCGGTTTGACGCCGCCGCGGTCGAGGCGCTGTTGCCGCAGGTTGAGCCGGTGGGCATTAACTGCGATTCTGTGTTTTGCAGAGCACCCTAACCCGGACGAGCCGGGACCAAGCCTTCACCACAAAGGCTCAAAGGCACGAAGTTCACAAAGGTAGAATTCTGAGTGATCTTGGTGTCTTGGTGGTGAGATTCTTGTTTTTATGCCGGAATCCGATTAGTAGGGGTCTAAGCGGAGCTGGGGGAGGTCCCCGGCGTAGTTGAAGGATGCGCTGCGGGCATGGCAGAAGGCCGCAGCGTTCGGCTGAGCGTTCGACTGAGCTCACGCCGAAGTCTCACGCCGAAGCCCTTCGACTGCACTCCGCTAACGCCGCTCCGTTCCGCTCAGGATGCCGGCAGCGCGAACAAAGAAAAACGGCAGTAGGCGTGGGGAGTGCGGCCCACCAGAAGCAGGTGACCGTCAGCACGGCTCCGCGAGGAGCGCGCGCGTCGAGGCGAACAATGTGGGACGCAACGATTGGGCGTCCAATCCCGCTGCTTCCATCCCGAGCAGCACCGCACCAACCACCGGCGGCCCGGTCAGCCGGACGAAACGGGCGCCTGGGGCCACCGCGTGGATTGTCTCGGCCATCGGCTCGAAGACGCGCCAGCCGCCATTGTGCATGCTGCCTACCTGGACGACCTCGAAGTTCAGCGCCTCGAAACCGAGCTGACGGATCACGCCGACAGCCAGAGAGCCGAGTTCGCGGCCGATCCAGGCAATGCACGCTGCGGCCACCGCGTCGCCGGCATCGGCCGCTTGAAAGACCAACGGCGCCGCATCGGCGTCGATGCTGAGTTCGCCCTGGCTCAGCCCTTCCAGCAAATGCTCCGGAGAAGCTGCGCCCGCCCGCTGCATAAACAGCTCGGTGAGCAGCGTGTCCGGCCCGCGCCGGCTCCACGCGGCCGCCACCGCCCCCATCGCCTTCCACACCAGATCCGCCGCACCGCCGTATTCGTCGAACAGCATCCCGTTGCCGGTGACATGGCCCATGCGGGTGCGCTCGCGATCCCACCCCCAGCAGTTATTGCCCGTCCCAGAGATGAGCGCGACGCCCCAGCCCGATTCCGCCCCGGCCAGCAGCCCGATCAAAGCATCGTTGACAGCCTCAACCGGACACGTGAGCCCCAGCGTGCCGATAGCGTCCAACGTCGGGCTGCGCTCCCCGGCCAATCGTAGCCGCCGACCCCGAAGCCCGCGCCCGCGACCTGCCGCCGATCGATGCCGGCCACGGCCAATGCCTGCCCCGCGGACTCGCCGAGCGCGGCGATCAGGCCATCGTAGCCGACCACCTCATGGTTGCCTGGCCCGGCGGCGCCGAAACCGACCGCGCGGCCGGTTTCATCCGCGATCAGCGCGTGGCTCTTGGTGGCGCCGACATCGACGCCGAGATAGTGGCGTTTCATGTACATGCCTTGGGCCAGGGGTCAGGAGTCAGGAGTCAGGAGTCAGGAGTCAGAAGCCTTGCTTGATCCCTGTTTCCTGTCACCTGTTCCCTGGTTCCTGAAAAAACTGCGGCAAATGCTGGCGGTTCGTCTCCAGCATATCGTCCAGAACAGCCTGCACCTTGTCGGCCTGCGGTCCCAGCGGATGGACGAGCAGCGCCTCATAGGCCGCGTCCCGATCGCCGTGGACGGCCGCCTCGACGGTCAGCAGCTCGTAGGACTTGACTGCAGCCACCAGGCCGAAACAAGCGAGCGGCAGCGGCACGACAGGGAGTGGCTCGAACCCGGCCCGCGAACGCGCACCGGCATCTCCAGCACCCAGTCGGCCGGCCAGCCAGTGACCGCGCTACGATGCGGGGTGTTGACAACGTGCGTCTCCCCCAGGTCGTTGTAATGAGCGTTGAGAAGTTGGGTCGCCAGCGTGGCGTAGTACGCGCCACCGCGCTGCATCAGATCCGGCGGCGGTTCCGACCGGCTCGGATCGGCGTATTCCCTGAGCAGGTCGGCCTCGATCGCCATCACCTGCTCGCCACGCGAGGGCGGCCACTGCGCTTGCTGAGCCAGCTTGCGGTCGGTGGTATAGTAGTAACTGAGGTAGTAATTGGGCATCATGCCGAGGATCTCGACCAGCCGGGGATCAAACGCCGGGGCCGGATCGGCACGGAGCTCGGCCAGGTAGCCGGCAAGGATCTCCGGCCAAAAATCCTCGCCCTCGTAGGTGAAGCCGCGGTGCCACGACAGGTGGTTTAGGCCCAGCGTGTCCAACTCGGCCTTGACCGGGTCAAGCTTGCGGCCGGTATGCCGTTCGAGCACCTCGACCATGCGCATCTTGGCCGTGATGGGCACATTGCAAACGCCCACCGCGGGCACTTCGGGGAGATAGCGGGACAGCGCCTCGGTGACCAGCCCGGCCGGATTGGTGAAGTTGACCAGGGGCGCGCCCGGCGCCAGCTCGACCATGTCGCGCGCGATGCTCAGGATCACCGGGATGGTGCGCAGCGCCTTGGCCATGCCGCCGATGCCGGTCGTCTCCTGGCCGATCAGGCGGTGTCGCTTGCCCAGGTACTCGTCCTCGCGCCGCGCCTGCATCCCGCCCACGCGCAATTGCGTGGTGACATAGCTGGCGCCGCGGATCGCGTCCCGCTGATCGGTGGTCAGCACGACCTTGAAGGGCGCGCCCGCCGCGGCCGCCATCCGCTGGGCGAAGCCGCCGACGATGTCCAGCCGTTCCTGCGAGATGTCAGCCAGCCAGAGCTCGGTCAAGGGAAAGGTGGCGGCGCGATCCAGGAAGCCTTTAACCAACTCAGGCGTGTAGCTGGACCCGCCGCCGAAGACTGAAACCTTCATATCGATCTGCCCGCCCTACGCCGCTCTTACCTGCGCCAGCAGCCCGTCGACCATCTCCTCCGCTGAGGCTGGCAGGTGGCTCTCCTGGAAATCGAGAATGCCCAACAGCGGCATGTCCAGCATGAAGCCCATCGTGTCCATGCCGATCGTTTCGCCCGCGCTGTCGCCGCCCCCGAAAATCGCCGCCATGCTCGCCATCAGTTGCTTGAGCATCGGCTCGAAGACGCGCTGCCCACGTGGATCCTCCATCCATTCCCGGATGGTAGACTCGCGGTTGAGCAGGCAAGGCAGTTCCAACGTGGAATGCAACATCACGGTCGCCGCCCCGCGGATGTTGGCCGCGGACGCGCCGACCAGGATGTGGAACTCGCCGTCCTCGGTGATCCACCGCTGGTAGCCCGGATGATAGTAGGCGAACGCGCGAAAATCAAGGTTGATGGTCACCGTTTTGGTTTCGCCCGGCGCAAGCGCAACCTTGGCGAACCCCTTGAGTTCCTTGGGCGGCCGGGCCAGGCGGGATTTGCGATCATGCACGTAGACCTGGACGACCTCCTTCCCGGCCACCGGCCCGGTGTTCGTCACGTCCACCGAGACGGTCACGCCGTCGACGTCCCGGAAAGCTTCTGCCGAAACCCGCGGCGCGCCGTAGGCAAACGTGGTGTAGCTCAACCCGTGGCCGAAGGGGAACAACACGGGCATTTCTTTGGCGTCGTAGTAGCGGTAGCCGATGAAGATGCCCTCGCCG
Organism: uncultured Chloroflexia bacterium; assembly: GCA_963841825.1. GTDB lineage: Bacteria > Chloroflexota > Anaerolineae > CG2-30-64-16 > CG2-30-64-16 > CAWJEL01. The sequence goes on from CAWJEL010000019.1 coordinate 31,511, forward strand.
TAACGCACTGCGCCGTTCCCGCCGGGGTAGTTGATGTGCGCCGGCGTGTCGGATAGCTTGAGCGGGAACGTTTCGGATAGCTTGCCCGACGGATTGACCCTGCCGGTAAGCACATCAGCGATTGCGCCGCCACCGGCCTGGCCCATCATCCAGGCTTCCAGCACGGCCGCGGCGCCGTCGATCCACTCACTCATGGTCACGGCCGAGCCGTTGTTGAGAATGACCACCGTTTTGGGTTGGACGCCCGTCACGGCCTTGATCAGCGCCATCTGCTGCGCGGTCAGATCGAGATCCGGTCGATCATACCCTTCCGACTCTTTGTAGCCCGGCAGGGCGAGGTAAAGCAGCGCCACGTCCGCAGCGCGGGCGGCCGCGACCGCTTCGTCGATCAAGGCCGGCTGGCTGCTGTCATCCGCGGGGTAGCCTTCAGCGTACGTCAGCTCCGCCCCTGCGACAGCTTTACCCAGTTCATCGAAGGGGACATCGACTTGCGTGGGATTGATGTGCGAGCTGCCTCCTCCCTGGAAGTGGGCTTCCTTGGCCGCCCGGCCGATTACGGCGATCCGCCGCGCGTTCACCAGCGGCAGCACGCCGTCGTTCTTGAGCAATACCATCCCTTCCCCGGCGATCTTGCGCGCCAGGGCATGGTGGCCGGTGGCGTCGAACGCGCCGCCCTTCGGTGTCTCGGCCGCCTTGAGGACGATACGCAAGATCCGGGAGACCGACTCGTCCAGCACGGCCTCGTCCAGCCTGCCGCTGCGGACCGCTTCGATCACGGCCGTTGTCCGCCGTGGCTTGGGGCCGGGCATCTCCAGGTCGAGGCCGCCCTGCAAGGACGCCACCCGATCATGCACCGCGCCCCAGTCGGAGACGACCAACCCTTCGAAGCCCCACTCGTCTTTGAGGATGTCGACCAGCAGCTCGTGGTGCTCGGAACAGTAGGTTCCGTTGAGCTTGTTGTAGGCGCACATCACCGTCCAGGGTTGAGCTTCCTTCACCGCGGTCTCGAAGGCGGGCAGGTAGATCTCCCGCAGGGTGCGCTCGTCCACCTGGGTATCGATGGTGAGCCGCTGGAATTCCTGGTTGTTGGCCGCGTAGTGTTTAAGCGAGGTCCCCACCCCTTTGCCCTGCACGCCGCGAATAAAGCTGGCTGCCACTTGTCCCGAGAGATAGGGGTCTTCGGCGTAATACTCGAAGTTGCGACCACACAGCGGCGTCCGCTTCATGTTGTTGCTGGGGCCGAGCACGACGTCCACTTGCAGCGCGATGCACTCCTCCGCCAGCGCCTCCCCCAACTCCCGCAGCAGGTCGACGTCCCAGGAGGAAGACAGACAGGAAGCAGTCGGGAAGCAGGTCGCGGGCAAGCTTTGCGCTGAGAGCGAGTCCACATCGGGCACCCGGCGCACGCCGTGCGGCCCGTCCGAGACGAACAGCGCGGGCACGCCGAGCCGTTCCACCGGTGTCGTGGTCCAGGCGCTGGCGCCGGTACACAGCGCGGCCTTTTCTTCGAGGGTCATTTGTTTGACGATGGATTGAATGTCAGTCATGGTAACTCCTTTATGCGTACGAGTCGTACACTGAGCGGATCTTCAGCGCGGCGCGCGCCTGCGACAACGTCCACCCCGCGGGCAGCGGGCAAGTAACAGACACAGCCTTGCCCGCCGGCAGGTCGAAGTAGTTGTCGCTGAAGACCACATCCGCGCCTTCCAGGGCAATCTCCACGAGCCGCGCCAGCGACCGGGACGCAAGCATTATGTTCAAGGTGACCATCCTCCGCCGCGAGCGTCGCCGTTACCCCCGGATCGACCAGCTTGAGGTGCTTGGTCGGGACGAAGGTCGCCACTTGCAACGCCACGCGCCCCTCCCCCTGCCACAGCTCGGCAACGAAGATCAGTTCCCTGCGGTTTTCATCGGAGAGGTGGCTGCTGAAATTGAGGGTGCGCAGGTGGGCTGTGGACATCGGGGCCGCCCTCCCGAGTTCCTGACCCGCAACCAGCACATCGCCGCCGAGGGTCTCCAGCGACCAACGCACGGCACCTTCCCAGGGCGCGCGCAGATCGTTGGTGATGTAGATCCCCTGCTCGAATGGCCCGTCCTCGATGGACAACATCACCGGCGCGTAGAAGCGGCGCGCGGCGTAGTGCAGCGCCTTCCAGCGGCCAAAGTAGTCCAGGCTGGACCAGGACGCCACCGGCCAGCAGTCGTTGAGCTGCCAGTAAAGGGTGCCGGCGACACGATCCATGTGGCGCCGCCAATGCTCCACGCCGTAGCGGATCCCCTCGGCCTGGAGCACCATGCTCAGATAGACCAGCGACGGGAAATCCTTCGGCAGCCGGAAGGTATCGAGCATCTGCCCGACCATCAGGCTGTTGCCACTGGCGTTCTTTTGATGCTGCTCCATGATGTAGGAGGTCATGTTCCAGTCCGCCTCGTCGGCGTAGGTGCGGATGGTCGCCAGCGGCGGCAACGCCTGGAAGCCGAACTCGCTCATGAAGCGCGGATACTGATCGCGATAAGCCGTGAACGGCTTGCGGCCGTGCCAGACATCCCAATAATGCGCATCGCCCTGGATCTGGCCGTTGGGAGCCTCGAACGGCGTATCCGACGATGGTGAGCTGGGCCAATAGGCGTGGTCCGGGTCTTCGGCCGCGCACCACGCCGCCAGCGTGTGGTGGAAGAAGTGGTCATAAGCCGCCTTCAAATCCTGGTACTCAGGCCCCTTCCAACCCCACTCCACCCAGCCCCATTCCATCTCGTTGTTGCCGCACCACAGCGCCAGGCTGGCGCGATGGCGCAGGCGGCGGACATTCTCCACCGTCTCGATCCGGACGTTCTCCAGGAACTCAGGGTCGTCCAGCGGGTAGATGCTGCACGAGAAGATGAAATCCTGCCAGACCAGGATGCCATAGCGGTCGCACAGATCGTAGAAACGCTCCTCCTCGTAGAAACCGCCGCCCCACACGCGCAGCATGTTCTGATGCGTCTGGGCTGCCGAGCGGATCAGCCCTTCCAGGTACTCGTCGGTGATGCGGGTGGGGAAGGAGTCGGCCGGGATCCAGTTCGAGCCCTTGGCAAAGATCGGCACGCCGTTGACCACGAAGATGAAGGAGCGCCCCCATTCGTCCGGCTCCTGGCGCAGTTCAATCGTGCGCAGAGCCGAGCTGGTATGAGGCTGAGGCTAAGGTTGAGGCTGAGGCTGAGGTTGAGTTCTCAGCCTTAGCCTTAGCCTCGACCTTAACCTCAACCGTCAACCTCATACAACGGCTGTGCGCCGTAGCCATTGGGCCACCAGAGTTGCGGGTTCTCGATGGGGATACATGCAGGCCAGCGCGACTTTCGGTGACCTCAGGCGCCTGAGCGACCATGACGTGCCCATCCGGCGCCGTGATGGTCACGACCAGCCACAGCGGCTCAGTGGCATCGCCTCGAAGCGTCTCGATCTCGGCCTTAACCTCAACCTTAACCTCGCCATCGTCATGGTGCTGGCGCAGGTGAACTTCCGCCAGGCGGGCCGCACTGAATCCCTCCAGGCGAATGTCTTTCCAGATGCCGACCGGCGGGAGCTGCGGCCCCCAGTCCCAGCCGAACTGGCAGGGCGCCTTGCGCACGTGCGGGCCGCCGGGGATGGCCTGCGAGACGCCGGGCAGGTTGCGGGCCGCCTGTTTCTGCGCCGCATAATTCACGACCGACGCGAACTCGATCCGCAGCTCGTTTCCATCCGCCTTGAGCAGCGGCTTCACATCCCAGCGGTACTGCCGAAACATGTTAGCGGTGCTGCCGAGCACGTGACCGTTGAGAGTCACGGTCGCCAGGGTATCCAGCCCGTCGCAGACCAGCCAGATGTGCGGCTGGCGCAGAAGTTCGGGCGTGACGGCAAATTGATAGCGATATTCCCAATCCGCCTCGGCCACCCATGCCACGCGGCGCTCATTGTCGCCCACGAAGGGGTCGGGGATGCGGCCCAGGGCCAGCAAGTCGGTATGCGCGCCGCCGGGGACGGTGGCGGGGAGCCATTTCTCGGCGCCCATCTGGCGAAACTGCCAGGCGCCTGTCAACGATTGTATGTGCGTCATAAATCTTCCTAACCCGGACAAACCGGAACCAAGCCTTCACCACAAAGGCTCAAAGGCACAAAGTCCACAAAGGCAGAATTCTTGAGTCTATCCGAAAATCACCATTGCACGCCCCCTGAGCTTGTCGAAGGGGGCGTCCTTCGACAAGCTCAGGACACGCAATTGGGTTTTCGGACAGATACTTAGTGATCTTGGTGTCTTGGTGTCTTTGTGGTTAGCTCTTTGCTCGTTGTACAAGCATTCAGCCGGTGAACACCTTTGAACTCACTTTTCTTTCCAAACCGCCTGCAAGGCGCGATAATCCAGGAGGATGATCCCTTCCTCTCGGATGATTTCTTTGGCCCGCCGGGACGTGAAAAAGTCAAAATCTGCCTGCCGGATACAGGCTCCGTCAGGCTCTATTGCCGACAGTTCAGCAGTATCGAGGCCCGGATGCACCGCCCACTCACTCAAACCCACGGGCAGCTCGTGCAGCAAGCGGGCATACCGTGCGGCTTTGTCGGCCGCGCCCAGGCTGTAGCTGTCCAGAAAATCATAATCGTTCGTGGGGAAACCGCGGCTCTGCAATGTCTCAATCCAGGATCGGCCGGCCACGCGCAGCGCCAGCCCGAACTCGCGCGCCAGCCGGAACATCACATCGTGGATATCCGGCCTGCCACCGATGATGCGCAGCGAGTGCCAGTCGAGGTGTGTGGGCCGTAGCCCCACGGCCAGCACGGCCTCGATCTGGCTGCGGAACTCCGACTCCAGTTCGTCGAGCCGCGCACGCGCGAAGAATTCGGCCATGCGGTCGAAGACGTAGAAATACCCTGTCTCGTCCACCAGGGAAGGGACCCTGTCGCGCTCGGTCACCGGGCCCCAACGGTAGTCGGCCCCATCGCCGATGGCGGTGAGGTGTACGGCAAAGGGTATTTCGGGATGGTCTGCGAGGAAATGCGTGGCGTGCAAAGCCCAGGGGCAGGGAACCATCAAGCTGGTGGAGCGGACGATGCCTGCCTTCAACGTGCCGATGATGGCCTCGTTCACCGCATGACACATCCCGAAATCATCGGCATTGACAATCAAAAGACGGGCATCAGCCGGATACCCTAGCAATTGGTTTGTTTGGCTATTGGAAGACATGCTTGCCTTTCTGTCCAACCTTCCTTATCACATATTAGGATCGAATCCAAAGCCACGATGAGTGTATTACACCGTTGTGAGATCCCATTCTTCATAGATCTTTGGAACATCGTTGATCAGGCGTTGGGTGTAGGCCTCTTTCGGATGCAGAATCACCTCATCAGGCGATCCGTGTTCAACAATTTTCCCGTCCTCCATAATCCAAACGCTGTCAGAAACATAATACGCCAGGCCGATATCATGCGTGATGAAAACGATCGTCATGCCGATTTCATCACGCAATTGCATCAGCATATCCAGGATAGTGGCGCGTGAACAGGCGTCGATCATCGAGGTGGGCTCATCGGCGATCAGAATCTTGGGCTTCAGCAGGAAGATGCGGGCGATCATCAAGCGCTGCATCTGGCCGCCTGACAGCTCAAAAGGATATTTGTTGGTCAGTTCAGCGAACTTCAGGTTGACAAAGCTACACGCTTCCGTCATCAACTCGACTTTCTTCTCACGCGGCAGATGACGGCCGCCGCGCATGCTAATACAGTCCAGGAGCACGGCGTCAATCTTATGGAACGTGTTGTACGCAGAGAACGGATCCTGAAAAATCGCCTGGATGTTTCTCCAGTATTCCTGCCTCTTCTTGTTGGAGCTGATGTCGCGCTTCTGCCCCAAGAAGTAGATCTCACCCTCCGTGATGCTGATCAATCCCAAGAGCATCTTCGCCAAGGTGGTCTTTCCGCTGCCTGATTCGCCCACGATCGAGATGACTTCACCTACGTGGAATTCGAAATCCACATGGTCGACGGCGACAGTTCTCTCGCGGCCAAACCCAAATACCTTAGTGAGTCCTGAACCGCTCATGCATAAGTCTTTTTCACCCGGCATGCTGATAATTCTCCCTCAGTTCCTTTTCCGTCAGGATGCAGCGGTAAGCGCGATCATAACCCGCATCGTAAAGACCGACAGAGTTCACCTTGCATTCGGCCCGCACGTATTTGCAGCGTTCGGCAAACCGGCAACCGCTCGGCGGGTTCTTCAGATTGGGCGGCACCCCAGGAATGGCCGTCAGTTTCGCGTCCCGCAAACCGCTTTCAGGCACGATGATCGAGCCCATGAGTCCTTTTGCATACGGATGGAGGGGATCAAAGACAGCATCCTTGACGGATGCCTGCTCCACGATCTGCCCGGCATACATGACCATGATGTGGTCGGTTACGTTGTAAAGCAGGGGAAGCTCATGCGTGATGAAGATCATTGACTTGATGAAACCGGTTTCCATCAGACTCCGCAGCATCTTGATGACCATCTTTTGCGAAGTGACATCCAGCGCCGAGGAAGGCTCATCGGCAATCAGCACCTTGGGCCGCAGAATCACCGCGACCGCGATCACCGTGCGTTGTTTCATACCGCCCGAAAGTTCAACCGGGTATTTCTGCAATACCTCGGCTGGAAGCCCCAGGATTTCAAAGCTGGCTCTGGCAAGATCGTAGATGAAGCTCTTCTTTTCGGTCGGATCATGCGCTAGAATCACATCTTCAATGAAGTTGATGATCTTCCGGGTGGGGTTGAGCGCGTTCATCGCGGCCTGGGGGATATAGGCGATCTCCGTCCCCAGGATCGATTTACGCACGTCATCAGGGTTCATGCCGGAAATAGTCCGCCCGTCGATGATGATCTCGCCGCTCGTATAATGCAGCGGGGGGAAATAGTAACCCATCAGGCTGAGGGCCAGGGTCGATTTTCCGCAGCCCGATTCTCCGGCAATTCCCAGCGATTTCCCCTCTTCGACCTTCAGAGACACGTGGTCAACCGCGTAAACATTTTCGTTGTACCGGGTGATATATTTGGTGGTGAGTTCTCGAGTCTCGAGTATGACCTTTGGCATCAAGCACTACTCCCTCAAAGCGGGGTTGAATACCTGGTCGAGCCCTGTATTCATCAGATTCATCGAGAATGTAATCAGCGCGATGGTGAGGAGCACGGGGAAGTACGCCCACCACTTGCCCAGGATATGCGCCTGGTAGATCATCGCCCAGTTCATCATCAGCCCCAGGGTGGGCATTTCGGTCGTTCTGGGCCCCAACCCCAGGATCGACAACCCGGCCTCCGCCAGGATCGCCGAGGAGATCTGCAGAATCAGCGCCATGACGACATAGGAGGCGATGTAGGGCAGAATATCGGTGAGGATGATGAGGGCGACCGGGTGCCCGGAAAGTTTTGACAGATTGACGTGATCGCGATTGCGCAAGGAAAACACCTGCGAACGCACGGCCCTGGCGGTCCATACCCAGGAAGTAAACCCGATCACCACCGCGATGGTAATGGGGCCGCGTTTATCCTGTCCGATGCTGAACGAAATCAGGATCAACAATATGAATGTAGGGATGACGGTGAAAAGGTTAGTGAAGAACATAATGATGTCATCCACCGCGCCACCGACATACCCCGCCAGCAATCCCAGGGTCAAACCGATCGAGGTTGCGATGAGCCCCGCGATGAGCCCAATCAGCAACGATACGCCGGTGGCTCTGATCAACTCAGTCGAGACGTCCCTGCCGAAGTTATCGGTCCCAAGCGGCAGCACCCGTATGTTCGCAACCTGGCCAATATTCACAAAGTCGGATTGCTTGACAGCGCCTATCTCCTCCAGGGCGCCCGTATCCGAGTTTTTGGCTGCAATGATTGCCCCCTCGGTCGACAGAAGTCCTGCGAGCGATGTGTTGACCCTTTGATAATACCTTTGCCTGGCAAGGGTCATCCCCTTGATCTGCTCCTTGGGGTCATAATTACTTTCCCACTGCCCCAGGAGTTTTTGGGCATCGGCGATGTCGATCTCGCTTTCAGCGACCCCGTATGCCACCAGCCATTCCTTCATGGCAACACGGTCTGCCTGGCTCAGCTTGCTGGCAATGCGCTTGGCCGCGGCATCGTCCAAGTTAAGCGTGTATGTAGTAGGGGGGGTAATGCTGTCAAACGCATTTACATAGATTCCAGGTGGGAAGAATGTCCCCTGACCGATGATCTGCAACGGCGGCGCTTTGATGAACAGCGGATAGATGAACACGATGAGCACCGTGGCCATCAGGATCGAAAAGCCCACCACGAACTTTCCGGAGTGAAAAGCCTGTCGAATTGTGAAGCTCATATCGGCATCTATCCTCAATCAGACTGGGTGGCTTTAATGCGCGGGTCGATAAAGCCGTACACGATCTCGAGGGCAAAGTTGGCAGTCAACACCATCAAAGTGATGATCAATGTAGTGGCTGAGATGAGCGGATAATCCTGTCCCATGACGCCATTCAAGAGCGTGGTGCCAAGTCCCGGATAACTGAAGATGATCTCCGCCACCAGCGCGCCGCCGACCATGGTGCCGATCGCTAACGCCAAACCGGTCACCTGCGGCAGCATGGCATTCCGAAATACGTAGCCGACGATCTTGCGATCCTTGATGCCCATAAAACGGCTAAATTTAACATAATCCGCATTCAACTCGTAGATGGACATGGAGCGCATGCCGATGGCATACCCACCGATCCCGATCAATACGATCGACCAGAATGGCAATTGATAGTGGACGAACATCGACCCGATGAAGCCTGGGGTTAAGCTGGGAATCAGGTCAAACCCGTATCCGCCCGAGGTGGGGAACCACCTGAGCTTAACCGCAAATACAACCATCAAGATGACCGCCATGCCAAAGGGCGGGAAACTACTGATAAAAAGAGCGGCGGGCATCAGGGCTTTGTCGAAGCCGCCCTTCAAATAGGCAGCTAACGCGCCGAGTATGTTCCCGAGCGTCCAGCCGACAATGATCGCCGGGAGCTGCAGAATCAATGTCCACCAGAGGGAAGCGCCGAGAACCTGTGCCACGGTCCGGGGATATTGGCTGAACGAGAAACCGAAATCACCATGCAGCACGTTTTTCACGTAGATGAAGAACTGTTCGAGCAGGGGTTTGTTGGTGCCAAACAGCTCCGTGTACTGCTGGTAAATCGCCTGGACCCCGGTCGAATTGCTCATGCCTTGGGCCTGCCTTGCGACGATGGCTGCCACGGGATTTCCCGGCATCAGGCGCGGCAGGATGAAATTCAGCAGGAAGGCGAAAACGAAGGTGATCGCGAACCAACCGAACTTGTTGAGGAAGTACCGTCGGTAGCCTTTCAACCCAACACCCCCATTATAGAATGGATCTTTCCCATGTGCCAGGCACTTCGCAAGTGCCTGGCACATGGGAGTAGTTGTTGCCAGTCCGCCACGCCCGGGGTTCGTGGACGTGGCGGAGCACTGGACTGCGGTCTACTGGACGAGCTCCAGGTTATAGAGGCCCGCGATGCTCCAGCCGTCGGTCAGGTCGAGCGGCGGGACGGGCGGGTTGGTGCCGTCACCGTCGTGGGGGAAGCCGGTCCAAACGCTCTCGTTCACAGCATGGAACGACTGCGGGCGGTACATGAGCGTGAAGGAGGGGATGTCGGTCAGGTAGAGCTTGACCAACTCGGTGTAGGTCTTCATCAGCTCGGCCTCATCGGTCATGCTGGGGATGGCCTTGATCAGTTTATCGGCCTCGGGGTTCGCATACTGGCCCCAGTTGCCGTTCCAGTTGCTCGCCATCCCGATGAACTCAGAGCTCAGCAGCTTGCGGATGCGGGACCACGGCTGCGTCGGGCCGGCGCCGTCGCTCCACATCATGAAGATGTCGTAACCCTCGGGCAGCGGCGCATCCGACTTGGTCACGACCGTCTGATACACGGACCATTCGGGGTAGTTGGTCGTGATGTCGATGCCGATCTTCTTGCCGGCGGCAGCAACCACCTCGATCGCCGCCTGCCAGTCGGACCAACCGTTGGGGCAGGTCGCCACGTAGCTCAGATTTTTGCCGTCGATCTCGCGCCAGCCGTCACCGTTGGTATCCACGATCCCGGCGTCGTCGAGCAGCTTCTTGGCGCCTTCGATGTCGTTGCCCGCCCACTGCAGGTCCTTGACGGCATCGTGGTCGAACATGGCTTGCTCACCAGCGGTCGGATTCATGAGCGAGCGCGGCACTTGGTCGAAGGTCGCCGATTGGTTGGTCATCGCGTTGGCGATGATGGTGGGGTAATCAACTGCCATAGCAATGGCCTTGCGGACAGCGATCTGGTCCAGACCGGGGGACTTCAAGTTGAAGAAGGCGGTCGGGAGGCTGGCGCCGATGCCGTACGGCGGCTCGGGCAGGTAAGTGGAGACGGGTAGCCCGTAGTTCTCCCACAGGACCTGAACATTGGAGTTGAACTGCTGGCTGACATCCACTTCGCCCTGAGCCAGAGCAACCGAACCGGCAGCATTGTCCTTGAAGATCGTGTGTGCGAGGTACTTCGGGGCGGGCAGTTTGCCCCACATGCTGGCGTCCTGGCCCCAGTAGTTGTCATCGCGAACGTAGACAACCTTCGAATCGTCGGCGAAGAACTTGTGATACGGACCGGAGTAAGCGACATCTTCGGCGGGGTCGGCCAGCAACTTGGTCGCATCGCCACCGGCGCGCTCCTCCAGCTTCTGGATCCAGGCCTTCTGGGCGACGTAGTTGGTGCTGACGTAGGCATTGACGAGCAGAGGATTGACCGCTTTGCCGTCATCGCCCAGTTTGGCCTTGATCACAACCGTCTGGGGATCCACGGCTTCGATGGTGTCGATGAAATCCTGGTTCGCTGCCGCCATGGGAGTGTTGTACTTGACAGCGGTGGCCCAGGTGTACGCGACATCATCTGCGGTCACCGGCGTGCCATCGTTCCACTTTGCGGCAGGATTGAGCTTGAAGGTGATTTCGGTCGTGGCATCGTCCCAGGCAAAGGGACCATCCGCCAGCAGCGGATACACCTTGCCATCCAGCATGTTGTACAGGTACGGGGTTTCGAACATGATGACGCGGGCATTGTCCTGCTGCGCGATCGCCATGGCATTATTGTTGTTGTTGGAGAAGGGATTCCAACCGACCACCGGACCCCACTGTTGACCGTTGAAGTACAGGGTTTCGTTGCGGGGCAAAGTATTGGCATCAGCGGGCTTCGGAGGTTCAGGCGTGGCGACGACAATCTGAGTCTCGACAACCTTGACCTCTTCCTTCACGATTTGGGTCTGGACGACCTCGACCTTCTGCTCGACGACCACGGTCTCCTTGACCACCTGCGGAGCCGCAGGCGCCGGAGCCGCGCAGGCGCTGATCATCAACGAGAAGATCACCAGGATGATGGGTAGGACATACAACTTACGCATCGAACTCTCTCCTTTTGGGTAAATGTGGATTTGAACCATAACAGCGTGACGTGCGAGGCAAGCTCCTCAGCAGTTGGCAATTTCGGGCAGGTGATCACCCCCTTTCAATCAAGATTCTTGCATCATACTCGAAGACAATTTGTGTAGATTCTAGCCACATCCGCACGACTGCCTGAACACCGGATCGGTAGGGAATAGCGTGTGCATCTCAGCCGATCCGGTCTGGATGAGCGAGATCAACTGGCGGGCCGCTGCCAGGCCCGCGGCCTCAACAGGTGAGCGCACCGTTGTCAACGAAGGGACAAATACGCGCGCATACGACAAGTCGTCAAAACCGCACACTGAGACGTCCTCCGGCACGCGCATACCTGCCTGACGCAGCGCCATCAGGACACCCGTCGCCGCGTCGTCATTCCCAGCGAAAACGGCGTCGAACGCCACGCCTCGCCGGAGCCAATCCTCCACTGCCGCCTGCGCCACCTCGTCAGTAAACGCACCGACGGCCAACAACTCAGCATCCGCCGTGATCCCATGGGCCGCCAGCGACTCGAGGTAGCCCCGCTCACGCCACAAGGAGTCCTCGCTGCCAGCCGCGCTCAGAAACCCGATGCGCTGCCGGCCGTGAACCTGGATCAGGTGATCCACGATCGCGCGCGCGCCAGCCTTGTTCTCGATGTTGACACAGGGGACCTCGACGCCGGGAGGCGCCGAACGGAAAAGGAGTACTTGTGGAAAACCCTGCAGGTAGAACCGATGGATTTCATCGTCGGAGAGGCAATCGGTGAAAACCAGGATGCCGTCGGTGTTATGCTCGCCGAACGGCAGCCCTGCCAGGCTGCTCGCGCGCGAAGCCTCGCGAGCAACTTGCGGATGGGCGTGGATCAGCAGATCGAAGCCGCCCTCTCGGGCGCCGGCCTCAACGCCTTGCATCATGGAGGCAAAGAAAGCGTTGCTGGTGCGGTTCAGATAAAGGCCGATGCTGCCTCTTCGACGCCCAGCGAGGGAACGGGCCGCAGAAGATGGCGAATAGTTCAACTTGTCGATGGCCTGCCAGACCTGCTGCGCCGTCTCGTCCGCAACCGGCGCCGAACCGTTGACCACCCGGCTCACGGTCGCGATCGACACGTTCGCCATTTTGGCCACATCGGAAATCGTCGGGCGCCGCTGCGCGGTGCGAGGCATCGGTGCGGGTTGGATCAAGTCCGGAATCCTGTCGGGAGAAGTAATGAAAGGGTTTTCTGAAAGCGTTTTCTGAAAGCGCTTGCAATATATCACGTTGAGTGTCAACTGTCAAGTAGTTGCGATCAAACTTTAAGGGTGAGTTTGGGCGCCGCTCACCGGTAGAAATCTACCCAGTTCATGGTGAACTCTCGGCTCGCAGATGTAAGGAAATCTTCGGGGACCTGCACCTCGAAGTAGCCGTCCTTCAGGGGGATGGACAGATCTGAGGGGTTGATCGTGACGGTCATCCAGTATGGGCTCGAAGGAACGATGGGCTGCGCGGCGCCACCGTCGACCGAGACGCTCTCGCTGATGGACCCATCGTGGCTGGAAACGGAGGCGGTCACGGTCGCGCCCGGATACTCAAAGGTGAACTGCTCTAGCCCTTTCAGGTAGAGCTTCGTCGTCACCGAGGTGGGCGCAGGGCCGCCGGTCTGCGACAGTTGTGCGCTGCCGATGCCGCTGGGGCTGCGCACCTCGACGGTGACATCCCCGCCGCTGACCTGGTAGCTCACCTTAGCGTCATCCTTGCCGGGCGTGATGCTGTAAGTCACCGGTTGCGGAGGCGCCGCCACGCACGCGGTCAGCACGAGCAAGGCGCCGGTGACAAGAACCACCAACCCCATCCTAATCCCGGATGACCTGGCGCGTCGTGCTTTGAATGCTTCGCGCTTCACGCTTCACGCTCCCCCACGCAACGATACCCGCGGCGCTGGGCCTCAGCGAGGATCGCCTCCGTGGCTGTCGCGCCCGCGCGCGAAGAAGATCCTTTGCGGCTCTGCGACTTTGCGTGAGTCACTTGGTTCCGGCTGCACCGGGTCAGGGAAAAGGAGGAGCCGGCACGGCATCGCGCCAAGCCGCCGGCATCGAAACAAGTGGGTCCCCCGGGATTCGAACCCGGGACCAACCAGTTATGAGCCGGCCGCTCTAACCGCTGAGCTAGGGACCCACAAGAGCGGGCGACGGGATTCGGACCCGTGACATCCTGCTTGGAAGGCAGGCGCTCTACCGCTGAGCTACGCCCGCAAGGGGGAAAGTTAAAAAGGTCGGGGCGCCCAGATTTGAACTGGGGACCTCTTGAACCCAAATCAAGCGCGCTAACCGGACTGCGCTACGCCCCGAACGGCCAAGAGAGTATACCTGAATCCGTGTCCCGCGTCAAAGACAGGTGGCCTGTCTGCGCTGCCCTTGTTACCGCACCTGGACCTGCGCCTGTGAGGAGAGCATCAGCGCGCCGTCGGCGTCAACCAGGTCCACCGCGACCGCCGCCTGCGCGGGCACGCCGACCGCCAGGGGAATCTCGGTCAGCAAGGGGCGGGCCGGATCGATGTCGACTGCTTGCCTGATCGGGTCCATGCCCTGGACAGCGATTGTCACTTCCCCTTGCAAAGCGGCCGTGGGGAAGATGCCGACGTGCAGAACCTTCCCGTCGCTATGCACTGCCAGCGCGGCGTCCTCGCTGGCCTGCGTCACCGCGCCGATGCCGGCGACCGGATACCAGACTTCACTCCAGGTAACCTCGCCACCCGGTTCCAGTTCATACCAGTCATTGAAGGTCGGCATCAAACCACCGTGGAGTTCGACATAGCCCGAGCCGTCGTCGGTCCACAGCTTGGAGTCCAGCGGATCGTTCCAGCCAGGGGCGAAGAGCTTGGCCCCGCGCGCCACATCACTCGGATAAATCCGCAGCATGCCCTCGTTCGCCGCCGCGTCATAAACCCCGACGAAGTTGCCGGCCGTCGCGGGGCGTTGGAAGACGCCGAGGTATTGATCCCAGTTTTGGAGTTGGCTGAAGTCCCGGCCACCGTAAACCGGCCACGTCATCGGCTGGCCCGCAGCGGGCAGCGATGCGTCGCCGGTGCTGTGGATAGTGACTTCCGACGCCGGAAAGATGAGTTGTAAATCAGCGCCGGGACTGTTGGCCGCGCCCGGCGCCAACATGGCGTTGTCCCACCATTTGAATTTGAACGGCGCGCCCCAGGAGTTGGTGATCCGAGGCTGTACGACGAAGTACGCGGCATCCGGCGGTAGGATCACATCGACCACCGCGTAGGGGATTTCCGGACCATAGCGGGTGAACAACGTCAGCATCACGCCGCCGTTCGGCAGCATCACGTGATCGAAGCCCCACGGCCGGCCGAATTCATAGCCATGCTCCTCCACCGGGAAGCCCCACTCCAGGCCGCCGATCCCCAGCCACCAGTTGGCCCCGGTCGGGTTCGCCGGCCCCCAGTCCGTCGGCTTTACCACCGGGTTGCTGTAGAATTCGTTGTTGCCGGTGGGTTTGAACGTGGCCTCGTAGATCCGCCCGCCCAGATCCGGCAGGATGCCGAGCCGCAGGTAGCGATTCTCCAGCACGATCAACCGGTGCTTCTTGGGCGCGGGTTGCGGGTTGGACGCTTCGTACGCGACCCGGTCGAACACGGTCACCGGATAGTCGCCCAGATTCGGGTCCGTAGTCTGGCGCAGGTACGCGGCGTAGGGATATGTGGGCAGGCTGATCTCGGTCACACGGTAGCTGACACCTTCACCAGGCCGTGTCGGCCGCGGTGTCGGCTGTGGCGGGGGCGTGCCCGCCGCCGCGACGTGCGGCAAAAAGGTCGTCGCGGTGGCCGCAGGTGTTGCGGTCAAGCTCACTGCGGCATTGGGCGGCGGCGTGCCAGCATCGGGCAGCGCGCCGAAGGTCACTACCAGCGCCGCCTGGCCGATGTTGCCTGCTGCGTCCATCGCGCGTGCCGTCAAAGTGTACGTGCCGCCCGGCGCTACCGCATCCAGCGACCCGGGGATCAAATCGAGCGCAAGATCGCCATCCGAGGCGGTTGCCAGGAGCTGATCGCCCAGCAGCACCTCGAGACCCACCATACCCGATGCATCCTGCGCGGTCGCCCGGACCGTGGACTGGTCGAGCCACGGCACCTCGACCGGGTCAGCGGACAAGGTCACAACCGGTGCCGCTGTGTCAAGGGCTGGCGCAGATGGGGAAGCAGCGCCCTGCGCCGCGCCATCGGTCGGCGCGGGAGGAAGCACGGTCGCAGTCGGCGCCACGGCAGCAGTTGCGCCGGCCAAATCTGCCGTGTCGACAGCTCCACCCGCGGAAGCCGGCGGGGATACTTCCCCAGAACCACACGCCGTCAGGGCTAAGACCAGCAGCAAGCTCGTCACAAGGATCATACGTGATAATGGCACCGTTTATCTCTCCACATACAGATAAATGGACAGGCTGGCAAGCTGGCCCACACGGCCATTACAGCCAGGGCACATCGCCGGCTGTCCTGCCCGCCCCGCGCAACAACACCAGCAAGGGGATCCCCAGTTTATCCCAGCGTTCGACGCTGTCCTGCAGGATATTGAGTGCCACCGCAAACTCGTCAGGTTGCGCCTGGGCGAAATGGGCGACGCCATCGAACACAACCAGATAGCCGTGCGCCGGCGCCCAGCTCATGTCATTCAGGCTCTCTTCAAACGCATCCCAATTGTGGCCAAAGTAGCTTGGAAAATGCAGCGCCCGAGCGCTGGCTTGGAGAAACTCCGCCTTGGTCGCCAGCTCGCGGCCGGCCAGGTGAAATGCCTGCCAGCCGTGACGCTCGGCCGCGCGTACAAAGGTCGCGGGAGCGGTGCGCAGATGGGTGCGATAGACGCCCGACGCGGGCGTCTCCGCAAAAAACGCTTCTACTTTGTCGCTCATGGCATGATCACCTGTTTGAAGCTGTCGTAATGGTCGTCGGTGTAGTACAACTCGTCCTTCGCACCTGTAACAATCCGCCGTGCGCCGCGATTCGATGACCCGGGCGTCATCACCGTGTACTCGTGGTAATAGCCGCCCGGCTTGCCCGGCAGCAGGCGCTCACGATTCTGGAAGACCGCGCCGTCCTGCCGATACGGAAACGGCCCGCCGCGCTGGATCAGGGCGATCGTCTCGCGCGCCTGGGTCGGCAGCCGGTCGTATTGGATCGTCGGGAGTCCGCTCAGCACGACCGTCGGCGTCGCAGACGCACGACCGGTTGATGTGGGCGTCGGCGTAGCGGTTGCGCTGCGCGCTGACATGCGCGTCGGCGTCACAACCGCGCGGCGCGCCGGTGTAGACGTCAGTGTCGGCGTCGGCTGCGCCACGCCTGCGCTGTTCGGGGCACGCGTGCCGCCAGCAGTACAGGCCCCCAGCGCCAACGTGAGCCCCAGCAGCAAAAGCACAGCCGCCCGCCAGAACCTGCCGCTGCTCAGACGGAGCTTGTGCGTCTCTCATGAGTTCAGTTTAGCATACAGCGGGATATTTTGGAAAAGCACACCGCCCGATTGCTGTCCATTTTTCCACGGCGCTGCTCTGTGCTATGATGCGACCCGGTATCGTGTCACACCACTTCTCAGTGAAAGGATCCGGAGGCAGTCAGCCGGCCGCGCAGCCTTGCCGGGAGTCTGACCCATACATATGTCCTACGCCCACACCGATCTAATCCGCCGCACCTACCGCGGTGACCTGGCCCACCGCCACGTCACTGCCATCAGCCAGCACCACCGCATCCAGGCCAGTCCCGGCTACCGCGCCGCGGCCGGAGTACGTGGCTGCCAAACTCGAAGCCGCGGGCCTGGAGGTGACGATCCGCCGCTTTCCTGCCGACGGCCGGGCGCGCTTCTGGACAACGCCGAGCTTCCTGGAGTGGGAAGGCGAAGCGGCCAGCCTGAGCCTGCTGGACGCGCAAGGCCAGCCGGTCGAGCTCCTGTGTGACTTCGACGCCATCGCCACCAGCCTGATCCAGCGCAGTCTCCCCGTGGCAGGGGAGTTCGACGTAGTGGCGCTGCCGGGCAAAGGCGGCAAAGACCCCGCCGATTACGCGGGCCTGGATGTGGCGGGCAAGGTCGTGCTGACGGACGCGGCGCCCTCCCGCGTGGCCGGGCTGGCAATCCGTGAGCGTGGCGCGGCGGGCATCCTCTTCGACGGCATAGCCGCGGGCGGGCGCACCGAGCTGGACCTCCCGGACGCGCGGCAGTACACATCGTTTTGGTGGGCCGGCGAAACGCAACCGTTCGGCTGGGGTTTCGTGCTGAGCCCGCGGCAGGGGCGCACGCTCCGCGCCAGCCTGGCCGCCGGCAAACCGGTGCGCGTGCGGGCCAGTATCCGCAGCCGTTTCTACCCCGGCGCGTTCGAGGTGGTGGAGGCGTCCATCCCCGGCGTGGCTGGAGCGAACGAAGTTCTCATGGTCAGCCACCTGTGCCACCCCCGGCCGAGCGCCAACGACAACGCCTCGGGCGCGGCCGCGCTGCTGGAAGCCGCGGCGACGCTGGCGCGGCTGATCGATCAGGGCGCGCTCCCGGCGCCGAGCCGCGGCATCCGCTTCATCTGGGTGCCGGAGATGACCGGCACGTTCGCGTGGCTGGCCGCGCAAGAGGCCGAGGTGCGGGGCGGGCGCTGGGTCGCCGGGCTGAACCTGGATATGGTCGGCGCGGATCAATGCCAGACCAACGGCCTCTGCGAGTTTGTCAGCCTGCCCGCGGCCGGCGCGGCCTTCGCCGACCACCTGCTGAACTGGCTGCGGCAGCCGTTCAGCGACGGCATCCGGTACAAAGAAGCGCCTTTCGCCAGCGGCTCCGATCATTATATCCTCAGCGATCCGAGCGTCGGCATCCCGACGCCGATGATCAACGACTGGCCGGACAAGTTCTACCACACCTCGGCCGATACGCCCGACAAGGTGAGTCCTGCCGCCCTGGCGCGCAGCGGCGCGCTGGCCGCGATTTACGCGTACTGGCTGGCGGCTGCCGGCCCGGCCGACGCCGCCTGGCTGGGCCACCTGATGGCTGCACGTTTCGCCGCGCAGGCTGGCCTGGAGGCCGCCGCGACCGTTGAGAAGCTCGCGCTGCGCCAGACCGCGGCCGAACGGGCGCACGTCTGGGCCGCTTATCGCCGTCTGAGCGCCTTCCGCGCCGAGCGCAACGACGCCGCGCTGACGAGCCTCCAACGACTGGGGATCGAGCCGGCCGCCCTGGCCGCAGCGCAGGCTCGCACAACAGGGGCCGCGGCAGCCGAGGATGACTATGTCCGCAGCCTCCTCTCCGCGGAAGAAGTTCAGAGCGCGCCCACAACCGAAGTCACCGGCTGGCGGGCAGAAGCAGCCACCCTGACCCCGCGCCGCCTGGCCCCTGGCCCGATCGACGTGGGCATGGCGCTCCAGGCGGACTCACCTGCGCTGCGCCCGGCCTATTGGCAGCTCACCGACGAAGCGGACGAGGCGCTCCACGTCGGCGAGCGCGCTGCTGCAATACTGGGCCGATGGTCAGCACACCATCGCCGATATTGCCGACCGGGTTGAGCTGGAGACGGGACAACCGATGGGCGAGGTGGCGCTGCGCTACTTCAAGTTGCTCGCCGAGGCTGGACTGGTAGAGGTGACGATGGACGATAGACGATGGTCGATGGTCGATGGTCGATGGTCAATGGTCAATGGTCAATGGTCGACGGTCAATGGTCGATGGTCAATGCTCCATCGTCAATGGTCGGCATCATGAATGAAGTCGACCTGCACACGCACACGACCGCGTCCGACGGGACGCACACGCCGGCGCAGCTCATCTCGCGCGCGGCCAAGCTGGCGGTCAAGGTCATCGCCGTCACCGACCACGACTCCACCGCCGGCGTGGCTGAGGCCCAGGCTGTGGGGGCAAGGTTGGGCGTTGAGGTGATCGCGGGCGTCGAGATCAACACCGACGTGCCCGGCGCCGAGGTTCACATCCTCGGTTTCTTCGTGGATCCCGGCCACGCCGAGTTGAATGTCGAGTTGGCGCGCATCCGCGAGGGCCGCATCGGGCGGGCCCGCACGATGGCGGAGCGGCTGACCGCGATGGGCGCGCCGGTGCGTTTCGAGCGTATCCTGGAGATCGCGGGCGAAGGCTCGGTCGGCCGGCCACACGTCGCGCAGGCGCTGCACGAGGCGGGCCACGTGGCGACCTACGGTGAGGCGTTCGTTAAATACATCGGCCGCGACAGCCCGGCCTACGTCGAGCGCATGAAGTTCACGCCGATGGAAGCCTGCGGCCTGATCCGCCGCGCGGGCGGGGTGCCGGTGCTGGCCCATCCGGTCTTCTTTGACAAATATGGCAAGATCAAATCCAGCTTCGATCTGGAGGCGATGCTGGCCGAGACAATCGCAGCCGGCCTGTTGGGCATCGAAGTTTATTATCCCAATTATGACGCCGTCACCGTCGAGTATCTGCTGGGCATCGCCCGCCGTCGCGACTTGCTCGTCACCGGGGGCACCGACTTCCACGGGATGCGAGCCAGCGAGCCGGATCTGGGCGGTGTCTACGTCCCGCGCAAGGTCGTCCGCCGGCTGCGCGAGGCGTGGGAAGACGAGGAAGAGAAGACCAAGGACGAAGGACGATGGAAGGACGAGGGACAGCGTTGATGGAGCATCGGCGGGTGCCGATCTTTCTCGTCGTCCATCGTCTTCGTGTCAAAGTGTCCCACCGTCCGTCACCGCTGACCGCCAGGCTTATTTCATCCTGAAGAACCTGAGCGCGGCGGTGCGGGAATTTGACATGATTCGGGAGGGTGACCGCATCGCGGTGGCGGTGTCGGGCGGCAAGGATAGCCTCGGGCTGCTGCGCCTGTTGCAGGCTTATCGGCGCTCGGCAGGCGTGCGCTTCGAACTGGCGGCGATCCACGTGTTGGGCGACGCGACGGGGGTGATGGCGCTGCACCCGCCGCTCGGTGAATGGTTGGCCGCGCAGGATGTGCCCCAGCGCGTCGTCCTGCCCGAGCTGGCTGCGGACGACGCGCCGCCGCTGACGTGTCAACGCTGCACCTGGCTCCGCCGCAAGGCGCTGTTCCGGGCCGCGGATGACTTGGGCTGCAACGTCGTCGCCTTCGCCCATCACGCGGATGACGCGGCGCAGACCACGCTGCTCAACCTGCTCTACGGCGGCGATGTGCGGACGCTGGCGCCTTGCGCCGATTATTTCGACGGGCGTTTCCGGCTGATCCGCCCGCTGATCTATGTGCCGGAAACCGACCTGAAGCGTTTCGCCCGCGCCAGCAGCTTCCCGCCGCCGCCACCGGCCTGTCCGCGTTCGGATGACTCGCGACGCCGGCGTGTGGCCGAGATGCTAAAGCTGCTGGGCCGCGACTATCTGACCCAGGCGCGGATAAATTTGATCCGAGCGGGGCTGCGGGGGCGGACGACGAATGACGAATGACCAAGGACGAAGAAGAATAGACCATTGAACGCGGACTTTCGTCTTTCGTCCATCGTCCGTTCCAAAGGAGCTTCCACCTGAACACACGCGAATTCGCCATCACCCTGGCTCAGCAGGCCGGGGAACTATTGCTTGACTATCGCCGCCGCGGCCTGTCGGAAGACACGATCCGAACCAAAACCGGCCACTTCGACATCGTCACCGAGGCGGATGTGGCCTCGGAACGGCTGATCTTCGACGCGATCCACGCGGCATTCCCGGATCACGGCTTCCACGGCGAGGAGAGCGCGAGCCACCATCTGCCGGAAGAATCCTGGTTCTGGGTCGTCGATCCGCTGGATGGCACGACCAATTACGCCCACGGGTTGCCCATCTTCGGCGTCAACATGGCGCTGATCCATGACGGCGTCCCCGTGCTGGCGTGACCTGCGATCCGTCGTCGGGCCGCACCTACTGGGCCGAGCGCGACGGCGGCGCCTGGGTGCGCTTCGGCGGGCAGGACACGCGGCTCAACGTATCGACCATCACGAACCTGGAGCGCGCGCTGTTGTCCACCGGCTTTATCGCGGGCCGCAAGCTGAACCCAACGCACAACCGGGCCGAGTTCACCGCGCTCGATCTCCGCTCGCAGTCGGTGCGCCGGCTCGGGTCCGCAGCGATGGTGCTGGCGTGGGTGGCTGCCGGCCAGTTGGAAGCATACTGGGAGGAGCAGCTCAAGCCCTGGGACTGGATCCCGGGCTGGCTCCTCATTCACGAAGCCGGCGGCCGCGTCACCGAGTACAGCGGCGCAGCAGCCGGGCTGGCCAGCGTCAGCCTGGTGGCCAGCAATGGACAACCGGGGATCCACGACGAGATCCTGACGACCATCGCCAGCGTTCGGGCGCAGAGCGTCCAACGCTGAAACATCATTCGGAGTTGGTATGTACATTGACCGGCGATACAAAGGCCGGCGGCCACGTTCGCCCTGGCCGATCATTGTCCTGATCGCGCTCATCCTGGTGCCCGGCATCTATCTGCTGGCGACCCGAACGCGTTTCTTTGAGAATCCGTTCAATCCTTTGCAACCCACCGCCACCCCCACCCGCTCGGCCGTGAGCTATCTTGCTGAGGTCGAAGATAACTACAAAGCAGGACGTTTGGCCGCGGCCGCAGAAGGTTACCAGCGCGTCATCGAGTTGGAGCCGACCAACGACGAGGCGCTCCGCCAGATCGCCTGGCTGTGGATCCTGCGCGGCAGGCCGGAAAGTGCGGTGGAACCCGCCCGCAAGGCGCTTGAGATCAACGATAGCGCGTTGAACGGGGCCATCCTGGCCATGGCGCTGGACTGGACGAGCCAATATGACGAGGCGATCAAAGTGGCGCTGGCCGCCGTGGACAAAGACCCACTGTCGGCCGAGGCCCACGCCGCGCTGGCCGAAGTCTACGCCGATCGCAACAACTGGACGCGGGCGCTCGAAGAGGCCGAACAGGCCGTCAAGCTGGACCCCGACAATGCCTTCGTCCAGCGCAACATGGGCTACGTGCTCTCGATGCAGGGGCGTTACGACGACGCGCTGGACACTTACGCCAAAGCGGCCGAGCTGGCGCCGAAGCTGGGCTACATTTACCTCAGCGCCGGCAACATCCATATGGCGCTCAACCAGTACGAGGAAGCCATCGCTGAGTTCGAGAAGGCGGTCCAGGCAAACCCCGATACGCCGGTCGGCTACGATATGTTGGGCCACGCCAGCGCGCTTAACGGTGACCCCGACCGGGCCATCTCGACGCTGCGCAAGGCCATCGAGCTTGACCCGGAATACGCTTCCGCCTACGCCCACCTGGGTCGCGTCTACTACACGCTGCTGAATTGGGAATCAGCCATCGACAACTTCAGTAAGGCCTTTGCCATGGGCCTGAAGAACGAAGAGTATTTCTATGAACTCGGCCTGGCCTACTCCTATCTCGACGACTGCGCCAACGCCCGCATCTGGCTGGAAAAGGCGCTGGAGGAAAACCCCGATTCACGGCCGGCCCAGGATGGCCTCAAGCGCTGCGCGGGGAAGTGAAATTGCCCAACGGAACGCCAGCGCCATTGACCCATTCCATCGTCTGAACCGGAACATTTCCCGCGCCGTTGGCGTCAACCCGTGGCATCCGCACTTTGGGAAGCCTTTCCAACTGTGCTATAATCGCCCTGCATCGCCCTCGATGCGGGATATCGGGCTGAATTCCGCCCCACTATGAGGTATTTGACGCATGCGATCCAAGAGCCTTTTGTTGGCTATCCTAATCCTGGTGTTGATCACGGCCGGCTGCACGTCGATCGGCCCGCAGCCCACGCCCGTGGCGCCGACCAAGACACCGAAGCCGACCTTCACTCCTACACCCGATTGGACCCCGACGCCGGTGGTGTTCGCCACCGAAGCGCCGGTTGCGGCCGAGCCGACCGCTGAAGCCCCAGATTCGGAGCAACCCGAAGCTACTGCCGAGCCGGCAGCAGCCGAGGAGCCTACTGCCGAGCCGACCACCGCAGCACCCGAATCGTTCGCTTGACTGCGTCTCAGACAGTCAACGCCCGCCGCGGCCCAGGCACGAACTACCCTGTGATCGGTCGCCTAAGCGCGGGGCAAGCCTTTCCTGTCACCGGCAAGAATGCGCGCGGGGATTGGTATCAATTTGACTTCAACGGCCAAACAGCCTGGGTGATCGCCAATTTGGTGAACGTTAGCGGCGATCCGGCCAACGTCCAGGTGGCGCAGAATATCCCAGCGGTGCCCACTGCACGCCCGACCGCGAGGCCTGTTGCGCGGCCACAGCCCACGGCAGTGCCCGTTCAGCCACAACCGGCGCCACAGCCCGCTGAGCCTCAGTATCCCTGGATGTATCAATCCGGATCAGCGGTCGGCGCTCCCCAGTGCGGAACAGTCCACTTCGACGGCAAAGTGCAATATAAGAACGGCACTCCGCAAAATGGCGTCTGCATCTATATCGACTACTATGGTCCCCGCACGATCAAATTCTCTGGCGGTGGCGGGTCCGGAGACGGCAACTGGAGTTTTTCGCCTTGCGGCCCCGGAGACTGCAAAGGACCGTTTGAAATTTACGTTGTAGAATGCCCACCCAACGTGCCCGGTGCTGGTCTGACCCTGGAGGGTGGCTCACCGCCGGCGCCTAAGTCAAACAAGTTCACCGCCACGATTACTGATAAGTGCCAACAGGGCCAGTGGACCAATATCATATTTAAGAACACGAGGGAGTAGGTAACGAGGCCGTGGGGTATCCTGAGCGGAACAGCACATCAGTTCGCGGTGATCCGCCCAGGATGCTGGCGTTGGTTGCAGGTTGAGTCGAAGCATCCTGAGCGGAACGGAGCTGCCTCTTCGTCTTCAGCCCCAGAATACGGTCAAAAACCGATAACCGTACTTGTGAAAGGGCAGCGGAGTGCAGTCGAAGGGCTTCGTCGTGAGCTCAGCCGAACGATGCGGCCCTCCATGGGATCGGATTTCGTGCATTACGTCTACATCCTGAAGTGCTCCGACGGTTCCTACTATACCGGTTCGACCGCTGAGTTGGAACGCCGTTTGGATGAGCACCGAACAGGCTACTTTGGCGGTTACACCAGCACCCACCTTCCTGTCGAACTGGTCTGGTTTGCGGACTTCCCAACAGAACACGAAGCCTTTCTGAGCGAACGTCAGATCAAAGGTTGGTCCAGAGCCAAGAAGGAGGCACTCATCCGCGGTGACTGGGATGGGCTGCACGAGATCGTCAAGAGGGAACGCAAGACCCGCGAGGCCCGAAAGCGGTAGATCGAAGCACCAAAGAGCGAGTGTTGCCCCAAGGACGCACCCTTCGACTTCGGGCCGCGCACCGATGCAGCCCTCCGCTCAGGGTGCTGGCGGGCTTGTTAGTTGAATCGAAGCGTCCTGTGCGGAACGGAACTGCGTCTTCGTCTTTAGACTCAGAACATAGAGATAGGATGCGGTAAAGTAGCCGCATCCTTCGACTGATGGCTCACCGCGCTGCACGTTGAGTCGTCAACCCGCTCAGGATGCTTGAATTAGAGGGGAATGAAGCGTTCCTCGCATCAATCGGCCCTGCCTTTGCTGGTCGCGGTGTTACTTGCGGCTGGTTTTGGCGCGACGCTTTTCCTGGCCCGGCAGCCGCTTCAATCCGCTCTCTTCAACCTCACCGGCGAAGAACGCTTCTTCTCCCAGATCAAGGGCCTGAGCGACCTCAGCGCCGATCTGCTGCGCGGGCGGTTGAACCTGGCGCCGGACAGCGCCGGTGCGGTACACCAATCTCAACCCCTTCGGCGTCAACGTCTTCCTGAACGAAGAGGTCGAGCCGGCCAAGCGCGAGGAAACGGTGCGCCTGGCCGCCGAGGCCGGGTTTCACTGGTTGCGCCAGGAATTCCCCTGGCAGGATATCGAAATCCACGCCAAGGGCGACTTCGAAGACCGTCGCAATCCGCCTGCCAAATCGGCCTGGGACAAGTACGATCAGATCGTCGACCTGGCCGACAAATACGGCATGGAGCTCATCGTCCGCGTCAGCACGCCGCCCTCCTGGAGTCGCGCCGAGGGCGATGCGGTCGGCACGTTTGCGCCGCCGGACAACTACGACGACTTCGGCGATTTCGTGTACGAATTGGTCAGCCGCTACAAGGGCCGCATCCGCTATTATCAGCTTTGGAACGAGCCGAACATCTACCCGGAGTGGGGCAACTATCCCATCAGCCCGGAGGACTACACCCGGCTGTTGAAAATCGGCACGACACGGGCCCGCGAGGCCGATCCGAACGCCGTGATCATCGCCGGCGCCTTGGCCAGCACCATCGCGCTCCAGCCCGACGCCGCCCCGCCCAACAATGCGCTCAACGATCTGCTTTTCCTCCAGCGCATGTACGATGCGGGCGCCGCGCCCTACTTTGACATCATGGCGATGCAGGCTTACGGCCTCTGGTCAGGACCCACCGATCGGCGCATGCAACCGCGCGTGATGAACTTCGGCCGGCCGCAGTTCGTGCGCGATCTGATGGTCGCCAACGGCGACGCGAACAAGCCGATCTGGATCAGCGAGATGGCGTGGAACGCCGTGCCGGATGCCGTGGCGGACAAACGTTTCGGTCAGGTCAGCCCCGAACAGCAGGCCCAGTACGAACCGCTGGCCTATCAGCGCGCGCTGGAGGAATGGCCGTGGGCGGGGGTGGTCAACACCTGGTACTTCAAGCGCGCCACCGACGAGTGGCTCAAGCAGGACAAGCCCGAAGCCTACTTCCGACTGGCCGATCCCGATTTCACCCTGCAACCGGTTTATGAGAGCCTGAAAGCCTACATCAATTCAGTGCAGCCGGCGCTCTACCCCGGCACGCACGAGCCGAGCGGCTGGGCTGTGCAGGCTGACAGCGAGTGGCAAACCGTGGATGCGGTCGATCAACCGTTCGGCAAGATTTGGACCTCGGGGCCCGGTGCAAAGCTGAGCTTCATCTTTCACGGTGATGCCCTGAGCGTGATGCTGGCCTGTGCCGCGGAGCCATGTTCCGGCGCGCTGAAAGTGACAGTGGATAACCAGCCGCCGGTGACTATCCGCATGGATGAGCAAGGCAACTCCGTGCGCGTTGCGGCAGCGGCTAGTCTTCCTGAAGGCAGCCCGCATCAAGCAGTCATCGAAGTGGCCGAGGCGCCCGCCGGTATCGCGGCCATCGCGGTGCAACGCGCCAGGCCCACCTGGCCTTGGTGGATTCTGGGCGGAATAGCGGCAGCCGCTTTCTTGCTGTTGGTGGCGCACGGGATCGCGCGCGTGCGACGGAAATAGCGCTATGATCGAAACAAACACTGCGCGACAAACGGCTGCCCCGATGCAACGTTCGCGACGCGACACCGGGTTGATCATTTTCCTGCTGCTGCTGATCCTGGCGCTGGCGGCAGGGCTGCGCTTCTACAACCTGGGCAGCCAAAGCCTGTGGTCAGACGAGGGCAACAGCGCCGCGTTGGCTACACGTTCACTGGTTCAGATCGCCCAAGATGCCGCCCATGACATCCATCCGCCGCTCTACTACTGGCTCCTGCGGCTGTGGACGAGCGTGTTCGGTCTGAGCGAGTTCGCGCTCCGGTCGCTGAGCGCGGTGCTGGGGACGCTGCTGGTGTTGGTGATTTACGGCCTCGGCGCCCGCCTTTTCAACCGCACGACGGGACTGGCCGCCGCCTTTATTGCTGCGATCGCACCGTTTCAGGTGTACTACAGCCAAGAAGCCCGCATGTATATCCTGGTCGCGCTGGAAGCCGCGCTGGCGGTGCTGCTCTTCTGGCGCTTCATGGCCCAGGAGGATGCCCGCCTGCCGGTAGATGGATCACCGCCGCCAGCGCGACACGCCGGCCTGCGTCTGCTGACGATCTCTGGCCTGTTATTGGCGCTGGCCTGGGTGGCAGGGCTCTACACGCATTACGCGTTTCCGTTGATGATCGGGCTGCTGAGCGTGCTCTACCTGGCCTGGCTGATCGTCTCCCGGCGCCGCGGGCTGGTGGGCTGGCGAGTTTTGCGCTGGTTCCTGTTGCTCCTCCTGACGCTCGCCCTGTACGCGCCCTGGCTGACAACTGCGATCCAACAGCTTCTCGCGTGGCCACGCGTCGCCGTCCAGGCCGATTTCTCGACGCAGCTTCGCACGCTGTTGGCAACCCTGACCGTGGGTGCAGCGGCGAAGGAAGCGGTCGGCCACTGGTGGGCCTGGCTCCTGCCCGCGCTGGCGCTGCTCGGCGCGCTGCCCTGGCCGCTGACCAATCGACACGGGACCAGCGGCTCCAACCGGCTCGACTGGCTGCGCTTCACCACCCCAGTCGCCTGGGTCGTCGCGCCGGTGGTGCTGATCGTGGCCTTCGGGCTGTTTCGCGAAGCCTATCTCAAATTTCTGCTGATCGCGAGCCCGGCCTTCTCGCTGCTCCTGGCACGCGCTGTGCTGGGGCCGACGGAGCGGCTGCTGCGGACGCCGGCTGCCCCCGTCGTCGAATCAGCGGAGGCCACGAGCAAGCCATCCCGGGCATGGTGGCGTGGCGTGGCTGGCGTTGCCTGGACCATCTCGACCCTGGCGGTCATCGGGGCGCTGTCCGGCGCGGCGCTGGCACGCTACTACACCGATCCGGCCCTGGCGCGTGACGATTATCGGAGCATCGCCCAGTTCGTCGTTGCCACCGCGCATCCGAACGATGCGATCGTGCTCATCGCGCCCGGCCAGGCCGAGGTCTTCAACTACTACTATGATGGCGACCTGCCGGTCTATGCGCTGCCCCAGCAACGCCCCCTTGATCTGGAGGCGACCCTGGCTGAGTTGGAAGAACTCATGCAGCACGACAAGATCTACGTCGTCAACTGGGCTGCCGAGGAGGCCGACCCACAGAGGGTCGTCCCCAACTGGATGGATACCCGCGGCTACAAGACGCTGGATCAATGGTACGGCAATGTGCGCATGGCGGTGTACGTGATGCCCGAGCACAGCCCGCCCGAGGAGGTCGTCGATGATCTCAACCTGCGGTTTGGCGATGCCATCGAGTTGTTGGGTTATCGCGGCTGGAAGCTGGCGCCGACCGCCGGTGAAGTGACGCAGCTCCAGTTGCAATGGCGTGCGGATCAGAAACCCGCCCACCGTTACAAGGTTTTCCTGCAACTGCTGGACCCGCGTGACCAGGTGATCGCGCAGCGGGATGCCGAACCGGCCGGCGAAGGCCGCCCTACCGATGGTTGGCAGCCGGGAGAAATGATTCTGGACAACCACGGCCTGCTGATCCCGCCCGGCACGCCGCCCGGCACCTATCGCCGCATCATCGGCCTGTACGATGTCGAGACCATGGAGCGTCTGAAGCTGCCGGATGGGAGCGACTTTGTGAGCCTGCCCCCAGTCAGCGTTTCGCGCGCCAAAACACCGCCTCCGCTCGCCGCGCTGGACATGATGAACCGCCAGCGTTTCGACTTCGGCGGCATCAGCCTCCTGGGGCATGATCACTACAAACGCGGGTTCCGCCACGCACCCGAGACACAACTTCATCCGGGTGATCTCCTGCATCTGACCTTTTACTGGCAGGCAAACGTGACCCCGCGTGCCGATTGGTGGTTCGACCTGGCGCTGAGCGACTCCAGCGGCAATACAGTTGCCAGCATGCAGGCGCCGCTGGTCAGCGACTCTTATGGGACCACCCTCTGGCAGCAAGGTGAGGTGGTGCGCGGCGAGCACGATTTTCAGATCCCGGCTGATCTGCCGCCCGCCCAATACAGGCTCAGCCTGATCATGACGCCGGACGATAAGACCCCTGCGGGAACCGCATACCTGGGAACCCTGCGTGTGGTGGAAGAATAGACGCATGCAAAAACCTGCCCAAATGGTCATCGAAACGATCCCCGTCGGCGCGTTGCAGGTCAACTGCTACGTATTGGGCTGCGAGACGTTGCGCCAGGCGATCGTCATTGACCCCGGCGACGAAGCCGAGGCGATCCTGGCGGCGCTCGCCCAACACGGGCTGAACCTGACGTGCATCCTGGCCACGCACGCCCACTTCGACCATTTGCTGGCTTGCCGCGAGCTACAGGAGCGCACCGGCGCATCGTTCCACCTGCACCCGGCTGATCGCCCCCTGCTTGCGACACTGCGCCGCACCTGCATGGCCTGGTTGGGCTACGACCCCGGCCCGCCGCCCGACATCACCGGCGATTTGACGCCTGGCGAGACCCTCCAGGCCGGCGGCATTGCGCTCGAAGTCAGGCACACCCCCGGCCATTCACCGGGCAGTGTCACCCTCGTGGATCACGCCGGCCGCCGCGCCTTCACCGGCGACGCGCTGTTCGCCGGCTCGATCGGCCGCACCGATCTGCCCGGCGGCGACATGCGCACGCTGCTCGACAGCATCCGAGCGCAGATCCTGAGTCTGCCGGACGACTACGCCGTGCTTGCCGGCCACGGTGAGGCGAGCAGCGTCGGTGACGAGCGGCGGGGGAATCCGTTTTTGGCACGCGGTTGACGATGGACGATGAACGATGGACGATGGACGATGGCGCGCAGGCAATCCCCGTGCCTCAAGCCGTCTTTCGGATGTCCGTCGAGATCGCCGCGCAGATCATCGAGCACGCTCAGAGCGGCTACCCTGATGAGGTCTGCGGGCTGGTGGCCGGCCGGGGCGGCGTTGCGACCACGGTTTACCCCGGCCGCAACATCTCGCCGACACCGGCTGTGGCCTACGAGTTGGACCACGACACGCTGGCCCGGATCGTTGACTTCGAGGACGCCGGGCTGGAGTTGGCCGCCATCTACCACTCGCACCCCCGCGGCCCCGAGACCCCTTCGCCCACCGATATCGCCCACGCCTATTACGCTGAGTCAGTGTATCTCATCGTCAGCCTCGCGTCGCCCGAGTTCCCGGTGATCAGGGGATTCAGGATCACAAACCAAAAAGTGCGAGAGGTTGCCTTCGAGAGCGAGGTCCAAGGCGATAACCGGCCCTGCTGCCAGAGTGCGTTTGACAGGTGATACCGCACGCGGTAGAATCGTACAAAGAAAGGGCGGTTCGACCGAAAAGACGGTCGAACTACGGAGTTGAGCCGCAGATTCCCGCCGCCACACCTCCCGACCAGCAAAGTCCGGGTGGGGGCGACGGGAATCTGCTTAAGTACCATTTTCCGATTTGCCATACGAAGGAGCCTCAACGTGAAGTTACCGGTCATTATTCAAGGCGGCATGGGGGTCGCGATTTCCAATTGGACTTTGGCCAGGGCAGTGTCGCGGTTTGGACAGTTGGGCGTGGTCTCGGGCACCGGTCTCAACCGCGTGCTGGCCGGCCGCCTCGCCGACGGCGACCTCGGCGGGCAGATGCGCCGTGCCCTCGCAAGTTTCCCTTTGCCCGAAGTGGCGCAGAGCATCCTGCAGCGATTCTACGTCCCCGGCGGCTAGCGCCTGCCGCTGCCTACAAAACGCCGCCTGCCTATACCGTCAACCCGCCCATATTCCTGGATCAACTCACCGCCCTCGCCAACTATGTCGAGGTCTTCCTGGCCAAAGAAAACCACGATGGCCTCGTGGGGATCAATCTGCTTGAAAAGGTACAGATGCCCAACCTCGCCTCGCTCTACGGCGCGATGTTGGCTGGGGTCGATTATGTGCTGATGGGCGCCGGAATCCCGACGCAGGTGGCGGGCATTCTCGATAAGCTGGGGCGGCACGAACCCGTCTCTTATCGGCTCGATTTACATGGGGCCGGGCCGGATGACGACTTGCGGATTCATTTTGATCCCGAGCGAATTTTCCCCGGCATTACGCGGCTGTTCGGGCAGCTCAAGCGCCCCAAATTCCTGCCGATCATCTCCTCGGTCACGCTGGCGCAGGCGCTGCTCAAGCGCAGTGAAGGCGCGATAGATGGCTTCGTGGTCGAAGGTCCCACAGCAGGCGGTCACAACGCCCCACCGCGCGGCGCGCTCAAACTCAACGCCCAGGGCGAGCCGATCTACGGAGAAAAAGATGTAGTTGATCCCGAAAAAATGAAATCGTTTGGCCTGCCCTTCTGGTTTGGGGGCGGCTACGGGAGTCCTCAGCAGGTCAACACCATTCTGGCCGCCGGGGCCACGGGCGTCCAGGTGGGCACCGCCTTTGCCCTGTGCGATGAATCGGGCATGGAAGCGCCGTTGAAGCAAGCGGTGCTGCGCCAGGTATTAGATGAAACCGCGCAGGTCTTCACCAGCCCCAACGCCTCGCCTACCGGCTTCCCCTTCAAAGTGGCCCAGGTGGCGGGGACGATGTCGGACCCTGAACTCTACGCGGCCCGGAACCGTATCTGTGATTTGGGCTTTTTGCGCGTAATCGCCCGCAACGACGACGGCTCGCTCAGCTACCGTTGCGCTGCCGAACCGGTGGATGACTATGTGCGTAAGGGCGGCAAACTCGAAGACACGGTGGGCCGCGCTTGCCTATGCAACAACCTCGTGGCCACCGCCGGCTACGGCCAGCGCCGCAAAGATGGCTCGGTGGAACGCGCCCTCGTGACCTCTGGCGACGACCTGGCGCTGATGGGTCAGTTTGTGCCCGCTGGCAAAACGAGTTACTCGGCCGAAGACGTTTTGCGCTACCTGCTCGGGCTCCCGGGGCAAACGTCCGCCGCCCAAGGCGCGTAACACGTCCAGGCGGTCAGCGGGCGCGCAATCCGTTCCTGGCACACGGTTGACGAAAGATAGCCTGGCGCGCGGGTCAGCCCTGCGCGCCAGGCTATCTTTCGGATGTCCGCCGAGATCGCCGCACCCACGCATTGTACCCTGATGCAATCTATCTCATCGTCAGCCTCGCTTCGCCTGAGTTCCTCGTGATCAGGGGATTCAGGATTACCGACAGAGAGGCACGAGAGGCTGCTATAATGGTCGAAATTCGTCGAAGACGCCTGGAGCGTATGAGGAGGAACAGATGAGTGGGGTACGAGTTTTGGTGGGGACGCGCAAGGGCGCGTTTATTCTGACTTCGGATGGCAAGCGCGAAAATTGGGACATCAGCGGGCCGCACTTTGCAGGTTGGGAGATCTACCACCTCAAGGGTTCTCCCGCCGATCCGAACCGCCTGTACGCCTCCCAGTCCAGCGACTGGTTCGGACAGACGATCCAGCGCTCCGACGACGGGGGCCAGACGTGGGAGCCGGTCGGCAACAAGTTCGAGTACGAGGGCATCCCGGGCACGCATCAGTGGTATGACGGCACGCCGCACCCGTGGGAGTTCAAGCGCGTCTGGCATCTCGAACCATCGCTGACCGATCCCGAGATGGTTTACGCCGGGGTTGAGGACGCCGCCCTGTTCCGCACGACCGACGGCGGGCAAACGTGGCACGAACTCGCCGGGCTGCGCGGCCACGGCTCGGGCGCCAGTTGGGCGCCGGGTGCCGGCGGCATGGGCCTACACACGATCCTGCTGGATCCGAACAACCCGGGGCGCATTTTCATCGCCATCTCGGCAGCGGGCGCCTTCCGCAGCGATGACGCCGGCGAGTCGTGGCAGCCGATCAACCGCGGCTTGAATTCCAACCATATTCCCGACGCCGAGGCCGAGGTCGGCCACTGCGTACACCGCATCGCCATGCACCCGGCGCGCCCCGACGTGCTTTACATGCAGAAGCACTGGGACGTCATGCGCACCGACAACGCCGGCGAATCCTGGCATGAGATCAGCGGCAATCTGCCGACCGATTTTGGCTTTGTGATCGACGTCCACGCCCACGAGCCGGAAACGGTTTACGTCGTGCCGATCAAGAGCGACTCGGAGCACTACCCGCCCGATGGCAAGCTGCGCGTCTATCGCAGCCGCACAGGCGGGGATGACTGGGAGGCGCTCACAGCGGGTCTACCGCAGCGCGACTGCTACGTCAACGTGCTGCGCGACGCGATGGCTGTCGACTCGCTCGATCCGTGCGGCGTCTATTTCGGCACCACCGGCGGACAGGTGTACGCCTCAGCCGATGCCGGCGACAACTGGACCGCCATCGTCCGCGACCTCCCGGCCGTCCTGTCCGTGGAAGTGCAGATGTTGCCATGATCCGCGTGACACTCCCGCAACATCTGCGCACGCTGGCCAACGTTGGGCGCGAAGTGACACTCGAAGTCGCAGGAACGGCCACGCAGCGCTCGCTCCTCGACGCGCTCGAAGCCCGCTATCCGATGCTGCGCGGGACGATCCGCGATCAAACGACGCAACAGCGCCGCCCGCTCCTGCGGTTCTTTGCCTGTAAACGCGACCTATCCTATGAACCACCGGATGATCCGCTTCCCGTTGAGGTCACATCGGGAACGGAGCCGTTCATTATCATTGGAGCCATCGCAGGCGGCTAACACCGTGCTGCGACTTGCCAGGCCTGAAATCCATGACGAAAAGCGCGGCTGAAATGGCCCTGCCACCGGGTTCACGCTTACTTGACTCCCACACTCGATTCAGCTACACTTCTGTACGTTGAAAGGCTAATTGAAGCTATGATGAACCCGTATTCTCTGTGCAGCTACTTCCTCACCTGCTCGTGTTTCGAGCGGGCGTGAGTTGGCGACCGGCGCCACCCACGCTCGCTAAGATCGCACGCTGCGATGGGTTGGCCAGAGACAACAGAAGCTTGAAGCTAGAAGCTGGAAGATGGGGGTGGCATACAGGCTGCCCATAACAAGGAACCAGTTTCAAGCTTCCAGTATCCAACAATCAGTCCAGGCTCATCGCAGGGTCCCTCGACCCGGATGAGCCTGTTTGTTTTCCCGCAGCCAGTGGGACACGCATCACGTCTCATGTCTCACGCATCACGTCTCACGTTTCACGTAGGAGTCTCTCATGTCTAATATCGCCAACACCGTCACGGATCTGATCGGCAACACCCCCCTCGTGCGCCTGCACCGGGTGACTAAAGACGTCCAGGCCGAAGTGCTCGCAAAGCTGGAATTCCAAAATCCCGGCGGCAGCGTCAAAGACCGCATCGCGCTCGAGCATGATCGAAGCGGCCGAAGCCGCGGGCAAACTCGGCCCCGACACCATCATCCTGGAGCCGACCAGCGGCAACACAGGCATCGGTCTGGCCCTGGTCGCCGCGGCCAAGGGCTATCGCTGCACCCTGGTGATGCCGGAAAGCATGAGCCTGGAGCGGCGCAAGCTGTTGAAGGCGTACGGCGCCGAGTTGGTGCTCACCCCGGGCAGTGAGGGCATGAAGGGCGCGATCCGGGTTGCCGCCGAGATGGCCGCCGCGGACGCGCGCTACTTCATCCCGCAGCAGTTCGAGAACGCCGCCAACCCGGCGATCCACCGCCGCACCACCGCGGAAGAGATTCGGCGCGACACCGACGGCAAGCTGGACATCTTCGTCAGCGGCGTCGGCACCGGCGGCACGCTGACCGGTGTGGCGCAGGTGTTGAAGTCGCGCCTGCCCGACCTGAAGATCGTCGCGGTGGAGCCGGCCGATTCACCGGTGCTCTCCGGCGGCAAGCCCGGCCCGCACAAGATCCAGGGCATCGGCGCAGGATTTGTGCCCGCCGTCCTGGAGACCGATCTGATCGACGAAGTCGTCAGGTCACCAACGACGAGGCGATTGCGATGGCCCGCCGGCTGCCGGTGGAAGAAGGCCTGCTTGTCGGTATCAGCTCCGGCGCGGCGATCCATGCGGCGCTGGTGGTCGCCCAGCGCCCCGAGAACGCGGGCAAACGCATCGTGGTGATCGTGCCATCGAACGGTGAGCGTTACCTGAGCACGGTCTTATTTGCCGACCTGGCGGTGTGACTGGCTGACCATCAGTGATAAGGTTTGTAAGCGGATGAAAACGCTACGCAGCGATATTCAAGCGATCTTCGACCGTGACCCGGCCGCGCGCGGCACGCTGGAGGTGCTGTTCTTGTACCCCGGCCTGCACGCGATCTGGCTGCACCGTCTGGCCCGCGCGTTCTGGTGTAACGGCTTCCATTTTCTGGGGCGACTGATCAGCAACTTCTCACGCTGGCTGACCGGGATCGAGATCCATCCCGGCGCGCAGATCGGCCCCGGCTTCTTCGTCGATCATGGCATGGGCACGGTGATCGGCGAGACGGCGGAGATCGGGGCGAACGTCACGCTATACCACAACGTCACGCTCGGCGGGGTGAGCTGGGAAAAGGTGAAGCGCCATCCGACGCTGGAGGACCACGTCGTGGTTGGCGCCGGTGCGCAGGTGCTCGGGCCGATCACCATCGGCGCGCACAGCCGCATCGGCGCCAACTCAGTCGTGGTGAAGGACGTGCCCCCGCACTCGGTCGTCGTCGGCATCCCCGGCCGCACCAAGCCGCGCAACGGTGATATGCCGGAGACGGAGCGGGAGGATCTGCAACATGGCCGTCTGCATGATCCCAACGCCGAGCTGCTGCGCCACCTGACGGCACGCATGGTGGCGCTGGAAAGCACGGTCCAGCACCTGCGCCTGGACGATGACCGTCAGACCGCGGACGCGTGGGTGGAGAGTGGCGGCAGCCATATTTGACGGATGGTCTTTGATTGAGGATCAGGGAGGCGTTTTGGGCGCGACCGGCCCATCCTTGTCACCCTGAACGGGTTAACGATACAACGCACGGTCACGCGAACCGCCAGTGAAGGGTCTTTTGGACGAACTGAGATGCTTCACTGAGGTTTCACCGTGGCGCAAGCTGCGTGCTTAACCCGTTCAGCATGACACGCCGTTATACTCACACTACCTCGGACAGGATAACCTGTCCAATAGCCGGTCGGAGCGCCGACTTCATAACCAAGTCGACCGGAACCCCGAGCAGATCGCTCAGGTCACGCTGAAGGCGCACAAATTGAAACAGCGACGGTGGCCGGTCGTACCCGACCAATAATACTCAATTTGCTCAATCATTGCAACCGCTTGACATCGTGGCTGCCGCTTTCACGCGCGCCCGCGGCGGTGATCTCGACGAACTCGGCGTTTTCCTGTAACTCGCGGATGGTGTGCGCGCCGCCGTAGCTGAGGCCCGATCGCAGCCCGCCCACCAGTTGATAGAGCAGCTCCCGGACGTAGCCGCGATACGGTACGACCGCCTCGACCCCTTCCGGAACCACCTTATCCCACTCCTCCTGGCTTTCGGCGCTCTCGTCCTGCGCCTTCTCCGCGGCCTTGCGGCC
The DNA here is from genome assembly GCA_963841825.1 of uncultured Chloroflexia bacterium. GTDB lineage: Bacteria > Chloroflexota > Anaerolineae > CG2-30-64-16 > CG2-30-64-16 > CAWJEL01. The sequence continues at coordinate 67,952 of CAWJEL010000019.1, forward strand.
GATGGCTGCGCCCAACGAGGCCATCCCGCGCACCACCTTGAACTTCTGGCCGTCACGGATCACCGGCGAGCCCGGCGCCTCCTCGCAGCCCGCGAACAGGCTGCCCATCATCACCGTGCTGGCGCCGGCCGCCAGCGCCTTCACCAGGTCGCCCGACTTCTGGATGCCGCCATCCGCGATGATCGGCACATCACGGCCACTCTCCTGCACGCCGGCCACGCTGTCCATGATCGCCGTGATCTGCGGCACGCCGAAGCCGGTGACCATGCGCGTCGTGCAGATGGAGCCCGGGCCGATGCCTACCTTGATCGCATCCGCGCCGGCCTCGGCGAGATCACGCGCGCCCGCGCGGGTGGCGACGTTGCCTGCCACGAGTTGGGCTGCGGGAAATTGTCTGCGGAGCGTCTTCAGGATGGCGATACAGTGATCGGCGTGGCCGTGCGCGATGTCCAGCACCAGCAGATCGGCGCCGGCGTCCAGCAGCGCGCCGGCCCGGTCAAGCTCGCTCGGCGTCACCCCGATGGCCGCGCCGACGCGCAGCCGGCCCTGGGCGTCCCGCGTGGCGTTGGGATATTCCTGCCTTTTCGCAACATCGCGCGCCGTGACCAGCCCGGCGATCCGGCCCTGGGCATCGACCACCGGCAATTTTTCCACACGATGTTCGTAGAGGATCACCTTCGCCTGCTCCTGAGTGATGCCCGGCGCAACTTTGACCACCTTGTCTGCCGGCGTCATCGCATCTCGCACCAGTTTACGATCGGGCGGCGCCAGCAGCACGTCGCGCTGGGTGATCAGTCCGACGAAGCGGCCATCATCGGCTGTGACCACGAGGCTGCCCACGTCGTGCGTCTTCATGAGCTGCGCCGCCTCACCGATGGACGCATCCGGCCCGATGCCGTAGGGATTGTCCACGATGAAACCCTGCGAGCGCTTCACCAGCTTCACCTGTCGCACCTGCTGCTCAACGGTCATAAACCGATGGATGACCCCAAAGCCGCCGGCACGCGCCATCGCGATCGCCATCGCCGCCTCGGTGACGGTGTCCATGTTGGCGCTAAGCACGGGGATCTTCACTTTGATCGCCGGCGTGACAAATGAGGAAGTGTCCACATCGCTGCGGGAGGCGATCGGGGAACGCTGTGGGATCAACAAGACATCGTCGAAGGTCAGACCTTTGCTGGTACGGATTCTCATGCGTGTCTCCGCTGGCAATGATGATTGTGGAAATCGGGAATTCCTCCGCTATAATACTCTTACCCGTTCCAGCCGTCAAAGGAGGTCGCGTGCGCGTCACCGTCATCAGCACTGTACTCAACGAGGGGGAAGCCATCCGCCGCCTGCTGGATAGCCTGCTTGCCCAGACCCGCCGCCCGGACGAGGTGGTGATCGTGGACGGCGGCTCGCGCGACAACACCGTGGCGGTCATCCAGGAGTACGCCACCCGCCTGCCGCTGCGCGTTCTGGTCGAGCCAGGCGCTAACATCTCGCGCGGCCGCAACGTCGCCATCGCCGCCGCGACCGGCGACGTGATCGCGTCCGTGGACGCGGGCGTCTGGCTGGAGCCGCAGTGGCTTGACAAATTGGTGGCGCCCCTAGAAAATCCAACAGGCCAGCTTCCAGCTTCCAACTTCCAGCTTCCAACTTCCGTCGCCGGCTTTTTTGTCCCCGACGTCCAGACAACGTTCGAGATCGCGATGGGCGCGACGGTGCTGCCGACGGTGGCCGAGGTCAAACCGGAGAGCTTCCTCCCCTCCAGCCGCTCGGTGGCGTTCACCAAGGCTGCCTGGGAAGCCGCGGGCGGCTACCCTGAGTGGATCGACTACTGCGAGGACCTGATCTTCGATTTCCGGCTGCGGGATGCCGCGGGGCCGTTTGCCTGGGCGCCGGAGGCGGTGGCGCACTTCCGGCCGCGAGGCACGCTGAAGGCGTTCTTCAAGCAGTACTACCGCTACGCCCGCGGTGATGGCAAGGCGGACCTGTGGCGCAAACGCCATCTGATCCGTTATATCACCTATCTGATCGCCCTGCCCGGCCTGATTGTACTCGGTCTGCTCCATTCGCCGGGCTGGTGGTTCGTGCTGCTGGCCGGTGTGATGTTCTACTGCGGCGCGCCCTATCGCCGGCTGCGATCATCCCAGATCGCGCTAACGTCCAGGGAGCAGGTCAAAGTTGCGCTGCTCATCCCCGTCATCCGTGCGGTCGGAGACATCGCCAAGATGTTGGGCTATCCCGCCGGCTGGGTTTGGCGGCTGCGGAATTGGTCGCGGTCGGAGGTGCATTGGCGGAGGAAGTGATGGCGGCGCTGTTCCCGCCACGCAGTCGAAGGCTGCGCAGCGTTGGGCACAAAAAGGCCGCCTCCTTCGACTACGCCCGGCGCAGACTGTGGGGTCGCGCCAGGATTGGGCAGCCCATGCGCCGGGCGTCGCTCGAAGGATGCTGGCGTTGCTGGTACAGTTATTTAATCCCCGTTCCTTAGCCGACGGTGTAACCGAGTTTCTGGATCGCAGTGACGATTTTAGCCTCGGTCATAACGGCTTCATCGTACTCGACCTCAACCTGCTGCTTCTTGTAACTTGCCCGCACGCGCTGCACGCCGGACAGGTCATCCTCCAGCCCCTCGATGCGCATCACGCAGTTCGAGCAGTGCATGTCCGCCACGCGAAAGACCTGCTTGACCATATCTTGCCGCTCCTCAGCCGTCGAAGACGATCACGCCGCTGTACATGCCCATCGAGCAACTGTAGAAGAGCTTGCTGCCCGCGGGGTGAGCGGGAATGTCGACCGTGACCGTGCCGGTCGCCGGCAGCATCTGCTCAATCTTCAGTGCCGGGATCACAACGCGCGCGAGCAACTATAGGTCTCGTTGGTCACCAGCGCCAACTGGAACGGCTGATCGGGCTTGGCGTGCGTCACCTCCGGCGCATAGCCATCGTTCTTCACGTTGATGGTAACAACCCCGCTGGCAGCCGCAGCCGGGCCGAACGCGCCCGTCAGGTTGGATGATCCTGTGTCATGCAGCGGTTTCTGTGCTGCCGGGGCGGCCACCGCCTGCGGTTGCGCCGATGCGGCGACCGGCGCAGGTTCTGAGCCGCCCGCAGCCATCCGCAAGTTGGCGACGGAGTAGGGCCAACCCGCCAGCGTCAGGCCGCTGTCGATGGAGACCAGCCCCAGGACCAGCAGAATGACCGCCACGATTCGCACGAAGTTTTTCTCCAGCCGGGCGCCAAGGCGCGTGGTGAGATAGGCGACGGTGAAGAAGACCGGGCTGGTCCCCAGGACAAAGGCGAACATGATCGCGGCGCCGGTCCAGGGATTCCCGGTGCCCATCGCCACGGCCATCATGGCCTGCGTCACGCCGCAAGGGATCAACACAGTGAGTGCGCCCAGGAAGAGCGGCGTTAGCGCGCTCGACTGGTCCTTCGATTTGCGGCGAATGTAGCGCGTGACCGATGACGGCGGCTCCAGGTTAAAATAGCGGAAGATCGGATGGACGTTCAGCATCCGCAGCGCGTTGCCCACCATGAAGATGCCGATGGCCGTCAGCAGGACCGCGCGCATCATCGGTGTGAGCTGCAACACCGCCCCTGCCAATCCCAGCAGGAAGCCCAACAGCGTGTAAGCAATCAGCTTGGCGGTCAGGAAAAGCAGGATCGGGCGGCTGGCGCGCGGCTGAAGCTGTTGCGGCCGCGGCGCCGTGCCCACCTTGACGCGCTGCACTTTGGCCGGCTGGTTCTGGACCGACTGCTCGACCTCGCTGGCAATCGAGCCGGCGAGCAGGCCGCCCTGCACGGCGAGGCAGCTCAGGCCGCCTGTGGTCAACCCGGTGATGAAGGCGAGGATAATCGGTTGCATGGCTCAGCGCTTCCCGCCGTCCCAGACGACGAACGGCATATTGACGACGACCCCCGGCTGCTCAATGGTGACTTCCCCGGCATCCTTCGCAGCCATGACCTCCGCCACCGACTTCAGCTCACGCGCCTTGGCCGGATCCGCCCAGGTGACCGTGTTGATGTTGCGGAGCGGGCTATAGCCGTCGGTTCCCGGCGGCGTTCCGAACACGTCCGACTGGAAGCCGAACGGCCCTTTGCCGGCCACCCCGTTGGTGAACACGTAAACTTGCGCCAGCGCGTCGGCGGGCATCTTAGCCAGTGCCGGGACGAAGAGCACGGGCGACTTCATCATGCTGGTCAGCTTCTCGGCGACACCGGCATCGGATGCCTCGGTGTGGACAAAGAAGATCTCCTTGCCGTCAGCCCAGGCCTTCCCGGCCGGCAGCGCGGCGGTCGGAATTTGCCCGGCTTTCGGAGCGCACCCCGCCACGATCACGGCCGCGAGCAGGACGATCAAAGGAAGAAGTATGCGAGATGGTTTCATATGAGCGACCTCCAAAGTCACTTGTCTACCTGATTCCTTGTCTACCAATCCACTCAATCTTTCTGTCTGCGCAACCGCAAGCTGTTGGTGACGACAAACACGCTGCTGAACGCCATCGCGCCGGCGGCCAGCATCGGGTTCAGGTAGCCCAGCGCGGCGGCCGGGATCAGGATGATGTTGTAGATGAACGCCCAGAACAAGTTTTGTTTGATGGTGCGCAGCGTCTTGCGTGAGAGCGAGATGGCGCGCGCTACCCCGCGCAAGTCGCCGCTGATGAGCGTGACCGGTGCGGCGGCCATCGCCACGTCGGTGCCGGTGCCGATCGCCAGGCCAACGTCCGCCTGCGCCAGGGCCGGCGCGTCGTTCACACCGTCGCCGACCATCGCGACCACCGATCCCGCCTCCTGGAGTTTTTTGACCTCAGCGGACTTGCCGTCGGGCAAAACCTCGGCCAATACCGTGTCTACGCCCACTTGGCGGGCGATCGCTTCCGCGGTACGCTGGTTGTCGCCGGTGATCATCGCCACCCGAAGGCCCATGCGGCGCAGGTTGGCGATCGCTTCCTGCGAGCTGTCTTTGATTGTGTCAGCCACGGCGATGATGCCGCGCACGACGCCATCCACCGCCACCAGCATAGCGGTCTTGGCCTCGCTTTGCAGACGATCGACGGCATCTTCCAGGCCGTTCAATGCGTAGCCGCGGGCGGCCATCATGCGCGGGTTGCCCACTGCAATGCGGCGTCCATTCACCTCGGCCTCGACGCCGTGCCCGGCCTCCGCCTGGAAGCCCTGCGGCTCGACGAGCGCGAGGCCGCGGGCATTCGCCTCGGCCCAGATGGCCTCACCGAGAGGATGCTCGCTGCCTTTTTCAACCGAGGCGGCATAGCGCAGCAATTCACTCGGGTCGAATTCATCATCGGTGACGATGTCTGTCACGGCCGGCTGGCCCTTGGTGATCGTCCCCGTTTTATCCAGCACGACCACGTTGACCTTGCCGGCGCGTTCCAGCGCCTCGGAGGTGCGGAACAGGATGCCCATCTCCGCGCCCTTGCCCGTGCCCACCATCACGGCGGTCGGCGTGGCCAGCCCCATGGCGCACGGGCAGGCCACCACCAGCACGGCGACCGAGTTGATCAGCGCGCGCGTAAAGATGGTCATATCGGAGTTGATGGGCAGCGGCGGGCCGAAGAAGTACCACCCGATAAAGGTCAGCGCGGCGATCCCGAGCACGATCGGCACAAAGACGGCCGAGACCTGGTCAGCCAGCTTCTGGATCGGCGCCTTGCTGCCCTGGGCTTCCTCCACCAGGCGGATGATCTGCGCCAGCGCAGTCTCCCGGCCGACCTTCGTGGCTTCGAATTTGAGCAGGCCGAGCTTGTTGAGGGTCGCGCCGATCACCGGATCGCCGGGCTTCTTTTCCACCGGCAGTGATTCGCCGGTGAGCATCGATTCGTCCACCGCCGAGCGCCCCTCGACGACCACACCGTCCACCGGGATCGTCTCACCGGGCCGGACGAGCACCACGTCGCCCACCCGGACATCATCCACGGGGATCTCCAGTTCGGTTCCGTCACGCACCACGCGCGCGGTCTTGGCGCGCAGGCCCATCAGCTTCTTTATTGCTTCGCTCGTGCGCCCCTTGGCGCGCGCTTCGAGGTACTTTCCCAGCTTGATCAGCGTGATGATCACCGCGGCGGTTTCGAAGTAGACGTGCCCCTCCAGCCAGCCGAAGACGATGGGCAGGCTGTAGAAGAACGCGGCCGACGAACCCAACACGATCAGCACGTCCATGTTGGCGGAACGGTTGCGGACGGCCTTGAACGCGCCGACGTAGTACTGCCAGCCGACATAGAACTGCACCGGGATCGCCAGCGCCAGCAGCAGCCAGTTGAACCACGGCTGGGGCTCCGGCATTCCATGCACCGCCGAAGTCGAAGCATAGAAGAAATCGGGCAGCAGGCCCCAGTCCATGCCCATGGAGAGGACGAAGAGCGGCACGGTGAAGATCACGCCGATGATCAGCAGGCGCCGCTGGGTGTTGATCTCGGCCTGGCGCGCGGCCGCCTCAGCGTCCTCGGCATCGCCGCCCAACTCCAAGGCATCGAATCCGGCAGCCGATACGGCGCGGCGAATCTCCACCTGGCTGATGATCGTGGGTACATAGCGGACGCGCGCCTTCAGCGTGGCGAAGTACACCTGGGCTTCGAGTACACCTTCGAGCTTAGACAGCGCATTTTCCAGCCGCCGCGCATCGTTGTCATCGTCCAGCCGCTTGATGACTAGGTCCGCCTCGCCGGTCGCGACCCCGTAGCCCGCGCGCTCGACGCGCACGATCAAATCGGTCAGCCCCAGCTTGGCCGGGTCGAACTCCACGCTGGCGCGCTCGGACGACAGATTCACGGACGTGGTCTGCACGCCATCCAGTTTCTTCAGATTGCGTTCCACCGTGCCGACGCAGTTTGCGCACGTCATGCCGGTGATGGGAAGGGTAAGTTGCTTGGTTTCGGACATCAGGATGCCTTTTACGAGTTGCCGCTTTATCGATCATATTTTAGTCGGAGTTGACGTTCCAGGCCAGCGCCAGATGACTGATGGCCAACGCGCCAAATGGCCTATCGGCAGCGCGTTGCTTGAGGTCGGCCTGAGCCCGTTTATCGCTACAGCGTCAATCGATAGAAATCCATGTGCTCAAGATGGATGGCTTCCACCCGTGTCAAGCCGGCTCTGGTTGCCAGGCCGGTGATGGTTGCGGGGGAGATGCGGTGCGCCAGGGGCGGGCCGTGCGACTCGTCGCGGTACGGCCATTCGAGGATGGCCACCCGTTGGCGCATCACCCGGCGCGCCTCCTGGAGCGCGGCCAGGGGGTCGTCGGCTTCGTGCAGCACATGGCTGAGAAACACCAGGTCAAATGAGCCTTCTGGGAATGGGATCTGTTCAGCGGGCGCTTCGATGAACTGGGCCGTCGGCGCATAACCGCGCGCCAAAGCGAGCAAGTCTGCGTTGGTATCTATACCGGTTACCGCCAGTCCAGCGGCGACGAACGCTTCGGCAAAGACGCCGGTGCCGGTCCCGATGTCCAGCACGCTCGTTGCTGTCAGCCCGGCCAGGCTTAGCGCTACCACGTGCGGAACATCCAGCCGGGCGATCCGGTCTGCGGCTCGCAGCCGATCGGCTGCGCCGTGGAAGCGGCGCTCATGGTTAGTGGTGTCGTTCAATTCAGCAGTCTCCCAGTCAATGCAACCTGTCCTGGTGGTTTGGATGCTCCCTACCAATTCGCGTTACAGCCGACTCTTGCAGCATGCCGACGCAGCAGCTTAAGCGCGACTTCGGGCAGCCTGTGTTTTTTTGCGCGCATCCCTGCGGCCGGGATGTCTTCGTTGAAGGCGATCGGGCGGACGCGATCGGACTGCTCATCTCTGGCGTGGTGCGCGTCTACAAGATCGGTGAGACGGGCCGCAGGATCACCTCCTACCGCTTCGGCCTGGGCCTGTAGGTCGAGCGCAAAGACGCCCCGAAGGGTTCTGCAACTCTTCGGGGCGTCTTTTTAGCGTCTGGTTTTCAGTTCAGTTGCAGGCCTCGAACGCCGGCAGATGGTTGTTCAGCGAGGCGGCTTGCAGGTTTTGGTAGACACGCACCACATCGGGGTTGTCGGTCACCTTGAGCAGCTCATCGTAGAGGGCAGCGTCAGCGATCTCGGCGTCCACGCCCGCCTGGCAGGCTTGCGTCAGGCTGGTGAAGGTCGACGCCGGGGTCAGGCCCGGGTTGGCCGGCACGGACAGCCCGTACTTGGTGAAGAGCTGGCTCAGCGCCCGCACGTGCTGCGCCTCGGCGCGCTCGATGCGGCTGAACGGCAGGACGCTGCCGTATTGCGTCAGCACGGCGTTGTAGAGGTTGAGCGCGCCGTACTCCTCCAGGATTGCCTCGTTCAAGGCCGCCTTTTCGGCTGCATCCAGCGGTGTTGCAGCCGGCGCCGTGCTCAGGTAGCCGCCCGCACTCCCGGTTGAGCCTCTGCCTGGTCCGCCCCAGCGGTCAAGCGTTTCCGCCGAAGCCATCGGTGCGACCGAGCCCAGCATCAGGCCGCCCACCACCAACATCAGCGCGCCCCAGCGTACGATATTCTTCTTCATGGTCATTGCTCCTTGTCCAGTGTTTGCTTGTTCTTTGGGTCTCCGGCGTTCGGGTTCATCGTCCCGTCCGCTGTTGACGCCTGAATCATAGCAAAGAGTTGTGAAGCGCGCGTGAAGGGGTGGTGGGGGGGTTGTGAAGAAAGCAATCCCTCAGACGCACAAGCGCCGCTGCCAGCTCCAGCAGCGGCGCTCATACGCCTTTCAGGCTTCGTCAGTGAGCGCAGTTGAACAACCGCCGTCCTGTTCGCTTAGGGTTTCCAGACTTCCCAGACCCGGCCCACTAGCGCCGGCCCGGGCTTGAGGGTTACCTGCCCCGGCTCCCAGCCCGAAGGCGTCACTTCGCCGGTAGCGCGCACGTGCTGGAACGCCTTGACCTGTCGTAGCAGCTCTTTAGGGTTGCGGCCGACCTCGGGGGTCAGCACTTCCATGGCGCGAATCACGAAATCGGGATCGATGATGAAGCGGCCGCGGATGTCCACGCCGGCCGCTTCATCGTACACACCGTAGATCTCGCCGATCTTGCCGCCGCCATCGGACAGCATCGGGAAGGGCACGCCGCCCGCCAACATCTTGGACAGCTCATGTTCCTGCCACATCTTGTGGATGAACCGGCTGTCGGTGCTCATGGAGAGCACGACCACATCCAGCGCCTGGAACTCAGCGTACATGGCGGCGACCGCCGCCAATTCCGTCGGTCAGACGAAGGTGAAGTCACCGGGGTAGAAGCAAAGGACGATCCATTTGCCCTTATAGTCTGAGAGTTTGACGGGCTGGAAGCCCACGCCCTCGATAAACGCAGTGGCCTCGAAATCGATGGCCTCTTTACCGACACGTGCGAGCATCTTGGTTGCCTCCTGGGGTGGTGGGATAGCCCCTGCCAGCAGGGGCGGCGGTGCGGGCAGGATCGGCCCGCGGACGGGTTTGACGCAACCCTCTTTTAGTTCCGGCATGGTAACCTCCTGTATTCTCGGTGTTCGTTCTCAGCGTTATGACGGACGGCGACCGTTGTGTGCGCATATTATATCACATTGCGGAGGGAGTGTGCTAGAATTCACACCCAGCGCCCGGGGCGAAATCATGGTGCAGGCGATGGAGCCAGCCGGCAGTTGACACTTGCGCCTGCGCTGCGCCGACAGCCGCAAGTGCAGGTGAACTGCGCCAACCGCCGCCAAACCGACCTTCGTCGGTTGAATGCCAGTCTGCGCAGGCAGACTTTGCGATGGTAGCCGCAACTGCAGTTGCCCGGCTTGGCTACAGATGCCCGGGCACGCCCTTGATCAGCACGGCTATGCGGTCCTCAGCCCTCCCGGCTTGTTTGTCGTTCACCTTCTGGCTCGCCGTGTCTGACCGAGTTTCTTGCGCCCAACACCTGCGCTGTCGAGAGTAGCAGCAGCAACGTCATGATCACCGCTGATGACAGGCACCAGGCGCAGGTGGCGCCGATGACGAACGGCTCCAGGAAAGTCAAGTAGATGGAAAAGAGGACCCCTCCGGCCGTCATGACGCACAGGGCCAGCCCGGCCCAGTGCCCGATTGGCCCCGAACTGAGCCGGTAGACGGCCCATGCCCCCAGGATCGCCAGGTAGCCGAGGACCCCCGCTACTCCGATGGGGATCAGGCCGAACAACCGCGCGTACTCGCTCTGCTGCACCGAGTTGCAGTCCCCCACGGGTCCGCAAACGGCCTGCACCTGCTGGGTTTCCACGTAAGCCAGGTAACCGGCGACGCCCAATCCGACAATGCTCAACAGCGGAAGCGCCCAGTCCAGAGGATGGCCTGCGGGCCGGTTACTCCAATCACGAGACACAGGCGCGCGCTGACCCCAGGCGCGCCACGGGCGCTGCATAATGACCCAGCCAAACGCAGCCACCATGGCGGCCAGGACGATAACCGCCAGTCCGTTCCCGATTGGGTCGCGGTCGAAACGTGCGTCGGACTCATCCGCAACCCCACCGGCCGTGAGGAGGCCAGGCGTGGGCGTCGGTGAAGGTCTCGCAGCCGTCGGGGCTGAGGTCGGCACCAGGGTCGGCGCGAGCAAGGCGGCCGGGGCGGTCGGTGTGGCTGGCGGCGTCACCGCCGTCGGCTGCGCGGCCTCAGCCTGCGCGATGGCTGCCGCCAGGCCGGGGATATCCGGCCAGTCCACGCCGCCTGCGGCCAGGTACTTTTCGATCAGGTCGGGGAATTGCTGCGGGATATCCAGCGATCCAACCAATACCACGTCGGCGACTACCAGCAGAGGTACGCCCAGGTTCTCTGGCGGAATGTTGAACTTGTCCGCAGCGGCATTGAGGAGCGTGGTCCCGCCAGCGTCGGCCGTGTTGACGCCAATCATCTGCAGCCGGTCGCCGTATTTCTCGAACAGGGGTGGGAGATCCTCGCTGATGACCTGATGGCAGTGCGGGCAGGAGGGCGAATAGAAGAGCACGGCGCGCACCACCGGTGCCTCTGCGTGCGTTGTCAGAACGAGGGACCACAGCAACAGCGCCAATGTTGGCACATACAGGAAGCGACGAAACGAGCTACGAATCATGGACCATTCCCTCACTCGAACGCAACCACCGTTCCGGCCGGGCTGGTACCCACGACAGCAGTCCCTAACGACTGCGCCAGGGCCAGGAAAGCCGCTTCACCGGTGCAGTGGCCGAGACAGATGCGCTGCAGCGCCGGCATAGCCGCCAACCTGGCGCTGGCGCGCCGCAGATCACTTTCTGCTGCGCCCGCCAGGTGGAGCCCACCGATGATCAGCGCGACCGGCTGTGAGAAAGTGCGCTCGACCTGGGCCAGCGTATTGAGCAGGCCGGCATGGCAACAGCCACAGACAAGCGCGAGGCGGTCACCGGCCACGAGGACCAGCGCCATATCATCCCGGTAGGCGTCCGCGACCAGTTCACCTCCATTGACCATCAGGTGCCCTCTGCTTCGGCCCTCGAACTCGGTCCGCTCGTTGATCACGCCCGTCGTCCAGACGCCGGGCACGATTTCCTGAGGCGCGTCGCTCAGCCTCAGGGCGAAATGGGTAGCCAGCTCCTCCTTGCTCGACGGGAAGTCAATGCGCTTTGGCGGCCCATCCTGCTGCGCGAACCGCTCACGGAACAGATCGGGGTTAGCAAAGAGCGGGATGCCAGGGCGTAGCTGGCCCAGCAAAACCGGCAGGCCGCCCGTGTGGTCGTAGTGCGCGTGGCTGATGGCCAACGCGTCGAAACTGGCCGGATCAATGTTGAGCAATTTGAGATTGTGCAACAACACGGTCCCGCTCTGGCCCGTGTCAAAGAGAACCCGCCGGCCGTCTGCCTCGATCAGGTAGGCCAACCCGTGTTCACCCCAAAACCCGGTGTCGGGTTGGACCGCGTCATCAACCAAACAGGTGAGTTTCATCTTCAATTACCCCTGAATCTATCAAAAGGCTCCTGTGCCGAAGACCTTCAAGCCGTTCGTACCCAACGTCTCACCTTCGCCGCGACCGGGGGCAGTCTGCCGCGGACTCGTCAACTTGTGCTGCGGTCGCGCCCCGTCCCTATACTCGCTTCCTATTTCGAGGCAGCATCTACCAGCTCGATCGGGCGGATCAGCAGGACGGGCAGAGGGCTGCGTCGGACGACCTCCAGCGCCACGCTGCCGAGGAGCAAGCGCACTACTCCGGTGCGGCCGTGGGTCGCCATGACGATCAGCTTGGGTCCCAGCACCGCACCTCGGTAGACGATAACATCGGCGGGCCATCCCTCCCGCACGACCGTTTGTACGGACAGGCCGTCGCCGCGCAGGCGCTGGGCTACATCTCCCAAGTATGACTCGGCCTGCTGATGTTCATCTTCAAGAGACTCATGCACCAGGCCCATCCCCGGGTAGCTGTACGCTGCTATGGGCCGCGCAACGGCACGCAACAGCACGAGCGTTCCGCCAAACACGTGGGCCAGAGCCGCAGCGTGAGGCAGTGCCGTCTCGGCAAAGGCGGAGCCGTCCAAGGTTACAAGCAATGTCGCTTGCTTCGGTTCAGGCCCCAACGTGGCGACCTCACCGGTGGGATGCACCAGCAGAACCGGGGCAGGGCTGCGAGCCAACACCTGCTCGGCCACTGAACCGTAGATCCAGCGGCCCAAGCCCGAACGGCCGTGGGTGCATATCACCACCAGGTCCGCGCTATGCAAGCCGACCTCCAACAGGATGGATTCTGCGGCATCGCCGTAGGGCACGGCCACCTCGATGCTCAGGCCCTGCTCGGACAACCTGGCTGCCACGGCCGACAGGTACGTCTGGGCCTCCTTCACAGCCTGACACTGTGCCTCCGCCGGGTCTGCGCCCGTGAAGACCGAGACACTGGCCGCGCGAACGAGGACTAGCTGAGCACTCATGGTATGCGCCAACGCGGTAGCCATCGGCAGTGCGCGTTCACTAAATGGGGAACCATCCAACGGCACAAGTATCGTGTGGTACATGGTCGCACCTCCTCTCTGAATCGCGCTCTACGGGTCAGGCCGGCTTGATGTCCAGGACTGGCGTGTTGTTGATCGCATCCAGGCCCCGTACGCGCAACACGTTTCCCTCCAGAGCCGTCAACTCTACGACGGTGATGCCGATCGGATTGGGTCGGCGCGGGCTGCGGAGTCCAAAGACCCCCCGCCGCGAGCGACTTCTGTCACCCTGCGGATGCTGAGTCAGCTCGTAACCCTCGGAACGATGGCAGTGGAACACCACCGCGATCTGCTGACCGATGCCGAGCCCTTGCAGCCCTGCCACCAGCGCCGGGTCGAGCATGATTCGCGATTCGCCAGCCCGGATCTGTTCTCCCGATATCGGTTCTTCGAAGGCGTTCTCCACGTACCCGATCGGCCGATACGTGATACTCGAACCAGCATGGAATACCGTGGGCTTACTCATGTGTGGTGGTATTCCAGTGGGCCGCCCAGTTCATCGAGCGCATTCCGGAGCCGCGCGTTCGCTTCTTCCAACAATCCCGACGGCAGCCAGTAGCCCCTCCTGAACCTTGCCAGCGCGGACTGCGTAGTCCCGGAATTCCGCGGCGTGTTCGCCGTTGTGCTCAATCCAGTGCGGCAGCAGCACCCGCAACTTCTCGGTCTCGTCCATTGTCCTCCTCCAATGGCTCCAGCGACACGCGATGTGTGAGAAAGTCAACGCGTTGGACGCGTCCGTGCGCGACCTGCAGTCCTCCAAAGAACGTGGCAAAGCGCACGCCCTCAGCGATCGGCTCCAACCAGATCACGTCACGAGCGACTTCCTCATCGCCCAGATACACCTTTGCCTGGCACATTTCGACCTCCTTTCTCCTGCTGTTCTGCTCAGGTGCGCAGTCATTTTTCGTTGGTCGCGTGCTCAGCGAGCAGCTAATCCCCGACTCTCACATCTGCGCTTGCCGAACCGACATCGCCGTGCCTGCCCCAAGAGCCCGTCAGTTGAGCGGACGTGTACGTCCGCGCCGGCAGACGCCAGCGGCCGCCCAACATCTGTCGCGAGTCGCACTGGCCGGCCCTCGATGCCGGCGTAGCCGATCGCCGGCTCGCCGGAGCCAGTCTCCGGCAGGCGCAGCGCGCAGTACCCTTCCCCGCGGCCGGTGAAGATTCCCGCGTCGCGCGGGCCTGTTCCATCAAATCGAGGCATCATCCTCAACTCCTAGCCGTCCAGCCTGTTGGCGATAGCCTCTCGCAGCGTCTCCACCGACAGCTCTGCGCAATGATGGCTCTTGAACGGCAGGCCGTCCAGCGCCGCAATCAGCTCCTCCGGCGTGATCGCCGCGGCGTCTTCCAGCGCCATTCCCCGCGCCAGCGTCGTGAGCATGTCGCCGCAGGCCATGGTGGAGAGACATCCGTCCGCCCAGAAAGAAGCTTCGGTGATCCGGTCGCCATCCAGGCGCAGGTACATCTCCATCACTTCGCCGCACCAGCCGACCCGGCTGGCGTGTGCATCGGGGTATTCCATACGCCCTGCGTTGGTGGGGTGGCGGCCATGTTGAATGGCCTTCGCCGAAAATGTCACTGGTCGCAGCTCAATGATGTTAGGGGAAGCATCGCCGCCCGCCCAGGCCTCTCCGTCGACAGCCTCGTGCCTGATGGTCTCCCCGTGGACACTATCCTTCTGCTCATCCATGAATCGGTGCACCTTTCAGTTTTCTGGCGTAGAACTTGTGCCCATCGTAGGACGTCTCGATCAGCCGGCCCTCCGTGATGAGCGCCCGCACGACCGACGTCTCCGCCCCGGCCTTAGCCAGTAGTTCCCGTACCGCATCCTCGCGCATGGGATGCACGGCAGTGATGCTCAGCAGGTCATCAGCCAGGTTTCCAGTGGATGCGAAAGCGTTGCCTTCGTAGCCAATCAACAGCTCCACTTGCTCAAGCCGGGAGCGCAGTAATTGGAACGCGCGATTGATCACGCTCTCCGGTGGCGGCTCGGCCCACGGCTCGGTTGGTGGCCGCGTCGGTACGGCCAGGTAGGCCTTGGTCGGGCGCAACTGCGCCAGGAAGCTGGCGACGTCGGCCAGGTGCGCAGCATCGTCGTTGATGCCGCGCACCAACATGGTCTCCGCAGTCAACTCACCGCGGTATGTCTCGGCAAAGGTGATCATCCCTTCCAAGACCATGGACAGCCACAGGCTGCGGTGCGGCCGGTTGATCCGGCGCCAGACATCCGGGCGCACGGCGTCCACTTTCACTGACACCCAGTCTGCACCGGCCAGCGCCTCGCGCACGTCCGCTCGCCACAGCAGCGAGCCATTGTTGATCACGGCGATCTTGATGCCCAGTGGCTTCAACCGCGCGATCACCCGCCCCAAGCTGACGTCCAGGGTCGGTTCGCCGTCGGGCACGAAGGTCAGGTAATCCACCCGCTCACCCGCGGCCCGGGCATCATCCACCTTGCGCGCTATGTCGGCCACAATGTCGTCTTCGGCGTAGAACGCGCGGCGTGCCGTCCGCAGCCGGG
The DNA here is from genome assembly GCA_963841825.1 of uncultured Chloroflexia bacterium. GTDB lineage: Bacteria > Chloroflexota > Anaerolineae > CG2-30-64-16 > CG2-30-64-16 > CAWJEL01. The sequence goes on from CAWJEL010000019.1 coordinate 83,382, forward strand.
ACGTGCGACCCACCTGGCAATAGACGCAAGAGTAGCTGCACGTCTTCGGCGGGATGTGGTTGATCCCGATGCTTCGTCCGAGGCGCCGGGATGGCACCGGCCCGAAGGCAATCATGGGACGGCCCGGTGCTGCTATCTCAGTTGTGTCCATCATTTGATTTTCCATACAGGTTAGGCGCTCTGTTCAATCCCAGAGTGACGGGAGTCAATCGTAGTCCAGGCGGGTTTGCTCATCCGTCAAGACGTGCTGGATGCGTTCTTGCCAGCCTACCGACTGCCAGGTACCCAGGCGTTGGTGCGTCAAATAGTAGTTCTGTGGGATGGGATGCGTGCCGATCACCACTTCCAACTGATACTTAGCCGGGATGAATGTGCAGAAGGCTTCCAGGCGCGGGCAGGGTGGGTAGCCGACCACCAACCCCGTCGCTAGGTGGATGACCTGGGCGCCGTTGCGTTTCATCTCAGCCGGCGTATACTCGACGTTGCCGCCGGGGCAGCCGCCGCAGGTGGTGAAGCCCACCAGTTCAACCTCCGTGTCCTTATAGCGGGCAAAAGCGCCCTCCCGGTTCCGCAGCGCCCGCAGGCACTTGCCGCCCGCGCAGGTGTGGTAGCGGTTACAGATGATGATACCGAGCTTCGTCATGTGAATCGTGTCTCCCTGCACGGCGCTTCAGGTCGCCTGGTTAGCGCGTGCGAGCTAATCCGACAGCGCCTGCAGTAACGCTGTCAGTTCTTCTCCATGCACATAACCCTCTACTTTTATCGTTTGGCCCGTGACGCTTGGGACCTCGCCCACTGCGCGCCGGATCTCGGCCGCCAAAGACACGGCGATTGGGCACAAAGGTGATGAAGGGCGGAAGGTATAGCTGACGTGGCCCGACGCATCCACGATCAAGTCCTCGATCAGTCGCATACGCACGACATCCACCCCGCTCTCGGGGTCGATCACGCGGGCAAAACGCTCCAGAATAGCTTCCCGCAGCCTGTCAGGGTCGTTCATGAGCGCCCCTCCTTTTCCGCCGGTCGGCTGTCGTACCACCCGGCGCGGGCATCGGCGATCCTATCGAAGTCCGGCACGTAGGGTTTGATGTCAAGCAGCGGTGTGCCGTCCAACACATCGATCCCGGCGACCTCCAGCATAGCATCTCGGCATGACAGCAGCCGCACGGTCGAGAGGCCGATGGGATTGGGCCGGCGTGGGTAGCGCGTGGCGAACAGACCGCGCGTCGACATCGTCGAGAAACGGCTTGACGCGCAGAGCATAGCCCTCCGCGCGGTGCAGCGCGTAGATCAGGATGATGTGCGAGAAGCCTTCCAGGTCTTGCAGACCGTCTGCATACTCCGGGAGGACTTCCACCCGGCCAATCGCCTGGGAAAAGGTCGGCTGGATGGGCATCCCCTTGGGCTCCGTGAACGGCGAACGAATGATGCCGATGGGACGCATCACGAATTCTGGGCTCATGCTGTTCGCTCGCTGATCCTGGCTGCGGTGCGTTGCCACACGGCAACCAACGCCTGGCTGGCCGGCGCATCCGCACGGAACGCGGTGACCGGTTGGCCCTGCACCATCGCCTCGGTCACGGCCGCGTCGAAGGGGATGCGGCCGACCACTTCGATGCTGCGTTCCTGGCAATACGCTTCGATCTGCGCCGTACCCGCGGGATAGATGTCGGCTTTGTTGATGCACACCAGCGCCGGCACGCGAAAGTGCGCCGTTGTCGCCAGCACACGTTCCATATCGTGGATGCCGGCGGCCGTCGGCTCGGTCACGATGAGCGCCAGGTCGGCGCCCGACGCAGCCGAGATGACTGGGCAGCCGATGCCGGGTGGCCCATCCACGAGCACGGCGTCGTAGCCGTCATCCAACGCCAGTAGCCGTGCCTGCTGTTTGACCAGCGTCACCAGCTTGCCGGAGTTCTCCTGCGCGGGCAGCAACGCGGCGTGAAACAGCGATCCATAGCGGCTCTCCGACCGGAACCAGTGGCCCGCCAGTTGCGGCGCCATGTGGATGGCTTGCTCCGGGCATTGGTAGACGCACGCCGCGCAGCCTTCGCAAGCGATGGGATCAACGGCGTAGGCTTCCCTTCCGTCCACCGGCAGTAATACCGCATCGAACCGGCAGACGTCGTAGCAGGTTCCGCAGCCCTGACACAACATCGGGTCAATCACGGCCGCCGCGCCGCCGACAAACTCATGCGTCTCAAGCGGCCGCGGGTCCAGCACCAATTCCAGGTTTGCCGCGTCCACGTCCGCATCGGCCAGCACCGCGCGCACTGGCGGCTGCCCTTCGGCGGCCAGGTGCGCGAACGCGGCCGCGACGCTGGTTTTGCCCGTGCCGCCTTTGCCGCTGAGGATGACCAGTTGTTTCATGCCGTGCCCCTCACCTGCTCGACGATCTCCCCGACCAGCGCCCTGAAGCGTGGCGCGTATTCCGGATGAATTTCCACCAGCGTCCGCCCCTGCGCGACCCCCTCGGCGATGGCGCGCTCGAACGGGATGCGCAACAGCACGGGTAATCCCGCAGCGGCGCAGAACGTCTCAACCGCAGCGTCCCCGATGCCGTCCCGGTTGATGATCACCCCGGTCGGGATACCCAGCTCGGCCGCGACCTCGGCCGCCAGGCGCAGATCGTGCAGCCCGAAGGGGGTCGGCTCGGTGACCAGCAGCAGGTAGTCGGCCCCGCGCACGGCTTCGACCACGGGACACGAGGCGCCGGGCGGCGCATCGAGGATCACCACGCTGCCGGCGCTGCCGTCCGCCGGGATCGCCCACCGCTTGAGCTGGCGGATCACGGGGGTCGCCATCGGCTCGCCCACATCCAGCACCCCGCGCGCAAACGGGATGCCGCGGGCCGCCGTGCCCGCTTCAAGCACGCCGATAGCGTGCAGCTCCTCCGTGATCGCACCTTCCGGGCAGATCAAGGTGCAACTGCCGCAGCCGTGACATAACGGCGAGAAGACCAGGGTCTTCTTGCCCAGCACCGCGATGGCGTGATATTGGCAGACCTCGGCACACTTGCCGCAGGCCGTACACTTCGCCGCGTCGACCCGCGGGATCCGGATCGCGACCTCCTGCCGCCGCTCAAAAACCGGTTTCAGGAACAGGTGCGCGTTGGGACCTTCCACGTCGCAATCCAGGAAGGTGGGCGGAGAAGCCACCTCGCGTGCCTGGCACGTGGCGACAGAAGCCATCCCGGACGTGGCAGGCACTTCGAAGTGCCTGGCACGTGGCGACTAGAAGCCATCCCGGATTCGCAAGGGCCTGGCACGTGGCGACTATCACCCAGGCTGAGCGCCAGGCTGGTAGCTACGGTGGTCTTACCGGTACCGCCCTTGCCGCTGGCGACGGCGATGCGCAGGGGCGGTCGTCGTAGGGGCGGGGGCACCCCGCCCCTACCATCACCCACCATGGCCGCCATGATGCCCTGCGCCGGTCGGGGCGTTGACCTGTTCCAACCTGCCAGCCGTGAAATTGGCGACGGCTTCCGCGACAGTTTTGCTTGGCACCGAGCAGGTACATCTTGATCTCGGCGGCCGCCAGGGCGATGTAGGCGTTGGGGCCGAAGTCGCCGCTGATGACCGCTTCGGCGCCCTGCTGGGCCGCAAACTGGGCAGCCAGGGAACCGGCGCCGCCGGCCGCGTTTACCCCCTGGTTCTCGTGCGCCTGCCACTTGAGTGTGTCGGTGTCCACGACGATGAAGTAGGCGCCGCGTCCGAAGCGTGGATCGACTGGCGCTGCGAGTTCGGGCGCTGTGGCTGTGATAATAAGCTTCATAATGGGTTTGACCTCTATTCCTTTGTCATTTTTGTGCCGCACTTCGGGCAAGTGGTATCCATGCAGCGCTGGCTGGCCGCGTGCGGCGTCTTGAACCCGCACTTCGGGCAGATGCAGTTGCCGCCGGGACCGGAGCCGGGCTTATTGCCGGTCCCGCGTCCCTGACCACTCCCGGCCTGCCCGCGGCCACCGCGGAATAAGCGGCTGAACATGATGTGCCTCCATCTTGCGGGGGCCAGCGGGCAATATTGTCGCGCCAGCCTCCGTCTGACTATTGCCCCGCGTCCGCGGAGCCGCGGCCCTCCATGTCCTCGATATGTTTCTGGATGTCATCCAGCCGTCCAGCCATCCAGACGGCCTGCGCTTTCAAGTCTGCCAGTTCGTGCTCGGCCGCCGGGACAGGCGGGACGGCTTCCGCCCGCGCCCAGCCCGGTAACCCGGTCGCGTAATACATGTTGCGCCAACCGCGGCCGCCGCTCCCGCCGCCGCAATAGCCCATTCCCAGGCCGCGCCCCCGTGGCGAGGCTGCCAACCCAGGTCGCTCATAGCCGGCACTCCAGCCGGCGCCGCGGCCGGTCATTGGGCCGGCCCCCATCGGTCCTGTACGATCTCCCCTTGGCATGGTATTGCTCCTTTTTTACTGCGCTCAGTTAGTTTTGATGTTCGTGGTCGTGGCCGTGCGCCACACTCTCGCTGCAGGGCGCCCAGCCTTCCAGCTCGCCGCGCTGGAAACGGTCCAGCGTTTGACGCACGGTACCCGCTGCGCCGGTCACCGGCTGGATGCCGTACTGTTCGAAGAAGGCCACGGCGCGCCCGCCCATCCCGCCTGTCAGCATGACATTGACGTTTTGGTCGTGGACAAATTGTGGCACCTGCCCCGGCTCGTGCGCCAGGTAGTACGGATTGGCGACCACCTGAACGGCCTGGATCTGCTCCCCTTCCAGGTCGACCAGGGTGAAGAACGGGCAACGCCCGAAGTGGCCGGCGACCGGCGCGTCCAGGCCGGCGTTCGTCTCTGTGGAAACTGCAATGCGCATGAGAACCTCCGTGAGTTGGTGGATTGGTAGACTGGTAGTTGGTAAATTGGTAGATTGGTGGTTGGTAGACTGGTAGAGTGATGCCCTCGGTGCTGGAATGCTTCGTCAAACACGGCCCCACCGGTGCCGACGGCCATTTTTCCGGTTCGTTGACGTGCGCCGAACGAATGCGTCCAGCCTGAAGCTTGCCGGCTCCGAAACTCCGACCGCGAGATGTCTGCCAGGTGGCAAGGATCTCCGGCAACAGCTCGCGCGCCGCCCAGATCAGCGCGCCACCCACCATCGGCCAGAGCCGGTTGAAGCGTGGCCCGGCCGGCAGCACCTCGACATGCGCTTGGTGAACGGGTTCGAGACCCAGCTCGTCAACCTGATACATTGTCGTCCTCCTTGGGCCGGTGTTCTGACCCTATCGCCTCCAGCCCTGCCTCTTGCCGCGTGTACGTTTCGATGAACTGATCGATTTCATCGCGCGTGCAGCGCAGGTCGCCGATCCACGCGGCCAGGTACGCTTCGCCGTCCTGCGTCACCGTGTAAACGCGGCGCGGCGGGCCGGAGCCGGCCGTGTCCCACTCCGAGCTGACCCAGCCGGCGTCTTCCATCTCGCGCAGCAGACGGTAAACCACACTGGCGTCCAGCGTTCCCGGCGCGAAGCCGAACTGGCTCAACGCCTCCAGTAGGTTGTAGCCGTGGGTCGCATCCCCGCGCAACAGCAGCAGCAGACACGGCTCCAGAAAGCGCGCGATACGCCGTGGGCACGCGCCACCACCGAAGCCACCCCCTCGTCCCCATCTTCCTCTTGGCATAATCTTTACCTCTGTCTTCTACCAGCTTGTCAACATGGGACTATATCACCATATATGTAGAATGTCAATATAAACGAGTGATCTTTATCAAATGACAGCTTGCTGGCGGCATTATTCTATGATGGCTTGGATCTTGTCACTGAGGTAGGATGGGTTGCCCTCGTGGGCGTCTTGACGCCCACGAGGGCCGCGCCATGCCACTATGGATCCCCAAAATTGAATAGGGTGTATTCAAAATCAGTTAGCCAGCCGAGCGGAGCATCCTGAGCGGAGTGTAGGATCTCAAAGATAATGAGACTCGTCTCAAAGATAATGAGACTGACGTCTCAGAGATAGTGAGACTGGCCTACACACCTTTGAGTATCTCAAAGATAGTGAGACTGGCCTACAACGCAGCACGGTGGGCGGCGGTCAATTCCTCCAGGCGCTGGATTTCGAAGTAACAGTTGGTGCCGCCTTGGGGCTGGATCAGACCGGCATCGACCCAACCCCATAGTGTCGTCAGCTCCAAATTGTTGTCCCGGGCGAAGGTCAGATCCCTTACCCAACCCAGGGTGGTTGGAAGCGAAGCGCGCAGACGAATGAGCTGGATGTCAACAAAACATACGTGGCGCAGCTCAGATAGTTCGGGGGGGCGTCTGTAGGCAGGCAAGATGCCATCCATGGCCGCTTGGAGCAACGTAGCCGGATCAGCGGCGCGGTAACTATGGTAGCGGACAGCGTCATCCAGGGGCACGAGACCGCGGATGTCTTCTTCCGGGAGAACGACCCGCGCCGCCACGCGCTCGAAGAAGTCAATGACCGTTTGGCGCGCAAAGATACAGTGCGGCGGTGCGGCGCTGCCTGCCAGGGGCGTCAAAAGGCCACGGGCCACCAGCAACAACACTGTAGACTCAGGCAGGCCCAGCCAGTAGCTGGCATCCGAGAGCGACCAGCCCTGCGTCGCCTGCCAGCGTTGGTGGACAGCCAGCACCTTGGCGCGATCAAAGTAGGTGGCGCCGGCGCGCTCCAGCGGCCAGCGGCAGGGGCCCAACGGGCCATGTGGATGGAAACGTCCAAGATCCTGCAGCGCAAGGCCCAAAGCCTGTGCGACGCGCGCTTCCGTCCACAAACCGGTCTTGTCGCCAAACCAGGTGACGTCCTTGAGATGGTTGACCAGGGAAATCGTGAAGGGAATCTGCCGGTCCCGCAGGTAATCTACGAAGGTCTGGATGCATAGATCGTTGTCAGCGGCCCGCCAAGCGGGCGCCAGCCAATCCTTTTGGAGCGTGCCCAGCCGTTTGGTGCGGTGGGCGGTGGGCGCATCTGGTGTCCCACAGCCGCTGTAGGCGTCCAGGTAGCGGTAGAGACCCTGGGGCCAATCCAGGAAAGCCGCGAAAGCGGCGCGATATAGATAATAGGCCTCACGTGTGGCCAGGCGGCGCGAGCGGGTGTTAATGTGCGTCAGTTGCTCGTCCAGGCCGGGCAACGGCGTGGGCCAGGTTGCCCAGGCCTCCCGGCAGCCGAGTAGGCGGCGGTACAGGTGTTCCAAGAGCCGAAAACGCAGCGCCAGTGTTGGGGCAGGGACATGCTGTGCGGTGTCCCAGGGCCGCACAGGGCCCAGGCCAAACCAGGCCAAAATCAGGTTCTGGGCGTGTAAGCCCAGGTTGTCATCGGCGACAGACACGGCCGGGGCCGCGCTGAGATCTGCTCGGCAGGTGGGACAACGCCCGCACACGATGTCGGCAATGGTGATGGGCCGTTGGCAACCCGGGCAACAGTCGACGAGCAGGCAGTGGTGCTGCTGACAGATCGTGACGGGCGCGGGCAGCCAGCTGAGTCGGTGGTAGTGCGCTTGCTGCAGGCACTGGGGGCAGTACTGGGCGGCAGCAATGGGCCGCAAGGAGAGGTGCGCCCGGCTGGGCAGGGCTCTGGGTTGGTCAGGGGTAACCAGCCAATCCGCTGTGGTGGGCGCCGCGCCGGTAGGCGCCAGTGCCGGGGTGAAGTAGTGGACGCTGGCCGCGATCAACGCGGCGACGGGTAGCTGGGTCAGGTGCGCCAGGCGCAGGAAGGTGCCGCCGCACAGTGGCCGACCCACTCTGTCCGGACTGCCAAGGAAGGCTTGCTGCGCTCGGCAGAGCCAGGTCAAAACCGAGGTGTCGCCGTAGTGATTGAGCTGCGCCAGGCGTTCCACCAGCGACGGCAGCGATTCGCCGGGCAGCAAGGGGGTGCGGCGCAGCAGTGGGACCGTACAGTCAGTCATGCGGCACCGCCTCGGGGGCTGGTGCCGCCTCGTTGGCTGAGCGCCGCGCGCGCCGTTTGGCGGAGGGTGGCGCGGCCGCGGGCGTGGCGGGGATATCCGGTAGGACTGTAGCCAACGGGACGAGGAAGGGGTTGGCCGGCCGCTTGAGATGCTTGGCCAATCGTTTGTCATAGGCAGCAGCCAGGGTCGCCAGTGCAATGGACGGCGTTGCCATCGCAGGCTGGGCGGCCTGGGCTTGCTGTTGGGTCAGCCAGGCGGCATAGCGCAGCAAGTTCATCAGGTTGCCGACCACGCCCTGGGTGGCTTCGTGCAGACGTTGGACCAGTTCCAGCCGCGGCAAAGTCGTCGGCAGCGGCATAGCGATGGCTTGTTCGGCGTACTGCACGAAGCGCGCGAATTCCTGGACGCTGGCGGTATCGGTCGGGTCACAGCGGAAGGGCGCCAGGGTTTGGCGCACGGCAAACAGGCGCGAGAGCTGGGCATTGGCTTCCAGGATGCGCTCGACCTTGCCGTCAATGCCGACCACCAGGAAGGGGATGCCGGTTTCCTTAATCAGCACCTTGAGCCAATCCGAAACCTGCTCCAGCACACGGTTGGTTTCCTTGTCGATGAGGTGGTGAAAGTCGTCGAGGATCACTAACTCAACCTGGCAGTCCAGCATCAGGCGAATCAGGCGATAGTTCATGGCCCAGAGTGCGCCATGACAGGCCGCGGGATCGCCCAGGTGGGCCAACATACTGGCGGCCATACCTTTGACGGTGACCGGCGAGGGCGTCTCGGCGTAGAAGATCGGGATGCGCGTGCCGTCGGACTCATCACGGCGTGGAAACAACGCGACGTAGTCGCGGACCAGAGTTGACTTACCGGCCCCGGTGACGCCTTCCAGGGACATGCATTGCGGTTCATGCGTCAAGCGGGACAACTCCTGGCATTCGTGGATGTCGGTATGCAACGCTTTAAAGCGCGGGTAGCGAATCAAGGCGGCGCTGGCCTGGGTGAGCCGCGCCTGGGTGGCGTCGTTCATACGGCGTCTCCTGCCTCAGCGGTCGTCTTGGGGTTGTCGGGTTGTTGGCGGGGCGCGAAGCAGAGTTCCCAGTCGGCTTCTGCGCTGGCTGGCAGCGCCAGTTCCGTGGGCGCAGACACGGTCGATAGGCTGGCTGGCGCCGACGTGGGACTGGGCTCGGCGGTCGCAGTGGACGCCGGGAGCGCCGCCTGGCGGGTGGGTTTGCCCGCCGTATCCCAGCGGGCAATGCGCGTGCGGGTGGACTGCCGTTTGCGCTGGCGGCCATCTTCGACCAACTGCTGGAGCTTGCGTTTGGCTTGGCCCAACGCGACCATGTCCACCCGTTCCTGCTCGGCCAGGACCGCCTGCCGGATCACGCGATGCTTCCAGAGCGACAGGTCGTGGGTGTACTCCTGGTCGAGGGCAGGGACGCGGATGTACTGTTCCGTCGCCGGGTTGTAGACATGCAGGCAGCCCAAATCGGCCGGATGGTACTTGACCTTGGCTGGTTGCCCTTGCAGCCACGTGCGCAGTGGGGCCAGGGCATCACAGTTGTAACGCAGAGACGCGAATTCAATGCCGTAGTGCTGGACGACGCGGGTGGTGGTGCGTCCCAGCAGGATGCTCAATTCGGCCGCGCTGGGTGGCAGCGCCGGGGCAAAGCCCTGCTGTGTTTTCTCCGCCCAACAGCGCGCCGGGATGGCGCCCAGGCCGCGATGGAAACGCTCGGCGTAGATGTCGACCAGGAAGATATTGAGCAACTTGTCGACGGCGCTGAGATAGACGCAGGCCTGCTCGGCGCTCTGGTAATTGCCGCGCTCGCCCGGGTCGGCAAAGGTGGTGCCGGGCAGCGTGTGGAACAGCATGGTGTTCAGGGAGCCAAACATGCGCTCGACGCCCGCCTTGAATTGGGGCGTCTGCACCGGCGTGTACTGCAGGACGCTGCCCAGCAGCAGGCAGGCGTCGGCCAGGTCGTGACCGATGAATTCCTTGCCGTTGTCAATGACCAGGGTGGCTGGGATGCCATAGGCCAACCAGGGGTGGTCGGCGCCGTACAGTTGCCGGACATCCGGTTTGGGACAGATGGCATGGTGCAGGCACTCCATGGTCGTCAGATAGCTGGGCGGCTCGAAACCTAGGTAGTAGCCCAGTGGATAGCGCGTCGCCATATCCAGGCAGTAGGTCAGTGTCAGACGCCCCAGCGGCAGGTTATCGCGATCGTCGATGACGATGAGATCGGTGCGGGTATGGTCGATTTCCACCCGTTCCAGCGGCCACTCGGGATAGGGTGTCTGGCCGTATTGGGTGGCAGCATGCTTGGCAGTGCGCTGACTGCGCCGTTGGCTTTGTTCTATGTTCAGTTGGGAGGTCGTAATCCGGCGCGCCAGGGTACGCGCGCGAGGGGAGGGCGAGCTGGTCTTGCGGGGGCCGCACGCGATTCTCGTCGGCCAGGCGCACCGCCAGCTCGTGCTGGACGTCGTCAATGGTGACCTTCTCGTTCACCTTGTATTTGTCCTGGATCGCGGTGGTAGCCAGGGTTTCGATCTCGGCGCGCAGCCGGGACGCTGCGGCCCCGCCACGGTCATGCACTGCCGGAATCAAGGCGCGCAGGTCATGTCCGCTGCGCGTGTAAGCGGACAGCCAGCGATAGAGCGCGGCCACACTCAGGCTGCTGTGCAGCGTGCGCTCAGCCGCGGCGGCCTGCGTCGCCTTGAGTTCTGCGACGCGCGCCTGGACAGCCGCCCGTGTGCGCGGCGCTAACGTCAATCAGGGGTGCGATCGCCGTAAGCCGGTCAGCGCGCGATAGCGACCAAGGACTCCGGATAGTCCGCCAGGCTGCGCGGCGCCCTTGCCGCCTCCTCCTGGGTCTGCCCAGGTGTAGCTGCCGGTCGGTGATCCAGGCTGAACACCAATTCGGCGGCGAACAAGGCCTTGACCAGGGTGACGACCTCGACCACTGTGGTCGCGCCGGTCAAGATGTCTTCCAGATTGGCCTGTCCGCCAGGCAGGAGTCGGATGATTTGGTAGGTCGCGCCTTGCCAACGCAGGCGCGCGCCTGTGATGAAGCGTTGCTGGCTCATGCGACCTCCGTTGGCAGCGCTCGGCTGTGGAGGGCAACGGCTGTGCCGGGTGTGATGGGGGCGCCATCCAGGGGCAGATCTACCACGCCGTGATAGGCCAGGTGTAGCAGACCAGCTGTCACCGCTGCGGGATCAGCAGGATGCAGGGTGCGGGCGAGGTCCGGGATGGGCGTAGCCGACGGCAGACTCTGCAAAGCTGCGTAGAGCTGACAACGCAAAACCGGATCGAGGCGCAGCCGCGCGTAGGCAGTCAGCAGCTTGACGTTGTGGAGACGATACCCGGCGCGCACTTCAGCGTCGGTCACGATGCGAAATTGCCACTCGTACGCCTGACACCACGCCTGCGCGACGGCGAACTTGCGCTGATTGTCGGTCGTGTTGACGAAATGGTCCGGTTTGCACTCAACGAGCACCTGCTGACCATCTTCGACGAGGTGAAAGTCGGGGGTGTAGTGCAGCAGCTTACCTTCGTGCTGATATTCGATGGTCAGCGGCTGCTCCTCAAACCACGTCACGGCAGCGTCATAGTCGAGGAGGTAAATGAAATCGCGTTCGAGCAGTGACTCGAATGCGATCATCCGTTGCATCTTGAGCGAGGGGAACTTGCCGATGACGTTCCCGCCGCGATTCGATACGTTTCTGACTGGCATGTTGTCCTCCTTGGGTTTTGTGGGTCACACGACCCCGGGAGGCTATTGTACATGCCAGGTCAGGAGAAATGTAGGCCAGTCTCATTATCTTTGAGACGAGGTGAGGGCGAGGCTAGTCTCATTATCTTTGAGACAAGTTTAGGGCAGTCTCACTATCTTTGAGACAGATGTAGGCCAGTCTCATTATCTTTGAGACCCAGTCTCATTATCTTTGAGATAAACGGCTGTTTGGGGCCTCACAGTCTCATTATCTTTGAGATACGACATTCACGTTGGGGGCAGATTTAGAGCGAAGCATCCTGATCCTTCGACCCGGCTCAGGAGAGGGCCGCAGCCCGCAGTCGAAGGGCTTCGTGGTGAGCTCAGCCGAACGGTGCAGAGCGGCCATCAAGGCCACTCCAGTGCTTCTGGAATTGCTGAAACGTGCTAACGTCACATCACCGTCACCCGTGATCCGTTCGCCATCTTCACCACATCGATCCCGCGGGGAAAAGATCCTTCAGTTCTTCGATATGCGTGATGACGATGATGCGTTCGAAGTCGTGCTGAATCGAGTTGATCGCCTCGACCACGAGCGAGCGGCCCTGCGAATCCTGCGACCCGAAACCTTCATCGATCACCAGCGTCTGGAGCTGCGCGCCGGCGCGGCGGGCCAGCAGCTTGCTGATCGCGATGCGCAGCGCCAGGTTGGCGCGAAAGCTCTCGCCCCCGCTGAACATTTCATAAGCCCGCGCGCCCAGCTCGTCGGAGATAATGATGTCGAGCGTCTCGGCCACGCCGCCGGTGACCCTTTCGCGCTCGGGTCTCCAGGCGCAGGCTCATGCGGTTGTCGCTCATCCGGGCGAGCAGGCGGTTGGCCTCGATTTCGACTTCCGGGATAGCGCTCTCGATGATCATGGCCTGCAACCCCTTTTTGCCGAACGCCTCTCGAAGCTGGTTGTAGACGCTGACCTCATCGTTGACCCGCTCCAGGTCGGCCGCGAGCAGTTTGCGTCGTGCCTCCAGCGCGGTCGACGCGCCGATCTGCTGTAAGGCCGCGCCTTCCTCCAGCCGCGCCCGGCGCTCCACGGCCGCAGCCCCTTCCACGGCAACCTCCGCGCGTTCAAGGCTGCCTCCAGCCCGGGCAGATCAGCGACGGCGGCGGTGAGCCGGGCGGCTTCGGCCTGATCGTCGGCCAGCTCGGCCTCGCGACGGGCCAGTTGGGCAGCCAGCCCCTCCACACGCGCGCGTGCATCGGCCACGCCATCGAGCGCAGGGAGCAGTTGGCGGCCGTAACGGGCGTCGAACGGCGCCAGCTCTTGGGCCCTGGCCCGCACCGCCTCATGTGCGGCCGCGGCGTAACCGATCTCGGCGAGCTCGGCCTCGGCTGTCACCAACTCGGCGCGTTCGGCGGGCGCGTAATCGCCGGCGGCCAACCGGGCGGCCAGCGACGCGCTGCTGGGCGACGAGGACCGTCTCATCTGCCGCGGCCTGACCATCGCCCATGACCGCTTCGGCCTGGGCCGCCTGGCGTTGACGCGCATCCCGGCGCGCGCAGGTCGTGCGCAATCACAGCATCCTCGGCATCCAGCGCCGCTTTGCGTTCAGACAGCGCCTTACCTTCGCCCCCGTTGGCCCGATAACGTTCAGCCAGGGCGTCATGCTCCGCCGCGAGGTCGGCCAACATGCGCTCGCGATGATCGCTGGTCAACGGTTGGCGGCAGAGCGGACAGGCGGCCGTGTCCGCGGCCTGCAGCATCTCGACCTTCTCGTTCAACGCCTGCCCGTCGGTCTTGATGCGATCGTTCTCGGACCGCAGCGCGGCCATCCGCTCGCCGATTGGCGCAGCTCAGCCGCGATTGCGTCGCGCCGGGCCTGCTGCTCGGTCATGTGCGCCAGGATCGCCTGCACTGTCGCCAGCGCCTTCGCTTGCTCCTGACCTGCCGCGATCCTGCGACCGAGCTCGGCCTGACGGTCGGATAACCGACGTTCCTCGGCCTCCAATGCCAGCCGGGCCTGATCGACAGCCAGCCGCGCCCGGTTGACGCGCTCGCTCGCTTGGGTGTGGCGGAGCAGGCGAGCGTTCCACGCGGCATCCTCGGCGCGCCGCCGCGCTGAGCGCTGCCCAACCGGCCTCAATCTCCGCCCGCTGTGCCAGCACCGCCTCGAATTGCGCCTGCCGCACTTGCCGCGGTGTCGAGCTGGCCGCGGCCATCGACTAAGTCGCGCTCAGCTCGCGCCAGCCGGCCGCGCAGATCGGCAAGCTGGCGGGCCTGCGAACGGCGCTCCTGCACGGCGAGCCGCGCCGCAGCCTGTTCGACTTCGGCTGTGCGCAGGGCCGCGACGCCCTGGGCGGCTGCGGCGCGAGCAGCCTGGAGCCGAGCCTCGTAATCAGCCCGACGCGACAGCTCGGCGTCGATGCCCGCGATCTCACCGCCGATGCCGCGTCGCCTGCTCCTTGCGCGCCTGGACCTCCTGCTTGGCCCGCTCCTCGTAAAGATCGTCAGCGCGCCAGCCCCAGGATGTCGGCGAGGATCTGTTTGCGCTCGCTCGCAGTCTTCACGGTGAAGGAATCGGCTCGGCCCTGGAGCAGGAACACGGAGTTGACGAAGGTCTCGTAGTCAAGCCGTAAGGCGCGGATGATCTGCCCCTGGCGTTCGACCAGGCCGCCGTCGTCGAGGAGCTGCCATTCGCCACCTACCCCCTCACCCCCTCCCTGCGAGGGAAGGGGAAGTTCGCTCCCCCTCTCCGAGTGGGAGGGGGGGGTGGGGGGTGAGGTGTTCCACACGCAAAAATGCAAATCGCTCTGTCCGCGGCCCTTCTTGCTCCGCTGCCGCCAGACGCGATAACGCTGTGGCCCCAGGCCGAACTCGAACTCGACCCACATCTCGACTTCACCCAAGGCGATCAGTTCATCGTCGCGGCGCGACGCACGCGTCCCCACAGCGCCCAGGTGATGGCGTCGAGCGAGCGCGGACTTGCCGTGGCCATTGTCACCGGCCAGACACGCGAGGTGGATGCCGCTGAAGTCGAGCGTTTGCTCGTCGCGGTAGCACATGAAGTTGGAGAGACGGAGTTTGAGTGGGATCATAGGAAGAAGGTGTCAGGGATCAGGAGCCAGTCGCCTTTTCATCGGCCACGGCATAAGGTTGAACCAACACCTCTGCCGGGATGCCCAGGCCAGCATACAGTCGTCGGATCATGGTGAGCGAGAGCGCACGCTTCCGGTTGAGCACTTCCGCCACGCGTGCGCGGCCGCCGATGTATGGCTCCAAGTCAGCTCGCGATAACCCCCGGCTTTCCATGTAGTACTTGATCGCCTCGACCGGGTCAGGCTCCGGGACGGGATAATGGTGCGCCTCGTAAGCCTCAACCAGGGTCGTGAACACATCCAGGCGATCGTTTTCAGGGGTGTTCGGCGCGGCGTCGAACAGGCGCTCGATTTCGGCAAGCGCGGCCTCGTAATCTGCTTCTGTTCGAATCGGTCGAATCTCCATAATTCCCACCTCGCACGTCAAATCGTAGCTGCGTGACTCGATCATGCGCCTGGTGAGTGCCCATTATCCGCCCTCACGTATCAGCACGGACAACATCCCAGACTGCGTCCGGGTGTTTTGCAGCTACTTGCAGAAGAACGCGAGCCGGCCCCTCAGGTGTACGACGACCTTGTTCCCAGTTGCGTAGCGTAGCGACACTAATCCCGATCAATGCGGCGAACTCGCCCTGCGAAAGCTTGTAGTTGGCACGAATGCGCTTCACGTTCCGGACCAGCCACGCTGAACTTGCGCGCCGGCGCAACTTCGCCGCGCAGCATGGCGCCGCCCTCACGAACACTGGCTACCAGTTCTTCAAACAATTCGTCTTTCATGGATATTCCTCTTCTACGATCGTGCGCAGGATCTTGATTTGTGCGGCGGTCAGGTCGCCACGTTCACTCTTGGGATACATGAAGAGCATGAGAAGCTGATCCTGAGTCACGGCCCAATAGTAGATCACGCGCACACCGCCACGTTTGCCCGTGCCGGGCAGGGACCAACGTATCTTCCGTAAGCCTCTGCTCCCTGGGATGATCGATCCTAGATGCGGTCGATTGACAAGGGCCGTTTGCAGTTCATGGTAGTCTTCGTCGGCCAGCAATGTCTGCACTTGCCTGGTGAAGATCGAGGTCTCAATGATAATCATGCCATTACTCGCGTGATACTCAAAAATCCGAGAAAACTATACGCCAATGACGTACTGTTGTCAAATACGGATTGCGGTAGTAGAGGATGACGCGATCAAAATCCGGTCAACCTTCGATTATCTTGAACCACTCCCCGACCTTCACCACGTCCGCGTTCCCGCCGCTGAGGATCACCCCCACGCGCTTCCCTGCAACCGGATGCCGGTGGTTGAACACCGCGGCCAGGCCCAGCACGCCGGTCGGCTCGACCACCAGCTTGAGCCGTGTCCAGACGAAGCTCATGGCGCGGATCAGATCGTCGTCGCTGACGGTCAGCATATCATCGACGTACTGCCGCACCAGCGGGAAGGTGTACTGCCCCAGGTAGGGTGTGCGCGCGCCGTCGGCGATGGTGTCGGGGTTGTGGACCGTCTGGAGCACGCCGGTCTTGAAGGAGCGGGTGGCGTCGTCCCCCGCTTCCGGCTCGACACCGATGACCTGACAGCCGGGCGACAGATGCTTGGCCGCGATGGCGCAACCGCTCAACAGTCCGCCGCCGCCGCACGGGACGAACAGGTAATCCAGTTCGCCCGCGTCCTCGATCAATTCCTGCGCGGCCGTCCCCTGCCCCACGATGATGTGCGGATGATCGTAGGGCGGGACCAGGACGTAGCCGTGCTGCTCGGCCAGCTCGTCCGAGATCGCCTCGCGCGTCGCGACCTGGGGATCGTAGATCACCACCTCGGCGCCGTAATCGCGTGTGGCGGCCAGCTTCTGTGGCGGCGCGTCCTGCGGCATGACGATGGTGGCGTGTACACCCAGGATCTGGCACACCAGCGCCAGCGCCTGGGCGTGGTTGCCGGAGGAGTGCGTGATGACCCCCCGCGCCCGCTCGGCGTCGCTCAGCCGGCTGACCGCGTTGTAGGCGCCGCGAAACTTGAACGCGCCGATGCGCTGCAGGTTCTCGCACTTGAGGAACATGCGGTTGCCGCACGTGGCGTCCAGCAGTCGCGAGGTCGCGACGGGCGTGCGGTGCGCCGCGCCGCGAATCTGCTCGGCGGCGGACGCGATATCATTGTAGGTGACCATGTGCTACTCCAGCCATTAAGTCCGCAAATGTGTAAGCGGTACACCGGCCAAAAATAGAACAACGAATCTGCGGGATTTATTGAATCGGATTCGGTTCATCCGGTTGATTCGTTGTCCTATCTGTTTCGCTCAAAACCCCTGCAACTGGCTCAAATCCGCGATGCCATCCGGCAAGGCCGCAATCCGCTGCACCAGCGCCAGCCGCGCCTGTCGCACCGCCGGGTCCTCGGCCATCACCAGCACATCGGTGAAGAAGCGGTTGATCGGCCCCTGCAGATCGCGCAACACAGCGCCCAGCGCAGCGACATTCGCTGATGCGCTGATGCGCTGATGCGCCGCTCCGCTCGCCTCGTACAAGTCGCGTGTCGCGGGCTCAGTGTAGTGCTCCGGTGCGACCGCGTAGATCTCCGGCAGGTTGCGGACGATGCGCTTGCAGCGCGCGTAAGCGGTGAAGACATCGGCCCAATTGGCCGCTTGGGTCAGCTCGGCCAGCTCGCGTGCGGCCGCAGCCGCACGATATGGATCGTGCGCCTGCTCGGCCAGGGCCGCGTTCACCGCGTCGTGGGGCAACCCCTGATCGCGCAGCCAGGCGTACAGCCGGTCGCGGATGAAGCTCAACACATCAGCCAGAACCGTTTCGCCGGCTTGTACCGGCAACAGCTCGGCCGCGGCACGGATGGCGGGCCGCAGGTCAAAGGGTCGCGCCAGCCCCACCAACGCCTGCACCAGGCCGAGCGCGTCACGGCGCAGCCCAAACGGGTCCGCCGTTGCGGTGGGGGCCAGGCCGACCGTGAAGAGGCCGGCCAGCGAGTCCAGCCGGTTCGCCAGCCCCAACGCGAGGCCGGGCTGGGACGCGGGCAGGCTGTCGCCCTGCGAGCGCGGCAGGTACACGTCGAAGATCGCCGTCGCCACCGCGTCGCTCTCGCCCGAAAGGCGGGCGTACTCACGCCCCATGATCCCCTGCAGCGAAGTCATCTCGACGACCATCTGCGTCGCCAGGTCGCTCTTGCACAGGCTGGCGGTGCGGGCGGCAGTCGCCAGGTCAGCAGCGCTCAGGCCCAGCATCTCGCCCACCGTCAGGGTGAGCTTTTCCAGCCGGTGTACCTTGTCCAGCATCGAGCCGAGCTTATCCTGGAAGGTCAGCGTCGCCAGCCGGGGCGTGAAGTAGTCGAGCTTGTGGGCCGTGTCTGCCTTGAAGAAGTATTCGGCGTCGGCGTAGCGCGCCCGGATCACCCCCTCGTTGCCGGCCTGCACGACCTCCGCGTGTTCGGCGCCGCCGTTGCGAACGGTGATGAAGTGGGGGAGTAGACTGGTAGGTTGGTAAACTGGTAACTTAGTAGATTGGTCAGGTTCGGTGTCACCAATTCCCCAATCTACCAATTTACCAACTACGGGGAAATACCGCTGATGCTTCTTCATCACCGTGATCAGCACGTCTTTGGGCAGGCGCAGATAGGCCTCGGCGAAGTTCCCGCGGATGGCGGTCGGTTGCTCCACGAGGTCGGTGACCTCGTCCAGCAGGCCGGGATCGTCCGGGATGACCCCGCCGACCTCAGCCGCCAGCGCGGCCACCTGTGCTTTGATCGCGGTTTGCCGCGCGTCCCGGTCCACGATGATGCGGTGAGAGGCCATCAATGCCTGGTAGGCATCGGCGTTCGTCACCTCGAGCTCGGGCGAGCCCTCGGCGCGCGGGCCACGGGTCGTGCGCCCGCGGTCAGGCCCGCGTACTCGAACGGGATGACCGCGTCGCCCAGCAACGAGACGAACCAGCGGATCGGCCGCGAGAACGCCACACCGGACAGCGTTCCAGCGCATCGTCTTCCCGATCTTGATCCCGGCTACCAGCCCGGCCAGCGCCTCGGCCAGCACCTCGGGTGTGGGACAGCCCTCGCGGCGCACGACCGCATAGACGTAGCCGCGCCGCGCCTTCCTGCCGCACCTCCAGCGCTTCTACGGACAGCCCGTACTTCCGCGCAAAGCCGGCGGCCGCCGGTGTCGCCGCGCCGCTGGCATCGAACGCCCGCTCGGCCGGCGGGCCCTTGACCACGGTCTCCTCGTCGGCCTGCATCGGCGCCAGCCCCTTGACCAGCACGGCCAGCCGCCGCGGCGTCCCCGACACATATACATCATCGTACGCCAGCCGCAGATCGCCCAGCAGCTTGGGCAGAGCCACCTTCAGTTGATTGATGGCGTCCACCAGGTCGTGGCCGGGCAACTCTTCGGTGCCGATCTCCAGCAAATATGTGACAGGGTGACGGGGTGACACGGTGAGGGGGTGACTACTCACGATCACCTTGTCACCTTGTCCCCCTATCACCTTGTCATCAAGCCACGGATACTCCTCCCGCTCCCGCTGTTCCACGTACGCGACCGACACCTGCCGCGCCAGATCGCGCATCCGGGCGAAGAAATGCGCACGCTCGGTGACGCCGATGGCGCCGCGCGCATCGAGCAAGTTGAAGGTGTGCGAGCAGCGCAGGACGTAATCGTGCGCTGGGATGACCAGCCGATGCGCCAGGCAGTTTTTGGCCTCGGCCTCGAACAGGTCGTACATTGCCTTCAGGCGCGCCACGTCCGCGATCTCGAAGTCGTATTTGCAGTGCTCGATCTCCGGCAGCTTGAGCACATCGCCGTAGGTGCGCCGGCCGTCCCAGTCGATCTGCCAGACCTCTTTGACCCCTTGCAGGTACATCACGATGCGTTCGAGGCCGTAGGTGTACTCGATCGGCACGGGATCCAGCGGGTAGCCGCCGGCCTGCTGGAAGTAGGTGTACTGGGTGATCTCCAGCCCGTCGAGCCAGACCTCCCAGCCGAGGCCCCAGGCGCCCAGCGCGGGGGACTCCCAGTTATCCTCGACAAACCGGATGTCGTGCCGGTCCCGGTCGATGCCGATCGCCTCCAGGCTGCGCAGGTAAAGCTCCTGCGAGTCGGCCGGCGCCGGCTTCAGGATGACCTGGAACTGGGTGTGCATCTGCATGCGGTTGGGATTTTCGGCGTAGCGACCATCGTCCGGGCGATAGCTTGGCTCGGCGTAGGCCACGTTCCACGGCTCCGGCCCCAGCACGCGCAACACGGTCGCGGGGTTTGCCGTCCCCGCGCCCACCTTCTCGCTGTACGGCTGCCAGATCAGGCAGCCCTGCGCAGCCCAGTATTGCTGAAGCCGCATGATAACGTCTTGGAATGACAGTACATTGTTTGACAGGCATGATAAACCTCTCGAAAAAGAAAGCCGGCCCTCAGATTCCAGGCCGGCCGGATGTTGGCATCGTGGACAGATCAGCGTCAGACACGGCACTCGCGGGTGCACATGCCTGCGCCGCGGCCTTGGCAGGATGATAGCGGGTTGGGGCCGCAGGACGTCACCGAAGACGTCTGCGGCCGGCTACCCGAGCCAGGCCAGCCTGATGCTGAGAAGAAAACGGCTTGCTGAAACATTCTCCAAAGACCTCAACCACATGATACCCCGTCCGACCGGGTTTCGTCAAACGTCCCGATCCTGCCTCACTAACCAAGCCGTTCCAACAATTCACCCAGATCACCGTAGTCGTAAGGTGGACGTTTACGAGTTGCCTTCGTCTCAGTCACGGCCAGAGGGTCGATCCAGACGCTATAGTTCATCGAAGACTGACTCCAGCGGCACTGCGCCCGACGCCTCAGGCCCAGCTCGTAGGCGCGTCAGGTTCGCGCGGATAATTTGGCGATCTTCGAGGTCTTCGAGCCATTCAATCAGCCCGCCCCAATCGTCCGCGTCGATCACAGCCAGACGACGACCAGACGGCGCTTCGACAAACTGCACACTGGTCAACACATCAGACAAAATCGCGCCAGTCATTGTCCAATCCTCTCAAATCATCCAGAGCAGGCTTGCTCTTTCACAGCAGATTCTATATCAAATTCCCGTGGGTGACAAGAAGGAAGAATCTCTATCTGGCGTGATAAATCTGGCATCCGAGCTGAACTGTTACCCAAGTCCGATCCTTCGGATTTTCAGCAGATCATTTCACGCGCCCGGCGCGTGCGAAAGCGCCCTTATGCTGTCACTTTTGATCGGATTTGACGCCCGAAGCGTTTGCCCAGTGTGCGCCGCTAAGCTATAATCCAGCTATCCGGGAAGCAAGCCGGAGGGAAACCAGTGTCCACTGATACTATCACCTCGCAGGCAGACCATTGGCTCCAGCAGGGGAACTGGGATCTGATCGCAACGTACCTGGCCGACCAGCCAGCCGCCAAAGCGGAAAGCCAACCGGCGCTGCTTCGGCTACGATCCCACCTGTTGTGGCGCCAGCATCATTCGCCAGACGCGTTTACAACGTTAGAGCGGGCGTGTCAGCTCGCCGTGCAGCAGCAGGCATGGCCGTTGGCTGTTGATTGCGCGCTCGATCTGGCACGCTGGCGCCAATCCCAAGAAGACATCGTAGCGGCGCGTTCGTATCTCGAACGCGCCCAACGCTATGCCGAGGCTGGCGGTGATGCCGATCAGACCGTGCAGGCCAAGCTGGCCCTGGCCATCGGTCGGCTCGCTCCTGATCTGGAGCAGGCTGAAGTAGGCGCCAAGTGGTGCGCCCGTGCCCTGGCGCTGTACGAGATGTTGGGTGACAGTGCAGGTCAGGTGGACGCGCTGTGGAACCTGGCCGCCAGCAACACCTACACAGGCCGGCTCCTCGAAGCCAGCAGCCAGGCCCAGCGCGCCCTACACCTCCATCAGGTCGCGGGCCTGGACCCGCTCCGCCGCCTCTATCTCCTGAATCTTATCGCCTGCCTGGCCCTCTACCGGGGAGACACCGAGGCCGGGCTGAAGACCATCCGGGATGCCGAATTGCTCGCAGTCCAGCATCCGAACACCAAACCCGCCCTCTACCTGGCGGATACCGAAGCGGATCTGTTGCGTCAGCGGGCGATTTGCAGGCCGCGCTGGCTGCCCACGGCCGCGTCGAAGCGATCCTGATCGCCAGTGGCGACGAAGGGTATCGTCCCTGGCTGGAGATGGACCGCGGCTGGACGCGCGTCCTCTCCGGTGAAACTTCGGCCAGCGTGCGCCGTGATCTGTTGAAGGTCGGCGACCTGCAGGACAGCAACACGCGCCGCTACCTGAACCTTTATATCGCCTTGCTGGATGTGCTGGATGGCCGGCTGGACGACGCGCACGCCCGCCTGAAAACGTTACGGCAGCAATTCGTGGCCGGCGGCGAACGCCTGTACGTGTTTGCGGTAAATCTCTACCTTGCCTACATCCACCTGCTAAAAGGGCAAGGAGCAGAGTGTCGTCAGGCGTTGACGCGTGGGTTGGCGTGGGCTGAAGAGGCAGCCGTAGATGGTTTTGCGCTCTGGTGGCACCCGCCCATGATCGCGCGTGTATGTGTTGAGGCGTTGCGCACCGGCATCCACCCGCGCCAGGCCGAGGTGATGATTGTGCGCCGGCTGGGCGATGTGGCGGTTCCCGGCCTGTTGGCGTTGGTGGATGCGTCCGAGCTGGATGTGCGGCAGCGGGCGCGTTCGGTCTTGATGGCATTAGACCCGGAAAACTCGCTGGCCGCCCTCGCTGAAGAAGCTGAACCGGGCGTAAGCGCAGTCATACTGACGCATCTAGCGCACGGCCGATTGGTATTGAGCCGCCTCGGCCAGCTCCGCCAACGCCTCGAAGCCGGCTCAGCGGGCGCCACCTGGCAGCGCCTGGCAGTCTTTGGCTTCTACACCGCCAGCGATTTCGGCCGCGACGCCATCGCCGAGCGCCTGGCGTTGAGCGAAGGCGCGATCAAAAAGCACATCGCGGCCATCCGGTCAGCGTTTGGCATCGAGAGCGCGGGCGGGCGAGACGTGGGCCGCCAGGCGGTCGCGCAACAGGCAGTGATGGAACGATTTGTGCAGCGAGATCGGGGACTTTAGCCCACCAGTTTGGGACTTTTCCGGGAAGATAACGGTATATCCTACAAGTATTGATTTTATGCATACATACTTCCCAACTAATGCTTTTCCCCGCCAAGGAGCGTCGCCATGCAACGACAACGCACCGTCCTGCTTGCCACCTTCCTCGTCATCGCCCTGCTGACCGCCCTCCTGCACGCAGCCAGCCTGCCCAGCGCGGCGCAACAGGCGCCGACTGCCACTCCTGCGATTCCTGCTGGCCTAGCCACCGCCGAACCAGCCTTCCGTTCCAGCCCGGTCATGTTCATTGAGAACGCCGGCCAGTGGCCCGAAGGAGCGCTCTTCCAGGTGTGGGGAGGTTTGACCGAGACCGTGTGGCTGGCGGAGGACGCGATTTGGGTTACGGTGGTGGAATCGACATCTACCCAAACTCCTCCCTTGCAAGGGGAGGAGAGTGTGCCTGCGACTCCCCCTTCCCTGGCATCGAAGGGAGATGGGGGGTTAGGTCAAGGCGCCGACATCCGGCTCTCTTTCGTCGGCGCCAACCCCCACCCGCGCATCGAGCCGTTCGACCGGCTTGATGCACAGGTTTCGTATTTCATCGGGAACGATCCTGAGCAGTGGCGGGGCGAGGTGCCGGTCTGGGGTGGTGTACGGTATGTGGATATCTATCCAGGAGTCAATTTTGTCTTAGGAGCAGACCTTGTCCCTCCCTTGGATGGTCGGCAAGCGCAACCTCCCAGCGAGACGTGGGGCAGAACGTCACCCCTAGCATGGCGTGTGGAGACGCGGGAGGGAGCCGACCTGAGCGCGGTGCGCTTGCGGGTGGAAGGCGCGGACGCAGTAGCGGTGGACGCCAACAACCTGTATCTGAACATATCCGGAAGGGAAGCCGTTTTGCCGCTGCTGCTGACTGAGGAGGCGAGCGATAAGCCATCACTGCATCCGGGCGTTGCCCCGGTATTCGATGTGAGCACACCCTTCACCCATGCCCATCCAAACCGGCAGCCGGCCGTCGAAGGAGTGCAGCCTGGTGGCCCGCTCTACAGCACGTTCCTGGGCGGCAGTGGCCTTGATTCCGCACGGGCAATAGCGATCGATGACCGCGGTGCAGCGTATGTTGCAGGCACCACGACGTCTTCCTATTTCCCCACCACGCCTGGCGCCCTTGATACTAGCTTGAACGGTTACAAAGACGTCTTCGTGAGTAAAGTGAACCCGACCGGGACAAGTCTTGAATATGCAACCTTCCTTGGTGGCAATTCGGATGACACGGGCTACGATATTGCGCTAGGCCAGGATGGCACGATCTATGTAATGGGTCGGACCCTGTCGCGGAACTTCCCCGCGACATCCGCTGCTTTTGATACCAGTCAAAACGGCGGCGCGGATGTCTTTGTATCAAAACTTAGCGCAGCGGGAAATACTTTGGTGTACAGCACTTACCTGGGTGGCAGTCTAAGTGACTATGGATACGGCATCGCTGTTGATGGGTCAGGTAACTCGTATGTCACTGGTGCCACATGGTCCCCAGATTTTCCAACAACACCGGGCGCGTTCGACAGGACGCTAAGAAACACGGATGCCTTCGTAGTGAAACTGAACGCGTTGGGAAGCACGTTGGTCTATTCAACACTCCTCGACACGGCTCAAGGACACGATATCGCACTTGACACCAGTGGAGCTGCCTATGTTGCCGGTCAGGCCTGGTCATCTGACTTTCCAACCACCGCTGGAGCATTCGATCCCACATTCAACGGTCCCAGCGAGGACGCCTTTGTGACTAAATTGAGCCCTTCAGGCAGTGCCTTGATTTATTCCACCTTCCTCGGTGGTGGGGGTCAGGAATGCGAGATAAGTGGGGACGAAAAGGAATGCTCTATAGTAGTGGACGCTGGCGGAGCAGCTTATGTCGTAGGAAGTACGAATTCCTCTGACTTCCCAACTACCGTCGGAGCCTTTGACGTGAAGCTTTAACGGTAACCTCGACGCCTACGTGACGAAGCTTAACGCTCTTGGAGATCGACTGGAGTATTCCACTTTTCTTGGAGCTACTCACTACGACTATGGCCGCGGTATTGCTGTGGACCGAGTGGGGGCAGTATATGTAATTGGCGAGACCATATCATGGGACTTTCCGATTGTAGCGGGAGCATTTGATAAGACCCATAACGGTGGTTCAGATTCTTTCCTCGCCAAACTGGACACAGCCGGAGGCACATTACTATACTCTACATTTTTCGGGGGGAGCAATACTGAGTTCGGCTTCGATGTTGCTGTGGATGCTGGTGGCGCCGCGTACATGGTGGGGAGCACGGCCTCCAATTCTTTCCCAACAACGCTGGGAGCGTTCGATTCCAGCTTCAACGGTGACTTCGATGGCTTCGCATTGAAGTTTGGCTCAGAGTTCTCGGCCACGCCTACAGCCACACGGACATTGACTGCGACCCCGACACGCACGCCGACACCCACCGCTACCTCCACGCCCACGCCCACGCCGACGCCGACCGTCACCC
Organism: uncultured Chloroflexia bacterium; assembly: GCA_963841825.1. Lineage (GTDB taxonomy): Bacteria > Chloroflexota > Anaerolineae > CG2-30-64-16 > CG2-30-64-16 > CAWJEL01. The sequence continues at coordinate 108,580 of CAWJEL010000019.1, forward strand.
CCATCAGCGCTGCCGACGCGTGACTTCGCCACCCCCACCGCAACGCCCGACTTCCCCACCTGCTCGGTCTCGGTGGAAAAACTGGCCTACCCCGCCACCGCGCGGCGCGACGGCCAGATCGGCGTCACCCTGCGTCTGACCGGCAACTGCACCTCCGAGGTCGGCTCCGCCGTGGACGCTGCACTGGTCGTGGATCGCTCCGCCTCGATGTGCGGCGATAAGCTGAACCAGGCCCAGGCCGCCGGCCAGGCGTTTCTCGACTCGATGGCCTTCCCGCCCGACCAGGCCAGCGTCATCTCCTTCGCCTCCACGGCCCAACTCAACACCGGACTGACGGGCAACCGCACCAAGGCCAGCAACGCGCTCAACGGCATCGCCTGCAGCGGCCTTTCGCGCATCGACGCCGGCCTGAACAAGGCTTACGACGAGCTGACCGGCTCCCGCCGCGTCGCCGGCCACACCCCCGCCCTCATCCTGCTCACTGACGGCAACCCGGAAGGCGCGTACGCCGGCGGATGTGCGCGCTGCAGCCCAACGCGTGCGCGACGCCGGCATCCTGCTCTACACCGTCGGCCTGGGCGTGGATGTCAATGCGACGCTGCTGCGCGAGATCGCCACCCAGCCCGACTACTACTTCCAGTCCCCCACCCCGGCTGACCTGGCCCAGATCTACACGCGCGGCTGGCCGGCGACCTGCGCAACGTGCCGGCCGCCAACCTGCTCCTCACCGACGTCGTCGCGCCCGAGTTCGAGATCGTGCCGGAATCCTTCACCGGCGCGGCGCAGCCCCAGATCAGCGGCGATACGCTGCGCTGGTACCTGGCGCGGCTGCCACAGGGCGTCACCGAGGTCAGCTTCAGCGTGCGGCCCAAACAGTGCGGCACGTTCGCCGTCAACCGTGCGGCGGCCGCAGACTACGAGGATAACCGGGGCACGCGACGCAGCCTGGCCTTCCCTGTGCCCACCGTCACGGTGACCGGTTGCGGCGGCGACCTGACCGACATCCACATCCGCGACAATGCCAGCGACTACGGCCAGATCCCCTCCAGCGTACCCTTCTGGGTCAGCCCCGACATCTGGATCCGTCACGCCGACGACGGTGGGAGCGCACACCAGAACCCTCAGGCCGGCCAGCGCAACTACATCTACGCCCGCATCTGGAACCGCGGCACGACCACCGTCACCGATATCGACGTCAACTTCTACTACGCCAACCCGGGGTTGGGGCTAACCTGGCCGGCCGACTGGCACGGCTTGACGCCTACGCGGCGGATCGCGTCGCTGGCGCCGGGCCAGTCCGCGGTGGTCTCGCTCCCTTGGGACGTGCCGGCGTTGGCCGGCCATTGGTGTCTGTTCGTGCGCATCAACGCGGCGCTCAGGATCCGATCCGCGATGATCGCGTGCCATGGGAAAACAACATCGCCCAGCGCAATCTGCACCTCATCGAGTATCCGCAGCCCCAGCCCGGCGCCTGCCAGTTGGACGACAACGGCCTGCAGACCGATCGCATCGCCTTTGAGGTGATGAACGTGCTGGCGACCGCCAGCCTGGTGGACCTGCGCATCAACGTCAACAACCTGGGCGCCGGGGCTGAGGTGCGCTTTGAACCGGGCGCGTTGAGCGGCCGCTGGGCCAGCCTGGACGGGTTGGTCGCCGAGCCGGACGGCCGGCTGCACGTGACGCGCTTCCCGGCCATGATCTACGGCGTGCAGCTCAACCCCAGCGAGCGGCGCACCGTCTACCTGGAAGTGAAGGTGCCCGGCAACAGCCGCTTCACCGTCGGCCTGACCGAATTAGTGCGCGGCAACGTGGTCGGTGGTAACGCCTACCAGCGTTGGCTGCCGCCGTGTCCCGTCCGCTTACCGATCATCATCCGGCCAGAGGGGCCTTGCCCGGCGGAACACATCTATACTGTAGACGCCGACTTCGACCTGGGCCTACTGATCAACGTCAACCATAACACGCCGAACAACGATCAGCTCCAGCTCAACTACAAAGTGACGCCGCTGCCCTTCATCTGGATCGCACTGTCGGGCCGCGGCACGATCGCTAAGGTCAACACGGAGACCGGCGCCATCCTGGGCGAGTATCGTTCTGCTCCGGACGGACGAGGCCGTAATCCCTCCCGCACCACCGTGGATCTGAACGGCAACGTGTGGGTGGGCAATCGTGATGAGGCGACCGGCGGCAAGGGCTCAGTCGTCCATGTCGGCCTGAAAGAGAACTCCCAGTGCGTTGACCGCAACGGGAACGGGGTGATTGACACCTCGACCGGGCTGGGCGACGTTCAAGTCTCGGCCCAACACCGGTGGTGCGGACACCAATGGCGGTGTCTCGACGGCCCAAGACGAGTGCATCATCGATTACCTGCGGGTCAACGGGACGAACGTGCGCACCGTGGCTGTGGATGCGAGCAACAACGTGTGGGTGGGCGGCTACACCAACCGGATGCACGATCTGATTGATGGGGATACCAAGGCGACGTTGCGGACGATCTCGCCGTCATGCGGTGGTTACGGCGGTCTCTTGGACAGCTTCGGCACGCTGTGGTCGGCCAACATCGAGCGTGGACAACTTCTGCGCTACGACCCGGTTGGTAACACGGCGCAATGCCTGAGCATCCCGAATTCCTATGGCCTGGCCGTGGACAACAATGGCGTGATCTGGAACAGCCGCTTCACCGATGGCAGCGTCGCGTGCGTGGCGCCGGATGGCACAATCCTGAGCACTGTTTCCACTGGGGGTCAGCAGTCCAGAGGGGTTGCAGTGACTGCCGACAATCACGTGTGGATTGCCAACTCAGCCTCCAACACAGTTACGCGTCTGGCGAATGATGGCCCGCTGCTGGCGACCATCCCGGTAGGAGCATACCCAACAGGTGTGGCAGTCGATGCAACCGGCAAAGTATGGGTCACCAACTACAGCTCCGACAACGCGATGCGCATCAACCCGGCGACCAACCAGGTTGATCTCACCGTCTACCTGGGCGCGGGCGCGCAGCCCTACAACTACAGCGACATGACCGGCGCGGTGGTCTTGGGCTCGCCGCCGCAGGGCAAGTGGATCGTAGTTCACGACAGCGGACAAACAAGCACACGCTGGGGCAGGGTCTCGTGGCACAGCAGCGAGCCGGCGGGTACCAGCCTCCGAGTACGCGTGCGCAGCGCCGAGACACCCGCCGGGCTGGGCAGCCAGCCGTGGGTCGAGGTCGCCAACGGTCAGGAGTTCACCGCCGTCCCGGCCGGCCGTTACCTACAGGTGGAGGTCACGTTCGTGGGGACTGACCAAGGCGCCACGCCGGTGCTCTATGACCTGACGGTCAGCCCGCGGTGCGGCTCCTGAGCCCCTATCATCTGAGCCAATGCTTCGGTCTGGCGGGCGTGGTAGCGGGCCAGCATTTCGCTGGCCTGCACCACGTCATCATAACGACCCTCAGCCTTCGCCTGACCCCGCGCCAACGCGGCCGCTACATCCACGCCCGTCTGATACGCCAGCTTGAAGAGGAAGACGAAAACGTCCGAGAGCTCCTCCTCCAGCTCCGCGTGAAGCTGCTCCGCGTTTTCGGCCTGCTTGTAGCCTTCCCATTGCAACACCAGCCGGGCCACCTCGCCCATCTCCTCCAGCGCGTGTACGAGCGTGTGCGACACCGCCACGCGATCCCAGCCGCGAGCTTTGTCCCAGGCTTCGAGCCATTGTTGATATTCGTGGATTTGCATGGCGCGATTATACCATCCCGGCGATCGGCAACAAAGCAGAGATGACTTACGCATCTGACGGTGGAGATGCCCGCCGAAAGCCTGCTGGGCCTGATGGGCTTGCTGTCACCCATCGGCGGCGACGCATTGGCCGACACCGAAGCGCTCTACGACCAGGTGTAATGGCCATGCGTGTCGCCGTTGAGACCTCCGTCCTGGTCGCGCTATTCGTCCCCGATGATACCTGGCATTCACAGGCTGTGTCGCTGGTGAGCGACCTGTGTCAGAGACTATATTGCAGTGAGTTGATTCTTGTGCTATATTAATGATTGTTCTGTGGTGAGTCTGGCATTTGAGCGTACGTGGAGATCCTTGCTTTGACCGTACTCGGTATTGCCGGGTGGCGTATTCGACTAGAGTGTGACAACACGGCAATCAGTGAGGCTATCGCGACATGCTACAGAGCCTTTGTAGTATCCGATAACGCAATAGATGATGTCTGGGTGACAGTGTCGGTCGCTGCGGATATTCCAACCAGCGCGTGGCCGGCGAAACCAGTAGTTCGGCAAGGGGAAGTTTGCCTATTTGACGTGCCGGACGCTTATGGTAGAATTGATCTCAAGAGGTGGCAAGCCTCCTTTGTTTTGAAGGATGGAGGTTCGCTAGGGGCGTTTGAGCATCTGCTCGAAACTCTTTGCGCATACCTGGCCGTACATCGTGGTGGGCTGCTTTTTCATTGCGCCGGGTTACTGAAGAATGGCCAAGCGCATCTCTTTGCCGGGCGTGGCGGGAGCGGCAAGTCCACAGTGATTTCACTGTTGTCGCGCGCGTTGGCACTAAATGACGACATGGTCGTGCTCAGGCCAGCGGCCGGGGTTTGGTGGGCATTCGGCACGCCATTTTGGAATGCAGAAACCATACGACGCGACGGGCAGGTTGCTTCTGGGCCAGTAGCGGGGATTTATTCTTTGGTACAAGATCGTGGGGTGTACCTTGAATCCTTACCTGCGGTGGTTGCCACGAGCGAATTGGTCGCGAATTGTCCGATCGTGAACACCGATGTGCTCGAGTTGCCCGCATTGATTGATCGTTGTCGCAGCCTTGCCGGAATTGTGTCCGTGCAGCGATTGCACTTTCGTAAGGACCCTGGATTCTGGGCTTTGTTGTAGGGATGGAATACGATTTGATCACGCTGACTAGTATCCCCCGACAGGCTCCTAATGTGGTCAGCCGGCAGATAGAAGAAGAGGCTGTGTTAGTGCATCCGGGGCAAGGCAAGGTTCGAGTGCTCAATGCCGTAGGTGCGCGCACGTGTGGGAATTGGCAGATGGGCAGCAGTCCATAGCGGAGATAGCGCAGACGATTACAGCAGAATATGCGGTAGATCTGGCTCATGCTGAAGCGGATGTGCTGGCCTTTTGTATCGGTTTGACCCAAGCGGGAGTCTTGATATCCGAGCCGTTGTGATTTCCGGACTAAAGACTATTCCGTTTTTTTTCGATTCAAGGCTGACATCTGTTGCGCTGAGTTTGGGGCGTTTTGGGGGGTGTCAGCGTTTACCAACGCAAGGAGATCATCATGGAGCATGTAAATCAGGATCTACAGGAGCGCAAGTCGTATGTTCCGCCGGCGGTAGTGTATGAGACGGAACTGGAGGTGCATGCCAGTAGTTCGACAAGCACCGGTACAGGTGGTACAAAGGGGATTTTTGAACCACTCGACCTCGATAAGTAGAAGACCCCTGGGTGTGACGAGGTCGTGACTGTGGGCATTACTTGTGCATGCCTGTAGCCGTGCCGCTAGTGTGGTTCCAGGTGTGTCCTTGGCGGCCCTTCGTCGTTCTATGACCCGCTGAGGGCCACGCCCAGCGTTTATTGCACCCGTGATGGCGAACGGGCCGTGTGATGATACGCGGCTCGTTTTGCGTTTCGGACCTATCGGCGCATGTAAGACTTACCAGGTTTGGGAAATGGCATGAGGCATGCTTTCGTGGGGGCGATCAGCGATGTTGCCCGAGCTATGTCGAGGCATTGGCAACAGGCCATTGCATTGGCCGGCGTATCGCTGTCAGGGCCGCAAGCAGGGGCACTGCTCGATACCGCAGAGACCTACACATGGGTGGCCGACGCGCGGCGGCAGATGCCCGGGCGGCCAAAAACCCACGTGCTGGCCTGTGCCGCGCTGTTCAGTCAGCCTCGCGAGATCCCCGACAGAATTGGCGCTGCTGATGTCTGGTTGCAATTCATCGCAGCCCAGGCCAGTCCACTATATGATCGGCTCAGTACCTCTTGTGGAGTGAAAGAAAGCGAGACGGACGCGGTCTTTGTCCAGGAATGTCTCCGAGTATGGGCGAGTAGCATTGCGCCCGGTGGTTCGGCGGACGATTTTGAAAAATATCTGCATTGGAGCGGGCTGGAACTGGGTGCTGTTCGTCATGCCCTGGCGCACTCCCGCTTCTGCAAAGATGTCCCGTTGCCGGCCTGGTGCAAGACGCTGGGCGCGGCGGTTTTCGGCGGATCGTTTGCTACCCTGGATGGCGTTTGTGATCCAGATCGTCCGTTGCCTTTTGAAACCCTACTCTTGCCCTTTGTCCATCTCAGTCAACTTCGCATTCAAGCGGCGGCCGCAATACCCTATGCCAGGCTTACCTTCGGCGCACAGGCAACCCTGGTGCGCGGACTCCTCGAGACTCTCGTGCTCGCGGCCAAAGACGCGCTTTATTTGGAGTTTTTGTGCTACCGCTCGCACGATTTCAACCCTCTGGCGCCGCACATTTTTTCGGAGGCGGATGCTCTCTTCGGGCGATTCATCGCATACATGCAGACCGGTGGTTTGCGCACCTTTTACGAGAAGTATCCTGCATTGGCGCGTTTCCTTGCCGTATTGACTGATTTGGGCACTGACGCGACGATCGAGTTCTTGCACCGCCTCGATGCTGACCTTCCCCAGATCAACCACCTTTGGGGTGTTGAGCAGCCAGGTCAAGTGGTTAGCTTGCGCGACAAAATCTCCGATCCGCACCGCGGGGGGAGACAGGCGATAGATCTGACTTTCGCCTGCGGTCTTCACCTGGTTTACAAACCGCGGGATATGGGGCTGGAGGCGGCGTACAACGAATTGCTGGCCTGGTTGAACGATCACGGCTCGCCTGTGACCATGCACCCGTTGCGCGTGTTGGATCGCAAAACACATGGTTGGGTGGAATTCGCTCCCTATGACGCGTGCGCCGATCTGCCTGCCGTGGCACGCTACTATCAACGAACCGGCGCGCTGGCTTGCCTGGTGTATTGTCTTCGCGGCAGCGATTGCCACATGGAGAACATCGTCGCGGCCGGTGAGTATCCCACCCTTGTGGATTGTGAGACACTGATTGAGCCCTGGCCACGCGCGCTCGATGTCGGCATAGATCGCGATCGCAGGCAGGTAATGGTGAGTCGTTTGATGCGCGATTCGGTGCTGATGGGCGGCCTCTTGCCCAATCCGACCGACAGTGTTGCCAGCGAAGGCTTGGGCGACATCTGGGGGTTGGGCCGTGGTGATTCAACCGCGGCCGTGCCCAGACAGCAGTGGGTAAATATCAACTCCGATCGGATGACGATTGTTTCCCGGTCGGAGCAGGCGGCACCCTGGTGCAACATCCCTCATGTAAGTGGCTCTCGAGTCTATGTGGACACATATCTGGAGCCGTTGATCGCCGGGTTTCAAGCGATGTATCGTTTCCTGATGGCCCAGCAACCGATCCTGGTGAGCGCTGCCGGTCCCCTGACCGTCTTTCGGGGCATGTTCGTGCGTTTTATGTTCCGTGCCACCAGGATCTACACCAGACTCTCTCAAGATGCAACAGCGGTGGCTGTGTTGCGTGACGGACTCTACCAGAGCTTGACGATCGAACAGTTGGCTCAGGCTTTTTTATGCACCGGCCAAAAGCGGCCCGCAAGTTGGGCGCTTTTGGCTTCCGAGCGTCGTGCTTTACTCCAGGGGGATGTGCCGTACTTTGGTGGCCGCACCGACGATACCGCGCTGTTGCTCGAAGATGGCACACGCATCGCGGGATATTTCGCTGAACCCAGCTATGAAGCTGTATTGAAGAAGCTGCGCCAGTTGAGCGAAGCTGATCTGGCGTTCCAGGTTGAGCTGATGCGCAGCGCTCTCAGCCAGCAGTGGTCGGTGGCAGCGGGTTGACTTCCACAGGATGGAGGGATTGAGATGGAATTGAGCGACATCATCCGCCGTGCCTGGCGCGACGCGGAATTCAAGCAGCGCTTGTTAACCGAGCCACGCGCCACCCTTGAGGCTGTCCTCGGTGTCGCTCTGCCGCAAGCGTTGGTGATTCACATCCACGAACAAACGCCGACCGAGGTCCACCTGGTTCTGCCGATGCCGCCCGATGGATTCAGCCAGGATTGAAGCGGGGGGCCGTGCGGTCTCATGGCGCCCGCTTTCCAGATATTTCCTGCCAAGAGATTCATGTCAAGAGCATAATAGGGCACTTCAATGCGAAGCCTCGCGATTGCCAATAACGATTTCCTGCTGCGGATGTTGCCTCACGAGTCAGTGGAGCAATTCGAGCTTGAGGGTGTACCCTTGGCGTGTGCGCTGCTGCAGACACCCGCTCCAGAGTTTGATGGCACTGTGCAGGAGAATCGAGACCGGTTGCTGGTCCGCAAACACGCCTTCTCCTGCAACTACAGAGACAAGGGAATCATCTTCGCAGCTCTCAAAGGCGGACGCGGGTACACCAAGTATGCCTACTTGACGATTGGGTCGGAGTTTTCGGGTGAGGTCGTTGCGGTAGGAGCGGACGTCACGGAATTTAGCCCCGGTGATCGGGTGATGGGCGATAATCACTACATTGGCGGCTACCAAACGGCCGCCGGAGCCCGAGAAGGGGTGCCGACGAACACAGCGTCATCCGAATTCGAAGTCTTCCACCAGGCAAAATTGATTCGGATTCCGCCCGAGATGCCCTATGAGGTGGCTGCGGCGTTCAGCCTTGGTGCGCAGACGGTCTATAGCATGGTGCGGAAATTAGACCCTGTGGCAGGAAAGAACATCCTCGTGACCGCCGCGAAATCGAACACATCACTGTTCGCGATCAACGCCTTGAGGGCGCGCGGTGCGAACGTTTATGCGACCAGCACGTCTAATCGTTTTGAAGAACAGCTCCGCGGGTTAGGAGTGAAAGAACTCTTTGTCGTCGACACCGCGCAAGGCCTGACAAAGCAGGGCCGATTAAAGATGTCGCGTGTGAGGTCGGCGGTTTCGATGGCATCATCGATCCGTTCTACGATTTGCATCTCGGCTCGTTCATAAGCTTACTGGCGGCTGGCAAACGTTACGTAACATGTGGCCTGGCAGGGCAGTATCCGACACCTGGCCGGCAATTCTCCCCTGAAGCCCCGGATTTGCGGCAAGGGATGGGGGACGCCGTGTTGAAAAATATCCAGATTGTGGGCAACTGCCTTGGGACGACTGATGACTTGCAACACGCGATCGCTGCCTACAAGGCCGGTGACTTCAGCGTGGTGGTCGACTCTGTGCATTACGGCAAACACCCGCTCGAGTTTTTGCAGCGCTCATTCACTGACCGGAACAGGTTCGGGAAGGTCGTGTTTGCTTATGCGTGAAGCGAGTGTTGAGAGGTAATGTGTTCATGACCTTGCTCAGACAGGCTCGCGATAGGGTAAGGCCACGTGGGCAAGCCATGTTATCCCGGCTCGCGCGGGTGCGAACGCTGACCTGGTTGCTGTGGGCAAGCCTGTTGTTCATCACAATATGTGCGATTGCCATTCTCCGCAGCCAGTCTGTGATCGTAGATGGGCGTCGCGTCTGGTGGCTCGGCGATGATATGATGATCTCGATGAGCTATGCCCGAAGCCTCGCCCAGGGCAACGGGCTGATTTGGTATTCTGGCACGCCACGCGTTGAGGGATACAGCAATCTGGGATGGACCTTGGTGATGGCGGCAGTCCACTTACTGCCACTGCCTTCCACTCTGACCAGCTTGCCGATGATGGTGCTTAACATCGTTCTTGGGGTGGTCGTTTTGGCGCTGGCGGCGCGTCTGAGCCGTGTGCTGGCCCCTGATGCGACCTTTGCGGTTCCGGCGACGCTTCTAGCTCTTGTGGTCAGCACTGATCTGGGATTGTGGGTGGTGAACGGGTGGGAATTTACGCTTCAAACGGCGTTGTTCCTTTGGTTGGTGCTCCGTGTGCTGAATGAGGCCAGGATCAACCAACCCAGTCCGCTGACGTTTCTGCTCGCCGGCGTGTTAGGCATCATACGCGTGGATGGCATGCTGTGGAGCATGTCGGTGGTGGGCCTGGCGCTGATTCTGAATCGCGAACGCCGTAAGGTGCTGCTTTGGAGTGCTTTGGCCTTCCTCCTTCCGGTGGCGCAGGTGCTGTTTCGGCTTCAGTACTACGGTCTTCCTTTGCCCAACACATATTATCTGAAGCTGACCGGGTGGAGCCTGGTGGATCGGGTCTACCCGGCGCTGGTTGCATTTTATCATTTCTTGCGATCCTACGGTCCCATTTTGCTTGCCGCTACATGGGGGGCCTGGATCAGCCGGGATCGTGCAGCCCGTGCCCTCTGGCTCTTGGGGGTGCCGTGCTTACTGTATACGCTCTATGCGGGCGGCGATGCCTTTGGTGGCTTGCGGTACTTTCTCCCGTGGCTGCCGATCATGTTCACGCTCGCATTCCTGGCGCCGTACTGGACCGGCTGGCGGATGCCAGCGCGGCGCTACCTGCTCAGCCTGGCAGTCTTGATCATCTCGGTGATCGTGTTGGCGCCGTTCCGGTTTTGGACGCCTGATCCTTTCACTACAAATTTGGTCCGGAGCGGCCTGTTCTTGCGCGCGATCGCTGCGCCGGAAGACACGATCGCGGTCTTCGCGGCGGGCATCGTCCCTTACTTTTCCGAGTTGCATGCGGTGGACCTATTGGGTAAGAGTGACCCCGTCATCGCGCATGCGCCGATCCAGGCACACCGGATAAAGTCAGGCCACAACAAGTTCGATTTCGACTACTCGCTGGGCCAACTGCAGCCGGACCTGGTCATGCCGGTAGCCTACCCGAACAGGGCTTCCGACCGTGCCGAGATCGAGCGCAAGGCCCAGGACGACTGGCATGGCTGGAGGTACGCTATCTATGTTAATGATGTCTTTTCCACACAGTATGCCGGCTGGATGTCGCTTATGGGGAATCTGGCAGTATTTGTGCGCGCCGATTCACCTGCACAGAGCCGGTTGATGCGTGGCGCATGCAGTCAGGTCACTCAAGCTAACCTGCTCGATTTGGGATTCCGACGACTTTGTCGAGTATTTGAACAGTAAACCCGCAGGGCTGACGATCTCGTAGTAGTTCGATAGCAGTGGTGAAAAGGGTGATAACTGCGGCAATGGGGCTGCAAGGTCTTTGCTCACCTTTTGGCCTGAGTCAGCGTGTCGGATCTAGTGACTTCTGACAGGTGTGTTAAAGAATGGAATGTGGATTGCTCTTGTTGTTAGGCTCGGGGCAGTAAACTTGAAAAGTGTCAGGAGCTGCCGGAGAGAAAGTCGGTTGGGGACTTCCGTTGAAGGGCTGAGGCGAGGCTAATTTGAAAATGTGCCGAGTTAGACGGTTATTGATGAGTGGGGTATTGCTTTCAGTTTTTGTGCTGACAGGGGGCACGATGCCTGCTGCACAGGCGGTTCAGGTAGTCCAGACTTCTCCTGTGCGTGTGCGAATTGGGGTTAGCGATGATGGGATCGTGCAGTTGACCCCGTCTGACTTGGCGGCAGCCGGGGTTGATCCGACGAAAGTGGATCCGCGCACGTTCGCCATGAGCAGCATGGGGCAACCTGTAGCGCTTCAGATCACGGGGGAGGCGGATGGCCGGTTCGATCCGGGTGACAGTATGCTCTTCTTTGGCCAGAAGTTCCGCGGTACGCAGTTTGAAGGGAAGTACACCGACGAACAAGTCTACTGGCTTGCCATGGGTGGGACCGCCGGTCCGCGCATCGCAGACCTGGATGCCACGCCCCAAGGAAACCTTACACCGCCGCAGGACGTTGCAGCCGTGGTACGCGCTGAGGTCGATACTTTCTGGTTTCCGCTGGAAACAATGCTGCTGGTTGATGTAACCCAGGACACCTGGTTCTGGAACGAGCTTCAACCTACCGCGCTCAAGCCAGCCACAGCGGCCTTAGCCTACACCGTGCCTGACCCGGCGCCTGGTTCCACGGCGACATTCCGGCTGATGGAGTTTGCCAAGTATTCCAACAGCAGAGCGCAGCCTGAACACCGTACCGTAGCAACTCTCAATGGCGCGACGATTCTGGACCAGACCTGGTCAGGTCGGTGGGTGCGCGAACTGACGAATACCGTGTCTGCCGACCGCTTTGTAAGCGGCCTCAACAGTGTCGAGGTTAGTGCGAGGGTCATGCCGGGTAACTACACGGACGATGTTTTGGTGAACTATTGGGAGGTGGCTTACCGCCGGCTTTTTCGGGCTTGGGAAGGTCAATTTGACTTCCATGCTGAAGGAACCGGGCCGCAGGAATACAGCGTGAGTAATTGGACATCTAAGTACGTCGCACTCTGGGACATCACTGATGCTCTTCAGCCACGGCGATTGGTCGGTGCGGTTCCCGCACTTGTTGGATCAACGATCCAGTTACGCTTCCGCACCGACAATCGCGAGGGATCTCGATACTGGTTACAGGAAGAGTCCGCGCTCTCCCACCCGTTGACGCTACGCATCCAGTCGGATACGGGGCTGCGCAATCCAGCGCGCGGGGCCGACGCCGTTATCATCACCCCGGCCGAATTCCGTCCGGCTGCCGAACGGCTGGCCGCGTGGCATGAAGCCCATGGCCGACGGGCAGTCGTCGCTGATCTAAAAGATGTATATGACGAGTTCAATGCTGGAATTGCTATTGCGCCTGAGGCTATACCGAACCTGTTGAGATGGGCTTCAAAACAGTGGCTGGCCCCAGCGCCTGCATTTCTGACTCTGATAGGTGACGGTCACTACAACATCAAAGGTCTTAATCCAGGGCTCTATGGGACAGTCCCTTCCTGGATACCTCCCTACATGGTTTTTGTCGATCCATGGATCGGGGAAGCAGCCTCGGATATGCGTTACGGCGACATCGACGGCGACCTGCTGCCTGATGTTGCGGTAGGTCGGGTGACCGGAAACACCTTGGCTGAAGCGAACACGGTGGTTAATAAGATTGTTAGTTATGATGAGAGTCAGCGCGCCGCAGCTTGGCAGCAGAAAGCTTTCTTCATTGCCGATAACCCTGATTCCACGGGCGATTTTCCGGCTCTGTCTGATAGAGTTATCGCCAACTATCTGCCAAGTGATTTGACCGTGACGCGAGCCTATTTGCCCGGCAAGATCCCGGATTCTCCGGCCACGGCCGCTGAAATTGTCGCGACGAAGCAGATCATTTCAGACACTTTGCAATCTGGCGTGTGGCTGATTCAGTACACTGGTCATGGCACGCCAAATTATTGGGCGTCGGAACGGCTTTTTCGACACACCGATGTCTACGGGTTGCAAAACGGTGATCGGTTACCAGTCGTGATGTCTTTCAACTGTCTGGATGGGTTCTACATTCATCCGTTTGGCGCATGGCAGAGCATCGCCGAGTTGATGCAACGTCAGAAGGGCGGCGGCGCCGTGGCTGTCATTTCGCCCACTGGAGATGGTCTCTCGTCCGATCAACAAAGGTTCCGTGAGATTCTGATGACAGTTATGTTCCGGGATAATGTGCGCGAGATTGGGTTGGCGCTGGATCTGGCGAAGCGCGCTTTTAGCGCGGGTAGCGGCGGACGCTATCTGATTGATACTTTGACGTTGTTCGGTGATCCTGCGATGCGTTTACCGGGCGCCGTCGGGGAACCGATGCTTACGCCAACACATGCGCCGACGTCGGTTCCGACTTTGACCGCAACGCCGACTCCCACTACGACCCCGACCCCGACGCAGGTTGGCGCCGTGCGGCGGGTTTATCTGCCTGTGGTGTTGCGATGAACCAAGAGCCGACGGAGGCGCGGTTTGTAGGATCAAGATCATGAAAAGACATACGCCATTCCAACCGCTGCGCGTCAATGCATTTGCATGCGCATTAACGCTGCTGTTGATCTATGGAATGCTCTACTTCTTCGCGTCTGGCGTAGCGGCGGCAGTCCACCTTCTTTACTTCACGGCGACACAGCAGGGTGAAAGCGCGATCAGGCTGGCATGGGAGACGGGATCAGAGGAAGGGACTGTTGCGTTCAATCTCTACCGCGCGGCGGATCCAGGGATCAAGGGCGAGCAAATCGGTGATACTTTTATTCAGCAGGGCGATCCCGTTGCCGGCGCAGAATACCACTTCGATGACACCCAAGTTACACCGGGCGTGCGTTATTACTATACGCTAGACGAGATAACTGATACGGGTGATCAAGTCAAGCTTGCCACAGCCGTAGCCGGCATCGGCGTGGCAACGTTGACGCCCACCGCCACGGCGACCGTTCTCCCCGCCACCGCGACTGCTACTGCGACGACAGTTCAGTCTGGAGGCGCGGCGACCCGCACGCCTACGGCTACCGCTGTGTCGGGGAACACATCCAGCGACCAGCCGACTGCCACGCGGCAGTTCACCAACACGCCGGCGCCCGCCACCGCCGCGCCGGAGGCAACGCCTACACCGGTTCCTTTTGTATCCGCGACACCAGTCCCGATCGGCTCCGGCGTTGTGAGCACCCCGACGGCCGGACCGCGGCCGCCAGACGTGCCGGTCAGTGCCGCTGAAAGCACGGCTGTGGCCACGCCGTTCCCGCCTACAGAACCGACGGCCTCCTTGGAAAGCTTGGCGTCTCCCTCACCGGAGATCTTCGCGACGAGCGCGGTCCAGCCGGTGCTTGACCTTACGCCCACAGCCACGCGGCCGCCGCAGGTCTTTGCTGCGGCAACCAGCCAGGCGCGGCCGGGCACACCAGCCCGGCCCACGCCTGCACCCGTCGATAAGGCGACGCGCAACACCAACTCGATCCTCTTGCTGGGCGGTGGGGCGATCGTCCTGGCGGCTGCGCTGGCGGGCGGCGTTCTGCTGGTGATGCGCTCAAGGCGGCAGTAGCTGATCATGATCAAATGCCTGCTCAAGGATCGATTCGGACGAGAGGCTGGTCGGCGCGCCGAGCGCCTGTTTGTCGTGCTCGCGCTGGCGGTGTTGCTGGGCGCCTGTCGCTCCGATGCGCCGCGCCAGGCAAACCCGCCGGCGTCGGCCGCCGCAGTCAAGTTGTTGGTGGCGCACGATGGGATTTACGCAGTCCCCGCCACCGCGTTGCAGCAGGCCGGCTTCGATCTGACCGCGCTCCAGCCCGGTACGCTGTCATTGACCCACGCCGGCCGGCCGGTGGCTTTGCAAGTCGTTGGCCAGGGGAAGAACCAGGCGGTGCGGTTCTACGGCGAGGCGCCGACCCTGGACGCCTACGTCGGGCAGACGGTCTACTGGCTCACTTCGACCAGTTCCGCCGCGCATGAGTCGGGGGGCATCGGCGCGCGGCGCGGCCGCGCCGACTGGTGTGACGGCGGCAACGGTCGTCACGGCCACCGTGCGCGCTGAAGAGCAGCAACAGTATGATAGCATGGCGGCGGCCGGTGAGGATCGTTGGTTGTGGCAAACCATCTTTGCGCCCACCGCAATCCAGACGCCCATCCAGGCGCCGCATGCGGCCGAGGGTGAGGCTGTGCTCCGGGTGCGCCTGGTTGCCAACTCTTCTGCGCCGGTTGATCCCGATCACCACGTGATCCTTGCTCTGAACGGCGTTCAGGTGGCAGACGCGAAATGGGATGGCCCGGGTTCGCACATCATCACCACCACTGTGCCGAGCGGCGTAGTGCGCCCCGGCGAGAACCTGTTGGCGATCAAGGCGCCCGGCGATACCGGCGCACCGGCCGATTCGGTGGTGCTGGATTGGGTTGAGCTGGCCTATCCGCGCGAACTGGTCCTGGATCAGGACGCGCTGGCGTTCGATGGTCAGGCTGAGACGTACACCTTGACCACCTCCGGTGAGCTGGCCGCGCTGTGGGACGTCACCGATCCGACTGCGCCGGTGGCGCTGAACGCTTACACCCGTCAGGGTGACCAGGTGCGCTTCGCATCTGATGGCACGCCGCGGCGTTTCAGCGCGGTTACTGCCGCGGGGCTGCGCAAGCCGGCTGCTATCACACCGGCGGCGGGCGGGGATCTCAAGGATTGGCCCGGCGGGGCGGACGTGATCATCGTGACTGTGCCGCAGTTTCGTGAGGCGCTCCAGCCGCTGGTGGCCGCACGGCAGAAGCAGGGGCTCCGCGTGGCGGTCGTTGATGTCAATCAGGTGTACGACGCGTTCGGCGCTGGCGAGCCGTCCCCGGAAGCGATCCGGGCCTTTGTGCGCCACGCAGGCTCACACTGGGCGTCACCCGCGCCGCGCTATCTACTGCTGGCCGGCGATGCGAGCTACGACCCGCGCGGCTATCTGGAGGGCGCTGAGATCGACATTGTGCCCACGCAGTTGGTGTACACCACCTTCTCCGGCTGGACGGCGTCCGATGTTTGGTATGCGCTGCCCGACGATAGCGCGAACGCGCTGCCCACGCTGGCGGTTGGCCGCTTTCCTGCCCAGACAGCCGAGCAACTGGCGACGATGGTGGCGAAGACGCTGAAGCACGAGCGCAGCGATCAGGCCGCAACCTGGCAGCAGGACGCTTTCGTGGTGGCCGATAATGATGAACCTGGCTTCGCCCAGACAGCGCAGGCGTTCGCCGATAACTTGACGGGCTATCGCGCGCGGGTTTCCACGGTTGCTGACGATGGTTCGGCTGCGCGCGCAGAGCTATCCCAAGCGTTTGACCAGGGGGTGGGGTTGCTGGGCTACTTCGGGCACGGCAGCATAGAGCTGTGGGCGCAAGAGAAGATATTCTCCGTGGCGGATGTGGCAAATCTAGCCAATCAGGAGAGGCAGCCGATTGTCTTCAACGTGACCTGCCTCAGTGGACTTTTTCAGCATCCGGTCAAGCCATCTCTGGGCGAGACGCTGGTCCGTGCCAAGAACGGTGGCGCGGTTGCGGCGTTGGTCCCTTCCAGCGCGGCGGTGCTCACCGATCAGAGCGTGTTGGCGCGGGGCATGGCCGACGCGCTGGGCGCTTCGGCGGTGGCGGATGGCCCCAAGAGGCTCGGCGACGCACTGCTCGCCGCGCAACAGGGCGTCACGAACACCTCCGGCGGTGTCCGGGAAGTGCTTCTAACCTTCAATCTCCTCGGTGACCCCACGCTGCCGTTGATCCGTTGAGCGCGAACGCGAAAACGCGTCACCGACAGGTGTTCAGCACATCCGGCTGCGGGAAGACCGTCCGCGCATCGGCTCCGTGCGCCCAGATATTGGGGAACGTAGTCACGTCATCCACGCTCACCCAGAAGTAGAGCTTGTTCAACGACTCGCGCGCCGCGCTGATGTCCACATCATTGAAGTCCCACGCCAGGAATTTAACGCCATTGCTCGCAGTGATCGCGCGCGGTGTGCCGACGATACCCGTGCCGGGGTTCTTTTCCGCATCGACATTGAGCGACCAGTGCAGCCTGGCTGTGGGGGCCCAACTCACATCTGGCGGGATGGCCTGCAGTGTGCCCGGAGCAAATAGATAAGCGGTGACGTTGGCCAGCGTCGCCTGATCTGCCGGCAGGCCGTCGTGCGGCCACACAATCTCGATCCGGGCATCCAGCGCGGCAGGCAGGCGGCTGATGGCGCCGGTCGGCACATCTGCCTGCGGGAACACGGTGCGTGCATCGGTGGCGTGCGTCCAGACGTTATGCAGCGTGCGCACGTCATCGACGGTGGCGAAGAAAGTCAGCCGGTTAGCCGGATCGCGCGCCGCGCTCACGTTCACGTCATTGAAGTCCCACACCGGGAACGTGCGGCCGTTAACGACGGCCATACGCTTTTGTCCCACGGCTATGGGTCTGGCCGGTTGTGCGTTCAGAGCTGCCCAAAGCCGGACTGTCGGCTCCCAGGCGCAGGGTGGCGGCTCCAACAAACTAGCGTTCGTGCCGTTTGGCGCCGCTATCAGATAGACGGTGATGTTGGCCAGATCGGCAGCGCGCACCGAGGCGCCACCGTGGGGCCAGACGATCTCGATCTTGGTCTGAATGACAGCCGGAGTGGGACGGGCGGTGGCTGTTGCGGTTGGTGTGCGCGTGGGCGTGCGCGTGATCGTCACCGTGGGCGTGAGCGCCACGGTAGGCGTCGGGGCCGCTGGCGTCGGGGTTGGTGTGAGGCGCTCGGCGCAGGTGGTGTCCGCGACAAAGGTGATGCTGCCGGCGTCGTAGTTGGCGATGGCGACGCGATTATCCCACACAGCGATGCCCATACCGCCGTCAGAGGCGTTCTGCGCCGGCAAGGCGATCTGGGCGATGCCCGAACCGTCCGGGTCGAGCACGTACAGCCGATCATTCAGCGCGTCCACGGCGTACAGACGGCCGGTTGCCGGGTTGATGACCAGGCCGTACACCGGGCCTGGCAGATCGATGCGTCCGACCGACTGTAAGGTGCGAGCGTCCGCGACGATGATGCGGCCTTCGCGGCTACCGACGTATACGCGCTCCCGGAGGCTGTCCCAAGCGATGCCGCGTGCGTCGGGCGCGTCGACCCTGGCCTGAGCGAGAATCTGGCCTTGACTGTTGAGGTGGGTGATGTTGCCGTTCAGGTGTACCACGTACGCACCGTCGGTTGTCGGCTACTGCACTCACAGGATATGAGCCTACCGGCACGGTCTTCAACACTTTTCGGCCCGGCAGGTCGATGACCGACACGGTACCATCGCCGAAGTTGGCGACGTAGGCGCGACCGTGCGCGGCGGTCACACCCCAAGGCAGGCCACCTACAGCCAGATCTGCAAGCTGCGCTCCGCTGGTGGCATCATGCAAGGTGATGGCGCCGCGATCACGATTCGTGGTGAGTGCGACATTGTCCCACACGGCGACGCCGTTGGCGCCTCCTGCTCCAGTGGGCGTCACCCATGCGATTGTTGTCTCACCAGGCGCGGTGCGCACGAGTTGATTGCTCGTGTACAGCCCAACGTAAAAGCCGTTCTCATTGCCGGCTACACCCTTGGGCCGGCCCCCAATGGGCAGGGTGGTCTCGACGCGCGGAGGACAGATGACGCCCAGGACGGGGGATGTGGCCGTAGGCGTCCTGGCAGGCGTGTGGGTTGCCGCGATGGTCGGCGTCGGGCTCGGCCGCGTGGTTAGCGTCAGCGCAGGCGTGCGGGAAGGTGTTGCTGTTTCCGTTCGGGAGGCAGTCGGTGTGGCCGGGCGGGGTGTTGGCGTGGCGGGCAGCGGTGTGGCTGTCATGGTCGGCGTCGGGCTCGGCCGCGTGGTTAGCGTCAGCGCAGGCGTGCGGGAAGGCGTTGCTGTTTCCGTTCGGGAGGCAGTCGGCGTGGCCGGGCGGGGTGTTGGCGTGGCGGGCAGCGGTGTGGCTGTCATGGTCGGCGTCGGGCTCGGCCCCGTGGTTAGCGTCAGCGCTGGCGTACGGGAAGGCGTTGCTGTTTCCGTTCGGGAGGCAGTCGGCGTGGCCGGGCGGGGTGTTGGCGTGGCGGGCAGCGGTGTGGCTGTCATGGTCGGCGTCGGGCTCGGCCGTGCGGTTAGCGTCAGCGTAGGCGTGCGGGAAGGCGTTGCTGTTTCCGTTCGGGAGGCAGTCGGTGTGGCCGAGAAGGGCTTCGTGGTAGTGGGCGCTGGTGTGGCTGTCTTGGCCGGCGTCGGGGTAGCTGCCGGCTCTGAGATGTCAGCATACACCTCGTGGATGAACTCCTTCTGGGGATCATCATCGTTGCGGATCACGATAAATGCTGCGCCGTGGAGGCCAGCAAGTCGGTTTTCCAACCTTACGTTCGGCACGACGAAAGCGGCGCGTTGCCAGAGGTTCGTGCCGGTCTTGGTAACTGCGTATTGCTGGGTGGCGCCGGCTGCGAGCGGGAATGTCAGGAAGAACTGGTCGGTACCACGATCCAGATAGCTTACTGTGACGGCCAGATCCTTCACCTGCCTGGTCGCTGGATGCCCGTCGACCAGGGCGATGTCCATCTCGCTTTCAGGTCCCGTAGTGCTGAGCACCAGAGACTGGCGGTTGAAGGTCCGGTTGAGCATGTCCGCGCCATCTTGGGCTGTGGGTCTCGGCGTCACGGCTGGTACGGGTAGCAGCGAGTCGCAGGGCGCCCGGAAGATAGTGTTGGAGCGCGTTGCTTTCAAAGCCGCAGTTGTGGTGCGAGCGGTGGTGTAGAGTTCAAAGTTACAAGCCTGCTCATAGGCGTCCGTGTCGCGTAGATCCAGCCAATTCCCCCAGACACCCAGATAGCCGCTGGCGCCGCGATCAGCCGTGTAATTGTAGGTGGGCCATTCGGCGTTCCGGAAGACGATCCAAAGCCGCTGCGGCTGACGTCCCATCCAGTTGTCCAGCACATCCCACGCCAGTTCCGACATGTACGCCTGCCAACTGCTGGCGTTGAAGACAGAATCACCCTTTGCGCCAGCCACGCCGTAGAAGCGCCAGACCTGGTAGGCCCACGGGTCGCCGTGTGTATTACTATTGCTCGGTAGGCTGCCGGATTCCCACACCATCGGCCGGCCGAGGTTGAACATCGTGGGGCCGATCGACCACCAGCGGTAGTCGGCATAGATGTTCCCGGCGTGCTCGTCGGCATCGGCCGAATCCGCGTCATCCCGGTTCATGCTGAAGCCGATCAGCTTCTTGGGGCTGACAACCTCCCATCCTGCAACCGGGTCGTACAGCAACTCATGGCGCCATTTCTGCCCGGAATAGGCGGCGCATGGCGCAGGCCCCGCCATCAAATAGACGGGCTTCTTGGTGAAAACGCTGTATGCGTGCTCCGTAATCTCCCGCACATAACTTTTATACTGATCGCACGAGATGAGGTTTTCATGGGACGCGATAAGTGCTTGCTCCGAGCCGATGTCATTTTTGTCCTTCTTGATCGGTTGCGTTTCCCCTTGAAAGCCGGTCACCACTCGAATGCCCACGACTCTCGGATCGTCGCGGTAACGCGCGGCAGCTTCGGTCAGGAACTGCTTGATACGCGCGCGAAAAACCGGAGAGCTATAGTCCACCGTGTTGTACCACCAGTTGCTGGCTTGCTTGACGCCCTGCGCGTCGATGCCGTAACCCTCCGTGTTCTGGAAAATCTTTTGGTGCTCCTGCATCCAGGTGGGCAGGAAGAGCCTGACACATGGATCGCTGGCTGAGCCGCAGGATCCGTCGCTCTCACGATCCATCATCAGGGGGGGCAGGTTCAAAGTGACGGGCGCCGAGATCACACTCCCGCTCTGTAGCGTGACGGTGTTTGCCGCAGTCAGCCTGATGGCTCTGTCGATGGGCGCCCAGTTGATGTTGGATTTGGCGCACCAGGTCTCTGTACAACCTTGGGGTGCGGTGTCCCACACGCCGTAGCCGCCGCCGTCGTTGGAGGAAAGATAGAATTCAGCATTCAGACCCACCGGGTAACGGCTGCCGGGTGGGTAATTGGGATTGCCCGCAGGGCGGGTGGGGGGCACGGCCTTATCAGGACTGGAGTTGGCGACGAAAACGCCGGGGAAGGGGCCAACTGAAGCGGTGAATGCTCGAGCTGCCAGGGGCTCGGATTGGGGCGTGGGGGGCGGAGCACCGGGAAGCTGACAGCCTGCAAGGACACCGCCCATCATCATCGCAGCGAGCACAACGATCAGTATGAGTGGGCGCTGCGGCCGAAGAGGTTGAGGGGCGTCGTCCATTGGCATCGCTGGCACTGTCTCCTTGCCGGGCTGCAAGCCTCGCGGCTCTGCCTGGGCCTCTTCGAGAAGCTAATCGTCGTCCTTTCTTGGCTGTCAGAATAATACCATATTTCTGGTGAAGAGCGAAAATGTCTCAGGCAGCTCGATCCACCACATCAAGCACCTCGCACGCTACCTCGTAACGCCCGAAGCTCGGCATCAGATAGACCCCCTGCACTTTGGGGAGGGTCATCAGCTCCAAGAGCAGTTCCTGCGCCATTTTGACACCTTCCTTGCGCCCATCCGCCCCCGCCCGCTCCATGCGGGCCAACGCGTCTTCCGAAAGCGTGATGCCGGGGACCTCGTTATGCAGGAAGCTGGCGTGACGATGGCTTTGCAGCGGCAGGATGCCGATCAGCACGGGGACCGGGAACGGGCCGTGGCGCTCCTCGTACAGGTCATAGAAACGCTGCCACACCGCCGGGTCGAAGATCGGCTGCGTCATGGTCAGATGCGCGCCGCCGGAGAGCTTGCGCTGGAGGCGGTCGACCTCCTGGACCAGATCGACGCGGGTCGGGTCGCTGGCCACGGCGACGGTGAACGCCGAGCGCCCTCCGAACGGTTTGCCCGCGCGGTCGAGCCCGGCGTTGAACTGGTCGATGATCTTGACCAGGCCGATCGAGTCCACGTCGTAGACCGCCGTGCTGTCCTGCTGGTCGCCCAGGCTGGGCGGATCGCCGGTGAGCGCGATGACGTTGCGCACGCCCAGCGCGTGAGCGCCGATCAGGTCGGCCTGGATGGCCATCAGTGAGCGATCGCGCGTCGTGTAGTGCAGGATCGTCTCGATGCCCACCTGCTGCTGGATCAACACGCACAACGCCAGCGCACCCATGCGCACGCGTGCCATCGGGCTGTCGGCCACGTTGACGGCATCGGCGCCGTGCGCCAGGGCGATGCGCGCGCCTTCCAACATCTTGGCGGCGCTGAAGCCGCGCGGCGGATCCACCTCGACGCTGACGACGAACTTGCCCGCGCGGAGCTTCTCCAGGAGGCCGGTCGGCGGCGGAGCTGCCTCTTCGGTCTCGGGGAAGGCCGGCGATGAGACCCGCACCATGGGGATGGGCTGCAACGTCAGTGCTGCGCCTGGGGCTGTCTGCTGTGCCGTCGCGTCGAGCGCGGCGCGCATCGCCTGGATGTGCGCGGGCGTGGTGCCGCAGCAGCCGCCAAGCAGCAACGTGCCCGCCTCCAGGAATTGCGGCACGCGTTCGGCAAAGTAGTGCGGCGCCGACGGGTAGACCATCCGCTCGCCGGCGCGGTAGGGGAGGCCGGCGTTGGGCATGGCCGCCAGGCGCAGCGCCGGCTCGACCCTGTGCATCTCGGTGATGAATTCCAGCATGCGCGCGGGCCCCAGCGAGCAGTTGACGCCCGCCACATCCACGCCCAGCGCAGCCAGGATGTGCGCTACCTCGGCCGGCCCCGCGTCGGAGGTCGTGACGCCATCGTTGCCGAGCGTGACTTCGGCGATTATGGGCAGATCGGTCGTCTGGCGTGCCATCTGGACCGCCACAGCCAGCTCGTCCAGATCGGAGAAGGTTTCCAAGTATCAGCAAATCAGCGCCAGCTTCCCACAGAATGCCCATCTGCTCGGCAAAGGTCGCCGCGGCACTCTTCCCGGCGCAGTTTGCCGCCCGACCGCGCCCGTTTGCCCAAAGGCCCGACGGAACCGGCGATCCAGGCCGCCTGCCCGCTGATTTCCCGCGCCTCGCGCGCCAGCTTCACGCCGCGAAAGTTAATCTCTCTGACTTTGTCGGCCAGCCCGTACTCCACCAGACGCAGGCGGCTGCCGCCGAAGGTGTTGGTTTGAATGATCTTCGGCGCCGGCTTTGATGTAGCCCAGGTGGATATCGCTCACCCAGTCGGGCCGCGTCAGGCACAATTCTTCCAGGCATTGATCCAGCGCCGCGCCGCGTGCGTGCAGCATCGTGCCCATGGCGCCATCGCCCAGGATGGGGCCGCGGGCAAGGCGATCGAGAAAGGGATGCGTCATTCATCCTCCTTGCGGAAACAGGAAGCTGGAAACTGAAGGCTGGTGTCAGGCATCTGACCCTCAGTATCCAGTATTAAGCTTCCAGATTATAGCACGTCGTTCCGGCCCGCGGCAATTGCCACCCGCGGCAAGTAATGCTATAATTTTACCAGCATAGAACCATCATCCCAACGGTCATTCGTCATTCGTCATTCGACCGCTTCCCCGGAGGTCGCCATGAGTCCTTCATCGGACGCACCTACTGCAATACGTGCACTCATCGCAACGATGATGCTGGCGTCTCTGGTCATCCCAGCCACGGTTTTCGCCCAAGACGCAACCCCGCAGCCCGCGGACACCCAACAGACGCCGGCTGCTGCGGATGTCACGCCTGGGACGCCCGCGGCGACGCAGACGCCCGCACCCACCGCGACCGCCACACCGACCTTCACTGCGCTCCAGAATCAACTGGTGCTGGCGCAAACCTACCTGGAGGGCAAGGATTTCGCACGCGCAGCCGCCCTCTTTGCCGCGGTGGCCGAGATGGATCGGGGTAACGCCGAGGCGCTGGCCGGTCTGAAGGCCGCGCTGGACGGCCAGGCCATCGCCGCCGCGCCGACCCAGGCGCCTGTCGCGACGCCCGAACCGATCGCTGCGCCATCGTCCGCCACGGAAACGGCTGGGGGGGCACTGTGGAGCAAGCTGCGTGACTACGGCAGCACGGTGGTCGCCGGCCTCCTGGTGGTGCTGCTGGTCTATCTTTTGGCCAACGCGTTCCGCTGGCTGCTCTATGGCGCGCGCGAGCTGTGGCTGACGCGCGCCCGTCCCTGGTTCCGCTATTCGGCCGTCCAGCCGGGCTTTTTGATCGGCGAGTTCGTCAACGGGCTGGGCGCTGACGCGGGCAATTTGCCGAGCATCGTCACCCAGGCGTTAGTCGAGAAGCTGATGCAGTGGAATCAACTGGTGCAGGCCAGGGAAATACCCGTGGAACCGGCGCCGGCGTTGGATCTGGGCGGCATGGGCTGGCTGAAGATCATGTGGACCTGGATTCTGCCGCCACCGCGCGGTTATCGAGTGACCGGGATGCTGCTGCAAAGCGCCAGCGGGCACGTATCAGCTCTCTGTGCAGCGCATTGTTCTGGCGTACAACCAGGTCGACCTGAGCAAGACCCTGGAGAAGAGCGGCGCCTCGCCGGACAGCGCGTTCCGCGCCATGGCGAGTGAGATCGCCAAGTGGCTGGTGTCGCCCGCCGACATGGCGGCCAGTGATGCGGTAGCGCGTGGGATGCAGGCGAAGCGTGAAGTTGCTGAAGCCGCAGTCATGCTTACCCCCAGCGAAGTCTTCGATCAGGCCCTGGATTTATTATTGCCGGTACGCCAGCAGGTCAACCAAGGCGCCGTCGATTTCAACTTCGCCCGTAAGCAGTTGGCGGACGGCGAACAACTGCTGACCCAGTTGCCCGAGGCATCACAGCTTCGGGGCGCCTTGCAGGGTGTCATCGTCGATCTGCGCCAGTCGGTGCCCGCTGGCTGATGATTTATCTGCAGGGAGGCAGAGGACAGCCGTGTCCTCTGGGTACACCGCAAACCCGTCGGTGAACCACGCACCCTGAGCTTGTCGAAGGGCGGCGCTTCGACAAGCTCAGCGACCGTGGTCATCGACGGGTTTGCGCTATACTCGGGGCCTCTGCCGCAATTGACAGGAACATCAAACCGGTTATAATCGGCTCAATAGATAAAGACAGTGAACCGGAGGAGTACGCGGCAAATCGTCGCCAGAGAGAGGGGGTCATCGGGTGCAAGCCCCTTCCGATGGAAGTGCCGCCGAAGGTCGCCGGGGAGTCGGGTTCTCGAAGCTGGAAACTGGAAACCGGTTTCTGGTGGTAGATGATCACGGGTCAGCCCGTTACAGCTCAGAGTGGCGGGCTGTTTCCAGCTTCTGGCTTCAAGTTTCCAGTCCGCAACCAAGGTGGTACCGCGGAATCGCCCTTCCGTCCTTGTGACGCGAAGGGCGATTTTTGTTTCCAGCCGGGCGGGTGTATGATTGTGCCACCATGCCACCATAGTGGCACATTGGGAGGTGCAAGATGACCGAGGATACCGTCAAGCTGACCGTGCGATTGCCCGCACAACTGCATCGTGTTTTGAAGGAGCGTGCACTCGAATACAATGTCTCACTGAATCAAGTCATGGTAGATACTTTAACAGCCGATCTGAAGCCCGAGATCCGTGAGGAAACCGATCAAGAAAAGTTCGACCGGGTGCTGCGCGAATCGGGTTTGCTTGCAGATACAAGCTGGATGGATAAATACATCGAGGGGGTTGAGATTCCATCACTGGAAGAAGTTCGTGAGTGGCTACGCGGCGTCCCGCTTTCAGATTGGATCATCGAAGATCGGGGGCCGCGCTGATGACTGCGTATTACCTTGACGCCAGCGCGCTGGTGAAATATTACCTACAGGAGTCTGGCAGCCAGTGGATGAACGGACTGCTGAATGACTCCCTTTTTGACCGTTTCTTCAGCATCGAACTGATCACGGTAGAGGTGATGAGCGCCTTGAGTAGGGCTCAACGTGAAAAGAGGATTAATCTGAATCTGAGAGAGAAATTGGCCACTCGGGTATGGGCGGATGCTCGAACCAAACCGGAAGTAATCAGTATGCGCTCTCCGATCCTGGATCGGGCTACTCAATTATCGCTTAACCATCCTTTGCGAGCCTATGATGCTATGCACTTATCTGGCGCTCTGGAGCTTGCGATGAAATTGACTTCTGTTCGCCTGCCCGCGCCCACCTTCGTCAGCGCCGATGCTGTATTGTTGAGCGCCGCGCGCGCTGAAGGGCTGGCGGTCGAAAATCCGAACGATCATGATTGAATGAAACTGCAAACCGCAGTTTGATCATAACGAAGGGGGTATGCTCGTGTCAGTCGGCGTTGACGTATCGGTCGATGCGCCTGTTGGTCATCGTTTTACGCACATCTGCACTTATCCGAAGCGCACACCTGTCCCCGAAGCGAAGCGGAGTGGGAGCGCAAGGTGCAGGTGTCACACAGGACGTTTCATGCAGCACGCAGCACGCTGGCGCTCCCGGCGTGTGAAATAGAGGAGAGAATCATCCATGCCTACTTTCGAAATGCCGAAAACCTACGATCCGGCCGCGTCCGAGCGGCGGATTTATGAGTGGTGGGAGCAATCCGGCTTCTTCAAGCCGGAGATCGCCGGCCCGGACGCCAAGCCGTTCGTGGTCAGCATCCCACCGCCCAACATCACGGGCGAGCTGCACCTGGGCCACGCCATGTTCGTCTCGCTGGAAGATCTGATGATCCGCTACAAGCGCATGCGCGGTTACGCGGCGCTGTGGGTGCCCGGGTACGATCATGCCGGCATCGCCACGCAGCTCCAGGTGGAGAAGATGCTCGCCAAGGAGGGCATCCGCCGCCAGGACATCGGCCGCGAGGAGTTTCTCCGCCGCACCTGGGCCTGGAAGGAGAAGTACGGCGGCCACATCGTGCGCCAACTCCGCCGTCTGGGCGGGTCGTGCGACTGGGATCGCATGCGCTTCACCCTGGACGAGGGGCTCAGCCGTGCGGTGCGCGAGGCGTTCGTGCGGCTCTACCGCATGGGGCTGATGTACCGCGGCGAGTACCTGATCAACTGGTCGCCCGGCCTCCAGACCGCTGTCAGCGATCTGGAGGTGGAATACCGGGAAGAAAACGCCACGCTTTACTACTTCAAGTATCCGATCGCCGGCGCTAACCTGGACGATGGCCCCGGAGTGGGTTACATCCCGGTGGCGACGACGCGGCCCGAGACGATCCTGGGCGACACCGCCGTGGCCGTACACCCGGACGACGAGCGCTACAAGTATCTTATCGGCAAGACATGTCTGGTGCCGATGCTCAAGCGGCCGATCCCGATCATCCATGATACTTACGTGGACATGGCGTTCGGCACCGGCGCGCTCAAGATCACGCCCGGCCACGACCCGAACGACTTCGAAATCGGGCAGCGCCACGGCCTGCAGATCATCAGCGTGCTGGATCGCGATGCGAAGGTGAGCGCCGAGGGCGGACCCTATGCCGGGCTGGACCGCTTCGCGTGCCGGAAGAAGCTGTGGGCCGACATGGAGGCCGCGGGGCTGACGATCAAGACCGAGCCATATGTGACCCAGGTGCCGCGCTCGCAGCGCGGCGGCGAGATCGTCGAGCCGATGGTGAGCACCCAGTGGTTCGTAAAGATCAAACCGATGGCCGATATGGGTCTCGAAGCGGTGCGCTCGGGCCGCATCACGATCATCCCGGAACGCTTTACGAAGGTGTACTATAATTGGCTGGAGAACATCCGCGATTGGTGCGTCAGCCGGCAGCTTTGGTGGGGGCATCGCATCCCCGCGTGGTATTGCGCCGACTGTGGCGGCATGACAGTGGCGAAGACCGATCCGACGGCGTGTGAGCACTGCGGCTCTACGCGCATCGAACAGGATCCGGATGTGCTGGACACCTGGTTCAGCTCCGGCCTGTGGCCCTTCTCGACGCTGGGGTGGCCCGATGACACGCCCGACCTGCGGCGCTACTACCCGACCACGGTGATGGAGACTGGCTACGACATCATCTTCTTCTGGGTGGCGCGCATGATCATGCAGGGGCTGCTCTACACCAACGATGTCCCGTTCGAGACGATCTACCTGCACGGCCTCGTCCGGGACGACCAGGGCCGCAAGATGTCGAAAACCACGGGCAATGTGCTCGACCCGATCGCCCTCCTGGATGGGGCCAAGCCGGAGGAACTGAGCGACTACATCAGGACGCAATATCCTGACGGCCTCCAGCCGATGGGCGCCGATGCGCTGCGCTTCACCCTGCTGACCGGCTCGACGCCCGGCAGCGACATGAACCTGAGCCTGCAACGCGTGGAGGGCAACCGCAACTTTACGAATAAGATCTGGAATGCGGTGCGGTTTGTGCTGTCGCAACTCAGGGATCAGGAGTCAGGGGACAGGAATCAGGACCTGAGAACCGATCTACCGATCTACCAATCTACCAATCTACCGAGCGCTGGGTCCTCAGCCGTCTCTCCGCCACCGTCGCGGATGCGACGCGCCTGATGGAGAGCTTCCAGTATGGCGAGGCGGGCCGGCAGATCTATGACTTCTTCTGGAGCGAATTCTGCGACTGGTATTTGGAGATCAGCAAGATCGCGCTTTACCGGGGCGACGCGGCAGCGAAGGCCCAGACGCGCGCCACGCTTATCACGGTGCTGGATGCATCGCTGCGACTGCTGCACCCGTTCATCCCCTTCGTAACCGAGGAGACCTGGGGGTACCTGAAGGAGGCGATCGGCGCGAGCGATTGGCCGGCCGGTCTGATCGTGGCATCCTGGCCCGAGCCGGGCAGCCGCGACGAAGTGGCAGAAGGCGAGATGGCTCTGATCATGGATCTCGTGCGCGCGATCCGCAACGCCCGGGCCGAATACGATGTGAAACCGGGCGCGCAGATTGCAGCCTCCATCGCCGCGGGCAGCCGCGAGGCGTTGCTGAACAGTCAAGCGGAAATTCTGTGTGCGCTGGCCCGGCTCGACCCAGCCCGGCTGACGATTGCAGCCCAGCTTGATGCGCCCGCCAAAGCGCTGACCCTGGTAGTCGGCTCGGTGACGGCCTATCTGCCGCTCGCTGACCTGGTGGACCTGACGGCCGAGCGAGCGAAGCTCAATAAGGAGTTGGCCGAGGCCGAGGCACAGATCGACCGCGCTCGGTCGCTGCTCGACGGCCCATTCGCTCAACGCGCGCCCGCCAATGTGGTGCAGCGAGAGCGCGAGAAACTTGACGAGCTTGCGACGCGTGCCGCGCGTTTGCGCGAGCGGTTGGCGGAACTGGGCTGAGCGCAAACGGGTCAAGGCAGCCGACTGTCGCCAGCCGGCCTGCCTTGATCTGAAGTCAGGAAACATGACGAATGTCATAGAAGAAACGCGCATCTCAGGCTACAGTTCCGAATGAAGTTCGGGTGCATCCCCATCGTTGTTTCATCACCCATCATAGTTTCTTTGTTACCTGGCCCGGATGCGCCCGTTTTGCAGACAACAGGACACGGTGACGTGTCCTGTTTCATTTGATCCCTGGGGGCTGGGCGGCTCAAGGCTGACCTGGCCCGTCAGGGATTTTTGTGGGTGGTTGATGTTCCCCTGGCTGTGCGACAAAAATTACAAATTTAGGGCTAATACAAACCATGATACGGGTCATATGGCAGATGTGTGCCGACTGCTATAATATTCCCCACTGTCTTGCCTCGTCCTGTGCCGCCGCTCTTTGCCGAGCGGCATTTGGTTTGCCCGTTTAGCGTATTTGAGCGTATTTGGAGGAAGATTCTATGACGCTTGTCCGCCTTCGTCGGCAACGTTTAAGATGGCTGTTTGCAGTGGCCTTTGCAGGTTTGATCCTGTTGGCTTTGGGCGCCAGCGTGAGTGCCGCGCAAGGGGATAACGACACCTGCCTGGGCTGCCATACAACTCCCGGCCTGAGCACTCAGCTTCCCAACGGTGACACGCTGCCCCTTACCATGGACCCCGCCGTATACAATGCCTCGGTTCACGGCGCCACCGGTATGCAATGTACAGCCTGTCACACCAATATCGACGGGTATCCGCACCCGAAGCTGACGGCGAAGGATCGTCGCGACTTCCAGATGGAGCGGTATCAACAGTGTCAGACCTGCCACCCGGATCAGTACAAGGCCTCGCTGGATAGCAACCACGCCCGTGCGTTGGCGTCCGGCAATCGGGACGGCGCCATCTGTACCGACTGCCACGGCGCACACGATGTGAAGAAACCGGACGAGCCGCGCCAGAACATCTCAGATACTTGCCAGAAGTGCCACAGCGCGATCTACGAGAAATACGCGAAGAGCGTCCACGGCTCAGCATTGCTGGATACCAGCAACCCGGATGTGCCTGTCTGTACGGACTGCCACGGCTCGCACACTCAGGAGGATCCCACTACGGCGGCTTTCCGGCTGAAATCGCCCGATGTCTGCGGGAAGTGTCACGCCGATGCGGCGCTGATGAAGAAGTATGGCATTTCCACCGATGTTTTCAACACGTACGTGGCCGACTTTCATGGCACCACGGTTACTCTGTTCGAGAAACAGCATCCTGACCAGGAGACTAATAAGGCGGTCTGTACCGATTGTCACGGCGTGCATGACATCATGAACGTTACGGCGGCGGATGCCACGGTGGTGAAGGAGAATCTGCTTGAAACCTGCCGCCGGTGCCATCCCGATGCCACCGCGAACTTCCCGGACAGTTGGGCCGGCCACTTCCAACCCAGCCGTGACCGCTTCCCGCTGGTGTACTACGTCAACCTGTTTTATAAGATACTCATCCCAGGTGTGATCGGCGCCATGGCATTGTTTGTGGCCGTCGACGCGATGCGCCGGATTATCAACCGGTTCGGGCGGAAGGATCGGTCATCATGAGCGGGGCCCAAGGAGCGAACGCCATGTCCAATCAAACCAACACCGCGCCGGCGCCCGTGCAGATCCCGAAGCGCTTCTCAGTGATTCAGCGCATCGAGCACATCGTGCTGATCGTCTCGTTTACGACCCTCGGGCTGACCGGTTTGGCTCAGAAGTTCTCCAGCAACGAGATTGCTGCGGCTTTCATCCAGTTGTTGGGCGGCATCGAGAATGTCCGCATCATCCATCGCGTCGCAGCGATCGTGTTGGCCCTGGAAACCATCTATCACATTATCGTCCTTGCTCACAAGACGTATGTACGTCGTACTGAGTTGGGCATGCTTCCCGGCCCAAAGGATGTCCTCGATGCGCTCGACGTGCTACGTTTCAACCTGGGGTTGACCAAGGAACATCCCAAGTTGCCGCGCTACAACTTTGCGGAGAAGGCTGAGTATTGGGCGATGCTCTGGGGCACGGCAGTCATGGGGCTCACCGGTTTTATCCTTTGGAACCCCATCGTCGCGGCGAAGATCTTGCCTGGCCAATTCATCCCGGCTGCTAAGGCGGCGCACGGCGGCGAGGCTGTCCTGGCGGTGCTTGCAATCCTGGTTTGGCACTTCTATAACGTACATATCAAAAGCTTCAACAAGGCCATGTTCACTGGCCGCATGACTCGCCACCAGTTGGAAGAGGAGCACGGCGCTGAGTTGGAACGGCTGGCTGCCGGCAAGGTGCGGCCCGCTCCCAGCCCGGAGGGTATGCGTCGTCGTGAACGCATCTTCATACCGTTTGCAGTAGTTGCCACGCTTGTGATGCTTTACGTTGTCTTCTGGGCGGTGACGGTCGAAACCACGGCGGTTGCGAACGCACCCACAACAGCAGAACAAGTGCCAATTTTCGCGCCCATCACCCCCTCGCCCAGCCCGGCGCCTTCGGCCACACCTGAAGGTGGCAGCATCGGCGTGCCGATCCCGCACCCGGTCGCCGGCCAGGAGCAATGCCTGACCTGTCATGCTGCGGGCGGCATAAAGCCGGTCCCTGCCAATCACGATGGCCGGCCGGTAGAATCGTGTCAAATCTGTCATAAGCCCGGCGCAGCATCGACCTCTGGTGGTGCTGCAGGCGAAAGCGGTGGCGGCGCCGCGAAGGCGATCCCGCATCCGATCGACGGCGACGCGTACAAGGACTGCACGACATGCCACGGCGCGGATGCGATGAAGCCGTTCCCGGCGAACCATGCCAGCTTTACCATCGATAGCTGCACGATGTGCCACAAACCTGCGGCCGCAGAGGGTGGCACGGGCGCGGCGGCTGGCGCCGCGAAGGCGATCCCGCATCCGATCGACGGCGACGCGTACAAGGACTGCACCGTGTGTCACGGCGCGGACAAGATGAAGCCGTTCCCGGCGAATCACACCAGCTTCGCTACGGATAGCTGCACAGCCTGTCATCAACCGGCCGCAGCGGATGCTGGCACGAGTTCCACCGCCAGCGCAGGCCCGGCGATTCCGCACCCTATCGAAGGGGACGCGTACACGGACTGCATCTTCTGCCACGGCATCGGCAGGTTTAAGCCCTTCCCGGAGAATCACGCCAGCTTCGCCGCCGATAGCTGTAAGACGTGTCACCAGCCAGCCCAGTAGATTCCTGTACTACAACCGCACTTCGTACTTGCACGGGCGCTGAGCGTGTCGAAGCGCAAATGCTGACCTTGCTGGCGACCGCCTTTCGACGGACTCAAGGCTCGTTTGTGGGAAATGCGGTTGTAGTACTAGCGACCCGGAGACATTCATGACAAAGAACCCCAACTCGATCGAGCTGGGGTTCTTTGTCGTGCCGCGGCGATAAGCGCAATCTACGGCACGATCACCGTGCGCACTTCGCCGCCGAAGCGCTGGAGCGCGTCCAGCGTCTCATTGATCGGCTCAGCTTCCAGCGGCACGGTGCGCGTGACCACGTGCGTCAGATCAAGCACCTTGCGGCGGGCGAACTCGATTAGCAGCGGGAACTCCTGGAGCAGGTGATCGGAGCAGCCAACGATCTCAGCCTCCTTGCCGATGACCTCGAAGTAGGAGTCCACCTCGAACGGTGTGCGGGTGATGCCGGCCAGCCCGGCGCGGCCCTGGACGCCGAGCGCCTGCACCGCCTGGCGCATGGTCAGCGGCAGGCCGATCAACTCCAATGCCACATCGACGCCGCGGCCGCCGGTCAGGCGGAAGATCTCGGCGACGGGATCAACCTGGCTGGCGTTCACCGGGATGGCGCCGAACTGCGCGGCCAGAGCCAGCTTGTCCGGGTTGATGTCCACCGCATAGACTGTCAGCGCGCCCAGGCCGCGCGCAAGTTGGATGGCCGACATGCCTAACCCGCCTGCCCCGAAGACCGCGACGGTCTCGCCGGGCTGCAGCCGGGTTTTGCGCAGCGCGTGGAACGACGTGGACGACGAACACATCATGATCGCGGCCTGTTCGAACGGGATTTCGGCCGGCAGATGCACCACGCCCCGCTCCGGTACGGCGATGTACTCGGCATAGCCGCCGTCGCGTTGCTTGCCGAGCATCTGTGCCTGGACGCAGAACTGCTCGTGGCCGCGGTTGCACTGCTCGCACTGGCCGCAGGTCACCAGGTAGTGCAAGCAGACGCGGTCGCCGGGCTTGACCCGCGTCACCTGAGGGCCAATGGCCTCAACTACGCCGGCGATCTCGTGCCCCAGCGTTTGGGGCAGCGGACCGGTGGATGACGTTCCTGCGCGGTAGTGCGCGTCTGAATGACAGATACCTGCGGCCTTGATCTGCACCAGCACTTCCCCGGGTCCGACGGCCGGTACAGGAATCTCCTGCAACGCCAGCGGTTGCCCGATGGCAGTCATACGAACAGCTTTCACGGTTTATGCTCCTTCTTTGATCCATAGAGTCGGGGGCGTGGCGTAGAGCCAAACGAATTTTGCGGGACCGGGACCCCCAGTGGCTTAAGATGCCGAGCCTGGTCTCCGCGTATCGGCCGGGCACGGGTCATATCTGCAATGAAGCCTTCGCTGGCTCGCAGGTCATGCGCACCTCCGCGGTGGTCGGATTATACCGCAGGCCGTGTCACCGGCACAAAGCTGGGAGCTTGTAATAAATGGCACCACTGCATCAACTGATTTGACCACCCCAAGACCCTCTGTTATGATTGAGACAATTGCCGATGTGCTTTTCCGTACACAGTTTTGAGATCCGATTACGAGCTTATCGCCGGTATCAACCGGCGCGAGGCCTGGAGCGCGCGCCATGACTGAGCGAGGCGAGCCTCGTAAACGCAGCATCCGTTGGGAATGGTTGGCCGCCGGCGTGGTGTTGCTGGCAATTCTTAGCGTGGCAGCGTTTGCAGTATTCCAGCCGATCAAGGTCCTGCCGCGCATCCGGCTTGCTCCGGGCTTCATCCTCACCGATCAGGACGGGCAGCGGTTGACCAACGAAGATCTGCGGGGCAAGATCGTCCTCTACAATTTCAGCTATGCGGGATGCGGCGCGGCGTGCGCAGACATGGACGCGGCGATGCGCGCGGTGCAGGATCGGCTGGCTGGGCAGGAGGGTGTTGCGCCCGTCAGCCTGGTGACGATCTCGTTCGACCCGGAGCGTGACGGACCGGCAGCCTTGCTCGCCCACGCGCGCCAGGTCGGCGCTGATCCAGCCCGGTGGCGGTTTGCGGTCGCTGACAAGTCGCAGACCAAAGCGATCGTCGGCGGCGGGTTTGAGGCGTACTACGAGTCCGATGACCAAGGCGGGTTCAAGTTCGATCCGGCCTTGACCCTGGTGGATGGTTGGGGCATCGTCCGCGCCGAACATCGGGGCCGGACGCCGGATGCCGACCAGATCCTGCGCCAGATCCAGGTGATTGAGGAAGAGATCGGCAAGAGTAAGGGCGTCGCGAAGCTGGCCTACGAGGCGGCGCATCTGTTCGCCTGTTATGCGCCATGACCCTCCGCGCGAGCATTTTGGGCGCGCGTGACGAGGGAGATGGTTTGTTGATTTGTAAAGGCGCGAGCGATGAAAAAATTCCCTACCTGGCTTCTGGTTGGACTGGGCATCGGCGCGGTCGTACTGATTGTGGCGGCCGCTTTTGCCTTTTTGCGACCCTATCAGTATAACGGGCTTGTGCTGCAATCGCCGAAACCTGCCGCCGATTTCACGTTGACGGCTGCGGGCGACCAGCCGATCAGCCTGAGCGACTACCGGGGCAAGCTCGTCGTGCTCTATTTCGGCTACACTTTTTGCCCGGATGTCTGCCCGACCACGCTGGCTGAGGTCACTAAGGCCGTACAGAAACTAGGCAAGAAGGCCGAGGACGTGCAGGTGATCATGATCACGGTTGACCCGGAGCGCGACACGCCGGAGCGCCTGGCCGAGTACATGGCTTTCTTCAACCCAGGCTTCGTTGGCTTGAGCGGTACCCCGGAACAGATCGCAGCCGCGGCTACTCCCTTTGGCATCTATTACCAGAAGAACGAGGGCACGGCGGCCACAGGTTATCTCGTCGATCATACCGCCACGACCAGCGTGCTGGATCGCGAGGGCCGCGTGAAGCTCGTGTGGCCGTTCGGGACCGATGGGGACGCCATGGCCGCGGACCTGGCGCAGTTGTTGAAGGAACGTTGATAAGCGGCCTAACCCGGACGCGCCGGAACCAAGCCTTCACCACAAAGGCTCAAAGACACGAAGTCCACAAAGGTAGAATTCTTAGTGATCTTGGTGTCAGCGAACGTATCGTTAAATCGATAAATCAATGCAGAGGAGGTATCTTATGACAGAGCCTGAGCAATCGAATGAAGACGGCCAGTTTCACCCCAAAGGGACGATCGTCGTGCTGATCCTCTTTATGATCGTCCTCATTGCTCTGTGGGCGTCGGTCTATTTCATTCTGCTGTCGCGAGGAGTAACCCTATGACCCCGAACAGCAAGCCATCCATGCACATAGACCCGTATGAGCGTGGGTGGATGATCGCCGGCATCGTCTTACTCGTCCTCTTCGCCGTTGCAATCACGATTGCGGGCTTCGCAATGGGCATCCAGGTGCCGGGTCCTTCGGGCGAGGTGAATCCGCAGACCGTCGCGCAGGAAGGGCCGTGGGCTAACCCTGGGCTGCGTGAGTTGGCGCCGGGCAAGTACGAGGCGTACATCCTGGGGCAGATCTGGCGCTGGGACCCGGCGGAGATCACGATCCCGGCCGGCTCAACCGTGACCTTCTATGTCACCAGCAAGGATGTGCAGCACGGTTTCCATATCGACGGCACCAACGTCAATATGCAGATCGTGCCGGGGCAAGTATCCAAGCTGAGCCACCAGTTCAACACGCCGGGTGAGTATCTCTGGGTCTGTCACGAATACTGTGGCGCAGCCCACGCGGCGATGTTCGGTAAGGTCATCGTGACACCGTGACCTCAGCATCATCATTACGAGGATCTGCTATGCAAGCCATCGAAGTCAAATATGAGCTGCCGGCCTCGGACAAGAAGTTCATCGGCTGGCATATGATTTTTGCCCTCTTTGCGTTGGCCATCGGCACGCTGTTCGGCCCGCTGCAAGCTTTGGAGCACGCCGGGTGGTTCGATTACGCGTGGCTCCAGCCATTTTTCAAATCGTATTACCAGGGGCTGACCCTGCACGGCGTGCTGAACGCTTTGGTGTTCACGACCTTTTTCATCACCGGCTTCTTCACCCTGACGGTGACTTACGGCCTGGAGCGGCGGCTGCGCTTCCCCACGGTGAACTACATCGGGTTCGGGACGATGGTCGTCGGGCTGATCATGGCCGCCGTGCCTTTGCTGCTGAATGAAGCCTCGGTGCTCTACACCTTCTACGCGCCGATGCAGGCCAACTGGGCCTTCTATCTGGGGCTGGCCCTGGTGGTCGTCGGCAGTTGGATCGAAGGCTACGGGTTCTACTTCACTTATTACTCCTGGCGGAAGCAGAACAAGGGCATTCGCACCCCGTTCATCGCCTTCGGCAGCCTGGTTACCATGGTGATGTGGCAAATTGCGACGCTGGGCGTCGCGGTCGAGATCCTGACGATGCTGCTGCCCGCGGCGTTGGGGCTGCTTCCGGGCACCGATCCGCAGTTGGCGCGCACCTACTTCTGGTTCACCGGCCATCCGCTGGTCTATTTCTGGCTGCTCCCGGCCTACGTCTCCTGGTACGGCATGCTGCCGAAGCAAACCGGCGGCAAGTTGTTCAGCGACTCGTTGGCGCGCCTGGCCATGTGGCTGTTTCTGGTCTTTTCGGTGCCGCTGGGTTTCCACCATCAGTTCGTCGATCCCGGTGTGCCTCCGGTCTGGAAGTACATCCATGCCATCCTGACCTATATGGTCTTCTTCCCCTCGTTGATCACCGCGTTCACCGTGATCGCGTCCCTGGAGTATTCCGGGAAGCAGAACGGCGGCAAGGGCATCCTGGGTTGGATTCTCAAGCTGCGCTGGAGTGATCCGTCGGTGGCGGCGCAGTTACTGGCAGGCATCCTCTTTCTGTTCGGCGGCATCGGTGGGATCACCAACGCCTCGTACAACATCAACCTGGTGATCCACAACACCGCCTGGGTTCCCGGCCATTTGCATCTGACGGTCGGCACAGCCGTGACGTTATCCTTTATGGGCATCACCTACTGGCTGCTGCCACACATCACCGGCAAGCGGCTGTGGGGCCGCAAGGTCGCGCTGTGGCAGGCCTGGACATGGTTCATCGGCATGATCATCTTCTCCAACGCGATGCACGTGTTGGGTTTGCTCGGTGCGCCGCGGCGCACGCCGCTCTCACAGGCGCCCTATGCCCCGGCGGAGTGGATCCCCCGCGAGATTCAGACCGCGGTCGGCGGCACCATCCTGGGGATCTCGGCCATTCTATACTTCATCGTCGTGCTGAAGACCGTGTTGGCGAAGAAGCATGTGCCCGCGGCCGAGGTCGTGGCGATCCCGGTGGCCGAGGCGCTGCACGATCCGCAATTGACGCCCGCCTGGCTGGATCGGTGGGGACCCTGGCTGGTGGCCACGATTGTCCTGGTCATCATCGCCTACGGCCCGCAGTTGATCGCGCAGATCGGCGGGATGCAGCTCACTTCGCCGGGGATACGCGTGTGGTGATCAACACGCACCGCTAATCGTCGCTCTGAAGAACCACGGAGAACACGGAGATTTCTGCAAGTGCTCAGTGCTCTCCGCGCCTCCGTGGTTCGTCTTTTCCGACATCTTCTGCCC
Source organism: uncultured Chloroflexia bacterium (assembly GCA_963841825.1). Classification (GTDB taxonomy): domain Bacteria; phylum Chloroflexota; class Anaerolineae; order CG2-30-64-16; family CG2-30-64-16; genus CAWJEL01. The sequence continues at coordinate 146,757 of CAWJEL010000019.1, forward strand.
ACCCCCCTGCATGAGACCGTTTGAGACCGTTCGTATGAGCATAGATGGACGAAGCCGACCAGAGACACCCGTGAAGCGTTTCCTGCATACCCTGGAGCGGCTCAGTCTGGCGGTGGAGAAACCGATCGCCCGGCTGGTGCGCGACCCCCGCTTCAACCCCCTGTATCACACCGGTACCATCACAGTCTTCTTGCTGCTGGTCATCCTGGTCACCGGCGTTTACCTGACGATGTTCTACCAGTTCGGGTTCACCGATTCGTACCGCGCGGTGGCGAGCATCCAGGCCAGCCTCGTCGGACGGGTGATCCGGGCGCTGCATCGTTATGCTTCCGACTTGGCGGTCATCCTCGATCCTCCTGCACGGTTGGCGCACCTTCTTCATGGATCGTTTCCGTGGGCCGCGTTGGCTGGCCTGGGTGACGGGGATCGGCCTCGCCGCGATCACCTGGCTCATCGGCATCACCGGCTATTGGCTGATCTCTGATACGCGTGCCCAATTGCTCAACGAGACGCTCATCCATCTGTTGGGCAGCGCACAGGCTGCCGCGGATTTTCTCAGCAGCTCTCTGGCCGCCGATACGCGCGGCGCGGGCTGGCGGCTCACCTTTATCATGATGGCGCTGCACCTGGGGCTGTCGGCTGTTATCGGGCTGGTCTACTGGTATCATATCCGGCGGCTGAGCCGGCCCAAGTGGCTGCCACCGCGTTTCTGGCTGGCGCTGGTCGGCGTGCCGCTGCTGCTGGCGGCGATCGCCGTGCCGCTCGGCATGTTGCCGCCACTCGATCCCTTGCGCCTGCCGGGGCCGGTGAACCTCGACGCCTTCTATTTGTTCTACCTGCCCGCGGCGCTGCGCTGGCCGCCGCTGCCTCTGTGGGGCGGTGTAGCCGTACTGTTGGCCCTTTCTGCCGCGCTTCCGTGGCTGCTGGCGCGACCGAAGACGCCGCCCGTCGCCGTGAACGCTGAACGCTGCACAGGCTGCACGTTGTGTGCCGCGGATTGTCCCTATCAAGCGATCACGATGAAGCCGCAGGCGGAGGGCGCTAAACATAAGTATCTGGCCGAGATCAACCCGAAGCTGTGCGTCGGCTGTGGCATCTGCATCGGCGCGTGTGATCCGCTGGCCTTGTCTCTGCACAACCGGCCGGTCGAGTGGCTGTGGGATGAAGTCGTTGCGCGAGCTGGCCGCCGGTCAGATGGCCGACCGGTCAAGTTGGTTTTTACCTGCGAGCGCCACTGGTCCCAGCGGCCGGTTGGGTTGGGGAGCGAGGTTGCGATCATCCCGCTCACATGTATCGGCATGGCGCCCCCCGACCTGGTGGAGCGCGGCCTGGCGGCCGGCGCGGCCGCGGTGCAGTTCGTCGGCTGCCCGCCGGAGGACTGCGCCAACCGCGAGGGCAACCTGTGGCAGCAGCGGCGGCTGGAACGCGCGCGGCTGCCGAAGTTGAGCCGGGCCTACGCCGCAGCGCCGATCACCACCGACTGGCAGCCGCCGAACGACTTTCGGCGCGCCTTGGGCGCCCAGACGCATCAGACCGCCGCCACGGCTTACGATCTGAAGCCGGGCAGGGCCTACCTGCGCAACCTCGCGGCCGCGGCGGGGATCATGGTGGCGCTGCTGGCGGTCACGGTCGCGCTGAGCCGTGTGCCGTTCCAGGCGTATCCGGCCAGCCGGGGTTTGATCGAGATCGCGCTGAACCATGTGGCCGGCCAGCCGGTCAAGGAGGAGGCGACGGGCGAGATTGTCGTCGCGGCTTCCGACGGCGCGTCAGGGGCCGATGCAATTTGCGCTGGAGGTGGACGGCGAGGTTGTATGGGAGAAAACCTACGCCGCAGGGACGACGGCTGATGTTTTCGAGCAGGTCGCGTTGCCGCCGGACGCGCAGCGCGCACGGCTGTTGCTGTCCGACACGCCGGGGCAGGCGGAACCGCATGTGTTAAGCGATCAGGCCCTCGCACTGGCCGGCGGTCAAATCCTGCCGCTGCGCTTCAGCGACGCGCGCGTCGGCGGCGACCCGGAGGCCGGGCGCAAGCTGTTTACCCGGAACACAGCGGGGGTCAACACCGGCTGCCGCATCTGTCACTCGCTGAAGCCGGGGGTGCGGCTCGTGGGCCCCTCGCTCGCCGGGGTGGGCACGAGCGCGGCCACTCGCGTCCCGGGCATGTCGGCCCAGGACTATCTGACTGCAGTCCCTCCTGGATCCGGATGCCTATGTGGTGGAGGGTTTTCCCAAGGGACAAATGGTGCGCGACTCGGCGCAGCGGCTGACCGAGGCGCAAATCCAGGATTTGGTGGCGTTCCTGCTGACACTGAGATAGGCTGCCAGGGAGGCAACATATGACCGACACAGCCATCCCGGGCAACACCGCCGAGGTCAGCCTGCGCGAAATCACCGCCGACACGGTGCGGGCCGTTTGCAAACTGAGCGACACGCTCGTGGAGCCGCAGAAGCACATGGTCGCGCCGAACGCGCTCTCCATCGCCCAGGCGCATTTCTCGGAGCACGCCTGGTTTCGCGCGATCTACGCGGATGACGAGCCGGTCGGCTTCATCATGTTGTACGACAACCCGGACGAGCCGACCTACTTCCTCTGGCGGCTGATGGTGGCGGCGCCGCACCAGGGGAAAGGCTACGGCCGCCGGGCGATTGCGCGGCTGATCGAGTACGTCAGGACCCGGCCGCGCGCCACCGAGTTGCTGCTGAGCTGCCATGAGGGCGAAGGCAGCCCGGAGGGCTTCTACCAGGCGCTCGGTTTCCGGCGCAACGGACAGATGGAGGACGACGAGGTCGTCCTGAGCTTGCCGCTGTAGGCTGCGCTTACCGTTTTTTGTTCGGGAAGGCCTTCTCTTCCCAGCTTCGCGCAGCGCCATCCACCGAGCGCGTGCCGTAGAGCTCACCCTGGTCAGTGATGGTGTACGCAGCGGCGCCGCGCAACGCCTGGGCTGACTGGCCGGGCATACTCTGCCACGTTGCCGTCAGCTTGTTGCCTTCCACCGCGCCGGCGCCCTCCTGGATGCTTTCGTTGAGGATCCACTGCATCTGGTAATAGCCAGCCGTGTCGCCGGGCCGGATCGAAAGCCGTCCCCCGATACTCGTGACCCGATTCGTCCTTGCCGTTGACCGCGTATTCGCCCGCCAGGTTCGGGACGGCGCCGGGATCGGCGTCGCGGCCGGTGATCTGACCGCGGTTGCGGGAGCAACCCGCCAGCGCGAGGACAAAAACGAGCAACACCAGCATGACCTGAACGGAATGTTTCATCGTGAGCGCCTCCTGCGCCGCCGAGTGTAACCGAATTTTGACGCAGTGGCAACCGGCGCGTGTGCTCACGTGCAAAACAAAAGTGTGAATGTCTGTGGAGATCAATGACATGCTGCGGTGTGAAAATCTCACGCAGAGGCGCAAAGAACGCAAAAAATCACTATCTTGGCGCTCTTTGCGTCTTGGCGTGAGCATTTAGGTCGTGCATCATGTCTCTGACCTTTACAAAAAGTGTGAATGGCATTCTGAGCGGCCGTTCGGCAAGTCCAACGTGACCCACACAACCAAGCGAAGAATCTCGTAACGGGGAACGAGACCCTTCACTGGCGGCCCAAGATCACAGAACTTGAATCGTCAACCCGTTCAGGGTGACAGTGTCCCGCACTTCTGCCTGATTTCAACCTACGGAGCCAATTCCCATGTTCACCCTTGATCCCGCGTTCGTCCGTCCCACCTACGACAGCAACAGCTTCACCGCCATTCCCGCCAGCATCGCGGCGCTGCTCGGCGGGCCAGGGCGTGTGACCCTGCCGGCTGATCTCTTCCGGGGCAAGCCGGCGACCTATCGTAGCGTGGTGTTGATCCTGCTCGACGGCTTCGGCTGGCGTTTCTTCGAGAAGGTCGCCGATGACTATCCCGCACTTGCGCCGTTTTGTGGAGGCAGCCGGCGTCGCCAAACTCACCTCGCAGTTCCCCTCCACGACGGCCGCGCACGTCACCTGTCTCCACACCGGACTGGAGGTCGGGCAGAGCGGCGTTTACGAGTGGCAATACTACGAGCCGCAGCTTGACGCGGTGATCACGCCGCTGCTGTTCTCCTACGCGGGAACCAAGGCGCGGGATCAACTCAAGGCGACGGGGATCGACGCGCGGCGGCTGTACCCGAACACGACCCTCTACCAGCAGTTGGCGCGCCAAGGGATCGCGTCGTACATATTAGCGCACGGCGAATACACGCCATCGACTTACTCGGACATCGTCTATGCCGGCGCGACGCCGGTGGGTTACAAGACGCTGCCGGAGGCGATGGTCAACCTGCGCTTGTTGCTGGCCGAGCAGCGCAAGCCGACCTATTACGTGCTCTACTTCGACCGGCTGGATGCGCTATGCCACGAGTACGGGCCGAACGCGCCCCAGGTGGACGCGGAGTTGGACGCCTTCCTCACCACGCTGGAGCGGCAACTCTTCGGGCAACTCGACGGCGGCCGCGGCGACACGCTGGTGCTGCTCACAGCCGATCACGGCCAATCCGAGACGCATCCATTGCGCACGGTTTACCTCAACACCCATCCCGATTTTGGTGGCTTCGAGCGTTTCCTCAGGTTGGATCGGCAGGGGAAGCCGATCGCTCCTGCCGGCTCGCCGCGCGACTTCTTCCTGTACATCCGGGATGAGCTTCTGGACGAGGCGCACGATTTTCTCGCGGCCCGGCTGGCGGGGCGGGCGGTCGTCTATCGCACCGCCGACCTGATCGCCGCGGGTTTCTTCGGCGCGGCGCCGGTCTCGGAGACGTTCCTGGGCCGCGTGGGGAACCTGGTCGTGCTGCCGTACCGCGGGGAGGCGGTTTGGTGGTACGAGAAGGATCGCTTCGAGCAGAAATATTTCGGCCACCACGGCGGGCTCACGCCGCAGGAGATGGAAATCCCGCTGCTGGGGTGGGCGGCGTGACGGGACTTCACGGCCGGCGGGATACTGTCCGAAAGAATACCACGGAGACACGGAGAACGCGGAGAGTTCAGGAAAACTCCGTGTCTCCGTGCCTCTGTGGTTCGATCAAACCTCGTAGCCCTGGGGGTTGTTCGACTGCCAGCGCCACGCATCGGCGCACATCTCGGTGAGGTCGCGCGTGGCTTCCCAGCCCAGCTCGGCGCGGGCTTTCGCGGGATCGGCATAGCACGCCGCAATGTCACCCGGGATCTACCGCGATCCAGTATCGGCCGCGCAGACAAGAGTAACACGTGTTCGGATTCATCGCCAGAGTGAAACAAACAATCCCATGACAACGACGGGCACCGATCGTGTGGCGGGAGCAGTTGGGGGACGGGTGGGCCGGGGCAGCACGGTTGCCGCGCGAGCGCCTCAGGTCGACCAGGTGGCGTGGGGCGATGGGTAGGCGCGCGGGTGGCCGGCAGTGGAGATGGTGCATTGTCCCCTGGGCGCACTGAGGCCGGGGGATTGAGGCAATGTTAGTCGCGTTGGTGTTGCGATAGAGTGCCTGAAGCCCCATGCGTATTCAGCCGGCGCGACTGAAGAAACGATCCACCGGCGGCCGGCCGTGACGGCAAGAGAGTAACGTAGAAGACCCTGCGCAACTGGGCCATCACGAAAAGTCAGCTCTGCAAAGCGCACTACGGCCACGAGATCAGAAGTACAAGGCTTTCATGTACTTGCGCGTGAACTCCGGATGCACGGTCAACTCTACATAGGCCACCTCCCGGGCGCGTTGTGTGGCGAAGGCGCGGCGTGATGCGGAGATCAGCATTTGCCTGGCGCCGGCGCCGGCTGCGTTGCCGACCTGCTTGAAACGCTCCAACGGCAGAGATGGGAACATCCCCGTGCGCACCGTGCTGGCAATGTCCAGATAGGTGCCGAACGCGCCGGCCACGATGAACTCCTCGATCTCCTCATAGCCGGCTCCGGCTTCGTGGAGCAAGATGTCCACACCAACCCGGATCGCGGCTTTAGCCAGTTGGATCTCGTTGATGTCCTTCCGCGTCACCACGATCGCACGGCCGTGGCCGGTGATGGTCGGCGCCGCCAAAACGTAGTGCAGCAGGTCGTTGTTGTGACCCACCCCCGGAGCGCCCACGGCAATCACCCCTTTGCGGTTGACGATGCCTGCCCGCAGCAGTTCGCTGACGGCGTCCATTATGCCCGAACCGCAGATGCCCACGGGCGGCAGATCGCCGATGGTCTTGAGCCGCGGCTGTCCGTCCACGATCTGCACGCGCTCGATGGCGCCCGGCGCGGCGCGCATCCCGTCGCGAATGTGGGCGCCCTCGAATGCCGGCCCGGAGGCGCAGGAGCAGCACCAGATCCGCCCGCCCTTCGTCACAGTGACCTCGGTGTTGGTGCCGATATCTACCGCGACCACGGTGCGGTTGGTCTCCCAGGCACCGGCGCCCAGCGCCATCGCCACGTGATCCGCGCCGACAAAGCCGGCGATGTTCGAGGGCAAGTGCACATAGGCGCCCCGCGCCAACTCCAGGCCCAGATCGCGCGCCGGCACATCCAGGGGATCGCTGATGGCCGGCACATAAGGCGCGCGGCCCAACTGTTCTACCGGCAGCCCAGCGAACAGGTGATGCATCGCCGTGTTGCCCACGATCACCGCGTCGGCTACCTGCGCCTGCTCGGCGCCGGCCTCGGCGCAAAGCTCGATCACCAGTCGGTTGAGCGTCTCCGCCACTCTGGACTGGAGGACGGCGCGGCCGTCAGTGTGTTCGTTGGTGTAAGCGATCCGACTGACCACGTCCTCGCCGTAGGCGACCTGGGGGTTGACCGCGCCCGCTTTGGCCAGCGTCCGCCCAGTGGCCAGCTCTACCAGGTAGGCCGCGATCTTGGTGGTGCCGATATCCACGGCCAGCCCTAGTAGAGGCGCATCGAGTGGTGTCATGGTGACCACCTGGCCGCTGTGCGAGTGTTGATGGGGCCGCCGCACGCCCAGGCGCGCGGACCAGCCCTGCGTCCTCAACTGCGGGGATAGATCGCGCATGATGCTGTGCGGGAAGATCGGCCGCGTGCCCTGAATGGCTTCCACGGCATCTTGCAGGCGTGCGGCATCCGACCGCAAATCGTCCAGATCGGCCGGGGCCACCGCGACGTCCACTGCCTCGACGAGCGGCGCGGGCGCGTGTTCGATCTCCTGGCCCTCCAACTGCAAGCGTTGTTGGGTCGCCAGGGAATCCGGCGGGATCTCCACCTTGACGTCGGAGAGCGGCTCGGTCTGGCAGGCCAACCGGTAACCGGCGGCCAGTTGCTCCGCGCTCAACCCGTCCTGTTCAGACTGGGTGAGCGGTGAGAACTTGCCGGTGAGCGGCCGGATCACACAGGTGTAGCACCAGCCTTCGCCGCCGCACACCGCCACCATCTCGACGCCGGCTGCCCGCGCGGCGTCCAGCACGGTCTGCCCGGCCGCGCTTTCAACGCGACGGCCGATCGGCTCCAGGTCAACCTGATGAGTTGTCCGGTTTTCGCTATCGCCCATATCGCAGCCCCCTGCCGCAACCCAGTACGAGGTTGAGGTTAAGGTTGAGAGACGCTCAGCCTTGACCTCAGCCTTATCCTAAACCTCAGCACCGATCCTTGTAGCGACAAGTCTCGCGCATCGAGCAGAAATCGCAGGTCTGGCCGGTGGGGTTCAGATCGCGGCCCAAGCCGATGACCAACGAAAGCGATTTCAACGGTCGCATTATGTAGGTGCCGGGATCGAGCGAGACGCCGATCTCGGTGGCGTCAAGTAAGCCGAAGATTTGCGCCTGACCTTCTTCCAGAGGCCAACCGATCATGCCGGGGTTGAGCGGGATACTGGTCTGAAGTCCCTCGGCCAGGGCCATCGCGTCGAAGCGGCGGCATACGGCCTCGGCCAGTGCCTCGGCCGCGGCTCCGGCTACCCCCTCCAATGCCGGTGCGCCCACCGGGTCGGTCTGAAACCTCTCCGAGATGGCGCTCGTTACCGCGTCCCCAACCGTGCAGACCGCGATGATCACCTCGCTGGCAGCGGCCAGGTGGCTGGCGATGAGCGGGCCCTGCAGGAGGCCGCCATCGTCCAGACAGCAGACGTTCGTGCCGCAGCCCCACGACAGCGATCCTATGGTAGAGCACGGTGGGCACCAGGTAGGGGCGGCCCTCCGCGATAGCGGCCTCCGCGATGACCGCCAGCTTGGGCCGACGGCGCGCACGACCGCCGGGGTCTGCCCTTGCCCCCACAGCACCTTGTCGGCATCGAGCGCCAGGTCCCAGTCTCGCAGTACAGGCATTGCTCACTTCGTCTCCGGTGGATGCTGACGGAAGAAGGACACCCAGCGCTTCGAGTACGTGTCCCGGCCCAGCAACAGATCGGCGGCCCGAATGACAGCCGTCAGCTTCAGCGGGTCGGTGATCATACACGTGGCGCCCTGGCCGATGGCGAGCGCCAGGAACGCCTGGTTGATGGTGTGGCGATCGGGCAGGCCGAAGGAGACGTTGCTGGCGCCCAGGTTGATGTTGACGCCGAACTCCTGGCGCAGCAGTTGGATCGTCTTGAGGGTCACCGCGCCCGCGTTGCTGTCCGCGCCGACGGTCAACACCAGCGGATCAATGATGATATCTTCGATGGGGATGCCCATCGCGGTCGCGCTCGATGATGCGCGCCGCCACGGCCAGCCGCTCCTCGGCCGTGGCGGGGATGCCGTTGTCGTCCATGGTCAGGCCGATCACCGCTGCGCCGCGGTCCTTCACGAGAGGGAGCACCCGCTGCAACGATTTTTCCTCGCCGTTGACGGAGTTGACCAGCGGCTTGCCCGGCGCCACCGGCAGCGCGGCGGCCAGCGCGTCGTAATTGGGGGTGTCGATGCAGATCGGCGTCTTCACCACCGAGGCGACCAGCTTGACCACCTCCGGCAGGAGCACCACCTCGTCGATGCCCGGCACGCCGACATTGACATCCAACACTTCGGCGCCCCAGGCCACCTGGGTCGTCGCCAATTCGATCACATAGTCGAAATTACGTGCTTCGAGGGCGGCGGCCAGCTTCTTGCGGCCGGTGGGGTTGATCTTCTCACCGATGACGATGGCTGGGCCGACGCCGATCTTGACCTTCGCGGCGTCGGTGTACAGTATGGTTTCCATGTTCCTCAATCTCCTAAGGAATGAGAATTAATCAACTGTTCTTCTGGCTCCACCGGAGCGGAGCGTCCTGAGCGGAGTGGCGGCGCTGTTCCCGCCACGCAGTCGAAGGATGCGCAGCGTCGGGCCCAAAAAGGCCGCCTCCTTCGACTACGCCCGACGCAGACTGTGGGTCACGCCAGGATTGGGCAGCCCGTGCGCTGGGCTCCGCGCAGGATGCTGGCGTTGCTGGGACAGTTATTAAATTCGCGTTCCTAAGGGCTGTGCTTGAGCTTGTAAGGCACGCCAGACTCGCTCCGGAGTAGCAGGGATCTCGTTGAGCCAGACGCCGGTCGCGTCATGGATCGCATTCCCCACCGCGGGCGCGATCCCGACGATGCCGATCGCGCCGACCGCTTTCATACCGAACGAGTGGCTCGGCTCAACGGTCTCGACGAAGCGCGTGACCTACTTGGGCATCTCCGCCGCGGAGAAGATGTGATAGTCGCTGAGATCGCACGCCAGGAGTTGCCTGTTCGCCTGGTAGGGCCTCTCCTCGCAGACGGCATAGGCCCAGCGCCAGGACCATCGCGCCTTCCACTTGCCCCGATGCCAAAGTCGGGTTGATGATGACGCCGCTGTCCATCGCGATCACCAGTTTGGTCACGCGCACTTCGCCGATCTCCGTGTGACCACCGTCACCTCCGCAAACTGCGCGGCAAGCGGCGGTGGCGCCACGGGCGAGACGTGGGAGGCGACGCCCATGATCTGGCGTTGATTGGTGTGGTGCAGCGAGTTCCGGGCGACCTCATCCAGCGTCACGGCCCGGCCTTCGGGCGTCCAAACTTTTCCTTCCGCCGAGCGTATAGCTCAAACGGGTAAACCACAAGGCGGAAACGCCAACGAAGTGGGTCGCCCCGACCTAAGACTGTGGTACGAACAACCAGCGGTGCTATTTAGCGGAGAGGAATTCAGCTTCGTTCGGTTCTCTCGGTAAATCATTCATGTTACTCAATGGCTCTCTGCTACCCTGCTGCTTGAGAACTGCTGGGAGGAAGCAACTTGTGCTGCCCCGCATCCCGACATGACCGATAAGCTGTCCCTCGATCTTGGACGTGCTAGCCTCTTCGAATAGTCCCGCAATGATCTTTAGTATCCTACAGGTCAGTACGGCAACGCTTCGAACTGCCCCCATCAGTATCCCTGCAAAGTCAGACTTTGTCATATACTGTATCCTTGTCTACATACTGAGGGCCCGCGCATCACACACAGTCGGCAATATTGACCCGTCGCGCCATCTAGCACTCGCGCGCCTAAGACATAAGATTCGTGGAGACGATCGCATTGCGCCGCCAATGACATCCGTGTGAAGATGCCGCGCGCCGATACACGCCTGGCCCTCGACACCTACCGGGGTGAAGCAAAGAAGACAGGCGTGCAGTAAACGCAGGAGCGACAGATAACTCGTTTCGCACAGGTTACCGCTGACCCCGAGGGAAGAGCTGAGCTCGACCAAGCGCAAAACCGGCTATAGCTCGTCAGATAAAGATTCGGGCTTCTCGCACACTGGAGTCGAGGCTTTAGCCGGTCGAAGCAGGCAGTGAGCGCCACCGGCTAAAGCCTCGACTCCGAAAGATTATCTGAACATCTATAGCTCACTTCAAGCCTGGGTGCCCGCCCATCGTTTCACTCTCCACGACGAATGCTTCGTAAGCTCGGCGCGTCCATCAGCTCAGTCAACTCCGTCGGGCGAGAGGGTCGCAACTTCGCGAGCCAGGCCCGCCCATACGGATCCTTGATTGATCAGATCGGATCTAGCCTCCAGCGCCGTGTTCACTTCCACAACCTCACCGCTGATCGGCGAGTAGGCGTCGCCGGAAGCCTTGATCGATTCAACGGCCACGATAGGGTCTCCGGCCGCCACCACAGAGCCGATGCGCGGCAACTCTACCGACATCACGTCGGACAACTGGTGTTGGGCGTAATCCGACACGCCGATCACCGCCAGTTCACCCTCAAGCCGCACCCAGGCATGCGTACGCGCGTATTTTGCCCGCTGATCGTATGTGTATCCCATAGTTCCTCCGATGAGTTTAGAATGTCCGCCAGTCGTTCGAGCCGGTCACACGGCCTCGCCCGCCCGGCGTTGCGCCCGATAATAACTTTAAGTAGGCTTTCCCAGTAGGATCTGCGCCGGTCAAGAAATCCAGACCTCGCCACATCCACGGCAGGAGTGGGGTCTTGGGATCGATCATGGCCACGTCCAGCCCCCATGAGACTGCGGCAGCAAAGAACGCCAAATCTAGCATGCGTGGCTGAGGCATCAAATGGCCCGCGTTGCTGATCCCGAGCAACGTGGGCACGCCGAGTTCCTCATGCAGCGCCTTGAGCGTTTCGAGGGTAACCCGCATGCTATCCGGCGCGACACTTGACGGCAAGCACACTGCGTCGATGATCACGTCGTCCCGAGGGATACCGTGCGCCTCTGCCGCCTGAACTATCCGTTTGGCTACCACGAGGCGCTCCTGTACGGTCAGTGGCACCCCTCGCTCGTACACCAACCCCGTGCCGATCGCAGCGCCATGATGTGCGATGATGGGGAGCATCGTGCGCAGATTGTCATGCTCGCCCGTTACTGAATTGCAGAGCGCCTTGTGCGGATATGCAGCCAGCGCGCGATCCACCGTCACAGGATCGCGGGAATCGACTGCGATGCAGGCGCCGGTTTCTGCGTAAACTACTTCGACGAGCCGTGGTATCAGGCTGCGCTCAAGATGCGCCAGGTTGGGCGCCATCAGTTGAACGTTGAACACCGGCAGACCTCGCTCCACACCGACGTGCGCAAGCCGCACCAGGCTATCGAAGCAACCCGCCTCCAACTCCGCCTGCACCTTGGAGTGTTCACATTCATAACCGCACTGGTCATTCACGCAGAGAGTTGCCGCGCCCGGCCCAAAAGGGATCGATCCCGCTGCGTTCGAGAGCGTACCAGCCGGGGCGCTGCTTGCCATAGGTCACCTTAATTATACACTTGCATCTGCGAGGAGTGTCTCAGTCTTGGCGTCAAAAACCCGCAAACCCGACAACATGAAATTCATCCAAACGGTGGCGCCGATTTCTAGACGTACCATTGCGCCGACGATAGCCCTGACCTGGTTGGAGCCGCAGTTCAGTGTGAGCAACGTCTCCCTGCCGAGCACCTCGGAAATGTATACGGAGGCCGAGAGCGTGCCGGGCGTTGGTGCTAAGTCCACCTGCACGTCTTCGGGCCGGATGCCTAACACGACCTCGGTCTGATCGGGAACGTTGGTAAGCTGCGATCGGATCGGCTCCGGCAATGGGAACTCGAAACACTTAGAGACGATTTGCCCGGCCGCTTTATCCAGCCGGCCGGGCAGGAAGTTCATGCCCGGACTCCCGATGAACCCGGCAACGAAAATGTTTTTCGGGTGCAAGTAGACTTCTTCCGGAACGCCGATCTGCAGGACGTGCCCTGCGCTCATCACAACCAGTTGATCCGCGAGGGTCATGGCCTCTGCTTGGTCATGCGTCACATAAACCGTTGTTACACCCAGGTCGCGCTGCAACCGTTTGAGCTCAGCGCGCATACTGACGCGGCAGCTTGGCGTCAAGGTTGGACAGCGGCTCATCCATCAAGAAGACGTCGGGACTGCGGACAATCGCGCGGCCTATGGCCACTCGTTGCATCTGCCCGCCTGAAAGCTGGCGCGGCAGCCGGTTAAGCAAACCAGTCAGATCGAGGATTTCGGCCGTCTCCTGCACCCGGCGCTTGATTTCTTGGCGCGGGGTACGCCGCGCTTCAAGCGGGAAGGCGATGTTCTTGAAAACGTTCATGTGAGGATAAAGCGCATAGCTTTGAAAGACCATCGCGATGTTGCGGTCCCACGCCGGCACGTGCGCCACTTCCTTGTCGCCGATGAACATCTCCCCCCCTGTCGGTTCCTCCAATCCGGCCAGCATGCGCAGCAGTGTTGTCTTGCCGCAGCCAGACGGACCCACCAGCACAGTCAATTGCCGGTCCGGAAAATCCAGGGTGAGATTATCCACAGCGATAGCACTGCCAAAACGCTTCGAAATGTTGCGGACATAGAGTTTGCTCATCCAAGATACCTTTCTATCGTCGCGTGCAGTTATAGAGTCGCGTCCAGGCGAGCAATGCGGCCTAGTACTTGACCGATCCAGCCGTCAGCCCACGGATCACCCAACGCTGGAAGATGAGGACGATGATGACAACCGGCAAGAGCGCCAACACGACACCGGCCGAAATCCAGGTCCATTGGGTGCGGAATGCGAACGAGAAGTTCTGGATCGCCACCGGGATTGTTTGGACGTTCCTTGACGCCCAGGGTTACCACTGAGGCGAGCATGAACTCGCCGTAGGAGCCGATAAACGCGAACATACCGGCCGCAAACATGCCCGGCAGCGAAAGCGGGACAATGACGCGCAGGAAGATCTGGAACGGCTTGAAACCGTCGACCTTGGCGGCGTCCTCAAGTTCAAACGGCAGCTCCGTGTAGTAGCTGACCAGCAGCCAGGTCGCCAGCGGGACGCAGTAAAACACATTAGGGATTATCATGGCAGGCAACGACTTGAGCAGACCAATCGACTTGAGTAACACGAAGGTCGGCGCAATCGTCACGACGGGCGGAATCATCGCGCCTAGCAGGAGCAACGTCAGCGCGGCAATCTTGTAACGGAACTGCAGCCGCGCGATCGCGTAGGCCGCCGGGGCTGCGACAACCAGGCAGAGCGCCGCGGTTGTGAGCGACACGACGAAGCTGTTTCGCAGCGGCGTCAGAAAGCCAAGCTCGGCAAAGACCCGGCGGTAGGCGTCCAGCGTCGGCTCCCGCGGCCAGAGTGCGATAGGCATCAGATACTCTGTGCCCATTGGCTTCAGGGAGGTACTTAATACCCAAAACAGCGGGATCAGGCAGAATAGGGTGATGACTGCCGCTGCTAAGAGCGACAGCCCACGGTCAATACCCTTGCTGTGTCGTTGCAGCCAGTCTTTCATGCGCCTTTAAACCTCAAGTTCTTGCGGAGCCGGCTCACGTAGAAAAAGCCGAGGAACAGCACAATCACCAGCACGGTCATACCGTACGCCGAACCAAGGCCAAACTGCGCCCGGCTGAAGTAGAATTTGTAGGCTAATGAACTGAGCGTTTCTGTAGTGACGCCGGGTCCGCCCTTCGTCAGGCCATAGATCAAATCAAAGGTGCGAATCGCATCCATGGCGCGAAAGAGCAGCGCAACTGCAATGGTCGGTGCCAAAAGCGGCAACGTCAGGCGTCGGAAACGATAGAAGCCGCGCGCACCGTCCACTTTGGCCGCGTCGTAGATGTCCTGAGGTATAATCGCAAGCCCGCCGATCATCAAAATCGCGATCATGGACGACATCTTCCACACATCAGCCAGGATGACCGCGTGCCGCGCGAGCGTGGGGTCCACAAGGAATAAAGGCACCTTGTCGAGAAGACCCCATTGAACCAGCAGACTTCCGAAGCCGACGTCGGCGTTGAAAAACCACTTCCAGATCGCGGCAGAGATGATCGGGGCTATAGCCCACGGGATGATAATCACAGACCGCAGCGGGCCTGCAAAGGGCTTGGGCACCCAGAACGTTGTCATGGCCATCCCAAGGCCGATCCAAAACTCGAAGAAGACCGCAACGATCGTGAAATACAAGGTGAAGCCAAGGGCGGACAGGAAATTCTTGCTACTCAACACGCTGACGTAATTCTGCAGCCCCACAAAATTCTCCGCGGTCCACTTTGTTGTGTGGTCCAGTTGGTGGAAGCTGTAGATAATGGTCTGTCCGATTTGATAATAGTAGAAGAGGATAATGCCGAGCACTGCCGGCAAAACAAACAGCAGTGCCAACTCCGGCTCGTGCAGGCTGATGCGCCGGAATCCTCCCAAACTCAGACCCAACGCGATGCTGCCGATCAGCGCGAGGCTCGCCGGGACAATCGCCAGGGATGGCTGCACCACAAAAACCAGGGCCGCCACCAGGTATAGGACGCCGACCGCCCCCACGAGATATTTCCATATTGGACCGCGACGCCGGGCGTACTCGCGCGCACGTGCGAGCATCACGATGCTGATAAACAGAAAGCCGACCGCCAATATATAAAATAACAGGATGCGGGCTACCGAGACGAAGGTGTCGTTCATAACGCCAACCCTTCTTGCCGCCTCCTTCGAGGCGGTCCTGAGGGCGGGTGAGCCAGGGGGGCCACCCGCCCTCAGGGATGGAGATACGCTATTGGCCGAGAGCGTCGATCTGCGTGCAGGCTTCGTTCAAAGCAGCCTCAGGCAGCTTCAGTCCGGTGAGCGCCGCATGGAGCTCCTCGGAAAGGATGGATGTGATATCCGCAAACTTGGGCGACGGAATCGGCGGGATAGCCGTGTCCGCGACTTTCTCGATCAACGGGATGTTCGGATTGTTCTTGATGACGTTGGGGTCGCTGTACACGTCCATGTGGGCCTGCACCGGGCCTTGCGAGAGGTTGAAGGCCTTCTGGACAGGGAAGTCGAACATCACCTCGAGTACCTTGGCGGCAGCTTCCGGGTTGTCCGAGAATTTGTTGATGGAGAAGCCCCATCCCTCGAAGAAGCCCGCGCCTTTACCGGCCACGGTGGCCGGCATGGGCACAAAGCCCCACTTGTCGACGATCTTGGATTGCGTCGGGTCATTGAGCCAGAACATCATGTCCTGGCGCCCAGTGTGGAAGATCGCCAGGCCACTGCCGAAGCGCACCTGCGATTCCTCTTCCTTCCAGGTTAGGGCTTCCTTCGGCGTAATGCCATCATCAAACAGGCTCTTCATGAAAGTC
Organism: uncultured Chloroflexia bacterium; assembly: GCA_963841825.1. Classification (GTDB taxonomy): domain Bacteria; phylum Chloroflexota; class Anaerolineae; order CG2-30-64-16; family CG2-30-64-16; genus CAWJEL01. Next base: position 162,679 of record CAWJEL010000019.1, read on the forward strand.
AAGGCCGCTACACCTTCCTTGTTATTCATGGCGCACTTGCCGGCCGCATCAAAATACGCGCCGCCGTAGCCGTTCAGGTACTCGACCCAGCGGTTGACCAGGGCCTGATCTTTCAGCGCCGGCCAGGTCCATCCGCTCAGATCCGGATTCTCAGCCATGATCTTCTTGGCGGCAGCAACGAGTTCCTCGTAGGTCTCCGGAGGCTGGATGCCTGCGGCTTCCAGCAGATCTTTGCGATAATAGAGCCCGCCTATGCCACCCCACCAGGGTCCCAGGGCGAGCAGCTTGCCATCGACCGTGAAGGCATCCAGGTAAGCCGGATTAAGTTTCTTGAGGATGTCCGGGTTGATGACATCGTTAAGCGGCATGAGCCAGTCGGCCTTGGCGAACTCCGGCAGCCAGTAAAGGCCCATACCGATCAGGTCGGTGTTGCCATCTTCCGCCTGGAACCAGGCGAGGTAGTTGTCGCGCCAGGGACCCGCTTCGTACGGCATGATGTTCAAGCTGCACGTCGATGTTCGGGTACTTCATGGCGACCTCTTCCCTGATGGCATCAATTGGGGGCTTGGCCGGGCCGAAGGTCTTTTCGAAGTAGCCGTTGTACGCGAGCGTCACAGTTTCCCTGTTCACAGGAACTTCGACGGTAACGACCTTCTCCACCTCGACGGTCTGCACGACCTCCTTGGGAACCTCAACCTGCACCGTCTGGACGACGGGTTTCTCGACCATCTGAGTCACGACCTTTTCCACAACCTGGGGAGCAGGCGCGGCGCAGGAAGTCAGCAGGGGCAGGACGATCATCAGTGAGACTAGAATCAGTTGGAAAGTGTTTTTCTTAGACATCTTAGCTCCTCCCTGAAGCTGTTTCTTGACGAAAGCGGACTGGCAATCGAACTCAGAATCGCTAGGATCGGCTATTTGGCAGGCCTTCCCTCCTTTCAGATATCTGGCGTGGGGGCGCGGCTTGCCCCTTATGCCCAGAAATTGTGCGGCCAGGCGTGCTCCTTCAGCGTCGCCAGGTCCGCGTCCGGTAGCGGCCCCAAGTCAGAGGCGGCTACATTCTCGCGCGCGTGTTGTGGTTTGCGCATGCCTGTAACCACGGTCGTCACGGCCGGCTGGCTCAGGCAGAACCGTAATGCGGCTTGGGCGAGGGTTTCGCCCTCTTCGCGGAGCAGAAACCTCAGCCGCTCAGCCCGCTCCGCGACTTCTCGCCGGCGATCACCGGAGAAGTAGAAATCCAGGAAGCTCCCCTCGGCGAACGTGGTTTCAGGGGTGATCTTGCCGGTCAACGCGCCTTCGTCGAGGGGTGATTTGGCGATGATGCCGACTTGTTTCTCAAGCGCCAACGGGAACAACCCATTTTCGGGCGCCTGCTCCCAGATGTTGTATGTGACCTCACAGGCGTCGATCAAACCCGTGTTGATCGCCTCGGCGCCGTAGTCCGGCTCCAGCGGATAGTTCAGCGACAGGCCGAACGCAGCTACCTTCCCTTGTTGCTTCAGTTGCAGGAAGGCCTCTTTCCATTCATCCTGGCCCGCCCATTCGTCCAGCCAGACGTGCAGGAGCTGGAGATCCAGGCATTCCATGCCGAGACGCTTCAAGCTCTTCTCGGTGGACTCGATGATCCATGCCTTTGGAAATACCTCGTTCAGGGGCGTGCTTGGCGCGGCGGGCCACTTGAAGTTCATCGGGTTGACTTTTGTAGATACGTAGATGCGGCCAGGCCAGCGAGCCGCGGCTTGGCCGACCAACTCTTCGCTAAGACCATCTCCATAGTTGGGCGCGGTATCCACAAAGTTGACGCCCATCTCGAATGCCGCCCGCATCGAAGCGAGTGACTCCTCGTTATCAGCCCCTGCCCACCAGGCCCCGCCGATGCCCCAGGCGCCGAAACCGATCTCAGACACTTGAAATCCCGTCTTGCCGAGTTGACGATAGCGCATATTCGTGCTCCTTGCTGCGATAAGATTGGCGATTGCTGATGACGCCTCGATTATGTCCGCTGGCCGAAGTAATCGCTCGCTTCGGCGAGAATTCGCTCCAAGTCAGCGTCTTGGCTTGCGGTCGTGAAGCGTTGCTCTGGCGCGGCGAGGATTTCGGTCAGCTTTGCGCGAGCATAGTCCATAGCGGTCTTCTTGCCGCCTTCCAACCATTCTGAGTAGGTCAATGAATCCGTGGTAGCCCCGATAAACTGCTCTTTGCGCCACCACTTGCGCGTGTGGGGCCGGCTGAGATAGTGGCCCGGAATTGGCCCCACGGCTTGAATCAATTCCACCGCCAACGTTTCCTGGCTCATCTCCTCGCCCGAAATGAACCTTCCCACCATGCCAGCGATGTCATCATCAAGGATAGCCTGCACGGGGTGGGCTGAAAGTTCATTGGATACACCCAGGTGCAGCAGCATGGAGTTAACACCGGAGAGGGCGGCCAAAATGGCTGCAACACCTTTTTCGTAGCCGGCTTGAAACTCGATTCCTTTGGCGCTCACATAGCCGGGGCTGCCGTTACTGAGCGGCAGGCCATAGTGGCGCCAAAGCTGATTGAAGGTTGCATTGCTGAGTGATGCGCCGATCTGCCCGAAGGCTGGGGACCCTGTTCGCATGTTAAGCGGCGCCGAGAAGTGGCCGATCAGCATGCGATGGCCTGGTCGCAAGCACTGCACCATCACCACCATAGCGAGGTGCTCTGCCGTGCTGACGATCACGGAGCCAGGGACTGTGGCCGGCCCGGTGCCACCCATCATGGCGCCATCCACTGTAGTCAACGCATAGCCGGCCTCGATGATGCGCCGTGCCGACGTGACCGCCCCACTGCTCCAGGTTAACGGCGGTGAAGATCCTATGGTGCCGACGATTTCATGCCCGAGCGCTTGCGCCATCTGAAAGGTGAATAGCTCCGCATCATTGGAGCACGCCGTCATCTGATGCTTGTCCGAATACTGCATGTGGATGGCAACGCCGGCCGGGATCGCCATCACATCCGGCAAATCATCGAAACCGAAGTAAGGATAACAGCCGAGATGGTCCAAGTGCGGCAAGGCCTGCAAGACCCGAATACAGTCGATATAGTCGCTGCGCGTAGGCCGTCGCGGCTCCAGCGTGTCGAGATCGATCGTCTGCATCCCCGATGAATGCGAGTAGTAGAGCTTGTCGCCGCCCACGAACAAGTCGTTGGCGGGGTTGGGGGCGGCCAGGATGAATTCCTTAGGGGCCTGCGCTAGGCATGACTCGACCAGTTGGCGCGGAAAGCGCACGCGGGAGGATGCTTCATCGATCATGCACCCCTGGCGCGCCAGAAATGCGAGCGCCCAGGAATCCTCGAAGCGGATGCCTGTCTCCTCCAGCACCTTGAGCGCGGCCTCATGGAGTGAATTAATCTGTTCGTCGGGCACCATCTGCAACGATGTCCGGCGTGTGAACCCTTGACGAGGCATGTTGATCCTTCCCCAAAACGTCAAACGGTGAGAAGTTGTTTGGCGAGCTTGACTGCGCCGGGTGCGGTCGGCTCATAGCCATCGGCACCAATGGCCTCAGCAAAGGCGCGGGTGATCCCGCCGCCGCCCACGATCACCTTGACCCGCTCACGGATGCCGGCTTCGCGCAACAGATCAATGACCTTCTTCTGTTCCGGCGCTGTGGTTGTGAGCAACGCTGATAAGGCCAGGAGTCTGGCGTTGTGATGAATCGTCGCGTCGACAAAAGCCTCAGCCCTGATGTTGATGCCCAAGTCGTGAACCGAGAACCCCGCCGCACGCAAAAGGATGACGACCATGTTCTTGCCGATGTCATGGATATCACCGAACACTGTGCCGATGACGACAACGCCCAGTCCGGTTTGCTGTGCACTCCCTTGCGCGATCTCAGCTTCGAGGATCGTGGTGCCGGCTGTCATCGCCTCGGCAGCGGCAATCAGATCAGGCAGCCAGAGTTCGCCGCAGGCAAAGCCATCACCCACCTGCCGGATCGCATCGGTCAGCGCGGCCAACGCAACGAGCGGATCCAGTTTCTCTGCCACAGCTTGCCTGGCCCAATTTGCCGCAGCCTCCGGATCGTAGTCGAAGACGGCTTGGCTCAAACCCCGTAAGATGTCAGATGGAGTCATGCTGATCCTTTGGCGTACTGAAGTTTCGGTATAGTTGAGTGCACTCATTGGCTATTAGCAGCACAGTTAGTTGCGACTGGCAAACTGATGGCCGGAAGTTGGCAAAACGTTCGACTTATGACGGAATACCGACCTATCCAACCCCCCGACAGGAGGTAGCGATGGGTCAAGACCACCAAACCGCCGAGGAAGTGCCTGAGAATCGGTGCGAACTGCTGGCCTGACGGTTTGCCGAACGCAATGATCAGGCCGTGGCGCAAGCCTTGCAGCGCGGGCAGGGCGTCGATGCGGCCTATGGGGTGGAAAAAACCGGTTTGTTGATGGCTTCTTTGCGTTTCTGGCTGCATCTCGGCCCGCGGGAGACATTTTGCGCCATTATGGCCGTCTGCCCGATGGCTACGCCGCAATTAATTGCGCTGCCATGGCTCAAAAATCGCTATGTACTATACCGAAACTTCAGTTTGGCGTAATACTGTCGGGAATTATTCCTTGACATAAGCAACGCCGAGCGTTGCCGGAGCGCGGGATCGGGTCGAAGTCACCGCCACGATGATGATTGTGAGCAGGTAAGGCACGCTCAGGAACAACTCGGAAGGAAGCTTCAGTCCCAAGGCTTGTAAGGACAACTGTAAGGAGTCGGCGACTCCGAAAAACAGCGACGCAGCGAGAACTAACAATGGATTCCATCGGCCGAAGATGACGATGGCCAAAGCCATGAAACCCCGCCCCGCCGACATGTTGTACGTAAAACCGCCAACTTCTCCGACCGAGAGGATGGCTCCGGCCAGCCCTGCCATGACGCCCACGAACACGACGCAAAGATATCTGGTGCGGATGATGTTCACGCCCATGGTTTCGCTCGCCGTGGGATTCTCGCCCACAGCCCGCACTCGCAGACCAATAGTGGTCTTATAGAAGACGAAGTACAACAGAAAGGCCATGAGCACCGCAACGTATACGTATGGCTTCTGTTGGAAGAGCACCGGACCGATGATTGGGATCTGCGAAAGCACGGGCAACACGACTTCATGCATTGTCGGTATACTGGGCGCCACCAGCGACACGCCAAACATGGCCCGGTAGACATAAGTTGTCAATCCCAGGCACAGGAGGTTGACCGTGACCCCGGTGACGACCTGATTAGCTCGTAGCGTGATCGTCATGACGGCGAGCAGGAGGGCGATTGCGCCTCCGGCAAGCGCGCTGGATGCTATGGCCGCCCATACACTGTTGGCGTAGAAAGCCGCCAGGAAACCCGCGAGACAGCCTACAAGCATCTGGCCCTCAAGCCCAATGTTGATGACTCCGGAGCTCTCCGAGTAGACCTCACCCAAGGCCGCGAGCAGCACCGGAATGGCCGTGCGAACGGTGGCTGCCAGCACACCGATCAGAAATGCTTCAGAGAGTACTTGAACTAGCACCCCTCACGCCCTTCCCTGAGCTCGCCGGCCGCGGATTCTTCCTCGTAATGGCAATACGGTAGTCAACTAATATCTCCGCGCCGAGGACGAACAGTACGATGGTGGCCTGGATAATGCCGGCAATTGCGGTTGGTACTCCCACGACACGCTGCATTTCGTTGGCGCCAACGATCAGACCCGAGAACAGCACACTTGAGGCAAGCACACCAAAAGGATTAAGCCGTTCCCAACAGTGCAATGATGATGCCTGTGAAGCCATAGCCCGGCGAGATACCGTCGAAAAGCCGGTAGTGATAGCCGAGCACCTCATTGGCTCCGGCCAAACCGGACAGGCCACCGCTGATGGACATGATCAGGATGATGACAAGCGATACTCGGATCCCTCCGTAACGAGATGCCTTGGGGTTCTCTCCCACGGCGCGAAAGTTATAGCCCAGAGAAGTCCTCTCCAAAAGGAAGTACACCGCCACTACGAGCAGAAGTGCAACGACCGACCCTCCATGCAACCTGAAACCCTCGAAGAGCAGCGGGAAGTGCGCCGTTGCCGGAATGGTGGCCGACTGTGGCATGAACTCGGATGGGCCCTGCAGCGGCCCCTTTACCAGATAGCTGATGAAGAATACGGCAATATAATTGAGCATGAGCGTCGTGATGATCTCGCTAACACCTCGCCCTGCCTTCAACAGCGCGGCAGGGAGCGCCCATAACGCGCCTCCCAGAAAGCCCCCGGCAATCGTGAGCGGCAGGTGCAGCCAAAGCGGTAGCCCCTGGAAGGCAAGGCCGGTGAGGGTGGCACCGAGTGCGCCAAAGTAGATCTGGCCATCGCCACCGATATTCCATTGCCCGCCTTTGAAGGCCACGGTTGTTCCCAGCGCAGTCAAAAGAAGTGGCGTAGCTCGCATCACAACGTCGGCGATGCCGTCGAGCGACCCAAATGCGCCGGCGAACATCACCCGATAGGCGTACCAGGGATTTGCACCGCTTAACATCACTGGCACGGCGCACACAAGCAGTGCCAGCACCATCGGGCCGACAATCAAAAAGCCCTTCGCAAGCGGCGAGGTTAAGGGCTGAGACCGTCGCTTCAGGCGCACGGTTAGCATGGCGCCATCCTGGAAGAAATGCTGAGCCCAGCCATGAGCATGCCGAGCGTGTCTCGCGTCGCCGCGGACCCGGGGAGCATCCCGGTAATCTGTCCGCGGTAGATGACCGCAATGCGATCGCTGAGCGCGATGATTTCATCGAGTTCCGTTGAAATGAGCAGGATCGCAACGCCGTCATTGCGTAGCCTGGCAAGCTCGCTCTGGACGAACTGGGTGTTGGCAAGATCCAGCCCACGGGTCGGCTGGACGGCTATCAGGAACGGCGAATGCCGGGAGACTTCTCGGGCCAGGATCAATTTCTGGCGGTTCCCACCGGAAAGTGTTCGCGCTTCGACGCGCGGCCCCGGCGTTCTAATGTCGTACTTCTCGATCAGCCGTTTGGCATGCTCGGCGATATTCTGACGCTGCAAGATGCCACCCCGCGCGAACGGTGCGCGGGCTTGCGCCTTTAGAATACTGTTCTCGGCCAGGTTAAACCGGCCAATCGTGCCAATCTCATTGCGGTCCTCCGGAATGTAGGAGAGACCGGTTGCGATAATCTCAGACGGAGAGGCATGAGTGATGTTTTGCCCGCATAACGTGACCTGCCCCGCGACGGGGGAACGCAGGCCTGCCAGCGCGTCGGCCAATTCGCGCTCGACCGTTACCCTCGACCCCCGCAAGACCGACGATTTCGCCGGCACCAACTTTCAGAGAGATGCCGGCAATTGCCTTCAGCCCACGGTCATCCAGCACTTCCAATTCGCGGACTGCAAGCACGATCTCTGCCCCTCGCGGTGGGATCTTTCGCAAGACCAGGAAGCAAATCGCGCACCATCGCTTCTGCACCTACCATCATGCTTGCCAGGTCAGCGTCATTCGCGATATTGGTGTCCAGCACATTCACGATGCGGCCCCGGCGCAGCACGGCAACTCGATCGCTGATCGCCAGGACTTCGCGCAGCTTGTGCGAAATGAAGATGATCGAGTGGCCTTGCGCTCTTAAGGTGCGAAGTACTCCGAAGAGGTCCTCAATTTCCTGCGGCGTAAGGATGGCGGTGGGCTCATCCAGGATCAACAACTGGGCGCCGCGATATAATGCTTTCAGAATCTCGACGCGTTGCTGCACGCCCACCGACAACTGCCAGATCTTTGCGGATGGATCGACGAGCAGCCCGTATTGGGCAGACAGCTCGGCAATACGACGACTGACGACATCGGGGTCAAGCAACACTCCGCGCGAAGACTTCAAGCCGAGGGCCAGATTCTCGGCCACGGAAAAGGTCGGGATGAGCATGAAGTGCTGGTGAACCATACCGATTCCGAGTGCGATCGCCCGGCGGGATGAGGTGATGTCAACCCGCTCACCGCAAATGCGAATCTCGCCCTTGTCCGGTTGGAGCAGCCCGTAAAGGATGTTCATCAGAGTGGTCTTGCCCGCGCCGTTTTCGCCTACCAGGGCCAGTATTTCCCCCGCACGCAGATCAAGATCGATCTGATCGTTGGCGAGGACGCCCGGAAAGCTCTTCGTGATGCCGCGCATGGACATGACGTTCTGAGTCATAACACGACGATCCACATTGCCAGAGAAAGCTCGGCGAAATGTTGGGCTTCCGGTGTTCGGCCAAGGGCCGGAAGCCCAACATTTAGTTTCAATCGATTTCCTTGTAGATCGACTCAACCATGAATGCGCCGGAAGCGATTTCCTGCTGTCGCTTGGCGATCAAGTCTTTCACATCTTGCGGCACGGAGGCGCCGAAAGGAGCAAGGCCGATGATCCCCTCCGCCATGCCAGGCTTCCAGATGCCGCCAAACTTGCCGGCAGCTATCAGATCGTTCTGTTCAGCGATCGCCCTGGTGACGTTGATGGTGACGCTGCTGAGGAAGTTGTCCGGACCCAACGCTGACTGATCGTCAACGGCGCCGATAACCTTGATACCCTTCTCAATTGCGGCTTTCAAAGCTCCGGTGCCAGTGCTGTCAGCATCGTGAATCATGACGTTAACACCGTTGGCAATCTGCGCCAAGCCGGCATCGCGTCCCTTGACGGGATCGTCGAAGCTGCCCACCCAGGCGCTCACGACCTTGATGTCGGGGTTGATTTCGCGGGCGCCCATCTTGTAGGCTGCCAGGTCGGCGAGACAGATCGGAGTTGACATGGCGCCGATGTAGCCAATGTTGCCCGTCTTGCTCATCTTTGCTGCCAGCATACCGGCGAGGTAGAAGCCCTCTTCGGACTTGTACTGCATGAAGCTGACGTTGGGCGGCAACTTGGCGTCCGCCGATGGCAGGCCTGCGGAGACGAAGAAATTGGACTGCGGAAATTCCGGCGCCACCTTTAGCACCGGGTCGACGAAAGTGAAACCATGGCCGACAACCAGGTCGTAGGCTTGCTTGCCGAAGGATCGAAGCGAAGCCTCATTGTCAGGGTTCGGCACGCTATCGACGTAGGCGGTTTTCAAGCCCGCCTTTTTATACAGTTCCAGCGCCTGGTAAGCCTTAGTGTTCCAGCCCTGATCCCCGATGGGGCCGGGGAGCACCATGGCCACGGATTTCTGGCCGGCAGCCTGGCCGCCTGAGGGTGTCACGGCCTGCGGCACAGGCGCGCAACTTGCCACAGCGACGATCAGGACGACGAGAACCACGAACATCACGATCATGCGACGGTTGAACATAGCATTCTCCTTTGAATTGAATGCGAATCAGGTGAAATCGCTAACACTCACGGAGTTACTGCATCAGTTCGCGCAAGTAGTACTTGTGCTTGCCGAACTGGCCGCCGAAATTCATTGCAGTTAACGCCACTACGCCGGGAACCTGCGCGGCCGCTTTCAATGAAAGGCCCATCGCCTTCGCCATCACATCCGCGGATGCGCCGAACATGAGCAGATTCAGCACGGATTCGACGCCCTCGGGGATTTTGCTGTCTTCGACCTGAGTGCGCAGCGATGGGATGTAGTCTAATTCACGGAACACCTGTTCAAGCCCGTAGCCCATCGGCGCCACACCGTCCACCGCGACAATGGCCTCTTTCGCGGCCAGGATCGCCGCCACGGCCGATGCTGCGTTGACCGCGAAGCACACGAAATGGCCATCGGTGCCGTCGACGCTGATCTTGAGGGTCTTTTCATAAAGGAACTCACCGGTCGTCGTGGGCACGACACACATCATCCGGCCGGCCGCCGTGCGCTCCGTGTCCTTCTCCGCCCAGCGTTCTTTGGACATCGCAAATTTGTCGTGAATGTTGATGCTTACCGTCTCGACGCCGGGGATCGCTGCATCGAAAATCGCCACGGTCGGCACCAAGGATGCCAGGGCGACCCGCAGCTCGATCTCCTTCAGCAGGGCTTCCCGGCTATCCGGAACGTGGGCCATGGAGACAAATACGCCGGGGCGATTGTCGGGGGTCTCGCATGGTGCAGCAGCACGTTCGATGCCGGCGTTGAGCCGGGAGCCGATCATGCTGGAGCCGGCCGCGCCCGCAAACTGGTGAGCCGCGCCCATGGCCAGCTCCGCAGTCATGGCGGTGAGTAAGACGCGGGAAACCTCAAGCGTCCATGCTTCGGCAAAAGTGTCATAGATTTCGACGGGACTGGCTTTCATGTGTATCTCCTTGTGGGGGCTTATGCGGCGTGAGCGACCTGGACTTTCAGGCCCTCTTGGCGGCGTGCAATTTCAAAACCATTCTGCACCTGCTCCAACCCGAAACGGTGCGTGATCAACGGTTTCACCTGAACCACACGCGCGGATCAAGGCGAGCGCGTCTTCGTACTGCGCAATCGTGGAGTCATAGCTGCCCACCAGGCGCAGCTCTTTGTAGTGAATCAGGTCCAGGTCCAGCGTCACCTCTGGGGCCAGCGTCGCCGCGAAGTACAAGACATGACCCCGTCGAGCTGCGAGGTCGATGGACTGCTTGAGCACGGCGACGCTCCCGGCTGCGTTGACAACCACGTCGGCGCCGCGGCCGTCCGAGGCTTCTTTGACTGCCGCGAGCGGATCCTGCTTTTTCGCATTGATGACCAGGTTGATGCCCAGGCGCTCCGCGACAGCCAGCCGGTGATCAAGCAGGCCGATCATGACGGTGTACGCGCCGCGATGGCGCAGCATTTGGGCGTGCATCATACCGATCGGCCCATCACCGATGACCACGGCCACGGCGCCGGGGGCGACATCGATCTTAGACTGGCCGTTCACCACGCAGGCCAACGGCTCCGCAAAGGCCGCTTCTTCCAGCGACACATTCGCCGGTACATTAACGAGGTTGGCGAACGGATAGGCCGCATACTGTGCCAGGCCGCCGGAGAAATAGCCTGCGTTCTGGCAGGCGCTCCACATGCCGCGGCGGCAGTAGTAGCAGTACCCGCAGGTGAGCCGCCCATCCGCCACCACTGCGTCGCCGGGTGCCACTGTGGACACCTCCGCGCCGGTGGATATCACCGTTCCCGCCAGTTCGTGTCCCATGCGGAAGGGATAAGTGATCGTCCAACCGCGCGGTTGCTTCCCAACGTAGGCATCCACATCGGTGCCGCACACGCCGCAGAAGGCGATTTTCACGAGTACTTCCCGGGGGCCGATTTCGGGCATCGGCATCTCATCAACCTGCATGGCCAACGGCCCATGTAACCGAGCGACTTTCATAGAGTCTCCTTATAAAGGGTTGAAGTAGTTGGGGAGCTCAATCCCGGCCTCGGTAAAGCGGGTCTGCGCATACGCAATCGCACCGCTGACCCATGATTCTTCATCCAGTGTTTGAATCTGATGGTCTTCCATGATGATGCGGCCGTCGCAGATCACCGTCGCCACGTCATGGCTGGATGCGCAGTAGACCAGGCTATTCTCGATGCGATTGATGGGCCGCATGTGCGTCCCGGTCAGATCGACCAGGATCAGGTCGGCTTTTTTCCCGAGTGACAGGGAGCCGATCTCACGATCCATGCCCAGGGCCTGCGCGCCGCCGAGGGTTGCCATGCGCAGCGTGACGGGGGCCGGCAACACTCGCGGATCCATGGTGGTCACTTTTTGGAGGAAGGCTGTGGTGCGCATGGCCTCGAACATATCCATGTTGTCGTTGACCGCGGAGCTATCCGTGCCCAGCGAAACCACAATGCCGGCTTCGAGCATTTTGCGGATCGGCGCCACCCCATCCGCGATCTTCATATTGCACTCGGGGTTATGCGCCACCTTCGTGCCTGTCTGCGCGAAGATCTCGATATCCTCGTCAGAGAGCCAGATGCAGTGCGCACCGAGCACGTCGGGACCCAAAAGGCCCAGGTTATGCAAGTGCTGAGTGGGGGTGGCTCCGAACAGCGACTTGATGTTATGCCACTCGTACTCGGTCTCTGCGATGTGAATATGGAGCGCTACGCCTTCCCGGTCCGCGCGCCGGCGCACTTCTCGAATCAGTTCGACGCTGCATGAGTTCGGACAGGCCAGCCCGTAGCGGAATGTTACGCGGCCGTTGGCCGAACCCTGGCATCGTTCGCGAAGCGCATCGGCCAACGAGTACAGAGTCGCATGGGGCAACAGCACATCGGGCGAGATCCATTGGTCAGTCATGGTCAGCGTGTGGACTACCCGGATACCGGCCTGCTCGAACACATCGACCACACAGGGGTGCGTCGCCCATTCCATATTCAGGATCGTGGTGATGCCTGCCCGGATCGCGTCCACACACCCTAACCGCGACGAGTGGATTCTGTGCGCCGTGACTACCCTCCAGAAAGTCCTGCACCGCAACTTTGATTCTCGGAACCGACACCTGATCGATCCAGTCCAACAGGGAGAGATCGTCGTGGGTCCCCTTGTGGAAGTTCTGTAGGAAGTGGTGATGGGTGTCGATCAAGCCCGGCATAACCGCCTTCCTGCCACCATCGATCACTTTGCGGGCCTGGAAACGCGGCTCAACCTCGGCGCGCGGGCCGATCGCCACGATGCGCCCTGCATCGATCGTGATGGCGCCGTGTTCGATCAGAGGCTGGCCTTCATCCATCGTGACGATCAGCCTGCCCAGGACCAGCAGATCGATCTCCATCAATTTACAGCGCCTCGTTGAGCAAATCGACGATATCGGTCACGGTCAGGCTCAGTCCCGCCTTTGCAACCGATCGCTTCAGGTTCACGACGCAGGTAGGACACGAGGAAACCACTTGCGTGGCGCCGGCTGCGGCCGCTTGCTGCAAACGTTCGACCGCCACATCGCCTGCAAGATCGGTGAATGCGCTGAGCACGCCGCCACCGGCTCCACAACATAGTGCGTGCTCCCGATTCGAGTACATCTCCACGAGCTCGACGCCCGGCACCGAACGGATCATCTCGCGGGGCGGATCGTAGATCCCCATGTGCCGCCCCATGACGCAGGGATCATGGTATGTCACCTTGCGCTCGATTGTATTCAGCTTGCCTTCCGTCAGACTCGGGAAGAATTCATGGGTGTGTTGGAAGGTAAGACCCGTCTCAATACCCAGGTCATCCGGATAGACTGTTGTAAACGCCCGGTAACAGCCAGCGCATGTTGTCAAGACGATGTCCGGTTCATACGCGGTATCCTGGCCAGCGTGTATTCGGCCGCTTGCCGCATGGCATCCATCTGCCCGATATCGTACAGTGGGTAGCCACAGCATCCGTCCTCTTCCAACACCGCGTAGTTCACCCCCAGCTTATCCAGCAACTCTGTCGTCGACCTGCCGATCGGCTTGATCTTGCGGCTGGTTTGACAGCCTGGGAAGTACAGCACATCCACTTTGTGTGGCGCCTTGACATCCCCAGCGGGACGTCGCCCGGGTCCAAAAATACTGTGGTGTTGAACGGTGTTGTCGCGGACCGTGCGCTGGGTTTCAGTCATGAGACCCGCGTCCACCAGGTCCGCTCGCAATGCGTTCCAGATTTCGAGCAGTGGAATGCCTACGGGGCAATGCTCACCACAACTGCCGCATAGAGAGCACTGCGCGAGATGTTCCAGAAATGTCTCATCAACCTCGGCTTCGCCCTTGAGGATCGCTTGCGCCATGTTCAGGCGTCCGCGGGCATACTGCGTATCATATGCTTCGGTGTAGGGATAGGTCGGGCAAACCCAATTCACGCCCTTCCAATCCCATATGCGGCAGAAACCGCATCGGCTGCAATCGAAAACTTCTTTTCGCAGCGCTTCAAGGCGGGGTGCAGGAATGCTGCTTGTCGCCATTGTGTTCTCCTTCATCTCGATGATATTGCTGCGGCAGCGATTTATAGCCCGATGACGCCCGGGTTCATGATGTAGTTCGGATCGAGCATATCTTTGATGGCCTTTTGCAGACGCCAGTAGCCTGTGTTCTGCAAATGCTTTTGCAGATGGGGGCCCCACTGCCGGCCCTTGGAGTAAGGCGCGCCGCCCAGTTCCAACGCCCGGTCCATCATCGCCTGCATTGCATCCCAGACCTTGGCGCGCTCGGCCATGTCGTCCGGGTGATGGAACATCAGGCTGACATGTTCCGACCCGTGCGGCTCGGGGAACATCTGCTGAACATACACCTTGATATCATGCTCATCCATGATCCGCTTCATTTCGTGCGTTGCATCGACCAGTTTATCGAAGGGCAGGAAATAGTTCACCGCGCCGGCAATCCCATCTTTGAACTCCTCGCCCGTCAGGAACCAGCGATCGTTCCAGAACTTCTGCACACCTTCCGTGCCGAGACACTCGATGTCGGGATGCTGTGCGATCAAGCCGCGAATCTTCTGGACCCGCCTGTCTACATCCTGCTCATCCCCCTCCACGTTGTAGTGGAAGATGATGACATCTCCAGGTTTGATGACGGGCACCGATATGTAGCAGACCAGGTTATTGATGGCCAAATCTCGGAACAGACTAACGGCGGAAACCAGGTCAGACGTTTCTTGAAGACTTCAAGAAAGAACTTCTCGGGGAACGGGAAGATGCGCAGCGTGCACTCGGTCATGATGCCAAATGCGCCCTCGGCGCCGATGAATAGCCCCGTCAGATCGGACCCGAGCCCGTAACGGAAGAAGACATCCGAGTTCGGGTTAGCTGATGAACCGGTGCAGACGATATCACCGTTCGGCAGCACCATCTTGAGACCCAGCGTCTGATCGCCAGAGCTGATATATTTGATATTGCCCCAACCGACGCCCGGCCGTGAGATGTGCGCGCCTGGTGTGCCGGCCATGGCGCCCGAAGGCGCAATGCCGATCTTCCAGCCGCGCTGTTCCAGCGTGTTCATCAAGCTAACGTATGTGATGCCCGACTGGCACGTCACGGTGCCGTTGGTCTCATCGATCTCGAGGATCTCGTTCATCCGTAACATCTCGACCGTGATGCCGCCGTTGGCCGGAGGCGTCGAGCCTGCTTCTTGCGCCGAGCCACCCCCGCGTGGCACGATGGGCACCTTATACTCGTTGGCGATCTTTACGATCTCAGCAACTTCTTCCGTGGTCTTGGGCCGCACGACCAGGTTCGGCACGCTCGGAGGCATGGTGCCGAAGTCCCTGGAGTACGCCCTGAGTACAAACGGTTTATCTGAGACGTATTGCGGACCGACTACATCGGCCAGACGCTTGAGGATTGCCCCGTAATCCATGACTCATCACTCCTCGTTTTCCTGCGCAGCTCAGTCGCTGAGCCGCCTGGTGGAAAAGACGGCCTCGTGCAGCCCTCGCACGACATTTTCCGGATCGCTGGCTTGCCAGACGCGACGGCCGAAGGCCACACCTGCTGCGCCCGCGGAAATCGCCTCACGCGCGACGTCCAGCGTATTATCGGCGCCGCCCTCGCTCGGCCCGCCGGCCACGATTACAGGCACGGTGGTCGCGGCGACGACTTGTTGAAAGCTTGCCACATTGCCGCAGTAGTTTGTTTTTATGATGTCGGCGCCGAATTCCATGCCGATGCGTGCCGCGTGGGCGATTTGCTCCGGTGCATAGAATTGATCCGGCGGCGGCATCATTTCGGCCACTACCGGCATGCCCAACCCTCCGCACTGCTCGATCAGTTCACCCAGCCATTGCATGAGGTAGGGTTCGCCACCGCGGCCAAAAAAGATCGACACGGCGACCGCGTCCGCATCCAAGCGCAGGGCCGTGGTTGCTGTCACTGCGGGGATTTCCTGCCGCGCCTCAGTGCTCAGACCGGCGCTCACGCTGACCCGTAAAACAATCCCAACGCTCGGCGGGATCAGATCCGACACCTCGCGCAGAAACCCAGGCGTCAGTAACAAAGCCGTGGCGCCCCCTGCGATGGCACTGGCCACAATCCGGCGTGGACGATCAATCCCCGAGACGGGCCCCAACCAGGGACCATGATCGAGCGGAACCATCAGGCATCGATTCTCCGGACCTGCCAGGAGTCTCCGCATGCGCCTTTGCTTTCCAGTCATGAGCCATCCTCCTTGATATGCGTATTTGGATGTTACCGTTACGCTGCCGGAGCGCCGCGCGGCGGGCGGTTAATTTTGCCGAACGCGGTCTGCTTCCCGTGCAGCAAACTCACTAAAATGACGATAGGTGAGGTAGCCGGCGTCGTACTTCGGCCGGAGATCAGGTTGATACTTGACCCAATCGGGAGGGCCAAACGTGCTATCGAGCGCAGTGGCCAAATCCGCTCTGCCAAGCGCCTGCTGGCACAGTGCGAACAGGACACGCGTGACGGTCTCTTCCTCGGTGTAAATGGCAACATCCTGGCCGCACACATCGGCGATGATCTGCGCGAGGCCGGGCGTCTTGGCCCCCCCGCCCGCCAGCGTCAGTTCCTCGATAGGCAGGCCCATCTCGCCATAGATATCGAGCAGGTGACGCAGACTGTAGGCTACGCCTTCCATGGCTGCTCGCATCATGTGTCGACTATCATGGGCCAGGCGTAGGCCATAGAAACCTGCGCGGATCTCATCAGACCAGTAGGGGCTTCGTTCCCCGGCCAGGTAAGGAATGAATACGAGGCCATCAGAACCAGGCGCCAACTCAAGCGCAGCGCGGGTCGCCTGCTCAAAGGTCAACTCGGGCGAGTGGCCGCGGAGGATTTGCTGATAGATCCACACTAACGAGGCCCCAGTGGTCGAAGATACGCCACCTGCCAGCCGATACGGCGGCAGGAAGGGGTAAACATAGAGTCGATCCGCTGGGTCGCTCGCTGGTTGTTCAGGCGTCAGGGCCATGAAGACCATAGAGGAACTGCCTAGCGAGCAGACGACTCGTCCTGGGCGTGGCGGCGCGCCTCCGATAAGCGCCGCTACATCGCCCACGCCGGTGATGATCCTGGCATTGGGATTCAAGCCCAGTTCAGCCGCCACGGTGGGCCGCGGCGCGCCGACAATGGCATCCGCCGGCAGAATGGACGGCAGGACGCTCGCGTCCAAGCCGGTTAGCGCAAGTCTGTCCAGGTCCCAGGTCTCAGTGCGCCAATCAAGCAACGCCGCTCCACCACACTCAGTCAGATCGGTGCCCACCAGCCCGGAAAGCCGGAAGCGCAGATAATCCTTGGCCAGAGGATGGTGCGAACACGCGCTAGAATTTCAGGATGATGATGACTCAACCAGAGCAACTTTGGGAGGGTGTACGTGCTGTTGAGCTGATAGGGCGGCAATCCCAGGCGGTTTTGCAGCTCTTCTGTTTCTTCGGCGGCTCTGCGATCGAGCCACAGAATCGTGGGCGGCAGCACCTGCTGTGCTGCGTCAAGCAGGACAGCCGAATGCATCTGACCGGTGAAGGCAACGGCTTCGACGTGATCCAGCCCCAAGCCACCTTGCTGAAGTTCTCGCGTTGCTTCACAGAACGCGGCCCACCATGCCTCCGGATCGCCCTCGGCCCACCCCGGCGCCGGCGTTGTATACGCGTAGCGCCTGACCGCAACTTTGAGCACCTGCCCCGCGTCGTCGTACACCACGGCCTTCAGCGAGGACGTGCCAACATCGGCCGTCAGCAAAGCGGGTTGTACGCGGGTCATCAAACAGTCTCGCCCCCGACCTCGACCATGACCTTCATCCCTACGCGATTCAACACGAGCTGGAAGCCTTCATCCAGGCGCTCGAGTGGCAGAAGATGAGAAATCAACGGTTCCACCAGCACCTGGCCTGATTCGATGTAGCGGAGCGCCTCGTGCATGTCCTCAGGCGTCGAATCGGCCGAGCCGGTCAGGATCAGTTCCTTGTAGTGGATCAAATTAGGGTCGATGTTGAGAGGCGCAACAGGGTAAATGCCGGCGAATATATTCAACCGTCCGCCTGGTGCTAGACACTCGGCCGCGTCGAGCACCAGGGAGGTGGCTCCTACTGCGACAACGGCCGCGTCGACCCCGGCGCCACCGGTGGCGGCCATAACGGCCGCTTTGAGGTCGGCCTCTTGGCTGTTGATAACCACGTCCGCTCCCAACTTGCGGGCCAGGGCCAAGCGTTCGTCAATCAAGTCGGCTACGATCACGCGCGCACCGTAACGACGGGCCACCTGCATATGCATCACCCCGATCGGGCCGGCGCCAATCACCAACTCCGTATCACCTGGCGTCAAGTGGAGCATCTTCTGGCCGCGCACGACACACGCTAACGGTTCAGTGAACGCCGCGGCCCGGTAGGAAGTTGTGCTTTCGCGGGATTGGGAAGAGGTTACGTTGAGGGAGAACGGCGTAATCTTCATACGCGCCGTTGGGAAAGCGCGGGTGCTGGCAGCGATTTGTGCGGCCTGTGCGGCATGGATCGCAGGCCCCGCACTTGACAATGAAATCGGCCATGACCCGCTGGCCCGGTGCGAATTGCTTGACTTCACTTCCCACTGCCACGATGCGCCCTGCTGCCTCATGACCCATAACTCGCGGCAGCGGAACACTCTTTTTCCCTGCATACACCCGGACGTCCCAGGGGCAAATGCCCACGTAGGCGATCTGCACAAGTACCTCATCTGGTCCGGCAGTTGGGCGGGGAATTGTGCGTTCCTCGAACTTGCCAGGTTCTACCAACCACATGGACCGCATCGTCGGTGTGCTCAATGGTATGCTCCTACAATGATCAAAGGTGAAACAGCACGAATACCTTAAGAGTGGGCATCACGCCCGTCCTGTTAACGCCCAGGAAGTGCAGTGTGGACTGTGTATTTGTAACGGTCACCGCGACTGACCATGCGGCTATACTCGACAGGCACGTCGTCGTCTGAGTAAGTGATGCTCTCTACGAGCAAGAGCGGCGATCCAGGCGTCACTTCGAGCAACTGGCTTTCGCAGTCACTGCCCGCAACGCCCTGGATAGTCGACTCTGAGCGAGCAAAGGTCACACCCTGGGCGCGCAACGCATCCCACAAAGAAGCCTGGCCGTGAAGTTGCGCCGGCGTCAACATGATATCTGGCGGCAGTCGCAGGTAAGATGTCGATACGATCGTCGGTTCGTCATCTACCAGGCGAAGCCGCTCGACGATCCAAATCCAACTTCCCTCTTCTATCAGAAGCGCGGTGGCTACATCGCCCAAGGCAGGTTCCTGACGCAGGGAAAGCAGCCGCGATCCAGCCCGAAGTCCAATCGCTTGCATTTCTTCAGAGAAGCTACGCAACTTCGAGAGTTGCCGCTGAACTTTGGGCCGTGCAACGAGGGTGCCTTTGCCTTGATACGAAATCAGATACCCCTCGCGCACCAGATCGTTGACCGCACGCCGCACGGTAATCCGGCTGACATTGTAAGTGTCGCATATTTCGCGCTCAGTTGGAATCAAGTCGCCTTCTTTCCAGTGCCCTTGTTCGAGGGACCCCAGCAGCGCCTGACGCAACTGGTGATACAAAGGAAGAGGAGCGTCTCGATCAACCGCGGCAGGGTCCAGGACCTTCGCCAATCCCATAGTATCAGTGTCCAAGTCATCTAGCTCACTATTCATATTGTTATAATAACTTTTTCTCAACGCCAATATAGCACAGATCGAGGGGGCTGTCAATAGGCAATTTCGATCAATTTGCCGTCTTTTTGGAACAGGGTATTGACAGCTTGCCGATTGTATGCTATACACGTATTATGTTGTTATAATGAGTTAGAAATTACTCGCCTTCTTTATTCCTCACCCTTTGCGAGGTGCCGACCGATGACAAGTTTGGACTTCATGCAGGCCACGTCTCTGGCGGACGCGGTGACGCTTCTGAATGCCCCCGGGCTTCGGTGCTGCCCGATCGCAGGGGGGACCGACCTGTTGGTGGTGATGCGTCAGCGCGGCCCCTGGTTCGATCGTCTGGTGGATATTACAGCAGTCCCGGAGCTACTCGAAATCACAGAAACCCCAAATCAACTCCGGATTGGTGCGGCGGTTACATTTGCTCGCGCGGCTGCGCATCCGCGACTGCGCGTCGCTGCTCCTATATTGCTCGAAGCATGTCTGACCGTGGGCAGCCCGCAGATTCGCAACACCGGCACCCTCGGGGGGAACGTGATTAATGCGGCGGCGTGCGCCGACAGCCTGCCCCCCCTCGTTGCGTTGGATGCCCAAGCGCATATTGCAGGAGAGGATGGGGAACGGATCGTATCTATCACTGAACTGGTGACAGGTCCCCACCAAACCACGATACGTGCCGGAGAGTTGCTCACGTATCTCACCTTCCCGAAGCTGCCCGTCGGCGCCCGTTCTACTTTCATCAAGTTGGGACGGCGCAACGCTCAAGCCATTTCCCGTTTGAGTGTGGCCGCAGTCGGTCGGATAGACAGCGCGGGCGTCATTGACTATGTCCGCCTAACTCTCGGCGCCGCGCAGCCCCACACAGAGCGGCTGACCCAAGTTGAGGCAACCTTGCAGGGCCAACGGCCCTCCCCCAACTTATTTGCCGCGGCGGGGAAAATGGCCTCGAACGTTGTTGTTGCAAGCACGGGTCGGCGCTGGTCCACCGAATATAAGGAAGTTGCTATCCAAGGTCTGGTCGAACAGGCCCTGACGTGCATACTTGGCGCATCGATTCAGGCCTGATTGATACGGCGAAAAGGGAGTCCACTCGCATGCTCATTCAGTTCACTCTTAATGGTGCGCCTGTTACTGTCGACGCCCCGCCACACATCAGCCTCCTGGCGCTGCTCCGTGATTATCTTGGATTGACCGGTACGAAGGAAGGCTGTGAGATCGGTGAGTGCGGGGCCTGTTCGGTCATGGTTGACGGCGAAATCGTCAATAGCTGCCTTATGCTTGCACCGAAGGCGGCCGGCCGCACGATCCTCACAATCGAAGGTGTAACCGGCGCCGATGGTTCGCTCAACGATCTCCAGCAGAATTTCATCGACTGCGGCGCAGTTCAATGTGGTTTCTGTACGCCAGGCATGGTGTTGGCGGGCGAGGCGCTTCTGGCACACTCGCCGAACCCTTCACGGGATGAGATTCGCACCGCCCTGTCCGGGAACCTGTGCCGTTGCACCGGCTATCAACAGATCGTCGACGCAATTGAGGTCACGGCGCATGCACGCCGGTCGATCGCGGCCCAGCCGGTAGTGAGCGGAGGTTGATTCATGGCTGAACTACAGTATATCGGCAAGCCTGCCCGGCGGGTGGACGCGGCTGACAAGGTGACCGGTCGCGCCCGTTACATGGCTGATTACCGACTCCCCGGTATGCTCTATGCACGCTGTCTCCGCAGTGAGCTCCCGCATGCGCGGATCGTCCGCCTGGACACCCAGTCGGCCCTACAGGTGCCCGGCGTTGTGGCCGTGATCACCAATGCCGATTTTCGCGAATGAAGGGCGTTTCGGTTTCCCCGTGAGCGACCAGTATATGCTGGCACGCGACAAGGTTCGCCACGTCGGTGAAGCGATCGTCACGGTCGCAGCCGAGTCACCGGAGGCCGCGGCGGCCGGGATTCGGGCGATTGTTTGTGAGCTCGAGGTGCTACCGGCCGTGTTCGACAGCGAGCGGGCGCTCGCCCCCGATGCCCCGCAAATCGGGCCGGACCGCTCCGATGGCCGGCACTCCAACTTCTTGCACTCCGAGATTGTGCGCCAGGGCGAGCCCCTGGCGGCGTTGAAGGACTGCGCCGTTACCCTCGATGAGAAGTACTCTGTCATACAACAGGAACACGCCTACCTGGAAACGGAAGGCGCGTTGGCGATCCCCACTGCCGATGGTGGGATCGTCGTTTATGCCTCCAACCAGAGTCCTTTCATCAATAAGGGCAACCTGGCCGATGTTTTGGGACTGCCGAATGACCGTGTGCGTGTCATTCAACCCCCCGTGGGCGGTTCCTTTGGCGGCAAGGATGACCTCAACTACCAGGCTTCGGCGCAATGTGCGGCGCTGGCGCTCAAAACCAGTCGCCCCGTCAAGATGACCTTCTCGCGGAAGAAAGCATGATCGCCAGCTACAAACGCGATGGCATGCGCATGCAAGTGCGGTTGGGCGCCACAGGCGATGGCCGCCTGAAAGCCTGCAAATTCGAGGGTTTGTTGGATTCCGGCGCCTATGCTTCACAGAGCGTTTTCACTGCGTGGCGCGCAGCTATCCACGCGATGGGCGCGTACCGGTATGATGACTGTCACGTCGATATCAACTGCGTGTACACGAACAACGGGTACGCTGGCGCCTTCCGCGGATTCGGTAACACGGAGGTGTGTTTCGCCATCGAGCAAGCTGTCGATGAGCTGGCCGATAAGTTGCGCATGGATCCGATCGACTTCCGGCTCCGCAATTGCCTGCACTTGGGTGATGAGACTGCGTTCGGGCAGCGCTTGGACGAGTCGGTGGGCCTGCCTGAGTGTCTGCAGGCGGTGCGAAAGGCCAGCGATTGGGACCGTAAACGGGACGCTTTCGCACAGCAAGGGTCGAATCCCGTGCGTCGCGGCATCGGCGTGGCAGCTCTCTTCCATGGCACATCGCTGGGCGCGGAAGGGGCCGACTATGCGTCGAGCACCATTGCCGTCGAAGGCGATTACGCGGTCGTTCTCACCTCGGGTCTGACCGATTTCGGCACCGGCTCACGCACCGTCTTCACCTTGATGGCTGCCGAAGAGTTGGGGGTCCATCCCGATCGTATCCGCATGCTCCGGCCCGATACCAACACGGCGATTGAGTCGGGGCCCACGGTGGCCAGCCGTTCCACCATGTTGGGCGGCAATGCGGCGCGTCTGGCCGCGCAGAACCTCCGCCAGACACTGGATTTTGCAGCGGCCGATCTTCTCGGATGCGCGGTCCACCAGCTCGTGCGCGCCGGTGAGGCTTATATCGGGCCCAGCGAAGAGTTGATCGCTTGGGAGAAGATTGTCGACCACACCCACGAGATGGGTCTGACACCCTCTGCGCACGGCCGCTGGACTGCGCCTCGGATTCACTGGGACAACAAAACGGGGCGGGGCTTCGCCTACGTGGCCTACCACTTCGGCGCCCAGGTGGCTGAGGTTGAAGTCGATATGCGCACCGGTAAGACCAATGTCGTCGACTTCTGGGCCGCGCATGACCTCGGGACGACCATCTTTCCGGCCGGCGCGGTGGGTCAAGTCTACGGTGGCATTGCACAGGGTCTGGGTTATGCGCTCATGGAAGAGGCCCGGTTCAGTGACGGCTACCTGCAGGCGACCAACTTCGACACCTACCTCATCCCTACCGCCAGGGATGTTCCCGACATCACCTGTATCCTGCTGGAAAAACCTTACTCCAAAGGGCCTTTTGGAGCGAAGAATATCGCAGAGCCCACGTTAGTGCCGACCGCCCCAGCCATCTGCAACGCGATCGCACACGCTACCGGCCGGCGCGTCCGCGATTTACCTGCGAACCTGGAGCGCGTCCTTCTCGGCCACGAGTTGGCGCACGCTGACGGCGGTGTCTCGTGCAAATCAGGGCTTCACCTCGGCTAACCCCCTGGCCTTGCTTCGAGCAATGACCGGGGTTTTGCACCCAGTGAATTTTCGAAAGGAGCACAATATGGACAAGCAGGAACTGCTGGCACAACTGTACGAGAGCCTTCTTGACACGGATCCGGAGGCAGCCGCGACTGCAGCTCAGGCGGCCGTTGATGGCGGAGTCGATGCCATGGAGGCCATTCATGTAGCCTCTGAGGCGATCGCCAAGGTTGGCGACCTGTTCGAGTGTGGCGACCTTTACTTGCCGAGCCTGATGCTGGCCGGTGAAGCGATGAAGAGAAGCATGGCAATCTTGTCGCGCTACATCAGCGCAGAACAGGCCAGCCAAAGCAAGGGCAAGGTGGTCATCGCTGCGGTGGCCGGCGACATTCATGACATCGGCAAGAATCTCGTCGCGACCATGCTCTCAGTTCATGGGTATGAAGTGATTGACGCGGGGGTCAACGTCCCACCGATGGAAATCATCGATGCCGCCCAGCGCGAGCACGCCCGTTTCATTGCTCTATCAGCCCTGATGACCACATCGATGCCCTACCAGCGCGACGTGATGGACCTATTGCGCGAAATGGGTGTGCGCGACCGCTTCTTCGTCATCGTCGGTGGCGGGCCGGTCACCCCTGAATACGCCCGCCTGATCGGCGCCGATGGCTGGGGTGTCAGCGCGGTCTCCGCGGTTAAAGTTTGCGACCGATTGTTGCAGTCGAACGAACGCCCACCCGTTAAGTCCACCTTCCTTCAGGAATAGGAGTATCACAATGGCACTCAATCGTGACCGGCTCATGGATGTCCTTGACAAAGCGCACAAGGGCCCTATCGTCAAGCAATTCGACTGGGATACGCGCGTTATCCCTGGCGCCATTGCCGACAAACTCAAGAAGTACGGACTGCAAAAGGCCTGCGATCCGGCCAATCCGATCAACCAGAACCTGGAACTGGCCGACCGTTTCTTTGAGGCTGGGTTGGAAGTCGCTGCGGAAGTAGGCATGCTGTGTACGGATACGCAGCGCGCCATTCGATACTCTCGGGAGGAGTTGCTGGCCGGCCTGGATGCCGCACCTGCCGCTTTCACGCTCGGCGAAGGCAAGGAGATCGCCCACTTCCAGCACCGCAGCATCTCCGATCCCGTTCCGCCGATCTGGGTGTCGCCGCTTAGCATCGCGGTGACCGAGGATGTCTTCGAGCCCCTTGTTATCGGCATTGCTGGCGTGTCGGAAGTGGACTGCCTGGAAGGGCCATCCTTTGAAACCATCTGGGGCGCACCGCTGCGCGCCGGTTCGCCCTACGAATTGCTTGCAGGCAAGATGCAAGCCCAACGCTTCTACTCGGCGATATCTCACGCTGGCCGCGACGGCATCGGTCTCTATGCTGTAGGCACTTCGCCCACGCATTATGGCGTGTTGGGCGGCTTTGGCGTGCCCGGCGGCTACAAGCCCGAACGGGACATCGTGCTGGTGCTATCGCCGGTTGAGATCAAAACCTCGTATGAGAACTTGATGAAGCTGGCGCACGCTTACAACTGCGGCGGGCAGACTTATGGCGGCTCATGGTCAATGATCGGCGGTTATGCAGGTGGACCGGAAGGCGCGGCGTTGTCGTGCATCGCCTGTACGATCATGCTCTACAACGTGTACCAGTGCGTCAACGGCGCAAGCTTCCCTTATGATCTCAAGACGATGGGCAACTGTGGTCGGCATGCCCTTTGGGCGCTGGGCCTTGTCTTCCAGGCTCTGAGCCGTAATACCCACATCTGCGCCAATTCCGTGCTCAATCAAACCGCAGGCCCCGTGACCGAATGTCTGCTGTATGAGTCCGCAGTGGGCATGATGACCCTCAGCGTTTGCGGCACGTCCTCTTGCACCGGGCCGCGCACCGCGGGCGGCAAGTTCACCAACTTCATCACGCCGCTGGAGGTCAAGTTTGCGGGCGAGGTCTTCAAGAGGTCGTCGGGCATGAGCCTCAGCCAGGCGAACGATGTCGCCAACCGTCTGCTGCCCAAGTACGAGCACGAACTGGGGCATCCACCGAAGGGCCAGAGTTTCAAGGAATGCTACGACCTGGCCACACTTCAGCCGAGTGATGCGTGGCGCAAGGTCTATGACACGGTGAAAAACGAGGCCATCGGAGCCGGCCTGCCCCTATAACAGTTCCAAAGGAGGTGTAGTCATGTCGCGTCCCAATGGGTATCGGTCTGCGTCCCTGTTGATGGTTCTCGCCATCCTGGTTCTCCTGGCCGGCTGCGTTCCCGCGGCGCCGCAAGCGATCGCGCCAACAACCGCGCCTGCGGCCCAACC
This sequence comes from uncultured Chloroflexia bacterium, assembly GCA_963841825.1. Classification (GTDB taxonomy): domain Bacteria; phylum Chloroflexota; class Anaerolineae; order CG2-30-64-16; family CG2-30-64-16; genus CAWJEL01. The sequence goes on from CAWJEL010000019.1 coordinate 188,352, forward strand.
GGCCGAAAAGGTCAAAGTTGCCATGCTGATGGCTGTCTCCTGCGATGACTCGGGCTGGGGCACCCCTGGCTGCGAAGGCATCAAGCAAGCGGCTGCCAAGCACAACCTCGAATACTCCATCTCAGAGAGCGTGGCCATCGCTGATGCAGAAGCCGCCGTGCGCGACTACGCAGCGCGTGGGTACAAGTTGATCGTCGGTCACGGCTTCCAATACGGCGATGCCATTAAAGCCGTGGCGCCGGATTTCCCCGACACCGTGTTCGTCATCTATGCGGGCTATGCAGATGGAAAAAACGTCACGCCCATCGACCCCAAAAACCATGAGAACGGCTATTTGGCCGGGATCATCGCGGGGCACGCGACGAAGAGCAAGATCATCGGCGCTATGGGCGGCTTCGATATCCCCACCGTCGTTCGTGTGCTGGAGGGGTATTGCATGGGCGCCCAGTCGGTGGATCCGACTATCAAGTGCGTCTACAACTACCCGGGCAACTGGGCGGATGTTCAGAAGGGTTCCGAGGCTGCGCAGGCTATGATGGATGCGGGTGCCGATGTGTTCTTCCATGATGCCAGTTTGACAGGCGTCGGTATGTTGCAGGCGGCTACCAAGGCCGGTAAGTACGGCATTGGGTTTGGCACGTGCCAGGATGCGATCGACAAGGAACATATCCTGACCAGCGCCCTGGATGGCATTGCCGAAACCATGGTCATGACGGTTGACCTGTTTGTGCAGGGCAAACTGAAAGGTGGCGAGACGCTTCGGCCGCAGATGTCCGATGGTATCTTCACCTTGTGCCCCTACGGTAGTGCCGTACCGCAAGCGGCCAAGGACGCAGTCGAGGCCGCTCGGAAGAAAATCGACTCGGGCGAACTGGTGGTTGAAGAAATCAGCGTCCCCTCAAAGTAAGAAGAGGCATCACCGGTGAGGCTTCACCCCGGGTGGGCTACGTTATCGCAGCGTAGCCCACCCCGTATCCGGCTCAACAATGATCCAAACGCTCCCGCTGGCCGTCGAGATGCAGGACATCACCAAGCGTTTTCCAGGGGTGGTGGCCAATGACTGTGCGTCCCTGAGTATACGCAAGGGCGAGATTCACGCGCTCCTGGGCGAGAACGGCGCCGGCAAGACTACTTTGATGAATGTACTCTACGGCCTCTATCAGCCCGAAGAGGGTCGTATTGCCGTACATGGACGGCCGGTTACCATCACAGGGCCGCGCGCAGCGATCGATCTCGGCATCGGCATGGTGCACCAACACTTTATGCTCGTGCCGGTGCTTTCGGTCATCGAGAACGTGATCCTCGGGCTGCGCACGGGTAAGGGGCCGGTGCTTGATCTTGAAACCGCCAGTCACAATTTGGCAGCTCTGGCGGAGCGGACCGGTTTAGCCGTCGATCCGGCAGCAAAGGTATGGCAGCTTCCGGTTAGCATCCAACAACGCGTTGAGATTCTCAAGTTCCTGTACCGGGGCGCCGATATCTTGATTCTGGACGAACCGACCGCGGTCTTGACACCCGATGAGACCACCCGATTCTTCGCCGTGCTCAAGCAGCTTCAAAGCCACGGCGTGACGGTCATTTTGATCACGCACAAGCTCAAAGAAGTCATGGGGGCCAGTGACCGGGTGACGGTCATGCGCGCCGGTCGTCAGGTTGCGACACTTCAGACCTGCGATACGACCCCTGCTGCGTTGGCGCAACTGATGGTGGGTCGGGAAGTATTGTTTCAGGTGACAAAGCGCCCGGCGTCCCCTGGCAGGCCCCTTCTGGAAGTGCGTGACTTGCGTGTGCGAAATGAGCGGGGTCTCTCAGCGCTAAACGGGTTATCCCTTGAAGTCCGCAGCGGAGAAATTCTGGGACTGGCAGGGGTTTCCGGCAACGGACAGGACGAGCTTGCGGACGCGCTGGCCGGCGTTCGAGCCATTGAGACAGGGGAAATCGCTCTGGGAGGCCAGGTCCACCCACGGTCGCGGCCAAGGCAGCTTATCGAGCAGGGACTCGCACAAATCCCGGCCGATCGGTTGGCAACCGGCGCGATTCGCCGACTTTACGATTGCGGAGAACGCCGTCCTTCCCAACTACTACCGGCATCCGTTTGCCCGCTTCGGCGTGCTCAACTGGCGCCGCATCCGCGAATTCGGCGGTCGCTTGATTCGCGAGTATGACATTCGCGGGGCCAATCCTGCCACCGCTGCGGGCTGGTTATCGGGGGGCAATCTACAGAAACTCATTTTGGCGCGCCAGATCAACCTCCATCGACAGTTACTTGTCGCTATTCAACCGACGCGGCGGGCTTGAACGTCGCGCGCGGTACCCAGTTCGTGCATCGGCGTTTGGTAGAGGAGCGCGACGCCGGGATGGCCATCCTGCTCATAAGTACGGATCTTGATGAGATAATAAACCTGAGTGATCGTATCGCGGTGATCTACGAGGGGCGAATCAACGGCGAGCTGCCCAATCCGCCTTTTGATCTCAAGCGACTGGCGCTTCAAATGGCAGGAGGCGGCGCATGATGGCGGGCAAGACAAAGGAGCATCCCCTTGAGCTTGCTGGTTGCGTGCACGGGCCGCTCACATCGCCGCTAGGGTACGCTCTTCATCGTGCTGGCGGGCGTTGTTCTTGCCTTGCTGTTGGGCGCGGGGCTGATGTTGCTTTGGGGCACGGATCCCTCGCGGGCTATCGCGAGCTGCTTTGGGGGATGTTCGGCTCACGACACAGTACTCGGAATCCCTCCTTAAGGCGACTCCTCTCATTATCACTTCCCTGGTATCGCAGTGGCCTTCAACGCCTCGGTCTGGA
>CAWJEL010000020.1:0-147749 GCA_963841825.1 uncultured Chloroflexia bacterium
CGGCTTCCGTAACGACAACGCCCCTGCGCTGTTGCTGCCTGCCACCAGGAACTTGACGTTGACGGTGCGGGTCTCGTTCCAGTACCGGCGGCGCTTCGACCAGGCCGGCGTCCTTGTGCACCTCAACGCCGATACATGGGCGAAGGCGTCGATCGAGCACGAGAACGACATGCTTTCGCGGCTGGGCAGTGTGGTGACCAACAGCGGGTACTCCGACTGGGCCACGCGCGATATCCCCAGCACCGGACAGATGTGGTACCGAGTGTCGCGGCGCGGGCCGGACTTCCGCTTCGAGGCGGGCCCCGACGGCACCGCCTGGGAACAGCTGCGGGTCTTCCACCTGCACGGCCTCGGCGAGACCACCGAGGAGTTGGGGAGCGCGGCCGTGCTGCCCGACGGGTCGACCGTGGGGATCGGCGTGTACGCCTGCAGCCCGGAGGACTTCTTCGTCGAGGCGCAGTTCGACCAGATCCGGTTGGAGCCCAGTGTCTGGCAGCCACACGCCGGCTAGCCCGGGCCCGCACCTCAAAGACCTCATGGCCCGACCCCGCCGAGCCCCCACCGGCGTCCCCTTCCTCCCGCGAGCTGGCCCCGTACACGTCATGTTTCATCGCGTCCATCGACGCGGCGGCGGTTCGGTACGTTCAGCACGGGTCGAGAGGCGTTTCGTCGTCGACGCATATCGAACGACTGGGCCGGACGGCTCGACGCATTGGTCGTACCCGGACGTTGGCGGCGACGGGTCGGGATCGGGAAGGACGCGGTGGCCAAGATCTGGGTCGATCAGAACCTCGACGCCTGTGGGCGAGTGTCAGGGCTCACGGACGGTAGCGTCGCCGACGCGACGTTCTCCACGCCCGGAGCCACCTATGCGCTCACCCGCACGGGGACCACCTGGCAGGTCAACGCCCAGACACCCACGGACTGGGAAGGGGGCACCCAGGTGTTCCGCGTCGTGCTCACCACCGGGAGGTTCATGAGGTCCGGTTCGAGTTCCACTGCAGGCGCCGCGTCGCCACCGGGCGGCTTCCGCGCTGGTTGGCGGTGTTCGCGACGTTCCTGTCGGTCGCGCTGTGTGCGGCGGGGTGCGCCTCCGAGCCCGCACCTGACCCCGCGCCCGTGGGAGCCGACGGCGTGACGGTGGTCGTCGTGCTGGACGATGACACCTCGGATGCCGTGGCCGCCGACGGCGGGGGCGCGATCGTGAGCATTCCCTCGGCGGGGAACGGCGCCCTGCTCGACCACGTCGGGTCGGTCCTTCCCGGGCGGACCCCACCCCTGAGCGAGCTCCCCTACGTGCAGTTCGCCCTCGACGCAGACCTCGCCCGCTCTTGGGGGGCCGAGGTCGCCGAGGTCGACGACGACGGTCGGTTCGCCCTCACCGCTTCGGGCCCCGTCGTGATGTGCCGCCTCGTCGACGACCCCGCCGGCAGCTACGCGCGGGGCTGCGACCTGACAACCCTGCCCGCGCGAGGGCAGGTGCGAGTGAGCTTCGGCGAGGGCGGGCTGCAGGTGCGCGAGCTCGACGGCGACGCTGCGGCACGTGGTGGGCTTCAAGGTGGCGCGACCCAGGAGGCGACCGCTCCCTGAACGACGCGGCGGCAGGCAGGTGGGGGCCGATCGACTGGTCGTCCAGCGACCTCCGTCATGCGCACGGTCGGGCTTGTCCGTACGGTGCGGGTTCAGCGAACAGCTCGACCCCACGATGAAGGACCTTGAGGACACCAACGCGATCAACTGGCTTGGGCACCCCCACTGCACCCGCGACCTTCCGCCGCGTACCGCCCCGGTGTCGCGGCGCCCGATGCGACGCCGCCTGTCGCGCACCTTGGGGGCGGGCATCAAAGTGGCTCGGGATGGATCCGGGAGCCTCGTCAGGCGGGCGTCAGGTCATCGATGCGATCGGCCCGGCCGCGGGTGTCGTTGGTAGCGTTCCGGGCACGCGAGGGAAGGGGTGCAGCGGTGAGCCAGATCATGTCCCGGCGGGACTTGGACTTCCTGCTCTTCGAGTGGCTGGACACCGAGGCCCTGTTGGCCCGCCAGCGCTTCTCCGACCACGATCGCGAGACCGTCCAGGGCATCTTGGACCTGGCCGAGGCGCTGGCCACGACTCACTTCGCCCCGCACAACCGGACCGCGGACCTCAACGAGCCGCGCTTCGACGGCACGACCGTCGAAATCCTCCCCGAGGTGGGCCTCGCGCTGCGGGCGTTCGCGGACGCTGGGTTCCTCGCCGCGCCGATGGATGCGGCGATCGGCGGCGCCGGGCTGCCCGGGTCCGTGTTCGGCGCTGCGATGTCGTGGTTCCACGCGGCTAACGCGGGGACGACCGGGTACGCGCTGCTGACGATGGCCGCGGCGAACCTGCTGGCCGACGCACGGCTCCTCCGAGCAGGTGCAGTGGTTCGTGCGGCCGATGATCGAGGGCCGGTTCTTCGGGACGATGGCGCTCTCGGAGTCCCAGGCGGGCTCCAGCCTGGCTGACATCACGACCCGGGCCGAGCCGCAGCAGGACGGGACCTACCGGCTGTTCGGGCGCAAGATGTGGATCTCCGGCGGCGACCATGAGCTCAGCGAGAACATCGTGCACCTGGTCCTCGCCCGGATCCCCGGGGCGCCGCCCGGGACCCGCGGAATCTCGTTGTTCCTGGTGCCCAAGTACCTCGTCGCCCCGGACGGCACCGTTGGCGAGCGCAACGATGTGGTCCTGGCCGGGATCAACCACAAGATGGGCTACCGCGGCACGGTCAACACCGCCCCGGTCCTCGGCGACGGCGCCTACACGCCCGGCGGTCGGCCCGGCGCCGTCGGCTACCTCGTCGGGGCCGAGAACCGGGGGCTGCCGGTCATGTTCACGATGATGAACGAGGCCCGGATCGGTGTCGGGCTGTGCGCCACCGCGCTGGGCTGCACGGGCTACCTGAAGTCGCTGGCCTACGCCCGCGACCGGCTCCAGGGGCGGCCGGTCGGAGCCGCCCCGGACTCGCCCCCGGTCGCGCTGGTCGAGCACCCGGACATCCGGCGGATGCTGCTGGCACAGAAGTCCTACGCCGAGGGCGCCCTGGCGCTGACCCTCTACTGCTCCCGGCTCGTCGACGACGTCACCTCCCTGGACGACCCCGCAGCGGTGGCCGAGGCCGAGCAGCTGCTGGGCGTGCTGACCCCGATCGCCAAGAGTTGGCCGTCGCAGTGGTGCCTGACCGCCAACGACCTGGCCATCCAGGTGCTGGGCGGGGCCGGGTACACCCGAGACTTCGACCTCGAGCTGCACTACCGGGACAACCGGCTCAACCCGATCCACGAGGGCACCCACGGGATCCAGGCGATGGACCTGCTCGGCCGCAAGGTTCTGCTCGACGGCGGCGCGGGGCTGGGCGTCCTGCTGGGCCGGATGCAGGAGTCGGCTGATCGGGCGGATGCGGTGGGCGGGGACGCCGCGGAGCACGCCTCAGCGCTGCGGGCCCTGGCCGCCCGCCTCGTCGGGGTGACCGGGTTCCTCGGCGGGCTCGGCGATCCCCGGCTGATCCTCGCCGATGCCACCGCCTACCTCGAGGCCACCGGCCATCTGGTCGTCGCCTGGCTGTGGCTGGAGCAGTGCCTGGCCGCGAGTGGCCACGAGGGCGCGTTCTACGACGGCAAGCGGTCGGCGGCGCGCTACTTCTTCACCCGCGAGCTGCCCAAGGTGGGCCCCATGTTGGACCTCCTCGGCTCAGCTGACCGGACGACGGTGGACCTCGACCCACACTGGCTCTGACCGCGGGGATCTGACGTCAGCTGCCAACGGATCAGGCTCGCCGGAGCCCGACCAGGGCGACCCGGAGAAACCTGCGGCCTTCCGCCGCGAGCTGGGCGCCCTTTCGGGCCGGATGTGACGTGAGCAGGTTGTCCGGTAGGCGCTACCGAGCCCCCCGTTCAGCGCCAGCCGAGCGCGGGCGCGACGTGGGTCAGGATCGACTCGAGCACGTGGGCGTTGTAGTCGACGCCGAGCTGGTTGGGCACGGTGAGCAGCAGGGTGTCGGCGGCGGCGATCGCCTCGTCCTCGCGCAGCTGCTCGACGAGCTGCGTCCGGCTCGCCGGCGTAGGTGCGGCCGAAGCGGGCCGTTGCCGCCGTCGATGATAGCCGACCTGGTCGTCGCTGCGCGGCTCCCGCCGAAGTAGGCGCGGTCCAGGTCGTTGACGAGCGGGAAGATGCTGCGGCTGACCGAGACCCGCGGCTCGCGCTCGTGCCCGGCCGCCGTCCAGGCGTCGCGGAACACGCTGGATCTGCTCGGCCTGCAGCTGGTGGAACGGGCACGCCGGTGTCCTCGGTGAGCAGCGTCGAGCTCATCAGGTTCATGCCCTGCTCGCGCGGTCCACTCGGCGGTCGCGCGGGTGCCGGCGCCCCACCAGATCCGGTCGCGCAGGCCCGGCGAGTGCGGCTCGAGCCGCAGCAGGCCCGGGCGGGTTGGGGAACATCGGCCGCGGGTTCGGCTGCGGCGAAGCCCTCGCCCTCGATCACCGTCGAGGAACACGCTCGCGTGTGCCGCGGGCCATGTCGGCGTCGGTCGCGCCCTCGGCGGGCACGTAGCCGAAGTAGCGGTAGCCGTCGATCACCTGCTCGGGCGATCCGCGGCTGATGCCGAGCTGCAGCCGGCCGCCGGAGATCAGGTCGGCCGCGCCGGCGTCCTCGGCCATGTAGAGCGGGTTCTCGTAGCGCATGTCGATGACGCCGGTGCCGATCTCGATCCGGCTCGGTCCGCGCGCCGATCGCGGCCAGCAGCGGGAACGGCGAGGCGAGCTGGCGGGCGAAGTGGTGCACGCGGAAGTAGGCGCCGTCGGCGCCGAGCTCCTCGGCGGCGACCGCGAGCTCGATCGACTGCAGCAGCGCGTCGGCCGCCGGACCGCGTCTGCGAGCCGCGACAGTCCGACCAGTGCCCGAAGGACAGGAATCCGATCTTCTTCATGGACAGTTCAACCGGCCACGCGCGTCAGCATTCCTGACTCCGGCTTTCTGGGACACCGGGGTCCAGGTTCAGGGTGAGGCCGTCGGCAGTGGGCAGGCCTCGAGCATCCAGCCGACCTTGGCAGCTCCCGGGTCATGAAGTAGCGCGTGGCCCCCCGGTCGCCCTCGGACAGGACCCCGGAGCGCCCCTGCGCCGCGGGGCCGGTCCGCAGCAGCCAAAGCAAGCCAAAGTGACTGACCCAGCCACCGTTGAGCGTCATGCCCACTGCCTCGGCTTGGCTGTGCTCTCATCTCGAGCCGCGCAGCCCTCTCGCCAAAGCGCTCGAACTGTTAATCAGCAAATTATGCTGAATAAAGTTTCAGTCCCCTGACGAGGATTCGTTCGCCCCAAAGCGCGAGGCACCGACTGACGACCTGCGGACGGCCGGCCGAAGTTTCAGTCCCCTGACGAGGATTCGTTCGCCCCAAAGAGTCAATCGCGCCACATTTCAAGGAAGTTCGCACTCACACCACTGGATGTAGGACTGCCAGCGAACCTGAGCACCATATCCTGGGCTTCTGCTACGCATCGGAGTCTCTCCGGTACCTGTCTGATGGTGGCCCTAAAAGCGCGCCACATGGCCTGCTGCTGGTCGTCACCGTCGTTTGCTATTATAATCCAGGTCGTCGCCGACGTCAACGCGCGTTTCTGCTGAGTTTGCCGTGCCCACCCTACGCCAATGCCTGGAAGCCTTGCCTCACCGCGATGTGCGCGGCATCGCCACGCGTCTGGGCATCCGGCAGGCGCGGTGACCATCGTAAGGCCGAGCTGGATCGAGGGGATTCTGCAGGCTTGGCTGACTTCCGCAAGCCAGGCACAGATCATCGCCGGCCTCTCGCCGGCCGCGCTGGCGGGCAGCGATCCGCCTGGCCCAGGGCGGCGAGTTCCCGGCCCCGCTATTCCTGGCCGAGTATGGCGCCGTCCGCCGGCCGCGCCCGGATCAACACTGGCTGCCGCCGCCCTGGGAAGCGCCCGCAGACGATCAGCGAGGAGCTGTACTACTGCGGTCTGCTGGCCGCGACGCCGCCCGCCTTACTGGAGAAAGCCGTTCGGCTGACCCTGCCGGCCGACTTGCAGGCCCTCTTTACGACCGATGCTGCCGCTTCAGTCCGCTCTCGCCTCTGCGGCTGACAGCCGGCGACCCGGCCGCGGCTTTGTTGCACGACGTAGCGCAGGCGCTATGTTTCTTGGTCGAACAGCCCGGCCTGACGCTGTTGCATGGCCGTTGGCTGGCGCCCGCGGCGCTCGCTGAACTCAACGCCCGCTTGCTCCGACCCGAAGCTTGGCCTGAGCCAGGTCGCAGGTCCTGGCCTGAGCCAGGTCGAAGGCGCATGCCGCAGCCACGGTCCCACGCGCGTGCCCCCGGCTGCGCTTCATCTTCTTCCTGGCGACAGCGGCCGGGCTGCAATCAGGTGGCAGCCTCACGCCGCTCGGCTGGACGTGGCTGGCTGAGCCGCCCGCGCTGCGCCTGACCTTGCTTTGGAACGCCTGGCGCTCGGCACCGCTGACCCTCCGTCAGGCGTACCGCCAGGCTACGGCCGCGCTGCCGGAACCCTGGCCTGACCTGGCCCTCAGGCATGTCGCCAGACTGCCGCCGCCCTTCACCGCGGCCCAACTGGCCCAGGCCGTGCTCGGCCAGGAAACGGCTTTTGCCACCTATCTTCACCGCCCATTTGCCGGACATCTCGGCCCTCGACGCCGCCGCGGCCGGCCTGATCGAAACGCTCGTCGAGGACTGGGGCGCGCTCGTGCCCGCGGCGCCGAACGCTCCCGTCTCGCTCCTTTCGAGTTGACAGAGCTTGGCCGCTGGCTGCTCGATCCTGCTCACAGCGATCTGCCCGCCCGCTCTTCTGCGGATCAGGCCGGCCCGGCCGCCCGGCTGAGCGTGCAGGGAGATGCCACGTGGCAACTGACCGTCTCGCCGTGGGCGCCGCCTTTACACCTCGCTCGTCTCGCTGCCTATGCCAGGCATAGCGGCCTGACCCCCTCTGCTGCCTCCTTCGGCAAACCGTTCGCGAGGATCAGCCCAAAGAGAGGGAGAACCTGTCGGGCGCAGGAAACGGGGGATAGGTGTCTCCCAGCATGATCCGCTGTGTCACGTCTACCGGCTGGATGAAGCCACGGTCGCGGCGGCGGCCGCTGCCGGTCATGGATTGCCGGCCTTAGTGGAGGCGCTCACTGGCCTCGGCGTCCAACTCAGCCCTGCGCAACTTGTGACCCTGCAGGCGTGGCACGCGCGCGGGCATGAATTGCAGTTCCTGGTTTTGCCTCTTCTGCGCGCCGCCCGCCCCGAGTTGCTGGCGCAACTTCACGCCTCCGCTGACGTGCGCGCCGGCCTCGGCGAGCTGCTTTCGCCCACCGTTGCTGTCACCGCGCTGCCACCGGCCGATCTGGCCGCGCGCCTGCGCGCCGCGGGATTCTTCCCACAGGCGCCAGGGACCAGGGAGCAGGAGGCAGGGGACAGGAATCCCATAGCGATGCTTCGCGATCAGGAACCGGAAAATAGCGCGTCAGTTTCCAGCTTCCAGTTTCCAGCTTCCCGCCCTCAGCTTCCAGCTTCTAGCTTCCACTTTCCAGTTTCTGGCCCCCAGTCTCCTGCCGCCCTCTGGCTGGCCGGCCAACTCTACGCCGCGCTGGGCGAGCACACAACTTTACCGCTGCCGCCGCCCTTCGCCGATCTGACCGCGCTCCTCGCGGCGCTGCCGCCTCTCGATCAGGCTGTCATCCAGGCCCAGTGGGAAACGGTTCGCAACGATTTGCTGGCCTTGCTCGATGGGCGCACCTTCGCCCCGCCGCCCCAACCGAGCGATCCGGAACGCTGGCGCCCGCTCATCGAGTCCGCCGTTGCGACAGGCCGCGCGCTGACGATGCATTACTTCACCGCCGGCCGCAATGTGCTCACGCAGCGCACCGTCACCCCCTACTGGATCGAGGAACACCGCGGCATCCCCTACCTGCGCGCCGATTGTCACCTCGCCGGCCGCGTGCGGCTTTTCCGGCTGGATCGGATTCAGGAGTTGGTAGAGGGGTAGGATTGGTAACTTGGTAGACTGGGGGCGACGCCCAATCTACCAATCTACCAATCTCCCGCCTCACACCACCACCGACGACCGCTGCCGGTACATCTTCGCCCGCCCCAGCATCGCTACCTTGCCCTGGCAGCTTTCGCACAGGTCATAGAAGCGGATGTCGTCCTCTTCGGGCTGGATCAGGGTCTTCAGCCGCGCTTTCAGCTTTTCCAGATCCGCCGGCCGCAACTCGCACTCGAACACGCTGAACTGCACGCGGTGGCCGTACCCTTCCAGCGTCTTCATCACCTTGGTGCGGCGTCGATCATTGGGGCTGTCATAGCTCACCACGACCCAATGCCGGCGGTTGCGCTGCGCCGGCGGCACCTTCTCGTCCTCGACCGCCGCCAACCGCGCTTTCAGCTTCTTCATCACCGCCGCCGCCACGACGGGCGTATCTGTCTGGAGTCATACCTCCATCCTTTCAGGCGTCAGGGTTCAGGAGACAGGAATGCTCGAAACCGCGGGGCACGCTGTCAGGATACAGAGGTCAGATTCTCCCCTGCTCCTCCGCTGCTTAGCTTCCCAGCTCCTCCACCATTTGCCATTTGCCATTTGCCATTTGCTATTTACCATTTGCTATGTTGCGCTTTAGCCACGCCCACGAAATCCCCGCCTGGCAGGCCAGGCCATCGGCCACCCGGTTCCACTCGCGCGGGATCGCGCAGAAACGGACCGCCGGCAAGCTGCGCACTGCCGCGCACGCCTGCCAGTACCAACGGTGCAGCGACCGGCTGTTGACCGCGCACCGGCCCGTCATCTGCCCCACCACGATCTCACTGTCCAGCAGAAAGATCGTTTCCTCCGCGCCCAGACGCTCGGCCAGGCCGATCCCCAGCAGCAGGCCCGCATACTCGGCCTCGTTATTCGTCATCGCCGGCAGCGGCCGCCAGTCGGTGCCCAGGATCTGGCCGTCATCCGCCCGCGCCACTGTCCCTGCGCCACAAGTCAGCGCCGCCTTCGGGATCACCGGCGTGGTTTTCAAACCATTACCCTCCTGTAGCGCGCCTGTGCTGCCATCACAGAACACCCAGATACGTTTCATTTGCCCCTCCATTTAGGCTTACCAGTGAGGCTAAGAAGCTGAGAGCCAGTACCAGGTCTCAAGTCACTAAGAATTCCGCCTGGGACTCGGCCTTAGCCGGTGAAGCTTCGACTTGCCTTAACCTCAGCCACGTCTCACCGTCCCCGTGTCACCTGCCTCCCGTCACGCCACCACTCCCTCATACCCCTCCCGCGCCCCCATCACGACCCGGGCGAAGATGCGCGCCTGCAGCTCGAAGCAGCGGCGGATCGTGTTCTGCTCGCCGCTGGGCGTATGCAACACCGGCCCGGCCACGCTGCGCCTCGTACGCCTGAATGATGCGCGGGATCAACGTGGCGCCCAGCTCCACCGGGCGCTCCGCGTTGCCCGTGAAGGTGAACTCGGTCGGCTTCAGCTTCCCCGATCAGCGCGAGATCAAGGATGACCCGATCGACCGCCAACGGTCGGAACTCCTCCATCAGATCCAGCACGAGCGATGGCCGGTCGTACTGCATCGCATGGAAGCACCCCAGGAAGGGATCCAGCCCGACCAACTGCACGGTGGCCGAGATGTCCTTTTGCAGCAGCGCGTAACCGAAGCTCAGGGCCGCGTTGAAGGGGTCAGGCGCCGGGTAGTACTTGCGACCCTGAAATGACCAGCTGCGATCCAACAGCGCGCCCACCGCGGCAAAGTAGAACGCGCCGGCCTTGCCCTCGTAGCCGCGCAGCGTGTCCGGGTCACGCGCCAGGCTGCAATCGCGCTTCATCCGCTCGATGCCATCGCCGGCCCGCATCAGGGTCGCAACTGTCTCCGGCGCGGCGCCCTTCGTCAGCAGCGCCAGTAGGTTACGCTGGTTGGCCAGTTTGGCTCGTACAATCCCTTTGGCAACTTCGACCGAGCGCCGCTCGTCACCGGCAAGCTGCAACTGCGCGTGCCGCAGCTTGGCGAATTTCAAGCCTTCTCCCTTCACCCAGCGGCCGCGAAACGTGCCGTGGTAGCTCAAGAACACCACATCGACGTCATTCTGGAGCAACAGCGCGCCCGCCTGCGTGGTGATCTGGACGTTGCCGCACACCACCACCTGCTCGACCTCGCGCACCGGCGCCCGGGTCAGCACCTTGTCGTCCATCGTGACCCGCACCTCTTCCCCGTCGCGGCGCACGACCGCGCCTTGTTCCTGGATATAGAGAATGGTCATGGTAAGCCCTCCTACAACCTGAAACACTCATCCGCGCAGCAAGAAATACCCCAACCACGCGAACCCCTGGTCGAAATGGACGATCTGGGTCTTGTGCTCGTTCAGCCGCAGTCCCCATGCGCCCAGTGCTTCGTTCGTCGCGGTCAGCGCCGCTTCGGCGTCGGTTTTTCTCTGGCAGCAGATCACCAGGTCGTCGGCGTAGCGCACCAGCGCCAGCTTGCGCGCCACCAACTGGCGGTCCACCTCGTGCAGATAGATGTTCGCCAGCAGCGGCGACAACACGCTCCCCTGGCTCGCGCCGGCTTTTGTCGGCACGCCATCCACGCCGTTCAGGATCTGCGCCTCCAGCCAGCCGCCGACATATTGCCGCAGCAGAGGGTCTTCGACGCGCCGCGCAACCAAGCCCATCAGCCGGTCGGTCGGGATGCTGTCAAAGCATTCCTGAATGTCGCCGTCAACTACCCAACGCAGGTTACGATCGCGGTAGGCCAGCACTTCGCGGACCGCATCCTCAGCGCCCAGGCCCGGACGGTAGCCGAAGCTGCACGGCAGAAAGGTGGTTTCGAAGCTGGGCGCGATGATGTCGTACACCGCCCGTTGGGCCACCCGATCGCGCAGCGCCCACAGCGCCAGCGGCCGCAAGCCACCGTTGGGCTTCGGCACCAGCACGCGGCGCACCGGCCGCGGCCGATAGCGGCCGGCCGCCAGTTCCTCGCGCAGCCGGCCCAGCTCATCCACCAGGCGGGCCGCGAAAGTGGTCAGCGTCACCGCGTCCACCCCGGCGCCGCCCCCGGCGCGTTTTACCGCCAGCCAGGCCCGCTGCAATGCTTCCGGCGTGAAGAACCGCGCCGGCGCTCCTGCCCGTATCGGCCCTGCCGGTTGCAACGGTGAGACTGGGACTAATGCCCGTTCAGACACGGAAGTCGGTTGATTTGCCACAGTACCCTCCTGTTCGGTATAGATTTTGGCCTTTCTGGTCCCAGCCTCTTCATCTCGCCTCATCTGCAGGAATCCCACCTCGTCGTTTGCTAAGCGCTGCCGTTCTGGCGGCCAACCGCCCTCGCAGGCTGGTGGAGCGTGCCCCCGCGGTCTGCCGCCACTGCGACGTCGTCCCGCGTAACCCGACCATGGCTGAGCGGCCCTTCTGTTTTGCCATCTGCCATCTCGCGTCTGCCACCTGTTCCCTGTCTCCTGATCCCTGGCAGCGTGCCCTGCTGTTTCGGGCATTCCTGACCCCTGGCCGCCCCTCCACCTGGTAGTAGCGCACCAACGTGTTGCCCAAGACCCAGGTGCCGGCGCCGCTGAGCGCCGCGCTCGCAACCCAACCGATCACCGGCGCCAGCTTGAGGACTTGTTGGATGACGTAACGCAGCGCCAGATTCCAGAGCACCGTGCCGACCATCTCGCGGCTGCGGTGATCCAGCCCGGGGCGCCCGTAGATGGCGGCCAGTTGCAGCGCCAGCTTCCAGTTCAGCGCCACCTGCAGCGGCAAATCAAGCAGCGGGATCGGTTGGGCGCCCAGCAAGGTCGTCATCAGCACCCCGGAGCGGATGGCGCGCCGCGCGATCAGGGGCCGGCAACCCGGAATCTCCTGCGCCAGCGGGATGCCCAGTTTCGGACGTTGCGCCAGGATGCGCTCCACCAGCGTAATGACATCGGCCGGCAGTTCGTCACCGCTGCCCGTATGGAGTCTGCCAGGCACATCTGCACCGCCCGATCGCCCGCCGGCAACGCCGTCGCAGAACCTGGCGCATCCTTCTCCCCCTCCTTGGTAGGGAGGGGGTTGGGGGGTAGGTCGTCTTCACCCAGGGGGTTCGGGGGGCAGTTCGGCCTCCACCAGCACCAGCGGCAGGCCGATCGCACGCAGCCGCGCGTACCAGCGCGCATCATCGGCCTGCCACCCTGCATCCCGGCGGTACACATACAGCAGCACATCGGCTTCCCGCCCCAGCGCCACCCACTCCTCGGTCGCCCACCCTGTTTCCGCGCCGTTGCCGGTCGCGGACTGACTGTGGTCTGCCGCGGTGTCGGGCAGCGTCGCCAGGGTGAAGAAGCCTTCGCGGTATACCGGCCCGGCCGGCGGCGCCGGCGGCTGCCCGCGCACGTGCGCCAGGAGCCGTCGCACAGCCTCATCGCAGCGGCCCACCACCAGGATTTGGCCGCGGCACTCGGCTGCCACTTCTGCCTGCACCTCGGCCATCTCCACGCTGCGGCCGGTCAGCCCGCGCAACACCGAGCCCGAGCCCCCGTTGTCGCCGCTCAAGTTCCCGGTCCAGCGCTCCGCACCCGCTTCCGGACTCGCGCCTGCGCCCATTCCTTGCCAGGCCTGTTGTATCCATCCGCGCATGTTCATAGGGCCTCCCTTCTTGTTTTCTGTTCGATTTAAGCATTATCAGCAATGGAAGCGGATGTCACCCTGAACGGGTCAACAACGCGACCCCGCATACAGCCCAACACCAGTGAAGGGTCTCCGGTCGTCGCGGTATGAGCAGCCGACGGGTCCTCTGGCCCACGAGCAGGAGATGCTTCACTAGCGCCTCGCTGTATCGAGTGTTGGGTGGTCGACCCGTTCAGCATGACAAAACGATCACCCCGCTATCTCCAACTGCACAGGCGCAGCCCTGAGGAGCAAGACTGCATCCACGCCACTCTGGGCCATCCGCGCCTGTGCGTTACTGTGCGTCCCGTGATTCGCCAGGGCATGAAACGCGGCCTCCAGACGGCCGGCCTCTGGTGAGTCACCGTCGCCGGCGAGCCCGGACCCCTGGGGCGTGAGCAACCACAGTGGGGCATCTGCCTCCTGGGCGCTGCTCGGCCAGAGCGGTGTCGCACCCTCCATCTGGCGGCGCAGCCAGCGCGTCAACCCAGCGTCATCCAGGGCCTCCATCAGACAGTCTGCCGCCGACCAGGCTGTCCAAGGCCTGCAAGTCGGCCGCAACGCGGGCCAGGAGCCGCTCGGCAGCCGCGGCAAGGGGGTTCTCGTCTGGAGATGAATCAGCTTGGCCCGACGGTGGCCGGCACCGCCAGCTACCTCCAGCAGATTTGACCCGACCTCCGGCAGTAGCTTGACCGCTAACCCGTCAAGTTTAGCGGCATCCCATGGCTCGGGGCTGTTTGCTGAACTGTCCTGGCGCATCGCGAGCTCCGTGGCCAGAGCCTCGGCCCGGCTGATCAACGCCTCGACTTGGCGCAACCCGTCACGGGCGAGCTGCGCCAGCGCCAGATACGCCTGGCGCAACGCGTGCATATTGGCTTCTGTGCGGCGCGCCTGCCCCTGGTGAGCGCACGCATCCAGGTAACGCTGCACGCTGCGCGGCAGCATGATCAGGTAAGCCCAGACCAGTCCCGGCCAGCGCCACAGGTTCGTGAGGCTCGCGAGCAGGCCCGCCTGCGTCGGCGCCGGGAAGGCGGCGCACACCTCGGTCAACTCCCGGGTCGCGGCCAGCGCGGCGGCTTCGGCGCGCTCGAACCGGCGTCCTGCCTCTTCAAGCCAATCTTCGATCAGCACGCAGGCGCTCTGGAGCTGCGCAACCAGGCTGCGGAGTTCCAGGGCAAACGACTGCAATTGCGGCCATCCCGTGGCGGGCGCCAGACGTTGCTGCCGTAACTGGCCGAGAGCGATCTCCCAGGCCGCTACCTGGCTGCCGAGCCAGGCTCCGCGCAGGTCGTACTGCTCGGTATGCGCCTGCGCCGCGCGCTTCTCAGTCGCCGCCCGGAGTTCCTCCGCCAGGCCGTGCACAGCGTGCCAGTCAGGCCGGCGCTGATCCCAGGTTTGCCCGGCCGGCTCCGGCGGCACGCTGGCTTCCACGGCGAACCGGTGTTGTTCCGGCGTAATCGCCAGACCGGGGACTTCCCAGGGTGGCACATCCGCAGCAGACGCTTCGGCAACGTCGGGATATGCCAGCCACCGCGCGACGCTCAGCCGCGCACACCGCAGCGCCACCAGAGCCTTGATCTGGGCCTGCGGCGAAACCCAGGCCGCCGCACCGATGCTCCAGGCCGAGGCGCGGCCTTCGACGCTGGCAAGACCCGCGGGGTTGAACTGTCCAGCTTCGTTCCACAAGAGCGCTGCCAGCGCGGTGGCTGCGCGGCCCTGCCAAACCGGCGGTTCCCAGTACAGCCGCGCGGCATCCACCGGCCCGGCCACGCACACGTTCTCCACCCCGGCGGCCGCCAGGTCGGCCGCCCACTGCGCCGCCTGTCCCTCGACTGCCGGCTCGGCCAGCACGAGCGCGTGCCAGGCGAGGTGCACCCGCAACCGTTGCCATGCCCGTTCCGCCAGCGCCGGCAGCAGCGTTCCCAGTCCGGTTGGCGCGTCGTGGATGTAGCCACATCCACCAGCACCCAGGCCTGGATCTCATCGCCGCGCGCCAGCCCCCACCCCGCGTCACGCAGAGCCGCGATCCGGGTCCCGCTCATCAGGCTGGTACAAGCTTGGTCCAACGCCGCGAGCGCTGCCTCGCCGGGTTCGGAGTCCGGTAGCACGGCGCCGCTTACGATAGCCAGCGGCGGCTCAGTGCCAAGCCAGGCCTGACTCAGCGCCCAGGTCTCAGCGCGCCACCGCCTCGGCGGCCGGTCCGTTGGTCAGCAGCACCGCCCGCCGGATGCGGCGCTCGACTGCGAGGTGAAGTTTGTTCGGTCATCGCGGCCTCCTCTGTTCACCGGTAGACAAGGTACACAGGTAGACAGGTAGACAAGTAGACAGGTAGACAAGTAGACAATCTAGCAATCTACCAAAGTTTCTCGCCCCTTGTTTCCTTGTCTACTCATCGCCTTGTTTCCCCGCGTCACCCACCCGCACCACGTGCAACGGCGTCCCCTTGCGCCGCGCCTCGTCGTAGGCCCGCTGCCAGCCGGCCGCACCCTTCAACGTATCGAACGATGCGCCGTACACCGTGCGCAGCGCCACGATGCGTTCCGGGTCGTGGGTGCTGACCAGGGTGTAGCCACTGTTGGCGAAGATGCTTGCCGTCGCATCCGGCACGCCGATGGTCAGGAAGCTGGCTTGGCTGGCGCCGCCGTCGGGCATCAGCGCCCGATCCTGGTTCCACGCCCCCGCGGCCAACCCCGTCAGCCGGCTGATCCACTGGCCCGCCGAGCGGTCATCCCATCGGATGGCCAGCACATCTTCGACGGTGATCTCGCGCAGCGGCGCAAAGGACTGGGCCGCGGCCGCGTTCAGGCGGTGCGCCAGCGCTTCCGCCGTCAGCCCGCCCCACCCCAGCACCCCAGCCTCTTGCCCCGCGACCAGCAGCGCGAGTCCCGCCGGCTCACTGCGATATTGACCATAGAGCTGCTCCACCAGGTCCGGCGTAGCCAGGTTGATCTCGCTGCGCCCCACAGCCAGGCGGGTTAGCTCGGCCTCGCGCCCTGCCAGCAAGCTGCGCGCCTGCAGCAGACGGGTCTGCGCCTCGGTCAACTGCTGGGCCCGGCCGCGCACCTCGCGCAGGCCTGCCAGCAGCACCTCGCTGGCCGCCTCGGCCACGCGCTGACCCAGCGCCAGGCGGGCGTACTGAGCCGCCTCGTCCAGGTAACGGTTCGCGGCCGCGCGCATCTGCCCCTTGCGCAGGAAGAAAAGCGCTTCAGCCGCCCGATCCAGCGTCGCACGCCGGCCGCCTCCAGCGCCTTGCGGTTGCCCTCCAGCGCCGCCGACAGGCGTTCGGTCTCGGCCCGCACGGCCACATGCTCGGCCTGCAAGGCGCCTTCCGTCTGGCTCAACCATCCGGCCGCCTGGGCCAGCCGGCCGCCAGCCAGGACGCGTCGCCAGTCCGCCCGCGATTTCGGCTTGCAGCTCGCTTGGTCAGGCTCTCTGCCGTCTTGCTGATCTGGCTGAACGCATCACCGTACACGCGGCGTTGCATAAAGTGCGTGACATAGGTGCGCGTGAGGGTCGGCTGTTCCTCGACCGGCGCCTGTTCCAGGCTGGCCGGGGGGACCATCTGAACGTCGTGCGGAGCACCGTTGGCATTCAACCCCAACCGTTCACGTAGGGCATGCGTGCCGGTGAAGGTCCGCGCTCCGGTCGCTTTCTGCGGGCTCTGCGGCCAGGCAGGCCTCGGCGATCTCGCCGGCCAGGCGCACCGTGCAGCGGTCCGCCGTGGGGCCAGCCGGGAAGCGGATGATCGCCTGACCGGCCGTGCCCAGGTAGGTGCCGCGGCCAGCCGGGCTCGTGCCCTGCAATACGCCCCCTTCGTTGACCGCGGTGAAGATCTCCCGGGCGCCCACCTCGGTGCTCAACAGCAGCCCGATCGTTTGCGCGGCCAGCTCACACACTTCCTCGTGGTTCGCGAATGCCTTACCGCGCTCGTCCACCCCATCGAACACGAACACCAGGTCAAACGGCGGCTCCTTGCTGGCGACCTGGATGCCGCCGGGATAACGGGCCCGGAAGCCGCCGCCCGCCTGCAGGTAATCCAACTCGACCGAAAAGGCGTGGGTGTTGGCGTCGAAGTTCGGGCCACGCACGCCGGGGAAAGCGCCCGGCAGCACCACCAGGCCGATCACCCGGCTGCTCTCGCCCAGCTCGCCCACAGCCAGCAAGGCCTCGCGTACCAGGTACGTCAGATCCAGCATGCCACCGCTGTTTTGGCCCCCGCAGGCTGAACCGACGATGACCACGTTGATGCCGCTGCGGTCGGCCACATCGTGACGCAGGTCATCGTTGCGCTCCACCAGACGGCGGATCACCGTCTCGATCTGCCGGGCCACAAGGGGCACGTTCCACATCAGCGAGATCAGACCCTGCGTCCGTTCGCCGGCTGCCCCATCCTGGATGCTGGTGCGGCGGATGCGGAACAGGTCGTCGCCGAGCCGCTCGTCAGGTCCGGGTGGCGTTCCGGCGCCCGGCGGATGCCGGCCAGCGGCACCCGGTCGAGCAGGAAGAACTCGCTCCCGGCTTCCAGGGTCACCACGCGCCCGCGCCGGCCTTCGCGCACCGAGACGGGGTCTTCGGCGCTGTCGAAGGCCAGGATCACGGCATTCTCCGGCACGTGACCGAAGCGTTCGACGAACGCGGCCTTCAGCCGGGTGGCGATCTGGCGGCCCGAGCCGCCGATCCCCACAAAGAGCAGCGGCTGATCCAGCCGCACCCGCGCGGGCCGGGCCCCGGCCGCGGCTCGCCGCCAGGTCGCGGGCTTGAATCTTGGCGGTGCGCACCGCGCCCACCAGCGCGTCCAACTGTTGCACCAGCGTTTCCGGTCCAGATGTCACCGCCGGCATCATCACAGGGTTCATCGGAGCGCCTCCCTTCAGGTTGCCATTGCCTTGAATGAATGGGGTTTCCGTTCGACTCTCGTTGCCGTTTCCATGCGTGTCCATGAGATCCTCCTTTTGATTTCACCATTCTCCCATCCCCCTCGCCTCGCAGGAGAGGGGCGCGGGGGTGAGGTCATGCCAACAAATTCTCATACCGAATCTGATACTCACCGCAGCCGATCACCGCGCCATCCGCCAGGGCCGTGGGCTGGCGCAACGGCTGCCCATCCAGTGTCGCCTCGCCGGCCACCGGACTGATGGTGACCGATCGGCGGCTATCGGCCGTCAGGCGTACCGCACCTGGCCAGCCCTCCAGCCGCCACGCATGCTCCCCGCGCCGCCCCAGGATCACCTGCCGCCGGCGCTCGTGGCTCAGATCACGGGGCAGCACCAGGGGTGAACCGGCCGGGACGGCCACCGGAGCCAACTGCCCGGTCAGATAGGGACCCGAGCGGCGCAGCACGATCAGCCCCAGGGCCGCCAGCCCCAGCGTGCCGCCGCCACCGGCCCACAGGGGCCAGGCCGGTCGCCCCGTCTCGTCGTCCCGTCCCGTCTGCGTCCCCCCAGTGACCGCCACCATCACCGCCGGCGTAGCTGAGGGAGTCACTGACGGCGCTACCGTTGGCGGCGTGCCGGCGGGCTGGCGCGTGCGCTGGCTGGCGGCGTGTCGCGTGGCTGTCGACGCACGTGGTGGTGGCGGTTCGCGAGCGTCGGCGCCGGGGTCGCACTGGCCGTCGGCGTGGTGTGGCTGTGGCGGTTGGGGTCGACGTCGGGGTTGCACTGGGCGTTGGCGTGGGCAGCGGGAGCCGATCCTGCCACACGCTCACCCGGCCCTGGCCCGCCAGGATCACCTGCCACATGCCCTGCTGCGGCTGCGCCACCCGCCACACCTCCTCGCGGCCAGCCGTGCCCTGCCCGGTCACGGTCGACATCGGCCTGGTCACCGTGCGTCGCCTGACCCGCGTCACCGCCTGACCGGTTGGGTCGCGCACCTCGACCGTCGTCGCCGGGTCGTGCTTCCAGATGGTCAGGATCAGGCTGGCCAGCGGCTCCGCCACAGGCACGTCCACCACCAGCGGCGTGCCCGGCGCCAGGAGCGCCGTCGCCGCCGGCGCCGCGCTGCCCACCAGCCCCAGCATTTGGCGCACGATGGCGTGGTAGATCGGCAGCAGATCCTCAGCCTGGCTGGCCGCGTACATCTCGCCGCCCGGCGTCAGTTCGGCCAGCTTCGTCCACCGGTCGGCCCAGTCGGCCGCCGCCCGCCGGCCGCAACTGGTGCGCGTGTCGCTCAGCAGGACCACCGCCAGGGTCGTGTCAGCCTGGGCCAGCTCGGTCGCGCGCGGCCTGCAAGGTCTCCGACATATCGCGGCCTCGCTATAACCGCTGGGGTACGTGACCGGGTTCGGGGCCGGTTCGCCGTCCGTCAGCAGGACGATCAGGCGCTGGCTGCCCGGCTGACCGGCTTCGTGCAGCAACTGTTCCGGCCGCCCGCAGCGCCAGCAGGTGATCGGTCCAGCGCATGGGCTGCGGATGGCTGGCGGCTTCGATCAGCGCTTGCCGGGCGGCCGCATCGGCCAGATCGGTCAGCGGCGCCACCTGCGTCACCTCGCCGCCGAAGTGCAGCAGTGCCAGCCGGTACCGGGCGCTGCTGTCTGCGCCCAGCGTGTTGATGAACAGCCGGGTCGCATCCACCCGCAACAACTCCGGGTCAGTGCCGATGCCATCGCAGTCCCACATCGAGGTGCTCTGGTCGGAGACCAGCACCACGTCGTAGGCCGCGGGCATCCCGCTTTCGGCGCTGGCGGCCCGCACGATCAGGAAAATCAGCCCGGCCACCAGCAACAGGAATCCCAGCACGATGAACAGACAGCACCCACACGACCGCCTTTCGACCTTCTTGAAGATACTCATCTTGACCTCCTTGCTCCCATAGGGCTTGTTTCCCACCGCGCGCGCGGCGGGGTACGACGCTAACTGCTCAATTCGGCTTTTGCAGGCTGGGAGCGGGAAAGGGGTGGTGGCCGGTACCGGCTCCATTGCCGTTGCTCCCAACCCGCTCTACGGTGCATTCAACCTGAGTCTGGCGGACCGTAGTGGGTGCCGCCGGACTGTTGACGGGCTGCACCAGCCCTGGCACCTGGCTGGCGTAAGTAAAGGAACTGGCCGCCAGCGCCAACTCGATGGCTGTGGCGCCATCCGGGCCGATCACATGGGTCTCAATTCCCTGGGCTACCAGCCGCTCAACCAACGGCAAGAAATCCGAATCGCCGCTGGCCAGGACCACGACCTCGACGGTGCCCTTCACCGCGGCCTCCCACACATCCATGGTGATCACCGTGTCGATATCGGACTTGTAGGTACCGTCAGGCCGGGTCCGAACAGGACGGACCTCCAGCAGCGTGAACGCCGCGGCTTGCTTCAAAGCGATCAGTTGGCTGCGATCCCGTTCCATGCCGTTGTTGCGTGGATAGTAGAAACCCGCCTGCACCACCGTCCCTAACCCAGTAGCGTAGGCCAGCAGTGCCTCGTGGTTGATCCGGCTGCCGTTATCGCGCGCATCCAGCGCCAGGTTCGCTACGTCATCTGCCACCATCACTCGCTTGCGGTTGCGCATGATCGTCTCCTTTCCAGCTACTTGCGTCTATCCAGAAGAGCCGGTTGCTCCCTTCGGTCTTACACTTTGGCCGGGACAGCAACCAAAAAGGCCAGACAACTCGGTGTTGTCTGGCCTTAGCATAACAAAACAGGGAGCCCAACTGTGAGCTCCCTGGTATTTATGATCTAAACTTGCGTGGCCGAGCGCGATTTTTCGGCCTTTTTACATCGTGCGAACTCCCGATACGTGGTAGAATAGCAGAAGCGAACGGCAAAGCGCCATCCTACCCTGGGGCTCTGTCGCTCTACCGAGCAGTGTTACTCCGGGGACGTACGAAGCATCCCCCCCGGCACAGGGGATAGGATATGCCGGCTCGCCGGGCCCGCTGATCGTCCAAACCCGGTTACAATCTGATTATAGCACCATTTCCCATGATGCAACCATTTTGCCTGCTACCGTGTCAGATTGAAATAGCTGAGCATATCATCTGTTGAGCGAGGTGAACTATGGCGCAAGGTGCGCCGGATGCCCGTCTGCTTCAGGCCTATCCTTTTGTTCCCAGCCACTTCTACTTTGTGCCGCTGCAGTGGTTGCGTGATGTGGTCACCACGGGGGATTTCGACGCGCGCCATCTGCTGCTCGTGATGTGTGATGGCAGCGATCGCATCAAGTATCCTGAGTCGGAACGCGAAGCCCATTGGACGCGGAACCGGAATCCGCGTATCCCAAACGTGGTGAGCCACGTCACCTACGCTGAGACGTTGACGGCGCTGCAGGCCCGTGGTTGGCTGGCAACGGAAGGCGGCGAGCCCGGCGATACTGAAATCTATCAGCTTCTGGAGTGGCCGGATTTCGGTGGCGCAGGCGTGCTCTATGCGCCGCGGACCTACATCAGGCAGCGCTGGCCGGCATGGTTTGGGAAGAACCAATGGGGACGCCGGGCGGCTCTCACCGGTTTGTTCGCCTGCGCCAGCCGGGACGGTATTGTAGGGGATCTGACGCCGGCTGGTCCGGTGGTGACAGTGACTACCAGTGCACGTCGCATCGTTGAGCAGGCCCAGGAGTGGCTGCCGGCTTTGCCGCCCACCGCGCGCGTCGGATTGGGTTTGAGCATGCTCGCCGATCTCGGCCTGGTGCAAGAACTGCGAGAACGCGCGCACTGCCCGCAGCCGGGTATTTCGCTTTCGCTCCGACGCGCTGGCAATCGAACCTGGTCGCTGGCCAGCGGATCTGATCGCCCACTTGTGCGGGCTCGACATCGGACGTGACGCGGCCTGGGTGACCCTGGTGCAGGCATTCCTGACTTACAACTGCAGACCGCCTGAGGAAGCCCACGCGACCTGGATCACGATTCGCCGTTATGCACGATACATAGCCACGCCCGCCGACGCCCAGGCGGTGCTTGCATTGCTGGTAGGTTTGGGCAGTCGGCCCGATGGTGGCCGCCTGCTGACCGGTGTCCGCCGCGTGTTGCGGGAGTTCGCGCTGCAACGCGAGGCTGAAGAGTGCTGGGAGAGCGGGCCGGTATTCACGCTGCCGTTGGAAAACGGTCACACCGTGGCGGGCGCTGGCCTTTTGCCACCCAATGCCGACGCTCGCGTCCTGGATACGCGTTTGATCGTCACCTATGAACGAACAGGGCGGGTGTCGAAAGACGCCGCCGCTGAGTTGTTGGCTGGCCTGCGGTTGTATGTTCGGCAAGACGCCGGCCAAAATGATTGTCTGGTCCACATGTTCTCCCTGCGCCCACCGCTCAGCCGCCCTGATCGTTGGGATATCGAAGCCGGCAGTGCGCTGGACGCCAGCCCGCTGCACACGCGACTGGATTACGCGTGGCCCTTCGAGGTTGTGCTGGAGTGTGCGCGTCCCAGCGGTCAACTTGCGCTATGCTGCCAGTTCCGCATTCTGCGGTCGCGCCGACAACCGCGCTGAAGCGCGGATGCTGGCCCACGGGGACACTCTATCCTATGCAGCGTGCGATGTCCATTGCGTGCGTAAAAAGGCCGCAGAATCGCGGGCGGACTACACCGGTTTGTAGGTCGGCGTCAGCATTTCCTTGCGCAGGATCTCGGGCAGCCGGCCGATCTCCTGACCAGAGACTAGCACGACCCGCTGCCGGCTGGCCTGTTCCTGGAACTGTGCGTAGGGGTCAGCCATGTTTGGGTGGGAGGAAGCGGGAGGGGGCTGATTGGTAATGAAGAGCCGAATGGCATAGGCGCCGCCCAGGAGTTGTGCGATGGCGGCGACCTCATCCAAATCCTGCTTCTGCCAGGGTTCAGCGCCGCTCTTGCACGAAGCGATCAAGGGCACACCGCCGCGCAGCGCGATGAAGTCGATCTCGCGCACCGCGGCGCCAGATCGGAAGACCACACCCTTGCCGGTGGCGTCAAACAAACCAGGTTCCTGACGACGCAGACCCTCAGCCACTTCCCACACGTACTCCTCCAACCAATCGCCATTGAGAAACGCGTGTTCGCCGGCCGCGGGGATAATGTAGCTGACTGAGCCGTCCGACATTTCTGCCAACCCAGTGAGGATGTGCTGAGCAGCAAGTTCTTGCAGCAGAAGACGGCCATCTTCGTCGAGCGCTCCAGGATGCAATCTACGGGTGCGCGCCGGCAGAAGGCCGGCCATGCGCAGCGCAGCAATCAACGCCGTCCCCGCCTTGCCCGCGGCGCCCAACACGCGCGCCGCGACGATCCGCTCCGTCGACGTCGAAAGACAACGCGGTTTACGCTTGGCGACGGCCTGTAATCCACAAATTGCCAGAAAGTCTTTGATATCGAAACGCACCCGCAGCGGTTCCAACTGGTCAGGCTGCGTGAAGTCCACGATCTCCGCGCCCCCGGTATTGACATAGAGGACGGGACAGTTGAGCTGGCGGCCCGCCTCATACGCCGCGATACTCATGGGCAATGGGCAACCGGTCAGGCCGATTACCGGCTGCAGGCCAGAATGCTCAGCAACGAACTCATGAATAGCGGCCAGGGTTGCATCTAAACGGTAGGGCGTCACCAACTTAGCGCCTGCCAACCGGCCTGGCCCAAGCAGATACTCGATGGCCTCTTGGACGGACTTCAGCGTATCCGCGCGATCAGTCGACCCAATGCAGGCAACCCGCAAGGGCCTGGTGTGATAGGCTAGCATCGTCGCCGGCTGCACCCGGTTGCCCAGTAGCAGGATCAGGAGTCGCCACGGCATTGCATTCACCTCATACCCGCCGGCACTGCCCCATCCCCGTCGCCGTCTGCACGCCGACACCGCTGTAGAGCGCAAAGTCGGCCAGGATATTGAGCGCGGCCAGCGTGTAGCGTTCATCGTCCAGCGCCGTGTACGTCACCTGCCCGACCCCGCCGATCCGCAGTGCGCCGCCCTTCGTCGGCACGGGCTTGCTCTCCAACCAGTAGCGGCTGATCGCCACCCGCTCGTTAGCGAAGCGGCGCAGGTCAGGGTCCAACGCCACCGTGCTGAACGCGTTCCACCGCTCCACCAGGCTGCCAAAGACCAGCCCCGGCAGCGGCACCGGCATCTGCATCTCCTGCGACTTGAACGCGGTGGGACTGACGAACTCCAGCGTCACCGTGCGCGGGAGCCGGTTGCTATGCTGCAACGCAGTCGCCGCCAACTCCTCGCAACTGGTCTGGCCCGTCCACGCGTCGCGTGCCGGGTCACAGACCGCCTCCAGCACGCGGAACGGCTGCCCGTGCAGCGTCCAGCGCGCCGGCGGCTGCTCGACCAGCCCGGCGAACAACGCCCGGCTCACCGGCTCGACCAGACCGGTCACCCGCACGAAGTAGCGCGCGCCGGGCCGGACGGCCACACTGTCGGCCGGATGGCGCGGCTCCTGCTGCAGACTCGACCGCCACCAGCCCGGAACAGGTCAGCGGCTTCGGGCCGTCGCCCGCGTGGATCGCCTCGGCCAGCGCCGGATCAACCTGGCCCAGCCGCGCCAGCGTCTCGGCCTGCACCGCGCGGCCCAGATCCGGCGGCAGGGTCGGCGGAGGCTTCGGGGGTGAGGGTGAGGAGGATGAGATGAGCATTTCTACAAGACATCCGTTATGCCGTCTGGTTGGCGGCGATTGGGCCGCTTATTGTCGTCCAGACTCAATGATCCTAAACCTTGGCCTCCAAGCGCACACCCATGTGCTGCGCTACTGTTGTGTGCTTCTCCATAATCTGCTCGTTCGAGCTGTCGGAGGTGGCCTAGGATTCCGGTCAAGATCGATCGTGGACGAAAGTTTGGCTTGTCTCACACAAACAGCCTCTTCGACACCCTTTTGAAGATGTCGGCAATTGATTCAGCCATAAGGACTGGCGACTCCTTTCAGAAAGACCGCCAGACTCGGACGGTTCATGCAGGATTTCCTTGGCTTTCTCGACTGAGATCGCTGATGCTACTGTCCTTGCATCCCCTCTTTCTTGACGACCTTCACGCTGTAGCCGCCATATTTCTGTTTATCTCAATGGCGCCTTGAACGAAATGAGCGAACACGAGGCCGAAGCATCACGGCCATGAAACTCGCAACCAGGTTCTGGACGATGGGAGCGATTGAGCAACTCCTCAACAGAGAAATCATGAGTCCTCCATGGCTGCATCTGGCATCAGATGAGACATAGCGTCTATATCAGCGAGCAACGCCGTCCCGCACTGCCTGCAGATTGATCACCTCTGCCACCTCGAATGCCGGCGGCATGCTTTCGGCCACCGGCCGCAGCCGCACAATGGCCGGAAAGTACCCCATGCGACCGTGCAATTCAGCCAGCAGCACCGCCGTGATGAAATTCAGCGCCGGCGGCACGACCAGGAGCGGCATCGTCTGCCACTCCTCGGCGGTCAGCGGCACCTGGGCCAGCAACGCCTCCACCTGCGGCACGAACGGCTGCTGCGTGTCGAACTGTGCCGGCACGACGATCACCCGTTCCACCCCCGCGCCGGTCAGCGCCTCGAGCTGCGCGAGCTGGGCGGGGGTGAGGGGGTGGGAGAAGTTGAGGAGGAACATCAAGCCCCTATTCGGTCAAGCGCTGGCGCAGCCAGGCCAGGCAGTCACCGGGCGTCCCGACCTTGCAGGGCAGATCGCCCAGCCTGGGATTGTGCAGCAGATGCTCTTGATCGTGCGTCACCAGATAGTCCGCCTGGCAGGCGAGCGCCTCGGCCACGATGCGGGCATCGGGCGCATAATCCACCAACGCGGTGGCGCGAGTCTGCTGTTCAGCAGTCGCCACCGGCCCCACCTGCGTTTGGGCTTGATGCAGCAAGGCGGCCAGCAGGGGGAGCAGATCGGGCGCCTTGCGCCGGAACACCTCATCGGCCTCCCGCAGCACGGCCGGCCCGACCCAGACGCGAATCGCGCCGCTCTCGCCCAGCTTCAAGATCGCGCGCGCCCCTCCGGTGGCTGACAGCACGGCCGCAAAGAGCGCGCTGGTGTCCAGGAAGACGCGCGCCTCAGGCATATTCCGCTCGCACTTCATGAAGCGTCCGCAGCATGGATTCCAACGTCTCGCCCCGACCCGACAGATCTTCGGCGATGCGATCCGCGAGCACGTCCACCCGTGACGGCTGCCGGCTCAACACGAACACGCCGTCCAGATCGAGCAGCGTCATCTGTTGGCCGGGTTCGATGTTGTGCGCCTTGCGCACCTCTTGCGGCAAGGTCACCAGCCCGCGCTGGGCCACCTGGACCGTGAAGCTTTGCATGGTGCAACTCCTTTCTGCTATACTGACATTCTGATCGTCTGATTGTCAGTATAGCAGGAGCCGGATACTCCGTCAACAACGCTGCACGTCGTGCTGCGCCGGCACAGCGATCGCCGGCTCGACCCTCGCGCCGGTCAGCGCATCGAGCTGTATGAGCTGCGCGGGATTGAGGGGGTGGGAGAAGTTGAGGAGGATCACGGCGCCCCGTCCACTTCTGGCAGCAGTTCCCAACAGATCTCCTCTAGCCCGTCATGGAACCCCCAGCCGATGTTGTCCGTGTCCTGCACGATCTTGACGAAGCGCGGACGGAACTGCTCGAGCATAGCCGGGTCTGCCAAGTTGCTGGCCAACTCGGCCGCGTTGTTGTAGACGGAGAGCAGGCTCTCGTAGAACGGCGCGTTGATGTCGCCATAGCTGTTGGTGCAGATCACGCCCTGCTCGACGTAGAAGAGCATGAAATCAATGACCTGCAACGGATCGGCGCACGCCTTCTTGAAACCGTTCAGCGCCTTGCGCGCCGCGGCCAGTTGCAGGTTTGGCATCCCGCGGTCAGGGTTGAACACCTGCCTGACGATCCGCCGGTAGGGCGCGGCCAGTTCATCCGGCGACGCGGCCAGGAAACGCGAGGACAAGAAGACCTTGTTGTCGGCGTTCAGCGCATACAGGTCGCGCAGGAGCGCCAGCAGCGCGTCCTTCTCCAGGGCGCTGAGGCGACTCTTGAGCTTGGACCAGGAAGGGGCGGGTTGGGTGGGCATGGTCAGGACGCTTCTCGCTTGACCTGCCGCACCAACTCGACAACCTGATCGGGCGTACGGTAGCCGGCCTCGGCCAACGCTTGGCCGAACTCTCGCCGCAATTGCTCGACCGAACGGGCCGGCTCGCGGGCCTGATTGGGGACGCCGATCATCGCCTCGAACGCCTCCACGCCGATCAGCACCGCCTTCGCGCGGCCGCGCGAGGTCACGATCACACACTCCCGGCCATAGCTGGCCTGATTGATCCAATGGGACAGGTTCTGGCTGGCTTCACTCACGCTTACCAGGGTCATGGCGCGACTCCTTTCGTATATATTATGGATATAATGCCTATTATACGAATGAGACGGCGGAAGTCAAGCACCGCGACTCGAAGGTAGCACTTCCAAATGTGAAACTTAGCGTAGGCATCCTGAGCGGAGTTCCGGCGGTTTTGGGGCCGGAACGCAGTCGAAGGATGCCGAAGCGGAGGCTTGGGGGCCGCATCCTTCGACTACGCAGCCACAAACCGGCAGCTCCGCTCACATGTGCCTGCCGGCCCAGTGCAGGCAGGATGCTTCGTCATATTTGGAATTGCTGCATCACAAGCGCGCTTCAGTGGCCATGGAGATGTGCAATCCGCAAGCGCGTCCGCCTGCGCCGGCCGCCGGCTCAATACGAACACGCCGGTCAGGTCCAGCAGCGTCATCTGTTGGCCCGGCTCGCTGTGGTGGGCCATGCGCAACGTCTGCGGCAGCGTGACCCACCCGCGTTGAGCGACCTGGAGGGTGAAGGTTGCCATGTGCGTGCCCTTTCTGGATCTCATAGCGTTGCCATAACGATAGCCAACACCTCATCACCCCTCAGCCGAGACTCCGCAGCCCGCGGGCTGCCGATGCGGTCGTCGTGCCCACCCCAGCGTTGTTCAGCAGGCAGTCCCCGGCGCCATTCTTCGGCGTTGAGCGCATCGGCCAGGCCCGCGCACTTGAGGTTGATCGGCGTTGCCCCGCGCAGATTGGCCGCGATGGAATAGCGGTTTGTGGTCGAGCTATACACGACCGCGATGTCCAGCCCCAGGGCGAACATCTCCTCCTTGACGATCGCAACCACCGGCGATGCGCTGACCAGGTAGCCCACGGAGCGCCCCTTGCGCGTCGTGCCGCGCTGCATGGTCGGCAGTTCCGCCTGGATGCGAAGCAACTCAGCCTGACCGATCCCCAAGTACTCCCGGATATCGTCCGGCGCGGGGCCGGAGATGTCGCCGGGCGGAAGACCTGTGTCCTCCAGCCATCCGAGGAGCCGGCCCCCGGCCGCCAGGATCGCCCCATCCGCCCCGTTGTGGCGCACGCGAACGCCGACCGTCGCCATCTTGAGCGTGGCTGTCGCCTCCTCCCGGCCCCCTGCGATATCCAGCGCATCAATGTACGCCACGATATCCTCGCGCAGCGCCCCGTACTTCTGGTTGAACAGGTAGGTCGCGCTGCGGTCAGCATGGCTGTAGTGGTGGTCGAAGTTGTTCAGGGCCGGGCTGTGGCCGATCGCCTCACAGCCCGGCAGGCCGACATCGCCCACGATGATCGCGGGGTCCGCCAACTCCTCCCGCGTCGGCGTCCGGCACGCCACCGGCGTCCCCGCCCCAAAAACCTTGCGCGCCGAGTAGACGAAGCCGATCGCGTCCAGGTCGGGGGTGGGGTGGGTGAGGAGGAGGGTGACGTACACTGTTGGTGGCATACGGGTTCTTGCTTCCAAGACTTGAGTACACTCAGTTGGGATTTAAGTGCGAGATGGTAACTAAACGTTGCAGATCGGGAAGTCCTTATCCGGCAGAGTCCAGTGCATATTCATCGTCCAATCAATAGGCATTTTCACCGATACATGTTGAATCCCTCGCGCCTGGGCAAGCTGGGCGGCTTCGGGTAGCATGTCGGTTGCATTGGTGACAAGGTATCCTCTTGCCTGAACAGGCAAAGCTGTCCGTTCCTTCTCAAAGAATTCAATGGCCGCAAGTTGATCTGCCGCCTGCTTCACCTTGCTTGCGACCGTCTGTTGTCCCTCGTTTCCCTCAACTTTGAGTTCGCACTCGGCATTCCAGACATATCGTGAACCGTCAACATCCAGGAAAATGTAGCAGTCAAATTCCACTTCCCCGATCTCGGGCCTGGCCCGACACACGTACTTCTGCCTGGGAGGCAGGAATTGCGGCATAACGCCAAACTTCCGGTAGATCCTTTGCATCAGCATCAGGCGAACCTGTCCCTCGAACTCTCTGCTCTGAAATCCATGTAGCAGTTCTTTCTTTTGACCCAGCCCTATCTCTTTTCGCGCATAAGCCACAGTAAATGATTTGTCTAACTGGCTATGAAAAAACGATCGGATCCGGTTGGATACGCCTCTCCGATGTAAGCCGCGCGGCCTGAATAAGTCCTCTCCAACAAGAAGCAAGGTCATTCTCGGCTCAGATGGCGATGCCACCATTGCGATCAAGGCCGGTTCAACAGGGGTAGTACATTGCAGCCTGGCAAGCTCGGCTTTGAGTTCTGGTGATAGGTGAGGAGAAACCACACGAACTCTCGAGCTTCGTTCGCGTTGGTTGAAGATGTCCTGCAATATCTTGCTGATGTCACTATCAACGTCGGGTGAGGTCAGAAAATCCAGATACTCATCTTCGACATCTGCGCCATCAAGTGCAACTGCAAACTGCTCCCGTTTCTTTGGATTAGCCCAGACATCCAACACGGCAACCCGACACTGCGGATCAGCCGAACCGGCTGCTTTCCAGACGTCCGGATCAATGGCATAGACTTGAACTGCCATCTCACTTACCCTTTCTCGAACCAGTGAGACGTATCCGCATCCGAGTCGCAGTTTCCAGCGCGTCATCGCTGAAGAAGTCCTCGAATCCTTCAGGAGTGCTCAGCAGATCGCCATACGGTCCGATCTCGATTCTGGCAAGGGTGCTGATTCCCAACTTTCGATTGGCAAAGTAGATGCCGACTTGATCTGGTAGTAACACTCGTCGAGGTTGGTCCTTGAGAATCTGCCCTGCCGTAGTCTTGGCGATCTGGGTCTGTAAGCGCAACAGCAAGTGCTCGCTGTGCGTCTCGAGTATGCAGAATACACCGCTTTGCGCCGTTGCGATGAACAGATCGCCCAATTCGGCCTGCGCTCGGGGATGCAGATGCAGTTCTGGCTGCTCGATCATCACCGTGGCGCCTCGATGAGACAAGATGGCTTGAACAATGATGGGTAGAACTTGGGTCAGGCCAAAACCAACCTCGCGAATATTGGCGGTGAGCGGTTTCCCATCAGCACGCACCTCGGCGTCCACCAGCCGCAGTTCATATAGTGTCTTCCGCGTGTCCAGCGCGCTCAACTGCAACTGAACCTTGAGTCCCGACGTCACAAGCCAATCATTCACCCGGTCTACAGCTCGTTGTCCCTCCCGCAACAAATGGCGGACTGTATGTTGGCCGCGCGGCGCTAGTGTTTGGCTCTGGCCAGGCACGTAGTAAAACCGTTGTGGTTCAGCTCGTAACGGGCCAAGATAGTTTAGACCCTGCAAAAATGCCGTGATCGAGTGTCGCAGACCTCGCAGCAGCAGCCACATCACATGAAAAGGAGCCCCTAAGGCGCCTTTATCAGGCTCATCTTCTTCAGCCTGCGCCAGTTTGCTTTCAAGGGGTCGGATGAAGGGCAAGAACCCGGTCGCAGTAAACATCTCCATGTAGGGCCAGAGATTCGGTTCCGGCTGATCGGCAAGATCATAGAACGCCGACTCAAAAGTCCAGTCGGATCTTCCACCGCGAACAGTCTCGTGTCGGGTTCCACTCAGGATGATATCACCTTGAGCGTCATAGAGATCGACTGCTTTCAGACCCGGCACCTCACCCTGATACAGGCCATAAACCAATCGTACGCTGATCGCGGCTTGTGTCGGGGCCTCTACCGTCCCACTCAGTGATGGAGTTGTCAATTCGTTGATCGCATCAAGAACTCGTTCCGAATAGAGAGTGCCACCGCTTCTTCGGAATCGGCATTTGAACCAAAAGGAAAAATCGCGTTCGGGCTTGTGATCCCGCACCATCTCGGTGTAGTCCCCAAAGTCCAAACCATCGTCCCTGACAAACCACAGGGGCCCGACTTCGGGTGGCGAATCGAGGCTCTGCCTCAGCAGCAACAAGGCGCGCAAGATAGCGCTCTTGCCGACCGAGTTGCGGCCGAACAGCAAAGTGATCGGCCGCAACTCGATCCAGCCGCTATCCTCGAAGCCCATGAAGTTCTGGATGCGAAAGGCTTCGACGGCCATATCATGTCCTCAGCATCGTCAGTTGAAGCCGTCCGACCTTGTTACGGTTTTTGACCCAGACACGAACAACTTTGTCTTTCGGAAAACGTTCCCGTAAGTCGTATTCATCGCGTATTGGCGGCGCGATGGCCTCGCTGAACAGCGTAGCATCTTCACCGAAGATGTCCACGACGACGCGGGCGGGTTCCGTGCGGATGACCTTCGCTTCCAGGTACATGCCCGGCTCCACTTCGGCCGCTGAGGCGGGATGGCTGAGCACGGCTGTTTGTTTCGCAGGCGCGGGTGTCGGTCTGCCGGTCGGGCTGACACCCTGCGGCGGGTGATCGGGCTGACGCACCGGTGACTGGGCGCCCGCAGGCGGTGCAGCGCCTGGACGTGATGGCTGCCATGTCCCGCTTGGCGGTCTCGTGCCACCCGCAGCGGGAGGTGCGCTGCGCTGCTCGGCGGTCTCGATATGCAGCGGGTCGGGCAGGACGGGCCGCTCCTTGTATTCGTTGATCTTGCCGCGCCGCAGATTGGGATCAGGGTGTTCGATTTCCAGGTAGCGCGTCAGACTCTCGTCGCGGGCCAGGCCATTCCAGCAGCCGCAGCAACATACGCATGCGCTCGACCGCGGCCAGCGAAGACAACTCTTTGGCGCCGATTTGCTCACGCGCGAAGGCATCGAATTGTTGCGCGTAATGCGCCATCTCCTCGGATGCAATAGGCTTGACCGCCTCACGCCAACCTGACTCCTCGAACAGTGTCGAGTATCGTTGCTCACGCGTCGACAAAAACAGATTCGGCTCCAGCTTGATCGCTCCCAGGCCCAACGGTTTGCCCATACCGATGCTGTGCCGATACTGCCTGCCCGGCTCGCCTGGCAGCGTGAGCGTCCAGATCAGTGCGCCTAGCTCGATCGCTGATAAGTTCTCGAAGTACAGCCGGAACTTGAAACGCACGCCAGCGCGCACCGGCCGCATTTGCGTGTGCTGGGTGTCCTTCGTTTTCTCCTGGCCGTGCTCGTCGCGCAGTTTGTCCAGTTGTTCTTGGACATCAGCC
The DNA here is from genome assembly GCA_963841825.1 of uncultured Chloroflexia bacterium. GTDB lineage: Bacteria > Chloroflexota > Anaerolineae > CG2-30-64-16 > CG2-30-64-16 > CAWJEL01. The sequence continues at coordinate 31,900 of CAWJEL010000020.1, forward strand.
GCGACGACGTTCCCTTTGTGCCAGTAAAGCTTGTGACCCCGGATCACCGTCCGGCCTGGCGAGTCTGCAGCGTAGTCGGCCAATCGTTTCTCATACTTGGGATCGCCGATCTTGGTCTGACCGACCACGACACGATCAGGTTCGGTCTGCACCAGGTAATGCTGGTAGGTTGTAGGTTTTGGGCTGCCCAGGATCGTGGGCGTGATGATCTTCCCTTTTTCGAGCAAGAAGTCGGTCTGACCCCTTTCGAGCACAGCATCGGTCACGAAGACGCGGCCGCCATAAGCGCGTGCTGGGCCCTCACCCGTGCTCTTGGTATAGCCAAAGATGGCCTCGGCCAAGTCAACCTGACTTGGTCTACGAAGATCACCAGGTACGAATTCCAACGGCGTATGGGGATATGGGAGACGCATCATCATCGTGTGCCCGAAGAAGGCCAGCTTTCCGCGCTCCATCAGATAGAACACCGGCTGACCTTCGTTAAGAGCGCCGTTTTTCCCTAGCAGTGCCTCTTGCTCAGGGCTGATTTGATCTCGATAGGCGAGCACCATATCCTCAGGAATGGGAATCGGCGTTGCCTCGCGATCTTCTTGAAAGACAACTGCCTCTGTGCGTTTGGTAGTCATCTCACCGCTGCGGGCAAGAGTGCCAGGCACGAGTCCATCGGCCTGCTGCTTTGACATTCGTAGGACGCGTGAGAAGCGCACTCGCACTGCGCCACTGCGTACATCTTGATAACTCAGACGCTCCCGGCTGGATGAAGATGTGCTCGGCATTTTGGCAATGCTTTAGTCGTTCCAATCCAGCAGGGATGGCGTCAATGTAAATGCGCGCGAAAGTCGTGCCGTTGATCTGTTGCGCTGGGCGAATAAACCAATCGCCAACGGCATTTTGGTGCATATAGCCTGCTTGCGCGAGTGGGGTGGAGTGAGGTACTACTTTGCCCGTCCGATTGGGTTGCCGACCATTATCGCGCAGAATCCTACCCCGATAGCTGGCCGTAGTATCACCGACCGACCGATACACTAACTGGTTCTCGGTGACCGCCTCCATCTTCCCGTAACCGACGATCTCCACCAGCGACCGCAACATCCCGCGCAGACTGCTGCCGGGGATGCGCGGGGTCTTGGCCGGATCGGTGTAGAAGAAATCGGGTTTATTTTTGACCCGCTCACGCCACGGGGTATCGTCTTCCAACCCTTTCTGCTGGGCGCGTTGGTATTCGGCCAGCGTGAACGGGCAACGCACGTATACCGGCGACTCGGTGGTGAGCATGCATTCGACATAGCCCGTGAGGCGGTCAGGGTCGTACCGATCCTGGAGTGGCAAGTCGTTCAACGCCACAGTGATTACGCTGTCGGGCAGCGGCACAAAGTTATACGGCGCACGCGCGATCTGGTCTGTCGGGTTGACGTGTCGTATGATTTTCATCCTGGCCTCCGTCATGCGTCCACAACCTGCAAGCCATACAACCGGCTTGCAGCGATAACGCGTGCGCCCCTCTGCGTCATGTGCCAGATAGTGCCGCACCAGCAGTGCCACACGCTGCTTCTCGTTCAGGCCGGAGATCGGCGGGGCATGCTGCAACCCCTGGGCGCCATCTTCCAGCAACTTGAAACCGCCGGCCGATCCGATCGCCTGCGTGCCCCAGAGCCAGTATTTTTCGGGCGGGAGCGCGTTGTCAGGCGTCCTCTCTCCGTCCATGATCCGCCGCACACGGAACATGTCGCCATCGCGCCAGAGGAACAGTTCGCCGGCTGGCCCGAAGAGTCGAGCCTGCTGTAACGTCGTCGGCCGCAACGCGACTGCGACTTCGGGAAAGACACTGCCCGCGAGGAGCAACTGCTTGTCCTCGACTCGGCCCCAGATCACGCCATCGTCTGCGTGGGCGAGGAAGAGCGTCATCTCGTCAGTCGCCTGCTCGACAAACCAGGCGGCGAGTTCCGATGCGGAGACCGCAGCCACCTGCACGTCTTGATCCAGTTGTGGTTTCATCGTCTTAACTCCTCGGCGCTACGGGCTGGCCCTTGCCAGCTATTGAAAGCCATGACCCAGGCCTCCAAATCTGCCCTCTCGCCAATGGTGATGAGCTGGCCATCGGACCCGGCGTCCAGCGTCCAATTCTGCCCGGCAAAGGTCAGCGTCGCCTGCTGACCGCGCAGCCGGCCGCGGCCCACACTGCTTTCGCCACCGAGCGCCAGATCACCGGTCCAGAGATCCTTTAGCACGAGCAGGAGCAATCCCGCTGCCGCTTCGAAGTCGGCTTTCTGTTTGACCTGTTGGCGCAGACTCACATCAAGCTGCACCAGCGCCTGTTCCGTCTGACCTGCCTCTCGTCCCCACACTGGCTGCTCACTGAAGAGCTTGGCCGGCAAGGAACCGCCTGTGAAGCGATCAATCTGCACTCGGTTTTGTACCAGATCACATTCGCCACCGGTCAACTCTGTCTCGCGCACCGTGACCAGGCTGCCGCTGGGTGTATCGGTGACGCCAGGGCGGATACGCCGGCCGAACATTAGATCCACGAGATCCTGCCCCTTCCTCGGCCCTAACATCGTATTAGCGATACGCAACGCCCGGCCACGCAACGCGCCGAGCCAAGCTTGTGCCAGATACGATGGGCACTTCCTGGCCCTTGCGGAACGATCCCAGATGCACCATATCAGCGTCGTTGCCGGCGCCGGTGCCTGACCGGATGAGCAGCGAGCCATCTACCTCGAATACAGCGGCGATGCGCAAAGCTTGTCGCTGATCCGGTTCGACCGGAGTTGCCGGAAGGCCCTCGATAGACTCCGCCCGGTCATTCGCTAACCAGGCTATCAATCCAGTAGGCCGTGTCATGTCGTAAATACATGTGTGCCAACCAGTTGCATGGCATTCGCCGAAGCCACGACGCTTGCGCATCCCCAGCCCAATCGCCTTACTGTCAAACCCGCGCAGGGTCGTCACCAGTCCATCTAGCAGTCGGCCAGAGTCCCGTTCTTCAGCGGTCAACCAGAGCTCGAAGCTGAGATCGAAGGTTGTCCCGGCGGCCAGCAGTTCTATGTCGTATTTCTGCCCGCGCCCCTTGGGGTGTGTTTCAACCGTGCGCCACCTGGCGTCAATGGCTACGCCATCACGCAACTCAACCGCCCGGCCCTGCGCCGGCCGATGACCGCGCGCGTCGTCAATCATCAGCCAACTCTGAACGCTGGCCTTTTTCTGCTCATCAAAGTCATCCAGATGGCCGAAAAGTTGCTCGACGCGCAGCTTGTACTGTGCATCCGCATACTCTTGTGCGCCATATCCGCCATCGTATTCCCGCAGGTAGCTACGCAGCGCACCGGCGATCGAAGCGCCGGTCAGCAGCGGCGAACCATCCAAAGGATCATACAGCAGAGGCATATCGGTCAAGCCCTCGGCATCGCCGTTGCCAAAGTGGGCCGGGGTATCCAGCACCAGGGTACCGGTGATCGCGATCCGCTGGACAACCCGGCGACTGTTTTGCCACTGTGCTTTGTTGTTCATGGCCGGCCCCCTTCCTGGAGTTCCTTCTTGTGCTTGATGGCCTGCTTCAGCACCCCTTCGACCAAGCGGGCAATCGTTTTGGCCCGCAACATCTGCCAGTCTGCAGAGGCCGTTTCCGCCGTCTCACCTGCGACTTCCGGCATGGCCGCCACCAAACCGAACTGGCGTTTGAACGTGGCGTCGTCGAGCGTACGTTGCTGTTCGATCCACTCCAGCAGCCGCATCTCGCCAATCCGTGCGCGTTTCCAGTCGTTTTCTGCCGATTTGAGGCTGGCAAAGTGTGCGCTGATCACCGCGAGATCGCCCGTTTCCCACGCCTGGCGCACAGCCAATCTGGCACGAGAAAGCTGCGCTGGGCTCGGCAAGTTGCCGAATGGGGCGCTGCCTCCCGTCCGTTCGATGATTTGCGCGACCAGATTGCGCTCAATCTGCGCTTCCAACTGCCGACGGGCCATACGCTGCGCCAGCCCTTTACTTTCAGCAGACATAGCGGGCAGTCGGTTAGTTTCGACGGTTGGTTTCTCAGGCGGGCGTTGGGCTTGGGCCGCTTGAGTATGCCAATCCACGGCGATTCGGCCAAAGCCTTCCGCCAATCGCTCGCCGATCCCCCGTTTGGCTGCTTGCTGCAAAGCTGCGGGATCTACATCCGCCGCCGAGTAAACGAAGACGCTCCCGGCTTCGATGGCCCACCCTTGGGGCAGGGGCAAGCCCCATTTGCGATTGAATCCACCCACGACGTGTAGCCGCCGGAAAGCGAGCATCGGTTTAGTAGAGATGCCCAGCGCGCGCCCTGGGGCATCAGTCATGTTCCCGCCACCATCTCGCAACAGCACATCGCTCAATAGCGTGATCACCACGCGATCAGCCAGGGGCGCATCGGAACTGTACTCTTCCCAGTCATCTGACCGTTCGATGTCTTCCGCCACCACATGCCCATAACCGCCCGTGCGGGCGCCGCCTAGACGGGTCACTGCTTTGAGCCATGGCTCGATCAAGGCCAGATCGCTGGCCCTTTCAGCCGCAATGACTCCCGCAAAGGTTTGTCCAGCTGCCAGCGCCTCGTAACGGTAAACCTGGCTCTCCTGTTCAGCCTTGCGGTTGCGGTCTCGGCTTGCCGTATGCACAGTGACGTGCAGATGAGGAGAATCCAACTGGATCCCCTCCTGGCCGTGCCAGATAAATTGGCCCTCTGGCGTCTTTGGATTATCCAACTGCCAATCCTGGATCGCCATGTCTCTCAGCGGCACGTCCTTCCGGCCGGCCTCATCCTTCTCAATAAGCCAGGAAAGCGGACGCGGCAACATGCGATCCCTTTGCGTAGGGTGCGCGGGATAGGCGTTGAGAAACTGCACCGCCCCCGAGAAGAAGAGCCGTTGGGCCTCCTCGTCCGCAGCATTCATCGCAGCGCCATTCAGACTGCATCCGATCACCGCGCCGCGTATCATACTGCCAGGGATATATGACAGCGTCGTGGCGCTGTTGGCTTCGCTGCTCTGCGGTTGCGTCGCGAGAAGCGGCTCCAAGAGTCGCAAAGTGAAGGTTAAAGCGTTTTTCACAGCACGGCCTCCTTGAACTTGCCAAACCAGGCCTCGGTGACAGACTGCGCCGGAGCCCCTGTTTGGGCATCAGCCGGATAACGGTCATACAGATCGGCGTGCAGTCGGCCGCGTCCCCGATTCCGCCCTGTACCGGCCCGCCGAAACGCCTTCACACAGGCCGCCAGCAGCCAGCGCGCACGATCCGGCGGCACGATGTCGAAGGTTAAGACTGCTTCAAAAGGTGTTTGCCGCAAGATAACGCGCATGCTGCGCAGCGTGTTTCGTTTCGGAGCGCCGGTAGCTGTATCCATCGCGGTTTGGCGTCGGAGCGCAGTCAACGCCTCAAGGTTAGCCACGCGGCACAGGCCGCGCTGTTTTTCTGAGGTCTTCTGCCACTCTCTGTGCAGTCGGAGCCTCAGATCGGCTGGTAATTCAGCGTTGCCAACGTATAGGCGCGCCGCGTCGCGCATCCCACTGCCCGGCGTCCCAAAAAGAAACTGCGCAGCTTCTCGCCAGTCGGCTAGATCGGCGTGTTCCATCTGAGCCAGGGCAAAGAGAATCTCGGCGCATTCGGCGCCCAATAGTCCCTTCAAGGTCTTGCCACCCAAGTATGGCAAGCCGCATTCATCGTGCTGTATTTCTGCATCCACCACACCCGCGACACCGTCGCCGCGGCCAAAGGTTGTGTCGCTCTCCAGACGAAATCTGAGCCAGTAGGTGGTCATGCTACCTCCCCTGTTTTCATCAACGGCACGAAAAAGTCGGTCGCCTCAACAGCGTCGAAATAACCACAGTCGTCACCCTGCCAGCCTCTTTGCGCCATGTCGGGTTGTTCTGGGATCGGCGGCAGCGTCCGAAGGTCGTAACTACGCATGAAACGCACAACCTCATCTGATCCCGCGCGTAACGCGTCCCGCAGGGCCTTGACCTTGTTACGTCGTTCGGCCCATTCATCTTTCTGAAACGCCTGTGTGACGCTGACGAAATTGTGCCACGAACGCCAGTACTTGCTGGCGCGCTTCTGGCCGGCCGTCGGGATCAAGGTAAACCGGACGCATCAGCAGGCTATCACCGGTCTTAGCCGTGTATTCGCGTTGCCGCAGATCTTCCAAACCCAACACGATACCGCTGGTGGAGAAATGCCAGTCAATTACCGTAGCGTCGTCCTTGCGGGGCAACGCGAGGTCTTTGATGCTGCCCTTCGCTGAGTTGCACAATTCTTCCGCCAGATCATAAGCCCGAGAGAATGGATAATGCGCCTTGACGACCGCCACGCCCGCACGCGCATAGGCAGGTTTGCCATCACCCAACAACTGTGATTCGTCAGCATAGCATTGGAGGTAGCAGGTCGCCAACGACAGTCCCAGCCGTCCCTCGCACACAAACGTGACGTCATCGCCGCCGAAGACAATCGGGCGGAATGGCAGATAACGTTCGCGACCAATCTTGGGTGTGGGAACGACTCCGCCGAAAAGCTCTGCCCGCGCATCCCAGCTCGCCAGTAGCGTGGTTACAGTGGCGTTCAGCGCGGCTTCGGCTCGCGTGTTCACCGACCCCGAGAACTTGCGCAGCGATTTGACGTAATCTGGGTTATGTTTTGCCAGCGGATGATCTCCGACGAGTTGAGCGAACCGCTTCCCCATGCCGTTACCGTCGGTGTGGATCACGGCGATATAGCTGGATTCCCCCTTTTCGCCGAACTTGTCGAAGTCATAAACGAACTGGAAGCCCGCCGCGCGCACCTGGGGCAGGATCGCATGCAAACGCTCGTTGCCTTTCTTAGTTGCGTCCAGTTTGCAGGCCACAACCTGCGAGATGAGATGACCATCCGTGTCGACCGCAATAGCTGGCAAGCCGGTGAAATCGCACGCCGCGGTCACGCTCAGGCCAAGCAGGGGCACATCTGTGGGGCGGTTGAATTTGCGCTTCGCCAAATCACCGCGCAAACCTCGCAGTCTGGCGCTGAGTGGGTCTGCATCCCAATCGCATTGGACTGATCCAGTGACGAGCGTCAGGCCGCGCGCCTCCCGCAGCGCACGATTGGTCAGGATGCGTGTGAAGGCGGCTGCCTGTGCAAGCCTGTCTCCAGCGAACAGGATCAACGCATTGCCACCACCGGCGTAGATGACTTCTGCGCCGATGCCAGGTTGTGCAATGCTTTGTTCGGCAACATTGAGGTTGCCATGTTTCTCATCCCAGCGGATATTATGTGTTAACTTCAGTTCGTCCAAGGCCTCCGCAACCCACTGTCCCGTCGCGCGCGTCACCAGTTCGGAAGCGCCGATGTTCTGGGACAGGTTGTTGCTGCCGAAGATGTAGTCCTGGATGCCGCTAGTTTCGACCAGGAGCAGGGTGATTTCTCTCATCACGTTTTCTCCTTTCTACGGATTGGCCGTCTTGACCCAGTCCTTGAGCGCGCCAGGCAGGTTATGAAGCTGGTCGCGTCCGAAAACCCAAACTCTGCCCTTCGCGTCCCATGTGCGTTCGATTTCTTCCTGCAAAGACCTTGTGTTGTCCAAGCAACACACCAGCCCGACGCGCGCCTCATCACCGCCGAGCTGCCTGGCACGCACATAAGCTTCAAAAAGGTGTTCCTTGGCATTACCTTTTCGATCAGTTGCGATACACGATATGGCGAAGAGTTGATAGCCGTACATGAAGGCTGCATCGAGTTCGAAGAATTCGCCGTTTCCTGCTTTGTACCAGCAGCGCAAGGGCGCGGGTCGGATGGGCAGTTCTTGGGCGATCTGATTCACCGCATTATCCGCAAGTTGCTCTAGCCAGAGACCGCGAAACCATAGATCGCAGCTTACAAGAGTCGGATTCTTCTCATCGTATGGGCGAAGCACCTTCGCCACCAATGCCGGCGTGGTTCCTTCAGACGCATGGCACATAAATTCTAAGGCAACACGAACAGCGCGCAAGGGGGTACTTGGTGCGCCATCTGGAAGCGTCTGCAAACGGTCGTGGTTTAGCCAATCAAGCCAGGGCTTCACGCTGTCCGGGCATTCCCAGACTTGGGCAATCGAATGACAAACATCCATAAGACCGGGCGTCTGATCTGAGGACGCCCATTCCGCTGGTCTTTTGTCTTGCACATACCCATGCAGGGCTGCCAGTTGATCCATGTCCATTTCCGTAGCGGCACGCAATCCGGCTTCTTTCGCCAAGAAGAAGGGCGTAACGTTCGAGTCAATCCCGCGGCCGTCGACCCTCAACTCAAGCCGGCGGGGGTCAAGGTAGCTGCAAACTGCATCGGGGAAGGACTGTTTGACCATCCGGTAGGCATGCACAGCCATTGGCTTGGTCCCGCCCGTGTAGTGAAGGCCTACGCAGCTTACTGGATTCTTCTTGGCCATATCCTGCAATAGGGGCTCGAGCGCGTTGTTAATCCTGATGTTGTTGGTCTCAGAGATTCCCTTGACCTTGATGTCGAGGTCGGAACGGATTTCATACAAACACGTTTCGAGTTGCTGGGCAATGGGCTTCGTGCTTGGACTTCCTTCGCCATCGGAGTGCAGCAAATAGACGGTCGCATCCGGTTGGGCGAGCAGCCGCGCGGCAACGTAGTTCGGCAGGGGATTGGTCCCCACCAATAGAAAAAGGAAATCCGAGCGATACTCTTCTGGTATAGGGAAGTCAGTCACTACGCACCCTCCTACGTGCTGATTGTCCGCTGCTTTGACTCTACATCAACGTGCTCTTCTTAGCCACCGAGTCGTCCCTCATTGTTCTCAGACCTATCTCCAATGCGCGACCCTCCCCACTATGCTATCATACCCCCAACCCAGCAAATACCGCCCGAACTTCTCGCGCAGCCAGTGATAGCTCAACCGCTCGTCCTCCGCCAGGCTCCAGGCCACGCGGCACTCGGCCAGGATGACGGTCTTGTGGGCGTCGACGGTCTTCAGGGTGATTGCCAGGCGGTCGGCGACTTGGGCGGGGGCAAGGCCTTCGGCGAAGGCGCGCAGCACATCGGCCTGGCGCTCGCTGAGCCGCTCCAAGACAGCCCGGCAGCGGCTTTGCTCGACCTCGTCCAGCCAGTGCGTGCGCGCCGCGACCACCTCGGCCGGCGAGGCGTTCAGCAGGGGTCGCAAGCCGGGGAAGTAGGCGCCCAGCGGCGCCAGCGGGACTTCAATCAACTGCACGCCGGCGTCGGCCGGCACGTGCAGCAGTACGCCGTTGTAGGCGGCTGCCACAACGTCGTCGGGCGTGTACAGGTGCCAGGCCCGGTCGCCGTGCTCCAGGTGCAGCAGCGCGGCCGAGACCGCCATCAAGGCCATCAGTCGCCGGCCGCCGGTCAGCAGCAGGTGCAGTCGCAGGCCGCGGCTCTTCAGGGCAGCGATCAGTTCGTGGACGGTGTGCCAGACGGCATCCGCATCGGCGGTGTCGCACACATCTGCCAACGCACGGTCCTGGCGCATGACCGCTACGCCGCGCAGATGGATCGCCCGGTCGCCGTAGCGGTCGCCCGGAAACGCCTCGGCCAGCCGACGATACGCCTGCCGATAGCGCGGCGCGGCCAGATGGATGATGATGACCTCGTCCACGTTGATGCCTTGCGCCAACAACCAATCCAGGGCGAAGGTGACAATCTGGGGCTGGCCGCCCAACGGGGCCACCAGCACGGTGCGAGTGATGCTCTCCATTGTGAAAGCTCTCGATCAGGAGGATGAATGACGATCACCAATCTACTTCCGGCGATCCTGATGGCCGGGCCGCCGCACAGCGGCAAGTCAGTCCTGGCTTACTTGCTCTCCCAGCGCCTCCGCGCAGCGAACGTGGCTCATATCCTGCTGCGCGCCGCGCCTGACGGTGAAGGCGATTGGTCCTATGAGAGCCCCGAAGAGGTGCGTGTGCTTCAGCGCCAAAAGGGGGCCTACACCACCGACCTGATTGAAGACCTGCTGCAAGCGATCCATGCCCGCAGCCTGCCGATGTTGGTCGACATCGGTGGCCGGCCGCGTGACACCCAGTTCCGCCTCTTTGATGCCTGCACCCATCTGATCCATCTATGGCGCGAGGCGGACGATCTCCGGGAGTGGGAAGCCTGGCTTGAAGAACGCAGCCTGATTCCTATCGCCAGCCTCTACACGCGCCTTGCGCCTCCGGATCATTTTTCTCCGGGCGCCGGGCCATTGCGGGGCATTATCACCGGCCTGGACCGTGCGCAACCTCAACCCGGACCGTTGTTCGAGCGCGTGCTGGAGCGCGTTCAGGGCGTCTGTGCCTATCCGCCGGGCGACCTGGAAGCTGAACATCTGCGCCGCGCGCCGCAGGATGTCACCGTGCTGACGGTGGCACAACTGGCTCAGATGCTGGGCATCTTACAGCCCGGGCAGCGTCTGCTCTGGCAGCCGGAACATCTGCCTGCACTGCAAGCGCTCATCCCAGCGGGTAAAGCACTGGCCGTTTACGGCAGCGGCCCGGTTTGGCTCTATGCGGCACTCGCCGCGCAGGTCGCGCCAGCATCCTTCTATCTGTTCGACGCCCGCTACTACGGTTGGATGGCACCCCCACCTGCGATCCTCAAATCAACGCAACTCAACGCGGAGTTCGAGTTGGCGGTTCGGCCCGGAGTCAAAGACGTCCGGCTCAAATTCCAGCGCAGACAGGCGCACTATGTCCTGTCACCGCTGCCCGTTCATGTGCCCCCACTGCCGCTTGATCGGCGCGTGGTCTTCGATGGCCCGATGCCGGTCTGGCTTTTTGCTTCCCTGTCACAGGCGCTCTGCGGGCAAGCCGATCTGGCAAGCTACGAGCCACGCACCGGCCGGATCATCACGTTCTGGACACGTACGCAATGATCGCGACCCCAGAAAACAAACAGCCGCCCCGGCGCGGATGCACCGGTAGCGGCTGCAAAACAGCTACCTCGACTACAGTTTGACTCGACGACTGCGGCGATGGCATGGGACTCCGCCTGCAACGAGCGGCAACTGACGCGCTATGACCCTTCCCCGAGCCTCTTGGTGTCACCTGGCACATGCGACGTACCAAGCGTTCCAAGACGCGATTATACACATGATACGCTGCTTTCGGCAAATGTCGTTGAGGCCTCAGCCCACGGCGGGCGTAGGTCTTTTTGCCCAAGCTCCTATCTTCAGCGCAAATTGGTCGAGTACATTTTTTTCAAATTCAACCAGGACTCGAACCGGGAACCCTCCGGTTAACAGCCGGATGCGCTGCCAGTGGCGCTGTCGCGGACTACGAACCGAGATTGGAAGCCCGCCGCGCCAACTTAAAAAGCAGGCCGGCAGTGTTATTTCGCACTGCCGGCCTGCCAGAGTAGTGAGCCCGTAGGGAATCGAACCCTAAACCCGCGGCTTAAAAGGCCGCTGCTCTGCCAATTGAGCTACGGGCCCAACGACCCGAAGTATAGCATATCCGGGATGATTTGGGCAAACTGGAAGCTGGAAACTGGAAATTCCAGCCACCTGCCGTCCCTTTCTAGCTGCCAGCTTCGAGCTTCAGGGCATACGCCGGCGCGACCGTTTCCAGCAGGCTGATCGGCACGCTGTTCGCACGCGCCATCCGGCTGTAGACCGCGGCGCTGGTGCGCGGGGTGCCGATTCCCGTCTCCGGGTCGAGTTCGAACAGCCCGAACCGCAGGCTCCACGCGGCCGCCCAGGCCAAGCGGCGGCCGCAGCCGGCCTGTGGTGATTGCCTCGTACACGTTCCGGTTGGCGATGCGATCCAGCAGCGCGGCCATTCACGCTTGATCGAACTGGATCCAGATCAGCCCGCTGTTGCCCGGCACGCTGAACGTGATGTTGCGGCTGTCCCGCTCGCCGTTACCGTCCAGCACCCACAGGGTGTAATTGCCGGCCACGGTGTTGCCCGGCAGCTTGTCCACTCCCAGGGTATACTCGTAGTTGTACTTGCCAAGCGTGCCCTGGCCGGGCGCTCCCGTGACGCTGCGCACACCGTCGGAGATCGGGAGCTTCTGCCCGTCTTTCTCCAGGACGACGAAATAGCTGCCCTGTGTCTGTCCGCCCTCGCCGCTGTGGATAAAAGCGAATTGCAGCTTCAGCTCCTGGCCGCCGTTTTCACCGAAGCTCGGCCCGCCGGTGACACGCCATTTGCAACCGTCCCCGCCGATGTTGGCGCACGGGTCGGCCGCCGCGGGTGGCGGCGGGGGTGAGGTCGGCTGCACGGGCTTGGGCGCGGGTTGCGCCGCGGGCCGTCGCGTCGCAGTCGCGGCCGGAGGTGCCGTCGGTTCCGGCGTCGGCGGTTCGGGCGTCTCGGTCGGCGCGAGGGTCGGCGCCTCGGTGGGCGACGGCAGCGGGGTATGGGTCGCGGTCGGCGGAATCTTCGGTCGGCGTTGCGGTGGGCGGGGCCGGGGTGAAGGTCGGTTTCTGCGTCTTGGTGGGCGTGGGCGCTTCGACTGTCGGCTGCGTCGCGCACCCGCCCAGCGTCAGCGTCATCAGGACGGCCGCCGCCAGCAGCCCGATCAAAGCCCACCTGGGTGAGCTTCTTCGTATCGTGTTGTTCATTGTTTGCTCTCTCAGATTTGATTTGGGTGCATTCAAAATCAATTGTAGGGGCGGGTTTCTCCACACCAATGGAGAGTTGATCTTCACAACATTACCATCGTAAAGGCAAGCTCGTGTTGACGACGGAAAACCCGCCCCTACGCCCCAACTCCATTTGAACACACCCATTCGATTTGATCAAGAACCGGTTCTCTCGCTAACTCCCGAGTCTCCGCGTCACCCTGCCACCCTGTCACCGTCAGTTCGCCGGCACATTGTCCTCATCTGGGGCGGTGGCGAAAGGCGGCAGGGGGCGCTCCCAGTGTTCAAGTTCCACCCCCGTCTCGCGCAAAAACGCCACCGCGTTCTCGTCCGGGTAATGCCCGGCGTAGACCACGCGCTTCAGAGCCGGCGTTGATGATCATCTTGGCGCAGGTCAGACACGGCTGGTGCGTCACGTAGATGGCGCCGCCCGCCAGGCTGATGCCATGCAGCGCGGCCTGGATGATGGCGTTTTGCTCGGCGTGCAGCGTGCGCATGCAGTGCCCTGCGATCATCAGGTGGCCGATCTCGTCGCAATGCGGCAGCCCGGCCGGCGAGCCGTTGTAGCCGGTGGTCAGGATCCGCCGGTCGCGCACGATGATGGCGCCCACCCGCGCCCGATCACAGGTGCCGCGCTTGGCCACCTGGAAGGTGATATCCATGAAGTAGTCGTCCCAGGGGGGACGAGGGCTGCTGGTTTGGCTCATGTGTTCTTGCTCCGGCGTCCTATATCAGCCATGATGAGGACCCATTATAAGCCGGAAGGCGACTCCGCGCCAGCCGGGCGGTCAGGGTTGTTTACAAGTGTAGGGGCAGGTTTCTCCGCGCTTAAGGGAGAACTTTCTGCTGTTGTATCTCTGCCATCTCAAGCAGACATGGATCACTCCAAAAAAACCTGCCCCTACCGCCCGACGACCCGCACCGGCCCCAACAGCAGCCGGTCTGCACCCTCCGCGCCGGGGGTTTGCAGCAGACCCAGCCGGTCGAAGTCGGGCCGCGTGTACAGGCTGGCCTCGATCTGGTAGAAGCCTGGCGCGGCCTCGGGCGAGACGGTGAACGTGTGCGTGTCGGTCACGATCTGGCCGGGCTGCCAGGCCTTTGTGGGCGGCTGCGGCGTGCTGTCGTGGCCGCCGAAAGTGCCGAACCCGGCATCCAGCAGGTGCGCAAAGGTGGTGTAGTCGCCCGTCACCGGCCCGCGCGCCTGCCAGAAAAGCGTGACCGTGACCGGTTCGCCCGCGCGGATGCTGCGGCTGCTGAAGTTGTATCCCGCCAGCGTGACGTTGTCCGCGAAGCGGGCCATGATGCGGTTAGGGATCTCACCCGGCCGGGCCGCGATCTCCGCGGCGCCGAAGCGCAGGCTGTCGGCATCTGCCGCCGCGGCCAGGGCCGGGTCCGTCCTGTCCAGCCGCAGCGGCAGGCGTTGGCCCGTGTTGTGATCGTACATCCCGACGGCCCAGTGCCCGCGGTCGGGCGTGTACGCCGCGGCCGGGATCGTCACCGCGTAACGCTCGGCGCGCGTCTGGCCCGGTGTCCACTGGCTGGTGGGCAACAGCCCGCCGCCGGGCATGGTGTCCGCCTGGGCGATGGTCAGGCCTTCCGCGTTCACCAGATGCACGAAGACGGAATAGTCGTCGCGCATCGGTTGCAGCGCCTGCCAGATCACCGTCACGCTGGCTGTTTCGCCCGGTATAAGTTGAGCCGGCCCGGCGCTGACGCCCAGGATGGCGAGCTGGTTTCCCAGTTCGGCGCGCACAGCGGGGATGGCCGCGGTCTCCGTCGCTGCCAGCGACAGCGGCGGCTGGTAGGCCGGCTGGATGATCCAGAACGGCGTGACCGCGCTCAACAGGAGCAGCGCCGCCGCGATCCCCCACCCGATACGCCATGCCGTGCGCTCGGACAGCCGCAACAGCCGGTAGCCGCCCAGCGCCAGGATCAGCAACAGCGCCAGCGCTGGCGCGGCGGGGAAGAAATAGCGTCCCTGCGCGGCGGGCGCGATGCGCATGAAGCGGACCCACGAGAACGCCAGCAGCCCCAGCCACAGGATCAGCAGCCAGCCGCCGGCCCAGCGCCAGTCGAACGGCGGCCGGTTCCGCCGGGCCAGCGAGATCAGCCAACGCGCGACGTGTAGCAGCAGGCCCAACGCAAACCCGATCTCCAGGGCGCGGAAGACGGTGTAAACCCACGTCGGATACGGCACGTTCAGCCAGCCGAACAGCCCCCAAAAGGAGTGTTCCAGGCTGCCCAGCTCGGCGAGGATGGCGCGCCAGCCGGCCGGGACCACGCGCAACAGGATGTTCGCCTGCCAGACGTTCCAAGCCAAGGGGTCGCGATAGAGCACCCAGTTGCGGCCGTACCACCAGCCCGCGATGGCCAACGCCGGCACTCCGACGGCCAGGCTGTTGACGATCAGCATCCGCCAGCTACGCGCGCGCCAGGCAGCCAGTAGCAGGGTCAGGCCGGTCAGGGCAACCAGCGCCAGCGCGCTCAGCTTCGACAACAGCGCCAGCCCCAGCAGACAGCCGAGCGCCAGCGCCGGCCCAAAAGATTTCCAGGAATACTTAAAGCCTACTCCTAAACTTCTGGGCACGCCCCCTGAGCTTGTCGAAGGAGGGGCGTCCTCCCAAGTAATCAAGCGTCCTTCGACAGGCTCAGGACGCGCGTTTGGGTTTTCGGAGGGCTCCTTCGTTTCCGGCGGCGCCACGAGCATCGCCACCAGCCGCCACAATACCAGCGCAGCCAGCGCGTTGATGGCGTTGTCGTTGCTGGCGGCCGCGCTGATGAAGATGAACTGCGGGATGAAGCCGACCAGCGCCGTTCCGAGCAGCGCCCAACGCCGGTCCGTGATCAGCGCCAGGCCCCGGTACGTGGCCCAGAGCGTCACCGCGCCGAGCAGCACGGAGAAGAAGCGGGCGACGTGCAGCGCCAGGACGGAGCCGCGCCACGGCCAGTCTTCGTCGGCGTGGTGGATCAGGTAGTTGCGGTTGACGGTCGCGCTAGGTTGGCCGATGGCCGCGTGTGGGTTGGCGCGGGTGTAGAGCGGGGAAAAATCGCTTTGGTCAATTGCCGCGGTCAGCGCGGCCGCGGCCAGGTAGTAGCCGGGAGCCTGCACCCCCTGCTGCCGCCACAACGCTTGGGTGTTAGGCTCCGAGACCGGCAGCCCCTTGCCGGCAGCCAGGTGCTGGATAAAGGCATAATGCCAGATCTCGTCGGGCGTCTCGAACGGCGGCACGACGATGCTGTAGAGGCCGGCTAACAGCACGAAGACGCCGATCACCAGGGCCACTCCGGCCCGCGGGTGCGCGGATGGTCGTGCAAATGGACGATCATCAACGCGGGAGGGATTGCTGCGCGTCATGGGATCGGGAGTAAGGGACGTAGAACCTTTCCTTCTTGAGACACTTCGCCCGAAGATCTCACGGGCATTCGGCGTACGATCCCCGCGGGGCGGAGATTCAGAAGCCTTTTCCGGAGTTCCTCATGTTCTCTGAGTACTCTGTGGCTCCGTGGTGATCTTCAGTTCAGTCTTGTGAGCGCGGGGCTTCTCGCCGCGGCGGCCGCCAGAACAGCAGGTAGTAGAGCCAACTCCCAACAAAGCGAAGCCACACCCTACTAACCCGGAAACTGGATTCACCGTTCGCGCGCACGTATTCATGGCTGGCAGCTTCAGCCAGTCGATAGCCGCTGCGCACGGTCTTGATTACCATCTCCTGCTCGATTGTCATGATCTTTTCCTGCAAATCGAGCGCCTGGGCTACATCGCGCCGGATGGCCCGGAAACCGTTTTCGCAATCGGTCAGGCGGACATTCTGTGTGTAGTTGATGCTCAATGTGATGATTTGGCTGCCGAACAGTCGGATGAACTGATGAATCGTCGCGTGCAACTCATCGCTGCCGCCCAACATGCGCGAACCGGACACGTGGTCGGCGCGACCCTGCACGATCGGTTCGATCAGCGCGGGGATGTCGCGCGGGTCATGGGAGCCGTCGCCGTCGATGAACACCAGGATGTCGCCGGTCGCCTCGCGGATCGCCATGCGGATGGCGCTGCCCTTGCCCGTGCCATCGTCCAGGATCACCCGTGCCCCGTATTCCGCGGCGATGGCGCGCGTGCCATCGGTGCTGTGGCCGTCCACCACCAACAGCTCATCGGCGAACGGCGCGGCCAACTCCAGCACCGGCCGGATGTTCAGCGCCTCGTTGCGCACCGGCAGGACGACGCTGATCCGATACGCGACGCCATCCGGCCCCGTGCGGACGATCTCCGTGGGGCGGCGCAACGTGGGATACCAGTCAGGCAGTCTGATTTCCAGGGGTAACTCCTCGGCGGGTTGCGCATCACGTATCACGCACCACGCATCACGTTTCATCCCGTCCCGAACTGCCGATCCCCCGCATCGCCCAAGCCGGGCACGATGTAGCCGACCTCATTCAGACGTTCGTCAAGGGCCGCCAGGTGGATGGATACGTCCGGGTGGTCGGTATGCAGCCGCTCGACCCCTTCCGGCGCGCCGATAATGCCGACGTATTTGATGCGCTGCGCGCCCCATTTCTTCAGGATGTCTACCGTGGCCGAGGCCGATCCGCCGGTCGCCAGCATGGGGTCGAGGATCAGGCAGACCTGCACCGTCGGCGCCACCGGCAGCTTGTTGTAGTACTGCACCGGTCGCAGCGTACGCTCATCGCGGAAGAGGCCGATGTGCCACACTTCGGAGCCGGGCATCATCTCCCAGATCCCTTCGACCATGCCCAGCCCGGCGCGCAGCACCGGCACCAGGCCGATCGTGTCGGTGAGCTCGGCGCAGTGTGCCGTCCCCATCGGCGTCTCCACGTCCTTGGGCTTCACTCCCAGGTCGGCGGTGGCTTCGTAAGCCAGCAGGATCGAGATCTCGCGGATCAGTTCGCGGAACTTCTTGGGTTCGGTGTGTTTGTCGCGCAGGTAGGAGAGCTTGTGTCGGATAAGCGGATGGTTGGAGACGTGGACGTTTTCAGATGACATGGTTGCTGCCCCTTTCGGTCGGTTTCCGGGCAAGAAAACGGGCCAGGCTGGTTGAACTGAAGTCCGCCTGACCCGCTTGCAAGGCTGTGGGAAGATGGATACGTGTGCCTACGCTGACGCGTGGCTGTAGGTCAAAGGATTTCTTGGGCCTGGCGGGGCATCTGGCCGCGTTTGATCAGCTTTTCAACCTCGGCCTGACAGGTGACGCACAGCGTCGTATCCGGTCGAACATCCAGGCGCTCGGTGGGGATCTCGATGTTGCACCGTTCGCAGATGCCGTACTTGCCCTTCTCGATGGAGCGCAGCGCGGCGTTCACGCGCCCCTGTTTCACCTCAAGCTGACTGACGAGCGCCACGTTCTTCTCGCGTTCGATCAGATCGGGGTCGCCCTCTTCGGCATCCACATCGACCTCGACCTTGAGCGCCTCGCGCAGACGCTCAAGCTCACCGGCGATGCGCTTTTGCTCGTCGATCAGTTTATGCCGCTCGCGAATGACGATTTGCTGCCGTGTCGGCATGAGAGTCTCCTTGCTTGGTCCAGGGTGAGGCGCCGCCTTCATAGTCCATAAAAAAGCTGGCATGTTATACCATAGATCGCAATACGCGTCAACGTTCGCGACCTTGAGCGAAAGGCGCTGCGTCTGGTATAATTGCGCCCAGTAGTTTGAGTCAGTTCATCCGCTTTTGTTGAAAGGTCACTATGCCCGATCGCCCGATTTCCCCACAGAGCCGTCCCGAGGAAGTGGTGGTGGACGCTGCGCTGCGTCCGCGCACCCTGGCCGAGATGGTGGGGCAGGATCGCCTGCGCGAGAACCTCGATATCCTCATCCAGGCGGCGCGGGCGCGCGGTGAGGCGCTGGATCATGTGCTGTTGTATGGCCCGCCGGGCTTGGGAAAGACTACCCTGGCCCACATCCTCAGCAGCGAGATGGGCGTCGGGTTGAAGGTCACCGCGGGCCCGGCGATCGAGCGCGCCGGCGACCTGGCCGCGATCCTGACCAACCTGCGGCAGGGCGACATCCTTTTCATCGACGAGGTGCACCGGCTGGGTCGCGCGGTGGAGGAGGTGCTTTACCCGGCGATGGAGGATTTTGCGCTCGACATCGTCATCGGCAAGGGGCCGAGCGCGCGCAACATCCGCCTGAAGCTGCCGCGCTTCACCTTGATCGGCGCGACGACCCGGCTGGCGCTGATGACCGCGCCGCTGCGCGCCCGCTTCGGCGCGGTCTACCGGTTTGACTTCTACGATGTCGAAGCGGTGCAGAAGATCGTCCACCGCGCCGCGGGGCTGCTTCAGGCGCCCATCACCCCCGACGGCGTCGCCGAGATCGCCCGCCGCGGCCGCGGCACCCCGCGCGTGGCGCTGCGCCTGCTGCGCCGCGTGCGCGATTACGCCCAGGTGCGCTCCGACGGCACGATCACCGGCCAGATGGCCCAAGAGGCGTTGGCGCTGCTGGACGTGGACGAGTTGGGGCTCGACGCGCTGGATCGCGCCGTGCTGGGCCGCATCATCCGCGACTTCCGCGGCGGCCCGGTGGGGCTGGAGACCATCGCGGCGTCTCTCTCAGAGGAG
Organism: uncultured Chloroflexia bacterium; assembly: GCA_963841825.1. Lineage (GTDB taxonomy): Bacteria > Chloroflexota > Anaerolineae > CG2-30-64-16 > CG2-30-64-16 > CAWJEL01. The sequence goes on from CAWJEL010000020.1 coordinate 51,031, forward strand.
TCGGACACGATCATGGATGTGGTCGAGCCGTATCTGCTCCAGCTTGGCTTCCTCGACCGCACCGCGCGCGGGCGGATGGCGACGCGCAAAGCCTACGCGCACCTGGGCGAACCCTACCCCGAAACCGGCGAGCAGCCGGCATTGTTCAACCAGGAAAGCCAATGATTGAAGTGCTTGTCATTCTGAGTACTGCCAAGCCGCGCGGCGGCACGCGGGTAGGCGAAGAAGTCCCCGCTTGTCACGGCTTCGCCGTGAACGGGTTAGCAGCTCAACTTCCGGTGCGGTGAGATACAAGTGAAGAATCCCGTCCTCGTACTTCATGAGCAGCGGGTCGACGACTCAAAGAATGGTGCGGCAGGACACCAGCGAAGAATCTCGTGCGATCAACGAGACCCTTCGCTGGCGTTATGCCGTTGCTGACGTTGGGCTGTTAATCCGCTGCTCATGAAGTACCAGCACGAGATGTTTCGCTGACGATTCGCCGCAACGGATCTTGTGCCGCAGACCCGCTCAACATGACAAGCGGAACTTTTTTGGACTACCCGCAAGCTGCCCCGCGGCTTGGCATCACTCAGGGTGACAGTCGGGACTACTTTCAGGACAAGAATCTCCTTGAAAACCAGCGACTTTGACTATACCCTCCCTCCCGACCTGATCGCGCAAACGCCGGTTGAGCCGCGCGATGCGTCGCGACTGTTGGTGCTGGATCGCAGAACCGGGCAGATCATCCACCGGACGTTCCACGACATCCTGGACTACCTCCGCCCCGGCGACCTGTTGGTGGGCAACGACAGCCGGACGATCCCCGCGCGGCTGCACGGGGTCAAGCCAACCGGTGGGACGGTGGAGATTTTCCTGTTGCGGCCGGACCTCACCCCCCTGCCCCCCTCTCCTGAACTGGCCGTTTCAGTTCAGGAGAGGGGGGGGAAGTGGGGGACGCGTGGGAATGCCTCGTCGGTGGGAAGGGGCTGCGGCCGGGCGTGACCGTCCAGGTGCAGAGCGAAGGCCGAGACGGGGCGATCACCGCGACCATCCTCGCCGAAACTGAGAGCGGCGGCCGGGTGGTAGCGTTCGATCCGCCGGTGCGGGAGTGGCTGTGGGACGCAGGCGAGGTGCCGCTGCCGCCGTACATCCACGCGCCGCTGGCCGATCCCGAGCGCTACCAGACGGTCTACAGCCGGATCGAGGGATCGGTGGCATCCTCCACTGCGGGGCTGCATTTCACGCCGGAGCTGATGCTGGCGTTGCGGGAGCGCGGGATTAACCTGGCGTTCGTCACCCTGCACATCGGGTTGGACACCTTCCGGCCGGTGCAGGTCGAGGAGATCGAGCAGCACCAGATCCACCGCGAGTGGGCCGAGCTGAGCGCGGAGACGGCGCGGGCGATCAACGAGACGCGGCTGGCCGGCGGCCGGGTGATCGCGGTCGGCACGACGGTCGTCCGCACGCTGGAGAGCGCGGCCAAGATCGCGCTGGGCTACCGCCCGTGCGACGACGTCCCCGATGGCGCGGTCTGCGGCTGGCAGCGCGTCGCCGCGTTCACCGGCGAAACCGACCTCTTCATCCGCCCCGGTTACGCTTTCCGCGCGGTGGACGTGATGATCACGAACTTCCACCTGCCGAAATCGACCTTGTTAATGTTAGTCAGCGCGTTCGCCGGGAAGGGGTTGATCGACCGGGCCTATGCCGAGGCGATTCGTGAGCGCTACCGGTTTTACAGTTTTGGGGACGCGATGGTGATTTTGTGATATTTTGTCAGTCGGATTCCGACGCAATACGGAACCTCACCACAAAGACACCAGGACACGAAGGAGTACAAAGATTCTCAATCTTCTTTGTGTCCTTAGTGACTTCGGGCCTTGGTGGTGAAGGCTAGGTCCGGATTGCTCGGGTTAGGAGGAGGATGTCAATGATTCAGTCGAAATCAACCGAAACGGTGGCCGCCTGCCAGGCGGCCGCGCAACGTGGCTTGGCCTGGCTCCTGGATCAGCAGACCGCGGCTGGGCGCTGGCGGCAACTGGAGGCGGAAGTCTTCGACGCCTACTACAAGGGCGGGTGGGCGCTGGCGGTGAGCGGTCAGCCGGCCGCGGCGCACCGGCTGCTGACGCATGTGCAGCGCACGTTCCTCACGCCGGACGGCGATTTCGAGCCGCGCGCGGCGGCCCTGCACACCGACATTGCCCGCCTCTACGCCAGTTCCTACGTCACCCTGGCGGCGCAGAAGCTGGACCGCTACGAGATCGCCGCGCCCGCGGCCCGCTATCTGCAAAGCCAACAGGATCCCGACCACAGCGGCTTCTACTCCGGCAAGATGCCCCAAGGCGAAAAGGGTCGGTCGGACTCCATGTCGACCGCGATGTCGGGCGTGGCGCTGCTGGCCGTCGGGCAGACGGAACGGGCGACTCGGGCCGGTGACTGCCTGCTGCGGATGGTCGAGATGCAGCCGGCGGCGGAGCGGTTCTTCACCACCCTGGATGCGGCCGGCCGGTTGGAAGTTGACTTCCCGCCCGAGGCCACGGTCTGGCGCGTGGTGGAGGCCGGGCAGACCGGGCAGCGTTGGTTCGCCGTGGGCCTGCCGTTCGCCTTCGCCGTGCTGCTGCACGCAGCGACCGGCGAGCCGCGGTTCAAGCATCTGGCCGATGATTTGTTCGCGTTCCAGGTGCGCGGGCTGGAGCCGTGGGACGTGCCCTCCAGCGGGAAGGCGGGTTGGGCTTGCAGCATGCTCTACCGCAGCACCGGCGAGGCCCGCTATCGCGACATCGCCCTGCGCGTCGCCCGGCAGATCATGGCCTATCAGACGCCGGCCGGCTGGTTCACGCTGAGTCCTCGGCCGGAGCCCGGCGCCGGGGAACCCGCGGCCTTCGTCCCCTTCATCTATGATGTGACGGCGGAGTTCGTGCTGTGGCTCACGCTGATCGCGGCGAACGTCGCGGTCAAAGCGGGATAGTACCTTGCCGCATATCCAGAACGCGAGCCTTGAGCTTGTCGAAGGGCGGCCAACAGATGGACAGCATGTGGCGCTTCGACCCGCTCAGCGCCCGCACAAAAGCGAAGTGCTGTCATCCTGCCAGCCGGTCGTCCGCGCCCACTCCTGCGCCGCATCCCAGATCAGATCGTAGACCGGGTCCTTGATGTCGTAATACGCCTCAACGTCGTCCGCGTGATATTTGGCGATCTGGCGCTTGATCAGCTCGACCGTGCGGGCTGAGTTGGGGTGGGCGCGGAGGTAGTCGCGAAACAGCAGGGGATACCGTTGGTTCGGGTTGCCCGCGATCCGGACGTGGATATTGGCGCGGCGCTGGTCGGCCGGCTGGTAGAAGAAGGATTTCGCCCACAGCTCGGGGTCGTCATCCTCGCCCAGCGGCACATGATCGTGCGCGTTGATATCTCGGCACTCGTAGCCAGCATCGACCAGCCTCTCCCGCACTTCCGGCGTCAGCGCTTGCACCGTGATCTGGATGTCGATGACATCCTTGGCGCCCAGCCCGGGCACCGACGTCGAGCCGATATGGTCGATCCGCAGCGCCAGTCCGCCCAGGATCTCCAGGAGAGACTGCCGGATCGTTTCGAATTCTTGGGGCCAGAGCGGGTTGTAGGGGTGGATGATGATGGTCATGGGCGAAAATTTGGCTGGCGGCACGCAACTCATAGGCCTAACGAATGGGCGTCAGCCGCCCGCCACCCACCCGATCGACAACCGTCAAAATTGACGCCTAACTTCGGCAGCTCGGCGGGTCGGCTGCACGCCGTATTGGGCGGTGGTGTTGTGGATGAGTCGCCGATATATTCACTGCTCACAAATTCCAGATTGAATCCACCTGAGTTTTTATGCTCAACAAATCGATTTCACGAAGCTTCGCAACACCTTACGAGCCACGCAAAATCTTTTCCATCTTCCTGCCCTTCGCCAACTCATCCACCAACTTATCCAAATATCTAACCTGCTGCGTCAAAGTATCCTCGATTTCCTCCACGCGATACCCACAGATGACTCCGGTGATGAGGTGCGCATTAGGGTTTAGCGAAGCATGTTGGAAGAATGTTTCAAAAGTTGTTTTTTCTTTTATTAGTTCTTGAAGCTTCTTATCATCGAAGCCTGTTAACCATTCTATAACCTGATGTAATTCTTCTTTGGTTCTGCCTTTTTTCTCTATCTTTGCGAGATACATCGGATAGACTGAAGCGAAGGTCATTTTTGCGATACGTTGATTGTGTGTGTTGGAATTGTTCATGTCAGGCTCCCAGCCGAACGTTTCCAATTCTGGTGTCTTCGCGCGAGCGGGAACAGAGAACTCTCTGTCCCGCCCCGCAAAGCTCAATGTCTACTTCATCCCCAACGCTTCTCGCAACCGCGCCTGGTCGAAGTCCACGATGATCGTCCCGTTAATATCGAAGGTCGGCGTGGTCTCGTTGCCGTTGGCCCAGCCGCGCACCCTGGCCGCGGCCGCCCGGTCTTTGGAGATGTCGATTTCGGTGTAGGCGATGCCGTTCTCCGCCAGGAAGGCGCGCACCCGCCGGCAGGTGGAGCACCAGGGCGTGCAATATAGGATCAGGTCGCCCTGCGGCACGGCGGCAGGTGTCGCCGCGGCAGCTTCCTGCGCTTCAGCGGCCTGATAGGCTGCGGCCAGCTCGGGCTCGATCTCGGCCAGCACGCTGAACAACACCTCGTTGTCCGGCTGCTGGTCGATGTCATGCACGTCCACATAGCGGACGACGCCGCTCTTGTCGATCACGAAGATGGCGCGCTCACTCCTGCCGTCTGCAAGCAACACGCCATAGAGCTCGGCCACCGCGCCGTGTGGGTAGAAGTCGCTGAGGAGCGGATAGGTGATGCCCCCCAGGCTCTCCGCCCAGGCGCGCAGGCAGTCTGTGCTGTCAACACTGAGACCCAGAACCTGGGTCTGGACCCCATCGAACCGGGCCAACGCGGCCTGGTAGGACGGGATCTGGCTCGTTCAGACGGGGGTCCAGGCCAACGGGAAGAAGACCAGGACGACATTGCGTTTGTCCCGGTACTCGCTGAGGCGCACCGTGCGCCCATCATGGCTTTTCAGCGTGAAATCAGGGGCCATCTGGCCGACTGCGACTGTCATGTTCGTGTCCCTCCTAGAGTTTTGGGTAAGCGCCAGCGAAACGCAAACTGCCGCACTACTTTCGCGATCGAAGTCTCTTTCACCGTGTCACCGTGTCACCGTGTCACCGTGTCACCGTATCACCGTATCACCGTATCACCGTATCACCGTGTCCCGGTCAAAGCAGCCATCGCCACCGGGGTGCCGATCGCTTCCAGTACGGTGGATGCCTGGAATTCGACTTGGCCGCTGGCGGATTCCAGCGCCTCAGCCAGGGCCGGCACGGCGGCATCCCCCAGCGCGAGCAGCCCGTTCATAGCGGCGAGCACTTCGGAGGGCCGCTGGCTTGTCAGCGAGCCGATCAGCGCGGCGATGGCCGCGGGGGTGCCGATCTTGCTCAACGCATCGGCCGCGGTCCGGGCCACGAGCACCTCGTCGTCCCTCAACGCGCGCGCCAACACCGAGACGGCGCGCGGTTCCTTGCGCTCGCCCAGCACGTACGCTGCGCGCCAGCGCCCGCTGGCATCCGCGCGCAGGAGCGGCACCAGTAACAGGGGCACGACGTTCCGGCGGCGCGAGCTCGGCGAGGGCTTGGGCGATGTAGAGCCCCACCCGCTCATCGGGATCCTCAAGGTGCGCGATCAGCGACGGGACTGCATCCACATCCTTGGCTTTGCGGATCGTCTGAACGGCCGCGGCCCGCACATCGGGATCCGGGTCATCCAGCGCCGGGTAATCCGGCGCACGCTGCGCGCTCGAGATGACATCCGTTTGAGGAGCCGCCCAGACGCCTTGAACCGCAACCGCCGAGACCAGGAGGGCCAGGGCCAGAAGCATCCACCAGCAACGTGTGACATGGGTGCGTGTCTGCGTCATGCGATTTCCTTCCGATAGAATGACCGGAGCGACCGGGTGGGGCGTAGGGGCGGGTTTTCCCTGATCAGCACAGGTCTGCCCTTTGCGGCAACAACGTTGTGATGATCAGCTATCCATTTACGTGGAGAAACCCGCCCCCTACTGCGCGCGGCGATCATTTCGGAGTATGTATCAGCTTGTGGGCCAGCCAGTCCCCGATTCCCGATAGATCCTCGGTCGGCAGATAGTGGCCGGCGTGCGCATCAAACAGGACGCGCGCCTGCGCTGGAAACTCATCATCGCCCGCCCACAGCAGCACCGCGACCGCCAGCCGGGGGAACGTCTGAAAGCGGAAGCTGGCATCTGCCAGGTCGAGCGGCTGGCCGCCCAGCGCCGCGGCGGCTTGCCTGAACCCAGCGACATCCGCGCCGAATTTCTGCGCGATCTCCCCCTCCGCGTGCCCGGCGAACGCCTGCGCGTAGAACAGCCCGTCCGGCAGCTCGCGAAACGCCAGCCAGCGATCGGCCGGCGGCGTGCCATCGGCGGTGAGGAGATAGTGTATCAGTACAATGGCGACGGTCATGTGAGCCGGCTTACCGGTCACCTGCGCGATGGCCTCGCCGGCGGGATGGGTTAGCAGGTGCGGCCGCCCGAAGTAGGGCACGTTCACACCTTCCGGCGTGCGGACGCAGCCGGCCAACGCCGCGCACCGTGCCGGATCGGCCGCGGCCCAGTCGGCCCGGGCGCGGTCATAAGCGATTTGGAAGCGACGATTGGGATCAAGTTGGGACATGATGTGACGTGCTCCGTGAAACGTGATGCGTGACTCGTGCCCGGTAACCGGCGTGATCCAATCACGTAGCACGTTTCACGCATCACGTCACTGCCTCGGATTCGTAAATTCCCCGCCAATCAACTCACGCGCGATGATCATGCGCATGATGTTCATGCCGCCCTCAGCGCCGATGGAGTAGGAGCGGACGCCGCGAATGCCCATTTCGATGGGGTATTCCTTGGTGTAGCCCATCGCGCCCAGCCAGTTGGCGACCTCGTTGAAGGTCTCGAACGCCATGATCGGCGCGCGCAGCTTGGCCATGGCGCCATACAGGGCGATGTCGCGGTGCTTGAACGCGCCTTTCTCGTACATCTCATCGGCCATCCACGCGGCCTTGTAGGTCAGCAGGCGGGCGGTCTCGATGTCCACGAAACGCTCGGCGGCCGGGAAATTGACCCCCTGATACGCGGCCAGCGGCTTGCCGAACGACTTGCGCTGCTTGATGTACTCGACGCCCATGTTCAGCGCCGTGTCGGCCGCGCCCACGCACGTCGCACCGATCAGCGCACGGGCGAAGGTAAAGCCTTCCATCGCCATGTAGAACCCCTGGCCGACCTCGCCGATGCGGTAGCGGTCATCCAGCGGCATGTTCTCCATGGTGAAGCCGCCGGTGGAGATGCCTGTTCGCCCCCAGTTCTCGAAGTAGGTCGGGGTGACGTGCGGGTTATCCTTCAGCGGGACGGCGAAGAAGGTGAAGCCCTTGTGCCCGGCGCTTGGATCGGTGCGCACCAGCGTCATGTGGATGCCGCCGATGCGTTGCGACTCCTTGACGCCGCTGATGTAGACCTTCTCGCCGTTGAGGATCCAGTTGCCGTCCGGCTGCCGTTCGCCGCGCGAGCGCGTGACGCCCTCGATGTCGGAGCCGCCGCCCGGCTCGGTGGTGGCGATGCCCAGGAATCGCCTGACCCGCGGTCACGTCGGGCAGGATCTCCTGTTTCAGCGCAGGCGAGGCGTAGCGGTCAAAGATGAAGCCCCAGCTCGCCTCCACCAGATACCACACCGGCAGCGCCAGGCTGATCTCCGCGCGGCCGAGCTCCTCGGCGGCGATGGTGGCCATCGTCACGTTCATGCCCTGGCCGCCGTATTGCTCCGAGACGGTGGGCGCCCACAGCCCCATGTCGGTCATGCCCTTGACGACGTCGTCGGGGATGCGGTTGTTGCTGTCGATCTCCCGCACGCGCGGGGCGATCTTCTTCTGGGCGAACTCGCGCACGGCGCGCCGCCACATCGTTTCTTCTTCGGTCCAGCCGAAATTCATGTAACTTCCTCCTTGAAGTGGGTGCGTGGCTCGTGATACGTGCTGCGTGATACATGACCCATGTCGCGCCTGATTTCACCTCAACTCACGCATCACGCATTACGCATCACGTCATTCCTTATCCGGCGTTACCAGCGCGCGCACCAAATCGCCGCTCGAGATCACACCCGCCACGGCGTGCTCCTCGATGACGATGGCGTTTTGGATGCCGACGCGGGCGAAGAGCTGGGCCACGAACGGCAGCCGCAGGCTGGGATTGACCACGATCAGCGGTTTGATCATCACATCGCCGATGCGCGTGCGCGTGGGCGAGAGCGATTTCGCGATGACGCGATAGACGATTTCCTGGAAGGTCAGGATGCCGTAGGCGTCACCCTCGTCGGCGCGGTCGACGATGACCGTGCCGCAATTGCAGGCCATCATGGCCTCCACGGCCTCTTGCACGGTGGCGACGGGCGGCATCACGGCGAAATCGCGGTTCATGACGTCCCGTGCGCGCAGTGAGTAAATCTCATGTGGTTGCATCGTGCGGCTCCTTTGCCTGACAGTCAGTTGCGCCATTTTACCACAGTCACGGCGCATTGCGGCAAAGGCATTGCCGCAATGTATGCTACTTCCTTCCCTCGACCGTGAAGCTGTCGAACGATCCCTGGATCAGCGGCTCCAGCTCGCGGTGGCGCGACGGCGCTGCACAATAAGTCCCCGCAAACGCCTGCCACTGCGCGTGCAGGTAAAGCAAGCTCGAACATTTGCGTGTACCGCCCAGATCGCTGTAAACCAGCACATTGGCCTCCAGCCCCCCCTCCACCTGGAAAGGCTTCACAGAGAGGAGCTTGAAGCCAGGCGCTGTGGTTTCCAGCCGCCTGATGACCTGATCCACGTACTCGCCCTGGGTGAGCTTACCCAGGCCCAGGCTCACCATGTCGCGCTCGATGATCTCCAGCGCGCCGCCCTCCTCGCTGGCGAAGGCCGCCGTCACGCCCGGCGCTGCTGGTTGAGCCTTCCACGACTTGGGATAACGCAGGCGGAACGGGCCCGTCTTGCTGCGATACCAGGCGGTCGTGGCCTCCAGCTCGGCGTCGGCCACGGCTGGCGCCAGGGCGCCCTCATCATCGGGCGCGACCGCCTTGACCTGCACAACGTAGCCGAGAGTGAAGGGGCTGAATACCGTCACGTAGTAGCGACCCGTGTGCGGCGCGGTGAAGGTCAGCTTGTCGCCCTCTTCATAGATGCCGACCGTCTCATCCGCCTGGACGATGGCTTCTTCCGGCGCGCCACGGTAGTCTACCGACAGCATCGGGTCCATCAACATTGAGTCCGCCACGATTTCAACCGTATCGCCGGCCGTCAGGTTGAGCTGGAAATAGTCCGCATCACCGGGGTAATCCATATTCGCGAAGAGGGTCGCTTCGCGGCCGATCACCCGCCCATCGTCCGGGTCATCTTGCGGGAAGAGGTCCGTACTGCTGACGACGTGTACGTCAATGGGGCTATCGGTCAATGATTGCACCACCAGCAGGATCGGTTGCTCTTTTTGTTCTTTCGGCACCGTGATGGTGAAGGTGGATGACAGGGCCGTGCTCTGATCGATACCGCCCAAAGATTGCCCCCACAGGTCGATGGCTGCGGCCGTAAACTCACCGCTGCCGCTCAACTCGAACTCAACTTCAGTTTCGGGCTCTCCCTGCAAGGTGAACATCCGCGCGTGACGGATGTTGTCCAGCACGAAATCTTGTTCGACGGCGCCACTATCCGTTTGCCAGCGCCGCCGTCCCAGGCCGCTGGAGTCCTCGCCCGCGGTCAGCGCGCTGATGCGCGGCGCCAGATCGGCGGCCGAAGCAACCATCGCGAAGCGCAGCCCCTCCCACGCTCCCGGCCAACCCAGGCCGGAGATGCCGATCACTTCACCGGCGTTTGATACGAGCACGCCGCCGCTTTGCCCGCCCATAATCGTCGCGTCCGATTGTAGATATGTTAGCTTGGCAGGTTCCCACTCCCGGCGTCGCGAGATTACCCCGCGCGTCAGGGTTGGCTTGGGCAGATCCTCCACCTCGCCAGGATAGCCGATCAGGTAGACCTCGGAGCCGATCGGCAGGTTTTCGCCATCCGCCAATTTGAGCGGCGGCTGCTTGGCCTCCAACGGGCCAAGCACAGCCAGATCGGCCAGGAGATCCCAGTTACGGACCGGCACGTCTTCGTGCTCGCTGCCATCCGGGAAGACCACCCGCGCCTTGTCATAGGGCCAGACAACGTGCGCATTCGTGATCAAATAGCCGCCATCGACGAGGAAACCGCTGCCGCTGCCGTCATTCACTTCGATGAAGGCCACCGAGGGCGCGACCTGCGCAAATACCTTGGCCGGCGAAAGATCGCCTGTCGCCGCGGTCGCCATCTTCAGAACGATCGGCTTCGGCGTGGGTTCGGGGGTGGGCGTGCCGTTCGCACTCTCCTTTCCAAGCTGCTCAGCGGAGGTTTTGGCTTCAGCCGATGCCGCGTGTGTTGCGCCTGTCGAAACGCCCTGCTCCGCTGCCCCAGTCTTCTCACCAACCGGTGTCGCGACAGCGTCCACAGGGCTTGCTGCTTGAGGTTGATCGGCGGCCAGCGGCCCAGCCGGCGGCGCGAGGCAAGCCGCCAGCGCCAGGGCCAGGATGAGGAAAAATACAGCGTAGAGCAAGCGAGATGTCATGCGACCTCCTCCGTCCATTTGCATGCGGGTGAACCCTAACCCGGACGAGCCGGAACCACGCCTTCACCACAAAGGCTCAAAGGCACAAAGTCCACAAAGGTAGAATTCTGAGTGATCTTGGTGTCTCGGTGTCTTTGTGGTGAGATTCTTGTTTTTTATGCCGGAATCCGATTGGTAAGGGCTTATACGCCGGCCGCCCGGAATGCCGTGTTGACGATGGCCTGCGCCTCGGCCTGAATGCGGCGTAGATGTTCGACGCCGCGGAAACTTTCCGCGTAAATCTTGTATACATCTTCGGTGCCCGATGGCCGCGCGGCGAACCAGCCGTTCTCCGTCACGACCTTGAGCCCGCCGAGCGCCGCGTTGTTGGCCGGCGCACGGGTCAGCTTGGCGGTGATCGGCTCGCCGGCCAGCTCCGTGGCGGGCACCAGGTCGGGCGAAAGATCAGCCAGCACCCGCTTCTGCGCCGCGCCGGCCGGCGCGTCCATGCGCTCGTAGACCGGGCTGCCGAAACGTGTTTCCAGCTCGCGGTAGTGCTCGCCAGGATCGCGGCCGGTGATCGCGGTGATCTCCGCGGCCAGCAGATCCATGATGATGCCATCCTTGTCGGTGGACCAGGCCGCGCCGTCGTGGCGCAGGAAGGACGCGCCCGCGCTCTCCTCGCCGCCGAAGCCGTAGGAGCCGTCCAACAGGCCGTCGACGAACCACTTGAAGCCGACCGGCACTTCCATCAGCCGGCGGCCGATGGACGCGGCCACCCGGTCGATCATCGAGCTGGAGACCAGGGTTTTGCCCACCGCGGCGTCGGGCCGCCAGCCGGGCCGGTGGCTGAACAGATATTGGATGGCGACGGCCAGATAATGATTGGGGTTCAGCAGCCCGGCGCTGCGTGTCACGATGCCGTGGCGATCCACGTCGGGGTCGTTGCCGAAGGCGATGTCGAAGCGATCCTTCAACTCGATCAGGCCGGCCATCGCATACGGCGATGAGCAGTCCATGCGGATTTTGCCGTCTTTATCCACCGTCATGAAGCCAAAGGTCGGGTCCACGTTCGGGTTGACGATTTCGATATTCAGCCCGTGGCGTTCGGCGATGGGCGCCCAAAAGGCCACAGCCGCGCCGCCCATCGGGTCCACGCCGATCTTGAGTCCGGCGCCGCGGATGGCATCCAGGCGCAGCACATAATTCAGCCCGGCGACGTATGGGGTGATGTAGTCGTGTTGATGCGTCGTGTCTGCGGCCAGCGCCCGTTCGTAGGGCATCCGCTTGATCCCGGCCAGGCCGGCGCGGATCAAGGCGTTGGCGCGATCCTGGATCACCTTGGTGATGCCGGTGTCGGCCGGGCCGCCGTTGGGCGGGTTGTACTTGAAGCCACCGTCACCCGGCGGGTTGTGCGACGGGGTGATGACCACGCCGTCCGCCAGACCCGCCCTGCGTCCACGGTTATGGCGCGAGGATGGCGTGCGAGATGACCGGCGTTGGGGTGTAGCCGCCGTCGGCCTGGATCATCACATCGACGCCATTGGCCGCGAACACCTCGAGCGCGGTCATCAGCGCCGGTTCGGAGAGCGCGTGGGTGTCCATGCCGGCGAAGAGCGGGCCGGTCGTCCCCTGGCTCGCGCGGTACTCGCAGATGGCCTGGCTGATCGCCAGGATGTGATCCTCGTTGAAGCTGTGGCTGAGCGACGAGCCGCGGTGTCCCGACGTGCCGAAGGCCACGGCGTGGGCCGGCTCGGCCGGATCGGGATGGCAGGTGTAGTACGTGGAAACGAGTCGCGGGACATTGATCAACAGGTCGCGCGGGGCGGGTTTGCCGGCGAGGGGATGGATAGACATAAGGACCTCCTCGGAGAAGAGAAGCTATTCATTTACATGCTATGGGGATTCTACACCCGCATACCGGTTGGCGGCAAGTGGCGCCTGGGCAGCGGCGCTGGCGCTGCTACTCCAGGTCAGCGGCTGGTCAGTGGAGAGCGCAGACAAAAGGCTACAACATGTTCGCAAGACATTTGACGTCAAGAGAGGCCGGTGCTATCATAGCACGAAGTGGCTACAATCACGTCCCCATGAAGCGAGCAAGTAGGCTTGAAGGAGGCACGATGTTACGCTCGATTGGGATGTTCCCATCCAAGTTCGGTTTTGTCGCAGTGCTGCTCTGTCTGACGGTGTTGGTCGGCGCGTGCGTGGCCGTTCCTTCTCCGTCAAGCCAGCCCGATAGCGCCCCACAGAACGCACCCCCCACCCCTGAATTCAGCACGACGCAGGTTACCTCCGATCTTCAGGCTGCGCCGGAGCCAGCCGTTCAGGGCGACTGCCCCGGCCTGGACAGTACCCTTGCCCGGATTGCGTCCAGCCCTGACCCCCTCGAACAAGCCAAGCAAGCGCTCCTGACGGTGAAGAACGACAGGATTCAGGTTGTGCTGGTCCTGAGCCAGGCAGATACAGGTTTCCTGCAGAACTACGACGTCGAAATTGGCGCGCAATCGGGCACCCAGGTGCAGGTATTTGTGCCGCCGGGCCAGCTTTGCGATCTGGCAAAAAGGGCCGAGGTGTTGGCCATCAACCTGCCTGCGCAGGCGGTGATGCAGTAAGATTCTGTCATTCGTCGAGGTTTTCAGTATCGTTGCCACCCTTCTCGATCTCAAGAGGATATCAATGAACAAGCTCCGAAGTTACAGCCCAAAGATAGGAACAGCAGCGGTCCGTTCGGCGCTGATCTGCCTGTTGCTTGTGATGAGCAGTCTGACCAGTTTCGCAGCCACGCCATCCCCTGACGCGGGAGGCTTTGAGGTCGGCAGTTTGCCCCCCGAGGCCCTGACGGCGCCGGTTGACTTCGCCCAGGCAATGTCGGCGTCAGGCAACGCCAAGATGGATTCTGAACTGGCGGCTTTGACGGCCGCTTGGAGCGCTTCGAGCGGGGATGCGATGGCGCTGGACCAATCTGCCGGACTGAGATTCTCGGGCGATCGCGTGCAGGTCAAGATCACCACGCAACCCGAGAGCGTGCAGTCCGTGACCGAGGCCGTCGTCGCGGCCGGCGGCGAGGTGACCGGCAGCGCCAACGGGGACACCTGGCTGCAGGCCTGGATTCCGACCGGCGCGCTGGACGCAATCGCGGCGCAGGACGACGTTTTCTACATCAGCCGCCCTGCTGAACCAATGCTGATGGCCACGACCGAGGGGCTGGCCGTGATCAATGGCCCGGCCTGGCACAGCGCCGGCTTCCGCGGCGCCGGCGTGAAGGTCGCCATCATTGACGGCGGCTTCCAGGGCTATCCGGGTCTGCTTGGCTCCGAATTGCCCGCCACCGTCACGGCCAAGAACTTCGTTGACGGGGAGTCGGCCGCCCAGGTGAACGGCACGACCGTGCATGGCACCGCCTGCGCTGAGATCGTCCACGACATCGCCCCCGATGCCGCTCTCTACCTCATCAAGGTCGGCACCGATATTGATCTTCAGCAAGCGGTGGACTGGGTGAAAACCCAGGGCGTTAACATCATTTCCACCTCGTTGGGGTGGTACAACTTGACACCGGGCGATGGCACCGGCTTCTTTGCCAACCTGGTGCAGTCAGCCCGCACCGCCGGCATCTTCTGGACGACTGCCGCAAGCAACGATCGCGAGGCACACTGGGGCGGGGCGTTCAATGACGCGGACGCGGACGGCTATCACAACTTCAACGGCACGCAAGAGGTCAACTACTTCGGCCCCGGCGACGGCGACGCCTACTATATCAACGCTGGTTATTCGATCCGGGTCTTTTTGCGTTGGGACGATTGGAGCGCGCGAAACCAAAACTATGATCTTTCTATCGTCAAGTGGAACGGCTCCGCCTGGCAGACCGTCGCGAGCAGCACCAATCCGCAGAACGGTGGCGCCGGGCAGACCCCGACCGAGTATACCGGCGTGATGAGCAGCGGCAGCGCGGCCCCCTACGGTTTCGTCATCAAGCGCGTGAGCAGCTCCCGTAACGTGAACTTCGAGATGTTTGCGCCGAAGGTCGCGCGGTTGGATGAAATCGTGACCGCACGCAGTCTTGCTAACCTGGCGGATGCGCCCGGAGCGCTGACGGTCGCAGCGCTGGACGTCAACGCGCCCTATCCGCAGGAAGCGTACAGCTCGCAAGGCCCCACCAATGGGCCAGGCGGGACGGCGAGCGGAGGCGCGATCAAGCCCGATATCGCCGGTTTCGCTAATGTTTCGACTGTGAGTTACCCTAATCCGGCGGAGAAATTTAACGGCACGTCGTCGGCCACGCCCCATGTTGCGGGTGCAGCCGCCCTGCTCAAAGGCGCTAACCCGACCTACACGCCCGCGCAGATCCAGGATTTCCTGCAGGGGCGAGCGGTGGATATGGGTAGCCCGGGGAAGGATACCATCTACGGGTTCGGGCGGCTCACCTTGGGAGCCCCGCCGGTGCAAACCCCCGATGTGAGCATCGTCAAACGCCTGGTTGGAAGCAAGTTGGTTCCCGGAGGTCCGATTCAGTTTACGTTAACCATCACAAACCACGGCCCCGGCGCGGCCTCGGCCATCGTCATCACCGATCAGATGCCGTCGCAGGTGACCAACTTGAGTTACAGCAGCACATTGCCGGTGACACCTGCTGCGGGATCACCCTACAAATGGAACCTGGCCGCGTTGGCAGCCGGCGCGAGCGGCACGATCACGATCAACGGCAAACTCAGTGCCAGTCTGCCGAAGGGATGGGTTTTCATCAACACGGCTACCATCACGGCGCCCAATGATAGCAGTGCGAGCAACAACAGCAGTCGCGTTGTCGTCGGAGGCAAGAAAATCTATCTGCCGCTAGTTCGTAAACCGTAGCTGTTGCCGCGGAGAATATCTCTGAATGGGTATTTTCAGGGGGGGCCACCCTACTGACCGCTCTCGACGATCGCCGCCAGCCGGCCGCGAACCATGCGCACCAGATCGGCGGCGCTCAACTCCAGCCCGCAGAGTGGATCGCCGCTGCTGATGTTGCAGCGCACCAGCCTGCCGATGGCCTCGTCGAAGATCACCGGCACGTCAGCCGGCAGGCCGATGGGCGCGACTGCGCCTTGCACGCAGCCGGTCACGGCCTGGATCTCCTCGGCGCTGGCGAAGTGCAGCCGGCGCCACGCCTCGCCCAAGGCTGCCTGTACCGCTTTCGGGGCCACCCGCTCGGCGCCCGGCACGCAGGCCATGACATAACGTCCGACCTGGCCTGCTTCACGCAGCAGGATCGACTTGACCATCTCCTCCAGAAGGACGCCGCGTTGTCGTGCGGCCGCCTCTACGGTGAAGACCGCTTCTGTATGCGGCAGCAGGCGGTAGGGGATGCCGTGTCCGTTGAGGATGTCGGTAATAGTGTGTGCGGAAGCTGTCCATAGGCTGCTCCATCACAAAACAGGCCGCCGATACGCGTGTACGCGCCCCGACGGCCTGTCGTTGAATTCGTTCGATGCACTCAAAGCCAAGTGTAGGGGCGGGTTTTTCCGCGTCAGCGAGGAGCTTGCCCGCACAACGCTGCTGCCCCTTACAAGGTGGGCTCTGGTTAACCCCAGAAAACCCGCCCCTACTTCTTCGGGACGATCGTGACCTTGCGGCGATCGCCCTCGCCGACGCTCTGCGTCGTGACCGACGGGTGGTCGCGCAGCGCCAGATGGACGATGCGGCGTTCGGCGGGCGGCATCGGCTCCATGGCGACAGTGCGCCCGGTCTGTACCGTCTGGTCGGCCATGCGCAGCGCCAGTTTGCGCAGCGACTCGGCCCGCTTGGCGCGGTGGCCGTTCACGTCCACGACGAAGCCGGTGCGCGAATGCGTCTGCTGGTTAGTCATCAGCCGGGTGATGAACTCCAGGGCCGACAGCGTCTCGTTCTGGCGGCCGATCAGCACGCCCAGGTCGTCACCGACGATGTTGAGCACGAGCGAGCGCTCATCGTCTTCGTCAGCCTCGGCATCACTCTGCTGCACAATTTCGACGTCGGCGCGCAAGCTCATACGCTCCAACATGCCCAGCAGCAGCTCGCGGCCCGTCTGCGCGGCGGCCAGGTCTTTCTCGTTGAACTTATCGAGGTCGACGCTGACGGCGGCGGCTTTCGGTTCGACAGGTTTGGGTGCGGCTTGGGGGGCAGGACGCGACTCGACGCGCGCAGCCGGAGCCGGTGTCGGACGGCTGGCCATCGTCGGCTCGACCTCGGGTTTGGCGTTGGACGCCGGCGCGGTCTTGTTGGCCCCGATGGCCGTCACGCGCACCACGGCATCCTCGGCGCCGATCCCCAGCACGCCGCGGCTGCCCGGGCGCACGATCTCTACGGTGACTTCTTCGAGGGATAGTCGCAACGCGGCCAGGCCGGCGTTGGTAGCTGCCTCGACGGTTTTACCACGGAATTCTCCGCTCTTTTCGGCTGTCATACTTTCATTATCCTCAAGCGGTAACTGCACGAATGCTCCAAGGGTGATTGGGCAGATTGGCTTTCGCCCCGCACGATCACCTGGTCTGCTAACTATTTCCGGCGCTTGCGGCGCTTGACCGGCTTCTCAACCGGGTCCGTTGTTGCTGGCATAGCCGTCGGCGCGGGCATCGCGGAGGCGGTTATCGCCACTGTCGCCGGTTGGGTTTTTTTCAGGAACCTGAACCAGTCCGGCAGCGATCCCCAGCCCGTCACGAAGTACTGCTGAACCATACCCAACACGTTGGAAACCGACCAGTACAGCGTCAACCCCGCGGGCAGGCCCAGGGTGATCCAGAAGAACATGACGGGCATGAGGAACATCATCTGCCCCATCATTTGGGTCTGTGAATCCGCCTTGCCGGTCTTCGGGTCCTTGGCCGGCTGCGACATCTTCTGCAGCAGCATCTGGGTGAGCAGCATGAAGATGGGCAAGCTCATATAGGCGAACAGCACGTACCAGTTTTGTTGCTTGAAGGCTGTGCTGATCCAGGTTGTCCCGATCATCGGGATGCCGTCGATGACCCCGGCGGTCGCAGCCGTCGAACCCGGCAGCGACAGATCCGGGATCCAGAAGAAGGGGGCGTTTTTCAGGTGGCCGCTGCCGGCCAGCACGTAGAGCGCCTGGTAAAGGGCGAACAGAATCGGCATCTGAATCAGCAGCGGCAGACACCCGCCCAACGGGTTGATGCCGGCCTCCTTGTAGAGCTTCATCTGCTCTTCGGAGAGCTTCTGCTTGTCCTTGCCGTATTTTTCTTGCAGCTCACGTAGCTTCGGCTGCATCACCTGTTGGGCTTTGGCGGATTGAAGCTGCTTGAATGTCAACGGCAGCGTGACGAGTTTGATGGCGATGGTGAAGACAATGATCGCCCAGCCCCAGCTATAGGGGATGCCGAGACTGGCGATAAAGTCGTTGATCGCGATCAAGACCTTGGCCAGGGCATAGACGATGGTGTTCCACAGGCCTTCGGGTTGGTTCAGATCGACCGGTCCTGTCGTCGGTGTCATACAACCGGACAGGGCGAGCGCGACGATCAGAAGTAGCGCCACCAGCAACAGGGTGCGAAGTCTTTTATTCACGCTGATTACAACTCCTCGCGGATTCTCAGGGCACCGGGTCAAAGCCGCCGGGGTTAAACGGGTGGCACCGGGCGATACGCCGGACACCGAGCCAACCACCGCGCAACACGCCGTACTTCTCGATGGCCTCGTACGTGTACTGGGAGCAACTGGGGTAGAACCGGCACGACGACGGCAGCACAGCCGAGATCCAGCGCTTATAAAAACGAATCAGGGCCAGCACGATCGTTTGCACGTTCACGTTCCGCCAGACAATCCGTCAGACGTTTCCGTCAGACGTTCTTAGCAAGCGTGCCCGCCGAAGCAGGCGGGCACAGGCGCTTTGCAACTCCGAGAACTCGACATCTTTGATGCCCGGTCGGGCAACCCACACCAAATCCCAACCTGGCGTCACCATGTCCCACAACAGGCGGACCGCCTCGCTCATCCGCCGCCGTGCCCGGTTCCGCTCGACCGCTCCGCCGATCCGCCGGCTGACCGTGAAGCCACACCGGCTGAAGCTCTCACCATTGGGCAGGTAGCACAGCACCATGATCGGGTGGGGGTGACTTACGCCCTCCTGGCGCACCTGCCGGAATCGCGCTTTGTCGCGCAGGCTGTAGCGGCGATTCAAGTTGGCGATCCTCGCCGGCAGATCGTAACGCGTAATGAGCGACCATAACCAGGAATCGTCTGGTCACGCCTCACGCATTACGAGTTACGCCTCATACCGTCAGTCGTTTGCGGCCACGCGCCCGCCGGGCCCTCAATACATTGCGTCCGCCGTGGGTGCTCGAGCGGCTCAGGAAACCGTGGACGCGCATCCGGCGTCGGCTCTTGGGTTGATAAGTTCGCTTGGTCGACATGAATCCAGACTCCTATACACGTTGCGTGTTTTATCGACAGACAGAAAAAGCAGGCGAGACAGACGTGACGCCCCACCCGCTAAATCCGACCAATTATACCCGTGAGCCGGCAGTAGTGTCAAATCAGAGGCCGGTTGGCCGGTCGATGAATGTCGCTGGTAGGATGAACTGCCCCTCCAGGTGTGCCGCCAGCGCCTTCAGCCCCACCGTCTCGGTAGCATAGTGTCCGGCGTAGATCACATTGATGCCATATTCGGCGGCGTTGTGGTACGCCGAGTGGCTGGTCTCACCGGTGATGTAGGTGTCGCAGCCAGCCGCGGCCGCGGTCACGATATCCCCGGCCGCACCGCCCGAAATGATGCCGATCCGCTGCACCTGTTCCGGCCCCTCCGGCAACACCAGCGGGGTGACGCCCAGGCGCGCGGCCAACCGGGCAACCAGGGCCGCGCGGGTCGTCGTTGCGGTGGCGATCACGCCGACCGGCAGCCCGAACGCCTCGCCCAGCCCCGCGGTCACGGTCAAGCCGAGCATCTGAGCCAGTTGGGCGTTGTTGCCCACCTCGGGGTGGCGATCCAGCGGCAGATGGGCGGCGTAGAGGGAACAGCCGCCGTCCAGCAGCGCCTGCACCCGGCGGCGATGCGGCCCCACGACCCGCAGCACCTTGCCCCAAAACAGCCCGTGGTGGACGATCAACATCTGCGCGCCCGCGACAATGGCGCGCTCGATCGTCTCCTGACAGGCGTCCACGGCAAAGGCCAGCCGGGTCACGTCATCGCTGCCCTCCACCTGCAGACCGTTGTCGCTGTAGTCCGCCGTGCCTCGGCAGCTCAAGTAGTCGTCCAGGTAGGTTACAAGCGCATCACGTTGCATCAGGGCGCCTCCTCGGTCGGGGCTGACAGAATGGCCGATCCTGGCAGTGGCGTTTCGGCGGGATGTACTGGCTCGGGTGACGGGCGAAGGGGCGCGCGCTGGATCGCGACGCTCACGCCCGCCATCGCGAGGGCGAGCAGACCGACGATTTCCATCACGCGTGGGATGCCGATAGCATCCGCCATCCCGCCCAGTACCAACATCGGCGGGATACCGATCAGGTTATTGAGCATGAACTGCACCGAAAAGACCCGCCCGCGGATGTTGGGCGGCGACTCTTGTTGCAGCGTCGTCTGGCCCAGGATGTTCACGCTCGCCAGGCTCATGCCCAGCAGCAGACCGAGCACCATGGTGGCGGAAGTCAGGCTGAAGGTGGCCTTGGGATAGACGTGCAGAATCGGCTGGAGGAGGCGTTGATAATCGAGGGCGACCCAACCCATGGCGGCAAAAGTCAGACCCGCCAACACCAAACCGATCGGGCCAAAGCCGATGCGCCGCAGCCGGTAGCCCCACCGCCCGACGATGCCGGTTGCCAGCAGCATGCCGATCCCCGCCGGCGCAAAGACGATGACGGCATTTTCGGCTTTGATGCCGAGGACGCGGGCCGCATAGCCCGGCGCGATCATGGCCATCACCATCACCAGGGTGGCGACAGTCACGAGCTGCGCCATGGCGCCTTGAATCTTACGATGGCGCGTCACAAAATGCCAGCCCTCGCGAAAATCGGGCCACACCTGCTGCCAGCCGAAGGCCGCAGATGGGTGTCGCCCTGCCGGTCGCCGGTCCATGGGCAGCGTGGAGACGGCGAGCGTCGCACCCAAATAAAAGAGCGCGATCAAGATGAAGCCGCCCTGCACCTGCAGGAGGCTGGTGGCCAGCGGGCCGAGGATCAGCAGGCCGATGACCTGCGAGATGGCCATGGTGAGCGTAAAGAGCGAGTTGGCGGGCAGCAGCAGGTCTTCGCCGACCAACAGCGGAATGGTGGCCGCCTCAGCGGGCGCGAAGAATTGTGCCAACGTCGCCATCAGGAAGGTGACGGTGTAGATCGCCACCAGCTCCCAGGTGCCGGACAGGGTGTTCAGAATGACGATGTAACTCAGCGCCAGCAGGACGCGGATCAGGTTCGAGATGACCAGGATCCACTTCTTAGAGAAGCGGTCGACCGCCACGCCGGCCACCGCGCTGAAAAGGACTCCTGGTAAGCTAAACGCCAGAATAATCAAACCCAAGTGCATCGCCGAGCCGGTCAGCTTCTCGATGAGCACCATCTGGATGAAATGGATCGCGTGCTGCGAGGTTTGCGCGAGCAGTTGGGCAAGCCACAACGCCCGGAAGTTACGGTTGGCAAGCACCGGGCCGAACCCCCGGCTGGTTGTTTGGGTCATCGGGTCTCCCGATCGCGCAGCCGGTCGACCTGGCAGAGCGCCGAGCTGGGAGCTGCGGGCCTGTCAGAGAGGCAAACCGCGGGATTGCATCGTGGTGAGCCTGCCGGACACTGTGAATAGGCTAGGTGGCGATTCATGCGTCGGGCATCATCGGCACGTCGGGGTGCGCGCCCGGACTGATGAGCGTCTTGACCTGTCGCAGGTACTGGCTGCGCGGGATCAGGACGCGGCGGCTGCAGCCCTGGCAGCGGATGCCGATATCGGCCCCCAGCCGGACCACTTCCCACTGGGCGCTGCCGCAGGGGTGGGGTTTGCGCATGCGAACGATATCGCCCATACGGATGTCGGTGTAGGCTGGCGTCATCGGCGGCTCACGCGCTGGTCTCGATCACCCGCAGCAGATCGGGGCCGTACTCTTCCAGCTTCCACGCGCCCATCACGTCGAGCGCGGCCAGTGCTTCGAGCGTGGCCGGTGCGGCGCGGGCTATGGTCATCAGCGCGTGGTTGTTCAGGATCAGATCAGCATCCACCGCACGATCGGCGGCACGGCGGACGCGCCAGGCCCGCAGTTGATCGAAGCGCGCCAACGCCTCCGGGGTCGGGCGGCCATTGCCGTTCGACGATCGGGCGGGAGGCAGCGGCACGGGCGCGGCGCGGCCGGCCGCGATGGCCGCCAGGAGGCTCCGGCCGAATAGCTCGATTTGGCGTGAGCTCAACGGCAGATCGGCCAGCCGCGCGGGTTGCTGCTGGCTCATTTCGACGAGCCGGCTGTCACCCAGTACCTTGAAGGGCGGCCGGTCCAACTTGCGCGCCTGTTCGTCGCGCCAAAGGTAAAGCTGGCGCAACACCGCCAGCTCATTGCCACGGAGATCGCGCGCGCCTTTAATCCGCCAGAAGCCCTCCGCATCAAATGGCTTCTCGACGTAGGTGACCTGGGGCAGCGCGGCGAACGCGTCCTGGGCTTCGCGCCAACGGCGGCGCTGACGCAATTCGGCGATCAGCAGCTCGCGCAGCGGGAGCAGAAAGTGAGTGTCCAGGCGCGCGTAGCTCAGTTGCGCGGCATCCAGCGGCCGATGCCCCCAGTCGGTGAGTTGGGCGCGCTTGTCGAGCTTCACCGCGAAGTGTTGCGCCAGCAGCGCGGCCAGGCTCACTTGCTTCCAGCCCAGGATGCGCGCGGCCAGCATGGTGTCGAACACGTTGGCGAAGTTGAAGCTGAAATCCCGCTTTAGCGTCAGGATATCATTTTCAGCGGCGTGAATGACTTTTTCCACCGCCGGATCGGCCATGATGTCACCCAGCGGCGTCAGGTCGGGCAGCCGCAGCGGGTCCGCCAGGTAATCCGTAGTGGGCGTGCTGATTTGAATCAGTCCCACCTTGAAGAAGTAGCGGTACAGGCTGTCGGACTCGGTGTCCAGGGCAAGCAACGGCTGTCCGCGCAGCGCGGCGATCATATCCTCGAACGCGGCAGGGGAGTCCACGAGGATCGGCGGCGGCAGGCGCGTTGGATCGACAGCGGGCCGGATGGTTGATGGGTGTTCGATGCCAGATTGTGTATTCATGTGCCGGCGTATTATCTTCTCATACCGGCGGTGTGTCAAACATGGGGCCGGAGCCGCTGGAATGGCGACGACCGGGTGATAGTGGCAGAAGCGGGTGCTGGGGGGTGGCGGGTTCTTGAAATTTGCTGAACCGGGTTAAATGTTCAGCCATCGCCCGGGTAAACGTTCGTCTCGGGCGATGGCTGAACGTGCTTTCAATCAGACCTTAGATCTTCTGCACTTGAACAGCGGCTGGGCCCTTGGCCCCTTGCTCCACGCTGTATTCGACGCGATCACCTTCGGCCAGGGTGTGGAAGCCTTCACCCACAATGGCTGAATGGTGGACGAACAGATCCTTCGCACCGGACTCCGGTGTGATGAAGCCGTAACCCTTGTCGTTGCTGAACCACTTGACTAAACCTTGCTCTCGATCACTCATGTTCTGATACTCCATTTCCTGCGTGTTTCAGGCGCAGGCTTTACTGATTCCAATCCGGCTCGTTCCCATCGCTAAAAACAACAGGCCGCTCGACAGAAAAGCTCGAGCGGCCGACCTGCATTCGTCGTGATTGGACTTGCACCAGCTTTGGTGATGCCACTATGCCATAGATGGCCTGCAATGTCAAATTACGCAACCACGCTGCTTTCGCAGGAGCAGTTGAAAGTCGGGCTTGTCCCGAACTTGTGGCCTTGTGTCGCAGATGAATTGTAATCTACTTGACAAATTTTTGGTGTGCGGGTTACAATAGGAGTGATCGGCCCCGATAAGGGGGTCGTTTTGTGTCCGGTCCCGGTCTTTCCTTCCTATCCCAATTCGGCATTAAGTTGGACCATCCCGTCCAACCATTTTTCTTCTGGGAGGTCGCACGAAGTTGTTATGTATGCACTCAACCTGACGTCGTTTGAGACCATGGCGATCTACGGTGTGCTCGTTATCGCTGTCCTGAGCCTGGTCTACGCCTATCTGCTGTACCGCAACGTGATGGCAGAGGACAAAGGCACGGAGGCGATGATCCGCATTTGGAGCGCTATTAAGGAAGGCGCTGATGCGTATCTGAGCAGCCAATTGAAGACCATCCTGCCGTTCGTCGCGGTCTTGGTCTTCGTGTTGTTTGCCAGCGCCTGGATCGCGCCGCCGACACCGGCGGCCATGAGGATGTACGGCGCCAACGCTCACATCGTCATCGCATTAGGCCGGGCCGGCGCGTTTGTCCTGGGCGCGGCTTTCTCGCTGATGGTCGGCCAGTTCGGCATGCGCATGGCCGTGCAGGGCAACATCCGCGTGGCAGCCGCTTCGATGCGTAACTTCGGTGACGCGCTGCGGATCGCGTATCGCTCCGGTACCGTCACCGGCATGTTGACCGACGGTCTGGGTCTGCTGGGCGGCACCACGATCTTCATCATCTTCGGCGCGGCGGCGCCCGACGTCCTGTTGGGCTTCGGCTTCGGCGGCACGCTGTTGGCGATGTTCATGCGCGTGGGCGGCGGTATCTACACCAAGGCGGCCGACGTCGGCGCCGACCTGGTAGGCAAAGTCGAAGAGGGCCTGGAAGAGGATGACCCGCGCAACGCGGCCGTCATCGCCGACCAGGTGGGCGACAACGTCGGCGACTGCGCCGGTATGGCTGCCGACATCTTCGAGTCTTACGAAGTGACCATCGTCTCGACGTTGATTCTGGGTCTGACGCTGATGGCGCTGACCGGCAACGTCTACTTCATCGTCTTCCCGCTGCTGGTGCGTGCCATCGGCGTCATCAGCTCCATCATCGGCACCTTCTCCGTGCCGGTTTGGGAACGCACGGTCGCCAAGGGCAATGCCTGGCACAGCATGGAGATCGCCTACGAGACGTCCTCGGTGATTACCATCGGCCTCTCCTTCCTGCTGGCTTTCGCTTATATTCGTTTGCATGACGTGAACTGGTGGCAGCCGGCGATGATGGTGACGATGGGCGTGATCTTCAACGTCATCGTCAACCGCCTGACGGCATACTTCACCGCGACCGACAAGGCGCCGGTGCAGGAGATCGCCAAGAGCACCAAATTCGGCCCAGCCACCACCATCCTCAGCGGTCTGGCCGAAGGCTACGAATCGAGCACCTGGTCGGTGCTCTGCATCGCAGCAGCGATCATGACCTCTGTCTTGGTTTATGGCAACTTGGGCTCAGAGTACGTCATCTACGGCGTGGCGCTGATCGGTATCGGCTGGCTGACGCACGCCGGCAACCTGGTGTCTATGGACTCCTTCGGCCCGATCTCCGACAACGCTAACGGCATCGGCGAAATGGCCTCGATGCCCGACGGCGCGCGGAAAATCATGACCGACCTGGACGCGGTGGGCAACACCACCAAGGCGATCACCAAGGGCGTGGCCATCGGCTCCGCTGTGATCGCGGCCGTGTCCCTGTTCGGCTCCTTCATCACCGACATTCGTTTGGTGCAGACGGAGATGGTAGCGGCGGGGCAGCTCGCTGCGGACCAGATCCTCAAGGGCATCAACGTGGCTGACCCGCGCGTGTTCATCGGGCTGCTGATCGGCGGCGCAATCCCGATCCTGTTCGGCGCGCTGCTGGTCAAGGCCGTGTCCCGCGCGGCCAACGGTATGGTCGCAGTCGTGCGTAAGGAATTCGACGTGCCCGGCGTGCGCGAAGGCACGACGATGCCGGATTACAAGAAAGCCGTGGCGATCTCCACGCAGGCCGCGCAGCGCGAGCTGCTGCCCGTGGGCATCATCGTCGTGCTGGTTCCGATCGTCGTTGGCTTCACCCTGAAGGCTGAGGCGTTGGGCGGCTTCCTGGCCGGCGTGATCCTCTCCGGCCAACTGCTGGCGGTCTTCATGTCGAACGCCGGTGGCGCCTGGGACAATGCCAAGAAGCTGGTAGAGGAAGGGCATTTCGGCGGCAAGGGCTCGGATGCGCACAAGGCCAGTATCGTGGGTGACACCGTCGGCGATCCGCTGAAGGACACCGCCGGCCCGGCGCTGAACCCGTTGATCAAGGTCATCAACCTGATCAGCTTGATCATCGCCCCGATCGTCGTGCGCTCCCAGGGCATCTCGCTGCCCCTGGCGATCATCATGGTGATCCTGCTCGCCGCCATCGTCTGGGCGATCCGCCAGAGCAAGCGGCCGGCGCTGTACAACATCGAGGCGTAACAACCGCATAGTGCGGCAACGCTGCCGTGTCACACTCGGATCGGGGGTCTCAATGGCGAGGCCTCCGATCTTTTTGCGCTCAGTTGATGTCATCCCGCCAGGTTATCCGCTTGTTCCAGGCGTCAGGTCATGCTATACTCTGGACATAGCGGAAGTCCGGATGATGTGACGCGGGAGGATTGTGATGTCAGGTTTTGATCGGATTACTTTCGCCCCCAACATGATGGGCGTGCGTGCATCCGTGGGATGCGACTCACAGTGTCATTGATCCTGAACCTGGTGGCGAACGGACTGGGCGAGCGGGAAATCATTGCGGATTATCCCTATCTGGAACCACAAGATGTCCGTCAGGCCCTGGCTTACGCCGCCTGGCGGCCGGAGTTGTGATGAGTGTAACCGAGCGAGAGATTCGGACTCGGTCACTGCCCATCGGTAAGTAACTGCTGCCACATCCTTCGACGATTTACACTTTCGCCATCCATGTGTCCTTGAATCGAGCTATACTCCCCAATCAGGCGTAACCGCATTGCCCCGGAGCTGCGTAATGTCTCATGCGTCATACCAGATCACTGGCGGCCTGACCCCAGCCGACATTCAGAAGATCCACGACCAGGCGTTGGGGTTGATCGAACGCGTCGGCCTGCATGTGCCCCACGCGCCCACCCTGCGGCTGCTGTCCGACTTCGTGGGTGTGCGGGTGCAGGGTGAGCGGGTCTGCTTCCGGTCCGAACTGGTGCAGGCGGCGTTGGCAGCGCAACGCTACCCTGCCCATGCCGAGATGACCGATCGGCCCTTCAGCATCATTTCGGGCGCCTACGAGATCAACATCATTGATATGGAAACCGGTGCAGTCCGGCAAGCCACCTACCGGGACCTGGTGGATATGACCAAGCTGGCGCATTCGCTGGGCATGCACGGCTCGGCGCCGGTTAAGCCGATGGACCTCCCGCCGCTGCTGCAGGAGCTGGCGCATTACAAGGTGTCATGGGAGTACAGCGACCGGCGGCCGGGCGCGATCTTCGACGCCAACCCCATCTCCTCGATCCGCGCGGCCGACTACATCTACGAAATGGCGCAGGCCGCGGCCAAGCCCTTCTCCATGGGATTATGGATCATCAGCCCCTTCCGGGTTACTGCTGAGAACCTCGAGCTGCTCTATCATTTTCGCGGGCGTAACGTGCCGTTTTGGGTCGCCACCATGCCGGTCGCCGGCACGACGGCGCCGATCTTCATGCCGGGCGCGTATCTGCAGAGCGTGGCAGAACTGTTGGCGGGCCTGACGTTGATCCATCTTATGGCCGCTGGCGCGCCGATCTATTCCAGCATTATCGACAGCATCCGGGCCTACCCCTTCGATATGAAGTACGCAGCCTTCGTCTACGGCTCGCCCGAAGACCTGCTGGCAACGCTGATCCAAATTCAGCTTAACCAGCACTACGGGATCCCGGTGGTCGCCAAGTCGCTGCTGACCTCAGCGAAATGGCCCGATGCGCACGCGGCCGCCGAGAAGGCCGCGCACACCCTCGCCGCGGCCCTGATGGGCGCGCGCATCTTCACCAACGCCGGCCTGCTGTCGGTCGACGAGATTTATTCGGCCGAGCAATTGATTATCGACTACGAAATCGTCCAGTATGTCCAGCGCGTGTGCGAAGGGTTCGATGTCACCGACGAAACGCTGGCGGTGGCGGCCATCGAAGAGGTGGCGCTCGGCGCGGGGAACTACCTGATTCACCCCACAACGCTGGCGAACTACCGCAAGGCCACCTGGGATCCCGGCCTGTTCACCCATTCGACCATGCGGCAATGGCTGGACAAAGGCATGCCGGACCTCATCGGCCGGGCGCGCCAGATCGCGCAGAAACGGATCGCCGAGCATGACTGCCTGCTGGACGCCGCAACGCGACGCGAACTGGACCGGATCTATGCGCGGGCGGCACGCGACGCCGGAGCGAGCTAGTGGGAGCATCGCGCTGAGCGCCTCGTCTCCTTGCCAAGTTGGCTGAAGGGGTCCAAGAGGGAGTCAACCCATTGGACATTATCGGCAATAGAAACGCATGTCATCCTGAGCATGTCCATTCTGTGTCGTGCGTTGCGGCCAGTCTTTAGCGAAGGATCTCGTGCGACATAAGGGAGATTCTTCGCTGATTTCACGTCGAAAATGAGATGCTTGGGATCAACCCGCTGCTCATGAAGTACCAGTGCGAGATTCTTCACTGGTGTCTCGCCGTAACGGACCTTGTATCGTTGACCCGTTCAGAATGACAAGCGGAACTTCATTTGACTACCCGCATGACTGTCGCGCGGCTTGACAGCACTCAGAATGACATCTATTCCGATAATGTCTATTGATGGCTTGGCCGCTGGACATCATGTTCGGCTTCACCTTCGGCTTCTAGGATGGGATAACCGCATGGCTACCTCGCCAGATCTGGACAGGCTCGATGACGCGGCTTTGGCCCGCGACGCGATGGCGCTGCTCAGCCGCTATGTGCAGTTCGACACCACCAACCCGCCGGGCGCTGAGTTGGCCGCGGCGGAATGGCTGCGCGACCAGATCGTCGCCCGCGGTATCACGACCGACATAACCCTGGTCGAGCCGGCGGCCGGGCGCGGGCTGGTGCTGGCGCGCATTCCGGGCAGTGAGCCGCTCAAGCCGTTGGTGATCAACCACCACATTGACGTGGTCGCGGCTGATCCCGCCGCGTGGACGCATCCGCCCTTCAGCGGCGCCATCGCGGACGGCTATGTCTGGGGCCGCGGGACGCTGGACACCAAGAATCTGGGGATCATTTTTTTGCTGGCATTGGAAGCGCTGGTCAAAGCCGGCGTGCGTTTCCGGCGGCCGATCGTCTTCCTGGCGGTCCCCGATGAGGAGACGGGCGGTGAGCACGGCATGGGCTGGCTGGTGGCGCGGCGCGCGGCCGAGATCAACCCGGAGTGGGTCTGGGATGAAGGCGGCGGCGGCTTCAAGGATATGTTCGGGCCGGGCGTGATGTTCGGGCTGACCGTGGCCGAGAAGCAGATCCAGCACCTGAAACTGATCGCCACGGGCAAACCGGGCCATGCCTCCATGCCGCACAACGACAACGCGAACGTCACGCTGCTCAGGGCGTTGGATCGAGTTCTGGCCAACCCGCGGCCCTTGCGCGTGGGATCGATCGCTGCGGCCATGTTCCGGGCGCTCGCACCGATGCAGAAGTTTCCGGCTTCAGCTCTCCTGCCGCATGTGAGCAATCCGCTGGTCTTGCGCCTCCTCGGCGCGCGCTTGCAGGCTCAACCGACCACCAACGCGATCCTGCGCGACACGATCAGCCTGACAGTGTTACGGGCCGGCTACAAAGTGAACGTGATCCCGGAGCGTGCCGAGGCGGAGATCGACTGCCGTTTGCTGCCCGCTACGGACGCTGCGGAGTTTCAGGCGTGGCTGCGCGGCCGGCTGGCCGATGAACGCATCACACTCGAAACCATGGAAAGCTCGCCGCCTTCCGGGAGCGCGCCGCTGGATGGCCCGTTCTTCGACGCCATCACCGCCGCCGTGCAGCGATACGTGCCAGGCGCGCCCATCTTTCCGATGTTGGTGCCCGGGGCGACCGATGGCCGCTACTGGCGACAGCGCGGGATTCCAGCCTACGGATTTGCTCCCGTGATCATGGAAGGCGCCGATCTCGGCCGCGTACACGGCATTGACGAGCGGATCTCCGGCGACAACCTGGTGTTGGGCATCAAGGTCGCGCGTGATGCGATCGCGCGGCTGTGCGGGGCGTGAAAGGAACCCGGCGAGCTTGCAGCGATTCGGTTTTGGGGCGACCAGACGAAATACTCGATCAGGAGGTCATCGTCGGCTATGCGTCAACTCAAGGTAGACCTCGGTGAGCTGGCTTTCGCTTTCGAGTCCAACTTTCACGAGCTGTCCAACTATTTCGATTTTGAAACCGGCGAAATCGTCGTCGTCACAGAGGACGCGCGCGGACAGTTGGAGGCGATCTGCGAGGCTATGAACGGTGAGGGAGAGGAAGCGTCGTCCACGCTGGCCGACCTCGTCGCCGAGTCGGGCTTGCACGACTGGCAGCAGCAGGCAGTGTTACAAGCTGACGCGGTTGAACGCGGCTACGGAGATCGGTTCATCGTGGTGCCGCAGATGGATTCCCACGAAGCCTACGGTGACATGGAGGACTTCATCGTGACCGTCCGCAACCCCCATATCCGGGAGCTGCTGGATGTGGCGATCATGGGGCGCGGCGCGTTCCGCCGCTTCAAGGACGTTTTGTACAACTACCCATATGAGGAGAAGCGCTGGTTTGCGTTCAAGGAAGCGCAGATGGCCGAACGCGTCCGCGGTGGCTCGAAGCGCATGACATCGAGCCCGTGGATGTCGGAGGCCCAACAGATGACGGATGAAAAACCGATCACACTTAAGGATCGGGAATCTCAATGGTGAGGCCCTCGACCCTTTTTGTGGGGGTGTCTCCTGCCGCTCATCAGGCGATTTCAGGGCCGCAGGCCGCCGGAAGCTGTGGTACAATGCAAATGTCACGCATCGATCACGTCTGTGATTTTGCGGGACCTTGGAGGGCTACATGCAAGCGACACTCACCATACGCCAGGAGGCATTGCCGATCGTCAAGTCGAGCCTCCAGGCGCGACGCAAATCGTTCGAGTTCAGCCTGCGCCAGTATCGCGCGCGGCTGGACGGCTTTGAACGCCAACACCAGATGGCGTCGGAACAATTTGCGACCCGGTTCGGCGCGGGCGAGCTTGGCGACGACGCGGCCTGGTTTGAGTGGGAATTCGTGCTCGACGCAGTGCGCGAGACAGAGCGGCAACTGGAACTCGTGCAAAGCATCCGGTTGTAAGAAGGAGATACGCACATGCTCGACGTTCATAGTTTTGTAGACGCCAGGATTTACAAAAACGATCAAGAGGTAATCCAGGATGCCCTGCGCTTCCTGGTACGCGGGCGTTCGGACTTGCGCGTTCGTCTAGCGCTCCACCGTTACCAGACCGAAGAGATTTCTCTGGCGAAAGCCGCGAGCCTGGCCGGCGTAAGTTGGGCGCAGATGAAAGACATCTTGATCGCGCACGGCATCCAACCCAGGCTCGGGCCGGAGACTTTGGAAGATGCCGAGCGGGAAGTCAACGCGCTGTGCGAGTATTTTGAGACCGCGGGATACAGTCCCAGCAAGAGGCCCTAAGATGTTGACCTATCTGAACATCAGCCTTTTTGAATCGCCAGCCTTGGCATTGGTTAAGACCGTTATACACTGTGGGCGTGATGGGCAAGGGAATCGCCGCGGTCTTCAAACAACTCTATCCCGATATGTACAAGGAGTATCGCCGCTTATGCGAGGAGCGGAAGTTCAAGACTGGCATGTTGTACATTTACCGGACACCCAACAAGACCGTCGTTAATTTCCCCACGAAACAGCATTGGCGAGAGCGTTCACAGGTATCTTACATTGAAACAGGGCTAGAGAAGTTCGTTGCTCGCTACATGGACTATGGCATCACCAGCGTCGGGTTTCCGCAATTGGGGTGCGGGCACGGCGAGCTGAACTGGGAGCGTCAGGTACAGCCCTTGATAGAGCGATACCTACGGGATCTGCCGATACCAGTGTATATTCACGTCTTTTCACCGCCCCCCGATTTCGTCCCTGAGCGATTTGACGTGAACTTCGCGCGGCAGATGCGCCTGGAACGCCAACGGATTACTACCGACCGGTTATGGGACGATCTGCGACAACTGGTTGCTATAGCTTCTGATGATTCCTATCTTTTGACCCTCTTTGGTCCCAAAGTGAAGGTCAATGGCGAGCATATCTTTTTCCAGCCGACACCAGGCGAACCAGTGATTGTGTATCGTGAAGATGTCGAAGCCTTGTGGAACACTTTACGTCTGCGGGGTACTGTTGGAGAAAACGATCTGCCTCAGGGGATTCGCGCCGAAGGCGCGGGTTTTTGGTTGTTTGCCTTGTTGTCGCAGCTAGACTATATTCAGCCTGTTTCCTTGCGCTCTCGAAGCGAAGGCCCATCCACGCGCGGCTTGCGGTATGATCCGCGCCCTGAGTCTGCAACGCAGCGTGCTGCGGAGATTGTCGCATGAAGCCGTGGCATGCGGACATTGAGCGCCATATCGCCATTTGGTCCCAGCGTTTAGGACACCTGGGTTGGTGGCCGCAGTTCGTCTATCACTTTACCGATGTCCGTAACGCTGTCCGTATTCTTCAGAGTGGCAGTCTGTACAGTCGTGCAGAGGCAATGCGGCTTGGTGTAATGCAAGTGGACAACGCCAGCAGTGAAGTTGTCAGCCAAACGCGGTCCGAACGCCTGAAATTCGTTCGACTGTATTTTCGGCCTCGCACTCCTACCCAATTCCGTAACGAAGGCATTCGGCCACGTGGTCAACAAGAATTGGATGCCCATTGTCCGATGCCCGTCTATTTCTGTTTTGATGCCCTCACGACACTTGCCGGTGATGATACCCTCGTTTCTAATGGCAACATGGCCAGCGCGCACGTCTCCTACAGCGGAGATCGCGATTTCTTTCTGAACATTCCTTTTGCCCACGTCTTTCACGAAGGCGCTATTCGGCAGACAGATGATAAAGCAGAGATTATCTTTCGGCGTAACGCTGAAGTGCTGGTGCCAGATCGATTATCTCTGGAACCGGGTCTCAAGCATATCGTGTGCCGCTCCACGGCTGAACGCCAGACCCTGCTACAACTCTTGCCTGTCCAATTTCGTCAGCGGTGGGCCCCGTTGGTCCATGTGACCGAGCAGGGACTGTTCTATCGCTACTGGACATACATCGAGCAAGTCGTCGCCGTGGATGACGCGGTGGTCTTTCGTTTCAACCCGGACAGTCGGACGCCTGGCCCATTTGAGGTGTCCTTTTCGTACCGTGAACACGGGCAAGGTCCCGAGCGATCTTGGCGCGGTCGACAAGACGATCTCCGAAACGGTTTAAAGATCCAGGTGCCTACCGCAACTGAAGGCATTGTGACCTTACGTCTCGATGACTCCTTGGCATTTGCCGGGGCAGTAACCTTCGATGAGCTGCCTTTCTGATCAGTTCATCGAGCGCACTATGCGTCCTAGAGCCCACACCCGAGCCACCCCATGCCCACACTCGACTGGTTGACCCGCCGCGCAGACGAACAGACCGTCGGCAAAGCGCCCTACCGCCTGCTGGAGCCGGTCGCCGAGCTTTCGTCCGGCGACCCCGCGGCCGAGAACATGCTGATCCACGGCGACAACCTGGACGCGCTCAAAGCGCTGCTGCCGTTTTACGCGGGCCGCGTCAAGTGCATCTACATCGATCCGCCCTACAACACCCGCAGCGCGTTCGTACACTACGACGACAACCTGGAGCACAGCCAGTGGCTCGCCATGATCTACCCGCGGCTGGAGCTGCTGCGCGACCTGCTGGCCGAGGATGGCAGCATTTGGGTGTCGATCGACGACAACGAGGGGCATTATCTCAAGGTGGTGATGGATGAGGTGTTTGGGCGTGGGAATTTCATCGCAGAGGTGATCTGGCAGAAACGAACTTCGCGGGAAAATCGTGCGGCAATTGGATCGGCACACGACACCATCTTCGTCTACGGCAAAGTCGAGGCGAAAGCCTGGAAGGATCATCGGAATCGTCTTCCGTCGGGTGAAGGCGGGTTTGCGAATCCCGACGATGACCCACGCGGGCCGTGGCGTTCAATCCCTTTCTCGGCTCAAGGTTATCGGCCAAACCAGATGTACAAAATCAAGACGCCATCTGGAAAGATAGTTGATCCCCCGAAAGGTCGCTGTTGGGCTGCTACTGAGCCGGTTTTCCTAGCCTACCTTGAGCAAGACCTTGTTTACTTTCCGAATAACGGTGCTGGCCGTCCTCGTATCAAGCAATTCGCTGGCGAGGAGAAGGGCTTGGCTCCCATGAGCCTGTGGCTGGCATCTGAAGTGGGAGATACCGAAGAATCGAAGAAGGAAATCCTGAGCCTCTTCCCCAGTCTTGAGCCCTTCGGAACTCCTAAACCAGAACGACTGATCAAACAAGTTATCCACATCGCCACCAACCCCGGCGACCTCGTCCTCGACTCCTTCCTCGGCTCCGGCACGACTGCGGCCGTGGCGCACAAGATGGGGCGGCGTTACATCGGCATCGAGCTGGGCGAGCATGCGGTCACCCATTGCGTCCCGCGGCTGCGCAAGGTCATCGACGGGGAGCAGGGTGGCATCTCGGGGGCGGTGAGCTGGCAGGGCGGCGGCGGGTTCCGGTTCTACCGGCTGGGCGAGCCGGTTTTCGACGAGCAGGGGCGCATCAACCCCGCGATCCGCTTCCAGCACCTGGCCGCGCACGTCTGGTTCGCGGAGACGCGCACGCCGTACCTGAATTTCACCGCAGAGAACGCAGAGAGAGAATTGATGGCCTCTGCGTCCTCCGCGCCCTCAGCGGTAAAAAGCACGACCGGGAGCGCGAGCCCGCTCCTCGGCATCCACCGCGGCGTCGCCTACTACCTGCTCTATAACGGCATCTTGGGCGACCGCCGGCCGGCCGGCGGCAACGTGCTCACCCGCAGTGTGCTGGCCGGGCTTCCGCTGTTCGCCGGGCCGAAGGTGATCTATGGCGAAAGTTGCAGGTTGTCCGGCGAGACGTTGCGGGCGGCATGCGTGACGTTCAAGCAGATCCCGTATGATTTGAAGGCGCGATGAAGGGGAAATTGACGCTCGCGAATTGTCATTCTGAGCGGGTTAACGGCTCAACACAGATCGCGGCGAGGTGCCAGCGAAGAATCTCTTCCCGAGACCGAGATGCTTCACTGGTGATTCGCTGTAACGCACCTTGAGCTGTTAACCCGTTCAGCATGACATCGGTAGCCCTACGCGTAAACGAGCAACCCATGACCATCGAACTCAAAACCTTCCAGAAAAACACCCTCGCCGTGCTGGCGAAGTACTTGGAACAGGCCCGGCTGACGGATGATCCGCAGGAGGCATTCCTGGCCGTGGCGCGCGACCCGCACGGCCGCGTGCCGATCTATCGCCGCATGCCCGGTCTCGAAACTGTACCCTACGTCTGCCTGCGGCTGCCCACCGGCGGCGGCAAAACCATCGTCGCGGCGCACGCCATTCGCACGGCGGCGCGCAGCTACATCGAGAAGGAATACCCGGTCGTCCTCTGGCTCGTGCCCACCAACACCATCCGCCTCCAGACCGCGGACGCGCTCAAGAACACGGCCCACTCCTACCGCCAGGCGCTCGACGACGCGTTCGAAGGTAAAGTAGCCGTCTTCGACATCGCCGACATC
Source organism: uncultured Chloroflexia bacterium (assembly GCA_963841825.1). GTDB lineage: Bacteria > Chloroflexota > Anaerolineae > CG2-30-64-16 > CG2-30-64-16 > CAWJEL01. Next base: position 86,337 of record CAWJEL010000020.1, read on the forward strand.
GACAATCTCCGGCCTGCCGACCTGAGCGACCGCGTCTGCGTCATCGTCGGCACGATCCAGACCTTGCCGCGTTGAAAAGACCGAGGGCCGCGACGTCTACGCGCACAAAGAGGCGCTGGAGAGCCATTTCACCCGGCTGTACGCCGACCGGCCCGACCTGGAACAGTTCAGTGACGGCCCGAACGCTGGTCAGGTCAAATACTCCTTCGCCAATCTGATGATGATCCACCGGCCGCTGGTCATCGTGGACGAGGCGCACAACGCCCGCACCGGCCTCACCTTTGACGTGCTCAAGCGCGTCGCGCCGTCGTGCATCATCGAGCTGACTGCCACGCCCGACACCGATCCCCGCACCGGCAGCAACATCCTCCACCGCGTCTCCGCGTCGGAACTGAAGGCAGAGGCGCTGATCAAATTACCCATCGTGCTCACCGAGCACCCCACCGGCTGGCAGGATGCGGTGCGCGATGCGCTGCTGACCCGCTCCCGCCTGGCCGAACTGGCCGCCCGCGAGCCGGACTACATCCGCCCCCTGTTGCTGATTCAGGCCGAGAATCGCGACAGGCCCGCCAACGTCGAGGCGGTGAAGACATACCTCATCGAGGATGAGAAGGTTGCGGCTGAACGGATCGCCATCGCCACCGGTGACCAGCGCGAGTTGGATGGCATCAACCTGTTCGATTCCACCTGCCCGATCGAGGTCATCATCACCGTGCAGGCGCTCAAGGAGGGGTGGGATTGTTCCTTTGCCTACGTCTTCTGTTCCACGGCCAACATCAGCGCCAGCCGCGACGTGGAACAACTGTTGGGCCGGGTGCTGCGGATGCCTTACGCCCGCCGCCGGCAGGCCCTCGACCTGAACAAGGCGTATGCCCACGTCGCCAGCGCCCACTTCGGCCAGGCTGCGCGCGAGTTGGAGGACAGCCTGGTCAACCGCATGGGCTTCGAGGAGATCGAGGCTGCGGGCGCCATCGAGCAGCCGCCCCAGCCGGCGCTTTTCGACGATCTGCCGCTTTTTCAGCAGCCCGCGCCGGTCACACTGACCGTGGATCGCCTTCCCGACCTCTCCGGCCTGTCTCCCGAAGAACAGGCTGCGGTCCAGATTCGCGAGCTGGCGCCCGGCAACGTCCAGGTGGAGCTACGCGGCGAGATCACCGCGGCGTTGGCTGAACGGTTGGGCGGCGCGGTCCCGGAGTCGCTGCGGCCAGTGCTGCGCGAACAGGTGGCGGAATACCAGATCTCCCGCAGCCAGGCAGACGTATCGGCACGGCCTGAGCGGTTTGCGGTGCCGAGGTTGTGCGTTTACGTCCAGGGCGAATTGGAACTGGCCGAACGCGAACTTTTCCTCGATGCCGCAGGCTGGAGCCTGCTGGATTGCCCGGCCGAGCTGGCCGATTTCCACTTCAACGATGCGTCCAAGACGTTCGAGTTCGATATGGACGGCGGCCGCGTCGTCTACCAGTACCGCGGCGATCAACAGCTCGAGCTGCCGCATATCGCGACCCAGTGGACGGTGAACGGCCTGGTGCAGTGGCTTGACCGGGAGCTGCGCCAGCCCGACATCCGGCAGGAGATCCTGCAAAGGTGGTTGCTGAATGCGGTCACCTATCTGATAGACCGCAAACGCTTCGATCTGCCCTCGCTCGCGCGGGCCAAGTTCATTCTGGTGCGGGCGTTGGTCGACAAGATCCGGACGTGTCGGGAGGCTGCGGCCGAACGCGGCTACAATGAAGTGCTGTTCGGACCGCAAGCCGCGGTCGAGACGAGTTACGTCTACGAATTCTGCTACGAGCCCGACATCTACCCGGCCAACAGCTTCTGTCGTAGCGGCTACAAGTGGCAGCAGCATTTCTATCCGGTTCCGGGCGAGTTGGAAGCCAAAGGCGAAGAGTTCGAGTGCGCCCAAACGCTGGACTTGTTCCCCGCGGTCAAGCGGTGGGTCCGCAACCTGGAACGCCAACCGGACGCCTCCTTCTGGCTCCCTACCGCCACCGACCGGTTCTACCCCGACTTTGTCGCGGAGTTGGAGGATGGCCGGCTGCTGGTGGTGGAGTACAAGGGCGGGCTGACCGCGCAGACCACTGACACAGCGGAAAAGCGTCTGATCGGCGAGAAGTGGGAAGATAAAAGCGCCGGCCGCGGCCTGTTCCTGATCGCGGAGAAGCGCGATCCCCTTGGCCGCGGTGTCTACGAGCAGTTACGGGCGAAGGCGGAGCGCCGCTGATCCGATAGTGTGATACAATGCAACTGATGTGAAGCAGCTTGGCAAGCATGCGGGCCATTTCGAAGAGCAGGGTAAAATGACCGAAGATCTGATCCGTGAACCGGGGGCCGAGTGGCTGGTCATTCCAAGCGCGATTCGTGCGTTGGTTCAACGCATCGCTGAACGCTTCCAACCGGAGAAGATCATCCTCTTCGGTTCCTACGCTGACGGCCACCCCAAACCGGAGAGTGACGTTGACCTGCTAGTCGTCATGGACACACCGCTCCGCGCGCGGCAACAGCGGCTGGAAATCTCGCGCGCAGTCTCCCCCCGTCCATTCCCGCTAGACATCGTCGTTCGCACGCCTCAGGAGTTAGCCGAGCGGATCGCTCTCGGTGACCTGTTTCTGCGCGAGATCACCACCCGCGGTAAGGTACTCTATGAACGAAATCGTAGCTGAGTGGATTGAGAAGGCCAAGGAAGACTATCGAACCGCCGAGCGCGAAATACGGGTACGGAAAGCGCCAAGCTATGACGTCATCTGCTTTCACGCGCAACAGTGCGCAGAGAAGTATCTGAAGGCACTTCTGGCGCAGAGTCAGATACCGTTTCGCGCCATCCACGATCTCGAAGTGTTGCTCGGACTTGTTATCCCGGTCAGTCCTGATCTAAACACCATCCGTGATAAGTTCCTGATGCTCAATGACTACGCTGTGGAGTTCCGCTATCCGGGTGAATCGGCGATTAAGGAAGAGGCGCAGGCTGCCGTTGGCGCCATGCGGATCACCCGTGCCTTCGTTCGTCCCAAACTTGGGCTGCCGTGACAGGAGATGACTCCATGACCACCGACAAACTCGCCTTCATCCGCGCCGACATGGATGCGTTGGCCGAGAGCAACCTGCTCATCACCCTGCGCACCATGGACTCGCCGGCCGATGCGTGGATGGTCGTTGACGGCAAACGCGTGCTGAACTTCTGCACCAACAACTACCTGGGCCTCGCCAACCATCCCAGGATGAAGGAAGCCGCGAAGGCCGCGGTAGACGCCTGGGGCGTCGGACCGGCCGCGGTGCGGAGCATCGCCGGCACGCAGGCGTTGCACGTCGAGCTGGAGCGCCGGCTGGCCGCGTTCAAGGGGGTGGAGGATGCGCTCTATGTGCAGAGCGGCTTCTGCGCCAATCAGGCCGCCATCGCGCCGCTGGTCGGCAAGGAGGACGTGATCTTCTCCGACCGGCTGAACCATGCTTCGATCATCGATGGCGCGCGGCTCAGCGGCGCCAAGATCATCGTCTACGAGCACAACGATCCGGCCGACCTGGACGTTAAAATCAAGGAACACCTGCCGAACTATCGCCGCGGGCTGCTGGTGACGGACGGCGTCTTCAGCATGGACGGCGACGTCGCGCCGCTGGACAAGCTAATGGAAGTGGCCGACCGCCACGGTGTGCTGACCATGGTGGACGACGCGCATGGCGAGGGGGTGTTGGGCCGGGGCGGTCGCGGGATCGTGGACCACTTTGGCTTGCACGGCAAGTTCGATGTCGAGATCGGGACGCTCAGCAAGGCGTTCGGCGTGGTGGGCGGCGTGATCGCGGGCCGGAAGGCGATCGTCGATTACATCCGCCAAAAAGCCCGGCCCTTCCTCTTCTCCAGCGCCACCACGCCGGCCGACACCGCCGCCTGTCTGGCCGCGGTCGATCTGCTCGAAGCGTCCGAGGCGCTGGTCGAGAAGCTGTGGGCTAACGCGGCCTACTTCCGCGCCGAGATGCAGCGTTTAGGCTTCGACACCGGCCGCTCGCAGACGCCCATCGTGCCGGTGATGCTGGGGGACGAGGGCCTGGCCAAGCAGTTCAGCCGCGCCTTGTTTGATGCGAAGCATGGGGTGTTCGCCATGGCCATCGGCTTCCCCACCGTCCCCAAGGGGCTGGCGCGCATCCGGGTGATGAACACCGCGGCGCATAGCCGGGCGGATCTCGACCAGGGATTGGCCGCCTTTGCTGCGGTCGGCCGCGACTTGGGCGTCATCTGATTCAGCAATTCCCAATGCGGCGCCGCCCTTGCCGGCCACACAGATCGCAGAGGCCTCAGCGGGGCTGATCAAGGGCCGCCTGGTCTTTCATCTCGGTGTGCTCAGCGTCCTCTGTGGCTAAGTTGCGGTTACATTTGGAGTTCCTGCATCTGATTCGTGCCGTTTGACACGGGCGCGCGCCCGTGATATGATAGCGGCAGTTGGCAATTAAATACTATCCGCATTTTCTACCCGCCACATGGGAGGCCTCACATGAGCAGACGCCTGTCGATCATACTGGTCATCGCGCTGATGATTCTGCTAAGCCTCACGCTGGCAGCCTGCGAGAAAGAACGACCGGTGCCCACGCCGAGCCGATCAACTCCCCAGTCTGCCCGCGGCACCGTGGCCGCCACCACTGGTACACCCTCCACCCCATCCTCGGCGGTGACGAGCGGAACTGCCTCCGCGGAGGGCGGCACGCGGTCTGTCCAAGCGACGCCGATTCCGGTCGGCGGGGCTACATCGACGACTGCCACGGCGCCACAGCCGGTTGTGGTGGGCACGAGCGCCGCGACCGGTCAGTCCTTCACTTATACGGTTGTTGCTGGGGACACCCTGGCAGTCATCGCCAGTCGGTTCAACACGACTCCCGAGGGGATTGTCCAGCTCAATGGCCTGAAGGATCCCAACGTGCTGGCGTTGGGGCAGCAGCTCAAGATCCCCGGTAAAGCGTCCACCGCGGGCACAACCGGCGGGACGTCCGGGACCACCAGCACGGGCGCTGCCACGAGCATCTACACGGTGCAGGCGGGCGATACCCTGGGCAAGATTGCGGCGCGCTACGGTACGACGGTGGCCGCACTGTTACAACTTAACGGCCTGACGAACCCCGACATCCTCGCCATCGGCCAAAAGCTGAAGGTGCCTGGGACGGGCGGCGCGGCCCCGGCCTCCGCCAGCACTCCCAAGCCCGCGACGGGAGGGCAGGCTCGGTCCTACGTCGTCCAGAAAGGTGATACACTGCTGTCTATTGCGCGGCGTTATGGTCTGACCGTGAAGCAGCTCCAGGCGGCCAATAACATCACCAACCCAGATAAGATCTTCCCGGGTCAGAAGCTCGTTATTCCGTGATCGTATCCTGACCGCTTCTCTGAAGCATGCAGCGCCGCTCCCGGCATCGGGAGTGGCGCTATTTTTTAGTTGGTCAGTCAGCCGGGGGGCAGATGTCAAACAGGTATCCGGCGTGAACAGTCAAAGTATGGTAGAATCGTTTCGTAGATGCGTGTGGCCCGGAGCGCTGCGGCCCGCGCTGTCCTGAAAGGATGAAAGGATGGAAGGAGGAATCACACATGGGTGCTTTGACTACAACGCTGTTTGTTGCCCTGGCGCTGGGCGCGGTCGTCGCGTTCTTGATCGCGGCTGCCACCGGCCGGCGCGGGAAACCTAATCTCAAGTCCGCGCTGATTTCCGGAGTGGTCGTCGCGCTGTTAGTCTTCATGGGCATTGCTATCTCCGATTCCTTCACGCAAGTGGAGGCCGGCTCGGTGGCGGTCGTGAAGCAGTTTGGCCGGGTGGTGGATGTCTTCTCACCGGGCCTGAACCTCAAGCTGCCGTTCATTCAGCAGACGGTACCCTACCGGACGCAGGAGATCTTGTACGAGAGCAGCGAAGACCCGGCGAGCAGCCAGGCCGATTATCGCGAACGTCGAGGTGGACACGGCCACATCTGACGGCCAGCAGATCAGTGCGCGCTACACCATCCGTTTTCGGATTGACCCGCAGAAGGTGACGGACATCGTCAACAACCTGGGCACCGAAGGGGAAATGGTCGAGCGTGTCGTGAAGGCGAACAGCCGGGTGCATGTGCGCAATATCCTGAAGCAGCACACGGCCAGCGATCTCTATTCCGGCAATGTCGAGCGGGCGCAGTCAGACATTGCCGTACGGCTCGAGGACGAGTTCGCCAAGGAAGGCATCCAGCTCGTCTTCTTCGGCCTCCGTTCGATTCATTTCCAGGACGACTACCGCAAGGCAGTGGAACAGAAGCAGATCGAGCGGGAAAACATCGCCACGAAGGAGAACCTGGCCAAGCAGGCTGAGTTCGAAAAGCAGCGCACCATCACCCAGGCGCAGGCTGAGGCCGAACGCCAGAAGCTGGAACGCATCGGCATGGCCGAGGGCGAGGCGGAATCGATCCGCGTGAAGGCCATCGCCGACGCTGAGGCCACGCGCATCAAGGCGCAGGCGCAGGCCGAAGCTAACAAGTTGATCTCGCAGAGCCTGGATCCGAACGTGATCAGTTGGCAGGCCATCGAGAACTGGAGCGGCAACTATCCGATGGTGATGGGCGGCGGAAACTACATCCTGCCGGGCGACCTGTTCAAGAACGTCCAACCCGCCCCAGCGGCGGAGCAGTAGAATCTTTAAGCTGAGCTCGAGTACAACGAGCAATGAGTTCACCCCCCGGTGACATCAAGGCGCCGGGGGATTTCACCACGAAGACACCAGGGCACGAAGCGGCACAAGGAGATTCAAGGGTTTTCGTGTCCTGGGTGCCTTAGTGACTTTGTGGTGAGTGATTTTTCAGCGGCGTATTTGAGCCGTCGGTAGGCGCGCATCTGCAACATCCGCGCCTGACCTGGAAATCGCATTACGTTTTGCCCTTGACAGCCCCCTGCTGAAGGGCTATACTGGAAGCAAGATCGGATCATTTGCCGGGAGGCCCGGGAGCCAGGCATGGACTATAAGGATTATTACAAGATCCTGGGTGTGGAAAAGAACGCGGACGAGAAAGAGATCAAGAAGGCCTATCGGCGGCTGGCGCGCCAGTTTCACCCTGACGTGAATTCTGGCGACAAGGCCGCCGAAGCGCGTTTTAAGGAGATCAACGAAGCAAACGAAGTGCTGAGCGATCCCGAGAAACGGCAGAAATACGATGCGTTGGGGCAGGACTACCAGCGCTGGCAGCAGACGGGCGGCGCGAGCGGCTTCGACTTCAACCAGTGGGCGGGACGGGGTGGGCCGGGCGGCACGCGCGTCGCGTATAGTGACGTCAACGATATCTTCGGGAACGACCCGCAGTTTTCGGACTTCTTTAGCTCGATTTTCGGCAGCATGGCCGGCAGAGGGGCCGCATCGGGCATGCGGACAGGCCGGAACACCGCAGCCCCACGCCACGTCGAGCAAGAGGTCGAGGTGACTCTGGACGAGGTCTACCACGGCGGGCAACGCCTCATGGACGTGGACGGCCGGCGGCTGGAAATCAAAATCCCGGCAGGCGTCAAGACCGGCTCCAAGGTGCGAATGGCCGGTGAAGGGCTGCCGTCCGGGCCGCGGCGGTCCGCGCGGTGACATCTATCTGGTCATCAAAGTGCTGCCGCATCCGACCTTCGAGCCGCGCGGCGATGATCTCCATTGCGAGGTGGCCGTCGATCTGTTCGCAGCCTTGCTCGGCGGCGAAGTGCGCGTGCCGACCTTGGCGGGGCCGGTTTCCTTGCGCATCCCCGCGGGCACGCAGGCGGGGCGCACATTCCGGCTGGGGGGCCAGGGATTGCCCAAGCTGCGCGCTCCCACTGAGCACGGTGATCTCTTTGCCAAGGTGCGGATCGTGTTGCCCGAAAAACTGACCGAACCCGAGCTGCAGTTGGTGCGCGAGTGGGCCAAGCTGCGGGGTGTCGCCGCGAGCTAGGCGGACGCACCGGCTCTGTACCTGAACAATCTCGCTCTCAATCTGCCGGCCCGTTATCAATGCCGGCTCAACCTTTGAGCGTGTCATGCACGCCCGACTGTACCATAGGGAGCGTTAAAGATGATGCAAGAACAGGATCTCCATGAACTCGCCGAACTCGTGAGCGAAAGTGGGTCTGTCTTGAGCCTGTACCTTCACATCGACCCACAGCGGCGCTCAGTGGATGAAACCAAGTTGTCGTTGCGGCGCTTGTTGGCGCAAGCGACGGAGCAGGGCGCCGCCCCGGCCGATGTCGAACGTATTGAGCGCTTCTTCGAACACGAATACGACCGACAGGGCCGCGCCGTGGCGCTCTTTAGCTGTCAGGCGGGCAAATTCTGGCGGGACTACACGCTCCTGGTTCCGGTTCAGAGCACCTGCTATGTCGGAGCGCGGCCCTACATCACACCCTTGAGCGATCTCTGGGATAATTATGGCCGCGTCGGTGTCATCCTGGTGGATCGCGGGGGCGCGCGCCTCTTCGTTTATCACCTCGGCGCGTTGGAGGATTCGATCGGCACCCTGGGGGAGGAAGTCAAGCACCACAGACAAGGCGGCTGGGGGGCGCAGAAACTCCAGCGCTACGACGATCAAGAGGCCCGGCATAACCTCAAAGAGGCGGCGGCCTGGGCAGACGAATATCTGAATCAGCATCGGGTCAGCCGGCTGGTGCTGGCAGGTACCCCTGAGAATCTCGCCGAATTTCGCGGCCAGGCGCCCCGTTCGCTCGATGATAAAGTTGTGGGCCAGACCAGCCTGGACACGAACGCCTCGCCGGCCGAGGCCTGGGAGCGTGCCTTCGAGGTTGCCCAAGCCGCGCAGCGCCAGGCAGAGGAAAGCCAGCTCGAACAGGTGATCACTGCGGCGCATAAGGGCGGCGCCGGCGCGTTCGGCCTGGCGGATACATTGACCATGCTGCAGCAAGGTCGGATTCACGAGTTGCTCGTGTCCCCCGATCTGCATGCGCCCGGCCAACAATGCACGCAGTGTCAGGCGGTCCTGCTGAACATGGCTGTGGCGTGTCCGTATTGCGGGGGCGAGCTGGTCGCGTCGGCGGATGTTGTCAACCTGGTCGTCCACGCTGCCGTTGACGCCGGCCTGAAGGTTGCAGTGTTGGATCGCAGCGCGCGCCTGGCCGAGGTCGGCGGGATCGCGGCGGTGTTGCGGTATTGATAGCCCGGAATCCCGCCACGCGTATGTATTTCGTTAGAACGCGGGGCCATTGTAGGTATCCCTACACGCACCGTGGCCCCGCTCAGTTACAGTAACTCCGGGTATAGGTTTTCGCACAGATTGCTTGCCGGACTGCGAGACTGTCGCAGTCGCAGACTACCGTACTATCGAACTATCGCACTACAGGACTAAATAGCATGATGCGTTTTGACAAATTCACCGAGCAGGCCCAAGAGGCTGCCCGGCGTTCCTACGAAGTGATGCAGCGCTACGGTCATACCCAGGTGGACGTCGAGCACATCTTTTTGGCGTTGCTCGAACAGGCGCAGGGTCTGATCGTCGAGATGCTGGGGCGCATGGGCGCGCCGATCGAGATCATGAAGGAGCGGCTGGACGATAACCTCCAGCATACCCCCCGGTCGGCCGCCGCGCCCGCGTACCCGCAGGCGGTGGCCCAGGTCTTCATCACCCCGCGGCTGAAGCGCGTCATCGATCAGGCGATGGAAGAGGCCCGGCAGATGAAGGACGAGTACGTGTCCACCGAGCATCTGATGTTGGGCATCGTGGGCGAGCGCAACAGCTTCTCCGCCTCCCTGCTGCGCGATGCGCGCATCACGCGCGAGATGATCCTGAAGGCAATGGAAGAAGGTCGCGGCGGCCAGAAGGCCAGCAGCCCCAGCGCGGAAAGCCGTTATCGCACCCTGGAGCGCTACGCCCGCGATCTGACGGCAGCGGCACGCGAGGGCAAGCTCGACCCGGTCATCGGCCGCGATGCGGAGATCCTCCGCGTCATCCAGGTGCTCAGCCGGCGCACCAAGAACAATCCGGTGCTGATCGGCGATGCGGGCGTGGGCAAGACCGCCATCGTCGAAGGTCTGGCGCAGAAGATCATCGCGGACGACGTGCCGGAAATCCTGTCGGGCAAGCGGCTGATGAGCCTGGACCTGGGCGCGATGATCGCCGGCACCCGCTTCCGCGGCGAGTTCGAGGAGCGGCTGAAGACCTCCATCGAAGAGGTGCAGAAGGCCCAGGGTGAGATCATCCTGTTCATCGACGAGTTGCACACGGTGGTCGGCGCGGGCGCGGCTCAGGGCGCGGTGGACGCCAGCAATATGCTCAAGCCGGCGTTGGCGCGCGGCGAGCTCCGCTGCATCGGCGCCACCACGTTGGACGAATACCGGCAGCATATCGAAAAAGACAGCGCCTTGGAGCGCCGCTTTGCGCCGATCTACGTGGACGAGCCATCGGTGGAGGACACCATCGAGATCCTGCGCGGGGTGCGCGACCGGTACGAAAAGCACCACCAGGTCTCATTCACAGATGCGGCGTTGGTGGCCGCGGCCAAGCTCTCGCACCGCTACGTCACCGACCGCCATCTGCCCGACAAAGCCATCGACCTGATGGACGAGGCCGGCGCGGGGCTGCGCGTGGCGCTCTTCACCCAGCCGGTTCCGCTGAAAGACACCAAAAAGCGGCTGGCGCAACTGAAAGCCGAGGAAGACAAGGCTTATGCGGACAGCGACTTCGCCGGCGCCGCCGTGCTCAAGAGCGATCGCCTGAAGCTGGCCGACCAGTACGAAGTGGATGTCGACGGCTGGCGCACGTCGGCGGGGCTGGACGAAGTGGTCGAGGCGTCCGACATCGCGGGCGTGGTGGCGCGCTGGACCGGCATCCCGGTCAACACGATGCTGGAAGGCGAGACCGCCAAGCTGCTGCGCATGGAGGATGAGCTGCACCGGCGCATTGTCGGCCAGGACGAGGCGATCAAGGCCGTCGCCGACGCGCTCCGCCGCGCCCGCAGCGGGCTGAAAAACCCCAAGCGGCCCATCGGCAGCTTCATCTTTCTGGGATCCAGCGGCGTGGGCAAAACCGAGCTGGCGAAGGCGCTGGCCGAGTTTCTCTTTGACGACGAGGAAGCCCTGCTCCGCATCGACATGAGCGAGTACCAGGAACGCCACACCGTCAGCCGGATGTTCGGCGCGCCGCCCGGCTATGTCGGCTACGACGAGGGCGGCCAGCTCACCGAGGCTGTGCGGCGGCGGCCGTACCGGGTGATCCTCTTCGACGAGATCGAGAAGGCCCATCCGGAGGTCTGGAACTCGCTGCTGCAGATCCTGGAGGACGGCCGGCTGACCGACGGCCAGGGCCGTGTGGTGGACTTCCGCAACACCGTGCTGATCATGACCTCGAACATCGGCACGTCGTTCGTCAAGTCGGGCGGCACCCTGGGCTTCCTGCGCGAGGATGGTTTGAGCGCCCAGGAGCGACAGTTACGGGAGAACATCGAGAGCGACTTGAAGCGCACCTTCCGCCCGGAGTTCCTCAATCGCATCGACGAGATCATCATCTTCCACGGGTTGTCGCCGGAGCACATGCGCGAGATCGTCGATCTTCAGATGAAGGAGATCGCTGACCGGTTGTCCGAGCACGGCATCAAGATCGAGCTGACCCCTGCCGCGCGCAACTGGCTGGCCGAGGAGGGCTACGACCCGCAGTTCGGCGCCCGGCCGGTCCGTAGGACCCTGGAGCGTCACGTGGAGAACCCGCTGGCGCGCCGTCTGCTGGCCGGGGAGTTCACGGATGGCGACACCGTGATCGTGGACGTGCACGAGAACGACGACGGCAAGCTGGAACCGGTCTTCGTCGCTCGCCCGCCTGAGCCGATCGCGGTGGAGCTGCCGGTGGAACGGGAAATGGAAGCTGGAAACTAGAAGCTGGAAACTGGAAATTGGACTGCCCCGCAGAACGGGCGTCGAAGTTGGAGGTCCGCCGGGGTGACCAGCCGTCAGCCTCCAGCTTCCAGCATCTAGCTTCCAGCCAGCGCCACCGCAATCTCCGCCGCGACCCGCGCGTTGTTTTCCAGCAGCGCCAGGTTTGCCCGCAGGCTGACTTCTCCCGTCAGCGCGCTGACGCGGGTGAGCAGGAATGGCGTCAGCGCCTTGCCTTTGATCCCCTGCGCCTCAGCCTCGTCCAGCGCCTGGGTGATCGCGGCTGCCATCTGGTCCGCCGGCGGCTCGAACTCGGCCGGGATCGGCACGGTCACCAACATGCCGCACGGCAGCCCCAGCGCCCGCTGCGCGCGGAACAACGCTGCGACCTCCGCGGGCGTATCGGCGCGCACGTCCACCGGCAGGCCGCTGTCCCGGTTATAGAACGCCGGGAAGCGATCCGTGCCGTACCCTACGACCGTCACCCCGTGCGTCTCCAGCCATTCCAGCGTCGCCGGCAGATCCAGGATCGCCTTCGCCCCCGCGCAGACCACGATGATGGGTGTCTGCGCAAGCTCGGGGAGATCGGCGGAGATATCGGTGGCGAGGAAGCTGGTTGCTGGAAGCTGGAAGCTAGACTGCTCGCTCCGCGAGCGTGGAAGCTGAATGTCCTCCATCCAGTTGCTGACCCCTGCCCCCTGTCCCCTGACTCCTGACTCCTGACTCCTGCTCCCCGTCCTGTGTACTCCGCCGATGCCGCCCGTGGCGAAGACCTGGATGCCGGCCCGGTGCGCGGCCCACGCGGTGGTCGCGACGGTGGTCGCGCCGTCTTGCTTGCATGCCACCACGATCGGCAGGTCGCGGCGGCTCACTTTGCGGACGCCCTGCGCGGTCGCCAGGTGCTCGATCTGGCCGCGATCCAGCCCGACGACGATCTTGCCTGCGATGATGCCGATGGTGGCAGGTGATGCGCCGCCCGCGCGCACGATCTCCTCCAGGCGCAGCGCGAGTTGGATGTTGTGCGGGTAAGGCAGTCCGTGCGAGATCACCGTGGATTCCAGCGCGACCGCGGCGTCTGTTTTTGGATCGGCAACGTACATGAAATCGGTAAGAGTTGACATAGCGTCATCACCTTTTGCTGCTTGCAGAATTGATCTGGATGGCAGTGTAGCATAGCCCTCCAGCACAGACAACCGCGGAGGTTGCTCGGGGTGCATTTCATCTTTGGGGCAGTCGAAGCGGAGCAGGCGTCCTGAGCTCGTCGAAGGGTGCCTGCGGAGTGTCTTGGGCTAGAGCCGCACGCTTCGACACGCCCTGCGGGCAGTCAGCATGCTCTGTGTGCCCCGAAACTGAAATGCACTCGGTTGCTCGCGAAGACCTGTATGCTATAATGGCTCCGCAGCAAAGGTCCGACACACATTCGGGCCACTTGCACCTGGAAGGCGCCGTGAAACTGATCATCCAGATCCCGTGTTATAATGAGGAAGACACCCTCCCTCTAACCCTGGCAGAATTGCCGCGGTCACTGCCGGGCGTGGACGCGATCGAGTACCTGGTGATCGACGATGGCAGCACCGATCGGACGGTTGAAGTCGCGCAGCAACTCGGCGTGCAGCACATCGTCCGGCAGAAGCGCAACCGCGGGCTGGCGGCGGCGTTTCAGGCCGGGTTGGAGGCTGCGCTGGCCGCCGGCGCCGACCTCATCGTCAACACGGATGCCGACAACCAGTACTACGGCCCGGACGTTGCTGTGCTTGTGCAGCCGATCCTGGATGGCCGGGCGGATATCGTTGTGGGCGATCGCGGTGTCGCGGATTCGGCGCATTTCTCGGCGCTCAAGCGGGTTCTGCAGCGCTTCGGCAGTTGGGTGGTGGAGCGCGCTGCGGGCATCCCCATCCCCGACGCGACGAGCGGGTTCCGCGCGTTTAGTCGAGAAGCTGCCTTGCGTCTGACAGTGCTCAGCGAGTATACCTATACCCTGGAGACGTTGATCCAGGCCGGTGTGCGGGGGATGAATGTCATCTTCGTCCCGGTCCGCACCAACCCCAAGACCCGGCAGTCGCGCCTTATGCGCAGTTTGCCGTCGTTCCTGGCGCTGCAAGTGGTGACGGTGCTGCGCTTCTACACGATGTATCGGCCACTGCGGGTGTTTATGACGGCCGGCGGCGTGCTGATTGCAGCAGCGTTGCTCCTGGGCGTGCGTTTCCTGTTTCTCTATGCCGCGGGTCGCGGCGCCGGGCACGTTCAATCGCTGATCCTGGCCGCGATTTTGAGTATCGTGGGGATTCAGGTGGGTTTGATCGGGTTGATCGCGGACCTGGTGAGTATGAACCGGAAGATGATGGAAGAAACGTTGTATCGCGCGCGGCGGATGGAGTTGAATGGGATACTTGCGAGCGATGGTGCGGATTAGCGTCAATGCCCCTCGGCATTATCAGGTATTATAAGGAAAGGCGATGCAGATAGGCGGTTCCCACGAGGAGATCATAGTCGTCTCAGGGTTGCCGCGGTCCGGGACTTCTCTGATGATGAAGATGCTGATCGCAGGTGGCGTGCCTCTGTTGGCTGACGGCCTGCGCGAGCCGGATGACGACAACCCGGAGGGTTACTTCGAGCTTGAGCGGGTTAAGGCCCTCGCCACAGGTGACCATGCCTGGCTTCCGGAAGCTCGGGGCCGCGCAGTGAAGATCATTTCTTCGCTGTTAAAGTTCTTACCTGGAACCTACTCCTACCGGGTGATTCTCATGCAGCGTCGCATGAGTGAGGTGCTTGCGTCGCAACATCGGATGTTGATCCGCCGCGGCGAACCCATTGACACCCTCTCGGATGAAAAATTGGCCGCGATTTCAGCCAGACACTTGCAGCAGGTTCAAAGTTGGTTGGCCGCACAACCCAACATGGCCGTCTTGCCGATGGACTACAATGCGCTCGTGGCCGATCCCCTGCGGTACGCCGCGTTGGTGGATACGTTTCTCGGCAGGCGGTTGGATGTGGCCGCCATGCGCACGGCAGTCATCCCTCAGCTCTATCGTAATCGCCTGCCTGGCTAGCGCCGCGACGGGTTGGCGATCGTCAGTGACCGGGATCGACTGCGTGGTAAGACGCCGCGGGGCATTCGGTATCCGGTATCGGAGAGCGCATGATCGACATTGTGGAACCTGCTGCATGAGACTGGTTTTGGTGGGCCCAGTCTATCCTTTTCGCGGCGGCATCGCACACTATACGACGGTCTTGTACCGCGAGCTTCGCAAGGCCGGGCATGAAGTTCTACTGATTTCATTCCGGCGCCAATACCCGCGTTGGCTGTTTCCAGGGAAGAGCGATCGTGATCCCAGCACCCAGACGATGATGGTTGCTGAGGCGCGCTACCTGATCGATCCCCTTAATCCCTTCTCGTGGTTCAAGGCTGTACGCGAGATACGAGCGAACCAGCCGCACGGGATGATTTTGCAGTGGTGGCTGGGGTTTTGGGCGCCGGTCTGGTTGACCCTGAGCACACTCGTGCGGCTGCGAAGACGCACACAGGTAACCATTATCTGTCACAACGTCCTGCCCCACGAGCAGCGCGTTTGGGATCGGCTGATCGCTCGTTCCGTGTTACGATTGGCAGATCAGACGGTGGTCCAATCGACTTCGGAGAAAGACATACTGCTCACTCTGGTTCCTCGCAGCCGCGTGACGGTCATTCCGCATCCGTTGTACGACATGTTTGCCCAAAGCGAGTTGTCGCAGGAGATGGCTCGTGAGCGTCTGGGCCTCGCGCCGACTGCACCGGTGCTGCTTTTCTTTGGCTTGGTGCGCGAATACAAGGGGCTCAGTTATCTGATCGATGCGCTGCCGGCCGTGCGCGCAGCTTTTCCGGACGTGTGCTTGCTCGTTGTGGGGGAGTTTTGGCACGATAAGCGTCTGTATGAGAAACAAATCGAAGCGCTGGAGCTCCGTGGCAATATCGTCTTGGTTGATCGCTATGTGCCGAACGAGGAAGTGTCCGGCTACTTCAGAGCAGCCGATTTGGTGACGTTACCATACACTGCGGCCACGCAGAGCGGTGTCCTGCAACTCGCGCTCGGCTTTGGTCTGCCCGTCATTGCCACGCGCGTCGGCGGGTTGGCAGAGGCGGTGGTTGAAGGCGAGGACGTGGTCCTGGTCGAACCCAGGAGCGCGGCCGCGTTGTCCAGCGCGATATTGGCCTTCCTGGCGGGTCCGCCGTCGAATGCTGGCGTCCGGATGTCGCGTGTGAGCAGCGAACAGCGCTGGAGTTCTTTGGTGAGTGTGTTGACCCGTGCAGATAGCTGAAGCAGATCGCGTCGAAGTCGTGTCCGAGCGTCGCGCGGCCATTGCGCAAGACGCCGAGTTGCCGTTGGTGGGGATCGTCATTCCCGTTTGGAATGCGGTCGCCTATACCCTGGCATGTCTGGATAGCCTGGCCGGCCTGCTTTACCCGCGTTTTGAGGTGATTGTGGTCGACAACGGGTCGGCCGATGGGACTGCGGAGGCGGTTCGATCTGGACACCCCGCGGTGACCCTGATTCGCAATGAACGCAACATGGGGTTCGCCCATGCCTGCAATCAGGGCCTGACGCACGCATTTGCGCGCGGCGCCGAGTTTGCGCTGTTGCTCAACAACGACACGCTGGTTGCGCCAGATATGCTACTGCGTCTCGTGGAGGCGGCTAGCTCGGATCCTGATGCTGGCATTTTGGGTCCCAAGATCTGCTACGCTGACCGCCCCGACGTTCCGTGGTTTACCGGGATTCGTTTTCGGGGGCAGATTTACATCGTGCGCACGGCTTCGCCCAAGCACCAGGTGCAATCTGAAGTCCCGGCCGCCGTGGACTTCATCAGCGGGTGCGGGATGTTGATACGACGCGCGCTTCACGATACGATCGGCGGGCTGAGCGAAGATTACTTCATGTACTACGAGGATCTTGATTTCTGTCTGCGCGCCAAAAACGCGGGGTTCGGCGTTATCTACGTGCCCGCTGCGCTCATGTGGCACGCACTTTCTGTGAGCTCAGGTGGCAAAGACTCACCACTCAAGCAGTATTTTCAGATCAAGAGCAGCATGATTTTTTATCGCCGGCACACGCACGGGATTTGGCGCGTGCTCAATCTCAGTATTCGGTTCACACATGCGATTTACACCGCCATCCGACACCTGCTGAGGGGGAATTTGCGGCGGGAGACCATCCGCGAGTATGTGCGGGGTATTCGGGAATCATCTCAGATGGGGTTGTCACAGTGAACTGGATCTTGCGGATGGCCGGAACGATCTGGGTGTTTTATGCAGAACGATTTTGAAGTTGTGCCATGTCCGGTCTGCGGGAGTAGCAGCCAGTCTCCGAAGTATGAGCTGACCGATTTGGCGTACGGCACGCCAGGCACGTTTCGGCTTGTCACCTGTGACGCTTGCGGGCATCTCTATCAATCGCCGCGCCCCACCCAGGCTGCCATCGGTCGCTACTATCCCACCATGTATCGGCCATTCGGCAAGGCGATCGAGGACGTGACTGCCAACCCGTTTTTGCGCTGGCTGAAACATCGCCAACTGCGGACCCGCTGCGTTCAAGTCAGTCAGTTGCGTACGTCTGGCGCCTTGCTCGATGTGGGTTGCTCCACGGGACTCTTTCTGAACGAGATGCGGCGTTACGGGCAGTGGACGCTTGTGGGCCTTGAGATCGAGCCAAGCATCGCCGCCTATGCGGCCGATCGTTTCGGGCTGGAAGTTTTCAACGGGCCGGTCGAGGCGGCGCCGTGGCCGCCGCACAGCTTCGATATAATAACATTATGGGATGTCCTGGAGCATCTGCCCGATCCGCGCGGCGCGCTGCGCTGCCTGGGTGACTTGCTCGCAGAAGGCGGGCTGCTGATCGTGAGCGTGCCAAACCTGGATAGCGTGGATGCCGGCCGGTTCGGCCGCTATTGGACCGGGCTGGATGTGCCCCGCCATTTCTCAATATTCCGCCAACAAGACATCATGCGTCTCACGGCAGAGACGGGCTATCACGTGTTACGGACCTACTGTTTTTATGGACGTTATACGACATTTGCGAAAAGCCTGACATTATGGTTGCGGGCGCACGTGCGCAACGCGGCGCTCCTCAGCGGTTTGGAAGCGATCGTTCGTTTCCCCCTCTGGCGTTATCTGTCGCTGCCGTACTTTGTCCTGTTGGATCGCATGGAGCGAGGCGCTATTTTGACCGTAGTTGCAGGACAGCGTTGATGGCTCAAATGCGAGGCCGGGGCGGCTTGCCGCGCGTCACGCGGCGGGCTTCTTTTGTGCTGGTGGCCAATGCGATGCTGCGGGCGTCAGGGACGTTGGTTTTCATCGCGGTCGGACGCATCAAAGGCCCGGATGATGCGGGGGTGCTGGCGCTTTCGCTGGGTTATCTTGCCATCCTGACCACCCTTTTCATGGGGCTGGACGATTTGCTCATCCGGGAAGTGACAGCGAAGCCGGAACGTGTGGTGAAGACTGTGCTGGCTTATGCCGTTCTCAGGCTGCCGTTGACTGTGCTGGCGTGTTTCGTGGCGCTTACGTTGAGCCGAACTGCAAGTCATGTGACATCCAGTCAGGCGTTGGTTATGCGTCTGATTGTGATGAGCGCGATCTTCGATGGTTTTGCCGGTCTGGGTCAGGCGGTCCTTTACTCGTTTGGTGGCTTCCAGCAATTGCTTTATGCGGCGGCATCTGTTCTGCTGTTGCGCGCCGGCGCGGGCATTCTGTTGTTGGTGAACCGAGGATTCCCTGCTGCTGCGGCCATGTGGCCGCTCAGCGCCTGGGTAGGCGCCGTGATCGTGTTGTTTAGCGCAGCACAGATTATACGAAAGGCGGGGATCCCGCTCACGCCTCTGCGCGTGGAGTGGCCGCTTGTTCGCCGCCAGGCTGTTCAGATGCCGAGCTTTGGCGGGGTGAGCCTGCTGTCGGCTTTGGAGTACCAGCTCGATGTGATCCTGCTTTCGGCCATGCGATCTCCCCGGGAAGTCGGCCTGTATGCCGCTGCATCCACGGTGATGTATGTGGTGGCTTTGATCCCACAAGCCTATCGTACGGTCCTGTACCCGGATCTCATCCGTCTGCGGAGCGCAGCGCCCACGAAACTATATGCGTTGGTTGCGCGAGCGACGCGGAACATGGCTGTGCTGGGGATCTTGATTGCCGCAGGCATTACCGTGACCGCCCCTTGGTTGATCGGGCATGTTTTCGGCCCGAACTTTTACGGATCCCAACAGGTGGTTCAGATTCTCATCTGGAACGTAGTTTTCTTGTTCGTCAATGTACCTCTGGTCAGATATCTGGTTGCATCTGGCCAGCAGAATCGTGTGTCGGGTGTTTTGTTGATCAGTATCAGCATCAATCTGGGAGCGAACCTGCTGCTCATTCCCACTTTGGGCGCGGTCGGGTCCGCTTGGTCGCGTCTCGCTTCATCTGCCGTGTTCGTGGCGATCGTGGGAGTCTATGTGATGAAACAGTTGCAGCGGGGGCAGCATACAGAACCTGTAGAAACCGAGGGCATGAAGTGAATCCTGAAGCTAACGTGAGAAACCGCATTCTCGTGATTGGTTATGATGGCGCCACCTGGGATCTGGCTGAAGGGTGGGCAAAGGCTGGCAAGTTACCCACGCTCGCTCGACTGATGGCGCAAGGGGGGTACGGCCCGCTGCGGTCAGTGATGCCGATCCTTTCGCCGGCCGCGTGGGCCTCTTTTGCCACCGGCGTCCACCCGGGCAAACACGGCATTTTTGACTTTGCGCAGCGCACTGAGGGTGACTATCGGTTGCGCTTGGTGACTGCACGTGACATGAGCGCCCCGACGTTCTGGACGCTGGCCGGCCAGGCCGGGAAGCGGGTGGCCGTGGTTAATGTGCCCATGACCTATCCCGCTACAGAGGTTAACGGCGTGATGATCACCGGGCTCGGCACACCCGATCAACGTCCGTTCACCTACCCGGTCGAACTCAGCGAGGAACTCAAAACGCGCGGCTACCGTGTCAACCGGATGGTCTTCTACGAACCCGGCCGCGAGGAAGTTTACCTGCGCGACGTTTACGAAATGACCGACCGGCTGGCCGCCACTGCGCTGGATTTGTTTCAGCAGGAGCCGTGGGATCTTTTTGTCGTCGTCTTTCGCGACCTGGACGAGGTGTCCCACTATTTCTGGAAGCACATGGATGCTTCGCACCCGCAACACGATCCCCAGGCTGATCCCCGGTACGCCGATGTGATTCTGAAGTACTATCAGTATCTCGATGGCAAGCTCGCCGAATTCGTCGATGCGGCTGGTCCTGATGTCGATCTGATTCTACTCTCCGATCACGGCTTCGGGCCACTTTATAAGGATGTGTTTCTCAACGAGTGGCTCAAACAACAAGGATTGATGGCCACCCTGGCGCCGTCCAGGTCGCTTCCACAGCGGCTCCTGCTGCGTACCGGGTTCACGCGGCAGCGGGTATCGCGTACCCTGCAAGGCATGGGGCTGGCTCGCTTTGAGCGCCGGCTGCGCAGCGCGTTGGGCGAGAAACTCGAGCTGTTTCCGGCCCACGACCGCGCAGTTTTCCCGGGGGCAGTCGATTGGGAACGCACGCGGGCGTACAGTTATGGCTATCACGGCCAGGTCTTCGTGAACCTGCGCGGTCGTGAACCGCAAGGCATCGTCGAACCGGGGCACGAGTACGAGAAAACCCTGTCCTTGCTCGAAGCTAAGCTTGCCGCGCTGATCGACCCCGCCGACGGGCAGCCGGTCGTTACCCGCATGATTCGGGGACGCGAGCTGTTCGGCGACGCGGTTGAGTGGGGGGCGCCGGATCTCGTACTGTTGATGCGCGAGCTGGCGTATATTACGCGGCAGGGGTATGAGTTCGGGGCGACGTCTGGCGTCGTATTTCAGCAACCCGCAAGTTTTGAATCGGGGAGCCATCGGGAGAATGGGATCGCCGTCTTCGCGGGACCGCACTTTGCGCGTCAGGACTGGCGCGAACCTCACGTCATCGTTGACATTGCGCCGACGCTGCTGCGTCTGCTTGGTGTGCCGATCCCCGCCCACATGGATGGACACATCCTGACCGAACAAATAACAACCGAAGCCCAGGCTGCGCCGCCGCCCGGACCGGTCGATTCGCCGACTGAGTCCTTCAGAGCGGCCGCTGAAGTCATCCTGACACAAGAGGAGGAAGCAGAGCTCGCCGATCGGCTGCGGCGGCTGGGTTATCTGGGCTAAAAACTCACATTAACCCATAAGAGCTATTGCTTCTCTGGGTCAGTTGGTGCATACTCAGACCGCAATCAACGTGCCAGTGCCGCGCTTGGGGTGAGTACCAGCGATGATCGATGGTTCGCTTGCTCGGAACTGTGCAGATTAGCGGGCTTCAGCTAACTGAGGTCCCAGCCATCTTCAGGAAGGAAAGGAGTCAAGGTATGAAAGTTACGTCCAAGATCGCAGTATTGATCATTCTCGCGCTCGTGTTGAGCGTCGTCGGGGTCAGCGCAGCCGGTGGGCCTCCGGGTGGTGGGTTCTACTCCGGTCAGACGCTTCAGAACCTCGGTACGCAGGCTGGTGTGTCTGTGACCCTTTACGACAAGGACAATGCCGCGACTACCTACACCAGGGACTGGACCATCCCGGAAGGTGCGGCGATGACCTTCTTTGTCAGTGACGTCCCGGGTGTGCCCGCTGGCTTCATCGGGTCGGCAGTGGTCTCGTCGGATCAGGTGGTAAAGGCCATTGTGAACGTTACCAATCGCAAATCTGGTGCGAACGGTATCGACGGCGGCACGGCGGCGGCTCAATACCGCGGGGTCGATGAGGTCAGTGCTGGAACGCTTCTGGTTTTCCCCTTGGCAAAGCAGGCTTTCGGTCCTAAGACATCGGCATTCTATATCCAGAATGCGGGCACCGCGAATGCCACGTTCACGGCGAAGTTCCTTATGGGGACTGGCCTAACCGATCCCAGCCCGGTGGAATACAGCTACACTTCGCCGACGCTGGTCCCTGGTCAGATGGCCGTGATCATCCCGGCTGACGCCAGCGTTCCCAATGGTCGCATCGGGTCTCTGGCCGTAACCTCCGCCGAGAAGATGGCGGGTACTGTGCTCGAGTATGAGACGACGACTGCGCCGGCCAAGATCTTGCAGGGTACGACTGGCTTCACGGCGGGTGACTTCGCGAATCGGATCCTGTTCCCGGTGGTCAAGAAGCAGCTTAGCGGTCGTTCTACCGGCCTGCAAGTCATGAACGTCGGCGATGCCCCAGTGGATGTGACCCTGGTGTACCGTGGCGCTGCCGGTTCCTGTGCTGGTTCCTCCTACACTGAGCCGACCCGGACATTGCAAGCGAAGCAATCCACAACCTATCTGGACTCGGCGCTCCTGCCTTCGGGCTGCTTGGCTTCGGCCGAGGCGACCGCGACCGGTAACATCGCTGGTGTGGTGAACGAGGCCTTCCTGCCCTGCGATGCCGGTTGTACGCAGCGTGCCACCATCTACGCCGCTTTCCCTGTCGGAAGCGCCACGACCAAGTTGGTGGCTCCGGTGTTCAAGGAAGAGTTTGGCAGCAAGCGCAGTGGCCTGACCGTCCAGAATGTGAGCGATGTCGATACCACAGCAACCGTGGTCTTCAAGGTCGGGACCTCGACATACACCTACAACAACCTATCCATTCCGGCCAAGCAGGCGAAGACCCTGGTTGACATGACCAGTGCTGTCAACTACCCGGTCGCCAATTGGTCAGGTGGGATGGTGTTGCCCGACGGTTCTCTGGCTGCGGTGACCATCACGGCCGGTCAGTCGATTATCGCAATCGTGAACGAAGCCCCGCTGGGGGATGTCGTCCAGGATAACATCAACTACGAGGCGTTCAACGTCGCGCCCTGAGTTCGACTTCTAGGCTGGAAGGGGAGCCATCGCTAGATGGCTCCCCTTTTGTCTGTTTACTCACGGAGGTTTCTTTGGTGTACAGAGTGCGAGTCTCTATCGTTGTGCCTGGCCATCTTGTTGCTTACGGCTTGTCAGCCTCTCCCGGCCATACCTACGGCCGCACCCACCGATGTTCAACCGATTGTCTCGTCAAGCCAAGTTCTCTCCCGTTGCCACCCCAACCCAACGGCTGTTGCCTAGTCGACGCCGGGGCAGACGCCCGAGGCGGCGGGGGAGCGATTTCAAATCGATCGTCCGGCAAGAGCCAACGATACTGTTGTCAAGGGTCGCGGCCCCAAAGGGACCGCTATCGTGTTGTTTGACCTGACCCGGATGGGAATCGAGTTGGGCGGCACGACGATCGGGGAAGATGGTCGTTTTACGATCAAGGTTGAACCTTTGACGGGCAACACGCGGATCGGCATTCAGCTCGCGGAGCAGAATGACGCCATCTGGGCCGAGAAATCATTGCTGGGACCCGAAGCCCAGGCTATGCCACTGGTGGGCGCGTTTGTGGATACGGTTCTGGTCTCCCCATGAGGCAATCGACGGCTTAACTGCCAACAACTTGAAGCGAGGTCTGGGGTGCCCAGCGGTTAACCGACCGAACTCAAGCCTATACATCAGCGTTTCACGACTAGATGAATTCGGATGGAACGCGGTTTTGTGATATGCTTTGACATGGCCATTGTGATGAAGCTGTCGCCGTTAGAAACCGGAGGAGTATGTGCTGATGAGAAGAATCTCCGTGGAGGGCTCGATCCTCCTGTTGCTGGCGCTCATGGTAAGTTCGGTCAGCGCTGCATTTGCAAGCGGTCCCGCTGGGGTGGATCACGACGTATCCACTCTCCGGCAGCCCTTATCACGTGGCTGTAGAAGGCGCGGGGCGAATCTGGGTCACCTTGCCGGCGCGCAACGCAATTGGCCGACTTGTGGTCGCTCCTGCCGGCGCCTCCCGTTTTCCAGGAGTTTCTACTCCCCACTGCCGGCAGCCAACCCTACGATATCGCGTACGCTGCCGGGTCGATCTGGGTCAGTGAGTACGCCGGCAACAAGATCGCCCGCTTTGATCCGGTCGCAGGCATCTGGACCGAGTATCCGATCCCAACACCGAACAGCAAACCCACCGGGTTGACCGTCCTGGCCGGGGATCCGATCCAGGTTTGGTTTTGCGAGCAGGCCGGCAATAAGTTGGGGCTGTTGACGATTCCGGCGGCTGGCGCCAGCCAATTCGCCGAGTTTCCACTGCCGTGGACCGGCGCTGAGCTGGAGAGCATCGCGGCTACATCGAGTGAGAACGTCTGGTTCACTGCGCCCGGCAAGTCGATGGTCGGGCAATTTGCTCTGTCCTTCTGGCCAGATGCGGGGCGCTGCCTTCGGGTTTTTGCCGACTGGCCCGGGAACTAGACCATACGACATCAAGCTTGATAACGAGAAGCTGGCGTGGTTTACCGAGCCGAGCACCAACCGCATTGGCCGTGTCAACCCTGCTACGACCACAAACTTCGAATGGTACCCTGTGCAGGCCCCTCAAAGCGGGCTTGCGGGCTTGGATGTCGCTTTGGGTTATGTGTGGTTCACAGAACGGGATGGCGATCGGATGGGCCGCCTTCAGAAAGTTGGTTATGCGGGCACGATACGCGAGCTGCCGCTGCCGGGTGTCGACCCGGCGCCTACTGATATCGCGATGGCGCCGGATGCCTGTGCCTGGGTTTCGGCCAGCGGCACGAATACCCTGGTGAGTTGGTGCCCTCCGTATGCACGCCAGCTCTATCTGCCGCTGATTCGGAGAAATTGATGATGCAAGGGTGTGCCCGACAGCGCCGAGGATTGCAGCGGCTGGTTCACGGCGTCGTAGTCATGTCTGTGGTTTTGCTTGGCCTCAGCGCCCTCCTCTCTCATGCATCTGCGGTTGATGCGGCAGGTCTGCGCGAGGCGCCGGGGCAATCAGCGCGTCCAGGTTCGACGAATGCGCCACGCCATAGGACGTATCTTCCGCTTGTGGCGTACCAGCCTTCACCGCCTGCTAACGTCTTTGGCGTGCAGATGTATGGGAATCTGAATTCGTCTGATCCCCAACTGGATCTGATCCAGAGCGCCGGGGTCGGCTGGGTGCGCTGGCCTTTTGGCTGGCGCAGCATTGAGCCGCACGATACTACACCGGAGCATTACAACTGGACGGCAACCGACACTGCTTTCGCCGCGGCCAAAGCGACCGGTCTGAAAATTATCGCTACCATGGCAAGCAATCCATCTTGGGCTGCTACCTACTGCGGCTGGCCGGCTTGATCGCTCAGGTGTTGGACCGTTTGTTGAATTCATGGCTGCGGTTGTCGAACGCTATGATGGTGATGGCGTGGATGACGCGCCCGGTTCACCGGTCGTGGATCTACTGGGAGCTCTACAACGAGCCGGACGGCGGTGATCCCATACGGGCGCGGTATGGGGTGGGTTTTTGGGGCCCCTATGGGGCTGACTATGCTGAGATGTTGTGCGCTATATACCCTGCTATGAAGGCGGCTAACCCGAATGCCAAGATCGTGTTGGGTGGTCTTGCCTATGACTGGTTCCAAGAGGATGGTGGACCGTTTGTGCGGGCTTTCCTGGATGATGTGTTGGCGGCCGGCGGCGGGCATTGTATTGACGCCCTCGCGTTTCATTATTACCCGCCGTTTGAGTCGGTGTGGGCGCCGTATGGCCCCGGGTTGAGTGGCAAGGCGAACTACCTGGGCAGCAAATTGAAATCGTATGGTCACAATGGCCTCCCCCTCTTGGTGACGGAGGCCGGGTATCACAGCAACGCGGACCCCTCGTGGCCGAGCACGCCCGAGATTCAGGCAGGCTACGTCGTCAAGTTGTTCACGCAGACCATGGCCTCCAATATCTCAGTGATGATTTGGTTTAGCTGGACCGATCTGGCCAACTACTGGGCTGCCAGCGGACTGGTGAACTTGGATGGCCAGCCGAAGCGCTCCTACGATGCGTTCAAGGCGGCTCGAAGGAAATTGGGGGCCGCGTCTTTCCAGCGTCGACTGTCAGATGGCGAAACCGGCAGCTCGGAAGTGGAAGCGTACTTATTTCGGGGATCTTACTCTTTCGTGTACGTGGTCTGGGCGAACGGCGCGGACGCGAAGCAGGTGCGACTGCCCGGCAAGATCGCGCGCGTCAGCGGGCTTGCGGATGAAACGCTGGCCAAGGTGCTTGACGCAGATGATGGGGTTACTGACGGCTTGATCACAGTCACTGCTGGATTCGACCCTGTTTACGTGGATATTATTGAATGATGTGCAGTCCCTTTTGTATGAAGCGCCACTTCAGGCAGGGCGCTGCCCTGCTGGCAGCCCTGACCGTGTTATTGTTGTGCCGGGTGGAAGTTTCGGCTCATAGTACGCATAATATACCGGCAGACGTGGTTGGGCTAAGTGAGACGCACAGGGTGTACCTGCCATTGCTGCTGCATGATGACCCCCTGCGCACCGAGCGGCTGTGCCGCTTCGGCATAGGCGCGCCATCCGATATTGCGCGTTACCCAGTCAATCAATTGCGCATCGGATGGTATACGAACTGGGGATCTGCCCAACACCCTGTCCGACCGGGCGGCATCGAATACTTGCAGATGATCCGCCTCAGTCAAACCGGACACGACACCTACACCTCGACGCCTCAGGGCAGTGCCATCTTGGCGATCATCAAGGCAAATCCTGGCGCGCTATGGGTGATTGGCAATGAGCCGGATCGTCGGAAGTGGCAAGATGATCTTGAACCCGCCGTCTACGCTCATGCATATCACGACCTGTATGCTCAGATCAAAGCGGCCGATCTCACGGCGCGTATCGTGGCGGGCAGCATCGTACAGCCGACACCGCTGCGACTCCAGTATCTTGACATGGTGTTGGACAGCTATCGTGCGCGTTATGGTCAGCCGATGCCGGTCGATGTCTGGAATATCCACGCGTTCATCCTGAACGAGCGTAGTTGCACTTACTACCCGGAGGATTGCTGGGGCGCCGATGTGCCGCCCGGCATCGATGTGCCTGAAGGGAACCGATACGATATCGAGGACAATGACAATCTGGTGATCTTCAAGCAGTTCATTGTCGATTTCCGGCAGTGGATGGCTGATCGCGGCTATCAAGAACGGCCGCTGATCATCACTGAATACGGCGTGCTGATGCCCGAGGCGTATGGATTTCCGCCGTCCCGAGTGAACACCTACATGAATGGGACGTTTGACTATCTCTCTACGGCTGCTGGTCCCACCGGGTACTCGGCGGACAAGAACAGACTGGTTCAGGCCTGGGCCTGGTACAGTCTGTCGGATCGATAGTTTTAACGGTTGGCTGTATGATCCGCAGACTGGCGCCCGCAGCGTCTATGGGGACAACTTCGCGGCGTACACGGCGCGGTTGACGCCCGCAGTCAATCTTCAACCTATGCGTGTCTGGGCTGAGACAGCGCCGCTATCATCACCCGGCGAGCCGATGACGTTGACTCTGGCTGTCGAGATCGCTAACTCCGGCAATATCAGCACAGGGCAACCGGTTACGGTACGTTTTTACACCGGTAAGCCTGGCCAGGGTGGTACCCGCATTGGCGAAACACAACTGAGCGCATTTCTAAGCGGGTGTGGCGCCAAAACGATAGCCCGGGTTCAGTGGCCTGATCTCGATCCGGGAGTGGCTCAGGTGTGGGCCGAAGTTGACCCAGATAACTTGGTCCCCGAGACGGATGAGCACGACAATCTGGTTTCTGGCACAATCGTGATCCCCTCAACGCTTCTTCATCTGCCATTGGTCATGCACAGGACGCACTGATATGGGGAGTGACAGGCGGGTTAGCCACGCATGAAATCAATCTACGCTCAGCGGAACTCGGCCGACGCCAACGCCGCGAGCCGCGCTTTGCGCGTGCTCATGATTGCGCCCACCAGCTTCTTTGCGGACTACGGTTGTCATGTGCGCATCCTGGAAGAAGCGCGCGTTTTGCAGCGGCTCGGCCATCAGGTGACTATCGCTACTTACCATAATGGTAGCGCGGTGCCAGGGCTGGATATTCGGCGCACGTCAACCATCCCCTGGCGGCACGACTATGTGGTGGGTTCGAGCCGCCATAAGATCGCCTTCGACGCGCTATTGGGGTTGAAGACGCTCCACTTGCTGTTCCAAGAACGGTTCGACGTGGTGCATGCGCATTTGCACGAGGGCGCGTTGATCGGGTTGGTGGCAGGTCGCCTTTTCGGCCGCCCGGTGGTTTTTGATTTTCAGGGCAGCATGACGAGTGAGATGCTTGATCATCACTTCCTCAAGCGCCAGGGAATCGGTTATAAGCTGCTCCACTGGCTCGAAACTCGGATCGATCGGTGCGCTCCGGTCATCCTGACCAGTACGTTGAACGCCCAAGAGCTTGCTGGTGGAAGAGTTCGGCTGCCAGCCAGACGCGCATCCAGTCCCTGTCCGATTGCGTGGATACGGCTATGTTCAAGTCGGTTACTGCTTACGATCCGGCCGATCGGGACACACTCCGGCACGAATTGGGCATTCCGGCGGGTCGCAAGCTGATCGTCTATCTTGGACTGTTGGCCGAGTATCAGGGCACGGGGCTATTGCTGGAGGCCATGCAGCGCGTCATCCGGGAACGCCAGGATGCGCACCTGCTCTTGATGGGATTTCCCAACCTGGACTATTACGCGCAGAAAGCCGAAGCGCTGGGCGTCAGTGACTTCGTCACCTTCACGGGACGCATACCCTACGAAAACGCGCCGGTTTATCTGGCGCTCGGCGATATAGCTGTCGCACCGAAGCTGAGCCTGACTGAAGGCGCTGGCAAGCTGCTTAACTACATGGCGGTCGGTCTGCCAGTCGTTGCCTTTGATACGCCGGTGGCGCGCGAATACTTGGGTTCGGATGGCGCTCTGGCCGTGCGCGGCGATGTGGACAGCCTGGCTGCTGAGCTACTCGCCTATCTGGACCTGGCGGAAGCCGCGCCTGAACAACTCCGGATTACTCGGGCAGCAACTGCGGGAGCGCGTAGTTCAGACTTTCAGTTGGGACAGAGCTGGCCATTTGATGGTCCAGGTTTACCGGGATCTGCTCGGCGACGCGCC
Organism: uncultured Chloroflexia bacterium; assembly: GCA_963841825.1. GTDB lineage: Bacteria > Chloroflexota > Anaerolineae > CG2-30-64-16 > CG2-30-64-16 > CAWJEL01. The sequence goes on from CAWJEL010000020.1 coordinate 115,174, forward strand.
GTCGGCTGTGGCATCAGGCCATGAGCCGGTCGCCTGTTCCCAAGTAGCGTCGCTGACGCACCTCTCGAATCTGCCTCCCGGCCGCGCATGATGGCCGGCCCAACTCCTCCTCTGCAGCGACGCATTGAGTTCATTGAGTTGGTGGATTCGCTCTGCCGCTAGTATAATAGCAGCGGACGCCTGCTTGTTTGGTCGGCGCCCAGATATGTGATTGCAACGGGGTGATGTTTTGGAGCAAGTGGTTTCTGCTGATCTCAACCTGTCCCAACGCAGGAAATCGATGTTGGGACACCTGCGCGAGCTGGTGCAATACCGTGAGCTGATTCTCAATCTGACCATCCGGGAGCTCAAGGCCCGGTATAAAAGCAGCGCGCTTGGTTTTCTCTGGAGCCTCCTCAACCCGCTGGGCATGATGCTGGTCTTTACATTCGTTTTCACTGTGATGATGCCCAGCAGTCAGATGGATAAATACCCCCTCTTCCTCCTGTGTGGGCTCCTGCCGTGGAATTTTTTCAGCGCCGGCGTTATGGCGAGCATCAATAGCATTGTCGGCAACGCCAACCTCGTCAAGAAGGTCTATTTCCCCCGCGAGGCCCTGCCGATGAGCGCGGTGTTCGCCAATCTCGTGAACTTCCTGCTGGGGTTGGTGGTGTTGTTCGCGGCTCTCTTCATCTTCGGGGCCAAGTTCAGCCCCTGGCTCTGGCTGTTGCCGATTGTCATCCTGATTCAGACCTGTTTCATCCTGGGCATCGCGTTCATTTTGTCCACGGCGAATGTCTACTATCGGGACACGATCATGATCATGGATACCGTGATGCTTGCCTGGTTTTTCCTGACGCCCGTCGTTTACCCGATCACGAACCTGCCCACCAGCTATACGATCTTCGGCATTACCCTGAATGTTCATCGGTTGATGTATATCTTGAATCCGATGGCTTCCCTGATCGCCGCGTACCGCGACCTGCTGTACTGGGGCTATCGCACGGATTTGGACTTCCTTCTCCGAACTGCTGTCACATCCGCTGGCGATTCTGGCCCTGGGCTATTGGCTCTTTGTGCGCTTCAGCGGTCGGTTTGGGGAGGAAGTGTAGGCAAGTTCGCGTCCCCTATGGCTGTTGCCGGGATCATCCCGTGGAATTACTGGTAGATCAGGGGGCATCTTGAATTCGAGCCGAACGTCCCTCGTGCTGCTGGTGGTCTTATTGATTTTGGGGGGCCTGGTCTATTTCACGCGGACGCAAACGGTTGTTTATGGCTATGACCCTCTGGGCTACCTATATGCAGGTCAGCACTTGGCGCAGGGCGGCGGGCTGTCCTTTCCAGATGCAAACAACGCCCTCGCCGGGTCATTTTTCGCTCCCTTTGCGTTTAACATTGCGCATCCAAGTGATACGAACCTTTACCTCAACTATCCCCCTGGATTTCCCCTGCTTCTGGCGTTCGCACAGAAGCTTACCGGTGTCGCCAACGCGCCCTATTTTGTCACGCCGCTCGCCGGGCTCGCCGGTATCCTGACCACCTATTGGCTGGGAAAGCGCCTCTTCGGCGCTGGCGCCGGTTTGATAGCGGCCGCGCTGCTCGGTTTGAGCCCGCTTTACTTTACCTTTGCAACCGATCTCTGGTCCGATGTGCCCGCGACCGCATGTCTTTTGATCGCAATGGCGCTGTACGTTGCGGCCGTGTCATCCGGTGGTCGGCACGGCGCACGCAAGGCGGCTGGCGCGGGGCTGTTGCTCGGCTATGCTGTTTTGATTCGTTACAGCGCAGCGATCTTTGTGCTTCCTCTGGCGCTTTATGGGGTGATGGTCGCACGGGAAACAGGCGTCGCAAAACGGCGCCAGTTATGCTTTCTTGCCACATTCGGGATTGTGCTGCTCGGAGTATTGTTTTTCAACCGAACCTACTACGGTGGCTTTTTGGCTACGGCTTATAGCCCGCAGGCGGGCTGGTACCCCTGGCCTGCCTTTTCCCTCGCCTATGCGCTGGGCCCATCGCCGGTCGGCGGGCGGAGCCTGGCCGCAGCGTGCAAAACCCTTTTGCGGGATCTCCCGCTTGTCTTGCCGTTGAGCATCCTGGGCCTGTTGACCATGAAGCGATCCTCCGCGGTTCTTCTGGGTGGCACGGTCGCGGTAGTAGTGGCACTCTACGCGTGCTATGCCTTTGCTCCGACGGGCATCAACGCCCGATTCCTGCTGCCTGCTGTGCCGATGCTCTGTCTCGCGGCCGCCGCGGGGCTTGCGCGCGTGCGGGTGTATTTGGGCGCATGGAAACGAGCCGGGATCCTGGTGTCCGTCACAGTGGTGATCCTGAGCGGCTTGCTGTTCCGGCCCACGGTGGCTGAAGTTGAGCGCCGAGCGCGGGATACCCAAACACAGATTCAGCAAGTTGTTGCGCTGACCGAGGCTACACCCCAGAACGCGGTATTCCTGTCCTATGTCTACAACGATCTGATCAGTTACTACGGCAACCGGTCGGTTTTGAACTACCGCCGCATCCCGCCGGTGGATATCAAGGCCCAACGCTACCGGCTGGAAGTTTTGGAGCCTTGCCTGGTTGCAATGATCGAAAGACTGCTGGATGCTGGGCGGCCGGTGTACTATGTTGAAGATAAAACGCCGCCATTCTGGGATTCCCTGGCGCTGCTCCAGCGGCATTTTTCGCTTCGTGCGACGCCGCAAGATCCACAGGTGTACCAGGTCACCGCACCGACCGGCGCGTCCGGCCGCGGCGACCTCTCGCTTTGCTACCGCTAGATTCGCGGACTGCTTGGGTTGCTGTTATAATTCAGCGCAGCAATTCAGCCACAGCGGGCAGCCTGCTCGTAGCAAAGTGCAAGAGTTAAGACACGGTCAATGAGCACAATCATCCGCTTTGAACAGGTTTCTAAAAAATTCTCCCTGCACCACGAGCGGCCGCGTTCCTTCCAAGAACAGCTTATCCACTTGTTTCAACGCAGACACTCGCCCTCTGAGACGTTTTGGGCCTTGCAGGACGTCAGTTTCACGATCGATCAAGGTGAAACCGTGGGGCTCATCGGCCCGAATGGCGCAGGCAAGAGCACGATCCTCAAACTGATCGCCCAGATCCTCGAGCCGACTTCCGGCCAGATTTGGGTGGGTGGCCGCGTGGGCGCCTTGCTTGAACTTGGCGCCGGTTTCCATCCCGATCTGACCGGGCGAGAGAACATCTATCTGAATGGCTCAATCCTGGGGCTGCGTCGGCCGGACATCCAGCGGAATATGGATGCGATCATCGCCTTTGCCGACATCGATCAGTTCATCGATGTGCCAGTTAAACACTACTCATCCGGCATGTATGTGCGGTTGGGCTTCGCCGTCGCCGTGCATACAGACCCCGAAATCCTGCTGGTAGATGAAGTTCTCTCGGTAGGCGATATGGCCTTCCAGCAGAAATGCCTCGATCGCATCCATCAATTGCAGCGGGGTGGGACTTCGATTTTGCTGGTTTCTCACGGTTTGGATGTCGTGCGGAAAATGTGCCATCGAGCGCTGTGGCTCAAAGATGCCGGGTTGGTGGCCATCGGGGAGACGGATAGCGTCATCGGCGCTTATCTTACGCATGTCCAGCAGGTGTCGGCGCAGGACGCGGCGCATATACGCCGCCTCCCCCCCAGCCAATATGGTCAGCGTTGGGGGTCGCAGGAAGCGCAAATCACCGAGGTCGCGTTCTACAACGGAAACGATATGCCGAAGAAGAGCTTCCTCTGGGGCGAGCAGCTTCGAGCATGCATCCGCTACATGGCCTACGAGCGTATCCCCAACCCCACGTTCGGTGTCGCGATCTACAACGAGGACGGCGACAACCTGGTCGGGCCAAACTCGGCGGATAGCGGTTGCGAAATCGAGGCGATCGAGGGTCAGGGGGAGATCAACTATATCATAGATCTCCCCTTCAAGCCTGGAAACTATGAGTTTACCGCAGCGATCTATGACCGGAATTCGGTCCACCCGTTCGATCACCATCATCGCATGTACTCGTTTCGGATTCTCGCACCGCCAGATTTGCGTCCGCCGGAGGGGCTGGTGCAATTGCCATGTCGCTGGGAGCATCACCCAGCATGAGCACGCTGCCGCGGGTCTTGTTGATTGTAGTCAACTGGAACGGCCGCGCATACCTTGAGGGTTGCCTGACCTCGTTGTTCGCGCTTGACTATCCAGCTTTCTCCGTGGCGGTGGTAGACAATGCTTCTATGGATGCCTCGCCGGACTTCGTGCGCGAACGCTTCCCACAGGTCGAGCTGATCCGCAGCTCGCACAATTTGGGGTATGGCGGCGGCGCCAATTTGGCTTTGCGTACGTGTCGGGCGGATGTGGCAGTGATCCTGAATACCGACATCACTGTGCCGCCGGACTGGTTGACGCATCTGATCGCGCCGATGATGGCGGATCCAGCGATCGGCATCGCCGGATGCAAGATGTATTATCCCGGTGGTCGCACGATTCAGCATGCGGGTGGGTTCATTACGTTACCCCAGGCTTGGCCCGGTCATTATGGATTGGACGACGAAGATCTGGGTCAGCATGACGTCAGCCGCGATGTGGATTATGTGATCGGGGCCGCTTTGGCGGTGCGGCGAACCGTTTTGGAGCAAGTCGGACTTTTCGACGAAGGCTACTTCCTGTACTACGAGGATGTTGATCTGTGTCAGCGCGCCAGGCGCGCCGGTTACCGCGTGGTCTACATCCCGGCGGCATGGCTCATACATCTTGAATCCGCGACAACGATCAAAGGAAGTCCGGCCTATCTGGAGCAGTTTTCGCGCGGGCGCTGGCGTTTTATCCTGAAGCACTTGGCTTCCGCTCAAATCTTGAACGCAACGCTGCCCGCCGAGCGGGCATGGCTGGCGCGCTGCGGTTTCGTCGAGCGTCAGGCGGCTGCCGCGGTCTACGAGGCTACTATCGACGCGCTCCCTGAGATCTGGCAGGCGCGGATGCGCGATGGTCGCGGCGAAATGCAGCCGCTTACTGCTGAGGCGCAAGTGGTGTTGGTGGGCCAGCTAGAGGAACTGCTGGCGGCCGCTCAGTCTGCGCTGGCGGCGGTATCGATACCTGAGGCCGGGCGCAAGATGAACGACACATCCGAAAACCTCCCATCCATCATCGGTCGGTTGCAGTCAAAGCAGCAGCTCCGAGAGCGGCCATTTGCCTCTCGGATGCCCGTCGTCGGGCCATTGATCGCGCGGTTTCGCGCGGCCTGGAACAGCATCGCCACCCAATGGTACGTACGACCGTTGCTGCAACAGCAAAACGAGTTCAACGAGCTGGTTGTCGCAGCGATCGCCGCCCAGGATGCGGAGCTGCGTGACCAGGCAGCGCAACTGCGTGATCTGGAGCGCCGGTTGGGCGCGAAAGCCATCCGGCTGGACGAGTTGCAGGCCAGGATTCATGACCATGACGCCTGGTTGATTGTCCAGGATCGTGAGCAGTCGGAGTTCGTGCGTGATTTGGCGGAACTCAGGTTGCTGGTCGTGCAGATGAACCGCCTGTTACGACGGTTTGGACGCACACGCCGCTCGCCTGGATGCCACTGACCTGCGACAAACCGAGGAACGCCCCGTATGATGTTGCGCGAGCTGCTCACCATCCTGGGGATCCTGGCAACGGCCCTCCTCCCCGGTGCGCTCGCAGTCTCTCTCTGGGGTAAACGCTTTCGGACTGATCCGCTGGAGTTTCTCTTCGCCGCGCTGGCCCTGGGCATTCTCATGCTTGGCTGGCTGGCGCTGCTTCTGGCTGAGCTTGGCTACTTTTCACTCGCAGCCTTGGGAGTGTTTTGGGTGGCGATTGTGCTTCTCCTGGGCGGCTGGCTGTGGCGTGCGCGCCGTGCACCGCAGCCCCGACCCAGATGCCGCACGGCAGGTCAACCGGTGGGAGATTGTGGCGCTGGGGGTGTGGGCGCTCGTCGCCGCTGGACTCTACTTTCGGCCGCACGAGTTTATCACAGGCGGCGCGGATGCGGGCGTGTACGTCAACCTGGGCGCGAACATCGCCCGTACCGGCAGTATTCTGATCCATGATCAGACTCTGGCCGCGTTAGACCCGGTCCTCTATCCCGCGCTTCTGCGTCCCTTGCCGCCCGGCGAGCTGACGCCGTACTACCTGATGCCCGCCTTCTACGTGCCGGAGACGCCGGCAGGGTTGATCATCCCGCAGTTCTATCACTTGCACCCGGTCTGGCAGGCTGTGGCGTACGCGCTGGGCGGTCTGCGAGCTGAACTGCTGCTGACGCCGCTGTGGGGTTTACTCGGCGCGTTAGCGGTCTACTTTGCGACGCGCCGGCTCTGGGGCTGGCGGACAGGGTTCTTGGCCTTGACGGCCCTAGCAGTCACCGCGCTGCAAGTTTGGTTTGCCCGCTATCCCACCACCGAGATGCTGACGCAATATTTGTTATGGACCGGGGTCTGGGCGTTGATCGCGTGGATGGATAAGCAGGAGCCGCGCGGACTCTGGGCCGCGCTCGCTGGCGCCGCGCTGGGGCAGGTGTTTTTGACGCGCATCGACACCTACTTCCTGCTGCTCCTGCCGGTGCTGCTCGCCATCTGGCTGTCGTGGACGCATGACTGGCGTCGGCAGGACGTCTGGTTCTTCGGACCGTTTCTCTTTTTGGCCGCGCATTCGCTCATCCACGGCGCTTTTCTGAGCAGTCCTTATTTCTTCAGCATATTCCGTTACAGCCGCGGGCTGATTTCCCGGTCGCTGCTGATTCCTCTCGCGCTCGTGGGAATTGCCGGCCTGACGCTGGTCATCCTCAGTTTGCGGCCGCAACTGCGCGCGCACGTGGTTGCCTGGGTGACCGCCAGGCGGTCGGTGTGGACCGCAGGGATGGTCATCTTCGTAGTTGCTCTCGCGATCTACGGCTATTTCGTGCGCCCACACCTGGGCGCAGTCAAGACCGGGGCCTACTGGTACGGTGGCGGCGAAATTCCTAACCTGGATCGTGAGAACCTGGTGCGTTTGGGCTGGTATCTTGGTCCGGCCGGCGTGGCGTTAGGCGTGGCCGGGATGTGCTGGATGCTCGTCAAGGATCTTAATCGGCGCACGGTGTTCTTGCTTGGCACAGGTTTCTTCTTTTCGTTGCTCTATCTGTGGCGCATCCAGGCGAACCCGCATCAGATTTACGCTATGCGCCGCTATGTGCCGGTGGTGCTGCCATTCTTTGTCATTATGGCCGCGTATCTGATCAACTGGCTCTATGTCAATCTGCGAGGCAAGGTGCGCTGGTTCGTCAGTATCGGGTTGACATTGGTTTGGTTCTCAGGTATATTGCTGTCCGCCCGTGGGTTCGTGAGTCAGATTGACTCCTCGGGCATGATCGACCAATTGGCAGCGTTTCAATGCGGTAGTACTTCCGCACTCCGTGTTGATTTTTGGTGACTCAGCCCCGATTGGCGCCGGCGATTTGCTGGGAACACCGTTACGCTTCTTGTATGGGCATGACGTCTTTACGTTGCGCAGTTCCGATGCCCTCGATCGCGTGCGCTTTGCAGAGACAGTTCGGGACTGGCAGGACGCCGGGCGGACGGTCTATTGGATCGGCATGCCGGGCGGACCGTCATGGCCGCTGGCAAGCCCAGCACCCGGATCACCCACCGATTATGGCGTTGCTGTGACGATTCTGGAGCACGCCTACGATCATAAGCCCACCGCGCTGTCGGCCGAGAAGTGGCTGATTCCGCTGGCAGAAGTCAGCAGAGGTCAATAATCGGCGGGTTACCGAGTCAAGGATGTTTGTGAGGGATGGCTTGAGATCGACGCCGTGGCGGCTTGCCTATTTCAGCCCACTACCGCCTGAACGCAGCGGTATCGCCGGTTACAGCGAGGAACTGCTGCCCTACCTGGCGCAATCGGCCCAGGTGACGCTCTTTGCGTCCGATCCCGATCAGGTAACTGACGCGTTGCGCGCCCACATTTGAGGTGCGTCCCATTTCGGACTATCCTTCCGCACACTGGCAGTACGACATCGCCCTCTATCACATGGGGGATAGCATGTATCACGAGGCGCTGTACCGCGTGCTCCTGCGCTATCCCGGCATCACAGTACTGCACGATCATGGGCTGCATCACTTCATGGCGACCCGTACGGTCTCCCAGGGCGACTTTGCCGGCTATGTTCGCGAGATGGGATATGCGCTTGGGACAGCGGGTGTCGACCTGGCCTATCGGATTCGACAAGGCGAGGCGGAACATCCGCTTTACACCGTGCCCTTGAACGAGCGGGTGCTGGATCACAGCCTGGGGGTGATTGTTCACAGCCATTATGTGGAACGTGCAATCCGCGCCGTACGGCCCAGTTTGCCTGTTGCAGTGATCCCGGCGCCGATTTGCACGGAGACCGGAGTCGCTGCGGTCGCGCCAGGAGTTGGGTTGTCCCGAAGATGCGCTCGTCTTTGTCAGCGCCGGGCAGGTGATCTCGATCAAACAGGTCACAGTGGCGTTGGAAGCCTTCGCCCGGTTGCGCGCTGATTTCCCGCAGGCGCGCTACGTGGTGGTCGGCGACGAACTGAAGCAGGATCTGGACCTCCAGGCCTGGCTTCAGCAGCGCGATCTCGATGATGCAGTGATCTCCACTGGTTATCTGGCGGACCTGCAGCATTTTGTCTCGTGGATCGCCGCTGCTGACGTATTGATCAACCTGCGCTATCCGACGGTGGGCGAAACCTCAGCGACAGCCTTGCGCGGGCTGGCGGCCGGACGACCGGTGATCGTCTCCGATCACGGTTGGTACGCTGAGCTGCCCGACGATGCCTGCGTCAAAGTCGCGCCGAATGACGGCGAGGCGCTGTATCAGGCCATGCGGCGTCTCGCGGAGAACCCGACCCTTCGCCACGCAATCGGGCAGCGGGCGGCCGCGTACGCGCAGCGGGAGCACAGCCTGGCGGTGGCGGCGCAGAAATATCTGGAATTCGTCGAAGAAATCGTGGCTCGATCCACCGGCCGACTGACAAAGGTCGCGGTGTGATGCGACGAGTGTTGCGGCGGTAAGGAGAGGCGATGGCTGACGTGCCGGTTGAACAACTTTTGGAACAGATCCAGCGTCATTTGGACGCCCGGCAGGGCGCCCCCGCGGTCAGCGCCGTCGCGTCAAGCCATGGCGACCGCTTCTCAGCAACGGTCTATGATTCGCTCGATGAAGCCGGTGTGGTGATGGATTCGATCCAAATCCAGCCGGCGCTGACACCGCCGCACTTGCCGCTGATCGGCGGCTTGTGGCAGAAGGTGCGCTGGCAGGCGCATGCCTTGGTCGTGTTTTACGTGAACCGGCTGGCCGGCTTGCAGGGTGTGTTCAATCGGGAGGTTTTGGCTGCCCTTTCGGTGCTCGTGGGTGATCTGGATCAGGGCGGGCGTGCTGATTCCCGAACTGAAATCACCATGTTGCGAGCGGAGGTTGCAACGTTGCGGACCCAGGTGGAGCAATTGACGGAGTTAACCGCGAATTCAAGTCATCAGGTGGACTGAGGAACGGCTCATCTGAAATGAAGATAGCGTTCGTCATTCCCTGGTATGGGGCAGACATCGGTGGGGGGGCTGAGGCGGAGGGCGCGCCGGACGGCTGAACATCTTTGCCGGGCAGGGTTGCCGGTAGAAGTGCTGACCACCTGTGCGCGGGATTTTTCATCCGACTGGGGTCAGAACTATCATCGTCCTGGGGAGAAGGTCGAGAACGGTGTCCTGGTGCGACGCTTTCCTGTGCGTCGCCGCGATCGCGCTGCCTTCGATGCGGTGAACTGGAAGCTGATGCACGGCCAGCGAATCACACCGGATGAGGAGGAAACTTACGTCCGGGAGAATATCTGCAGCCCAGAGTTGACTGAATATATCGCGAGCCAAGAGGGCGCCTACCGGTTCTGTTTCATCCCCTATATGTTCGGCACGACCTACTGGGGAGTTGCCGCTTGTGGGCAACGTGCATACCTGATTCCCTGCCTCCACGATGAGGCTTATGCTCGCCTTGACGTTTTTCGGCAGATGTTTGCGCAGGCGCGGAAGTTGATTCTTCATTCTCCGGCCGAGCTTGCCTTGGCCCGCTCGCTCTTCGATCTGGCCGAGGATGCGCCGGTGCTGTTGGGTGAGGGGGTCGACACCGATTTTGCCGCCGATGGTGCAGCCTTTCGGCAGAAATATCGCATCGACGACCCCTTCATCCTGTATGCGGGACGCAAAGACCAGGGCAAGAATGTCGACTTGTTGATCAGCTATTTCCGACGCTACCGTACTCGGCGATTCAATCCGGGGGAGCCGGACCGCGGCCCTGACTACAAGCTGGTGTTGATTGGCGGGGGCGCTCTCCCGACCGCCGTTCATCCAGATGAGGGGATTCTAGACCTGGGGTTTGTGCCGCTCCAAGATAAATACGACGCTTATGCTGCCTCGACCGTACTGTGTCAGCCTTCACTTCAGGAGAGTTTTTCGTTGGTCATGATGGAGGCTTGGGTTGCCAACACACCGTCGCTCGTGCATGGTGACTGCGCCGTGACGCGTGAGCATTGCGTGCGAAGCAACGGCGGGCTATATTTCACAAACTATGTGGAATTCGAGGCCTGTCTGGATGTGCTGCTGGACCGACCCAGCCTGCGGATCGCCCTGGGTCAAAATGGCCGCAAATACGTACTTGAGAACTATCGCTGGGACATCATCGTGGAGCGCTATAAGGCTCTGTTTGCCGAGGATTAAACAATATGAAGCCAGACATCGTGGATGCAATTGCGTTCGATGAGAATCAGGTAGATATCGAAAGCATCATGCGTCAGATCCGCCAGCATTTGGCGCAGACGCATGGCACTCAGGCTGCCGTGTCCGTCGAGAGACCGTTGTCCATTCTTCTGGACCGCGAGGTTTACGATGAACTCTACGAGGCTAACCAGGAATTTGACAAGGGCCATGTGACGCCCTATCTGACACAGTCCTCCATTCCACTGATCGGGGGGCTGTGGCAACGTTTGCGCCTACAACTCCACTCGCTGGTGGTGTTCTACGTGGATCGCGCAGTTGACACTCAGACCAGATTCAACTCTCATGTGGTTCAGGTGCTCAACGGGATCGTGCGGGGAATTGACCTGGATCAGACACCGGATCGAGTTGAACGCCTGGAACGGCGCGTTCGCGGAGCTGGAGCGGCTGATGCAGGCGCCGGCGACTGAAACCGTACCTCAAGCCTCGCAGGAGAAGTCCTAACCATGCGCATTCACATGATGACCCCGGTGCTGACGACCGGAGATGCCATCGGTAACTATATGATCAGTCTGCGGCGTGCCTTTGCCCAATTGGGCGTCGATGTGCGTTTGTATGCCGATCACATTGATCCGGCCTACCGCCACACCGCGCGGCCTACAGCCGCTTATCGACCTACCGGCAACGATATCCTCTGGTTCCACTATTCTATCTGGAGTGATAATTTCGCCGTACTGGATCATAGCACCGATTTCAAGGTGATGGATTACCACGGAGTCACCCCGGTGCATCTGATGCAGGATGATCCGCGTCTGGCTGCCTTGTGCGATAAAGCGATCAAGGCGCTGCCGGCGTACAGTCGTGTCTTCGACTGGTGCATTTATCACGCAGACAATGGCTTGTGGGATCTCCAGCCCGCGGGTTACACGCGTTTCTCGAAAGTGCGCCTGCCTGTCGATACCGCCTTTTTTGGCCTGAAGGAAGACGAGGAATTGGCGGACATGGCACGGCAACTGGAATACATCCTGTTCGTGGGTCGCATCGTGCCGCAGAAGGATATCCTGAGTATCGTGCGCGTTTTTGCTGAGGTGCTGAAGCATCGGCCGGAGGCTGTCCTTTTTCTGGTCGGGGGCACCGACACGCTCCCACCTTACGCCCAACGCGCCCGCGATGAGATCCGAAAACTGGGTATCGAGAATCGTGTGCAAATGACAGGCAAGATCAGCGACCGGGCCGCATTGACCACGCTGTACCGTCACGCCAAGTTCCTGATCAGCCTGTCGGACTGGGAGAATTGTTGCGTTCCTTCCGGCGAGGCGATGTTTTTCAGTCTGCCGGTAATCAATGCCGGGGCCGTACCGATGCCGGAGAACGTCGGGGATGCCGGCGTAGTGATCGATAAGAGCGACCCAGTCAGCGCGGGCAAACTGATTGCCGATACCTGGAACGATGCCGAAACATACGCTCGCTTGCAGACTAACGCCCTGCGCCGTTCCGAGTGGTTTACCGACGCGACGCTGCTGGAAGCGCTGCGAAACGTTCTGCACGATTGGGCCACGGCGTTCGACACTACGCGCCGTCGACCCTGGATAGCGGGAGCCCCGTGATGCGTTTGGCTTTCGTGGTGCAGCGCTATGGCCTGAACATCAACGGCGGTGCGGAAGCGCAGTGCCGGCAGTTGGCCGAACGGCTGTCCAAACACATGCAGGTGGAGGTGCTGACAACCTGCGCTGAGGATCATTACACCTGGCGCAATGTCTATCCCGCAGGCCGTGAGACGATAAATGGTGTCCCAGTACGCAGATTCCCGGTGGATCGCGAGCGGAACGTGTCGGAGTTTAATCGTTTCACGCGGGAAATCATGGGCCGGCGCCGGACCTACTTCGACGAAATGCACTGGATGGAGCTGCAGGGCCCCATCTCAAGCGATCTGCTGAGTTACCTCGAAGCGCGTCAGAATCAATACGACCTCTTTTTCTTCACGACCTATCTTTACGCCTCGACTTTTCTCGGACTGCAGATCGTGCCGCAGAAAAGCCTGTTGCTCGCGACAGCTCACGATGATCCCTGGATTCGCTTCAGCATCTTTCGCCCCCTCTTTCATCTGCCGCGCGCTTTCGTTTACGAAACCCCGGAAGAGCAGGCGCTGATTCAGCGGATCTTCAAGAACGAGTACATACCCGGTCAGGTGCTGGGAAGTGGGATCGAGGCAACCCAATTGGCTGCGATTGCAGCCTCCCGCTCTGCCGATGTATTCCGAGACGAAGGACGGATAGGGCCAGAAGATGAGTACGTGATCTTCGTCGGACGTATTGACCCCAGCAAGGGCTGCGATCAACTTTTCGAGTATTTTTTGCGTTATAAACGCGAGACTGGCTCCACGCGTCAAGCTGGTACTGATTGGTAAATCTACGATGCCTATCCCGGAGCATCCTGACATCGTGCCGCTAGGTTTTCTGCGTGAGGATCCCTATCCCTGGATGGCCCGCGCCCGCGCATTGATCTTGCCCTCGGTCTTCGAGAGTTTGTCTCTGGTGGTGTTGGAGTCCATGGCGTTGAGAGTGCCAGTTCTGGTGAACGGTCGCTGTGCTGTAGCGCGCGGGCATTGTCGACGCAGCAATGGGGGATTGTACTATTATAGCTACGACGAGTTTGCCGCGGCGCTAAGCATATTGCTGGCCAAACCTGAATTGTGCAGCCGCCTGGGCTGGCAAGGACAGGTCTACGTACAGCAAAACTACGCATGGGAAATCGTGGAACAACGGTTCGTCGGCTGGCTGAACCGGATTGCTGCCCTTGTGAACGCAGAGCAGCCGGACTGAGGGGCTGCTGTAAGCACGGCAATTAAGTTTTAATCTGGACCCAATACTTGGATCACCAACGTTCGGTGGCCACTCCCCTGCCCCCTACACTGTCTGACATCCCCGGTGACCTATCCTTCTTAGCCCATAGAATCTGGTACAACAGTACGGTTGAACTGCCCTGTTGCCGGGGTGTAAATGTCCCCCCCCCCAAAAAAAATGTGATATAGGTCATATTGAAATTGCAAAACTTATGGTATGGTTTCCTCTGTATCGTTCTGATAAGATGCAACCATGTGTGAATGATACGTTAGCATTCACAGCACAAGTCAACAAGGCTACGTGTGGATCTAGTGAGATCACGGTTTGGGTGTGAAGCGCCGAGTGAGGCGCCACTGGTCGCGTGTCTGTGGTTTACGCGGGCGCGCCGTTTGATTCGCGTGCAGGTGGTGGTTCTTCTGGTCTGGGGCATCCTTGCGGTGGCGGTGGGTGCGCAGTCAGCCTCAGCGGACTCCGGCGCAGGTACCGTGCGGCTGCCCGCGGAAGCGGAGAGCGTGGCCGCTGCGTCGCTGGGCGGGATGCTTAAGGCGCCTTATCAAGCTAAGTGCCAATTGCCTGCCTTTAGAATCCAGTTTGCATCGCCTGCTGTGGGCGATCTGGATCATGACGCTTATCAGGAAATCGTGGTCGGTACCAGCGATGGTTGGGTCTACGCCCTCAAAGTCGATAAGTCAAAATGCACGATCTTGTGGGCATTCGATACGGCCGAAGCTCTAAATGCTAAGGTATTAACGCCTAGTGGCACAACTATCCGTCAGGCGCCAGCCATCACGGATCTGGACGGCGACGGCTGGAACGAGGTCGTGATTCCGGTGGGAACCGTGCCAAGCGAACGGCAGAATGGCGGTATGGTTGTCCTATCTCACGATGGTAAGTTGTTACCAGGTTGGCCGCAATTAACATTCGACAAATATGATGCTGCGTATACCGAAGGGATTGCCAATGCGCCGGCCGTCGCTGATCTCGACGGGGACGGGAAGAAGGAGATCATTGCAGGGGCTTTCGATCATCGTATCTACGCCTGGCATTACGACGGCTCCTGGGTCAAAGGGTGGCCGCGCCACGTGTTTGACACGGTGTGGTCTTCGCCAGCGATAGGCGATTTGGACCGCGATGGCCTTATGGAGGTCGTGATCGGTGTCGACGCGCATGCGGATCCTTACTATGGTTCTATTGACGGTGGCGCGATCTATGTTTTTCGAAATGATGGCACTGTCGCAGCGGGGTTTCCCAAGTATGTCAGACATAACCTAGAGTCCACACCGGCGCTCGTCGATCTGGACCGCGATGGCTATCTCGATATCGTGATCGGCAACGGCTCCTATTTCGATTGGGGACCCGAAAGCTACCAGGTTCATGCCATTGACCGTCATGGCAGTTACCTGCCCGGATGGCCGGTGGGGACGGGTGGTCATGTTATGGGATCACCAGCCATCGCGGATTTGGACCGCGATGGCCGATGGGAAGTGACCGTTGGTAGTGGGGATGGCCAATTCTACGCATGGCGTTTCGATGGGACCCCTTTGCCTGGCTGGCCTGTAACTCCAACGATCTCCAGCGGTGTGAATTATCGCCAATACTCAGCTGTCGTAGCCAACATGGATGGCGCGGTTAATCCCGATGGTAAGCCGGAGCTCTTCATCAACAGCGGGTGGGAAGTCATCGTCCTGGGTGCGAAAGGCAATCAGCTCACCTGGGATGGCGCGGCCGGCAACCCGCAGCGCAAGCCAACCTACTGGGTGGATTGGACGCTCGATGCCACACCGGTGGTCGCCGACGTAGATGCCGACGGCAAGCTGGAATTGATCGCCGGCGGTGGAAATGGCGCCAATGCTGCCGGCGGCAACGCGCTGGTCTACATCTGGAAGCTCCCCAATTCTACAGCCAGCGATGCCCCGAAAGACTGGCCGATGTTCAAGCGAACCTCAGATCGGCTGAGCAACGCGGCCGCGGTCCCGAAAAATGACGCGGTGGTCGTGCGTCACAATATTCCGGATCATATGTTGCCTGGTCAGTCTTTGAGTGCCCAGATTGTGGTGCGGAATACTGGGCTTAGCCCCTGGTCAACTTCGACCCATTATCTTGTTGGATCAAGTAATGGTTACTCTATCCCCGCTCGCGTGGAGCTGCCGCCCAGGAGTTTTCTTGAACCCGGCGACGAGGCCACACTTGCGTTCACGCTAGTCGCGCCAGCCGCGTCTGGTTTTTATACAGTCCAGTGGCGCATGATGCAGGACGGCATCGCCTTTGGGAGTGTCATCGCGTTATCGATCAAGGTAGGTAATGTCCCTGCGTATTATGTGCTACGCGCAACCTCTGCAGCGCGGGGCGGCGGGGTTTATGCTGGCGGACTGGCGGCGCCGATTCAGCCGCCGGCCGGCTACACGTTCTGGGAACGCGCCTGCAACATCGAGTTGACCGCTGATCAGATGGGCTACTATCTTTTGGATAGGACCGGTTATATCACTTGGGCAGTGCAGGCATTTGATGTCGGTAGCGTTGTAGTGGCACCCCCTGCGGTTGAGCTGGCGCTGGGCTCCGATCGTCAGGGCTACTATATCATGAATGCCAATGGAGAGCTGCGGAGTGGTGGTGGTTACATGGAGATCTACCCGCTGCCGCCGACCTTTGAAGATGCGCGCGTCCGCTCCTTTGCGCTGACGCCCGACTACAAAGGTGTCTACGTGTTGGATAGTAACGGCCAGGTGTATACCGGCGGCACAGCGAAACCTTTGAGCCCGTCGGCATCGGTATTTGCCGCCGATAGCGCTCTGAAGATCAAGCTCACCAAGAATGGTGAGGGTTACTATATCCTGGATCGCTACGGTTTCGTGCATAACGGCGGTTCAGCACCCAATCTTGCCTCACACTACGCGCCCCATATCGGAGAAGACTGGGCACGTGATTTCGAATTGACCGAGGACGGCAACGGTTACTTCATGCTGGACAAATTCGGCGGGATCCACCTCGGTGGTAGTACATACGCGACGATGCCGCAGGCGGCTCCTGTCTGGGCCGATGGCACGGCCGTAGACCTGAGCATTGCCGATTCGCGCGTGGTCAACGTCCTCATCACCAAGCCATCTGCGCTTGCAGCCTTCACTACGCCGTCCAAACCGGTTAAGTTTGTGGTAAAGTTGGACAGCACACCCGGTCCGGTGATATGGCGCACGTCTGTCAATCAACTCTGGCTGAAGCTCGATCTGCCGACCGCCTCGACGCCTGGCGAGATCGTGATCACTGCTGACCCGCGTGGCTTACCGCTTGGCACGCATCAAGCCACTCTTACGATCAGCGCTGCTGCAACAGCTAACAGCCCGTTAACTATTCCGGTGCAGCTTCGCATCGTTGACCATCTGCATACCGTCCAACTCCCGCTAACCATCCGATAGCCTTGTCGAGTTTTTCTTTGTGTGGAGCCCTGGGTAGCTAACGCCGCCTTCTCCTGAGGAAGAGCGTCTCGCCTTGTCCCGCTGCGCGCGCGTCATGCTATACTTCCGCGCACGATCGACATCCACCGCAGCCGAGTCTCCATGCGCATCCTGCATCTTATACAGCGATACTGGCCGGCCCGGGGCGGGGCGGAAAGCCACCT
Source organism: uncultured Chloroflexia bacterium (assembly GCA_963841825.1). Classification (GTDB taxonomy): domain Bacteria; phylum Chloroflexota; class Anaerolineae; order CG2-30-64-16; family CG2-30-64-16; genus CAWJEL01. Next base: position 132,315 of record CAWJEL010000020.1, read on the forward strand.
GGGCGAGCTTTCCGCGCGGCTGGCCGCCGAGGGTCATCAAGTCACGGTCGCCACAACCGACGCGCTGGATTTCGAGCTCTTCTGGGATCCCCGGCGCCAGCGCATCGCGAGCCGAGAGGCTAGGCATGCGGGTGTGCGCATCCTCCGTTTCCCGGTTCGCCACCTGCCGGTTGCGCCGCTGGCCTATTCCGGTGTGCGGAGGTTGCTGTGGCTGCTGTCAGCGGCACGTCCGATACCCAACGGTGTGCTTTTCCACGTGGCTCGGCTTACCCCGCGTGTGCCCGATTTGTGGCGCTGGCTCGCCACCACTGACGAGGTTTTTGATCTAGCGGCAGGCATGACCATTTGCTTCGAGCCACTGCTTGAAGCGGGATGGCGCTTTGCGCACCGCCGCAATATCCCGTTTGTGGCCTACCCCCTCACCCACCTGGGCGCCGGCGCGCAACCAGGCATGGACGCACTGAGCCGCTTTTATACCATGCGCCATCAGGTTGCGCTGGTGCAAGCTGCCGATGCCGCCGTGCTGCAGACGCCGGCGGAGCGCGATTTCTACGCCGGCCGCGGTGTCGCACTGGAGCGTCTCATCGTGGCCGGCCCCGGTGTTGACCCGAGCAAAGTGCTGGGGGGTGATGGCGTCCGGTTCCGCCGTGCCCACAATCTTGATGGCTTTCTCGTCGTCTCGCTGTCGGCGCTCTCCTACGACAAGGGGACGGTACACTTGGTCGAGGCCGTACGTCAGTTGTGGCGCGCGGGCCGGTCGGTTGAGCTGGTCCTCGCTGGCGCAGTGACCGCGCCCTTTCAGGGATATCTGAAGACCCTGCCCCCAGCCGACCGGACACGCATCCGCCTGCTCGGATCGATTGAAGAGGCCGAGAAGCGAGACATGATGGCGGCTGCCGATGTCTTCGCGATGCCTTCGCGCACCGATTCTTTTGGAATCGTCTACCTGGAGGCGTGGCTCTATCGGCTACCCGTGGTAGCGGCGCGCACATGGGGCGTCAGCGACGTGATTACCGATGGTGAGGATGGATTGCTAATTCCGTTTGGTGATATATCATCTTTGGCGCAAGCATTAGGCCACCTCCAGGATGCCCCGGCAACACGGGCAGAGTTTGGCGCGCGCGGTGAGGCGAAGGTGTGTCGTTCGCACACCTGGGCACAGAAGTATGCGCCGGTGAGCGATCTCTACGCCCGGTTGACCGGGAGCGGGAGGTAGGTCGGTGCGTGTGTTTCACCTGGTGCACCAGTATCTGCCGGAGTATGTCGGCGGCACGGAACTGTACACCCAGGCCGTCGCGAACGCTCTGGTCCAAGCAGGACACCCGGCTGGCGTCTTCTATCGCCGCAGTGTCGTTGGGGTGGGGGTGACGCAGCGTGTCGAACACGATGTGTCGGTCTGGGCGGCCTGGGCGGGCAATGTGAATCCGCGCGGACGCTATCTGGCGATCTTCGGCGACCGGCCCATTGAGCAGGCGTTCGAGCGTGCAGTTGACGATTTCCGCCCCGATCTGGTTCACGTCCAGCACCTCATGGGCCTCCCCGCACAGCTTTTACGCCTGCTTCGGCAGCGTAACATTCCCTATATCGTCACGCTTCACGATTACTGGTGGATCTGTGCCAATGCGCAACTCCTTACCAACTACGGCCAGCGGATTTGCGCCGGCCCACGCCTGTGGCTGAACTGCGGCCGCTGTGTGCTGGCGCGCGCCGGGATCGGCGGGCTGTGGCCGGCCGCGCCGGCCCTGGCACCCCTGCTGGCGGCAAGGGCACGGCTGCAACGCCAGGCCCTCACCCAAGCAGACGCGTTTGATCGCGCCGACCTCGTTCGTACAAACCTGGCACGTAGCGCACGGCCTTCCTGGCGCGAAAACTGAGGTGCTGCCTCACGGCATCGAGCGACCGGACCTACCCATGTTGCGCACACGGCCAGGCCGACCGTTGCGGGTTGCGTGCATCGGCGGTCTCGCCTGGCAGAAAGGGGTGCATGTTGTAGTCGAAGCCTTCGAGCGGTTGGCGGGTCCGGCTGAGCTGTGGGTGGCAGGGAGTGAGACGTTCGATCCCGCGTACGCGCAGCAACTCCGGGCACAGGCGGGGCCACGCGTGCGCTTTCTGGGTGGGTTATCGCGTGCGCAGGTTTGGGCTTGCCTGGCGGAAGTTGACGTGCTTGCTGTGCCTTCGCTTTGGTATGAGGCGTTCTCTCTGATCGCACACGAGGCCTTCGCCGCTGGCGTTCCGGTGATTGCCACGCGTCTGGGCGCCCTGGCTGAGGTCGTGCGCGATGATGTCAATGGTCTGCTGATCCCGCCGGGCGACGTAGGGGCCTGGGCGGCGGCATGCCAGCGTTTGGCAGATGAGCCTTCACTCCTGGAACGCCTGCGCGCCGGAGTGCGCGCGCCGCTCGACATGGCGCAACATGTGCAGCGGCTTTGTAGCGTGTATGCGCGCGCCCTGGCGGAAAGCGGTGACCGCTCTGGGCAGCGATCCTAACGGCGAATCAGTATCTGCCGACACTTGCATCCGTTCAAGTTTCCGTGCATAATCGCGTGTGATGACTACCAAGACTCCTTCACCTCGCACAGCGCGGCGATGGACGCGTTGGCTGCTTGCTGTTCCTCATCCTTCTGGCCTTTACCCGGCTGGTGTGGCGGCTCGACGCCAAGAACCTCTGGCTGGACGAGAGCTTCAGCTTGCAGCGTGTTGAGTCATCGTGGGATGGCATTTTTCATAATGTCATTCCCATCAGCGATGGCGTTCAAACCATCCAGACGATCGACCAACACCCCTTTGCATTTTTCGCTCTCCTGGGCGCTGGCTGTGCGCCTGCTGGGCAAAAGCGAGTTCGCACTGCGCTTCGCTTCTGTCGCGGCGGCGACGCTGTTTGTGCCGATCTGCTGGGCGTTGGCACGGCGACTGGCGCGGCGCGGGTGTGTGCCACCGGCCGCACCCGCGTTCGCTGCGCTGCTTGCCGCCATCAACCCTTTCTTTTTGTGGTATGGGCAGGAAGTCCGCATGTACGCACAGGTCGGATTCCTGGCTATCCTGAGTACTTACCTCCTGCTGCGCTGGACTGAGGCCGGTGATCGGCGTTCTCGAAACCTCTGGTTGGTGGGATACCTCCTTGCCCTTGCGGTTTTGCTTGGCTCCCACTACTACAGTGTACTCATCGTGCCGGTGCAGGCGGTGCTTCTCTATACGCGATTGACTCGACAGAGCCGGCGTTGGGCGCTGCTGGCAACTGTCGGTATTTTTGTCGTCGGGGGAGCATTCGCCATTCCCGCGGCCTGGCAAATGATCGCGCAGCCGGGAGCGGGCAGCAACTTCGCCAGCGTGTCCTTGCGCATCCTTGGCCCCGATCTTGTCAACGCGTTTACCCTGGGTCTGAGCGTGGACCTGGCCCGCGTCTGGCCGCTCGATGTGATTTCAGCGGCAGTGGCGATCATGGGCGCTGCCTGGGGCTTGCGCAATCGATCCGTCATCGCCCGGGGTGGTTGGCTGCTGCCGACCTTCGTCCTGGTCCCTGCGTTTCTTTTGCTTGTTCTCAATGCGTTGCGCCCGGCCTACATGAACGCACGCCACATGAGCTTGATCAGCGGCGGCTACTTGCTGCTTTTGAGCGCTGGGTTGGCCTGGTTGTGGCAGATCCGGCGCTGGGTGGCCGGCATCGTGATGGCCCTACTGGTCGGCGGTATGATCTACAGCAGTGTCAACTATTACACCGCGCCCGCATATGACAAGGGCGACATGGCGGGCCTGGGCCAGCACCTGTACGAAAAGATGCAGCCGGGCGACTTGTTGCTGATCCAGCCGCCAACCTGGGGACGCCTCTACCGCTACTACCTGCCCCTGGACGCTATCGAACGCTGGCAGCAAGCCGGCCAATTGACAGGGTGGCGCGCGCTGCCGACCCTCAGCAGCAGTCAGTCCGGTGACCTCGCTGCGCTGCTTGAGGGGTTCCGCAATCAGTACCAACGTATCTGGCTGGTCCGGTCAGAGCCTGACGGCGAGATTGCGGCTTTGTTGAAGCGAGGCGCCTTCCGTACGCAGGACTGGGGATTTGACAGCCCACTTTCCGAGCTTCACCTTGAGCTGTTTCAGGTTGCCCTCCCGGTCATTAATCGACTCCCCGCGACGGTCCACCCACTGGCCGATGTAACTTTTGAGAACGGCATCTCGTTGCGCGGCTATGAGGTGGGCCGACCGTTTGAACCAGGCCAAGCTGTGCCCATAACGCTCTATTGGCAGGTCACCGAGCAACCTGCTCGACACCACAAGTACATTTTACGCTGGATCGTTCGCGGGGCTGATGGAATTGAACACGTGTTGGCGACTACCGAGAAAGAGCCTTACGATGGCCTTCTGCCCACGACGGTGTGGATGCCCGGCACGACGATCCGAGAGTACACCACGATTCTGCCGCCGGCAGAATCGATTGTCGGGTGAGAGTTATCTGAGCCTGCAAATGTATGATGCGGAAACCCTGCAGAAGTCGCCGGTGCGATCGGCCGCAGGCGTCCAAGCCGCTGCTGCCGATGGCGACACACTGATTTTACCGCTTGCCCAATGAGCGGCTGCTCGCTGCGTACTGTCACATGGACCGATCGCAAGACTCATTCCCGAGCAAAGTGAGAGGCGAAAATGATCCCCAACCAATGGTACGCCATTCTTGACTCGAAAGAAGTCAGGCGCGGGAAGCCTGTCGGGGTGACCCGCATGGGCGAGAAGCTGGTGGCCTGGCGCGACAGCAAGGGTCAGGTGACAGTGATGCGCGATCTGTGTCCGCACCGGGGCGTGGCGCTCAGCGCCGGCGAGCTGACGCGGGGACTGCATCATGTGTCCTTTTCACGGCTTTGAATACGACACCAGCGGCCGCTGCACGCTGATCCCGGCGAATGGCCGGAGTACGCCGGTCCCCAAGGCATTCCAGGTGCAGGCCTATCCCACGCACGAGGCGCACGGCTTCATCTTCATCTGGTGGGGACAGCCCAATGGGGAGGTGCTCGCCGCCTCGTTTCTTCGACGACATCGACGATAGCTTCAGCTACGGTTCCATTCGTGACCCCTGGCGCACGCACTACTCGCGCGTCATCGAGAACCAGCTCGATGTTCCGCACGTGCCCTTCGTGCACCACACCACCATCGGCCGCGGGGTGGGCAAGGTGATGGACGGGCCGTGGGTTGAGTGGAAGGATGCCGATCGGTTCCGCATTTTCATGCACGAGCCGCCAGGACGATGGCACACCCCCGCGCAAACCTGAAGAGCGGTCGCGGCCGGACACGGGGTTCTGGCTGGACTTCATTTTCCCCAACCTGTGGCAGAACCACCTCAGCGGTGAGTCCTCGCGCATCGTCATCGCCTTTGTGCCGGTGGATGACGAGAACACCTTCTGTACCTGCGGTTCTACCAGAAGTTCGTGCGCATGCCCGGCGTGCGTGCCATCGTCAACCGGCTGTCGATGCCGTTCAATGTCGATGTCGCCCACCAGGATCGGCGGGTGGTCGAGACACAATTGCCTAAACGGACCGATCTGCGGATGGGCGAGAAGCTGATTCCAGGGGGACAGCCCAATCATCGCCTATCGGCGGCGGCGGCAGGAGTTGATCGAGGCGGCGTCCGGCAAACGGCGAGAAAACGCTTGACAAGTCACCGACCGGCAGCGTAGAATGTGAGGTGTAGGCGTTCACCCCGATTGAACATATCGAAGCTCCGGAGAGGTTGACATGGCTGGCCACAGCGGTCATTCAAACCCGAACCACGATTACGCTGGGCATCACGGTGACCACGAGCATTCACACGACCACGATCATTCCCAGGAGGCTGACCCCTGGTGGTCGCAGATTTTCCATCTCCACGGGCACGATCATGACCTGGCCGACGACCCCGGCCTGGAGGGAAGCGAGCGGGGCATCTGGGCGCTGAAGGTCTCGCTGTTGAGCCTGCTTGCAACGGCCGTGTTCCAGGTGTTCATTGTACTCGTCAGTGGGAGCGTGGCGCTACTGGCCGACACCATCCACAATTTCGCCGATGCCGGCACAGCCATCCCGCTTTGGATTGCTTTTGCCTTGAACCGCCGCCAGGCACCCAAGGGGTACACCTATCGCTGGGGCAAAGCCGAGGACATAGCAGGCGTCCTGGTGGTGCTGGTTATTACGGTCAGCGCGGTCGTGGTCTTCTACGAGACGGTGCAGAAATTCATTAACCCCGAGCCGGTCACGCATCTGCCGTGGGTGGCCGCCGCGGCCGTGATCGGCTTCGTGGGCAATGAGATCGCGGCGTGGGTGCGCATCCGCACGGGCCGGCAGATCGGTTCGGCCGCGCTGGTGGCCGACGGCCTGCACGCCCGGATCGATGGCCTGACCTCGCTGGCCGTGCTGCTGGGCGCCATCGGCGTTTGGCTGGGCTTTCCGCTGGCTGATCCCATCGTCGGCGCCCTGATCGGTGTGGCGATCCTGTTTATCGTCCGCGATGCAGCCCGCACCATGTGGCGCCGGATAATGGATGCTGTGGACCCCGAGCTGGTGGAGGAGATGGCCCATACGGCTGGCCACGTGGAGGGCGTGCGCGGCGTCCACGACGTCCGGTTGCGCTGGATCGGCCATGCTCTGTGGGGGGAGCTGCACATCGAGGTGGACGGCCATCTTTTCACCGCCGAGAGCCATGCGATTGCCGAGGAAGTTCGGCATGCGCTGTACCACGCGCTGCCGCGACTGCGCGAGATCACCATCCACACGGACCCGTGCCCATGTGAGACCGGTGACCCGAACGCGTACCATACCCTGACGGCGCATCACGTCGCCCCATCCGACACGCGTGTGCGCCAAACCGAACCCAAGAAGCAGCCTGCTGTTCCGGGGTGAGGGTCTTTCGTTGTTGTTCGTTGTCCGATCAGTCCAAGAAAGGAGTCACTTGATGAAGCATCGAAGCTTGTTGTTGCAGTTCGCGCTGGTTTTGGCCTTGATCTCGGTCTTGCTGGCGGCTGGTTGCGCGCCGATCCCGGCAGCGCCACCTCAGCCGCCGGCTCCTGCCGAGAAGCCGGCCGAGGCCGGCAAGATCATCCTGCGGGTTGGCACCGGTGATAGCGGTGAGGGCTTGACGCCGCACCAGGAGATCATCAGCCGCTTCGAGCAGGCCAACCCCGACATCCTGGTGCAGTTGGAAGCCGTGGCGGGCAGCGATTACTACACCCGTTTGCTGACTCAGATCGCCGCCAAGCGACCGCCGGACATCATGCAGGTCGGCGACGATGCAGTGCCGATGTTTGTGGACAAGGGTGCGTTCGTTTCGCTGGACGATTACATCAAGGGGAGCGACGGCCTGGACACGAGCATCTACCTTCCGGGGCTGCTCGAGCCCGGCCAATGGAACGGCAAGCAGTGGCTGCTGCCCAAGGATTACTCCCCATTGGGCGTCTATTACAACAAGAAGATCTTCGATGAGTTCGGTGTGCCTTACCCCAAGGACGGCTGGACCTGGGATGACCTCCTCGCGACCGCCAAGGCGCTGACCAAGGATACCAACACCGATGGCACGCCTGATATCTGGGGCATCCAACTCCCTGCATCCTGGACCACCGGCTTCGAGTACTGGGTGGACGCGGCAGGCGGCCGCTTGATCAGCGAGGACGGCAAGAAGTTCGTGGGCTATATGGACTCACCCGAAGTGCAGAATGCGGTGACGTTCTACTCAGATCTGTACAACGTCCACAAGGTAGCGCCTCCGCCGGCTGACCTGGCGATGTGGGGCGGCGGCAACACCGAATTCGACCAGGGCAAGGCCGCCATGCGCCTGTTTGGCCGCTGGCCGGAGGCCGGTTACAAGAGCAACCCCAACATCGACCTTGGCTGGTGGGTGTGCCCGTCGGCAAAGAGCGGGCGAACGTGTTGTTCTGGGGTGGATTCGGCATCGCGGCCAACTCTGAAAACCCCGACGCGGCCTGGCGCTTCCTGAAGTTTTACACGGGCACGGAGGGCGCGGAGGTTTGGAAAGATTGGGCGCTGCCGGCTGTCAAATCGGTGGCGGACTCCTCCGGCATGAGCAAGGATCCCATCGAGGGCGTGTGGATCAGCGAGCTTAACTACCTCAAGCCGCGCGCCTACGTTTTCACCCCTTACTGGGGCCAGACCGCCGATCCGGCGCTGCGCAAGGTGCTGGAAACTATGCTGATCAAGCCCGACGCCAACGTGGCCGAAGTGCTGAAGCAGGCGGCGCTTGAGGCACAGCAGGCGTTGGACGAGCAGCTCGCCCAGCAGAAGTAGTTGCTGGAAACTGGAAGCTAGAAGCTGGCTGGCCGACCGGTTACCTGCTTCTATGTTTGTTCAAATAATCTTCTGGACTCGAGGCCTCAGCCGGTAGTGCTCGTTGCCTAGCCGAACCGGCTGAAGCCTCTACTCCAGTGCGCGCAAAGCTTGAATCGTCATCTGATGAGCTACAGCTTCCGTTCCCGGTCGCCAACTTCCATGCCTACCACTCGTCCCCCTCTCTCCGCTTCCCGCCGGGAGACCATCACCTTTTACCTGACCATCTCGCCGTGGCTGATCGGGTTTGTTGCGTTCACCCTGATTCCAGTGGCCATCTCGCTGTATCTTGGCTTCACGCGCTGGGATCTCTTCTCGTCTCCGCGCTGGGCCGGGCTGGATAACTACAACCGGATGGCAAACGATCCACTCTTCGGGCAAGCGCTCAAGGTCACGACGATCTACACCCTGGCTTACGTCCCCGCGGAGATGATCGGCGGACTGTCGCTGGCGCTGTTGGTGAACCAGAAGGTGCGCGGGGTCGGAGGCTTCCGGACGATTCTCTACCTGCCGTCGGTGTTGGCGGGGGTGGCGTACGTCGTGCTCTGGATGTGGATCTTCAACCCCCAGGGCGGCCTGCTGAACACGCTGCTCGGCGACGTCGGGATCCAAGGCCCGCGCTGGCTGATCGATCCGAACTGGGCGCTGCCGTCTCTCCTGCTGATGACATTCTGGGGCTGGGGACGGGCGATGGTGATCTTCCTGGCAGGCCTGCAGGGCGTGCCGATGGAGCTTGTACGAAGCGGCATCGATAGACGGCGCGGGCGATTGGGTCAAGTTTCGGCGCGTCACGATCCCGATGATCACCCCCACCATCCTCTTCACCCTGGTTCTCAGCGTCATCAGTACCTTTCAGACCTTCACCAGCGCGTTCGTGGCCACCAACGGCGGGCCGCTGGATGCGACGTTGTTTTACGTGCTCTACATCTACCGCCAGGCTTTCCAGTTCTTCCGCATGGGCTACGCCGCGGCGCTGGCGTGGGTTTTGTTCATCATCGTGCTGGCGTTGACGCTGATCCTGTTCAGAAGCGGGCAGTTCTGGGTGTACTACGAGGGGAAGCGGGAATGAACGGCAGCATGCAGCCGCCTCGAAAACATCAGCCAGGATGCGGCGGGATCAGGCGATTTGATCCAGCCTCATTCGCGCCATACCCAAGGGACGGCCAGAAAGTACCTGGTCCTGACCTATGCGCTGTTGTGCTTGGTTGCTGCGATATTCCTGCTGCCTCTCTTCTGGATGCTCTCCTCGTCGCTGAAACCCGAATGGCAGGTGCTCGCCAACCCGCCGGTCTGGATTCCGAATCCGCCGCGCTGGCAGAACTATCGTGAGGCGTTGACCTACCTGCCGTTCGGACGCTACGCGATCAACACGCTGATCATCAGCGTGGGCGCGATCGTCGGCCACGTTCTTTCGTGTACCATCGTGGCCTACGGCTTCGCCCGGCTGCGCGCACCCGGCAAGGACTTCTGGTTTCTGCTCGTGCTTTCGACGCTGATGCTGCCCTACCCGGTGACCATGGTCCCGCTCTTCGCGTTGTTCAACGCGCTGGGCTGGATCAATACTTTCCTGCCGCTCATCGTGCCGACCTTTTTCGGCAACGCGTTCTACATCTTCCTGCTTAGGCAGTTCTTCCTGACCCTTCCGCCGGAGCTGGAGGACGCAGCGCAGCATGGATGGCGCGAATACGCTGCAGGTGCTGCGGTACGTCATCCTGCCTGTCTCGACCCCGGCCCTGGCGACCGTGGTGATCTTCACCTTTCAGGCCACTTGGAACGATTTCCTCCAACCGCTCGATCTACCTGCAGGACCAGTCAAACTACACCCTGACGCTGGGGCTGAACTTCTTCCGCGGCAGCTTTCAGGTGCAGTGGTCCTACCTGATGGCCGCGTCGTTGGTGATCATGCTGCCGGTGGTGATCGTATTCTTTCTGGCGCAGAGGCTCTTCATTCAGGGGATCGCGATGACGGGGGTAAAGGCTAGAAACGGGAGACGAGGGATCCAGCGTTTCACCGAGAGTGTGCTCGTCGGGCATGTCACGCGTTCCGGTCTCAGACCACGTTCAGCACGTGCAAGATCGCATCGACCAGCAAGCCCAGCGATGAAGAGCAGCCCGTAGCGCCGGTTGTGCATAAACGCGGCGGCGGCGAAGTAGGTGGGCCAGGCTTCGGCCGGGAAATCGGCCGGTCGTTCCTGGGGATAGGGTTTCCTGTACATGCGCCACACGCCCGGCATGAGGGTGAGCGCGAGCAGGACGATCAGCATCACCGGCGTGAAGAAACCCGTGAGGACCAGGTAGATCACCAGGATGTACATCAGCGCCATCATCGCCAGCGCGACAGTGCGCGCCGCTTTCTCGCCGATGATGACCGGCAGGGTGTGGATGCCTTTGGCCTTGTCGGGATCGTGCTTGTCGATGTGCTTGCCGAAGATCACCGTGGTCGGCCCCAGCGCGTAGGGCAGGCTCGCAAGCACCACCAGCCAGCTCCACTGCCCAGTGATGACGTAGTAGCCGCCCCCGATCATCAACGGCCCCCACACGATGATCACCGCCAGCTCGCCCAGGCCGATATACTTCAGCGGCCAGGTGTAGAACAGCACAAAAAACGCCCCCGCCGCCAACAAGGCCAACACCGCCGGCCCGCGGACGAGGGTCAGGACGATGCCGCAGGCCAGCGCGATCAGCCCGGTGACCGCGGCGTAAGTCAGCAACTGCTTTTCGGTCCATAAGCCCTGTTGGATGGGTTGGGCGCCGTATTGGGTGCGGAAGTAGTTGTCCTGGTCCACGCCCTTGCGATAGTCGGTGAGGTCGTTGAGCAGGTTGTTCGTGGCGTGCGCCATCACCAGGCCGACTGTCACCAAGAACCACAGGCCGAGGTTGAAGTGACCCTCTGCGAACGCGAAGATGCCGGCGATTGCCGCTGAAATGAAAGTCATGATCAGGACGGCGGCGCGGGTCGCGATCAGCCATTTGGAGATGACATCGAGGTGATCCCACTCGTCCTTGTCGAGGCGCGGGATAATGCGGAGCGCTTTGGCCCACATGGATGGATTCATGATGGCGGTCCTTTCGGCGCGTATGGGTGAATCGCGGTGCCGCGCTTAACCTTCGATCAGGGGCAGGACGCCTGTCTGCTGCCGGGCTGCGCCGTTCACCGGAGTCCCATCAGCGCAGTATGACACGGGCGGGCCGGTTTTCCGGTATCTGCCTTCCGAAATCGGCACGCAGAGCGAACAACTCCCCCAGACGCGACCATGCGGCGCATCGGTAGGTGCGCCGCATGGTCGTGTCTGGCGTCAGCGCCGATCGTCCGGCTTGGTCTGCCGCGATCGGCGCGCTTGCGCTCGTTTCTCGCCTTACTGTCTGACCGCGCGCAGTACCAGGTATCCACCGCCCACAATCAGCGCGCCCGCCCAGAGGATGTTGATCAGATTGCCAAGCGAGAGTAGCAGCATCACACCGATGACCGCTAAGATGCCCGCCGGCCACAGCGCCCACGGCCGCCGTTCTTCCTCCGAGGGCAGCAGGAAGACCAGCAAGAAGGTCAGCGCCAGCCCAAAGAACAGGAGCGCAGGGCCGAGCATGGGCGCGCCAGGGAACGCTGAAATCATGGGGATCATGACCGCCAGGGTAAGCAGCGCGCCGGCCGGAATGATCGCCCACCAGAACTCGCGGCGCACCAGGTAGATCACGAGGAAGCTGAGACCGATGGCGCCCAGGAACATGCCGGCGCCCGCTTCGCCCATGCGATCGCCGAACGCGATCAAGGCAGCCAGGCCCATGAGCGTGAAGCCAGGGATCACAGCCCACCAGTTCCAGTGTACGTTCACAACGAAGACGACCAGAAAGATCAAACCAACGCCGGCGAACAGCAGGGCGGTGAGCGTCGTGCCGAGGACGTCGCCCGACTCGATGGTGATGTACGGCAGCAGATCGAGGAGGTTGAGGACCCCCAGATTCTGCAGCAGGGCGAGCGCGCCCAGGGTGATGAGTACGATGCCGAGAACGATATACCCCTTGGTGTCTTTCATGCTTCCTCCACAGTGGCGGCTCAGAGGGCCGCTGTTGGTCTCTGCTCTGAATACGCAGGCAGCGCGCTGTGGGTTGCGAGAAGGCAAATCGCCGAATTGTCATGGGGGAAGTCGGCTCGAAACTTCACCGCGTCCGATGCGTAGAGTGGGCAGATGCGCGACGAGCAAGTTGCGCGATAGGAGGATCACATGCCAGATGAAAAGCTAAACGGCATCCCGGCACTTGACCCGGAGGGATTGGATCGGACGCTGGAAGATGAACTTTCGGACAAGCTGGCCGAGCAGGCCAACACGGTCACATCAGGACTGCGGGATCTGCTGCCGGACTCAGAGCCGACCGGGAATGAGGGCGTCAAGCCCATCAAGGGTACGACGGAGACCATCGCACTTTCCGGATCCGCTGAGATGAGCGCCGAGACTTCTGTGCCGGGCGAAGCAGTGGCCGCGATGGGTGTTCCGGCGGAACCACCCGCAGATTCAGCCAAGGACGCGCCAGCAGTTGAGGACGTTGTGGCCACGCCCACGGCGGTTGCCTCCGACACCCAGGCCGACCAAGGGACGGCGGCGTCGTTGGTAACCGCAGGGCTGGCGGTCGAGTCGAGCAGCGATGATCGCCTCATGGCGGCGCTGGCCTGGCTGACGCTGGTGATCCTGCAACTGCCGATCGTGTCGGTCATCCAGCTCCTTTCGCCCACCACAAAAGACCGGCCGTTTCAACGCCATCACGCCATCACGTCGCTGCTGTTCTTCGCCGCAGCCATCGTCTATGAGGTGCTGGCCGGGATCGTCTACACGATTCTGGGGGCGCTGACGTTGGGCTGTGGGTACGCCTGCCTGTGGGTGATCTTCTTCCTGCCGCACGCGTTGGGGTTGTACTATGCGCTCCAGGCCTACAACGGCAAGACCATTGAGCTCCCGGTGCTGTCGAACTTCGGCCGCCAACAGGGCTGGATATAGACAGGAGGCAGGAGACAGGAGTCAGGAGACAGGAGGCAGGCGCCAGAACAGGGACTGATACCTGTTCCCTGACTCCTGATTCCTCCTCCGCTTCAATACATCCACGGAATCAGTTTTTTCACCTGTTGCCGATACGCCGCATACCCCGGATACGCTTCCACCAGCCACTTCTCCTCGCGGCGCGACTTGAGGTCGAAGAAGATGAACAGCACGATCGCCAACCCGATCCCCAGCAGACTTTCTCGGAAGATCCCCAGGCCCAAGGTGCCGAGAATCAGGCCTGTGTAGATCGGGTGGCGCACAACGCTGTACATGCCCTTTGTGACCAACGTTCCGCCCTCGATCGGTTTGGGAAACGCGGTCAGATTGCTGCCCAACGCCAGCATTCCGCCCGTGCCGAAGATTCCGCCGGCTATCAGGATGCCTACGCCCAGGGCGCGCAGCCAGAGCGGAAACGTCACCGGCGGCACGGGCGGCGCCAGCAGGATGACCGCGAACAACACGAGTTGCACGACAAACCAGCCTTCACCGCGTTTGCCCATCTCATCCACTCCCTGTGATCTATCCGAGCTAAAGGGCTTCTGTTCGAGCCGAAAGACACCCCAACCGCCAATGCCGGCCGGAAGCGGCAAGCAGCCGTTCGGCGCTGGCCGGTCCCCACCAGCCCTGCTCGTAAAACTCCAACGGGGGTGCGAAGTCAGCGCGCCAACCGTCTGTCAGCTTAGAGGATTGGCGCTCCCAGCCGGCCTGGATCGGGTCGATGATGCCCCAGCTCAACTCGATCTCGTCCGCACGCGCAAAAAGTGAGGCGTCACCCATCATGGCATCCAGCAGCAGCCGCTCATAGGCGTCCGGGAGCGCTGCATGGCCGAATTCCTCGCCGAAGTGAAAGTCCATTTCGACCGACCGCATCCGCATGCCCATCCCCGGCATCTTTGCCTCGAAGCGGAGGTGCATTCCCTCGTCCGGTTGGATGCAGAAGCTGAGGAAGTTATCGCGCGGCCCTTCGCCCTGACTGCCGGGGAAGAGTGTGTGCGGCACGGCCTTGAATTGTACGGTGATTTCGGTGACCTTGGCCGGCAACAGCTTGCCGGAGCGCAGGTAGAACGGCACTCCTTGCCAGCGCCAGTTATCCACGTGGAGCCGCAGCGCGGCGAAGGTGGCAGTCATCGATCCGCTGGTCACGCCTGGCTCGTCGCGATAGGTGCGGTACTGCCCGCGCACCGTATTGGTCGGCACATCTTCGGCGCGCATCGGCCGGATCGCCTGCAACACCTTCACCTTCTCATCGCGCAGAAACTTGGCGTTGAAGGCCGCGGGCGGCTCCAGCGCAACCAGTGTCAGCAGTTGCAGCAGATGATTCTGGACGACGTCGCGCAGCACGCCAGCCGATTCATAGAAGCCGGCACGCTGCCCCACGCCCACCGTCTCGGCCACGGTGATCTGCACATGGTCCACGTAGTTGCGATTCCACACCGGCTCGAAAATCGCGTTGGCGAAGCGAAAGGCCAGGATGTTTTGGACCGTTTCCTTGCCCAGGTAGTGGTCGATGCGGTAAACCTGGTTCTCGTCAAATACCTCGTGCATCTGATGGTTCAGCGCCTGTGCGCTGGGCAAGTCACTGCCAAAGGGTTTCTCGATGATAATGCGTGTGAAGCTGGCGTCGTCCGGTGTGGGGCGGTTGAGGTCTGCTGCACCCAGACCGGCGATGACGGTCGGGTACAGTTGGGGCGGCGTTGCCAGGTAGAAGAGATGGTTGCCGCAGTGCTCGCACCCGGCATCTAACTCGACCAAGCGGCGCGCCAGCTTCGTATACGTGGCGGGGTCATCGTAATCGCCCCGGCAATAAAATAGATGCGCGGCGAAGCGTGCCCAGATCGCATCATCCTCGCCGCCGACCCGCGCGTTTGCTCGCGCGCCCTGGCGGAGATGGTCACGGAAGCCGGCATCCGGCCCCGCGTCGCCGAAATCGCTGCGCGCCACACCGAGTACGGCGAACGCGGGTGGGAGGCGATCTTCCGCGTACAGCGTGTAGAGCGCGGGGATCAGCTTGCGTTGGGTTAAGTCGCCACTGGCCCCGAAGATCACGATGGTTGTGGGGGGCGGCGCCTGACGATTCGTGGGATCTGGCATCGAGTCTGGCATTGCGACCTCT
>CAWJEL010000021.1:0-75875 GCA_963841825.1 uncultured Chloroflexia bacterium
TGGTGCGTGATGCGTGGTGCGTGATGCGTGATGCGTGGTGCGTGATGCGTGATGCGTGAAGCGTGGTGCGTGATACGTGATGCGTGGTGCGTGATACGTGAACTCTAATCCGCGCCGCACTGCCTTGCCAATCACATCTCACATCTCACATCTCACGATCTCACGTCTCACGATCTCACGTCTCACGATCTCACGTCTCACGATCTCACGTCTCATGTTCAATTCACTCGACACCCTCCTCAGCTGTACGATCACTGCGCCCGCGTTTAATTTCTGGGGCGGGGCGGCTATCGGCACCGGGGATCCACGGGCCCACACACGTTGCCGGTGCTGTGGGGCCTCCTGATCGGTGGCACGCCGCTGTATTTCGGCATCGAACGGCTCGTGACGTTGAACGAGTGGCTCCCGTTCGCCTGCCAGCTCGGCTGCCTGATCGGCGCGGCGTTAGCTGTGGGCCTGGCGTTCCCACGCGTACGTGAATTCTTTCTGAAAGAAGGCATGACCACGCTGATGATCGGCACGTTCATCATGGCAGCCGCCGCCGTGCTGGGCGCCTGGCTGTCGCATAGTGGCGCTGAAATCATCTCGCTGCTCGTCGGCGGGATCCAGGGTTTCTCTTCGGCACGATGTTGGTTCGGGGCGGGAATCCAACAATTACGACGATCGACAAGATCGTCAATCGTCAATGGTCCATCGTCAATGGTCCATCGTCTCCATAAGGAAACCTCATGTTCGAACTCGTTTTCCTTGGCACTTCAGCCTCGGCCCCATCGGTTCGACGCGGCTTGTCGGCAGCCATGGTGATGCATCGTGAGTATCGCTTTCTGATTGATTGCGGCGAGGGCACGCAACGACAGATCTTGCGCAGCGGGCTGGGCTTCAAGCGGCTGGACCGAGTATTGCTGACCCACGGTCACCTGGATCATATTCTGGGGTTGGGCGGGCTGGCCTCGACCTATGCGCGGTGGGAAGCCATCGGCGATATGCAGATTCACGGCGGGACGTGGGCTCTGCAACGGGTGCGCGATTTGATGCGTGTGGCCTTCGGCCCGGGCGAGGTGCACTTGCATGTGCAGTATCACCCCATGTCGCCGGGGTTATTGATGGAAGATGAACAGTTCGAGGTGCGTGCATTTCCCGTGGAGCACCGTCGCACCGAGGCGTTCGGCTTCAGCTTCGAGGAGAAATCGCGCCGGGCGTTCTTGCCGGAGAAGGCCGAGGCGCTGGGCGTGCCGGTCGGCCCGATTCGCCGCGACCTGGTGCGTGGTATCCCGGCGACGCTGCCTGATGGGCGGGCGTCGCGCCGGAGGATGTGCTGGGGCCGCTGAAACGCCGGGGCTGCGGCTGGTGTTCATCGGGGACGCGGGTCGGGTGGATAACCTGGTGGCCGAGGCGGCGGGCGCCGACCTGCTGGCAATCGAGGCGACCTATACCGAAGCCGAGCATGAAATCGCGGCCGCGTTCGGCCATCTCGACTGCGCCCCAGGCGGCCTGGCTGGCGCGCGAGGCGGGCGTCGGTCCCCTGGTGTTGCACCATATTTCGCGGCGCTACACAGCAAGCAAATCCTGGAGAAGCCGTGGCGATGTTCCCGGAGACGATCGTCGCGAGGGATTTCGATATGTTCAGACTGGTGAAGGGCAAGGCGCTGGAGCGCGTCGATGTGCGCGACCGGGCGGAAAATGACACGGTAAGGGGTAGACAAGTAGACAAGTGAAACAAGGAGACAAGGAGACAAGTAGACAAGGAGACGAGGAGACGAGGAGACGAGGAGACGAGCTGAGACCTCAGCACTGCCTTGTTTCCTTGTTTCCTTGTTTCCTTATCTACTTGCCTCCTTGTTTCCTGGCCCCGCATTCCCCGTCACGCAGCAGGCGGCGGCACCGGCAAATCGGCCACCATGGTGGCAATCCATTTCTCGCCGGTCTCGATCCGCATGTCGGGGATGTCGTCCACCACCGGATACTTGCGGCCACAATCGGCCTCCTGACAGACGAGCCAGGCGTCGCGCACCAGCTCGAGCCGGCCGGGGTCAGCGCCTGGCTTGCGCGTGTCGCGCCGGTGACGCAGTGGGGACAACGTAGAATCGCTAATAAGTCCTGAGGGATCATGGATTGACCTCGCTGGAAGCTGGAAGCTGGAAGCTGGCGCCTGTAGACGCCGCTTCAAACCTCGGTTACGAGTATACCATAGCCGCAAACACTCACCAACTCAACGCAAGACCAAGGGCAGATAGTGCAACTGCTGAGGCTGCGATGTGACGGTTGGTGTAGGTGTGGGCTTCGGCGTGGCCGTGTCAGGCGCCGTGATCTGCTGAATCACCAAGGGTGCGCCGTTGCGATCCCGGTCGGTACTCAAGGTGTAATCCCCGTATGTACAACCGCCCCAGCCCGTCACCCGGCGCACATGCGCCGCCACATGAAGGGTGTGGGTGACGTTGGGGAGCAGCTTCGAATCCACCAACGCCGGGCTTCCGTAGGCGCTGAAACTCCCCGTGCGCGTGAAAACGCCCGATGTGGTCGTCACCGTGACCACATCCCCATTGCCGATGCGCACGACGAGGGTTTGCGACAGCAGATCAGCGGGTGAGGTCACCGGCTCCACCCACAGCGGTTCCGGCGTGGGCATCGGGCAGAACGTGCTGGTAGGCGTGACCGATGGGGTGGCCGTCGGAGTCAAAGTCGAGGTCGGGCTCGGCGTTTCGGTGGCAGTGCCGGTCGGCGTCACTGAAGCGGTAGCGGTACTCGTCGGAGAGGCCGTAGGTGTCAATGTCGGCGTTGAAGCCGGGGCCAAAGCAAAGAGTATCCCTTCGACACGCTGACCGCCCGCCACCTTCACGACTTGTCCCGTCCCCGAGGCGGTGTACCCGGCCGGTGGTGTAATCCCCACCGTATACGTTTGGGGTTTCAAACTGCTAAGCTTATAGCCGCCGCCTGACCACGTCAACGTTGCGGCCCCAGTCTGCACGCTCACCTTGACGCTGGCGAGGCCCGGCTCAAGTACGGTGTTCCACTTGCCGTCCCGGTTCAAATCCACGAAGACATGCCCCTCGATGCTCCCCGACGCTGGTGTTGGCGTTGCTGACCCAGACGGTGCGCTATTCGACGGCGGGCTGTCCACCGCAGCCAAAATGACCGCGGCGAACAACAACATCCCGAAGCACCCAACTGCAATGGAATGAGACCTGCGGATCATGGTTTGCCTCCATATCACATAGGCTCGCTGACGACACCCTCTTCTGCCAACAATCCGCTGACCGCGATCACTCGTACCGCAGCGCTTTGATGATCTGCATGCTCGATGCCTGGCGCGCGGGCACGATCGCGGCGAGCACGCCAAAGAGCAAGCCCACCGCAATGGCTGCGAGCACGCCAGCCAGCGGGAAGGCGTACGCCATCTTCATGTATCCGGCCGCGTTCATGCCCTCGACGAATACGTAGCTGAGATACAACCCCGCCAGGACTCCCGAGCGCGGTGCCCAACGCCGCCAGCAACAGCGCTTCCAGCACAATCGACTTCCGCACCTGGCCACGCGTCGCGCCGATCGCGCGCAACATGCCGATTTCGCGCGTGCGTTCGATGACACCAATCGCCAGTGTGTTGAGGATGGCAATCAGCGACGGGAACGCCAACACGGCCAGCAGCACATAGAACCCTGAGATGATCGATTCATACTGCTGGGCAAACTCCGACAGATACGTATGCCCCGCGATCAGGCGGAACTGTGGGTAGTCGGCGACGATTTGATTGAGCCATTGCTCTGCAGTGGCCGCGTCAGCGCCTTTCGCGAGATTGACCTGGTAGAGAATGTCCTCGCTTTTGTTGAAATCCAATCGCATGTTCATTTGCGAAATGTACACCGTGTTGATCTTCATGCTCAACACATCGCTGCCGATCGCCACGATGCGATAGTTCTGCTGGCCTGTCGGTGTCGCCAGCGGAATGATATCGCCGACTTTGAGGCCCAAAGGCGTGGCGAGAATCCCGTTAACGATGGCATTACGTCCGTCGGTGGCAAGCGCGCTAAACGCGTCCTGCGCGTTTCCGCTGGTGAAATCCATCCCCGACATTTTAGCGTAATCGACGGGATCGATGCCCATGACCGAGAGCGATGCGTCGCCGGTACCAGTTGTCAGTGAAACCGACGGAACCGACGACTGAGCGTACCGCAACGAATTGACGCCGCTGACGCCAGGAATCGAACCCAGCTTGCCCTTGAGGGTCTGGCTGGCGCCGACGTCGCCTTTCCATATCGGCGACCGACGGGGGAAGCAGCAAATAGTCGCTGCCCATCGATTTGTCGAACATATCCATCGCGGTGCCGACGAGGCTGAACAACATGCCCCCCACGCCGACGACAATCGCCAGGCCGATCATCGTCGTGCTTGCCGTGATGGCCGCGCGCGAAGGTTGGCGCGTGAGATTGCCTTGCGCCAGCTCGCCTGTGCCATCGCGTGCAAAAATCGGCGCGACCAAGGCGCTAAGTAGCTTCGCAACCGGTTTGACCAACGCGGGCGCGACGAGCACCAGGCCGACGAGCAGTAGGAGCCCACCCAACGCGACGAGCGCAAAGGTGCCGGTGAGCAATCCCACGGCGGCGCTGAAGATCAGCACTGCGCCGATGACGGTGCTCACGCGGCCGATGCGTTGCACCGTCTCGCCGAGCGATGGGCGTAAGGCCTCCATCGGTGCGACACGACTCGCGCTCACCGCGGGCAACAAACCCGAAATCAGCGTGACACCAACACCCAAAACAATCGCAATCACATAGAGAGACGGCTCAACAACGGGAGTGAGTTGGATATTCATGAGTTGTCCCATGAATGGATTTAGCGCAGCCGTGATGCCAACGCCCAGCAGATAACCCAACCCGATGCCGATCGCTGTGCCGATGACGCCTTGTACCAATCCTTCGGTGAGCACCAGACCGCGGATGGTCGCAGCGATTCGCGCCGATCGCGCGCAACATGCCGATATCGTGACGCCGTTCGGCGACAATGGTGCGGAAGGTGTTGAAGATGATGAACGCGCCCATCGCCAGCGCGAGGTAACCGATCATGTTGAATATCAGGGCCGCGTTTTCCATCGCGGTGGCGAATTCCGAACCGCTCGTCAGTCCGCCGAGCGTGTACGTGTCTCCCAGTTGCGCTTTGATGTTGTTGACGATGACATCGCTCTGCGCCTTATCTTGGGTCGTGAGGTTCGCTTCGATGACGTTGATGCGCCCCGCCGCATCGAGCAATTTTTGCGCTTGCGGTAACGCGATGAGCACCGGTTCGTTGCCGACGAGCGCGCGCCCGGGTGTGAGACCCACAATCGTCAATTTGACGACCCCTTCGGTCGTCGGCAATTTCATCGTGTCGTTCAGCTTCACGCCGATGGTATCGGCGAGCTGCTCTGAAATGACGGTGACGTTGCCATCCCCTTGCTTCAAAAAGCGACCCTGGGTAATGCGGTAGTCGTGCAACTCCGGCGCTACCGTCGGATCGATGCCGATGAGCGACAGCGCGTTGACCGTCGAGTCCTTGCCGTAAAAATCGGGCGGTAGATTGAGGGTGCGCTCAAGCGAGCCGCCGATGGCCGCAATCCCGTCGAGCGTCTTGATTTTCTTCAGCGTGGTCGCGGAGAAGGCCTCGCCTGTCTTGTTCGTGATCATCACATCGGTTTGACCCGAT
This sequence comes from uncultured Chloroflexia bacterium, assembly GCA_963841825.1. Classification (GTDB taxonomy): domain Bacteria; phylum Chloroflexota; class Anaerolineae; order CG2-30-64-16; family CG2-30-64-16; genus CAWJEL01. The sequence continues at coordinate 5,674 of CAWJEL010000021.1, forward strand.
GCCGCGAGCAGACTCTTATTGAAAGCCTCCGACATCGTTGGCGCGAGAATGCCCATGCCGAAAATCACCATCACGCCGATGACAATGGCGAGCGTGGTGAGGAAGGTGCGCAGTTTGCGGCCCCGCATGTATTTGGTGGCCAGTGAGATTTGGAATTTCATGGACAGAACCTCCGCTACCTGGGCTCGATCGAGACTTTTGCCGTCATGTTCCAGCGCAGGCGCGCATCCTGCTGATCGGGCGTAACGACGACTGTATAAACGATGTCGCCCTGCCGGGTATCGCCGTAGGGTTTGATCTGGCTCACGCGGCCGGACAGTTCCAGCCCCGGGATGGCGTCGAAAGTCACGGATGCCGGCATCCCTGTCTTCGATCTGTGCAATATTCAGCTCGGTCAGGTCTGTGGTCTCAATCGCCCAGGCTGACGTATCGGCCAGGCGCAGAACCGGCGTGCCCGGCGTCGCGTATTCACCGGCCTCGATATCCAGGGTCATCACCGTCCCGGCGAATGGCGCCAGAAGACTGGCGGCCGCGAGCTGCTCGGCCGCGAGATCGCGCGCGACCTGGGCCGACTTGATGCCGGCCTCAAGCACCGCCTGGTCGCCGGCCGAAGGTTGCAGCCTTGCCAGCGCCGCTTTGGCGTTTTCGAGCGCCGTGAGCTGCGCCTGAGCCTCGGCCGCATCGGGCGTCAGCCGATCGAGCGCAGCCTGAGCCGCCTGCACCTGAGACGAAGCGGCAGCCAATTCCGCCGCGGTTGGGTGAGCCTGTGCATCCTCGTACGCCGCAGTCGCGACGTTGAGATTATTGGTGGCCTGCTGGAGTTGCAAACTTTCGGGCCGGGCGCCGACATCCGGCACACCTTTGATTCTGTCGTAGGCTGCCTGCGCCTGGGCGAGCGCGGCGCGCGCATTGTTGAGCTGTGCGGTCAGACTGCTCAACTGTTCGGCAGTCGGGCCGGCGCGCACGCTGGCGTAGTTTTGCTGCGCCGCCGTCAGCGCGGCCCGCGCCGCGGCCACATCTGAAGCGACCGGTCCGGCGCGCACTTTGTCATAGGCAGCCTGCGCCGAGGCGATATTCTGCTGTGCGGCGGCCACATCCTCGGCTGTCGGGCCCTGGGTAAGCTGGTCCAGCTTGGCCTGCGCGACGGCCAGGTTGGCTTCCGCCTGCGTGAGCTGTAGCGCCAACTGCCGGGTATCGAGCTGCGCCAAAACCTGGCCCGCCGCCACCTGTTCGCCCACCGTCACCGGCACTGAGATCACGACGCCGGCGGACGGAAGACCGAGCGCGGCGCTGCGCCCAGGGACGACGCGCCCCTGCGCGATGATCTGGCGGCCGTTGTCTTGCGCTCTAACTTGGATTCCTGCCAGAGCCTCTGCATCGATCGCCGGCGTGGGTTCTGCCGACAGCTTCGCCTGATTCGTGCAGCCTGACATCACCAGGATGAGCAGCAGGAATGCTATACCACAAACAAGGATCCTTTTCATTCCAGGCCTCGATTACTGGGGCATAGCCACGGCTTGACTGGTCTTGTGACCGTCAGGCTCGCTGGCGCCGTTACCGCCGTTTTCCGGACGGGTTTCATTCACGATCTTGCCGTCTTTGAGAAAGACAATGCGGTCGGCGTACGCCGCGATGCGCGGGTCGTGCGTGACCATCAGCACCGCCCGTCCCCAGGTCTTCGCCACTTGCTTGAGCAACTCGGCGATTTCGTCCGCCGACTTGGTGTCGAGGTTGCCGGTCGGTTCGTCGGCCAGCACGAGCACGGGATCGGCGATGAGCGCGCGTGCGATCGCGACGCGCTGTTGCTGGCCCGCCGACAACTGATCGGGACGGCTGGTGAGGCGCTGCTCCAGCCCGACCTTGGTCAACCACTCCGTTGCCTTTTGTTTGGACTGGGCTGAATTCGCGCCGTCGAGCAAAAGCGGGAGAGCCGCGTTTTCGACCGACGACAGAATCGGAATGAGATTGAAGAATTGAAACACGTAGCCGATCTTGCGGCGGCGCAATTGCGAGATCGCATTGTCGGATAATTTGGCGAGTGCCTGCCCGTCAATGCTGACGTCCCCTTCCGAGGGCCGGTCGAGTCCGCCGAGCAAGTGCAACAGCGTGGACTTGCCACAGCCGCTCGGGCCCATCACCGCGACGAACTCACCCGGATTCACGATGAGCTTCACGTGATCGAGCGCGACGACAGCCGTGTCACCCGTGCCGTACACTTTGGTAAGGTTTTCCGCTTGAATAAGCGCCATGGTCAACTCCAATGCTGATTTCTGCTGGTCCATCAACCAGATAAGTTCCAACGCTTCTTTGGGCTGCCGCGCGGTTTAGGCTCCGGCTCGGGCAATCGCCCTTTCGTCATTCGCTGCTTCGCCTGCCCAGGCCATGTTCAAGGATACTCACAGTCTGAGCAAAAAGCTCCTTCACATCAGGCCGCTCAAGAAAAGCCCGACTTTCCTGCTCGGACGCATCCCCTTCTCTGATCACCCGGCCAAGGATGTAGTGTCCCACGGTGTTCAGTGTTGCATCGAAGATCACTGCGGCCAATTCAGGATCGATATCGGCTGCAATGTCACCCTGCTGTTTGCCGATTTCCACGAGCTGCTTATAGAAGGTCAGGGTAGCCTCGCGAACCTGGAAGTCAAAAACCTCCGATCGCGCGCCCGTCTTGATGTAGCGTAAACCGATCCTTGTCAGCTTCGGATTGCGCAGTTCAAAGGCCACACCCACCGCAGCCGTCCAGTGCAGATAGGCGAAGATGCCGATGTGCTCCGGATCAGGGTGATCCAGGGACAACGACTGGGTCTTGGCCTCTGCGAGCAAGCCGAGCAGGTAGCCGTACAGGTCGTCTTTGTCGACAAAGTACTGGTAGAAGCTGCCCTTGGCGATGCCGGCGCGCGCCACGATGCGCGAGATGGACACGCTGTCGTAGTCGTTATCGGCGAACTCGTCGATGGCCACCTGGAGAATTTGCTCCCGCTTTTCGTCGGGAAGATTGAAAAAAGTTTGGTTCGGCATATACCACGCGCACCAACTATGTGACTAGCCGGTCATGTGACCGACCAGTCACATTATATCTCCCTTGGCTGAATTGTCAAGTCAGCGGAAAGGCCAATCAAACTGGATGCAGGGCATACTTTAGCGAAACATCCTTCAACCATGAGAACGAGGAGCGCAGTTTGGCAACGAGCCGACCTCGGTAGTATCATAGTGTGACTTGGATGGCGCCGCCGTGCGAACTGCGGCCCGAGATGCTCAGCCCACGAAAGGCAACTGCCATGAAGATTACCGTTGAACCATTGGAACCAGGCGATCACAAGCCCTTCCCGACTGACCTGGGCTTTGGCCGTCACTTCAGCAACCGTATGTTCAGCCAAAGTTACAACCCCGATCAAGGCTGGCACGACGCCCGGATCGGCCCCTATCGCCCGCTGACGCTGGACCCCGCCGCGGTGGTTTTCCACTACGGGCAGGAGATCTTTGAGGGACTCAAGGCCTACCGGCGGCCCGACGGCAGGATCAACCTGTTCCGGCCGTGGGAGAACGCCGCCCGCTTCAATCGCTCGGCCACGCGCATGGCGATGGCCGAGGTGGACCCGGAAGAACACGTCGAAGCGATCGCCGAACTGGTCGGCCTGGAGCACGCGTGGGTCCCGGCCGAGCCCGGCGCCTCGCTGTACATCCGGCCCACCCTGATCGCCACCGACGTCGGGCTTGGGGTTCATGCCAGCCACACCTACCTGCACTTCATCATCGTCGGCCCGGTCGGCCCCTACTTCGCCACGGGCTTCAACCCGGTGGCCGTCTACATTTCCCGTGACCACGTGCGCGCGGTGCGCGGGGGCACCGGCGCGGCCAAGGCCGGCGGCAATTACGCGGCCAGCCTCTTCGTTGCGGAGAAAGTCAGGGAGCTGGGGTATCAGCAGGTGCTCTGGCTGGATGCGGTGGAGCGGCGTTATGTCGAGGAAGTCGGCGCGATGAACATCGCCTTCGTCTACGACGGGACGCACATCGCGACGCCGGCGCTCTCCGGCAGCATCCTGCCGGGCATCACGCGCGACTCGGTGCTGAGGTTGGCGCCCGATCTGGGCTACACCGTAAGCGAAGAACGGATCGACGTGAACCAGGCGCTCGCCGACATCCGCAGCGGGCGGATCACCGAAGCGTTCGGCATCGGCACCGCGGCCGTCATCGCGCCGGTGGGGACACTGGGTTCCGAGGACGAGACAGTCACCGTGAACGCCAACCAGCCAGGGCCGGTGGCCCGGCGCCTATACGACGCGCTGACCGACATCCAATACGGACGCACACCTGATCCTTACGGGTGGACCTACACGCTCAAGCCGGCGGCATAAAATCCTAGCCCGGACGAGCCGGATCCCACACCGCCTCTAACCACCAAGACACGAAGTCACTAAGAAACACAAAGACCATTGATTCCTTTGCCATCTTCGTGTCTTGGTGGCGGCCTACATCGACACTCACGAGCGTTAGGTGGTGAAACCCTCGATCGCTTCCATCGAACGCACAAAGGCGCTGGCCGTGGCCTGGAGTGCCGGGTGTCCCACCCATTCATCCGGCGCCAAGCCCTGTTCGTCGTAGGCCTCAGCAAAATAGGGGATGCAGGAGAGCCGCGCCAGGACGTCGTCGGGCACCGGCTCCTCGATCTGCGGATCAATGGGCAATCCCGGATAGTTCGCCAGAAACGCCTCGAAAATGTTCGGGAAGACCGTCAGCACGGCGTTTGCGCCGGCCAGCTTCTCCAAATGCCAGACGCGCTGCACGCCGTCCACGGTCGGGCCGAGACGCATCGACGCTGCCATCAGCTTGGACGGATAGCCGCGCTCGCGAAATAGGGCGTGGGCTTTGCGGAAGATCGCGATGCCCGCCCAGCGCAGGTCTGCATCCGTCAGCTCGATGCCGCGCTCAGCAGCTTGCTCCTTGAACGGCGGCGCATCCTCGTAGCGGCCCAGCATCATTACCGCACATGAGCGCCAGTTGCGCAGGTCTGTCCCGCGCCGCTGCGCCTCCGCCAGCCCCGCGGCCGCCGCCTCACCGGTCGCCACCAGTTGAGACACCGTGAAGCCAAGCGTTACGTTCGTCGGGATGCCCTCGGCGGTCAGGATGCGGACCGCTTCGATGCCCTCCGCCGTGCCCGGCAGCTTCACCATGATGTTGGGCCGCGCGGCGTGGATGCGCCGCGCCTGATCAAGCATCGCCGGCAGATCGGTCAGGTCGCGCGGGTCCACCTGGCAGCAGATTTGCCCGCGTCGACGGTCCGTCGCCTCGAAGATAGGCAGCAGCATGTCGGCCCCGCGGGCCGCCACTTCGATGTGCGTCCGCCACATCGCCTCGCGCGCTTCCGGGGCGTCTGACACCGGGTACACCTCCGTCCTCAGCCACTCGGACCAAAACTCAGGGTACTGCTCCAGCACCTGCCAGGTGAGCGGCTGGTTTGTGGTCGCGCCGTCGAGCAAGCTGTCGGGGGCAAAGATAGTCTGGCCGTCCGGATTGGAGACAAGGTCAAACAGCCGGGCAGCGTGATACGCCTGCCCCGCACCGGCCAGCCAGTCGGCGTAGACCAACGGCGATGAATCCCACCAGACTTCAAGCTGCGGGTTGGTGTCCTTCAGACGGCGGATCGGGTTAGAATCGGGCATGATCAAACTCCAGCGATAGCGGTGGATGACGCCACCGCCCGATATACACGAGAGTCCGCTGAAGCAGCCTGAACTTCAGACGGCCAACCCGCTTCAGCGGGTTTCGACATCTATCAAACGCCGAATTCATTCGGCGGCGCTTGCGCCATTCCACCCACGCAGAACCAATGCCGCCTGCCGCGGTCCGGCCGTCGAACCCCGCAGCATCAGCTCGGACTTGATCTCCATCAGGCTCGGCGCCCGGCCGCGCTGCTCCGGCTCCTCGATCCGCGTCAACAACAACGTCACCGCGGCCTCGGCCAGCCGAGATTGGCTGCTGCTGATCGCCGTGATCTTCGGCACGGTGAAGCTGAACCATTCGACATCGTCGAAACAGATCAGCGACACATCATCCGGCACGACGACGCCGTAGGATTGCAACGTGGCAATCACGCCGGGGATCAATGCGCCACTGGCCACAAAAAGCGCGGTGGGGGAATCGCTGAGCCGCATCAGGTTTGCGGTGGCGACCGAGCCCCAAGTGTTGCGCAGCGCGCCGAGCCGGACCAGCTCCTCGGCAACGGGCAGGTTGTGCTCGCGCAGCGCAGCCTGATAGCCCTGCCAGCGCGCCTGGTTGCTGCTGTGGTGGACATCACCGCCGATGTAGCCGATGCGCCGGTGGCCCAGGCTGAGCAGGTGATTCGTCGCCGCGACTGCCCCCGCAAAGTCCTCGAAGGTGACCGTATCCAACCCGTCACCCGGCACGCGACGGATGGCGGCGACGGCTGGCACGCCGTGCTCGACCAGGGAGTCAACCAACGCTTTGTCCACGGCCGATGGCACCAGGATCAACCCGTCCACGTTCTGGCCGATCATGTCCCGGAGGGTTTCGGCCTCGGCCCGCGAATCATCGCCCGTCGGGGACAGCAGCAAATGGTAACCGTGCTGCGCCAGGATCCGGCTGGCTGCGTCGGCCAACGCGGTGTAGCCGGCATTAAGCAGGTTCGGCATCACCAGCCCGATGGCGCGGCTCGATTGCCCGCGCAACGCGCGCGCTTGCAGGTTCGGCTGGTAGTTCAAAGTATGCGCCGCGTCCTCGATCCGCTGGCGCGTCTCCTCGGCTGCCAAACCTGCGCCGGCCAGCACGCGCGACGCCGTCGCAACAGACGTTCCCGCCAGTTGCGCCACATCTTTGAGCGTGGCGCGCCGCGCACGCGACGCGGCCATAGCAGCCATCCTCAACTCCCCATAGTGCCGTAGGTGACGCACAGCGCCGTTTCCAACGACTCACCGGGCGCCAGCACGCGCGCCTCGCCTTCGGTAATCGCCCGCGCCAGATTGTAACGCGCCACCCACGGCTCCACGCCCAGACCGTACATCCCCGTCAGCGGCGGCGCATCGGAGCCGCCGTAGGGCATCCACAGCACGACATAGCGAAAAATCTCGGCGTCCCAGTCGAGGCTCACCGCCAACCCCAGCCGGGCGTTGGTCACCGTGAAGTGGCCGCGCGCCAGCTCGCCCAGGAATACATCGTCATGCGTGTGCGCCTCCGGGCCATGCACCTGACGAAGGTCCACGCGTTGGCCGGGCTGCCGGCCCAGCGCCATCGGCCACGCTTCCCGCTGACCGGGCGCCAGCGCAGCCGTCGCCGGCTCGAAGTGGACATCCGGGCTGATGATCACGCCGGCCGGCATCTCCAGCCAACACCCTTCTTCCAGGAAGGGCGCGCCCAGGACGAGGTGATGGCCCCAGGTGAACGGAGCCGGCTTGTCGCCCAGGTTGCGGACGCATTCCTCCAGCGTCAGCGCCGGCTCACCCGCGCGCAGACGCATCGTCCGCGCCAGGCGCAGCGGCAGGGCGCGGCTTTCCACGCTGAAGCGCACGGCGATCTCGGCGCCGGTATCCGCCAGAATCTCGACGTCCCAGGGCAGCAAGGGGGTTTCACCATGAAACGGGATCGCGTGCCCACGGACTTCGCAGGCAGCGTTGCTGCTGGGGAACATCTCCTGCCAGCCCCCCTCGTAGTTTTCCAGGAAGTCGATGGCGGGCGCAGCGCCGGGCGGCTTCAGCCCCCACGGGGTCTTCGCCAGGCAATCCACACCGCTCGGCTTGTGGATCAGCTCGGCAATATCAGCGCCCTTGTCGGGCAGGATGCAAACCCGCAGCAGGTCGTTTTCCAGGTAGATCGCCCGGTGCCCGTTGAGGGTTCCCGTTTTAACTTCGTTCATTTCACCGCTCCGCTGGTCAGCCCTCGGATGAAGTAGCGCTGACCGAAAATATATAGGATCACGATAGGAATGGTCGCGACCAACAGGCCCGCCATCGTCGCAGGGATGTCGACATAGTTGCGCGAGCGCATGGAGGCGATCCCCACCATCAGCGTCTTCAGCTCATCCCGCTGCAGGAAGATCAGGGCGATGAGCAGCTCGTTCCACACCCACATCGCGTTGACGACGACCAGCGTCATCACGGCGGGGCCGGAGAGCGGCAGCATGATGCGCAGAAATACGTCGAAGGTGGAGCAGCCGTCGATGCGCGCCGCCTCGACGATCTCCCGCGGGATCGTCTTGAAGAAGTTGGTCAACAAGAAGACGGAAAACGGCATCAGCAGCCCCACATAGATGAGGATCACGCCCTGATACGTGTTGACCATCTTCCAGGAGACCATGGAGACGAAGAGCGGCACCACCATCACCACCGGCGGCACCACCATCAGCGCAATCACCAGGTTGAAAAGCGATTTCTTGCCTGGGAACGTCATGCGCGCAAAGGCAAAGGCCGCCAGACTGGCGATAAACGTCGAGATGAGCACGGCGCCGACGGTCAGGATCAGGCTGTTGGTGAAGCGAACGAAAAACTTCTCCCCGGCCAGCGCGGTGCTGAAATTGGCGAGTGTGGGCTGTAACGGCAGCCCCCACTTGTTGCCGAGGTATTGTGACTTGGTCTTGAACGCCGAAACGGCCATAAAATAGACGGGAAAAAGCGACAACAGGGTCGCAAAGATCACGATAGCCTGGCGCATTCCCCGGGTCGCCCAGCGAGCGGAGGCCGCGCGCGCGGCGGGCTGCCGCACCGATCCGGTTGGTTGGGCGGGCGATCCGGTCATGCTGCCCCCTCCGCCTCATCGCCGGTGCGCAGGCGCAACTCCAGAAAAATGAAGACCCCGGTCACCAGCAGCAACAGGATCGATACGGCGGCGGCGATGGACATCTGGTTGTACCGGAAACCCATCAGATACACGTACAGCTCCGTCACCATGGTGGCTGAGCCCGGGCCGCCGCCGGTCATCACAAACACGTAGCTGAAGACCCACGACAGCATGGTGATCACCGATACCACGGTGAAGAACTCGATCACGCTAGCGAGCTGAGGCACCGTGATGTGCCGCTGAAGCTGCCACCAGTTGGCGCCGTCGATCTTCGCCGCGTCGAACAACTCCTCCTCGACCGACATCAGGCGGGCCAGGAACAGGACGACGCCGAAGCCCACCTCTTTCCAGATCACGACGAACATCAGCGTGCGCAGGGCCCAGCGCGAGCTGCCCAGCCAATCCACGGCCAGCCCGCCCAGCCCGATCAGCTTTAAGAACTCGTTGAGCACACCACTCAACTGGAAGATGTACGAGAAGATCAGCCCCACCACGGTGATGGGCAGCAGATAGGGCAGGAACAATGTCGTCCGGTAGAACTGCCAACCGCGTATCCGTTCGAACAGGAACACGGCCAGCACCAGGGCGGCGAAGACCATGACCGGGACACACAGCAGCAGGGTGAGGTTATTCTTCGCTGCCTGCAGAAAGACGTCGTCCCGGAACATGGCGCGGTAGTTCATCAGCCCGACGAACCGGGTTGCGCCGCCCGACGTGCGCTGGACACTCATGATCAACAGCCTGACCACCGGGTAGCCGAAAACCAACGTCAACGCGGCAAGCATCGGCGCCAGGAAAAGCCAGGGTTCCCATTTACGGTATTGCACGAGCTGGTTCTCCCGCAGGATGAACACACACCCGGCTGTCACTCTGAGCGGGTTAACGCCTCAACACCGCTAATAAAACAGCCTCAGCGAAGAGTCTTCAGACGATCGAGATGCTTCACTGACGTCTCGCCGTAACGAACATTGAGTCGTAAACCCGTTCAGCATGACAACTGGAAGTTTTTGGCCCTACTTCTGCCAGTTCTCGAAGTTCTTCACCGCGTCCGGGTTCTGCTCGCGCCACTTGGCCAGCACGTCGTCGGTCAGCTTGGCCAGATCTTCGGGACTCTTCTCGCCGGCGAACAAAAGCTGCGTGCCGGCGAAGTTGGCCTGCTCATCCATCATGGAGGGGATGAAGTTCTCCAGGTTGGGGCCGCCGACCGTGGTGTCCCACTCATAGATTTGCTTGAGCACCGGCTGTTGGATCAGCCCGGTGTCCAGGCGGTTGTCGGCCGGCAGCACGCCGGTGTCCTGGTACCAGGCGTTGACCCGCTCCGGTGTGTGCATGAACTGGAGGAAATCAGCCGCTTCCTTGGGATGCTTGGCCCACGAGGTGATGCCCCAGCCCTGTGCGGTGGTGACATAGGTGTCGGCCAGCTTGCCCTCGCCGTACTTGGGCACCATCATCACGCCCATGTTGTCCCAGCCCAGGTCTTTAGCCCAGCCAGCCAGGAAGGTGTCGTTGCCGAAGATCATGGCCGACTTGCCCTGGACGAAGAGATCCTGGCCCTGCTGGTAATCCACCGAGTTGATGTCCTCGTTGAAGCAGCCCGCGTCCTTCAGATCCTTGAGGCGGCTCCACCACTCGCTGAACTTGGGGTCGAGATACGCGCCCGGGGTCAGCGCCGCGGTCATGAAGTCCTTCTCGCTGTCCGCCCCCTGCCGGCCGAGGATAGAGAAGAGCCAGCCGCCGAACCAGCCGTCCTTCAGGCCGCCGGAGATCGGGACAACGCCGGAGGCCTTGAGCTTCGTGCATGCGGCCAACAGGTCGTCCCAAGTCTTGACGGCTGCGGGGTCCACCCCGGCCTGCTCAAAGAGCTTGGGGTTGTAGACAAACGGGTTGCCCGACAGATACCACGGCACGCCCCACAGTTTACCGTCGTAGCTGCGCTCGAAGTTGTTGATCCAGTGGGCCTTCTCCTCGGCCGAGAAGAGGTCGTCCACCGGGATCAGCGCATTGTTCCAGGCGTTTTCCAAAGTCCAGACGCCGCCCCAGAAGTACTGGATGTCAGGGCCTTGTTTGGCCGCCGCGGCCGACTGGAACGCCGGGATCAGGGTGTCGGTGGATTGCAGCACGGTCTCGAAGGTGACGTTGGGGTGCGCTTCCTTGTATTTGGCGATGGTGTCATTCAGCCATTTCTCTGCGCCGGGGGCTTCCTGCTCGCCCCACCACCAGACGACCAGATTCACGGGTTCGGCCGCGGCTTGAGGCGCCGCAGTGGATTCGACTGGCTTGGCTTCAGCCGGCGCCGCGGTCGGAACCGGGGCCGGGGCGGGCGCGGCGCAGGCTGTCAGCAGCAGCCCAAGCACGACGAGGACGGTTGCGATGCGAAACTTGCCTGACATGGTATGTCTCCTTTCCCCTGATGGTGTGTGTCATCTCCGAGATGGCGTGCCATCTCCGAGATGGCGTGTCAGAAGGTGATCGTTAGCCCCCCATCCACCGTGATCACCTGGCCGGTGATGTAGGACGCATCCGGCCCGGCCAGGAAGAACGCCACCCCGGCGATCTCCTCCGGCCGCGCCGCGCGCTTGAGGGGCAGATGATGGCCCAGGACGTAGTTCTGCTTGAACCAATCGCTTTCCAGCTCGTTGACGCCGTTGACCACGCTCATCGGCGTGTCGATGAAGCCGGGGGCGAGCGCGTTGACCAGGATCCCGCGCGGGGCCAGCTCGATCGCCAACACGCGACAAAGCTGGTTGATCGCGGCCTTGGCCATGCTGTAGCTGCTGGCCAGCGCCTCCGCCCGGTCGCCGTGGATTGAGGTCACGTGGACGATCCGGCCGCCATCCTGCATCAGCGGCACGGCCGCGCGGGTCAGGTAAAGCGCGCCGTTGACCATGATCTCGAAGGCGCGGCGCCATTCGTCCACTGGCGTGTCGATCGTGTGAATTGGGAAGTAGATCCCCGCGCAGTTGATGAGCGCATCCAGCGCGCCCCAGTGCTCAGCTACCTGTCCGGCGATGGCCTGGGCCGTGGCCTCCTGGCTGTAGTCGCCGGGGACAAGCAGGTGGTCGCCCGGCGGCAACTCGCCGAGGAGTTGTTGCAGTGCGTCTCCCCGCCGCGCGGTCAGGCACACGTCCCACCCCTCGGCGGCAAAGCGCAGCGCCGCGGCCCGCCCGACGCCCGATGAAGCACCGGTGATGATCGCCCGTTTGCGTTCGGTCATAGGCACGCTCCCAAAACCCACCAAAACAACGCAACTACGCGTCCTGAGCCTGTCGAAGGACGGCCAGTCGAAGGACGACCAGTCGCTTGGGCGCTGCCCCCTTCGACAAGCTCAGGGGGCGGTCCAAGTAGATTCCTAACCCGGACGAGCCGGAACCAAGCCTTCACCACAAAGTCTTCACCACAAAGGCTCAAAGGCACGAAGTCCACAAAGGTAGAATTCTTAGTGATCTTAGTGATCTTAGTGATCTTAGTGATCTTGGTGTCTTGGTGTCTTGGTGTCTTGGTGATGAGATTCTTGGTTTTTATGCCGGAATCCGATTGGTAAGCGCCTAATGCTCCAGATGCTTGGTCAGCAATTCGCAGCCATCCGACGTCACCAACACCACGTTCTCCAGCCGCACACCGCCGACGCCGGGCAGATAGATGCCCGGCTCGATGGCGATGATCATACCCGAAGCCAGCGCCATGTCGTTGTACGGCACAAGTCGCGGCTCTTCGTGGAAACTGACGCCCAGCCCGTGCCCCGAGTGGTGGGGATAGGGCTCGTATCCGGCCGCGCGGATGACGCCGCGCAACATGGCGTCCAGGTCCCGCGCGACCACCCCCGGCCGCACCGCGTCGATCCCGCGGCGCAGCGCGTCGTGGACGATCCTGCGAATCTTCGCCATCTCGGCCGACGGTGCGCCGACGAAGTGCGTGCCGCAGATGTCGCCCCAGTAACCGTCGAGCCTCGGCACGATGTCGGCGATGACCGGGTCGCCCTCCTGAAGCACATACGCGCCCGGCAGCCCGCCCATCTCACCCGTGCGGACACCCGCTACCAGGTCGGCCAGCATCGGCAGACGGCCGCCGGCCTGCACCTCAAGCCCGGCCTTCAGCTCGCCCCACAGCGAAATCTCGCTGACCCCCGGTTGGATCAACATCTGCACATCGGCCTGGGACTGATCGCAGAGCGCCAACGCCGCGCGCAGTTTGGCGATCTCCTCAGGGGTCTTGACGGCACGCAGCGGCTCCAAGTCGCCATCCATCGGTCGCAGCGTCGCGGCAGGCAGCGCCTCATGTACGATGCCTACCAGCGCGGCCGGCAGGAAACGCAGCTCGACCGCTACCGCGGCGCCGCGGCCGCCCCAGCCGCCGAGTACCTCCCGAAGGACAGCAGCCTGACGCTCGACCACACTCAGCGGCTCGTCAATAGTGTAACCGGCATACTCGCGCACCTCGACCCCCGCGGCGCGGGCGGCTCCGGTCTCCGCGTCCGAGGCGATCAGGATCAGCTCGCCGCCGGCCCACCAGGCCAGCGCCGGGCCGCCATCGAACGGGCTGGGGCCGGTTTGAATGGGCGGCGCGTAGCCGGTGAGCCAGGCGACGGTCCACGGGTTCGACAGCAGCGCGGCGGTGAAGCCGTGGTTGCGCAGGTATTCGGTGAGGCGATCAAGATTGGTACGGTTCATGGCGTACTCCTTGGTGAATAGCATGTCACTGCGAGGGGTCGCACCCCCGAAGCAGTCCCACACAATTGGGAAAGATTGCTTCCTCGGACCTCCACCCTCCTGCTTAGAAACTCCCAAGGCGAGATGCTTCACTGGCGACTTGCCGCAACGCACATTGAGCGGCAGACCCGTTCAGCATGACAGATGGGGAGTTCCTTGCCGGGGCACATGCCGCCCGCGGCATGGGGAACTCGCAATGACGTTCCGACAGACGCTATCCTTCATCCATTGTTTTTGTCACCCACTCAGACGCGCCCACCAGGCCCGCTCCAGACCGGAGAGCTCCGCCCGGACAGCGTCCGGCAGCGGTATCGGTGCGTGGGACGCCAGCAGCTTGCGTGCCCGTGTGTTGAGCCGCCCCCGCAAGCGATCTCCCATCGCAGCAGTCTCCGCGTCGAAGTTGCTCCGCTCGAAAACCTGCGGATACCAGAACGAACGAAAAGTCGCCAGGGTATCCGGGTGCGTCACATAGTCGCCCCCCGGCCCGACCTGCCCGATCAGCGCCGCCGCGGCGGAGAGGTCGGCCGCGGCGAACGTGAGTGGCTGTACGGCCCGGCGGGCATACGCGATCTGCTCGTCGGCCAGCACGCTGGACTCGGCGGAGCAAACCTTGCAGGCGCCGAGCAGGCCGGCGTTATGCACCAGCTCGATGTTGCACAGCAGCGCCCACGCCGCGGTCATGGCCAGCTCCGCGCCGGCCTGGGCGTTGAGCTGCGGCGTGTCGGAGAGCATTTCCAGGCCCCAACACGGCATCCCGTACCAGTGCGCCAGATCGGCCACGGCTGCGTGAGCTGTCAACAGCTCCGGCGCGGCGTAGGACCAGAGGGTCGTCCGCATGTCCATCAGCAGCTCGGTGAACCCGGCTGAACAGAACGGCGCGCCCGGCCGCTTGAGCTGATGTATCGTCAGACCGGCCAACCAGTCGGCGTTCGCCAGCACCAACGTGCCCGGGATATTGCACGGGCTGTTGCCGCCCAGCGCGGGATGCGGATGGTAGACCACCGGCACTTCGTGCTCGGCGCACGCCAGCAGGATGTCCAGGTTGTAGTCGGCCTGGACCAGCGGCGCGTTGGGCACCGAGGCGCAGAAGATGAACGGCAGCCGGCGCAGCACCTCTCGCCCGCCCGCGATGATGCTGGCAGCGTCCAGGATGTCGAGCAGGCCGCGGCGGTCGTACGGGTAGACCAGGATCGGCTTGGTCGTACACGCCACGGCGCCGAGGAAGGCGAGCTGGGTCTGCAACTCCGGCGCCACATCGTGCATCTGGCCGGAGCAGGCGACCCAGTCGACGTTGGGCAGCGCATCGAGCAGGCGGGCGGACCAGCCCAGATCATCCTGCAGGAACGGACGCATCCGCGGCTCGTACGCGTCCTCGACGTACAGGTTATCCACCAGCGCGCCGAAGGTGACCCGGCCCTCGGCCAGCGGTATGACCGGCTCGCCCAGCCGGTTGAAGAGCGTGACCGGCCGCACGGTGCTGAGCGCCCGTTCCACCGCTTCCGGTGGGATATAGACCCGCTCGCCCTCAACCCGCGCGCCGGCGCCCGCCAGCAGATCACGCGCTTCAGCCAGGGGCACGATGCAGCCGGTGTGCCAGAGCACCTCCAGGCTGGCCGCGTGAATGGCCTGAAGCTGGTCTTCGGAAAGAACGCTCAACCACTGCTTGCGCTGTTCGACACCCTCGGCACGTTTCATCCCGCAGTTTCCCCTAATTCGAACAGGCCGGAACCAAAAACCCTCACCACGAAGGCACAAAGTCACAAAGCTCACAAGGAGAATTGAGTTTTTTGCTTCTTCGTGTCTTAGTGACTTTGTGGTGGCGTTCTAGCTTTCATTGCCCGAATCCTACTGACACGCGCAAAGCTCGTGCGCCTCGACCTGCTCGGCGATGTACTCAACTCGTTCGATCGAGTTGTTGCCCATCACCAGGTCGCCCACGCCCAGGATGATCGGCCCGGCGCCGACCGTGTCGAGCAGGTGCGCCACGAACTCGCGGAACCCAGCTTCATCCGTGCGCGCTTCTTCGAGCAGCGGTGAAGGAATGCCGCCCCAGATCATCGGCCCGCCGCGCCACGCTTCCCACACCTCATCAAAGGTACACTGCGTCAGTGGGAAGGGCGAGATCGACTCGCAGACATCCAGGCCGGACTCCTTCAGCAGCGCCAGAAGTGGCCCCACATCCCCGTCGGTGTGGCTGCCGACTTTCCGGCCCTGGCCGTGCAGAATCTCAGTGTAGCGCTGATAGCTCGGCAGGCAGTAGCGGGCAAACAGCCGCGGGTTCGTCATCCTGCCGTGCAGATTATCGGGAAACTCCAGGTAGGTCGCGGATAGTTCGGCCAGGTGGCGCAGGATTTCGACCATCTGCTGATCGAGCAGCCGCAGCAGGCGCTCAACGCGTGCCGTGTCATCGTGCAAGGCGTAGAAAAGGTTGACTTCACCCAGGTATTCCAGGAGCGCCTGCTGGAACGGGATCCGGTGGACGAGCGGTATCACATAGCCGTTCTCGCCGACCTGCGCCTCCGCAGCGGAAAGCTTTTCGTACTGCGGCACAAACTCGGCGCGTTCCAGGATGTATGCGACGGTTTGATAATCGGCCGTATCTTTGATCAGATGTTCGCGCAGATAGGGCTCGACGCCCATAGCCACCATCTCGGGCAGCAATTCGTGGCGCAGGGTCAGCGTGCCGGCCGGCGTCGTCAAGCGTGTCACTGTCACACCGGGCCGGTCGGACGCGACCAGGTCCCACATGCCGGGGAACGACTCAACGACCGGCTCGAACTCCCGGTAACAGGCTTCGCCGTTGAATTCAGCCGCCACCTCCACCCCGCGCAGGCGCAGGCCGTACGGCACGACGAACGTCTGTTGGCCCATGCCGACCGCGGCGTAGATCTCGCCAAGCGCCAGGCCTTCGTAATCACGCGGCAGCGTGCTCGCCCACGCGTGCCACCGGTGCCAGTTCTCCAGCCGGTCGAGGAACGGCAGCCGGTCGGGTCTGCGGCCAGCCAAGACGGCTTCCACCCGTTGGCGGATGCTCATCCTGTCCTCGGTGTTTGATGTCATCGGTGGCTTTCTCGGTTCGTAAATCAGTCAAGCATGTCAGGCCTTTTACGTACTGACAGCCGAATATTCGTACAGCGAGGAAGGATCTCACCACAAAGACTCAAAGACTCAAAGAGACACAAAGAAAATCAAAAATCCTTGTGTACTTGGTGGCTTTGAGCCTTTGTGGTTAGCTGAGTTCCCGCTTGTCCAGGTCGCGGTATGCACGAGTATTGGCTCCCGCTCAGTTCAGCCAGAGATAGACCAAAGGCGGCACATATCCTTTTTGCGAGTTACGAGCCCTCAACTCCGCCCGGCGATGCGGTCGGTCTCCCTCTCCGCGTCGCCCAACGCCTGCGCCAGCGCCCGATCAACGGCCGGCGGGAGCGCCACCGGCCCTGCCGCGGCCAGGATCTCCTTGACACGATCATGCGCGATCTCGTGGCTCATCTTGGCGCCGGTATCGAGCCACTGGTCGATCGTTTTCCGCTGGAAGAGGAACGGAAAATAGAGTTCCTTGCGGAAATGGCGGACGGTGTGGTCGGCGCCGAGGAAGCTGCCGCCGTAGCCCGCCTCTCGGATCACGTCCAGGGCCAGCGTGTCGTCATCCACGACGAACCCGCGCAGCACGTGCTTGATCTGCCACGCGATCTCGTCGCAGATCACCACCTGCTCCTGTGAACCGTAAAGGCCAAACGCCATGGAACCCAGGCTCTGGTTGAAGTTAATGCCGGCCAACCCGTTGAGCAGCATGCTCATCATCGCCTCGGCGGCCGTCTCCGCGTCCGGGACTTTGCCCTCAACCCCGCCGCCCAGGCTATAGATCGGGATGTTGTAGAAGCGCGCAAGCTGCGCCATCGCCAGCTTGCCCAGGTTTTGCTCGGGGCTGCCGTAGGTGCACTGCGTCGTCTTCATGTCGAACACATCGGTGTCCGGCTTCAACACCACCTTGGCGCCGGGCTGGATAAGCTGCGTGAGCACGACGCCGAACAGCACCTCCGCTGTGGTCAGCGCCAGCGTCCCGGCCACGGTCGCCGGCCCCGTCGCGCCCATCATTGGGCCGGGCGAATAGAGGATCGGCACGCCGGCCTTCACCGCGTCGATGATGCCTTCGTTCATGATCGCGATCTTGAGCGGGGACACTGGCGTGACGATGCCCAACATGCTGGGCTGCTCGCGCAGCGCGTCCTCGCCGCCCGAGGCCGCGGCCGCGATCCCCAGCATCAACTGGGTGAAGGGGCGCTCCAGGATGTTCAGAACTGTGGGTTTAGTCGTGTTGCGGAAGATCGCGTCGAAATCGTGGAAGAAGATCTGATCCGTCGGCATGTCGCCCGACATGCAAAGGGTCTGCACGAAGTCGATGTTCGGCAAAGCGTGGCCCAGGCGCGTGCTGAACGCCATATCCTGCTTGGTCGGCTGCCGGGGCCGCCCCAGATCGTAGTCGAAGATCATCGGCTCGGAGGTGCCGCCCATGCCGTAGTACACCCGATCCCGCTCGATCAACAAATCCATGGCCGGGTCGCGGCGGCCGTGCAGCACGAAAGATGCTGGTACGGTTTTCAGCGCGGCGGCTACCATGTCGGGCGACACGCGGATGGCGCGCGTGGCACGATCGACCTGCGCGCCGCCGCGCGCAAAGAGGTCCAGGAAAAGGTCGGATTCGCTTTGGATGCCGGGATCTTGCAGGAGGGCGAGCGCCGCGCGATGGATGCGCAGCAGGTTGTCCTCGGAGAGGATGTTCAGGATTCCGCCTTTGGCGCCTGTCTTCATGGCAGGGTCCCCTTTGAGGTTGGGATGCTGACGAATGACGAATGACGAATGACGAACAGTGCGGTTGCTGTGGGATTTTCTGGAAACGTTTGCGAACTGATGCTGCCGATTATACAACCCAGGCTTCGGGTTGTCAAGCCGGAATTTTCGGTCACGTGCTGCAACTCGCCGCGCCATTGGCGCTGAATCGGCGTTCGTCTGCGTCATTTGCGGTTTATTTCTGGCTCTGCGAACAGGATCCAACGACGATTATACCTTGACAAAGTTGGTGAATTGTGATATTTTGCAATCGTTCTCAACACGTCACTTCCTCTGCTGATTCCTTCTTCTGAACGAGGACATACCATGACAAAGCCGAACGTTCACGCAGTTCACCGCGACTGGGATCGCGATTTTCCGGTCATCGTCCGCACGGAAGGCATCTACCTCTACGACGAGCACGGCCGGCGCTATATCGACGGCTCGGGCGGATCTTCCGTTGTGACCAGCCTCGGCCACGGCGTCGCGGAAATTCCGCAGGCCATGTACGATCAGGCTCAGAAGTTCTCCTTCTATCCGGCCCACGCGTTCACTAACCAGCCCTTCCTCGACCTGAGCGACCTGATCGTAAGCCTGGCGCCGGGTGAACTGCGGGATAACAGCCGCGTGTGGATCACCTGCACCGGCACCGACGCCACCGATGACGCGGTGCGCCTGGCGCGGCAGTACTGGGTGGAAAGCGGCAACCCTTCGAAGTACCAGGTGATCAGCCGGTGGCAGGCGTTCCACGGCAACAACGTGGCGGTGGCCGGCTTCTCCGGGCTGACCGCGCGGCGCAAGATCTTCCAGCCGATGTACGTCGACTCGCCGCACATCCCGCCCGCGTTCTGCTACCGCTGCGCCTACGAACAGACCTACCCGGCGTGCAACCTCCTCTGTGCCCGCGCGTTGGAGACGGCGATCCTCCAGCAGGGACCGGAAAACGTCGCCGCGTTCATCGCGGAGCCGGTGGTCGGGGCGGCGCTGGGCTGCGTGCCCTGCGCCCGACGGCTACTTCCAGAAGATCCGCGAGATCTGCGACCGCTACGACGTGCTCTTCATCGCCGACGAGGTGATGACGGGCTGGGGCCGCACCGGCAAGATGTGGGGCATCGACCACTGGGACGTCACGCCGGACATCATCGCCACGGCCAAGGGCATGACCGCCGGCTACACGCCGCTCTCCGCGATCCTCGCGCGGGACGCCATCTGGCAGGCGCTCGAACGAAACCATTCCGCGTTCAAGGCCGGCCACACGCTGAACGCCAACGCCGTGTCGTGCGCTGGGGCCATCGCCGTGATCAACTACTCGTTGGCCCACGACCTGGCGGGCAACGCCGCAGCGCGCGGCCAGCAGGCATTGGCCGGGCTGGCTGACCTGATGGCGAAGCACCCGATCATCGGCGACGTGCGCGGCCGGGGGTTGATGTTCGGCTTTGAGCTGGTGGCTGACCGCGCCACGCGAGTCCCATTCCCGCCGGCGCGTAAGGTGAGCAGCATGATCGAAGCCGCCGCACTTCGGCACGGCCTGGTGACCTATCCCTGCACAGGGACCATCGCGGGCGGTCCCGGCGACATGCTGCTGCTGGCGCCTCCCCTGGTGATCACCGAACAAGAGATGGCCGAAGTACTGAACATCCTCGATCTGGCGGTCGGCGAGGTCGAGGATGCGCTCGAGATTGCAGCATGAAGCTGAGTTGTTTGCCCGTTTCCTTCTTCACTGAGATCATCACCGGACGCATGTCGGTCGCAGACTGGGCGCGCATGGGCGCGGAACTGGGTCTGGACGCGATCGACCTGAGCATCCTCTTCGTGCCCGATCGCTCCCCCGCCGCGGTAGCGGCGCTGCGCCGGGAGATCGAGGCCCAGGGCATCCGCGTCGCCATGATCACCAGCTACCCCGACTTCACCCACCCGGACGCGCACCAGCGTGAACGGGAGCTGGCGCTGGAACAGGAGGTCATGGCTGTGGCCGCGAGCCTGGGCGCCGACCTGGTACGCGTGACCGCGGGGCAGGCGCATCCCGAGACCGGCCGCGCCGACGGCGTCGCGTGGGCTGCTGAGGGCTTGAGCCGGCTCGTCGCAAACACGCACGGCCTCGGTGTGACGCCGGTCTACGAGAACCATGCCAAGCCGGGCGCCTGGACCCACACCGACTTCTCCCAGCCGCCGGAAATCTTCCTGGAAATCGTGCGGCGAACCGCTGACGCTGGCTTGGGGGTCAACTTCGACGCCGGCAACGCGGCGACCTTTGCCGCTGACCCGTTGGCGTTGCTCGACGAAGTCATCGGGCGCGTGGTCAGCGTCCATGCGTCCGACTCGGCCGTGCGCGGTGAGCTGCGGCATGTCCTGCTGGGCACCGGGATCACGCCATATCCCGCGCTGTTCGCGCGCCTGGCGCAGTTCGGTTGGGACGGCTGGATCTGCATGGAAGAAGCGTCCTTCCAGGGGCGAGCCGGGGTCGAGGCCGCGGCCAGCTTCATCCGGCGGACATGGCAGGAGGCCCAACGTACGGTCAGCGCCGACAGCAGGCCGGTCGCGAACGCAGCGGGTCGCTAAGCCTGAATATCCAGGGCAGAATCCAGAGCGCCGCGAGCGTATTCTTGCAGAGAGACCGACGAGGACTTGTCAAACCGCTCTGCCTGGTAACTACGAAATAAGGTCAGAAACTTCGCAACTCCCAAACCCCAACATATGATCTGCCATAAGCGCCGGCCCGACCTCCACCGGGCCGGCGCTTTTTGACCCGAAACGTTATAGAATGGGATATATTCATCTTTGATAGCTCGCAATTGTATTGTGCAATACTTGAATGATAATAGAAGCGGCGCACAATTCCCAGAAGCAGGATAGGCTGACATTACCACAACGGCGCATAATGGGCTGAACACGGATTCAAACGCCTGACGCAACAGGCCAGTTAACACGTTGGGCAGCAGGTGAACAGGAGGGATGCCAATGCCAGTTACTCCGACCTACCCGGGCGTATACGTCGAGGAGATCGCCAGCGGCGTGCGCACCATCACGGGAGTCAGCACGTCAGTTACTGCGTTTGTCGGCGCGGCACGGCGCGGGCCGATCAATGTGGCGGTACGCGTCTTGAGCTTCAGCGACTTCGAGCGACGGTTCGGTGGTCTCAGCGCCGATTCGGAGCTGAGTTATGCGGTGCGCCAGTTCTTCACGAATGGCGGCAGCGAAGCATGGGTGGTCCGCCTTGCGAAGGATGCCGGCCCAGCGACGCGCATCCTACAGAACGGCAAGCCGGCTAACGTCATCGAGCTCACTGCCCAGGACGAAGGTTTCAGCGGTAACGGCATCGAGGTGCGCATCGACACCAAGACCGCGAACCCGGCCAGCACCTTCAATCTGACGCTTAACTACACCTCGCAAGCGGCGCCAGACGAGAACCGCAGCGAGGTTTTCCAGAATCTCTCCATGAACAGCCGCGATGCCCGCTACGTGCTGGATATAATGCGCAGTTCACAACTCGTGACGGCCAAGCGGCTGGTGACACAACCCGTATTGGATGCGTTGGGTGCCGGCACGAGTCTCAGCGGTGATCTGACTTCGAGCGGTGCGTTGGTCGATGTGGCAACGCTGAAAGATGCCAACCACGACCAGTTCCAGATTTCCGTTAACGGCTCCACCCCTGTGTCCATCCAAATCACCGACGCCGACCTGGGTGCCGGTACTCCTGCAGTGCGACTGGCCGCTCTGTGCGCCGCGATCACGGCCAAGATCACAGCCGCGGCGGGAAGCAATCCGCTGGTGGCTGGCTTCACCTGTGTGCCTGACAGCAACCGCATCCGCATGACTTCCGGCATCACGGGCGAGGCTTCCAGCGTGCGTGTGCTGCCAGGGATTCGCAACGATCTTTCGGCTCGCCTGAAGCTAGGGACAGCCAATGACGGTACAGAAACCGATGCCGCGGCCGCGCTTCGTCCTGTGGAAATACCCGATCACGGCGCACTCACCGGTGACGTGTTGGCTGCATCTGACGTGCCCGCCAACGCTGCTGATCCCGCTGCGATCCCCAGCGCAACCCATAACAGCTTCAAAATCAGCCTTGACGGCGACATTGCGGCCCTCGTCAACCTGGGCCCTACGGCTGTTGGAGGCGGCAGCCTTGAGGACCGACTGGGCATCATCGCTGGCCGGATTCAGATGGCCGTGCGTGCCCTCAAGCCGGCCAAGCCCGCTTATCGCGACTTCACGGCTACGGTCAGTAGCACCAAACAGCTTGTCCTGACATCCGGCTCGCGCGGGGCGGGTTCGTCTGTCGTCGTCGGCGCCGCCGATAACAACGACATCGCCGCCAACCTCAAATTGCTGGCAGGGGCCACGACCACGCTGCCGCAGAACATTATGTTGCAGGGCGGCACTGAGAGTGCCTACACCGCGGACGGGGCCTATAACCTCTTCATTGGCAACCGTTCGCTGCGCAAAGGCATCTACGCACTCGAATCGGTCGATCTGTTCAACATCTTGTGCCTGCCAGGGGTAAGCGATGCGGGCATCCTGCAGGATGCGGATGCGTACTGCCAGGAGCGGCGGGCCTTCTTAATCATCGACCCGCCGGAGACTTCGACAAAGCCCGACGCTATGGGCGCCTTGGCCACAGGCAGCTCGTTGCCCAAGTCCAAGAATTCCGCAGTGTACTACCCATGGATCTCGGTCGCCGATCCACTCAATGGTGGCAAGCTGCGCAACACCGCTCCCAGCGGCGCCCTCGCCGGCCTCTATGCGCGCACCGATGCCACCCGCGGCGTGTGGAAGGCGCCGGCCGGCACCGAGGCCACCCTGGTGGGCGCCCAGGGCGTTGCCTACCCCCTTACCGATGGAGAAAACGGCACACTGAACCCCCTGGGCGTCAACTGCATCCGCACTTTCCCCGTCTTCGGCACGATCTCTTGGGGCGCTCGGACATTCCGCGGCGCCGATCAGATGGCCGATGAGTGGAAATACGTTCCTGTCCGCCGCACAGCGCTCTACATCGAGGAAAGCCTGTACCGCGGGCTGAAGTGGGTGGTCTTCGAGCCAAATGACGAGCCACTATGGGCGCAGATTCGACTTAATGCCGGAGCGTTCATGCACAATCTTTTCCGGCAGGGCGCTTTCGCCGGCAAAACCCACGCGCGAGGCCTACTTCGTCAAGTGCGACAGGGAGACAACCACCCAGAATGATGTCAATCTCGGCATCGTCAACGTTCTGGTTGGCTTTGCCCCGCTCAAGCCGGCGGAGTTCGTGATCATCAAACTCCAGCAGATGGCCGGCCAGATCGAGGCATGAGGGGGACACCATGGCACAATTCACGGTCAACGCGCAACGGTTCGATCCGTACAAGAACTTCAAATTCCGCGTCAAATGGGACGGTCGCTACGTGGCAGGCGTCAGCAAAGTCGGCGCGCTCAAGCGCACCACCGAGGTTGTCAAGCATCGGGAAGGCGGCGATCCCAGCAGCACCCGCAAGTCGCCGGGCCGCACCGAGTACGAGGCGATCACGCTGGAACGCGGGGTAACACACGACGCTGAGTTCGAGCAGTGGGCCAACAAGGTCTGGAACTTTGGCTCGGGCCTGGGCGCCGAGGTCTCGCTGAAGGACTTCCGCAAGGACATCCTCATCGAGGTCTACAACGAGGCGGGCCAACTGGCCCTGACCTACAAAGTGTACCGCTGCTGGGTTTCCGAATTCCAGGCCCAGGCCGATCTGGACGCCAACGCAAACGCCGTATTGATCCAGCACATCAAACTGGAGAATGAGGGCTGGGAGCGTGATCGGGAGGTGCCCGAACCGAGTGAACCAATCCTGGCCGCCTAAAGATGCCAGCGCCCACTTCAGCAGCGAAACTATTGGACACCTGGGAGCAAGGTCTGGGCAAATCGCAAGCTCTGCAGGCGCTGGCTCTTTTGCACCAAGCCCGGCCGGACACCGAGCGGGTCACACTGGAGCGCCTGACCATCGGCCAGCGCAATGCCGACCTGTTGGCGCTGCGCGAGCAACTGTTCGGCCCGGAGCTGACGGCGCTGGCAAATTGCCCCAACTGCGGCGAGACGCTGGACCTCAGCTTCCGGACGGCTGATATTCGTACGTCACCTCCGCCAATAACGGATGAGCGGACGGGGGCAGAGATTCTGCATGACGGCCACCGGATACGGTTCCGCCCTCCGGACACCGCTGACCTGCTGGCGGTGGGGCAGGTGGCAGACGCGACGGCTTTCCGTCAGGCACTGCTGGCACGCTGCGTGGACGCGTCACCCGATACATTGCCGGGGGCACTGCTCGACGAGATCGTGGCACGCATGGCCGAGGCCGACCCGGCGGCTGATGTGCGGTTGGACTTGACTTGCCCTGCCTGTACCCATGCGTGGCAGGCGCCCTTTGATATCGTCTCCTTCCTGTGGCGCGAAGTGGACAACTGGGCCGGACGGATCCTGCGTGAGGTACACCTGCTGGCGTCGGCCTACGGCTGGCGCGAGGCGGACATCCTGGGATTGAGCGCGCAGCGCCGGCAGCGTTACCTGGACATGATCGGCGGATGAAGAGCCATGAGTGATGACTTCCTGAGCAACCTTGCCGCCCAAGCATTGGGCATGACTGGCGCGATACGCCCCCGGGTGGCCTCCTACTTCGAGCCGCGCGCGGCCGGTGGTGTCCTCCGGCGAGGGCGGCCGGAGCCGGCTGAGATTGAGTTGGATGCGCATCCCGCGCCGATCTCCCCGAGCGGGATGTGCAGAGGCCGGATCTCGGCACGATCAACCCAATGGCCGGGCGGGTCATGACCTGGGACATCGAGGCCAAGAAGCCGGCGCCCGTCGATGCTCCCCCGCGCCCAAGTCTCACCGCTGATCCTGGGCATGCGGAAAACGCAGGTGAAACAGAGGGCCTCAGAGTGCCGGTGCGGCGAGAGTTGACTGCCGGGCCGCCCGCCTCCGCATCGCCCATCCCCGCCCCCGATGCACCGGGTCAGCGCCGCACTGCCACTGCCGTCCGGGAGGCGACGGAGCATTCCACGACTGACGACCTAACCCCACGGTCGGCTGCGATCGTGCCGAAGATCACGCCGGCCCGGCAGGGCACTGTCCCTACTCAGACGCAGCGAACGGTTCAGCAAACCCACCGTCCGCAGGCGTCGGCTGACAGCGGGCCCACGATCCAGGTGACCATCGGTCGCGTGGAGGTACGCGCGATGACCTCCACACCCGCAGGGCCGGCGCGGCCCCCGGCGGCGCCGATTATGACCCTGGAGGAATACCTGCGCCGCAAGACGGAGCGAGGGACCCCATGAGCAGCCCACTTGCCATCGCTGTGGTTACGGCTGTGCTGAAAGATCTGCTCAACGACGGCCTGATCAACAATGACCTGGCGGCTCACGTAGGCAGCATTACGGTCAGCGCGCTGCCGCCTGATCGCATCGAGACCGGTGCACAGGAGCCGAACCAGCTCAACCTGTTTCTGTATCAGGTGACGCCGAACTCCGGCTGGCGCAACACCGGCCTGCCCTCGCTTGACAGCCGGGGCGATGGCCGGCTCGGCAACCCGCCGCTGGCGCTCGATCTGCACTACCTGCTCACCGCTTACGGCCATGAAGATCTGAACGCCGAGATCCTGCTGGGGTACGGCATGTACCTGCTCCACAAGACGCCGGTGCTGACGCGCAAGGCCATCCGCAAGACGCTGAGCAACACCTCGCCCGTCACCGCGGCGCTCATGCCAGCCTCGGTGACGGAGCGCACTGCCGCCGACCTGGCCGACCAGATTGAGCAAGTCAAACTCACGCCGCAGACCATGAACACCGAAGAATTTTCGAAACTCTGGTCGGCGCTTCAGGCACGTTACCGCCCATCCGCGGCCTACGTTGCCTCCGTGGTGTTGATCCAGGAAACGGCGCCGGTGCCAGCGGCCATCCCGGTACGCCAGCCTGTCGTCGCGGTCACACCCATCCGTCGCCCGTTCATTGCCGAACTGGAACCACAAGCCGTTCTCGCGGGCGGGACGCTGGCGATCAAGGGGTTTAACCTCAAGGGCGCCAGCACGGTGGTGAGGTTCGGCGCGAGCACGGTGTCCGTCAGCCCGGCCAGCGACGAACGTATCGATGTGTCACCGCCTGCCGGCCTGCGTGCGGGTGTCAATACCGTCCAGGTGCTCCACGAGGTGAGCCTGGGCAAGCCTCCGACGCCGCACCCGGGCGCCGGGTTCGAATCCAACGTGGTGGCGTTCACGCTGGCGCCGCGCATCACCAGCGCCCCGCCCTTAACGGTCGCCCGCGGGGGGACGCTGGCGCTCGGTGTGAAGCCGCCGGTCGCGAGCGACCAACGCGTGCTCCTGCTGATTGGCGACCAGGCGCTCCCCCTGCCAGCGCGAGACACTGCCGACCCGCCGGCGACGACGCTCAGCCTTCCCATCCCAGCCAGCCTGTCACCGGGCACGTTCCTGCTGCGGATCCAGGTGGACGGTGCCCAAAGCCTGCTTGCGGTGGACACAGATCAAGACAGCCCAACATTCAACCAATACATCGGCCCACAGGTGACGATCACATGATAGAGCTGGCGCGCTGGCAGCAAAACAACGAAGCCCACCTGGCTGCGGGCCTGAGCTGGCTGCGCGCCCGCCTAACGTCGCTGGCCGATGAGCCGGCCGGAGCAGGGCGAGTTGGCGACTCGCCTGATGAAGGGAGTTGGCACTTCGACATGCGCCTTCGCGCGGTGGCCGAAACCCAAGCCGCCATGCAGGCTGCTGAGGAGGTATCCGCGGCATCCACGGATACCTCCGATATGCCCCCAGCACTCGCCATCCTGAGTGAGCGCTTGGGGTTGTCACGTTTCGAGGCACAGGTGCTGCTGCTGTGCGCGGGGATGGAGCTGGACACGCGCCTGGCTGGGCTGTGCGCCCGCGCCCAGGACGACCCCGGCAGGCCGCATCCCACCTTCGGGCTGGCGCTGGCCGCGCTGGAAGAACCCGCCTGGGAGGCGCTCGCGCCCGACCGGCCGCTGCGTTACTGGCGATTGATCGAAATCAATCAGCCTGGGGCGCAGCCGCTCATCGCCAGCGCCCTGCGCGCCGATGAGCGCATCGTCCATTACCTGAAGGGGCTGAACACCCTCGACGACCGCTTCGAGGCGCTGCTGACGCCCATGGACGGCCGCGAGCACACGCTCCCGCCATCCCAGCGCGCCACGGCCGAAGAGATCGCCCACGAGTTGCGCCGCGCGGCGGCCGCGGGACGCCTGCCCGCGGCCCAGTTCACCGGCCCGCACGCCGCCAGCAAGCGTCTGATCGCCGGGCACGTCGCGGCGCTGTTGGGGGTGCAATCCCACAGCCTGACGGCCGAGACCCTGCCGACGAACCCGGCCGAGCTAGAAACCTTCGCCCGCCTGTGGCAGCGCGAGACGATCCTCCTGCCGCTGGCGCTATACGTCGACGCCTCCGAGACTGACCCGATCGGCCCACAGATGGCGGCGCTTGAAACGTCTGCTGGCGCGCAGCCGCGGCATATTCTTCCTGGACGTCCGCGAGGTGATTACCGGCTTGTCCGAATCAATCCCTGCGTTCGAGATCGCCCAGCCCACCGCGGCGGAGCAATACGAGCTTTGGGCCGGCGCGCTGGGGCCGCTCGAAGACGAGGCGCCATCCACGCTCGCCGCTCAGTTCAACCTGGATCCCGCGACAATTGCGCAAACTGCTGCGACCGCTCAACTGGACGGTGCGGGCGCCGATAGGGTGATCGACCGGCTGTGGCAAGCGTGCCGGAGCGCAAGCCGGCCCCGGCTGGAGTCGCTGGCCCAGCGGCTGGAGCCGATGGCGACGTGGGACGACCTGGTGCTGCCCCCGGACACGACGGCGCTGCTGCGGCAGATCACCGACCAGGTGCGGCAACGGTTGCGCGTATACGATAGCTGGGGCTTCCGCGCGAAGATGAACCGTGGGCTCGGCATCAGCGCCCTGTTTGCCGGCGAGAGCGGCACGGGCAAGACGATGGCAGCCGAGGTGCTGGCCAACGACCTGCGGCTTGACCTATACCGGATCGACCTGTCGGCGGTGGTCAGCAAGTACATCGGCGAGACCGAGAAGAACTTGCGGCGCCTGTTCGACGCGGCTGAGGATGGCGGCGCCATCCTCTTCTTCGATGAGGCGGATGCGCTCTTCGGAAAACGCAGCGAGGTTAAGGACAGCCACGACCGCTACGCTAACATCGAGATCAATTACCTGTTGCAGCGCATGGAAGCGTACCGGGGCCTGGCGATCCTGGCGACCAACATGAAGAGCGCGCTCGACTCGGCCTTCATGCGGCGGCTGCGTTTCATCGTCAGCTTCCCGTTCCCTGCCCTGCCCGAGCGCCGGCGTGATGTGGCAGAAAGTCTTCCCGCCGCAGGCGCCGGTGGCCGGATTGGATTACGACCAGTTGGCGCGGCTCAACCTGACCGGCGGCCTGATCCACAACATCGCGCTCAACGCGGCTTTCATGGCCGCGAGCCAGCAGCCGGCTCTGATCACCATGCCGATCGCTGCTGGAAGCGGTCCGGGGCGAGCTGCGCAAACTCGACCGGCCGACCAATGGGATTTAGCCGATGAAAATTCACGTCCACGTCGAGCGCCTCATCCTGGACGGGCTGCCCCTGGGCCCCGGCGACGGGCGCGCGTGCAGACAGCGGTCGAGGCGGAGCTCGTTCGCTTGTTGGCTGCGAGCAGCACGGCTGAAGGCGGCATCGCGCAGGCGTGGCCGGCGGGTGGCGCCGTGCCCGATGTGCCGGCCGCGCCCATCCAGCTCAACGCGGGCGCGCGCCCCGCCGAGATCGGCGGGCAGATCGCACACAGCGTTTATGGCGGCATCGGAGGGAAGCGGTGAGCGATCTCGCCCGAACTCCGATCGCACACAATGCGCGTCAGGCCGCGGGGCCGGCGACCCGCGGCTTGCTGCAACGCCAATGCGCGTGCGGCAATCACACGGTCGCGGGTGGGGAGTGCGCGGCCTGCGCGAAGAAAAAGAACGGTTTGCAGCGGAAGCTTGCCATTGGCGCAAGCAATGATCCACTGGAACGGGAAGCCGACCGAGTGGCGGATCAGGTGATGGCCGCATCGGCACATCCCGTAGTTGGCGGCGCCCCACCGCGCATCCAGCGCTCCGCGAGGCAAGCGACCGAGGGTACGGGCACCGCGCCCGCCAGCGTTGACCGTGTCCTTGCCGGCGCAGGCAGGCCACTCGAACCCGCCCTGCGACAGGACATGGAACAACGCTTCGGCCACGATTTCTCGCGTGTGCGCGTGCATGCCGGCGCTGCGGCTGAGCAATCAGCGCGGGAGGTGAACGCCAATGCCTACACAGTCGGACACGCCGTTGTGTTCGGTGCGGGGGGGTTCGCACCGGGTACGCAGGAGGGACGGCGGTTGATTGCCCATGAGCTGACGCATGTGGTGCAACAGGCGGATCATCTGGGGCCAGTGCAGATGCTTCGTCGCAACGCCTGCGCTCACGACCAGCCGCAAGGATCTGGCTGCGGCCGGATCGTGGGCACCGACGCGTCAGGGGACGAGACCGAATTCCCGGCCGATCGGCTCATCGCTGAATCCATGCGGTCGAAATTCCCCTCTGGCTCATGGATTGCGCAAGTATACACGCCACCCAATCTCGCCAAGGGCGGGAAGGCATTCGGCAAAATGGACGCCGTCAAGGTGACAGAAGGCAACGATCTGACCCTTGAGGTCGTCGAGATCAAATCGCGAAACAACGGAATGGGCACCGGCGGGTGCGCCCTCGCCACGACCGAGACCTTGGGGTACATCGCTGCGCTTAACCCGCTCACCCCGAGGATGGCAGCGATCTCGCAGGGGCTTCAGAAGATAGGCGGTTTAAGTCTTCCAGACTGCCGCAGCATAAACGCTGAGACGAAAAAAAAGCTTGGCGATGCGGGCATCAATACGGACGACAAGACAGATATGGACGCCTGGTGCGTCCTGAACAGCATCCAGAACCGGCTCGGACGGAAGATCACGAAAGGCTTCGCGTCGGTCACGGTGAAGGCAAACAAGGACGGAACTGCCGGAACCGATTACACGGCGGTTGCATTCCCTATCCGCTGCCGAGGGGATAAAAGCGGTTTGTTCCGCATGGTATTCCAGGTCAACCAGAAGGGTGGGGTCAGTTATCGGTGCGAGAAAGCGTGCAGCGAGAAGCGGCGGAAAGAGCTTGAGAAGGAACTCGAGAAGGACATGAGCAAAGAGGTCGAGATCCAGACCCAAGCGGAGAAAAAGAAATATACGTTCGACGAGCCGATCGGGGACGAGGACCCGAGCGAGGATTCGCGTGTCGAGGTCGGAGATGAGGGGATCGACACCACCGACCTGGCGATTTGGAGCACGGGGGCGGTAGCGGCAACGGCAGCGCTTCATATCGCGATGAGCAAGGCAAAAACGAAAGCAGAGCAAGAGCTCATCCGCAGAACTACTGAAAAGCTCACGCAGGAGCTAGCTCGACGCGGCGCGCCAGAAGTTGCCAAGATGCTCGACTCGAAGAATCTCTCGAAGCTCGGGACGAAGGCCTATCAGGAGGCACTTGAAAAAGCGGAACAGGCGGCCCAAAAGCGGATCCTGGCGGCAGGTGAGAAGCGACTTGCCAAGAAGCTCGCCGAAAAGGGATTGAAGAAAGGGGCCAAGACGGCCGCAAAGAAACTGGTCGAGAAGGGGGCGAAGGCGATCCCCTACATCGGCGCGATCATCGTCGCCGTAGAACTCCTCGGTGCTGCTGATGCCTATGCCAAGGGAGCGGAGATCCAGTTCGGCCTGGAAGGCGGCGACGCTGACCTTGCGGGGGACACTAACGTCGAGGTCAAGGGAGACAAGCCGAAGGGCGGAGCCACGACCGATGCCAACCTGAAGGACACGAAGATCGACGTGGAGTTGGCTAAAGCCCCGGACACATCAGGTTCAATTGAAATCGAGGCCAAGAAGGTCTCGATCCGAGGCAAGATCGGGGCCGATAACACTCCCGTCCTCGTGGATATGAAACTCAAGCTAGAAAACACTACGATCATTTATAAGAATACCGGTCGGTTCAAAGGGGGCAAGGTGGTGCTTGACGGCTCCCTAAACATTCAGGACTCCACAATCGAGATTGATCTCCCCAAGGACGCAGTGATCGAAACATCCGATGCGATGGCAACACGCGAGATCAAGGGTGCGAAGATCAAAATCACGAAGGTCGGCTCAGGCCCTGGCGCAGGCAAAGGCGAAGGCCAGGCCGAAGTCGCTGCAGGGGAAAAGTCCAAGGACGTCGAGAAAAAGGAGCCCCTCAGCGCCGAGGAGGTCAAACTCATCGAAGCTATTCGGAAAGACGAGAAGCTGAAGAAGATCTACGACGCCATCTTCGGGGCTAAAGGACTCAAGGTCGACAAAGCAACCCTCGACCGATTCCTCGCCCTCAAGGCCAAGCTCGAAGCCCACCCTGAACTTGTCGATGTCATCATCAAGAACAGCACAAAGGGGGACGTAACCGACCCGATCAAGCAGGTTATCGAGCCTATGGAGCGCATTATCGCGGATGCAGAGAAGCAGAGCGAGCCCAAGAAGGATGCTGCGCCCCCGGCCGACGCGACATCGCCTTCAGATCCGAAGAAAGATGAGAAACAGAAGGAACCGGAGAAGGCTGCTGCGGCAGAAACCGCAACAGCCTCGGGACCAACGGATGCGGAGAAAGCGAAGGCCACACCGCTGGCCTTTTGGTCGCTCTTCGATAAGGGTGAGGCAAAGCCAACCCGTGTCGGAGTCGACGATTCAAGCACACCCACACCGACCGCGGCGGTTCCGATCAGGCTCGCAGCCATGAACCGCACCTATAAGCTCGCGCTCCGTGGCACGCTTGAATCGCAAGTGACACCGCCTGATTCGAAGCTTCTCTGGGAGGGCTGGTATCTGTTCAAACCTCCGGCTGGACTTGTGAAGTCGGAGCAAGGGGACATGGCCATCTACTTCACTGACGCAGCTACCAAGCGTAAGTTAAAGTACGGCGCCTTCAAGTCCAAGAAGCCGGCTGCAGCCAAGAAGAAGTGACGGCATTCATAATAATCCTGGCCTGAGGTGCTCTCATACTTGATGGAACCAACTCTATTCAAGGATAACGCAGGGATGATGACCGATTTGATACACGCTCGCACAGCACCCATGATACAGGAGCTTCGTCGTTCCAGCGGCCTGCTGCAACGCCAGTGCGCGTGCGGCAATCACACGGTCGCGAGTGGGGAGTGCGCGGCGTGTGCGAAGAAAAAGAGCGGCTTACAGCGGAAGCTTGCCATTGGCGCAAACAATGATCCACTGGAACGGGAAGCCGACCGAGTTGCCGATCAGGTATTGGCCGCGTCGTCACGTCCCGCCATTAACAACACACCACCACACATCCAGCGCTCCGCGAGGCAAGCGAGCGAGGGTACGGGCACCGCGCCCGACGGCGTAGATCGCGTCCTTGCCAGCGCTGGCAGGCCGCTGGATCCGGTGCTCCAGCAGGACATGGGCCAACGTTTTGGCTACGATTTTTCGCGGGTACGGGTACACTCTGATGCCGCCGCTGAGCAATCGGCGCGGGAGGTGAACGCCAAGGCCTACACTGTCGGTAATCACATCGTCTTCGGGGCAGGGCACAACCTGGATGGCAGCACGAACAGTCGACTTCTGCTGGCCCATGAGCTAACGCACGTGCTGCAACAGACGCAGGGCAACAGTGGAGCACCTTCCATGCTTCAGGATCCGGCAGCCGAAGATGAGGCCGCCCGTGCATCTGAAGCCGTCCGTTCGGCTCAACCTGTTCACGTCAGCGAGCATCGCGCCGTGGGTATCGCTCGCCAGCCCCTTTCGGATGAAGAGAAGATCAGGCAGGCGCTGGGATTACCGGAAGGCCCAACTCGATCCACACCGCCGGTGGTATGGCTGGGCAAGCGACCGACCTGGTTTGGCACCAATCCAAAGACGCCAATCACCTACCTCGGCCAACCTCCCAGTGCGGATCTGAAGAAGTCGATTGACGCGGCACGAACGGCGCCGGCGCCTCGACCACAACCGATGATGCAACTCCTGCCGCCGCCGCGCACCGCCTTCGAGGCTCAGGCGTTCAAGAAGAACATGAGGCGGCTGAAGGACCCGAAGACGGGCGCAATCATCGGCTTCTTTGCTGAAGAAAGTGGAGTGTTCAACGTATACGACATTGAGGGGAAAAAGACCACTGTGGGCGAACGCCCCCTCGAATCGCCCTTGATCGATCCGATCGATCTGATCCCGTTCGAACTCATCGGATCGCTGGCTGCGAAGACTGCTACGACAGTCGGCAGGGGCATGGCCAAGACGCTCACACGAGCAGCCGCCAAGGAAGCCGGCGTCGAGGGGGCCGAGATCACCACGAGAGCAGTCGGCGATCTGGCTAAGGCCGAAGGCAAGAACCTGGTTGGGAGCGCGGCCAAGTCGGAAGCAGATGAGTTTCAGGCATTTCAGCAGATGCTTCGCGAGGAGGGCGCTTCGGGATCGGTGCGGGCAGAGGGCGACATCATCCAGTTGGGGCCGCATGGCGCTGCTTCCCAGAATCGGAGCGCACTCGGCGTATCGGGAAGAGATGTGCAGTCCGCTCATGGCGCGCCCCAATCCGTGATGAAAGGCATGGCTGGCTACAATCCCAACCATGCGCTGACGAAGCTGATGGATCGCGGCGCACACACGGGCATGGATCGATATTGGAAAGAGGCATTCCAGAATATGCGCCGGGCAGGGCAGACAGAAGCGAGCGCCCAAACGG
Organism: uncultured Chloroflexia bacterium; assembly: GCA_963841825.1. Classification (GTDB taxonomy): domain Bacteria; phylum Chloroflexota; class Anaerolineae; order CG2-30-64-16; family CG2-30-64-16; genus CAWJEL01. Next base: position 39,759 of record CAWJEL010000021.1, read on the forward strand.
TTCATGATGTGGTCGTCGAATCGATCCGCCGTGCATCAGGGCTGTCAGCGGGTGAAAGGAACTCGTTGATCGCTCGCCTGTCGGATGAGATGTTCGTGGAGTTTGGGTTGAAGCAGGGTGATATGCTGACCCTGCCGTATCCCAACATCAAGCCCGCGCCCTGAGTCCGCTACGGCACAAGCACTAAGCGAAGATTCAACGGAGAGCCGGACAAATGACCACATTCCCGAACTCCCCCCGCCTCCTTAAAGGCGGGATCGTGCTGATTGACCCGGGGTCGGGCGCGGTGCTGCGCATCATCGCGCTGCAATACAACCCCGACACCCTCAGCCGCACCTTGCAGGTGAAGGGCGCGGGCGCGGAGGGCGGCGACCGCTCCGAAGCGCTGCGGCTGAAGGGCCCGCCCGTGGAGACGATCAAGCTCGAGGCCGAGATCGACGCCGCCGATCAGTTGGAGTTGGCGGATGTGCAGACGATGCAGCTCGGTATTCACCCGCAACTGGCTGTGCTGGAAACCATCGTCTATCCGACCAGCGCCCAGCTTTCGGCCAATAACCGCCTGGCCGGCGCCGGCACGCTGGAGATCGCGCCGATGCAGGCCCCGCTGACGCTCTTCATCTGGAGCCGCAGCCGGGTGGTGCCCGTCCGCCTCACCGACTTCAGCGTGACCGAGGAAGCGTTCGACCCGGCGCTCAACCCGCTGCGCGCCAAGGTCAGCCTGGGCATGCGTGTGCTGAGCGTGGACGACCTGGGCTTCAACCACCGGGGCAGCGGCCTGTTCATGAGCTACTTGCAGGTGAAAGAGCAAATGGCTGCGCGCAATCGGGGCGGCACCTTCAGCGCCTTCGGGATTACGGGACTACCGTGACAGGACTGCCGTGATGACAACCAACTTTCCGCCCAACAGCCGCTACCACGGCATCGAGACCGCCGAGACCACCGCGCCCGAGGGTCGGAAGATCGTCTACCTGCGGCGCCGCTTCGTGCCCTCGCCGCGGCGTTTCGCCCTGCTCCAGGAACACACCGTGACGGAAGGCGAGCGACCGGACCTGATCGCGGCAGCCTACCTGGGCGACCCGGAGCAATTCTGGCGCCTGTGCGATGCCAATGGCGTCATGCGGCCGGAGGAGCTGACCGAAGAAGTCGGCCGCCGCCTGCGCATTACCCTGCCGGAAGGCATCCCGGGGTTGTCCGATGCTTAAAGGTGTAAACCTCACGCTCATGATCGGACCGGTGGTGCCGATCCCCGTGTCGAAGGCCGTGCTGGACGCGCTCACCAGCGTCGAGGTCACCATCAACGACACGGGACCGAGCGTGTTCCAGTTGTCCTTCACGCTGAGCAACCGCTCGCCGCTGCAGACGCTCTTCCTGCTCTCCGGCGGCAGCCCCATCCCCTTGGCGCGCGTAGTGATTGTCGCCACGGTCAACGGCACGCCGAGCGTATTGATCGACGGTGTGATCACCAACCATCAGGTGGCGCCGAGTGCCGAAGGCGGCGCCTCCACGCTCACCATCACAGGCGAGGACCTGACCGCGGTGATGAACCTGCAGGATTTCAGCGGCATCCCCTACCCCGCCATGCCGGCCGAGGGGCGGGTGGCGCTGCTGATCGCTAAGTACGCCATCTTCGGCATGGTTCCGCTGGTCATCCCCAGCGTGCTGATCGACGTCCCGATCCCGACCAGCCTGATCCCGACGCATCAGGGCACGGACCTGGACTACATCAACGAGCTGGCCGATCGGGTGGGTTACGTCTTCTACATCGACCCGGGGCCGGTGCCGGGCGTCAACATCGCCTATTGGGGGCCGCAGATCAAGGTCGGAGCGCCGCAGCCGGCGCTCAACATCAACATGGATGCGCACACCAACGTGGAGAGCCTGAGCTTTTCCTTCGACAACCAGTCCAAGGGGCTGCCGACTGTGATCATCTATGATCAGATCAGCAAAATCCCGATTCCGATCCCGATCCCTGACATCACACCCTTGAACCCGCCGTTGGGGCTGATCCCGCCGATCCCTTTGAACCTGCGGCCGGTGTACGGGGTGGCCAAATACTCGGTCCCGCGCGCGCTGATGATCGGCATGGCCAAAGCAGCCAAATGGTCGGATGCAGTCAAGGGTCAGGGCAGCCTGGATGTCCTGCGTTACGGGCGCATCCTCAAGGCACGCGGCCTGGTCGGCGTGCGTGGCGCCGGCCTGGCCTTCGACGGCCTCTATTACGTCAGCAGCGTGACGCATAAAATCAAGCGCGGGGAATACAAACAAAGCTTCAAGCTCGTCCGCAACGGGCTGGTTTCGACCCTATCGGCGGTGACTCCATGAAAGAGATGAACAGATATTACGGCAAACATCGCGGCACGGTTGTCAATAACATCGACCCAATGCAGATCGGCCGCATCCAGGTGAGCGTGCCCGATGTGTCGCCGATCCCCGGCACGTGGGCCATGCCTTGTATGCCGATTGCCGGCAAGCAGGAGGGCGTCTTCATGGTGCCCCAGATCGGCGCGGGCGTGTGGGTCGAGTATGAGCAGGGCGATCCTGATTTTCCGATTTGGGTCGGCGGCTTCTGGGGCTTGGCCGCAGAGGTGCCGGCGCTGGCCCTGGTGCCGCCGGCCATCCCGCCGGGCCAGAACATCGTGGTGCAAACCACGGGGCAGAACACCCTGGTGCTCAGCGACTCGCCGCCGACACCGGCCAGCGGCGGGATCGTCCTGAAGAGCACAACGGGCGCCATGATCGTCGTGAACGACAGCGGCATTTACATCCAGAACGGCAAGGGCGCGTCGATCACCCTGGTCGGCCCTACGGTGACGGTCAACATGGGCGCGCTGGTGGTGATTTAGGCACAGGTCATGAAGATCTGAGTGGGGCAACCTGAGCGGAGGGCGCAGCCCGCAGTCGAAGGGGGAGGAGCGGTCTTTGATCTCAGAATGCTGTAGTCATAGATATGGAGTGAGCTGACATGCCGGGTCCATTGCTCCACGTCGGTGCGACGGTGCTGTGTGCGCACGGCGGGCTGGCGCAGCCGACCGCCCCGAATCCCCGCGTGCTGGTGAGCGGCCAGCCGACGGTAACGATAGCTGCGCCATATGGGGTGGCCGGGTGTGCATTCGCGCCGGTGGCGCCCAGCCCATGTATCACCGCCCAGTGGATCATCGGGGCCACGCGGGTGACCAGCAACGGGCAACCACTCGTGTTGATGGACAGCCAGGCGATCTGTGTGCCCAACGGCACGCCGCTGATGATCGTCGCCACGCAGGTGCGTGTGACGGCGCAGTGAGGCAACTATGAACATTGCTTATCCGTTCCACTTCGACGGCCGCGGGCGCACCGCCACCGCCGACGACGACCGCCACATCCGTGACTTGATCGAGGCCGTGCTTTTCACCAATCCCGGCGAGCGCGTCAACCGGCCGGAATTCGGCAGCGGTCTGGGGCAGCTCATCTTCGCGCCCAACAGCCCGGAAGTTGGCCACCGCCGTACAGTTTATGGTGCAAGGCGCGCTGCAACAATGGTTGGGCGACCTGATCGCGGTTGAGCGGGTGCAGGTGGACGCGGCGGATTCCGCCCTGTCCGTGCAAGTAGACTATGTCGTACAGCGCACGCAGCAGCGCGGCGTCGCGCAGTTCAGCCGGGAAGCATGAGATGAATACCCAATATCGTTGTGCAAACTCCATCCGGCGCACACTGGTGCGTGATACCGTGGGCAATAACGGCCAGCCGGTGATCAACGGCATCGACTACCTGGAGGTCGACCCGGCCGATCAAAAGAAGCTGCTGGCGCACTTCATCCATCCTCTCCCCGGCCAGCCGAACGGCGTTCCCGCGTCCCCGGCTCTGGGTATAGATAACGTTGTCATCACGGGCGGAGTCCGGGTCACGGCCATCGGCATCGTCAAGGTGGAGCCGGTTGGCAGCATTCTGACCGTAACTGTGGACAATGACGGCGATTTCTCGACCTATGCGCTGCGCCTGATATCACCGGCATCGGCCGAAGGCGCGCCCCCGGCTGGCTTCGACCCACAACTGGCCGAAGTAGCCTTCTCGTTCAAGGTCAATTGTGAGAACGACTTCGACTGCGTGCAGGCGCAGGACTGTCCGGAGCCGACGCTTCCGGCGCTCCCCATCAATTACCTGGCCAAGGACTACACCAGCTTCCGCCGCCTGCTGTTGGATCGTCTGGCAGTCGTCATGCCGGATTGGCGGGAACGTAACCCGGCAGATCTGGGAGTGGCGTTGGTCGAACTTCTGGCCTATGCGGGAGATCACCTCAGCTACGCACAGGACGCGGTCGCCACCGAGGCCTACCTGGGCACCGCACGGCGCCGCGCCTCGGTGCGCCGTCACGCACGGCTGGTGGACTACATCATGCACGACGGGGCCAACGCCCGCACCTGGGTCTGCTTCGAGGTTGACCAGGACCTGATCGGCACGCCCGACAAGCCGGTACTGGAAGCGGGCCGAGCCATCACCGCGCAGGCGGATCCAGTCTTGGTTTTCGAGACGCTGCATCCGGTGATTTCGCTCAAGGTTAAGCGCAACCCGATGGCCTTCTACACCTGGAGCGATCCATTCTGCTGTCTGCCGAAGGGCGCCACACACGCTCACCTGGCGGGCAGTGCTGCGGCTCTCGACCTTGCCAAAGGTGACGTGCTGATCTTCGAGGAAGTGCTGGGGCCGGAGAGCGGGCGTCCGGAGGATGCTGACCCGGCCCATCGCCACGCGGTCCGGCTCAGCGCAACGCCGCAGGAGCAGGTCGACCCGCTATCCAAAACGACGGTGTTCGAGATTCGCTGGCATGCGGAGGACGCGCTGCCCTTCCCCCTCTGCCTGCGCGAGTTCCCCAACCCCGCTGACCCAAGCAAACCCCGGGTCGCGAGCGTCAGCGCGCGGCAATGTCGTGCTGATCGACCACGGCCTGACCGTCTCCGAGGGCGATGCGGTCGAGGGCTTAATCCCGGCCACCGTGCCCCCCGGCCGCACCTACCGCCCGCAGCTTCGCCAGATCGGCCTGACCCACGCCATGACTTATGTCGATGAAGTGGCACGCACACAGCCCGCTGCGGCGGCGCTGCGCCTTGAACTGCGCCAGGTGCTGCCGTGCCTCAGGCTGCACAGCCCAGGCGTCCGGTGGCGCCCTCAGCGCGATCTGCTCAACAGCGGTCGATTCGCCGCGGAGTTCGTCGTGGAGATGCAGGAGGACGGCCGCGCCACGCTGCGCTTCGGCGATGATGCCCTGGGGCGCCGGCCGTCGGCAGGAACCACCTTCCAGGCCACCTACCGGATCGGCAACGGCCCTGCCGGCAACATCGGCGCCGAGGCGCTTGACCGGTTGGTTGTGCCCCAGGCCGGGATCACTGGGATCCGCAACCCTCTGCCCGCCACGGGTGGCACCGCTCCCGAGCCGACTGAGCAGGTCCGACTCTACGCACCGCAAGCCTTCCGCACACAGGAACGCGCGGTCACCGAGGCCGACTATGCTGCCGCGGCCGAACGTCACCCCGAGGTGCAGCGCGCCGCAGCGACACGACGCTGGACGGGCAGTTGGTACACCCTGTACGTCACGGTGGATCGGCGGGGCGGCCGGCCCGTGACCGCTGACTTCGAGGAGGAGCTGCGCCGCTGGCTGGAACGCTTCCGTCTGGCCGGCTACGACCTGGAGATCGACGGACCGCGCTACGTGGCTCTCGACCTTGCGTTGACCGTCTGCGCCGCGCCGGGGTACTTCCGCAGCAGCGTCAAGAAGGCGCTGCTGGACGCCTTCAGCCGCAACAGACTGCCTGACGGCCGCCGCGGCTTCTTTCACCCGGATAACTTCACCTTCGGCCAGGCGGTCTACCTCAGTCAGATCATCTCGACGGCGATGCAAGTGCCGGGCGTGCAGTGGGTGGATGCCGAGGAGGGACCGGGCAAACCTAACCGCTTCCGGCGTCTGGGGCAGGACGCCCACGGCGAAACCGCCGAAGGCCGCATGACGCTGGGCCGTCTGGAGATCGCGCGCCTGGACAACGATCCCAGCGCGCCGGAGAACGGCAAGCTGGACTTCATCATGGGGGGTGGCCTATGAGCAACGCCGACAACGTCCTCAACCCCTGCGGCTGCTGCGACGCGAGCATCCCGGAGCCGACCCTGGTTAACCGTCCCGGGCTTCCGACACTGGCCTACCGGATCGGCACGTATGGCGCGTTCCTGCGGCGCATGCTGGCCCGCCTGCCCAGTCAGCGGATCCCCGCTGGCCCACATGCGGGCCAGCGTCCCCTGGCGAGCCTGACGACGCGCGCGGCCGATGACCCGGCCATCGCACTGCTGGACGCCAGCGCGGTCCTCATGGACGTGCTGACCTTCTACCAGGAACGCATCGCGAACGAGGGGTACCTTCGCACAGCCACCGAAAGACGCTCGGTGCTGGAGTTGGCGCGGGAAATCGGTTATGAGTTGAGTCCGGGCGTGGCAGCCAGCGCCTTCCTGGCCTTCACGGTGGACACGACCGCAGGTACACTGGCAGCCGCCGGGACGCAGGCGGTCGCCATCATGCCGGAGGGCACGCGGGTGCAGAGCATCCCCGGCCCCGGCGAGCTGCCGCAGACATTCGAAACAAGCAACGAGCTGACGGCGCGCGGCGAGTGGAATGCGCTGAGACCCCGCCTGACCCGGCCGCAGGAACTGGCGATCCAGAAGACCGACAATAAGCTCTACCTGCTCGGCATCAGCTCGCGCTTCGGAGACATCGACGCTGGCGCGATGGCCGACATGTTTGCACTTGACGCCGGCCTGGCCGCTGAGCTGGCGGGCGTGGCTGAGGCACAGGCGGTCGAGGCGCGCCAGATCTTCCTGGTGGGCACCAACACCGGGGTCAAGCCGGGCGACATCCTCCTGCTGGTAGGCAATCGCTCCGACCAGGCGGACCCGGTCACGCTCGTGCGCTCGATCGGGCAGGTCACTGCCCAGCCGGAGCTGAACCGCACCCAGGTGGATTTCGAGGACGAGCTGTCTGCGGAGCCGCCTAAACTGCTCAGGCCACCGGCGTTCACGCCCCAGCGCTACCCGCTCGCGCAGGCGAAGCTCGTTCCGCTCGCCCTCACCACGAGCACACTCAGCTCCGCGGTCGTCAGCAAGAGCTGGCGCGAGAACGAGCTGACTGCCTTCGTGGCCGTCCAGGGCTGGAACAAGACCGGGATGGTAGCCAATGTCAACCACGTGACAGCGCGACCGGCTGCGCCACTGCCGTCGCCTGCTCCGCCGCCGGCCGACGCGCCACGACTGTCGCCAGCCAGCCCTGGGGCCTTCGCGTTTCGCGCGCGGCTCGGCATTTTCGGGCACAATGCGCCGCTCTATGCAAGCCTGCCACTGACTCCTACCCGCAGCGCTTTCTTCGATTGGGACCAGGGGATGGGGCTATCCATCTGGAAGGATTCCGCGAACCCGGCCACCGCAAATTACTACGCCGGCGCGGATATCTACCTGGAGCGCAGCGTGCCCGGCATGGCAAGCGGCGGCTGGGTAGTGCTGGAGTGGGCGACGAACGAGTACGCGCCCTACCGGCTTCGTTCGGCGGCCGAGGCATCGGTGGCCGGCTTCGCCATGAGCGCCAAGTCGGTCGGCCTGACGTTGGGCAAGCCCGACGATCAAGGCACGGCTCTCAAAAAGGATACGACCGACAGGCCCGAAAAGCTCACCGTGCGCGAGACCACCGCCCACGTCCAAAGCGAGCAGTTGACACTGGCCGAGCTTCCCATCGAAGACCCCGTCGCCGCCGCCAGTACCGAGCTCCAGCTCGATCGCATGGTGCTCGGTTTGCAGGTCGGCCAGCCGGTGGCCATCACGGGCGAGCGGGACGATCTGCGCGGCGTGACGGTCAGCGAGGTGGTCATCCTTGCCGACGTCGTCCACGCCGGGGGCTTCACGACGGTGTTCTTCCCCTCGCCGGGCGTGAAGCACACCTACGTGCGCGCAACGGTGACGCTCAACGCCAACGTTGTGGCCGCCAGCCACGGCGAGACGGTGACGGAAGTACTCGGCGCCGGGGACGGCGCGCAGGCCAACCAGCGCTTCACCCTCAAGAAGCCGCCCCTCACCTACACATCGTCCGCGGGCACCAGCGGCGCGCAGAGCTCGCTGGCGCTGCGCGTGGACGGGGTGCAGTGGGAGGAGGCGCCGCGGCTGTATGGCCTGGCGCCTGGCGACCCACGCTTCATCGCCCGTACCGACGATGATGGCAAGACTACGGTCGTCTTCGGCGACGGCGTGACCGGCGCGCGGCTGTCCACCGGGGTCGAGAACGTCACGGCGACCTACCGCAGCGGCATCGGCCTGGGCGGAATGGTGGGGGCCGGCAAGCTGACGCTGCTCCAGTCGCGGCCACTGGGCATCCGGTCGGTCACCAATCCGACCCCTGCCACAGGCGCAGCGAACCCGGAGAACCGCGATAGCGCCCGGATCAACGCCCCGCTGACCGTACTGACCATGGACCGCATCGTCTCGCTGCACGACTTCGAGGACTTCGCGCGGGCCTTCGCCGGCATCGGCAAAGCCAGGTGCGTGGCGCTCTGGCGCGGCGAGACACGCTGGGCGCACGTCACCGTGGCGGCCGAGGCCGCGGTCAGCGACGATCCCGACACGGCTGCCTCACCCCTGGCCAGCCATCGGGTGGACGCGACGTCGGCGCTGTACGCCAACCTGGCAGTGGCCATGGCGGCGGCGAGCGACCCGTCGCAGCGCTTCCGCCTCGACACGTACCAGCCCGTGTTCTTCGACCTTCAGGCGCGGATCGTGCGCGACGCGCGCTACCGATGGGCCGACGTAGAGGCGGGCGTCAGGCTGGCGCTGCAAGCGGCCTTCGCCTTCAGCGCGCGCACCTTTGCCCAACCGGTGACCGCAGCCGAGGTGATCTCGGTTATCCAACGGGCCGCGGGCGTCGTGGCAGCCGATCTCGAGCAGCTCTACCGGTTGGACGGGCTGCCCGGCCCCAGCACGATCATCGAGGCGGCGCAGGTGCATTGGGAAGCACAGGAGGAAGCTCCGCAACCGGCCGAGCTGCTGTTGATCAACCCGTTCGGCATCGGGCTTGAGGAGATGTTGCCATGAACGACACGACCCAAGAACACCTCTACGGCCTGCTCCCGGCCATCTACCGCTTGCGCGATGCCGCTGAAGGCGAGCCGCTGCGCGCCCTCCTGGCAGTCATCGGCGATGAGCTGGGCCTGGTGGAAGACGACATCGCCCGGCTATATGACAACTGGTTCATCGAAACCTGCGACGAATGGGTCGTGCCCTACATCGGCGACCTGCTGGGTGTACGTGGGCTCGACCCGATCCAGGCGACGGGTTTCACCCAGCGCGCCTATGTGGCAAACACGATCGCCTATCGCCGCCGCAAGGGCACGGCCGCCATCCTGGAGCAGTTGGCGCGCGATGTGACCGGCTGGCCGGCCGCGGCGGTCGAGTTCTTCGAGCGGCTCGTCACGACCCAGAACCTTAACCACGTGCGCCTCTACAGCCCGGCGACCCCCGACCTGCGCGACGCGTATCCACTGGCGTTCACCGGCGGCGCGTTCGACCGGGCGGCCCATACCGCCGACGTACGCCGGATCGAAAAGCGCCGCGGCAGGTACAACATCCCGAACGTGGGCCTCTTCCTCTGGCAGCTCCAGGCTTATCACCTGGATGGCGTCACGGCTCGCCAGGTGACCCCGAACGACGTACGGCGCTATTTCTTCAGCCCGCTGGGCCGCGACCTGCGCATCTTCAACCTACCCCGAACCGCAGAAGCCATCACCGACCGGGCCGAGCCGCTGGACATGCCTCTCGCGCTCAGCCGCAGGTTCCTCAAGCGCAACCTGGCCGCGTGCTACGGCGCGGCGGATGATCCCGCGAGCTTGCTCATCCAGGTCGACGGCCAGGATGTTCCTCGCGGCGACATCGTTGTATGCGATCTTTCGGACAAGGCGGGCGGCGGCTGGGCGCACACGCCAGCGGCGGGCAACGTGGCTGTGGACCCGGAGTTGGGGCGCATCGCGTTCGGTAGCGACCCTGCCGGGCCGGTGGAAGTGAGCATGACCTATGGCCTTCCGGGCGACTTGGGCGGCGGGCCATACGACCGCCGCGCCTCCCTCGTGGCCTTCCTGGACGACTTCGCCACGGCGGAGCGCGCCTGGCAGATCGGCGTGACCCGCAAGCCGCCCGCCGCAGCAGGCATGGCGATCGTGACAACCCTGGGCGAGGCCGTGCAGGCCTGGAATACCCAACTCGCCGGCACGATGGGCATTATCGCCGTGATGGACAGCCCTACCTACGGGGAAGAGCTGGTCGGCGCGCTCGCGGTGCAAATCCCCGCCGGCAGCCGGCTGCTGCTGGTCGCCGCCGGGTGGCCCGAGGAGCCGGACGCACCGGGACAGCGCATCGACGGGCGCATCACCCCGGCCAATTTGCGGCCGCATCTGCACGGTGCGCTCGAAGTGATCGGCAGCGCCTGCCGGCCGGCGCGCTGCAACCGGGCACGTTCGCGCTGAACGGCCTGCTGGTTGAAGGGACCGTCACCGTGTTGGCCGGCAACCTGGGAGAACTGAGCCTGGCGCATTGCACGCTGGTTCCCGGCAGCTCCAGCCTGGAGATTAAGACAGTCGATCAGGCCGGCCGAGGGAACGAGAACTTGATGGTGGGCCTCGACCACAGCATCTGCGGCCCGCTCGCCCTGCCCGACACGATCCGCTCGGTCCGCATCGCAGACAGTATCGTCGATGGCGCCCTGAGCGTCCCCGCGTTGGAGATCCAGGCCAGTACCGTCCTGGGTGCAATCAACGCCGGGAGCCTGGAGGCGAGCAACAGCATCTTCGACGGGACGGTGAGCGTGACGCGCCGGCAAGCCGGCTGCGTCCGCTTCTGCTTCCTTCCGTTCGACTCGCAGACGCCACGCCGGTATCGCTGCCAACCCGCGGATGCGGTGTCGGCCGAGCAAATCTTCCCGACCTTCGCCTCCACATCGTACGGCGAGCCGGCCTACGGACAGCTTGCTGGCACAGTTGACCCTGCGATCGGCACTGGCGCCGAGGACGAAGGTGAAATGGGCGCGTTCCATTTTCTGCAAGCACCGCAGCGCCTGAAGAACCTGCGCGTGAGCCTGGATGAATACCTGCGCTTCGGCTTGGAGGCCGGCATTTTCTTTGCTTCCTGACCGGGAAGCGCACTGTAGAGGAGATAGTATGAAAGGCGATTTTTCACGTCTGACCTTCCGACGGGATCAGCACTATAGCGGTGTACGCATGCAGCAGGGCCGCGTCCTGCTCGACGCGGAGTGGAACGAACAAGCCGATATCCAGGCGCAACGCGATCAGGCGACTACGCGCGACGAAATCGGGCCATCCGGGGCGCCCTGGTCTCCGCAGGACGCGTTCAAAAACTTCCAGGTCAGAACTGCTGGCGACGCCTTCGAGGTCGCCGAGGGCCATATCTACGTGGATGGGATCCTCTGCGAATCCGAGCAGGTGGTAGCGTATGGCGCCCAGCCTGACTTCCCCGGGCCGCCTCCGCTGGCCGCCGGACAGGCCTATCTCGTCTACCTTGACGTCTGGCAGCGCCACCTGACCGCGCTGGAGCAGTCGAACGATGAGCTGCCGCAAATCCGGGAGGTGGCGCTGGGCGGGCCGGATACGACGACGCGCGCCCGCACGATCTGGCAGGCCAAAGTGCTGGAGCTGACGGTCCCAGGCGCCACGTGCGTCGACTTCGGCCCGGAATGGCGCCCCAGTGACGCTCAGAGCACCGGCCAACTGCGGGCCCAGGCCGTGCCGGCGCAAGCCGCGCCGAACGACTGTCTCGTCCCCGACGGCGGCGGCTATCGCCGCCTCGAAAACCAGCTCTACCGGATCGAGATCCATGCAGCGTCCACACCCGGCCCAGCCACCTACAAATGGTCGCGCGATAACGGCAGCGTCCTGACGAAACTGGTCGGTAAGGCGGATATGACCGTGCCGACCGCCCCGGTTATCACCGTTTCCGATCCCGGTCACGACAACGTACTCGGCTTCGCGGCGGCCGCTTGGGTGGAAATCAGTGACGAGGAGCGCGTCCTGCACAACCAGCCCGGCGTGCTACTGGAAGTGACCTCCGTCAAGGGGGACCGCATCACCCTGAAGAATCCGCTCAACCTGGCGGTGATCCTCGGCGCCGGGCCGACGGTCCGGCGCTGGGAAGGCGTGGGCGAGGTGCAAGTCGGCGTGTGGCTTGACCTCGAAGATGGCGTGCAGGTCGAGTTTGCCGCCGGCAGCTACGTGTCGGGCGATTACTGGACGATCCCCGCGCGCACCCTGACGGGCCAGGTCGAGTGGCCGCGGGACGCCAGCGGCCCGGTCTTCGCATCCCGCCACGGGATCGAGCATCGCTACTGTCCGCTGGCGCTGCTCGCACCGGCCGGCGGCGCCTGGACCGTCACCGACTGCCGTCCGCTCTTCCCGGCTTTGACGAAGCTGACGACGTTGCTCTACGAAGGCGGCGACGGCCAGGAGGCGCTGCCAGGCAGTGTCCTGCCCCTGCCGCTGCGCGTGCGGGTGGTCAATGGCCAAGCCCCGGTGATCGGCGCACAGGTGCAGTTCACGCGGGTGGCGGGCGGAGGGACCGTCTCCCTCGCCGCACCGGTCGCCACGACCGCGCCGGATGGCATCGCCGAGTGCGCCTGGACGTTGGGGCCGGGCGGAGCACAGCAGGTGCAGGGCGTGCTGTTGGATGCTGCCGGGAACGCGGTGCCGGGTCAAATCCTGGACTTCAGCGCCAACATCAGCGTTGCCAGCCAGGTGGCTTACGATCCGGCGCAATGCAACAACCTGGCCGGTGCGGCCACGGTTCAGGAGGCTATCGACAAGCTCTGCGGGCTCATCGGCGCCGGGCCGCAGGATGAAGCCGTTCACATCAAAGACGTGCTGGCGCGCGTGGACGGGAGCCCCATCGAGAATGACAGTGACCTGCCGGTCGAGCGTCTGGTCGAGGGTATCGAGGTCATTTGCGACCGGGACATCTTCCCTGAGAGCGTCAAGAACCGCACCGACCCGTTCCAAAACGCCGTGTGCTTCGTAACCCTCAACTTGCCCTTCCCCAGCCGGACGCAAAGCCCGGACTGGCGCGCTACTCCTTTCTCGGTGTTGGGCTTTCAAACTATCACCCTGGCAGCGGAGGTGAGCTCGGACGGCGACAATGTCATCCGGTGGCAGCCCACGGGACCCACGATCCAATGGTTGAGGGAGTCGATGTTCGCCGCCATAGAGGCAAACACTCACGGCCAGGTTGAAGCTGTGTTGGCGCGGCTGACCCTCAAGGGCAACTTCATCTGGTCGCGTGACACCGATCCGGAGAGGCCCGAGATCTACCTGGACGGCGACACCTTTGGTGCGTTCGCGAACGGTCGGACGGCGATCCGCAGGCCCAGCGGCAACGGACAACGTGGGGGGGACTTCGAGATGTGGTTCTGGCTGCGGCCGGGCTAACACCACATCCCTTCGGGACGCAATGAACCCGAGGAAAAGACAGACCGGCCCGGCTTTCCGCGTCGCGGGCGACGGCTCGCTGCTGGACGGCAACTTGCTGGACAGCAACTTCGACGGCCAGTCTCAGGCGGCTACCCTGAATGACTGACAAAACTTAGTAACCGGTGAAAGACAGCGTTCCGAGTTGAGAACTGCCGCGGATTTACGCGGATTTGCACAGAATCTTTCGTATTTGATCCGCGGAAATCCGTGCTAATCCGCGGCCAAACGCGATTTGTCAGTCAACCAGGGCGGCTACCTGGAATAAGCAGCCTGTTGAGGCGGCCGCGACGACGACGCCAACGCCCGATCGGGCATTGGCGTCGTTTTGTTAACTCCGAATCAGCTTTACGCCGCGGCCGACTCCTCTTTCTTCTGCTGTTTGGCCGCCTCTTCGCGCGGCTTTGCGCGCGGCCCGCTCCTGCCGGCCGCGTTGGTAACGCGCCATCCCCCCCTCGACCATGCTGTAAGCCGTGGGCACGAACAACAGCGTCAGGATGGTCGAAGTGATCAGGCCGCCGATGACGGTGATAGCCATGGGCTGACGGAAGCCTCCCCCCGTGCCCAACCCGATCGCCACCGGCAGCATACCCAGGATCAGCGCCAGGGTCGTCATCAGGATGGGGCGCAGCCGGACGGAGCCGGCCACCTTGAGCGCCGCGTCGCGCTCCATGCCCTGCTTTCGCCGCAGTTTGTTGGTCAGATCCACCAGCAGGATCGAGTTCTTCGTCACCAGCCCCATCAGCAGGATCAAACCAATCATCGCGGTCATGTCCAACGGCAGATTAAAGGCCAGCAGCGACAGCAGGCCGCCGATGGCAGCAAACGGGAGGGCCAGCATGATGACCAACGGCTGGATGAACGAGCCGAACTGCGAGGCCAACACCATGTAGACGAACAGCACGGCCAACAGCATCGCCGTGCCCATCGCGCCGAACGACTCCGTTTGCAGCGCCTGCTCGCCCGAAAACTCCCACGAGACACCCGCGGGCAACGCCACCGCCGCCATGACCAACTCGACATCTTTCACCACATCCGCCTGCACCCGGCCGAACGACTCGCCACCGATGATCACCGAGGCCTGGCGGTCGATCCGGTTGATCTCGGTCGGACCGCTGGCTTCTTCCATGTGGGCGATCTGGCGCAGCGGGACAAAGCCGCGCGGGGTCGGCATTTGCAGATCCAGCACCTGATCCAACTGCTGGCGATCGGTTTCCTGGAGCTGCACTTTGATGTCAGCCTCCGGCCCTTCACCCCGGAAGGTAGCGACCTTGGAACCTTCGACCAGTGTGCGGATCGTGCTGCCGACGGTGGCGATGTTGAGACCCAGGTCGGCCGCCTTGCGGCGATCCACAACCAGCAGCACCTCCGGCTTGCCCGGCTGGTACGAAACATCCAGATCGACCAGCCCCGGCACCTGTTTCAACCGCTCAACCAGGTCAAGGCCGAACTGGTCCAGCGCGTCCGCATCGCCGATGGTTTGAAGCGTGATCTGAATCGGCTTACCCATGACGTTGTTACCGCCGGCGGTCATGCTCGTGAAGCTGCCGCCGCTGATCGACACGCCGGGCACGTCCGCCAGCTCGCCGCGCGCCGTCGCCAGGAATTCCTCCAGCGGATGGCCCGGTTTGAGATTCACTGTGAAACTGGCATCCTCCGGCGCACCGCGGCCGCCCACGGTCGCCAGAACCGATTTGACATCGCTCCGCGCCAGGAGCCGGTTCTCAACCTCGCGCGCCTTCAGGTCCGTATTGGCGAGCGCCGTTCCGGGCGGCAGTGTCAGGGAGACATTGACGGTGCCCTGATCCACAGCGGGCATGAAGGATTGTTTGAGCATCGTGGCGCCGTATGCACTGACCGCCAGGATCACGATGCCGATGCCCAGGGTGACCAGCCGGTGACGCAGCGTCCAGTGCAGCGAGCCCAGATAGACGCGTTCGATCCGTCCAAGACTGACATGTTCGACCCCCAAGGTATCGTGCCCCTCCGGGGCGACCTTGGGCTTTTGCTGCTTGAACAGATAGGCCGAAAGCATCGGCGCAAAGGTCAACGCCTCGACCAGCGAGATCAGCACCGCGATGCTGACGACCAGCCCGAAGGAGTTCAGGAATTTGCCGATCAGGCCGCCCACAAAGGCGATGGGCAGGAAGACCGAGACGATGGTCAGCGACATGGCAACCACCGGCATGGCGACCTCGGCCGTGCCATCGCTGGATGCTTGCTTGGGCGTTTTGCCCATTTCCATGTGGCGGAAGATGTTCTCACGCACCACGATGGCGTCATCGATGATCAACCCGACCGAGAGGGACAGGGCCATCAGCGATACGATGTTCAGCGTCATGTTCAGCGCGGACATGACCGCGAAGGTGCCCAGCAGGATGATGGGCAGGCCGGCCACCGTCACCAGGGTGTTCCGCAGGTTGCGGAAAAAGATGAACACGACCAGCGAGGCCATCAGCGCGCCGATCAGCAGCTCGCGCATGGCATCGTTGAAGCTCTCCCTGACGAAGATCGATTGATCCTGGACCGTCACCAGGTTGAGATCCGGCCGCGCCTGACCGAGCGCCGCCAGTTGCTTCTTGACCCGATCGGCCACTTGCACAGTGTTCGTGCCCGATTGTTTACGCACGGAGATGACGACGGCCTCCTGGCCATCGAGCCGGCTGAAGGTGTCGAGCTTCTTCCAACCGTCCTGCACCGTGGCCACATCGCCCACGCGCACCGCGCCGAGGGGCGTGGCCACCTGCAAGTTCGCCACGTCTTCGACCGTCTGGAAGTTGCCGGGCGTGCGCAAGAGAAGGTTCTGTCCCGCCTGCTGGACGCTGCCGCCCGGGATACTCCAGCTCTCGGCGACGATGGTCTGGATGACCTGCTGCGGCGCCAGGTGGCGGGCCTTGAGCTGGTTGGCGTCCAGCAACACCTGGATCTCCCGCTCGCGGCCGCCGGTCACGGTAGCATCGGCGACGCCATCGACGCGTTGCAACAGCGGCAGAACATCGCGCGTTACGGTCTCGCGGATATTCTGGCCCGCGGCCGTGCCCTGTTGGCTGGCGACCGAGATGCCCAGGATCGGCAACGACGACGGATCGTACGCCGCGACGCTCGGTTCGAGGACGTCATCAGGCAGCTCGCCGCGCACGTTGGCGAGCTTCTCCCGCACGTCCTGGATCGCCCGCTTCACGTCCTTGTCCAGGCCGAAGCTGACGATGACGACCGAGTAGCCTTCGCTGGAACGCGATTGCACGCTCTCGACGCCGGGCGCAGTGACCATCGCCTCCTCGATCGGTTTGGTCACCTGCGTCTCGATCTCACTGGGACCAGCGCCCGGATAGACGGTGATGACCGCCATCGTCGGGAAGGAGACGTCGGGGAAGAAGTCCAGCGGCATGCCGGTATAGGCGATCACTCCCACCACCACCAACGCCAGCATGACCATGGTGATGAAGACCGGATTTCGAATCGAAACTTCCCAGGGTCGCATGGCTATTGCTCCAGCAGTTGGACCGTGGCGAACATGCCGGGCCGCAGGTCCGCTGCGCCATCGCCGGTGGCCTTCACGGTCACCTGCACGGTGCGGGTGGCGTGGTCGAAGGTCGGCGCGATCTCGGATAGCACGCCATCGAAGGTGCGGTCGGGATAGGCGTCAACCTGGATCGTGACCGGCTGACCCACGCGCACATCCTGGAAGCGTGACTCTTCCACCGGGATGATGATCTTCACATCGTTGGAAAAGATCACCGCCAGGGCTGCGCCGGGGCCGGCCATCCCGCCCTCGACCGCGTCCAGCTTGTAGATGAAACCATCCGCGGGCGCCTCGACATTGGTCTTGTCCAACTGCAACTGTGCCAGGTAGACGGCAGCCTCGGCCTGCTTGACCCCCGCCTCGGCGGCTTTGATCTGCGCCGGCTCCGCGCCGCGCTTGAGGCGGGCCAACTGCGCCTCAGCGCCGGTGAGCTGGGCGTAGGCGCCCGCGATCTGATCGGCGGTGGCGCCCTTGAGCAGCTTATCGTAGCCCGCTTGCGCCTGTTCCAACATCAGCGTGGCCTGCTGCAACTGCAAACTCTCCGGCATCATCCCGGCGAAAGGGTTGCCCGCGATGCGGTCGTACTGCGACTGATACAGCTTCACGGCCGCCTCGGCCTGGCGGAGCTGGGCTAACGTCATGCGCTTATCTTCGTCGGTGGGACCTTTCAACGCGCGATCATAGCCGGCTCTGGCTGCCTTGACCGCCGCCTCTGCAGCGTCGAGGTCGCTCTTCTTGGGCTGGGTCTTGGCCAGCTCCAACTGGGACTGGGTCAGCTCCAGCGCTGCCTGCGCCTGCCGCGCGTTGGGCCTCCGCCACGGCGCTGTCGATGCGCACCAGCGGGTCGCCCTTGTGGACGCTGTCGCCAACCGCCACCCTGACCTCCTGAATCTGCCCGCGGCCTGGGCCACGACGGGCACGATGGACTCGGCCATGATCTCGCCGTTGTACGTCATGCTCGATGTGGACAGCCGCCGGTTGGCAGCGCTGCCTGCCACCACGCTTTCACCCGAGGCCGCGGTGTTGGCTGGCGTGCTGACGACTACCGGGCTGGGCGACGGGATCGGCGTCGCCAACGCGGGCTGCGCGGCGGCCGGCGCTTCGGATATACCCAACTGCTGGGCGACCGTACAGCCGCCCAGCGCCAGGACGAGCGCCAGCAAAAGGATCGCCACGCCCCAACGCGGCCTCGGCGGATGGATTCTTGCTTGTGTCGTTCTCATGACCTTCCTCTTATTTTCCCCAACTCACGACCTGTTCGGCCTGATAGTTGTACTCGATGGGCACGTTGATGGGCAACTGCCTCTGATCACTGCCATCCGGATTCATCACCCAAAACTTCCACTGGCCGGTCCGATTGCTCAGAAACACGATGTGCTGCCCGTCCGGGCTCCAGGCCGGCGCGACGTTGTGCGGCAGCGGCGTGTACAGGGTCGTCGCCGGCCGGGTCAGCGCCGTCACATGCGAGCCAACGCTGTGCGTCGCTGCGGGATCGATGATGGCGCTAAAAATTTCCCAGTGATCCTTTTCGAGGCTATGGAAGACGATGCGGTCGCCCCCGGGCTGCACGGCCGGGTCCTGGTAACGGTATTCGCCGAGCACATCCCGGTTCTGGCTCTCATCGGAAACGTCCTGCGTAACCTGGAGGCCCACCCCGCCGTAGAAAATGCCAGGTTCAGCCCAATCAGGTGTGAGCGCGTTCGCCATTACCGCCAAGTCCTGATAACTCCCCCCGTCGCGATCCACGCCGCGCCAGCTCCCATTTATCGGTGGTCTTAAGCGGGAACATGAGGTTGTACGGAAAAATGTCCGGCAGGCAGATGCCGTAGCCGACGTTCGCGACAGCGATGCTCGCCGTTGACATGGCTGAAGACGAGCTTGCTGCCGTCGGGGCTCCAATCCGGCGCGCGCAGCGGTTTGCCGCTCGTGAAGATGCGCCGCTCGTTCGCCCCGTCGATGCCGATCAGGTAGAGGCCCTGTTCGCCGCCGCTCTCACGCCAGAAAGCCACCGTCCGGCCGTCCGGGCTGAGCGCCGGGTCCGCGCCCGTGGTGAGGACGCGCTGCGTGCCGCTCGCCAGATCGTACACGTAAATCCTGCCGCCGCTGCGTTCCTGAAAGACCAACTTGCCCGTCAGACCCGCAGTTGCGGCCGATTTTGCCGCCGGCTGTCCGGCCGCGGGCCTGGCCGGTGCGGCCGCGACGGGAGCGCGCCGGCGTCGCCCTGCAGCGTCACATAACCGGCGCTGACCCACCCGGAACCACCTGGGAGGGCCGCCTGTTCAACCCGGATCCAGTCGCCGTCTGCGTTGCGCGCCACGGCCATCAACGCAGCGCCGGACCCGACTGTGGTAAGCACAGGATAACCGGTGCCTGGTCCGGCCCGCACATTGAGGCGCGCCGTCCCGGACCCGACCGTGGCTTGCAGGGGAGCGGGCGCATCCGACGACGCGACGCCGGCAGTCGCCGCGGGCGGGGCAGCAGAAGTTGGCTCCGCAAAGCCCTCACGTACCGGCACGTTGCTGACGCCGAAAATCAACAGTGCATCTGCGCTCGCCCAGCCGGCTGTGTCATCCCGGGTGACGCCATGGAACCAGCGATTGTCGGACGTGCGGCCATCGACCCGCAAAGCGGCGCCGGCCGGCAGTTCGAGGATTAATTGCCCACTGTCATCGTACAGGCTGGCCCCGCCGGTCCGCGCCACGGCCAACGTGGTGTCAGTCGAACGCCGACCCAGCGCCGGCGCGGCCGGGCTGATTGATCTCGCAGCCACGCTACCAGTCGGGACAAACATAGATGAAACGAACAGGAGTCCGCTCAGCAGGACGAGCAGACCGCCGCGCCCGCGCATTTTCGTGCCGGGGCCCGCCCGGCTATCGCCACGATCGTAAGACATCTTCACCCTTTCTCTGTGATTTTAGCCCGAGGACGTAATCTTGATCCGCTTCTCCTACAAGACTAGGGAAGGGGGCGTGCAGGCGATCTTCGCCAAGCGGCAGGCAGACGCGACACGGGCCGCCACCGACCGCCCGTCTACGCTGATTGTAATGCGCGACGGCTCACCGCGCATCTATCCGCGGCCATATTTGACCCATCCCTAAAGAGCTATTGCGGATCCGGCGCGATTAGCCGAAAGACACATGACCTTTGGCAGGTAGCAAGCTCTATCAAGCGGCATATTGCCGCGCCGCGGCGGCGTGTGCTATACTCGCAGCGGGCGCCAGTATAGCGCATAACGCCGAAACGCAACGACTTTGAGGGTGATTCATGCTCGCGTGGGCCAAGAGATGGCTTTATCCCTATCCGGATACGGCTGGAGCGCTGCGTCTGGGTTTCGTCGCGGCCTACATCGGGGTCGGCGGCGCCCTGGTTGTGTACACGAACGTCGTCAGCCCGTGCAGCGAGCAGTTTCCGAACCCGAAACCGTGGGCCATGATCGGGTTCCTGGCATTACTGTTGTTTGTGGAACGCTTTGAGCTCACCCGGGAACCACACACCGTCTCCCGCCCTCTCGCCGTCGGCCTGCTGATCATCCGCGCGGCGCTTGTTCAGGGCGTTGTCTCCCTGGACTGCACGGAGTTAGGGGTCATCCTCTATCCTGTGGTCCCCTTTGCCGCCTTCTTCACCCTGGGTGTTCCGCTCAGCCGCCTCGTGAGCCTGGGCTACTGGTTCTTGGTGGCGATCCTCGCCTGGGAAACCGGCAGCGTCGGCCCGCTAAAAAACTTTGACTCCGTCACTATCATCGTGATCTTTTCGCTGCTGCTGATCTTCACGCAGATCATCGCCAGGCACATCGACCGGGATCAGCGGAGCCGGCAGCAGATGCAGCGGCTGCTGGTTGAGTTGGAGACATCGCACCGGCAACTTCAGGATTACGCCGGCCGGGTCGCACAGCTCGCAGCCGCTGCGGAGCGTAACCGGTTGGCGAGAGACATCCATGACAGCCTGGGGCACTATCTGACAGCCATCAACATCCAGTTGGAGAAGGCGCAGGCCTATCGCGAGCGCAATCCGGGCGAGGCGGATCAGGCCATCCGCGACGCCAAGCAGACCGCGCAGGCCGCGCTCCACGACGTGCGCCAATCCGTCAGCGCCTTGCGCGGCGCCGAAGGCAAGTTTTCGCTCAGACATTCATTGGCCGACCTCGTCGATCGGATGAACGGGGGGACGCTCGAGATCGACTATCGTGTGGACGGTGACGAGACTGATTACGCCGGCCCGGTGTTGACGACGCTTTACCGCGCGGCTCAAGAAGGGCTGACCAACGTGCAGAAGCACGCGCAGGCGCGGCATGTGCTCCTCAATGTGAAGTTGGGCGAAGAAGAAGCATGCCTCAGCCTCCGAGACGATGGGTCCGGTTTCAACACGGAGACGCTGATAGCCTTGGCCGCGTCACCCGAACATGGCTTCGGCTTACAGGGGCTTCAAGAGCGCCTGGAGCTGGTGAGAGGACAGATGCACATCAATAGCGACCCCGCACACGGCACAGAACTCACCGTCATCGTCCCGAAACACCTTTCCCCATGGGTGGCAGCATGAACGACGTGACGGTACTCGTGGTCGATGATCAGCGCCTGGTGCGTGATGGCATCGCGTCGCTGCTGAATATCCAGGAAGGTATCAGCGTGGTCGGACAGGCCGTCAACGGCCAGGAGGCCATCGAAAAGGCGTTGGCGCTGAGTCCCGATGTCATCTTGATGGACGTCCGCATGCCCCTCATGGATGGCATCGTGGCCACGGCCCAGCTCCACCGGCAGTTGCCCGGCTGCCAGGTGATCATGCTGACCACTTTCGACGACGAGGAATACATCGTCAAGTCGCTGCGCGCGGGGGCTGTGGGCTATCTGCTCAAGGACATCCCGGCGGCGCAACTCGCCCGCGCAGTGCAACTGGCCCACGCCGGCATCTATCAGCTCGAGCCCTCGGTGGCAGGCAAGCTGGTCGGCATGCTGGGCGCCGTACAGCCTGAGCGTCCGCCGCTGTCCACGCCGGCGCGGACGGCGCCGATCGAAAATGATCTCACGGAGCGCGAGTTGGAGGTGCTGCGCCTCATCGGCACCGGCGCGACCAACCGGGAGATCGCCGACCGACTGGTGGTCAGCGAGGGCACGGTCAAGAACCACGTCTCCAGCATCCTCAGCCGCCTCGGGCTGCGCGATCGGACCCAGGCCGCGTTGTTCGCCCACGAGCATGGGCTGACGTAAAGTTCATCCCTTGGAACTGTGGCGCCACCGACCCGGGCGCGGTTTTCATTGGCCTGTGTACCAGGTTTCAATGCTGTCCATGCCATCGACCGCAGCCCTCGCACGCAGGTCCAGTTGACCGTCCAGATGTTAGCACTTGCATCGAATGTCTCGAGGTCGCGCCAAGTCGGGTTGTTCGTGCAGGCATCGCCGTTGGACGTTCTCGTACGTGCTGGCGGTGGCGATCCCACAAATACGGCCGCTGAAGCAGGATTTCATATTTTCAGCGGTGTAAAAAAGCCAGGATGGCAGACAACGCATAGCGTTTGCCACGCGCTTCAGGAAGTCGGGAATCTCGACAGGAACCTCATTCAAAGGGATAATCGACGTATGCACAACATCACCGCGTCTGTGGTTTCTCTTATGTGGGCGATACTACGCCTTCCCTACTCTTGATTTCAGGCGTGCCCGACGCCTACCGCCCTTTTTGTCTTAAAACTGAATGAATTCTGGCACCAAAAAGGCTTGACATATTCTTGGAAACTCCCTATAATGTGCTTGCATGAACAGGGCGAGTCTGGAGGGCTATGATCTCCGTAGTGTCCGTCTTCGCTCACACTTCGCTACCCGCCGCTTCGTCGCCGAGTTATAATTCGGCGCTGGACGGTTGGCTTGGTTCCGCGCTCGATATCTCCTTGACCTTCCGACTATCCAACTGCGCACGGTTCCCAGATGGCTTCACCTGCCTGCAAAGAATGTGAGAGTCATTGATGGCTGCCGATACTATAAGGCTCAACAACCAACAGCTTAGAAGACTATGGCGACGCCTTATTATTGTTCTACTGACACTCGCTGCCACAGTGGCTGGAATCGCCCCTGCATTGCTTTTTCTCGATCATTCGGAGTGGCTCTGGCTGTTCGCTGGGGAGGCAATGGTGCTTACGTTTGTCTACGTGTTTTTCATGTGGACTACCTATGCGACCAACGCTCCTGGGTTCTGGGAGTTCCTGCTGGGATGGTTGGGTGCCATCTGTCCGCCGGCGATCTTGGGGCTGCTTTGGCTTTTGGTTTATGGTATCCTCTTCGCCGCATGCGGCTTGATATGGGGTATCCAACCCCCTCCCGCAGTCCTCATTTTTACCCTGGTGCTCGCAGCTCTCTGCGGGTTATTCTTTATCCTGTTCTCTTTTATGAACCTCGCAGAACAGCTCTACCCGAATTCGGCTGGGATACAATCCGCATTCTACGGCTTGCTCAGGCAAAAGGGGTGGCAGCGTGTTTGGGGCATTGCCGGCGTCGCAATGGTTGGTGCTGTAGCGGCGACCTTAATGCTCCCGGAGGTCTTGTTCCACATCGCGTTAGTGCTTCTGCTGATTGCGCTCTGCGTCGTGAGCGCTCCGTGGTGGCTAATGAGCGCTCAGGTGAGTCGAATGGGAAGAGATGATAACGCGGTCCAGACGGTAGAGAAGCTGTTTCAGAAGGCAGGCTATGAGTTCGAGCGTGACCCGAGAACAGGGAAGGCCGACGTTCGATCCTCTTCTCACTGATCTGGATGTGCTGGCCCGAAAGGGAATCGAGAACCATCTTGTGAGGGTCGAGTCAGAGCACTCCACCGGACAACTTGTGAACTGGACAGCGGCCGCAAAGCTGAGTATGGCCGCGACGCTCTTGGTGCAGGAGCGTGGTCTGGCGGCAGAGAGTACCGATTTTCGGCTCATCCTGTTTGATGTTGAGGCTGATGAAAGCCTCGCTGCGCCTGGTATTGCAGACGGTGTCAGGATTGTGAGGTTGAAAGCAGACAGAGTCGCTCAAGTCCTTGATGGACGGATGGGAGACAAAGAACAGCAGGGGGAAGCCATGCAATTGCTGGACTTGGGGAGTGCGCCAGGCTAATTCGCTGGCCTTGAGAAGTTCTTTTGATCCGGGGTGGTGGATCATGCCCGAACAAATGACGCCAACTAGAGAAGCGGACCTTACACATGGGTTGTTTAGGGGCCTTGTCGTTGTTGGTAACCAAGCCGTTAACCCTCTTCAACCCACTATAGATGCGGCGCGACAGGCGATAACTGAGGTATACAAGAAAGCGCTGCAGGATCTTGGCTTGCCCGAGGAGTACCTGAAGTCGATCGGCCGCTCACTAAGCGATTGTGGCTATACCCTCGACCAGCAAATCATAACAACGGTGGCAGACGCGAACGACAGTGTAATCCCTCATCACAGGCTCAGCGTGAAAGATCAGAGTCGAGAGTGCTACATCGCTCTCCTTTACGTGAGCAGTGCATTGCTGGCGGATACACGTTCTCCGGGCCTGTAATCGATAAGCTGCTGCCGTTCCAGGCGGCCGCAGGCTATATTGGATTGGCAGTTTTTTCCGATGCGAGTGAAGTCGCAGGCACGTACAAACAGATGGCTGGAATGCTGCAGAAATCCGCATTGAAAAAAGTTAGAATGATTTCCAAGACAGATTTTGAGCGTTTTGCCTGCGAAGTTGATAATCGCAAGTGCCTGATTGTCAGAGAGTGGCTTCTTGATGATGCCTTTCAGCCCGCGGTCGCTGTGCCGATTGACCAGCGAGGTTCATTGAAATCTGGATCACCACAGGAACACCTGACATACAAGACTTTTGAGATGCAGACTGAAAAGCTGAAGCAGGCGGCGGACCTCTTGGCAAACCAGGCGAGAACGATGGAAGACTACTTCGAGACCATCATAGATGCGACCAATTGGCCGCAAAAATGGAAGGACGACGGCAAGGCCAAGACGGCAAAACCGGGAATCACACCCGACAAAGCTGCGAATGACCTGCTGGTATTTGCAGTCCGCAAAGGCGATATGCCACACCCGGAAGGATCACCTCCTCGCACGGCGATCGGTGATCTCTTTCGGGCTGCATGGTCTGACTTTGGTCAGAACGACCGAGATTCTCTCAGCGAACTCATCACGACCTACAATCTCGGGCCAATGCCACAGTAGAGCACGTTATTGGGAGTGAGCGTACGATCATGTCTAAAGTCAGCCTCGAGAAGACAGATCGCGACAAATTGGGCGATATCATAGCCAATCAAGCCGATCAGAACGCCCGCGCCTTCGGAACGGCTCAACGTTACCTGGAAGACCTCATTGATCGCACGAATTGGCCAGGCGCCTGGAAGCGCAAGCGTCGCTATGCTCTTGGGACGTATCCGCCACGTGATGCTCTGGCATTGATCGACTGGGCGCTCAACCAGGGCACCATTCCTGAAGGTGAGGGCCAGGGATATACCACGCTGGGCAGTCTTCTTGAGGTCCTCATGCCTGACGTGGGACAGGAAGATCGACTATACCTTGCAGCGGTTATTGCAACCTACCAACTCTATAGGCCGGTCGCATCCCCACCTACGCTCGGCGTTCATTCCCCTGAAGCGAAGGGAACGACAGCACAACTGAGGGTCTTAGGCCCCGACTTCGAGTGGAAGGGGCCTGATAACGAACTCGAGCTTCAGGCATATCTGAAGCCCGAGCCTGAATTGGTGGACGTTGGCGCTGCAATACGCTTTTGGACGCACGCCTACGAACAAGCCGCTTCGGTCTGCAGGATAGAGTTCGAGAATATCCCGGGCAGGCAAGGAACCGGTTTTCTGATCGCTAAGGGTCTTGTCCTAACCAACTACCATGTGCTTGCCAACCCAGACGATGCTAAGGATGACGCCGATGCAAACGCCCGACATCTCACGCTATGCTTTGGCAAGATCTCCATGACAGGTGGCCAGGCAGCAAGCGAACAACGGTACAAACTCTCTGCGGATCAGCCAATTGCCGCCCAAAGCTCCGTGGAAGACCTGGACTTTGCCCTATTGCGGACCGAAGAGCGTCTCTGGGAAGAGGAGGGCATCAGACCTCTTCGTCGCAGCTTGACGGTTCCCGGCGAAAAATCGGCGATTCACCTGCTTGGCTATCCGGTAGGTGAGGATCTACAACTTGCGCGGAGCATGAGTGGCGTGACCTGGGTAGATGAGAAGCATGGCAAGATCCAGTATTGGACGCGAGGCGAACCTGGGATGAGTGGTTCACCGGGCTTCGATGACGACTGGAATGTGGTGGCCGTTCACCATGCAGAGAAAGAGGTGTTCGCAGGCACCAGAAGGGAGGGCATCCTTATCGCATCGATCTACCAACAAGTCAAGGAAATCGTCGGCTAAAACCGACCGCGTGGGCGGAATGCTAGGGACGGCGGTCCAATTTCGTATCCAAGAGCACAGGAGGCTATCCATGAGTCGTCGCATTGTCACCGAGAAGTGGAACACCAGCGACACGCGACCGTTGGACAACTGGGCCGACAAGGTAACCAAGTCCATCCCGGCGGATGTTGTTGCTGGGTGGGTCGGCGTTACAGGGCTTCTGGCAGCCCGGCCGAGTAATATCACACTGCTGTGGATCCTGTTCGTGGTGTTCGTAGCGATCACGATTGCGTGGACTTGGCGACAGACGCAAGAGGGCGACAAGCCCGTGGCCAAGGTGCAAATCGCCATTTCCACATTTGCATTTGTCTTCTGGGCCTTTGCGTTTGGCGCCCCATTCAATTCACTGCCATTCTACCAACCTGAGTTGGGAGCCGCGCTTCTCATCGTGTTCAGCTTGATCACCGCCGTGATCCCAGTGAAGCAGCGGTAAGGTTGCGTGTTGATCACGCTGGCAGATGAACCGGTGGGCAGACACTTCCATTACAAGACCCCCTGCCAGGTCTCTAATACCACAACCGCCAGCTTGTGACCTATTGGGTGGCCTATCCGCCCAATAGGTACCGAATTAACGTCTCTCCGCGTGTCAACAGCTCCAGATGATCATCGGGCGGCGGGGCGTGTGCCAACAGATCGACCGTGCGCGCCGGAGCAGATCGCCGGCTTTGGGGCTGCCTTGCGCCTGCCAGGCCTCCAGGCTCAGGCGCGGGAATATCGGGCTGCGGTAGTCAGCCTCGCGAAAGTGTCGCAGCGTCATTTTGGCCGTCAGGAAATTGCCCCCCGGCCCGACCTGATCGATCTCGGCCAGCCCCACGACGGCCGGGTCCAGGGTGAAGCCATCAGCGAAGCGCCGCGCCTGGCGGATGACCTGATCGGAGTAGACCGCGGCGGCCGGTGAAAATACCAGCGAGTCGAAGTTGCCGCCGACGAACGGCGCCAGCCCAACGGTCCCGATGCATGCAGTCAGGTGGTTCAGCCAGAAACCATCGGCGGCCAGCAGATCCGCGCCCCAACCGCCGCCGCTGCCCGAAGTGCCGCAGTGCGGCACGCCGTAATGCGCCATCATCTCCCCGCAGGCCAGGTTGATCAGCATCGTCTCCGGCCCGTAGTAACTCCCCATCGTCCGCATGTCAAAGCTCGCCGGCAGGCAGCCGAGGATCACCGGCGCGCCCTCGCGGATGAGTTGCGCCAGAACCAGGCCAGCCAACAGCTCGGCGTTCAGCACCGCCAGCGTGCCGGCCGGGGTGATGGGCGTCGTGGCGCCCGCCATGCCGTAATTCGAGTAGATGATCGGCAGGCCGCGGTTGATGGCGGCGAACATCTTGTCGCTCGTCTCGGCGTTGATCACCAGCGGCGTCACGGGGTTGAAGTAGGGGATGATAAACGGCCGCGCGCCGAGATCGCCGCACAGAGCTTCCACAAGGTCCAGGACTTGGCCGAACGACTCCGCTTCCGGCACGAGAAGGACCAGAGGTTTAGTCGTGTTGGCGATCATCTCCAGGGTCGCGATCAGATTTGTTTGCGCCATCGGGACGTCGTGCAGGACGCCGAGGGTGGAGATGACGTCGAAGCTCGGCAGCGCGTCCCCCAGCCGTGTGCAGCGCGCCATGTGGTCTCGCGTGAACGGCGTCACGGCGTCGGTCTCAGGCTCCTGAAAGTACAGGTTGGTCACGCCGATGCCGAAGCGGGCGCCATCCTGCCCGGCCGCTGTCCAGCGTGAAGGCGAGCGCGCCCCGGCGATCATAGATCGTCATGCTGGAAGGCGCGACACTGAGCGCCCAGGCAACGGTCTCCCGTGGGATGCGCACTCGGTCATTTTCTGCTGTGCGACCGATGGCCCGCTCAAACACCGCCCGCGCCCGCAGCGAATCGACGCGCACGCCGGTGGTCGCCAGGATCTCCAGCGAGTCCGTGTGCACCTGCTGGATCTGCTCAGCCGACAAGAGCGTCAAGCGTGGCTTTGCCCGGGTCATGGCCGCCTCCTGTGCGCCGCCGCAGTCGGGAAGAAAGTCGTGGTGGGTTGGAGTCTGTTGGGCCTGCGCCCGTTTCATTATATAATACTCCCGCACCGACGCCGAACGAACGGCCCGGCATCCTCCAAGGATGGTTCCACCGCACGCATGCAAGCCGCCAGCTCCGTCAGCCCCGTAAGCATCATCATGAAGGTCTGGAATGCCCTGGCGCATGTCCGGCTCTGCCTGAAGACGCTTCTGCACAACACCGATGGCCCGTTCGAGCTGATCGTCATCGACAACGGTTCGCAACCGGAGGTGGTGGAATTTCTGCGCGGGGTGGCTGACGGCGATGCACGGGTCCGCTTGATCTTAAATCCGACCAATATCGGCCCGAGCCACGCGAACCGCCAGGGAGTCGAGCTGGCGCGGCACGGTCTGATCTGCCTGATCGACAGCGACGTACTTGTGCCAAACGGCTGGCTGGGGACGGTTGGTCGCCGAGTTCGAGCGGCGCCCCGGCGTCAAACTGCTCGCCCCGCTGAACTATCATCAGACGCTCAGCCATCCCTTCGGACCGGAGAACAGCGCGGCCGCTTGGTTCAGGACGCGGAAAGAATACGAACGAGCATCGCCGCTGCGCCAGTTCTACGCCTATTCCGGCGGCCTGAGCATCGATGAATTCGACGAGCTCGATGTGCAGCACCCACACAGGCGAGCTGGCGGCGTACACGCGTGCCCGCCTGACTTCATCGGGACCTGCTGCGCGCTGCTCGACGCCGACTTCGTCGCGACCGCGGGCGGCATCGCCGATCCACGCTTCGCCGGGTACGGCAGCGAGGACGTCGATCTGTGCTGGCGGATCGGCGAGCACGGCGGCCAGGTGGCGCGCACCGCGGCGGTCTACGTCCACCACTTCCACAACTCCAGCCTGATCGACAACGAGGTGGACGGCGAAGCTGCGCTGCAAACGGCCAATCAGATCCTGTACGCCAAGTGGGGACCGGTGCTGATCGCACTGGCGCAGGCGGAGATGCAGCGCGGCGGTTCGCTGCGGGACTACCTGAGCGCGCATTTCATCTTCCAGCCGTTGGCACGCCACACGTCGTTGATCGCAGACCTGCGCGCGGCCACGGGCCGCGGCGATATCCCAGACCAGGTGATCTGGCAACCGAACGGCCTCTGATCGTCACGCCTTATGAGCCTGTCGAGGGTTCCTGACACTTGCACCGGCCGGTTTGTGCCGGTGCAAGTGTCGACAGGCTCAGGACACGCATAGCATTTGTGCAAGTTCTTATCCAGAAAGGATGACCCCGTGAAACCTGAAATCCTCTACTCGGTCAAGGCCCAGCGCGGCCCCACGCTGCGGTGCAAGGGCTGGAAGCAGGAAGGCCTGTTGCGCATGCTGGAAAATAACATGGAGAACGCTGAGGCGCCGGAGCGGCTGGTGATCTACGGCGGCATCGGCAAATGCGCGCGCAATTGGGAGAGCTACCACGCCATCGTCGCAGCCCTCAAGGATCTGGAAAACGACGAAACGTTAACCATCCAATCGGGCATGCCGGTCGCGATCTTCAAGACGCACCGGCTGGCCCCGCGCGTCGTGATGGCCAACACCAACATCATGAAAGCGACCTGGGAGGTTTTCTACGATCTCCAGGACAAAAACCTGACGATGTTCGCCCAGTACACCGCGGCCCCGTGGGAGTATATCGGCACGCAGGGGGTAATTCAGGGCACCTTTGAGACGCTGGGCGCGGTGGGCGATCAGCACTTCGGCGGCTCACTCGTCGGCCGGATCTACTTTGCCGCGGGCTTGGGCGGGATGGGCCGCAACCAGCCGCGTGCGATGACCATGCACGGCGGCGTCTCCGTGGTGGTCGACGCCGATCCGGCGATCATCCAGCGCGCCCTCGACCGCGGCTTCCTGGACGTGCGGGCGGAATCGCTCGCCGACGCGATCGCGCTGGCCGAGGCCGCCAAGGCCGAAGGCCGCGCCCTGGGCATCGGCGTCCACGGCAACGCGGCCGAGGCGTTCCCCGCCGCGCTGGCGATGGGCTGGCTCCCCGACATCGTCTCCGAGATGTGCCCGTGCCACGACCCGCTCTCCTATATCCCCGCCGGCCTGACCCCGGCAGAGGCGGCCGAGCTGCGCGCCACGGACCGTGCGCTGTACCTGGAAAAGGCGCGCGCATCGATGGTGCGCCAGCTCGCGGCGATGAACGTGTACTACCGCAAGGGGGTGCGGGTCTTCGAGTACGGCACCAGCATCCGCAAGGAGTGTCGCGACGCGGGGATGCCACAAGCCGAGGCCATGACGATCCCGGGTTTCGTCGCCGCCTACATCCGGCCGCTCTTCATGCTGGGCCGCGGCCCCTTCCGCTGGACCTGTCTCTCCGGCGAGGCGAGCGATCTGGCGAAGATCGACGACCTGGCGCTGGCGATGTTCCCGCATGACAAGACGACAACCAAATGGATCGAGCTGGCGCGCGCCAACCTGCCCATCGAGGCGCTGCCGGCCCGGGTGTGCTACCTGGGCTTCGGGGAGCGCAAGGCGCTGGCGTTGGCGATCAACCGGATGATCCGGGACGGCGAGCTGGCAGGCCCGGTCGGCTTCTCGCGCGACAACCTGGACTCAGGCTCCATCGTTAACCCGACCTTCGAGTCGGAAGCGATGAAGGACGGCGGCGACCTGATCTCCGACTGGCCGTATCTCAACGCGCTGCTGAACACCGCGGCGATGGCCGATCTGGTGGCGATCCAGGCCAACTACTCGATGGGCGAGGCCGTCCACACCGGTGTCACCATGATCGCCGACGGCAGCGAGGAGGCCGACCTGCGGCTGGAAGCGTGCATGACGACCGATTCGGGCATCGGCGTGGTACGCCACGCGCAGGCCGGTTACGAACCGGCCCGCGAGGTGTGCGAAGGCCGCGGGCCGCTCACCGACGAGCGGATCAAGGTGCCGCTCTGGTGGAGCCCGGAGGCGACCTTCGGCCCTGAACCCGGTGTGACGGACCGGCGGAAGGCGCATAGCAAATCGTAGGGGCAGGTTTCTGAGCGTCGGAGGGAAGTTTCCCGCTGTCGCGGCGCCTGCAGTTCGGGGGCAGAACCGGGTTAACCCTGGAAAACCTGCCCCTACATCTCGGGTGACATTTGAACTCACCCGACTGGATTTGTCGATGGACATTTCCTCTCTTCCCAAAGCCGACCTGATCCTGTGCGGCGCGGCTGAAGTGCTGACATGCGTCGCGACCGGCGCTGACCCCATCGGCCGGCGGGCGGGCGCGAGCGTCGCCGTCGCGGGCGAGCGTATCCTGGCGGTCGGCTCACCCGACGAGATCGCCCGGCAGGTCGACGCGACCGGCGCGCAGATCATCGATGTCACGGGCAAGATCGTCGCGCCCGGGTTCATCGACCCGCACACGCACCTGGTCTTCGGCGGCAGCCGCGTCCAGGAGTACGCGGCTCGGATGACGCGCTCGGCCGCGGAGGTGCGGGCGCTGGGCATCCCGTCCGGCATCCAGGCGACGGTCGAAATGACGCGGCGCGCGACCCTCGACGAGCTGACCGAAAGCGCGGCGGCCCGACTGGCGCGCATGTTCCGCCACGGCACGACCACGGTCGAGAGCAAGAGCGGCTATGCCCTCAGCACCGTCGGTGAGCTCGCCATGCTCCGGGTCAACCGCCGGCTGCGTGAGATCCAGCCCGTCGATGTCGTCAGCACCTTCCTGGGCGCGCATGATTTCCCGGCCGACCAGCCGCGGGACAGCTACCTGGACAGCATCCTCCACGAAATGATCCCGCAGGCCGCTGAGACCGGGCTGGCCGAGTTCTGCGACGTCTATTGCGACGACGGCTACTACACGGTCGAGGAAACGCGCCGCATCCTGGAAGCGGGACTCGCCGCAGGGCTGAAGCCCAAGATTCACGTCGACGCGTACGCCGACATCGGCGGCTCGATGATGGCTGCCGGACTGCCGGTCGTCTCAGCCGATCATCTCAACTATCACCAGCCGGGCGGCGATGCGAGCCTATGCCAAGGCCGGCGTCGTCGGCGTGGTGATGCCGGGCCTCGACTTCGCCGTACGCCACCCGCGGCCGTTCGATGCGCGGGCGATGATCGCCGAGGGGATGACCCTGGCGTTGGCGACCGACCTGTGCCCCGGCTGTTGGTTGGAGTCGATGCAGTTGGTGATGCAGCTCGCCTGCCGCCAATACGCCTTCTCGCCGGAGGAAGCCTTGCTGGCGGCCACGGTCAACGCGGCGCGGGCGCTCGGCCTGGCGGACCGCGGCGCGCTGGCCCCCGGCATGCTGGCCGACATCCAGGTTTGGGACCTGCCGTCGTTCGAGGACGTGATCTACCGTCTGGGCAATAACGCGGTAAATACGGTGATTAGGCGAGGGCGAGTCTATCCCATGCAAATGACTCCTGCGCTATCATCCTGAGCATGACCATGCCACAAGGCCAGGGTCATTTGGGTAACACCACAAGCGCGGCGTGTCATTCTGAACGGGTTAACGGCTCAACTCCCGTTGCGGCGAGGCACAAGTGAAGAATCTCGTACTGGCACTGCATGAGCAGTGGGTGTGAAGCTCGACGTTTGTTGCGGCGAAAAGCAAACGAAGGATCTCGCGCAGCCAGGGCCGAGACTCTTCGCTGATGCCTTACCGTGTCGTACCTTGAGCCTCAGACCCGCTCAGAGTGACAGCCAGAAGCAAGTGTTATCAAGACAGAGGTGTGAATTCCATGATCGAACTCACCGGCAATACCCTGACCATCGAGCAACTGGTGGCGATAGCCCGCCACCATGCGCACGTCGCGCCCTTGGGCGACGAGGCCCAGGCGCGGATGTCGGCCAGCCACACCTGGGTGGCCGACGCGATCCGCGGGCAGGGCAAGGTCATCTACGGCGTCAACACCGGCTTCGGCTCCCTGGCCAACCGGCAGATCAGCGCGGACGAGGCGCGCCAACTCTCGCGCAACCTGATCCTGCTGTGCGTCGTGGGGGTCGGCGACCCGCTGCCCGAAGAAATCGTGCGCGCCATGATGACCATCCGCGCCAACATGCTGACCAAGGGGCATTCGGGCGTGCGGCCGATCGTGGCGCAGACGCTGATCGACATGCTCAACGCGGGCGTGACGCCCGTCGTCCCCGCCAAAGGCTCATTGGGCGCCAGCGGCGACCTGGCCCCCCTGGCCCACATCGCCGCGGTGCTGACGCGGGATGCAGATGACGGCGATGGCGGTTACTCCGGCCAGGCCTGGCACGAGGACGAGCTGCTCACCGGCGCCGAGGCGATGGCGCGCGCCGGCATCGAACGGCTGATCCTGGAGGCGAAGGAAGGGCTGGCGCTGTCGAACGGCATCGATTTCATGGCCGCGGCCGGCGCGCTGGCCGTCCACGACGCCGAGAATCTGCTGGCGCACGCGCAGATCGGCGCGGCGCTGAGCTTCGAGGCGCTGTTGGGCCTCACTGCGGCGTACGACCCCGCGCTCCACGAGGTCAGCGGGCAGCCGGGACAGCGCGCAGTCGCCGCGCGGTTGCTCGACCTGGTGCGCGGCAGCCGGCTGGCCGACTCGGCGTCGGGCCGCGTGCAGGACGCCTACAGCCTGCGCTGCACGCCGCAGGTGTTAGGGCCGATCCTCGATCTCGTGGCGTTCGTGCGCGGGCGGTTCAGCGCGGCCATCAACGCGGCCACGGACAATCCGCTGATCTTTCAAAACGAAGCGGGCGAGTTCAGGGCCGTCTCGGGCGGCAACTTCCACGGCCAGGGGCCGGCGATGTGGCTCGACATGCTGGCCATCGCGGTGGCCGAGGCGGCCGACATCGCCGAGCGCCGCATCTTCCGCCTGCTGACCCCCGAGCTCAGCGGCGGGCTGCCGGCCATGCTGGCGCCGAGCAGCGGCCTCGACGGCGGGCTGATGATGGTGCAGTACACCGCGGCCGCCCTGGTGTCGGACAACAAAACGCTGGCCCATCCCGACAGCGTGGACTCGATCCCCTCGTCGGCCAACCAGGAAGATCACGTCAGCATGGGCGCCAACGCGGCCCGGCACACGCGGGAGGTGCTCGACAACGTGCGTCACGTGCTGGCGATTGAGCTGCTCACCGCGGCGCAGGCGATCGACCTCCGCCCCGATGGCCCGGCGCGGCTGGGGCGCGGCACGTCCGGCGCGTACGCGGAAATCCGCAAGCACGCATCCTACCTGGCGCACGACCGCCCGACATCGCCCGACATCGAGGCACTGGCCGGCCTGATCCGCAGCGGCACATTGCTACAGGTCACAGGGGATGCGTAAAGAGCAGAAGGAGCTGAATCACTGACAAAGCTTAGGGCCGTGAAACTGCCGTCGGATTTAAAACTGTCGCGGGTTTGCACAGATTTTTCGCGTTGATCTGCGTATCCGTGTTTACACCGCACTGCACCAAACACAGTGCGGTGCAAGTGTCCGCGGCTAAACGCGATTTGTCAGTCAACCAGGCAAAAGGAAGGAGTTCCACATGACCCGCTGCGTCTTCATGGGCACGCCGGAATTCGCCGTGCCCTCGCTTGGCGGCCTTGCTGGACGCGGGCTACGACATCGTCGGCGTGCTGACCAAGGAAGATCAGCCCGCGGGCCGCGGCCAGAAGCTGGTGGAGTCGCCGGTCAAACAGCTTGCGCTGGCCCACGGCCTGACGATCCAGCAGCCGCGGACGCTGCGCACCGCCGCGGCCCAGGCCGCGCTGGCCGACCTCGCGCCGGACGTGATCGTGGTCGCGGCCTACGGCCTGATCCTGCCCCAGAAGGTGCTCGACCTGCCCCGGTTCGGCTGCATCAACGTCCACGGCTCGGTGCTGCCGCGTGGCGCGGGGCCGCGCCCATCGCCGCGGCCATCCTCGCCGGCGACGTCGAGGCCGGCGTCAGCATCATGCGGATGGATGCCGGGGTCGACACCGGCCCGACCCTCAGCGCCGCGTATCTGCCCATCGCGGCCGACGACACGACCGGCACGCTGACCCCGAAGCTCGCCGCGTTGGGGGCTGATCTGCTGATGCGGACGCTGCCGCGCTGGCTGGCCGGCGAGCTTGTCCCTCATGCCGCAGCCGGAGGAGGGCGTCACCTACGCCCCACGCATCACTAAAGAAGAAGGGCAAATCGACTGGACCGAGTCGGCAGCGCTGATCGAACGCCGGGTACGCGCCGTACCAGCCCTGGCCGACGGCGTACACGCGCTGGAACGGGCTGGGGTTGAAGGTGCTGCGGGCGCGGACGGATCAGGAGTCAGGGAGACAGGGGTCAGGGGACAGGGGACAGGGGTCAGGGGTCAGGGGACAGGGGTCAGGAACCAGGAACGATCATCGCGGGAAAGGTCGGGAGCGCGGGGGTGGTCACGGGACGGGGCGTGCTGTGGCTGGAGGAGGTGCAGTTGGCCGGCAAACGGGCCACGCCGATCGGCGCGTTCTTGCAAGGCGCGCGCGGGTTTGTGGGAAGCACGCTGCCATCGTGAAGTGACATCTCAATGCAGTCAAGGATAGGTTGTGGGGACGACATTGCCTTTGGGTTGAAGAAGTGCCCTAACCCGGACAAGCCGGAACCAAGCCTGCACCACAAAGGCTCAAAGACACAAAGTCCACAAAGGTAGAATTCTTACTGATCTTGGTGTCATGGTGTCTTTGTGGTGAGATTCTTGTTTTTATGCTGGAATCCGATTGGTAAGACACTGGGTAAGACACTGATCCAAGCCCCG
>CAWJEL010000022.1:0-181005 GCA_963841825.1 uncultured Chloroflexia bacterium
GCGCTCGATATTGCGCAAAGCTGATCTGGCGATCGCGACGGCCGAATACCAGGGCCAGGAGGCGCAGGAACGCTGTACAACCTATTGCACCTGACATGGACCAGCGTGAGGCGGGACGTGGCGAACGCCCAGAGCGCCCTGGCGCAGGCGAGGGCCAGTGGTCAACGCCAGGTCAGACACCAGGCCGAGGACAAGTCGACGCAACTGCGCGACACCGAAGCGGAGTTAACGGTCGAGCATGGACGGCTCGCCAACGAGATCGACTTGACGATTTTTATCAGGACCGGCTGAACGGCATACAACAAGATCATGGACGCCGTGGATGCCGGGTCGCGGCCGAGTTCCAGCCCCGAGCCGACATGTCGAACGCACAGACGCAGGTGCGGGTCGCAACAAACCCTGGCGGATGCGCAGGAGGCTTCGGCGGATGCGCAAGCCGGGGCCAAGGCTTCGGCCAGCGCGGCGTTGGCGTTGGCGGAGGCGCAATTGGCGAAAGGACGCGACGTCGCGGTGGTGACGGCGAAGGACGTGTGGGTGACGCTGGACGAGGGCACCGAGGCCGCGACGCTGGCAGCGTCGCAGGCGGACGCGGACAAGAAACGGCTGACGGTGACCGATGCCGAGGCGGCGCTGGCGGGCACCCAGTTGACCGCGCCGTTCGACGGGACGGTGCTGCAGACGAGTGCGGCAGTGGGTGATTTGGTTGCATCAAACACGCCGATCCTGACAGTGGCAAACCTGAATAATCTGCAGGTGCTGGCGTCGGTGGACGAGACGACCATCCGGCGGTGAGCGCCGGGCAGCCGGCGCAGATCACGTTCGATGCCGTACTGGGGCAGACGCTGCAGGGGCAGGTGGGCGACGTGCCATTGCAGGGGACGCTGCAAGGCGGCGTGATGGTGTACGAGGTGCCGATCTCGCTGGTAGGGGCCGAGAAGCTGCCGCTGCTGGTGGGAATGACTGCCAATGTGAAGATTGCGTCGGGGCAGGCGGAAAATGCGCTGCTGGTGCCGGCGATGGCGTTGCAGAAGGCCAACGGGATGTACCAGGTGTTGGTGCCGAACACGACCGATCCGGCGGGGCAGCCGGAGGCGGTGCCAGTGGAGGTCGGGTTGAGCGACGGGAGCTACACGCAGATCGTGCGCGGGCTGAACGACGGCGACAAGATCCTGCTCCAGTTGTCCGCCGCGTAGTCCAACACCAACGCAAACTTCCGCCAGGGCGGTGGTGGTGGCTTCACAGGCATACCGTTCGGCGGCGGGCGCTGAGAGGGGACGGCACACATGCGAAAATGGTTCATGGTCCTGCGTGTGGCCGCACAATCCTTGGTCGTACACAAGATGCGCTCCTTCCTCACCATGCTCGGCGTTGTGATCGGGGTCGGCGCAGTCATCGCGGCGGTGGCAGTGGGGCAGGGCACCCAGGCGCAGGTGCTCGATCGGTTCGCATCCCTGGGTTCCAACCTGCTGACCGTGACCGCCGGAACCAATTTCGGTTTCTCGCGCGGGCGGCCTGCAGCAGAGCGTTCGGCAGCTCACCAACGCGGATGTGGACGCGATCCGCGGCCTGGCGACGTCGGTCGCGCTGGTCGCCCCGGAGTTCAACGCCAGCGACATCAACGTTTCGTACTCGGGCAAGACCGCCTCGCCGAGCATCAGCGGTGTCACAAATGAATACGCCAAAGTGCGGAACTGGGAACTCACGCGTGGGCGCTTCATCAGCGCAGAGGATGACGCCAACCTGGGAATGGTGGCGGTGTTGGGAGAGAAAGCGCTTGAAGACCTGTTTGGCAGCACGCAGGTCAACCCCATCGGCGAGACGATCCGCATTAACCGGCAAAACTATGAGGTGGTCGGCCTCCTGAAGGCAAAGGGGCAGAGCGGCCCTTCCAACCAGGACGACGTGATCTTCCTGCCGCTGCGGACCGCGCAACTAAAGCTGGGCGGCGCGGGCACAACCCGGGTGCGGACGATCAACCTGGGTGTCGGGTCAGCCGATGAGATGAGCCTGGCCCAGGCACAGGTGACGGCCATTCTGCGCACGTTGCACGGCCTGGAAGGCAGCGCACAGAACGATTTCACCGTCCAGAACCAGGCGGACATCCTCAGCACGGTGGAGGCGACGACGGGTACCTTCACCACGCTGCTCGGCAGCATCGCGGCCATCTCGCTGCTGGTCGGCGGCATCGGCATCATGAACATCATGCTGGTCAGCGTCACCGAGCGCACGCGGGAGATCGGCTTGCGGAAGGCTGTGGGCGCCAAACGCCGTGATGTCCTGATCCAGTTTCTGGCCGAGGCGATGGTGCTCAGTGTGCTCGGCGGCCTGATCGGTGTTGCGGCGGGCATCGGCGGCGCGCAACTCATTTCGCCCCTGTTGGGCAGCAGTAAAGCGATTGTCACGCCGCAAAGCGTTGTCCTGGCCCTGGCCGTGTCGCTGGGCATCGGGATTTTCTTCGGCTTCTATCCCGCCAACCGGGCTGCCAGACTCAATCCGATCGATGCTTTGAGATATGAGTAAGGCGAACACTTTGATCTGTATTGAAAGGGGAATGTAGCATGCGTCAGATGAGATATTTGGTGTTGGTGATTTTGACCTTGACCTTAAGCGTGGTACTGACGAGTTGCGGGCTGGCACAGCCGGCTGTGCGGATGTTTGCCGGACCGATCTCCACGGCGGCCGCGTGCGTCGACCAAAACGTGGCGGTTCTCACGTTGGAACCTCCAGCGCAGACCGCCAGGGTCACCGCCGAACAGGTCACGGCGCCCGCGACCACGATCAATATCGCGGCCGGCGCCGACCAGGAGACTCAGATCTACGCGGCCGTGTATCGCAAAGTCAACCCTGCCGTGGTGTACATCGAAAACCTGACGCAGGTGCCCACCGGCAACCGTTCAAACGCGACAGTGCCCGAAAGTCAGGGGTCCGGCTTCGTTTGGGACACCGCAGGCCACATCATCACCAACAATCACGTGGTAGAGGGCGCCGATGCGTTGCAGGTAACCTTCGCCGACGGGATCGTCCTGCCCGCTGAGGTCGTCGGCCGCGACCCCGACAGCGATTTGGCCGTGATCACGGTCGATCCGAACCTTGTGGCGCTGACTCCGGTGGAGCAGGGCGACATTAACGAAGTCCAGGTGGGCCAGCGCGCCATCGCCATCGGCAACCCGTTCGGACTGGTGGGATCCATGACCGCGGGCGTCGTCAGCGCGATCGGCCGCAGCGTCCTGGCGGGAACCGGCTACAATATCCCGCTTGCGATCCAAACCGACGCGGCGATCAACCCCGGTAACTCCGGCGGTCCGCTGCTGAATGAGCGCGGACAGGTGATCGGCGTCAACTTCCAGATTGCCTCTGACGTGCGCGCCAACTCGGGTGTGGGGTTTGCGATCCCGATCAACATCGTCCAGCGCGTGGCGCCGGCGTTGATCAAAGACAGCGTCTACACGCACGCCTATTTGGGTCTCAGCGGCCAAACCTACAGCCCAGCCTGGGCTGATGCGCTGGGGTACGCCACCACCGATCGCGGGGCTTACCTCACCGGTATCAGGGACGGCGGTCCGGCCCAGCGCGCGGGGCTGCGCGGTGGCAGCACCAATACGGACATCGTGATCGACGTGGGCGCGCAGGGGCCGGAATATCTGCCGGGCGGCGGCGACCTGGTGACTGCGATCGACAATGCGCCGGTCAAAACCTTTGACGACCTGTTGATCTACCTGGAAAGCTTCAAATCACCGGGTGACACCATCACTTTGAAAGTGCTCAGGGCGGGCCAGGGCGAGATCTCGGCGTCGCTTATCCTGGGCGAACGGCCTCGCACGCAATAAGGCGCCAACCAGCCGCACAATGAAAACCCTCGTTTGGACTTTGCCGGTTTG
The DNA here is from genome assembly GCA_963841825.1 of uncultured Chloroflexia bacterium. Taxonomy (GTDB): domain Bacteria; phylum Chloroflexota; class Anaerolineae; order CG2-30-64-16; family CG2-30-64-16; genus CAWJEL01. The sequence goes on from CAWJEL010000022.1 coordinate 3,879, forward strand.
TGCGCCAGCATCGTGGTGGTAAGATACGCTTATGAACCGCATAATCCTTGTCGTTGACGACGACAAAAAAATCGTGGACCTGGTCTCGCTTTATCTCAAGCGGGATGGCTACAGCGTCCTGACCGCCTACGACGGCCAGGACGCGCTGGATGTGGCGCGGCGCAAACAGCCCGACCTGATCGTCCTCGATCTACTGCTGCCGGAACTCGACGGCACCGATGTTTGCCGGCTGCTCCGGGCCGAGTCGCACACCCCGATCATTATGTTGACAGCCCGCAGCACCGACGATGACAAGCTCCTGGGCCTGGACATCGGCGCGGACGACTATCTCACCAAGCCGTTTAACCCGCGCGAGCTGGTGGCCCGTGTGCGGGCGGTGCTGCGCCGCACCACGCCAGAAGAGGAACCGGCCGAGGATGTGCGGTTCGGTGATCTCACCATCAGCTTTGTCCGGCACGAAGTATTCCTGCAAAGTCGCCGCGTCAGCCTGACCCCGACCGAATTTCGGCTTCTGGAAACACTGATCAAGAATCCCGGCAGAGCGTTCTCTCGCGCTGATCTTCTGGATCGGGCCTTCGGGTACGACTATGATGGCGTTGAGCGCACGGTGGATGTCCATATCATGAACCTGCGCCGCAAGATCGAGCCGGAGCCGGGCCGGCCGCGTTACATCGCCACCGTGGCGGGGGTAGGCTACCGATTCGAGGACCACCATGTGGCGTAGCCTGCGCTTCCGGCTGCTGCTGGCCACCATCCTGGTGGTGATCATCGCGGTTGGCGTCACGGCTTTTGTGGCCACGCGGCGCACCACCGGCGAGTTCCAGCGTTATGTCGAACGGCGTAACCCCATGACCGATAGGCGGCTTGCCTTTTTCCTGGCCCGGACCTATGACCGGACCAAGAGCTGGGATGGTATCCAATCTGAGATCGCGCAACTGGCTCAGATGAGCGGCCAGCGGGTGATCGTTGCCGATGCGAATCGTACAGTTGTTGCTGACTCCGATAATAAACTGATCGGCAAACCGGTTGGCGAGCAGTGGCCGCCGCCTGCGGCCGCGCTCGTCTCCGCGGGGACGCTCGTGGGCGCGCTGTATCTCGACCCGCTATCCGGTGCAGAACGACCGGACGACGTGTTCCTGACAGCCGTCAACCGCTCGGTCCTGTTCGGCGCGCTGATCGCCGGCCTGGCTGCCGTGGCCGTCACCCTGGCGCTATCGAGCCGCATCCTCCGCCCGGTCGAACGCCTCACGACGGCCGCCCAACGCATGGAGAAGGGCGATCTCACGGTACGTGTGCCGGTCACCTCCGAGGACGAGATCGGACAGTTGGCTCACGCTTTCAACTCGATGGCCGGGAGCCTGGCGCAGCAGGAACAACTGCGCCGCAATATGGCCACCGACGTCGCGCACGAGTTGCGAACCCCGCTCACCAACCTGCGCGGCTACCTGGAGGCTGCCCGCGACGGGTTGCTGACGCCGGATGACGCACTGGTGGACAACCTTTACGAGGAAACTATGCTCCTCAGCCGGCTGGTGGCCGACCTGCAGGAGTTGGCGCAGGCCGAGGCCGGACAGCTCACGCTCCTGCGCCAGCCCGCATCCCTCGCCGGTATCGTGGAACAGGCTGTGGCCATCCTGCGGCCGCAGGCGAACGCCAAGGGCATCATGCTCACCGTTGATTTGCCCGCCGACCTGCCGCCCGTCGATGTGGACCCCGAGCGGGTGGGACAGATACTCCGCAACCTGTTGAACAACGCCGCTGCGCACACGCCCGAGGGCGGCGAAATCACGGTCACTGCCCAGCCCACCGGCACAGAAGTATCGGTCGCGGTGCATGACACGGGTACGGGTATCGCGCCGGAACATCTCCCCTACGTCTTCGACCGCTTCTACCGGGCCGATCGATCCCGCGCGCGCCAGACTGGCGGCGCGGGATTGGGGCTGGCGATCGCGAAGCAGCTTGTGGTCGCCCACGGCGGCTCCGTCCGTGTGGAGAGCGCGCCGGGGCAGGGGGCCACCTTCACCTTCACCCTGCCGATCGGCTGAATGATTGAAACGCACTGCATCCTCAAAAATCGCTTGACACAGCGCCCCCACGGTCGTATAATCAATCCGCACGATGCACAATTCTCGTGCAATCGCGCTGCGCCTGGGAACCTTTCCCGCTTGCAGAGCCGATCACGCATGTGCTATCCGCTCTCCCACCCGACAGGAGGCCGTCACATGGAAAAGCCCTGGCTGGCCCACTACGAGAAAGACGTTCCGCATACCATCGACTACCCCAAGATCCCACTGCACCGCACCCTTGAGGACAGCGCGGCCAGGTATCCCAACCAGGCCGCGATCAAGCTGATCCTGCGCTACATGGGCCCGCTCACGATCGGCGCCACGCTGACCTACCGGCAGTTGCTGGATCAGGTCGATCGCTTTGCCGCGGCGTTGGCCGCGCTCGGCGTAAAACAGGGGGACCGCGTCGCCTTGATGCTGCCCAATCTGCCGCAGTTCGTCATCAGTTTCTACGGCGCGCTCAAGCTGGGCGCGATCGTCGTCAACACCAACCCCACCTACACGGCCCGCGAGATCGCGCACCAGTTCAGCGACGCGGGCGCGGAGACCGTCGTGCTGCTCAGCGCGTTCTACGGCAAGTTGAAGGAGGCGCAGCCGCATACGCAGATCAAGCGCGTGATGATCGCCGATGTGCCCGACTACGTGCCGGCGCCGTTCAGCAGCATGGTCAAGCGGAAGCTACACGAGGATGGGCTGATGGTGGATGTGCCGGAGGGCGACGGCGTTTATGCTTTCCGCAAGCTACTCGACGCGCACCCGGAGACCCCGCCCCAGGTCGCTGTATCCCACGAAGACACGGCGTTTTTCCAATACACCGGCGGCACCACCGGCGTGCCCAAGGCTGCCATGCTTTCCCATTTCAACCTGGTGGCCAACACCGTGCAGGTGCGCCGCTGGATGGTGTCGCTTGAGGATGGCAAAGAGTGCATGATGGGCGCCATCCCGTTCTTTCACGTCTACGGCATGACCGTGGCGATGAGCCTGGCGATCTACCTCGGCGCGCAACTCGTCATGGTGCCCAACCCGCGCCCCATCGACGGCGTGATGAAGGCGATCGACAAGGAGCGGGCCAGCATCTTCCCCGGCGTGCCCACGATGTACATCGGGATCATCAACCACCCCGACGTGGGCAAATATGACCTGAAGTCGGTCAAGGCGTGCATCAGCGGCGCGGCGCCGCTGCCGATGGATGTGCAGACCAGATTCGGCGAGATCACGGGCGGACGGCTGGTCGAAGGCTATGGCCTGACCGAGGCCGCGCCGGTGAGCCACTGCAACCCCATCTACGGCCAGCGCAAGGCCGGCTCCATCGGTCTGCCGGTTCCGGAACGTCGAAGCCAAGATCATGGACTACGATAAGTTCGTCGAAAAACCACAAGGCGAGGAGGGCGAGCTCTGGCTGCGCGGCCCGCAGGTCATGCAGGGCTACTGGGGACGGCCCGACGAGACCGCCAAGACGGTCACCGGGGACGGCTGGCTGCGCACGGGTGACATCGCGCGCATGGACAGCGACGGCTATTTCTACATCGTGGATCGCCTGAAGGACATCATCATCGCTGGCGGGTTCAATATCGTCCCGCGCGAGGTCGAGGAGGTGATCTTCGAGCATCCCAAGGTGCAGGAGGCCGTGGTCGCAGGCGTGCCCGACGCTTACCGCGGGGAGACGGTCAAGGCCTACGTCGTGCTCCGGCCGGGTGAGACCGTCACGGCCGACGAGATCGTCGCGTTCTGCGCCGAGCGTCTCGCGCCCTACAAGGTGCCCAAGCAGATCGAGTTCCGCTCCGAGCTGCCGAAGACCCAGGTCGGCAAGTTCCTCCGCCGCGTGCTGGTCGAGGAGGAGAAGAAGAAGCTGGAGAAGTGACGCGGTGACACGATGACAAGGGGGGTGACAAGGCGACACGGGGATCGCTTCTTGCGGTCACCGTGTCGTCGCGTTTTGAGGGATATGTGCCGTTATGATCGTTGAACGCTCTGGCTGCAACCCGTTCTGAGAGAGAATCATCGCAGAGGGCACGGAGGGCGCAGAGAAAACCAAAAACCTCAGCGATCTCTGCGTCCTTCGCGGTGCGATTTTACCCGCCGTGGCGCCGAGTCCGGCATATCCATCTACCCTGACTTTTGCCTGTCTTCGCCCACGCGGTTAGAATGCTCCGGCGGTCACAGAGGCGCAGGCGTCCCTGTGAATTCGGTCGGGGGAGGATCCTTTTGGCGACAGGCGAACTCGCAGCTTCCGGGGCTGTCCCGGCCCAGGCACAGTCTCGGCAGGGCACGGCCTACGCTGCGCTGATCGCCGGCGTGCTGTGCATCAGCTTCACAGCCATCTTCACCAAGATCGCCAACGTCCCCGGCCCGGTTGCCGCGGCCTATCGTATGACGATCGCCGCGGCCGTGCTGACGATCCCGTTCGCCTGGCACATTCGCCGGTCGGGCCTGCCGCGTGTCGGGGTGCGTTGGGGCCTCTTCGGCGGGATCTGGTTTGCGCTGAACCTGGGGCTGCTCAGCTCGGCGCTGCTGCGGACCTCCGCGGCGACGGCCACTTTGCTGGATAACACGGCGCCGATCTGGGTCGGGCTGGGCGCGCTGATCTTCTTCCACGAGAAGCTGGGGCGGCGCTACTGGGCCGGGGTGGCGCTGGCGCTGGCCGGCGCGGCCGTGGTCACCGGGTTCCGCCTGTCCGCCGGGGCCGGTCTGAACACCGGCGACGTGATGGCATTCATCGGCGCGATCTTCTACGCCGGCTACCTGCTGAACACGCAGCGCGCCCGCCGCGATCTCGATTCGTTGAGCTATCTGTGGCTGGTGGCGGTGACCGCAGGGTTGGCCCTGCTGGTCTTTTGTCTGGTCACCGGGCTGCCGCTGCGCGGCTACAGCCTGCCCACCTATCTGATCTTGATCGCCCTGGGCGTCCTCACGCAGGTGGGCGGCTGGCTGCTGATCATCTACACGCTGGGGCATCTGCCGGCCTCGGCCGCGGTCGTCGTGCTGCTGGCCCAGCCGGTGGTGACCGGGCTGTTGTCGATCCCGCTGCTGGGCGAGACGCTGGGCATCCGGCAGGTGATCGGCGGCGCGTTGCTGCTGATAGGTATCGCCCTGTGCTTATGGGATAGCAACCGGGAGCAAGCGGCGGACAACCCAGCGCCGGCCGAGCTCGTGAATGACACACATGCCGCCTGATCGTGAGGACCCTCGCCCCGGCCCGCTTGACGCGGCGCAGCGCGACCGCATCGCGGCGTTCCTGGCCGAGCACACCACGCTCACCCTGGCGACGGTCGGCCCGGACGGCACGCCGGCGGCTGCGGCGGTGTTTTACGCGCACGATGCCGGGTTGAACCTTTACTTTCTTTCGGAAGAGCGGACGGAGCATGGCCGCAATCTGCTGGCCGACGCGCGCATCGCGGGCACGATCCACGCGGACGGTCAGGACTGGCGCGGCATCCGCGGCTTGCAGGTGCGCGGTCAGGCGCATCTGGCCGCGGGGACGGAGCTGGCGCGCGCGGCCGCGATCTATGGCCGCAAGTATGCCTTCGTCGGCGGGCTATTGTCCGGGAGCGGCGGGCCGGGCGTCCTGGCCGGTCCGCTGGCGCGAGCCAGGTTCTGGGTGCTGCAGCCGGCCTGGTTCCGGCTGATCGACAACACCGTCCAGTTCGGGTTCAAGGAAGAGTGGGTGCTGGATGAACGAGGATAGGATTCGCACGATCGTCCTCGGCATTTTTCTGCACGAGGATCGGCTGCTGGTGTTTCGCGGCGATGACCCGACGCGGGACGTTGTCTTCTATCGTCCGCTCGGCGGCGGCATCGAGTTGGGCGAGCGGAGCGCCGACGCGTTCGTCCGCGAGATGCGCGAAGAGTTGGGCGCCGAGCTGACCGGTATCCGCTATCTGGGGATGCTCGAAAACATCTTCACTCACGCGGGCAAGCGCGGCCACGAGTATTGTGCTGCTGTACGCTGCCCGCTTCGTCGATCCGGCGTTCTACGCGCGCCAGGCGTGGATCGGTGACGACAACGGGCTGCCGATCCCGGTCATGTGGAAGCCGCTGGCCGACTTTCGGGATGGCGATCTGCTGGTGCCCAGGGAGTTGCTGGCGTTCCTGGACGAGCATGACTGTTCTGCCTGATGTCCATTGAGGAACATTTCCCGTGACGCAAGATGAATCCAAAGTCTTTCACCGCACTTCCGATGAGGCCGCCCGTCTCGGCCACCCGTCCTACGTCTGGCGCGCGGGACAGGAGCGGCGCCTGGCGCTGGTGCGGCAGTGGGCCCGGCTCGACGGCGCGGCCATCCTGGATGCCGGCTGCGGCGTGGGGATGTACACCGAGCAGTTCCGCCGCTTCAGCCCGCACGTGACCGGCGTCGAGGTCGATCCGGCGGTCGCCAGCCAGGCCGCGGCCCGCCTGCCCGGCATCGTGCTGGCCCCGGCCGAGGCGCTGCCGTTCGCCGACGGCAGCTTCGATGTGGTCTTCTCGCACGAGGTCATCGAGCATGTGACCGACGATACGGCGGCTGCGGCCGAGATGGCGCGCGTGCTGGCGCCGGGGGGGCGGATCGTGATGTTCTGTCCCAACCGGCTCTATCCCTTTCGAGACCCACGGCCACTACTGGCGCGGAACGTATCACTTCGGCAACACGCCGCTGATCAACTGGCTGCCGAATCCGCTGCGGAACCGGCTGGCCCCCCATGTGCGCGCCTACACCGGCGCGGCGCTGCGCGGCATCTTCCGGGATCAGCCGGTGGCGGTCATCCATCACAGCGTGATCTACCCCGGCTTCGACAACATTGTGGCACGGCGGCCCGGCATGGGTCGCGTGCTGAAGCGGGGGCTCTACGCGCTGGAGCACACCCCGCTGCAGTGGTTCGGGTTGAGTCACTTTCTGGTTCTAGAGCGGTTGACTGGCTAGTTGGCTTGATGTATCATGACCCCAGGTGAACAGGAGCAGGATGCCGAGTCGGGCGCTGCTTTGCATCTGTTTGTGTTGAAGGGGGATGACTGATGGACACATTGACGTTAGAAGTCACGCTACCAAGCGACCTGTTCGCGATGTTGGGATACTCAAAGTCTCGAGCCGCGGAAGCCGTGCGCGAGTTCTCTGTGTTGGGGCTATACCAGGAGCGTCGCATCTCGGCCGGAAAGGCCGCCGAACTATTAGGCATCGGCAAGCGCGAGTTCGCCAGACTGCTTGCGCGCAAAAGCATCGCTTATTTCGACTACTCACAAGAAGAGTTAGCGGATGAGTTCCAGACTGTAGACGGGTGGCAGCGTGAGCGAGCCTGAACACAGCGTGCCACATGACCCCGGCCGCGTCGTGTCGAACGCTGGCCCACTCATCAGTCTCGCAACCATTGGCAAGCTGGACTTGCTCAAGGGCTTATTTGTGCGGGTCTACATCCCGGTAGCCGTCTACGACGAAGTTGTCGTTCGCGGCAAGGGTGAGCCAGGTTGGCACGAAGTTGACGCCGCAGAATGGATCGAAACCTGCGTCGTACAAGATCGGCTCTCGGTCAGTCTGCTTCGAGACGAGCTAGATGCGGGCGAGAGTGAGGCCATCGTTTTGGCGGAGAAGCTCGGCGCACGCTACGTGCTGCTTGATGACCGGTTGGCTCGTCGAAAGACGGTGCGCCTGGGTTTGTCCACCACCGGAACACTGGGTGTGCTCCTGATGGCCAAGAAAGCGGGATTGATCGCGCAGGTCAAACCGATTCTGGACGGATTGCGGGAGACCGATTTTCGGATAAGCGCGACAGTTTATCGGGAAGTGCTGGTTGAAGCGCACGAAGAGTCATAATCAGGCATCAGGCCAGCGTTTTCCCTCCGACCTGCCCCTTGTCGGTCGGTTAGTAGAAATAATCATGGACCAGATCGACTGAAATCCCCCGGGGATGCTTGGCGATCATCACTTCCAAAACCCAGACGAGCTTACGCCACCTTGAACTGGGTAGGAGTCATCCTTGATGCCCACATCCACCCCTGACGATCGCGCCTTCGCCGCCGAAATCTATCGCCGGCTGCTGGCCGCGTACGGCGAGCCGACGTGGCGGCCGTACTACCAGCCCCTGGACGAACTGGTGCTGACGTTCCTCAGCCAGAACACCAGCGACCTCAACTCCGGCCGCGCGTTCGAGGCGCTGAAGGCGCGTTATCCCACCTGGCAAGCCGTGCTCGATGCGCCCGTGGCGGAGTTGGCTGAGACGATTCGCTCCGGCGGGCTGGCGCAGCAGAAGGCCCCACGCATCCAGGCTGCGCTGCGCCGCATCCAGGCCGAGCGCGGTGCGTTTACCCTCGATTTCCTGGCCGATCTGCCGGTAGCTGAAGCCACGCGCTGGCTGACCTCGTTCGACGGCATCGGGCACAAGACCGCGTCGATCGTGCTGCTTTTCTGCTTCAACCAGCCGGCGTTTCCCGTGGACACGCACGTGGGCCACGTCACGCGGCGGCTGGGGCTGGCCGGGCCAAAGGATAGCGAGGAAAAGATCAAGAGCGATCTGGGAAAGCCTGGCACCGGCGGCGTGGTTCTATCCGCTGCACCTGAACCTGATCCGGCACGGGCGAGAAGTCTGCCATGCGCAACGGCCCCAATGCCCGGTCTGCGCACTTGCAGACATCTGCAAATATCCTCAAAAATCCTGAACACAGCAACCCAAGAAAGGAGCCTTCCATGAGCACCGACCCCGCGCTCATCCTGGTGACCGGCGCTACCGGCAAAGTCGGGCAGGTTTTCCTGCGCCGTTTTCTCGTCGACCCCGCCTTCGGGCATTTCAGAGTTCGGGCCTTGTGCCATAACCGGCTGATCCCCGCGCAGGAGCGGGTGGAAGTCGTGCGCGGCACTCTTTCGGAACGCGAGACCGCGCATGACTGTCTGCAGGGCGTTACCCACGTGGTACACATGGCCCATGTCAAAGAAACGCCGGAACAGGTCATGGATGTCGCGGTGAAAGGCTTGTTCTGGCTCCTGGAAGCATGCCGGGCCTCCGAGACGTTTCAGCAGTTCATCCTGATCGGCGGCGATAACGCGGTCGGCCATTGCGTCGTCCCGCACGCGGCGCCCGTCACCGAGACGCTGGGACACTCTCCCTATCCGGGCTGCTACGCCCTGGCCAAGGTGCTTGAGGAGGTCATGCTGGAGCAGTACTACTTCCAGTACGACCTGAACGGCTGCTGTCTGCGCGCGCCGTGGATCATGGAGAAGGACGACTTCAAGCAGACCCTCAGCTTCGGGGAGGACGTTTTCGGCGGGCCGCGCTGGCGCGATCTGGTGGGGGCAGAGCTCGCCGATCAATACGCGCAGGCCGGCACGATCCCGATCCTTTGTGACGCGGACGGGACGCCTGTCCAACGCAACTTCGTACATGTCGAGGATCTCGTCAGCGCTATACTCGATGCCATCGATAACCCGAAAGCCCGGCAGCAGACCTTCAACATCTGCATGGACGAGCCGGTGGACTACCGCAAGCTGGCCGAGTACCTGGCACAGACGCGCAGCTTGCCCTCGGTCCAAGGTGCGGACCCAGTGCTATTCGAACTGGCTGGATAACACAAAAGCCAAGTTCCTGCTCGGCTGGCGTCCAGTTTATGATTTGGCGCGCCTAATTGAAGATGCGTGGACTTATCAGCGCGCGGCCGATGATCCGCGGAAGATTTGGTATCCGGGGTAAAGGTTCACCACCACCTCAAACCTATAGCGATGTCCCTGCAAATACCTGGGGCCTCGACGCGGAACGCAGCGCTGGTCGGGCGAAGTTATCTCGCGCCCTCGAACTCGCACTTGCCACCGCTCCCCATCTATTGTAAAATGCCGCCTGCGAACCGAGTCGCCTGCGAGCCGAGTCCGCGCCCCATCTGCCAGCAGCAGATTGCGACCTCTGAGCGCAGGGCAGCGCAATAACGGAGACGTTATGCATCAGCACGCCATCGCTGAACAACGACCGACTGTCTCTCACTTGCAGCTTCTCCCCTCATTCATTCGACGCGAGATAGCATGAATAAGCGGTCGTTGCTTCGCACGCTCTTGGCCGGATCAAAAAACGTTCGATTCGCTGATATGGTCGGCTTGGTTGAGGCTTTCGGGTTTCGTCTATCGAGGACAAACGGCAGTCACCACATCTTTGTCCACCCAGGTATTTCTGAACTCGTGAACTTGTAGAACGTTAACGGCCAAGTCAAGCCATACCAAATCAGGCAGTTTTTGAAGTTGGTGGAGAAGTACGATCTGAGATTGGAGGATGAATGAGACGGGATTACCACATCAATGTATTCTACTCGGATGAAGATGGCGGTTGGATCGCTGATGTTCCAGACCTTGTCGCCTGCTCCGCCTTTGGCAAAACCCCCCGGGATGCCTTGCGAGAAGTAGTGAAGGCGAAAACCGTCTGGTTGGAGGCCGCGCGTGCCGAGCACAAGCCGATTCCTGAGCCACGCTATCGCCCACTCATCTACCAGGCTTTAGCTGCCTGATAACACCTGTGACATCTTGGAGAAACCATGACTGATATTACTCCCCCTGTTGTTGCGCCCGACGAACGTCTGTTCAGCGAACTGAAACAGGTCACCGTGCGCGCCGACGATGAGATCACCCAGGTCAACGCGTTGTTGGCCGAAGGCTGGCGCCTGGCCAAGATCGGCCACGTCAGCGATGCGACCGTGTACGTGCTGGGCAGAGACGGAGGAGAAGAAGCGGGCCAAGGACCGGGTTTCTGACCGCGGATTGAGCTGATTAATTTCGTGACCCGTGACCCGTGATACGTGACCCGTGAATCCGTAGATCACACATGCACCTCACGCATCACGTTTCACGCATCACGTATTACGCATCACGTTTCACAAGGATGTGCCCATGAAGATCGATGAAGGCGACCTCCCGGAAGAACTGAAGAAGAACGTCTTCCTGACCACCATCGACAACGTCTACAACTGGGGACGGGTGCGGTCGATGTGGCCGATGGCGTTCGGCCTGGCCTGCTGCGCCATCGAGTTTATGGCAATGATGGCCTCGCGCTTCGACCTCAGCCGTTTCGGCATGGAGATCATCCGCGCTTCGCCCCGCCAGGCCGATCTGATGTTCGTCTCGGGCACGGTGACGAAGAAGATGGTGCCCAATATCGTGCGCCTCTACAACCAGATGGCCGAGCCGAAGTATGTGCTGGCCGTGGGCGCGTGCGCCACCTCCGGTGGGCCGTTCAAAGAGGGTTACAACGTCGTCTCCGGCATTGATAAATATGTTCCGGTCGATGTCTATGTGCCCGGTTGCCCGCCCACGCCGGAGGCGATCCTCTACGGTGTGTTCAAGGTCCACGAGAAAGTCTTCGGCCAGTCGGTCAAGACCGCACCCTGGTATCGCAAGGATCAGCTCAACGAGCCGCTGACGATGCCCGTCTTGGGGCCGGATCTGTACAATCCCAAGGATTACGAGGCGCTGAAGAAGATTGCGGCGGGAGAGTTAGACAATGAACGCCCAGCCATTACTTGAGGCCGGCAGCGACGAGCAGACACTACTGAGGATCGTGCGTTCTTTGCCCACCTATCAACGGGCACAGTTGCTTGATGTTGCTGTGCTGCTAGAGAAACGTCGGATCAGTGTCTCAACTGAGTTGCTGATCGATGATTTTGGCCCATCAGAAGAAGGCCTATGGGGGCGCCTGGCTACGCGCTCCCTCGCCGAGTATTGGGATACACCGGAGGAGGACGCGGCATGGGCGTATTTGCAATAGGAGCCAATCATGACTGATGCAACGACGCAAACCGGGCTCCCGTTCAACGACGCAATTCCCGGGGCAGTGCTTGAATCCACCAAGAATGGGCTGGTTGTGGCGGCAGAGAAGCTGCCCGAATTGGCGCGCTATCTGCGCGATCAACAGGGCTACGACTATCTCTCGATGGTCACCAGCGTGGATTGGCCGCAATATTTCGAGGTGGTGTATTACCTCTACCGGGTCGGTCTGTCTTCGGCTGACGCGGCCACAGCAGCCCCGGCGTCCTTCTGAAGCCTTGGTGCTCAAAGTACGGCTGACAGACAAGGCGGAGCCCAGGCTGCCGTCGCTGATTTCCATCTGGCCGGGCGCCGATCTGCAGGAGCGCGAAGTCTACGACATGATGGGCATCCGCTTCGACGGTCACCCCAACCTGCGGCGCATCCTGCTCTGGGATGGCTTCGAGGGCTGGCCGCTGCGCAAAGACTACAAGGAATCGTACTACGAAGAAGACACGAAACCTTTAAAGAGCCGGCATCCCGAAGGGCAACATCTGTGGGCCGAAGATCGCGTGCCGTGGAAAGATAACATCACCTATCCCATCGCCTGGGACCCCGACCTGTTCACGCAGCCGACGGTGCAGTACCGCCGCATCATGGAGGTGGACAAGGCGGGAAACGGGGACGGCGCCGATCTGAAGACCGAGCGCATCCTGCTCAACCTGGGGCCGCAACATCCCAGCACCCACGGCGTCTTCCGCATGGTGCTGGCGCTGGAGGGCGAGAACGTGGTGGGCCTGGAGCCGGAGATCGGCTACCTGCACCGGTGTCACGAGAAGATCGGCGAGCGCAACACCTATATCATGAACATGCCCTTCACCGACCGGCTGGACTACATCACGTCCATGTCGAACAACTTCGGCTACGCGCTGGCGGTGGAGAAGCTGATGGGCCTCCAGGTGCCTGAGCGCGCCGACTATATCCGCGTGATCATGGCTGAGCTGACCCGTGTCATCAGCCATTTTATCGCGGTCGGTTTCCTGTTCAACGACCTGGGCGCGTATTTTACCCCGGCGCTGTACGGCCTGCGCGAGCGGGAGCTGATCCTCGACCTGTTTGAGGCGGCGTCGGGCTCACGCATGATGTGCAACTACATGCGCTTTGGCGGCGTGATGGCCGATCTGCCGGAGGGATGGGTCGCGCGGGCGCGTGACCTTGTTTGGAATCGGCTGCCGAGGATCATGGAGGATTTCGAGAACCTCTTGGGCGGCAACGAGATCTTCCTGGGGCGAGCCCGGGGGGTGGGTGTGCTGACCGCAGCAGAGGCGGCCGCTTACAGCATGGCAGGCCCCATGTTGCGCGCCTCCGGCGTGCCGTACGATTTGCGCCGGGCTGCGCCCTATTCGATCTATGATCGTTTCGAGTTTGATGTATGCACCCGCCCCGAAGGCGACGTGTGGGCGCGCTTCCGCGTGCGAATGGATGAGATCTACCAGAGCATCCGGATCCTGAAACAGGCGCTCGACGGCATCCCGGAAGGGCCGATCATGCCGCCCGGCAAGAAGCAGTACCAATTCAAAGTGCCGGCCGGCGAGGCCTATGGCGCAGTCGAAGGGCCGAAGGGCGAACTCGGCTTCTACGTCGTCAGCGACGGCAAGGCCAACCCCTACCGCTACCATGTGCGCGCCCCAACCTTCATCAACCTGACCAGCCTGGAGAAGATGAGCATCGGGCACAAGCTGGCGGATGCCGTGGTCATTTTGGGTGCGATCGATATTGTGTTGGGTGAGGTAGACAGGTAGACCATAGACCATTGAACGTTCAAGCGGCGTTTCGCAGCCATGGTCTATCGTCCATGGTCCATTGTCGGAGGAAACCATGTTCGGATCCGGCGTTCTCAAAGGCTTGGGCGTAACCCTGAAAGAATTCGTCGCGACTTACGTCGATGACGTCAAGAAGATCCCCAGCCGATATGCGGGCGGCAAGGAAGAACTAGACCAGACAGCGGCGTCTGCTCAGAACGGTATCTTCACCGTCCAGTATCCAGAGGAGCGGCGCAAACTTTCGGAGCGGTTCCGCTATATCCCGATGTTGGTCTACGAGCCGGAAACCGGCGAGGATCGCTGCACGGCGTGCGGCATCTGCGCAAAGGTCTGCCCGCCGCAGTGCATCTGGATCGTGCGCGACAAGGATGAGAAGGGCAAGCCGATCACCCGGCCGGCCGAGTTCTTCATTGACACGACGATCTGCATGAACTGTGGGCTGTGCGCCGAGTTCTGCCCGTTCGACGCGATCAAGATGAACAACGACTACGAGATCGCGGCCTTCCAGCGCATGCCGCATCTGGTGTTCGACCTGAAAGAGCTGCGCGTCCCGACGACGTACTACGCGCGCATCAAACCGACTGACTGGGCCTCGGAAGAGGCTATACGGGCCGCGAAGGAAGCCGAAAAGGCAGCGAAACCGGAGCGCCCGGCGAAAGCGGAAGCCGGAAGCTCGAAGCTGGAAGCTGGTCCTGCGCCCACCCCTGCTTTGCCGGTCGCTGCAGTTGCAGCAGCCAGCGCACAGCGCACGCCGGAAGAAGTCGAACGCTTGAAGGCTGAGGCGGCGGCTCGTCGCGCGGCGAAAGCAGCGGAGGGCGGGGAAGCTTCTGCAGCGGCACCGGTTGCCGTCGCGCCGGTTGCCGAGGCCGTCCCTGCTGCGCCAGCCAAGCGCAGCCCGGAGGAGATCGAGCGGCTGAAGGCTGAAGCCGCGGCCAGACGCGCGGCAAAGGCGGCCGGCGAAACATCCGCGGCCGCACCGGCATCCGAGCCTGTGCCCGAATCTGCCCCAACGCCGGCTGTTGAAGCGGCTGCGTCAGCGACGACCGAGGTTGCACAAGCCGCCCCCGCAACTTCGGGCGTCGGCGCCAAGCGCAGCCCGGAGGAGATCGAGCGGCTGAAAGCCGAGGCGGCGGCAAGACGCGCCGCCGAAGGCTGAGCAAGGTGGTGGACAATAATTACCTGACTTAAGTGACGGTCGCAGCATTGCTCGTTCAGGGAGCGTCCTTATGCATCCGACGTTCGAGTGGGACGAGGATAAAGCCAAAGCGAATCAACGCAAGCATAGGATCACCTTTGGTGAGGCTGTGACCGTTTTTCATGATCCGTATATCGCCAGCATGCTCGACCTTGCTCACTCCCTTGATGAACAGCGTTTCATCGTGATGGGGCGATCTGCGCAAGGCCGACTTCTGGTTGTCATCTACGTAGAGCGAGGCAACAACATTCGGATCATCAGTTGTCGAAGGGCCACATCGACGGAGCGGAAGTCCTATGAAGAGTAAAGTTGTGAATCAAGCAGAGCGAACAGATATCGAGATGTTACCGGAGTATGACTTCCAGGGTGCGGCGCGTGGGACTGCCTACCGTCCGTTGCATGAAGGATATGAAGTACGGATTCACAAGATAGATGGGACAACGGTGGTACAGCAGTTTGTGCTCCAAGAAGGCACGGTTATGTTGGATCCCGATGTCCAGGCATTCTTCCCAGATTCCGAGTCTGTTAACAATGCCTTGCGCACTCTGATGACGCTTTTTCCCACATCTCGCAAACCCGTTGCAAGGACGACTCAAGCATCTGGGGCGGCGAAAAAAGTAACCGCCAAGAGTCACACAAGGGCTAACCCCCGAAACACCTGAAGCCCATATGGAGTCATCCCATGCCAGTCCAGATCACCTATCACGGTCATGCCTGCTTTACCATCCAGACTGAGGCAGCGAACCTGCTGATCGATCCATTCCTGACCGGCAACGCGATGGCGGACGTGACGCCGGAGCAGGTCAACCCCGACTACATCCTGGTGACGCACGCGCACGGCGACCACCTGGGGGACGCGCTGCCCATCGCCAAACGCACCGGCGCGACGGTGATCAGCAACAACGAGATCCATCGGCTACATGGCGAAACATGGCGCCAAATCGCACGGGATGCACATCGGCGGCGCGCACGTCTTTCCGTTCGGCAAGGTCAAGCTGACCATCGCGCACCACGGTTCCAGCTTCCCGGATGGGAGCTACGGCGGCAATCCGTGCGGCTTCCTGTTGTGGCTGGAGGACAAGGTGCTCTACCACGCCGGCGACACCGCGCTATTCCTCGATATGCAGCTCTACGGCGAGGAAGGAATCGACGTGGCGATGCTGCCCATCGGCGACAACTTCACCATGGGGCCGGAGGATGCGGTCAAAGCGGTAGGCTTCTTACAGCCAAAGACGGCCATCCTGATGCATTATAATACATTCGGAATCATCGCGCAGGATGCCCAGGCCGTGGCGGATGAGATTCGGACCAAGGCTACGGCTGAGCCGGTGATTTTGCAGCCGGGTGAAACATTGACCGTTTGACGAACGATGGACGACGAATGACGGAATCAACTCGGCCCTCCGTTCGCCCTTCGTCTTTCGTCCGATTCGATAGGAGAAGCACATGGACATCATTGCACTGATCGCCGCCGTGCTGGCGCTGATCGTGGCGTTCTTCGCCATCCGTCGCGCCGGCGCGTTGGCCGAGCGCGCGGATCGGGCAGCCAATTCGGTGCTTGAATTGCGAGGCGCGGTGAACGAGCTCAGCGACAAGCTGGACTCGGCGCTGACCGATCTGCGCTTTGAGCAGCGGCGCCAGGCCGGTGAGACGATCTTCACGCCGACGATGACGATCGCCGATGCCTTGCAGGTTCACCCGAAGGTGAGCGAGGTGCTCGCCAACTTTCACCTGGGCGGCTGTTCAAGCTGCGCGGTGAGCGACGTGGACACGATCGAAGGCGCGTGTCAGACCTACGGCATCGACCAGACGAGTCTGATGAGCGCCCTGAACGGTTTAGCGGGCGGCGCCAGCGGCGGTTCTGCCGCGCCAACCAAGACACCAAACATCAAAGTGAGCTTTTGACAAGAATGTATCCCAAAGCTGAACTGATTTTCCCTCCCAGACTAATCTCCTCGTTGCGCGATCTCCGGGGCCCCGACTGGGCTGCTCTCGTCGAGCGTGTGGGGAAGCTGCCCGAGACCGACCCTGAGAGCCTGGCGTTCACCATGATGATGATCCGCCTGGACGGTTGCGTGAAGTGCCACGAAGGCAGCTTCAAGTATATGCGCGGGTGCCAGTTGTGCGCCACGCAGACCATCATGCAGTTCAAGGGCACGGATGCTGACCTCCTTGAGCTCTTCACAAAGGCGCGGCGTGATATTGACGCTTATCTCGCCGGTGAGCCGGTTGATATCGACGAAGATGAGCGTGAAGTCGTCGAGGAGTAGCAGACTCCATGGGTGACAGCAAGCGCATTGCGATCATCGGGGCCGGAATGGCTGGCCTGGCTGCCGCCTATGACCTGAACAAGGCGGGCTACCAGGCCGTCGTCTACGAAGCCGCGCCGGGAGTCGGAGGGCTGGCGGCCGGTTTCAAGGCGCCGCATTGGGATTGGACGCTGGAGAAGTACTACCATCACTGGTTTGCCAGCGACAAGCACATGCTGGGCCTGATCGAGGAGCTCGGCTGGAGCGACCAAGTCCTCTTCCCGCGGCCTTACACGGCGATTTACTTCGAGGGCAAGTTCTATCCCTTCGACTCGATCACCAGCAACATGCCGAAGTTCCTGCTGCGCCACTATTCCCTCATCGATGTTGCCCGTTTTGGTCTGGCTGGGATCTATCTCCGCTTTTCTTCCAACTGGAAACCGCTCGAACAGCATACAGCGGCTGCTTGGACGCGTCGGTATTTTGGGCAGCGTGTCTACGAGTTATTCTGGCGGCCGATGCTCGTGGGCAAGTTCGGCGAAGATTATGCCAACATCGTCAACATGGCGTGGCTGTGGGCACGGCTGCACTCGCGGACGACGCGGCTCGGCACCTTTGCGGGCGGCTTCCAAGCCTTCCTGGATAAGCTGGCCGATCTCCTGCGGTCGCGCGGGGTGGAGATCCGGTTGGGGACGGCGGTGACCGGGATTCGGCGTGCGCACGACCTGGGATTGAAGGCCCGAGGTGATACCGAAAGCGTCGCCGACCTGGGATTGAAATCCCAGTCTGATACCGCAAGTCTGCTAAAGCAGACTGGGCGCGAAGGATCGCTCGTGGTTGAGACCACGTCCGGCAGCGAGATTTTCGACGCGGTCATCTCCACCAGTTCCCCCGCGTTGATGGCGAAGCTGGCGCCCGATCTGCCCGACAGCTATGCCGCCAGCCTGAAGGCGCTCAAATCGATGGGCGCGGTGGTGCTGGTGATCACGCTCGACCGGCAGTTGACCCAGTATTACTGGCACAACCTGCCTAAGGAGGCCGGTTTTCCGTTCCTGGCGTTGGTCGAGCACACCAACTACATGGACGCCGCGCACTACGGCGGCGACCATATCCTCTATTGCGGCGACTATCTGGAGACAGATCACGAGTACTTCAAGCTCAGCAAAGAGGAACTGCTGGAACGCTTCCTGCCGGCGCTCGCGCGGTTCAACCCGGACTTTGACCGCAGTTGGGTGAAGGACACCTGGCTGTGGAAGACGGCCTACGCCCAGCCTGTGCCGCCGGTCAATCACTCGCAGAACATCCCGCCCCTGCGCACGCCCCTGCCCGGCCTCTACTTCGCCAGCATGAGCCAGGTCTACCCGTGGGACCGCGGCACGAACTTCGCCGTGGAGATCGGGAGGCGGGTGGCTGGGATGGTGATGGAAGATATGTAAAGAGTTGGCTGGATCCGGCGTGACACGTGCTTCGGCACGTGTTCGTGACACGTGATCATGCCGCTGACAGCGACCTGCCGCTTAACAGTGGTCACGCATCACGTAACACGCAGCACGCAGCACGTAGCGATAGAGATCACGATAACACAACACGAGGAATTTACATGTTCGGTAAATCAACAACCGTGACCCAGGACATGGTGCTCGGCGCACTCAAGACCGTGCAAGAGCCAGAACTGCACCGCGACCTGGTGACACTCAACATGGTCAAGGACATCGAAATCAACGACGGGGACGTGCGCTTCACGATCACGCTGACGACCCCGGCGTGCCCCCTGCGCAACCAGATCGAGAGCGAGGCGCGGGCCGCGGTCGAGCAGGTGCCCGGCGTCAAACAGGTCGCGGTCAACTTCGACGCGAAGGTGCGGGCCGACAACCGCATCGCCGGCAAGCTGGACGTCCCGATCAAGAACATCGTCGCGGTGGGCAGCGGCAAGGGCGGCGTGGGCAAGACCACCGTCTCGGTCAACCTGGCCGTGGCGCTGGCGCAGATGGGCGCCAAGGTCGGCATCCTCGACGCCGACATCTATGGCCCCAACGTGCCGATGATGATGGGCGTGGATGACATGCCGCCGGTGGCGGGCGAAAAGATGTCGCCGGCCGTCGCCCACGGCGTCGAGGTCATGTCCATCGGCTTCCTGGTCCCCGAAGGCGAGGCGCTGGTGTGGCGCGGGCCGATGCTGCACAGCGCGATCCGCCAGCTTTTCACCGACGTGGCGTGGAGCAACCTTGACTACCTGGTGGTTGATCTGCCCCCCGGCACGGGCGATGCGCAGCTCAGCCTGGCGCAGTTGGTGCCGCTCACGGGCGGCGTCATCGTCAGCACACCCCAGGCGGTCTCCCTGGCCGACGCCCGGCGCGGGATCACCGCCTTCCAGCGGCTGGATGTGCCGGTGATGGGCATCGTCGAGAATATGGCCGGCGACGTGTTCGGCGAAGGGGGCGGCGAGCAGGCTGCCGCGGAGCTGGGCGTGCCGTTCCTGGGCCGCATCTACCTGGAGCCGAGCATCCGCCAGGGCGGCGACACGGGCGAGCCCGCGGTCGTCTACCAGCCCGACTCCGAGCAGGCCGCGGCGTTCCGCGCGTTGGCTCAGCAGGTTGCTGCCCAGGTCAGCGTGATGAACGCCCGCCGCCCGGCCGCGCCGAGGACGCCAATCAAGCTGGAGATGTAGATGACGGACGATAGACGATAGACCATAGACGATAGACCATGCACCATAGACGATGAACCGCGGTACCCTATGGTCTATGGTCCATCGTCCATGGTCCGCCCCTCACGCAAAGGAGCTGAGGCGTATGGAAAGCTGCCCCCCCGGTGATACCCCCTGGCGTTGCGGATGGTGGAACATCCCCATTCCCCTGCGCGTCTTCTTCTTTGGCATGATGGCGCTTGCCGTCATCATCATGGTTTATTTCATCCTCCAACGCATCAAACTCTGGCGGGCGGGCCAACCCGAGATCGGGTTCAACCGGCCCTGGTCGCGTTTGCTACGCACCCTGAAATACGGCGTGGCTCAGGTCAGAATCCTGCGGCAGCGCTACCCGGCGGCCATGCACCTGGGTATCTTCTGGGGCATGGCGCTGTTGTTCGTCGGGACGGTGCTCGGCTCGCTCGATACCGATGTGTTCGAGTTGATCTTCAATACCAAGTTACTCCAGGGGAACCTGTACCTGCTGGAAAAGATCGTGCTCGACCTGGCCGCGCTCTTCGTGCTGGTGGGGCTAGGGCTGGCGGTCTACCGGCGCTACATCGTCAAGCCGGACCGGCTGAACACCGACTGGCGCTTCAACTTCACGCTGCCGTTGTTGGCCTTCATCATCCTGACCGGCCTCCTCGTGGAGGCGCTGCGCCTGGCCGCGCAGCAGCCGGCGTGGGCGCCTTACTCGGTCGTGGCTTATCCCTTGAGCCTGCTGTTTGGCGGGCTGAGCGAAGGGGTGCTCCTCGGTCTGCACCGGAGCACGTGGACCATTCATTTCGCCGCGGTCGCGGTTGCGTTTGCCATGCTGCCGCTGACCAACCTCTTCCACATCTTCACCTCGCCGGTCAACATCTTTGTGGCCCCTTTTCGGGTCAAAGGTGCGCTCAAGCCGATCGACAACCTGGAGACCGCCGAGCAATTGGGCGTCAAGAAGCTGGCCGACCTCCCCTGGCCGCGGCTGGTTAACGTCGATGCCTGCACCGAATGCGGCCGCTGCCAGGCCGTGTGCCCGGCGTACGCTGCCGGACAGCCGCTCAGCCCGAAGAAGCTGGTGCTGGATTTGCGCGCCGCGTTGACGGCGGAGGGCGGAAGGCAACGGATTGAAACGGATAAACGGATAACGGCAGGGTCTCCGGATCACCTTGTCACCCAGTCACCCAGTCACCTTGTCGGTGACATTATCCAGCGCGAGACGCTTTGGTCATGCACCACCTGCTACGCCTGCGTCTACGAGTGCCCGGTGCTGATCGAGCAGGTGGACGACATCGTGGATATGCGCCGCTACCTGGCCCTGATGGAGGGGGACATCCCGTCGAGCCTGGCGACGACGCTCACCAACATCGAGCGCGCGGGCAACCCGTGGAAGCAGCCGAAGCGTAAGCGCGCGGCGTGGACGCAGGGGCTTGACTTTGAAGTCCCAATCATGGCGAATTTCAATGAGGGCGCCGAGGTGGACGTGCTCTGGTGGGTGGGCTGCGCTGGCGCGTACGACCCGCGCAATCAGAAAGTCACGAAGGCCATCGCCCGGATCCTCCACGCGGCCGGCGTCAACTTCGCGATCCTGGGCGAGGAGGAGACCTGCACCGGCGATTCAGCCCGCCGCGCCGGCAACGAGTACCTGTTCCAGCAGCTTGCGCAGCAGAACATCGAGACGCTGAACGGCTACAAGTTCAAGCTGATCCTGACCCAGTGCCCGCACTGCCTGAACACGCTGCTCAACGAGTATCCGCAGTTCGGCGGCCACTATCAGGTGATGCACCACACGCAGTATATCGAGGCGCTGTTGGCTGAGGGGCAGATTGAGGTTGAGGCTGAGGTTAAGGCTGAGGCTAAGATAACTTTCCATGACCCGTGCTACCTGGGGCGGTACAACGACGAGTACGATGCGCCGCGACACGTTGCGACCGCGACCGGGATGACGTTGGTCGAGATGGAGAAGTCTAAGTCGCAGGCCATGTGTTGCGGCGGCGGTGGCGCGCGCGCGTCTGGATGGAGGACGAGGGCGAGACGCGCGTGCCGTGGAATCGTCTGGCGCAGATTCAGGCAACGGGCTGCCAGGAGGTCGGCGTGGCGTGTCCCTTCTGCATGATCATGCTGGAGGATGCCAGGGGCGCGTTGGGCGTCGAGGATCTGGTGGTGCGCGACGTGGCGGAGATCGTGGCGGAGGCGCTGATAACGCAATAATGACCCTTCTTTGACCACACAGAACCGTGAGAGCGCAAAGAACCCTACAGATTCCTTGCGCTTTTTGTGTTATTATACGGGAAGCGGGGCGAGAAAGTGCCCTGCGCGCTTTCCTGTGGAGATCAAATGGCAGTTCCAGTCATCATGCCCCAATTGGGCGAAACGGTCGTCGAGGGCACGGTCAGCCGCTGGCTGATCAGCGAAGGCCAACCGGTCGAGCAGGATCAGCCGCTGCTTCAGATCACGACCGACAAGGTGGACACCGAGCTTCCCGCGCCCGCCTCCGGCATCCTGCTGAAGATTCTTGTCGCGGAAGGGGAGACGGTGGCGAAGGGGACGGTGTTGGGGGTGATCGGTGAGACGGACGATGGACGATGGACGATGGACAGTGGACGTGAAACGGCGGACAGCAGCGTACCGTCGACGACCGATGTGTCACGCCCTGTCGCACTTTTCGGGTCATCAGTTCCCAGTCTGCCAGGCCGCAAGCTCGGTTTCATCTCGCCGGTAGTGGGGCGGCTTGCGGGCGAACTCGGCGTCGATCTTAGCCAGATCAGCGGTACCGGCATGGGCGGGCGCATCACGAAGCAGGATGTGCTGGCCTATGCGGCCGCGCCGATGCCGCGCGAATCACTCCCGGCTGCCGAATCCCTGACCCCCAGCCCCCCGTCCGCTGAAAGCCTCGATCTCGCCGATAGCGCGACGTCGGCCGCTCTCGCCGATGCGGCAGGCCATCGCCAGGCACATGGCCTTGAGTAAGCAAACGGCGCCGCATGCCACCACGGTGATGGAAGCCGACATGACGGCCCTCGTCCGGGCGCGCGAACGGCTGCGGGGCGAGTTCGAGCAGCAGGGCGTCCGGCTCACCTTCACGCCGTTCTTCCTTCAGGCGATCGTGGCAGGGATCCGAGCCGTGCCGGCGGCCAACAGCAGCTTCAGTGACGACGCGCTGCTGATCCACCGGCGCCTGCACATCGGCGTAGCCGTGGCGATTCCCGATGGGCTGATCGTGCCCGTCATCCGTGACGCCGGCGAGAAGAGCCTGCTGGATCTGGCGGTCGCGGTCAACGACCTGGCCGAGCGGGCGCGGACGAAGCGTCTTGTACCGGATGATGTGCAGGGCGGCACCTTCACCTTGACCAACCACGGCACGGCCGGCAGCCTGTTCGCGATGCCGATCCTGGTGCAGCCGCAGGCCGGCATCCTGGGCGTCGGCGCGATCCGTAAGCGGCCGGTTGTGATCAGCCGCGGCCACCCGCTGCTTCCCGATCCCGACGACGCCATCGCCATCCGGCCCATGGCCTATCTGAGCTTCACGTTCGACCATCGCGTGCTCGACGGCCAGGAAGCGGATGGTTTTCTGCTGGTGGTGAAGCGGTTCCTGGAGAATTCTGATGGATGAAGACTTGACATTGACCGGGTTGTGTGGTATGGTCAGTTTTGTACAAGTTAGACACGAGTTATCCTTATGATCTTCACGATGATCATACACAGATTGTCCCATTAAAAGATCAACCAGAGGCTCTCGACCATCTCGCCAGCGGGCCGAGAAGACAACTCGAACATGTCGAGCCCCACCGGAGGTTTACGATGCGGAGACAAACTCACCCACGAATGTACCCGAGTACCGGTGTGCTGCTGAGCGCCATCTGTTTGGTTCCAGCAGTTCTGTTGCTTCTCACAGGCGGCCAGGCTCTTGCCGCGCAGATCGCTGGGTCAGGAGATGAAGCTACCCCCTCACCCCCTCCTCTCAGGATCTACCTCCCTGTAGCGGCGAAGAACCTTCTGACATCGCCCTACACCGACCTGGGTGATGCGCCCGACAGCAGCAACAACTATGGCGCCCCCATGACCGCCTACCCGGCGGGCGGACCGCTCGGGGTCGCGGCCAGATTTCCGACCGTCTTCGGAACCGGGTCGCCACCCAACGGGCCGATGCATATCAACGCGGTTTTGCGCTACTACCTCGGCCCCGCCATCACCACCGAAAAGGAAGCCGATATCGGCTTAGACGCAGACGGCGTCAACAACATCCAGCCTCCACTGGATCGACCCGACCAGGACAAAGCCGATGACGGTGTGATCACCCCCATGCTGCCGAACTGCCAGCCGACGACACTCACGTTCAACGTCACCGTGCCGACCGGAGCACCTGCCAGCAAAGCTTACGTCAACGCCTGGTTTGACTGGGATCGCAGCGGCTTCTGGGGTGGTGTTACGCCTTGCGCGGGGATCGCGGCGCCCGAATGGGCCGTGCCGAACCACATGTATTACGCTTCCCGGCCCCGGCAGCTACGTGTTCACGACACCCGTCTTCATCACCGCCAACCCGAACCCTAACCAGTGCCTCTGGTGGCGGATCACGTTGAGCGACAAGCCAGCGACCGATGACGACGGTCGCGGCCCAGCCAACGGCTATGAGTTCGGGGAAACAGAGGACTACTACACATGTGGCGGTCGAGCCGACCTCGACGCCGACAGCCACGTCCACTCGCACACCGACTTCCACCTTCACGCCGACACCGACGAAGCAGCCGTCCTTCTCGATCATCGTCATCAAGCTGTGGGCGCCCGACCTGCAGCCGCTCCCGGACTGGAAGATGAGCCTGTTCCGAGGGCCGGCTTGTGAGGGAACGACCCTGAATGAGCTGATCACTGACGAGCGGGGGATGGTGGACTTCCTGGATCTGGAGGCGGGGACTTACTCGGTTCTTGAGGAAAGCAAACCCGGTTTCGAGAATCGGACACCGTTGTGCCAAGCGATTGCGCTCGGCGATGCGCCGGGGGGACTGCGCGCCTGACCTCGCTTGCCTATCCGCCGGGCGGCACGGACTCCTTCCCGTCCGGTGCGCTGCTGTCGGTAGAGATACCCGGCCTTGGGACGCTCGACTTGACCCTGAACGGTCCGACGGATGTTCGGCGCAGTGATCCGGGGGATGTCGATGGCGACGGCCTGATGGACATCCAGACCGAGATTACGGCCATGAACCTGGTGGGGATGAGTCCCGCCGGCCCTGTGACCCTACGCCAAAGCCAGACCCGGGCTTCCCACGGCGTGGTGGAGCAGCAAGCGCAGGGCGCGGACTTCCCGGCCAACAGCTTCTTCGATGTGTTTGTGGAGATCGAGGTGGCTGGCTTGGGCAGGCTGCACACCGAGGAGCCTGTGCGGGTGGAAGCGGTGATCGATGCGATACCGCCGATCCTGGCATACTACCGGCCGACGAAGCCCGTGGCCGTGTCACTGCTGGATGCCAACGGCCAGCCTGTGGGCGTGATCCGGAACGTGATCCACATCCCGCTGCCGTCGTTTGAAAAGCTCATCATCTTCATCAACCACAAGCCGCCGACGCCGACACCGACGCCGACACTGGCCTGTGCCGTGCCGCCGATCGAGATGACAGCCTGGTGGCCCCTGGATGAGACGTCGGGAACGACGGCCGTCGACATCGCCGGGTTCCCCACCAACGGCACGCACATGAATGGGCCAGTTCCTGTGCCAGGCAAGGTGAACGGCGCGCTCAGCTTCGATGGCGTTGATGACTACGTGGAGGTGAACGATCATCCCACGCTGAACTTCGGGACCGGCAACTTCTCTGTAGACACCTGGATCCGGACGAGTGACGCCAATGGTGTCAAGCTGATCGTGGACAAGCGCCAGGAGGCCACGAGTCTGGTCCAAGGCTATTCGCTTTTCCTGAGTAACGGCCTGTTAGCCTTCCAACTCGCCGATGGACCCGGTTCGACGACCTGCTCCAACCTGCCGTCATCGGCGTGTACGAACTACGGTTCCACAGCCTTTGTGGCGGACGGCAACTGGCACCACATCACGGTGACGGTGAACCGCGCCAACACCAATGGCGGCCGGTTCTACGTAGATGGTGCGCTGGTGGGCACCTTCGACCCGACGGTGCGGCCCGGCTCCTTGACCAATCCCAACCCGTTGCGCATGGCGAGCCGCTCCTCCTCGGTGACCGGCCTACTGCGCGGCGTGCTGGACGAGGTCGAGCTATTCCCGCGCGCGCTGACGCCAGCGGAGATACAATCGATCTTCCTGGCCGACACGCTGGGCAAGTGCCGGCCCACACTGACTCCCACCTTCACCCCGACACCGACGGCAACACCGACGGCAACACCGACGAAGCAGCCGTCCTTCTCGATCATTGTCATCAAGCTGTGGGCGCCCGACCTGCAGCCGCTCCCGGACTGGAAGATGAGCCTGTTCCGGGGGCCGGCTTGTGAGGGAACAACCCTGAATGAGCTGATCACTGACGAGCGGGGGATGGTGGACTTCCTGGATCTGGAGGCGGGGATCTACTCGGTACTTGAGGAGAGCAAACCCGGTTTCGAGAACCTGACACCCTTGTGCCAAGCGATTGCGCTCGGCGATGCGCCGGGGGGACTGCGCGCCTGACCTCGCTTGCCTATCCGCCGGGCGGCACGGACTCCTTCCCGTCCGGTGCGCTGCTGTCGGTAGAGATACCCGGCCTTGGGACGCTCGACTTGACCCTGAACGGTCCGACGGATGTTCGGCGCAGTGATCCGGGGATGTCGATGGCGACGGCCTGATGGACATCCAGACCGAGATTACGGCCATGAACCTGGTGGGGATGAGCCGCCGGCCCTGTGACCCTACGCCAAAGCCAGACCCGGGCTTCCCACGGCGTGGTGGAGCAGCAAGCGCAGGGCGCGGACTTCCCGGCCAACAGCTTCTTCGATGTGTTTGTGGAGATCGAGGTGGCTGGCTTGGGCAGGCTGCACACCGAGGAGCCTGTGCGGGTGGAAGCGGTGATCGATGCGATACCGCCGATCCTGGCATACTACCGGCCGACGAAGCCCGTGGCCGTGTCACTGCTGGATGCCAACGGCCAGCCTGTGGGCGTGATCCGGAACGTGATCCACATCCCGCTGCCGTCGTTTGAAAAGCTCATCATCTTCATCAACCATAAGCCGCCGACGCCGACACCGACGAGCACAGCGACTGTGACGCCTCGGCCTACGTCCACGCCGACGGCGACCGAGACGCCTACCAAGCAGGCGCCACCGACGTCCACGCCGACGGCGACCGAGACACCCACCAAGCAGGCACCACCCACGTCCACGCCGACGGCCACACCGACCCGGAAGCCAGTCCTGACGGGAGTGTCATCCACCTTCTATCAGACTGCTAACGGCCAGATCGTGATCACGGTCCATGTGACCACCGATAACCTGAACGGGATCGTCCACGACCTGGAGATCTTCTTCCAGGACCAGCAGCCGCCGTGGCAAGGCGGCCAGCCGGTGCAAGGCCCAACAGGCTGGCAACCGATGCCCGTGCCGGGAGGCATCGGTTGGGTGACAAACTCGAATCCACTGCTGACCTGCCACCCTGTAACCTTTGTGGTCGCGGCGCCGTCGGGCATACCCGTGGGTGATTTTATTACAATCCACCTGACCGACAAAGAACACAATAACCTGGGCAACATCACCAGCCAACGAGTCCCCCCGCCCGGCCTCACCATGCCGGATCGCTGGATGTACGCAACGGGTGATTTGTTAGGGTCTTTGTGTGCCGGGGGCTGAGATCGAGCACGTTCATCGGTTGAGTGCATGAACTTGCGCACTCATGCTCGCGAGGGAGCTACGATCCTCGTGGTTGGTTCCCTGACCAGGCATCCGCTGTATTGATGCCGATCATAGACCGGCTGAGAACCTGAACTGCATCGATTCTGTCAAGTGATACAGGCAGAGGGCAAGTGTCCTTTGCCTGTATGTTTTTTCAGGGGTGATGAAATCGCGTGGGGTCGTGGGTGTGAACGAGAAGTACGCCCTTTCGTGGCCGGAAATGGCGAGTTGCGGTATAATATGTGGCAGGCGCAATCCGCAACGAACGACGGGTAGGAGCAGGCACACAAGTAGTATCGTGGCGGCTCCATTCGTTTCTCGTTATGCGGGGGCGTCAACACTGCACCCCACATCAGAATCGAGGCTTTTCATGTCAGACACTACAACTTACGATGTCATCGTTATCGGCGGCGGGCCGGGCGGCTACGTGGCCGCGATCCGGGCCGCGCAGTTGGGCCAGAAGGTGGCCGTGGTCGAGCGCGAGGCGCTCGGCGGCGTCTGTTTGAACTGGGGATGCATACCCACGAAGTCGCTCCTGCGCAACTCGGAGCTGGCGAGCATCCTGACGAACGAGGCCAAGGACTTCGGCTTTAGCTTCGACAATCTGAAGCTGGACTATGCCGTCGCCCACAAGCGCAGCCGCCAGGTCTCCGAGCGGCTGGTTAAGGGGATCGGGTTCCTGTTCAAGAAGAACGGCGTGACCCACATCCAGGGCACGGCCACGCTGGTCAGCCCCACGCAGGTGAAGGTCGCGCCGTCCGGCGACGTGCTGACCGCGAAGGCCATCATCATTGCCACCGGCGCGCGGCCGCGCTCGCTGCCCGGCATGACGATCGACGGGGTCAAGATCATCACCAGCCGCGAGGCGTTGGCGCTGACCTCCGCCCCGAAGCGCCTGGTGGTCGTTGGCGCCGGGGCCATCGGCATGGAGTTCGCCTACGTCTTCCGGGCTTACGGCGCCGAAGTGACCGTGATCGAGATGCTGCCGCACGTCCTCCCGCTGGAGGATGACGAGACCGCGGCCGAGGTGGCGAAGGCGTTCAAGAAGCAAGGCATCAAAACGTTGGTCAACACCCGCACCGAGGGGGTCGACCTGACCGCCGACGGCGTCACCGTGCGCGTCAAGGACGGGGCGAGCGGCGCGGAGCAGACCATCGCGGCCGATGTGGTGCTGGTCGCCATCGGCGTCGCGCCGAACAGCGGCGATCTCGGGCTGGAAGCGGCCGGCGTGCAGACCGACAAGCGCGGCTTCATCACGATCAATGAGACGATGCAGACCAATGTGCCCGGCGTGTACGCCATCGGCGACGTGACGGGCAAGCTGCTGCTGGCGCACGTGGCCAGCGCACAGGGCATCGTCGCCGCCGAGACCATCGTCGGCCATGAGACAAGGCCGATCAAGGATGCCGACTACATCTTCATGCCGCGCTGCACCTACTGCAAGCCGCAGGTCGCCAGCCTGGGTTACACCGAGGCGCAGGCGAAGGAGAAGGGGTACGAGATCAAGATCGGCAAGTTCCCCTTCGTCGCCAACGGCAAGGCGCTGGGTCTGAACGAGAAGGAAGGCTTCGTCAAGATCATCGCCGACGCCAAGTACGGCGAGATCCTGGGCGCGCACCTGGTCGGCCCCGAGGTCACCGAGCTGCTGCCCGAGCTGGCGCTGGCCCGCACCTGGGAGCTGACCACCGAGGAGATCGCCCGCACGGTCCACGCGCACCCGACGCTCTCGGAGGCGTTGATGGAGGCTGCGCACGGGGTGATGGGACAGGCGATACATATTTAGCTGCAAACCGCAGATGGCAAAAAAGGTGCATCTCCGCGAATCAGCGCCAGTGGGCGACGGGATTCGGAGAGATGCGCGACTGGGGAATAATCTGAGTGCGTCTATCTGGATCGGAGTGGAGGTATCACGATGTACAAAACCTTGACCGCGACCTTTGACGGTCAGGCCCTCTGGCCGGAATCGCCGCTCGACTTGGAGATGAATGGGCGGTACATAATTCTAGTGGAGCCAGTTCCCGCAGGCAGTAGCGAAGAAGGGAGCGTGTGGGATCTGCTCGAAACGTTGGCGGGAACCGTGGACGCGCCGAGTGATTGGGCCGCGGAACACGATCATTATCTGTATGGTACACTCAAACGCTACAGCGAGACCATTCCATGAGCCGTGAGCGGTTGTTCCTGGATACGGTATTCGTTCAGGCATT
Source organism: uncultured Chloroflexia bacterium (assembly GCA_963841825.1). Classification (GTDB taxonomy): domain Bacteria; phylum Chloroflexota; class Anaerolineae; order CG2-30-64-16; family CG2-30-64-16; genus CAWJEL01. The sequence goes on from CAWJEL010000022.1 coordinate 33,579, forward strand.
ACTCAACCGGCGTGATCAGTACCACGCTCAGGCTATGACCTTGCTTCCACGAGTGCGGTCTGCTGTAGAGGTTTGGGTCACAGAAGCCGTATTAGTTGAAGTTGGCAATGCGCTGAGCGACGTTGATCGCATGGCAGCAGTTCAATTCATTGAGCGATGCTACCACTCGTCCAATACACGCGTTGTCAACATAGATACCTCTCTACTGATGCGCGCTCTGCGTCTCTATCGAGAGCGCCCAGACAAACAATGGGGTCTGACAGACTGTGTTTCGTTTGTTGTGATGCAAGATTTCCGATTGACAGATGCGGTAACTGCCGACAAGCACTTTGTGCAAGCGGGCTATCGCGCCCTGATGATCGAGACTGAGTGATCTGCTCTTGTGCTGACCCGCTTGATTTAGGCCAGAGCGATGACCGAGATGAGTGCTCGCGTAGCAGATGTGGTCGAGCGTTACTGCCGGCAACTTGAGCGGATGGGTATCCGTTCAGAGCGAGTGCTGCTGTTCGGGTCGCCGGCGAAGGGCACAGCACAAGAAGGCAGTGATATTGACCTGCTGATCGTCTCATCGGCTTGGGCGCCATACGGGGAGCGTGAGCGGTTGGAGCTATTGGGGATTGCGGCGGCACGGATTCTGGAGCCCGTCCAGGCGCGCGGAGCCACGCCCGATGAGATTGCCAGACATCAGTTGTCACCGTTTCTAGCGCAGATGTTGACGGAACAGGCAGTGGTGGTTGATAAAGGCATGGGATGGGCGATAGGAAAATGATCGATGCGCAAACAATGGATCGAATCAAATCCATCTGTGATGATGGGTAAGCCGATCATAGCTGGCACCCGAATCACAGTTGAGCTTGTCCTCGAGAAGCTCACCGCTGGCGAGACCATTGACGATTTGGTGGAAGCGCATCCGCGGCTGACGAGCGAGGGAATTCGAGCGGCGTTAGCTTTTGCGGCAGAAGCATTGCATGCCGATGTGGTCTATCCGCTGGCTGAGGTGGCGGCATGAACTTCCTGGCCGACGAAGGCGTGGACAAGCAGATTGTCCTGCGCCTCCGAGCCGAGGGACATTCAGTGTCATATCTTGCGGAAATGGCGCCAGGCATTCCTGACGACGAGGTGCTCATCCGAGCCAATCAAGAGTCGGCTTTGCTGCTGACTGCTGACAAGGATTTCGGCGAAATGGTATACCGCCAACACCGCCTGGCGAGTGGGGTGATCTTGATTCGTCTTGCAGGGTTATCGGCTGAACAGAAGGCGCAGATCGTTGCCAGCGCAATTGCAGATCACATCGCGGAGATGTCGAGAGCCTTCGCCGTTATTGAACCTGGGCGCGTGCGCGTTCGTCGATCATCTACGACAGGAAACTGAACCGTTGACAACGCTCGTGAGGAAGCAAAGACCTGCGACAAGCCATGCAAACTAACGTTACGATTGATCCAATACCCCTTGAACCCAAGCCCGCGCCGACGGTGCGCCGCGCGGCTGCACGACGAGCAGCCCACGACCGGCCGCAAGCCGGAGTGGCTGCGCGTCAAGCTGAACCAGAACGAAGCGTACTGGAAGCTGAAGTCGTTGATGCGCGGCGAGGCGCTGCACACCGTCTGCGAAGAGGCGTTCTGCCCCAACCTCGGCGAGTGCTGGGGCCGCGGCATCGCGACCTTCCTGCTGATGGGTGACATCTGCACCCGGTCGTGCAAGTTCTGCAACGTCCAGTCGGGCAAGCCGCTGCCGCTCGATGAGGACGAGCCGCGCCGCGTGGCCGAGTCCGTCGCGCAGATGAAGCTGCGCCATGTCGTGCTGACCAGCGTGGACCGCGACGATCAGCCCGACGGCGGCGCACACATCTTTGCGGAGACGATCCGTGAGATTCGCCGGCTTCAACCCGGCTGCACCATCGAGGTGTTGATCCCCGACTTCAAGGGTGATCGTGAGGCACTCAGGCTGGTGATGGACGCGCACCCGGAGATCCTGAACCACAACACCGAGACCGTGCCGCGGCTCTCGCGCTGGGTGCGGCCGCAGGCGAAGCACGAACGCAGCCTGGATGTCCTGCGCATGGCGAAGGAGCTTGACCCGCGGGCGCTCACCAAGAGCGGGCTGATGGTCGGGCTGGGCGAGGAGTGGGACGAAATCCTGGCCGTGCTGGACGATCTGCGCCGCGTCGACGTGGACATCGTGACCATCGGCCAATATCTCCAGCCGACCAAACAACACCTGCCGATTGCGCGTTATTACCACCCCGACGAGTTCGCGCAGTTGGCCGACGAATGCAACGCCCGCGGTTTCAAGTGGGTGGAATCCGCGCCGCTGGTGCGGTCATCGTATCACGCGGATGGGCAGGCGCGGATCATAGGGAACCGGTAAATTGGTAACTTGGTAGACTGGTTTGCATGAACCTACCAACCTACCAATCTACCAAGTTACCGTCTACCAATCTACCAATCTACCAATCTACCAAACCATGCAAATCCTCACCGTAGACATCGGCACCGGCACCCAGGACATCCTGCTCTTCGACAGCGAGCGGGGGCCGGAGAATTGCCTGAAGCTCGTCATGCCGTCGCCGACGCTGTTGATCAGGGGGCGCGTCCAGCGAGCGACGGCCGCGCGCCAGCCGCTGCTGATTACCGGCGTGATCATGGGCGGCGGGCCGTGCTCGTGGGCGGTGGAAGATCATCGCCGCGCCGGGCTGCGCGTCCTGGCGACAGCGGACGCCGCCCGCACCTTCGACGATGACCTGGACCGCGTCGAGCGCGAGCTGGGAGTCGAGATCATCGCCGAGGAGACGGGGCGCGCGCTGGCGGTCGGGGGCGCTTATGCGCACGTTGCGTTTCGCGACTTCGATTACGACGCGATCAAAGGGGCGTTTGCTGCTTTCGGCGTGGCGCTGCGACCGGATGCCCTGGCGCTGGCCGTTTTCGATCATGGCGCAGCCCCGCCGGACGTCAGCGACCGGCAGTTCCGCATGGACTTTCTGTGTGACCGGCTGCGCGCCGACCGGCGCTTGAGCGCCCTGGCCTACCGCAGCGCTGCTGTGCCGGAGATCATGACCCGGCTGCGCGCGCTCGCCGACACAGCGACGGCGCAGAGCGGGTTGCCGGTGATCGTGATGGACACCGCGCCGGCGGCCGTGCTGGGCGCGTTGGATGACCCGCGCGTGGCCGCCCACGCGCATCCGATCGTCGTCAACATCGGCAACTTTCATACACTGGCGTTCCAGTTCCGGGACGGCCAGTTCGTCCGGCTGTTCGAACATCACACGGGCGAGCTGACGCCCGAGCGGCTCTCGGCTTGGCTGCAGGCGTTGGCCGCCGGCGACATCCGCCATGAGGCCATCTTTGCGGATAAAGGCCACGGCGCGCTGTGCCTGGATGAGGTGACAGTGCCGCTTGATCTCGTGGCGCTGGTCGGCCCACGGCGAGCCATGCTGGCGGACACCGACCTGCCGATCTACGCCGCCGTCCCACACGGCGACCAGATGTTGACCGGCTGCTACGGCCTGCTGCGCGCCTGTGCCGACATCGAACCCGATTGGCGCGAACCGATCAGCGACGCGCTGGCCGGGAAGATGGATCGGAGTTTGTGGTAGGCGGGTAGACGAGTAGACAAGTAGACAAGGAAACAAGGAAACAAGGACGCGGCTCGGTAAGAACTCCAGCCACGGCGTCATTTGGTTTTCACGCAGCACGTCCATCACGTATCACGCATCACGAGGTCTTCATGTCCGAAACCGATACCACCAAAAGCATCCTCCGCATGTTCAACTACGGCCTGTTTGTGGCCGCCAGCGCCAGCCCCGATGGGCCGCGCGCGGCGACCGTGAGTTGGGCCACGCAGGTGTCGTTCGAGCCGAAACTGATCGCCGTCGCCATGCGCAAAGGGACCGCCATCTGCGACGCCGTCCAGACCAGCCGGCGGTTCGCGCTGCACGTCGTGGGCGCCCACCAGACGGACTTTGCCAAGGCGTTCTTTAAAGCACCGCTGGGTGCGGACGGTGAGATGGGCGGCTACCGCTACGGTCTCAACGCACGCGGCGTCCCGATCCTCGGGGCTGCGGCTGCCTGGTTGGAGTGTGAAGTCGTGGAAGAAGCCGACCGAGCAGGCGATCACGCTATCTTCATCGCCAGCATCGTTAATGGCGACGTGTCGGTTCCCGGAGAGGAAGCCCTGGCGCTGCGGGATACGCCGTGGCACTACGGGGGTTGAATTAGAGCGCAGGAGGCAAACCATGACGCCCGAGATTCCAGTCACCGATGTTCGCAGCGATGCCTTGCGTTTGCTCTCTAACGGTGTCTATGTGCTGACGGCCTGCCCCAGCGACACCATTCATGCCGCGACGATCTCCTGGATCAGCCAGGTCTCGTTCCAGCCGCCGCTGGTGATGGTCGCGCTGCAACGTAACTCCCATTTGGCGCATGCCGTACGCAAGGCGCATCGGTTCGCGATCAATATCCTTGGCGCTGATCAGCAGGCGCTGGCTGAGAAGTTCTTCGCGCATACCGATCGCACCGGCCGGGACGCCGGCGCTGGCCGGCCATCCCCTACGTGATGGCGCGGCCCGTTGCCCTCTGATCACCGATGCGATGGCGTGGCTGGAATGCCGCCTGGATGCCGAGCTGCCGAGCCCTGGCGATCACAACATCCTGTTGGGTGAAGTGACCGGCGCCGGCATCCGCCATCCGGGTGCCCCCATCGTGCTTTGGGATACACCTTGGTCATATGGAGGGCTGGGTGAATCATGACCCCTATTGATTTTCGTTCTGAAGCAGAAACCTTGCAGACGCAGTTGGTCGCTTGGCGTCGCGACCTGCATCAGCATCCGGAGCTAGGCTTCGAAGTCAGGCGCACTGCGGGGATCGTCGCGCAGACTTTGGGCGAGCTCGGCTATGAGGTGCGGACCGGGGTGGGCCGGACGGGCGTCGTCGCGCTGCTTCACGGCGGGCGGCCGGGGCCCACGGTGATGCTGCGCGCTGATATGGATGCGCTGCCTATCCAGGAGATCAACAACGCGCCCTACGCTTCGCAGGTGGCGGGAGCGATGCATGCGTGCGGTCACGACGGCCACGTCGCAATCGGGTTGGGAACCGCCAGGCTGCTGGCCGACCACGCGGCCGAATTGCCCGGCCGGGTCTTGTTCGTATTTCAGCCGGCCGAGGAAGGCCAGGGCGGCGCGGCCGCGATGGTCGCAGACGGCGCGTTGGCTGAACCGACACCCGACGCCGCGTTCGGCCTGCACCTGTGGAACACGATGCCGATGGGCCGGGTGGTGGCGCAGGCCGGACCGCTGATGGCCGCGGCGGACACTCTGCGCATCGTTGTGCGCGGCCGGGGTGGACATGGCGCGCTGCCGCACGAAACGGTGGACGCGGTCGCAGTCACCGGGCAGGTGTTGTCCGCGCTGCAAACGATCGTCAGCCGCAACGTGAACCCGCAGGAGACTGCGGTGCTGACGATCGGCACGGTGCATGGGGGGACGGCGTTCAACGTCATCGCCGAGACGGTCGAGATGCAGGGCACCATCCGCACCTTCTCGCCGACCGTCCGCGAGACCGTGCTTACCCGGCTGCGGGTGCTGCTGGATGGTGTGACGGCGGGCCTGGGCGCTACTTACGAGCTGGAAGTGCAGGAGATGACAAGCGCGGTTGTCAACGACCCGGGTATAGCCGAAATCGCGCGCGGCGGCCGTGCAGGTGGTGGGCAGCACCGGGGTCGTCTGGAGTCCACCGCTGATGGTGTCCGAGGATTTCTCGGAGTTCGCCAAACGCGTGCCGGCCTGTTTCCTGCTGATCGGCTCCGGCAATGCCGAATTGGGCTTGAACGCGCCGCATCACAACCCGCGTTTCGACTTCGACGAGCGCGTCCTGCCCCTCGGCGCGGCTCTGCTCGCGACAACGGCGGCGCGTTTTCTGGAAGGGACGTGAGGCGAGCCGTACGGATCCGGCCCGGGCAAGCAGATAGAGATCAGTTCAGGCATCGCACGCAAAACCCTGAACTTCGTCCCTGCTCGCTTTGCATCCTGACGGGCAGGTTGTGCTATAATGGCGCCTGTTTGGGACGATGCCGACCCTGACTGTCGCCGCTGCGTTCTGTCCTGAGCTCAGCGGTTTTCTTTTGTTCCGGCAATCTATCCTCACACGAAGGAGTGGATGATGTCATCGCAGTTGAACCCGTTCGAGATCGCACAGCGTCAGCTTGACGACGCCGCTGCTATTCTGGGCCTTTCCCCGGCCATGCACGCATTCCTGCGCGTGCCAATGCGTGAGCTACATTTCAGCATCCCCGTGCTGATGGATGATGGCAGCTACCAGACTTTCCAGGGCTTTCGGGTGCAGTACAATGACGCCCGCGGCCCCGCGAAAGGCGGCATACGCTTTCATCCCGATGAGACCATCGACACGGTGCGGGCGTTGTCTGCGTGGATGACTTGGAAGACCGCGGTCGTGGACATTCCGCTGGGCGGCGGCAAGGGCGGCGTGATTTGCGATCCCAAGGGCATGTCACGCGGCGAGCTTGAACGTCTCAGCCGCGGGTACATGCGCAAGGTGGCCTATTTTATCGGCCCCGATAGGGATGTGCCCGCGCCCGATGTCAACACCACCCCCGATGTGATGGCCTGGATGATGGACGAATACGAAGTCATCACCGGGCGGCATCTGCCGGGCGCCATCACCGGCAAACCGGTGCATCTGTTCGGCTCGTTGGGCCGCGGCGACGCGACCGCGCGCGGCGGCATCTACACGGTGATCGAAGCGGCTAAGTTGATTGGGCTCGATTTGCAGAATGCAACGGTGGCGATTCAGGGCTTCGGCAATGTCGGCGGCTGGGCTGCGATCCTGTGCCATCAGATGGGCATGAAGATCGTCGCGGTCAGCGATGTCAGCGGCGGATTCCACGATCCCGATGGCCTGGACATCCCGGCGCTGGTCGAGCATGTGCAGCGCAATCCGCGCCATCTGATCGAGGGTTACACGGCGGCAGGTCTTCAGCAGATCACCAACCCCGATCTACTGGAGTTGCCGGTTGATCTCCTCTTCCCGGCCGCGCTGGAGAATGTCATCACGGCCGAAAACGCCGACAGGATCCAAGCCAAGATCGTAGGTGAGCTGGCCAACGGCCCGACGACCCCCGAGGCCGACCAGGTGCTTTTCAAGAAGGGCATCTATATCATCCCGGACTTCCTGTGCAACGCCGGCGGCGTTACGGTGAGCTACTTCGAACAGGTCCAGAACGCTTATAACTTCTATTGGCCGATCGAAGAAGTGCAGACCCGGCTGGAAGCGAAGATGACCACGGCCTTCCGGGCGGTGCATGAGATGGCGCTGGCGCACGGCGTCCACAATCGGCTGGCAGCCTACCTGGTCTCCGTGCAGCGCGTGGCCGACGCGGTGGCGACGCGCGGGTGGGTGAAGTAGGGACGTGATGCGTGTTCCGTGCTACGTGACCAGTTTGTACGCGTTCGTCGAGACGAACTCGGCTCAAGATCGTTGACGGCCAGCCAGGGCTGACGTACGCAAAAAGACACCTTGCGGGAAACGATTATTTCCCGCAAGGTGTCTTTTTTGTTCGAGTGCACCCAGATTGCCGACACCAGCAAAACGGCGTAGGGTTGAGCGAAATCAGCGGCTCATCCCATTGCGTTCACGCATCACGCATCACGCATCACGGCATCACGCATCACGTTACAACTTCGCCATCAAATCCTCAAGCGCCTGGCGGCTCGGACGCAACTTCTCTTCCGGCAGGTGGGCGAGCGGTGTGTCCACGTAGGCCAACAACTCGTGGAGGTCAGGGCGCTCCTTTTCGTTGACATAAATCAGTCCCGTGATAAACTCCTGGTTCGCGCGCGGTTTCCAGGGTCTTGAAGGCGTTGAGCTTGCTGGTGGGATCGTAGTCGGGGTCCAGCTTCTTCAGCCGGATGCGCGAGCCGTCGTGCATCGCCACTTCCATCTCACCCTCGTAGTAGCCGATCGTGATCTCCTCGTAACGAGGGATGAAGTTCAACTCGTTCAGCGCGGTCTCTTTCGCCTTACCCCAGCTATAGCTCTTGGTCGAGTCATCGTGGTTGTTGAAGGTGACGCACGGGCTGATGATGTCCAGCACGGCGATGCCGCGGTGGCTGAACGCGGCCTTGAGCAGCTTCTCCACCTGGCGCGGGTCGCCGGCGAAGCTGCGGGCGACGAAGGTGGCGTTGGAGGCCAGCGCCTCCAGGCAGATGTCCAGGGGCGGCAACTGGTTGATGCCCGCGTATTTCAGCCGTTGGCCCAGGTCGGCGGTGGCGCTGAACTGGCCCTTGGTGAGGCCGTAGACGCCGTTGTTCTCGACGATGTAGATCATGGGAACGTTGCGGCGCACGGCGTGCTTGAACTGGCCGGTGCCGATGGAGGCCGTGTCGCCGTCGCCGCTGACGCCGATGATGGTGAGATCGCGGTTGGCGATCGCCGCGCCCGTCGCGAGGGCCGGCATCCGGCCGTGCACGCCGTTGAACGCGTGACTCCAGCCCAGGAAGTAAGCGGGGGACTTGCTGCTGCAGCCGATGCCGCTCATCTTGACGATCTTCGTCTGGTCGAGGCCCAGCTCCCAGGCGACCGTCATGATGCGCTGGGTGATCGTGTCGTGGCCGCAGCCTTTACACAGGGTGGAGGGCGCGCCTTTATAGGCAGTCTTCTCCAGCCCCAAGGCGTTCAGTTTCGCACTCTTCGCAGGTGTTTCAATCTGGTTGTTCATCCTGATACCCTCACATCTTCGCCTGAATCTGTTCGGCGATCCACGCGGCAGCCAGCGGCAGGCCGTTGTTGCGGGCGACAGACACAAGATCACCGCCGCACAGAGGCTCTTCCGAAAGCAAGATCTGGTGCAACTGGCCGTCGTGGTTGTTCTCGATCACGAACACCTTCTCGAACGCGTGCATGAACTCGCGCACCGTGTCGTTGATCGGCAGGGCGCGCAGCCGCATGTAGGCGCTCTCGATGCCGGCAGCGTTCAGCATGTCCCGCGCCTCGACGATGGCCGGGTGGTTGGAGCCGAGGCTGATGATACCGATGCGGGCAGCCGGTGTCCCATCCACGATCGGGGCGGGCACGAGCGTGCGCGCAGTATCGAGCTTGCGGCCCAGACGGTCCAGGTTGGCTTCCCAATCCTCTGGCCGTTCGCTGTAGGTGGCGGAATCGGTGTGCCCCGTGCCGCGGGTGAAATAGGCGGCGCCGGGGTGCGGCGTGCCGGGCAGCGTGCGGTAGCCGATGCCGTCGCCGTCCACATCCCTGTAGCGCCCCCAGGAGCCTGCCAGCGCGCTGAGTTGTTCGGCGTTCAGCACCTTGCCGCGATCCAACGGCTTGTCTGAGTACTCGAACCGATCGGTAGCCCAGATGTTCATGCCGATGTCCAGATCGCTCAACACCATGACCAGCGTTTGGAGCCGCTCGGCCAGATCAAAGGCGGTTTGGCCGAACTCGAAGCACTCCGTCGGATCGGCGGGGAAGAGCAGCGGATAGCGGGTGTCGCCGTGGCTCAGGTAGTACGCCGCCATGATGTCGGCCTGGCTGGTGCGGGTGGGCAGGCCGGTGCTGGGCCCGACGCGTTGGACGTCCCAGATCACCGCCGGCACCTCGGCGAAGTAGGCCAGGCCCGCGATTTCGGCCATCAGATCGAGCCCCGGCCCCGAGGTGCTGGTCATCGCACGCGCACCCGCCCAGCCGGCGCCCACCACCATGCCGATGGCCGCCAGCTCATCTTCGGCCTGGACCACGGCAAAGGTCGCCTGCCCGGTGTCGGGATCGGTGCGCAGCTTGGGCAGGTATTTGTTCAGGGCGTCCACCACGCTGGAGGCCGGGGTGATCGGGTACCAGCCCACCACCGAGACCCCGCCCCAGATGCAGCCTAACGCGGCAGCGGTGTTGCCATCGACCAGGATCTTGTCCTCGTTGAAGCCGCTCATCCGCTCGACGCGGTAGGGATCAGTTTTGACCAGGTTGGCCTGCGCCCACGCATACGAGCGCTGTACCATCTCCATGTTCAGCTCGATGGGTTTGCGCTTGCCGTCGAAATTCCACTCCACCGCGGCCTCGATCTCTGCCATGTCGATGTCCAGCAAATGGACAAGCGCGCCGACATAGGTCATGTTCGCGATGTAGTCTCTGAGTTCGAACGCGACGTTGGCTTCCTTGACCAATCTTGCTGACCGGCAGCGGATAGTAGGTGACATCCGGCCGTTGCGCCGCGAGGGTAATAGCGTCGTCGTAGAGCACCATGCCACCCTCGGCAACCTTGGCCATGTCTTCCGCCGCGGTGCGGGTGTTCATGCACACGGCCACCTCGTAGGCGTCGCGCCGGGCCAGGTAACCGTCTACGCTCAAACGGATGACATACCACGTGGGCAGGCCCTGAATGTTGCTGGGGAAGAGGTTCTTGCCGGTGACGGGGATCCCCATCTTGAAGAACGCCCGCAGCAATACGCCGTTGCTGGTCTGGCTGCCCGATCCGTTGACCGTGGCGATGCTGAGCGAAAAGTTGTTCACCGTCAGGCTGGGTGATTGCTCGGCAATACTCATACGGCTACTCCTTGAAGTTGCTGTAGTTGGCGGCTGGTTGCAGAGATTTCGTGGGCTACGCCCAACTTGTCGATCAAACGCATGTGCTGCATCAGGGCTTCCTTGCCGGCCGCGTAGTCTCGCACGCGTCAAAGCATCCGCGATGCGCTGGTGATAGTCCCACACCTCGGTCAGATAGCTGTAGTCGGCGTAAGTGCTCAATTCGACCGCGTCGTAGGCGTCCCAGTAGGCTTCCAGCAGGCCGATCACAAACGGGTTCTCCAGCTTGCAAAAGATGGCCAGGTGAAACGCGCGATGTTCGGTGAAGGGGATCTGGGCACGCTCGTTGCTCAGCTTGGCCTTGGCCTGCGCCACCAGCTCGTGCAGATGCGCCTTGTCGGCGTCGGTCAACAGCGCCACGGCTTCCTCCCAGAAGGCCGTCTCCAGGTGGATGCGCAGCGTGCTGAACGCCCGGAAGGCGCCGGGGTCGAGGGCCAGTGCGATCATCAGGCTGAGGCGTGCGGTCGAGCGGAAGTCGTACTTGAGGCAGAAGATCCCGCGGCGCGGACTGGCCTCGACGAGGCCCAACATGCGCGCCACTTCGAACTGCTCGCGCAGCTTGCCGGTGCTGATGCCGATTTCACTGCTGATCTCGGCCAGCGACGGGAGGCGTGTGCCCGGCTCGCAGCCGTTGGTCAGCAGATAGCGGAGGAACTCGGAGTCGATGCGGTTGATGATCATTATCTTGGTGAAAATGAGACTGAATGCTTCGATTCATTGGATCAATCAGATTGATAGCAGGATACCATGACCCACCGTGGACGTCAAATCAGGGGGACAGATCAGGGGACAGGAGGCAGGGGACAGGACAGGGGACAGGAATCAGGAGGCAGGGGACAGGAGACAGGAGGCAGGAATCAGGAGGCAGGGGACAGGGGAGAGGAGTCGGGAAGAAATGTATGTTTGCGTGAAGCGTGTTGAATTGTACTTTTGACTCCTGTGTAACTCGTAGAAGGTTTGTATAATCCGATGCATCGAACTAAGGATCTATCCGAAAATTACCATTACACGCCCCCTGAGCTTGTCAAAGGGGACGTCCTTTAACAGGCTCAGGACGCGCAATTGGGTTTTCGGATAGACTCTAAATAGGAGGGGATCAAAATGGCTCAGAAATCAACTGTTGTTCCGGAAACTGTCCCTGCGGTCAGGAGCCTTGCACCGGATTTTACATTGGTGGCAGATGATGGCGGCAGTGTGCGGTTGGCCGACTTGCGTGGGCAGCGCGTGGTGCTTTACTTCTACCCCAAGGATGACACGCCCGGCTGCACAACCCAGGCGTGCGGCTTCCGTGATAACTACGTGGAAATCGCGGAGCAGAACGCCGTCGTGTTCGGCGTCAGCCCGGACGGGGTGAAAAGCCACGTCAAATTCCGCACCAAGTTCGATCTCCCCTTCCGGCTGCTGGCAGACGAGGAGCACAAGGTGGCCGAGTTGTACGGCGTGTGGGGCGAGAAGAGCATGTACGGCAAGACATACTTCGGCATCATCCGGTCGCACTTTGTGATCGATGAAGAGGGGAAGATCGCCGATGTGCGCTACCATGTGAGTCCCGAGGAGAGCGTGCAGAGTGCGCTGGCGGCGCTGCGCTTGTAGCAGGGAGGCTGGCTTCAGGTGAAAAGCCGCCGAGCCGATGATGTTGCGCACAGGTATCCGCGTTACCAGCGACTCGGCGGCTTTGGATTGACGATTCCGCCATCTGCGGCGTATGATTAGGCCCTTACCAATCGGATTCCGGCATAGAAAACAAGAATCTCACCACCAAGACACCAAGACACAAATAATACTAAGAATTCTATCTTTGTGGACTTCGTGCCTTTGAGCCTTTGTGGTGAAGGCGTGGTTCCGGCTTGTCCGGGTTAGGACATCTAGAAGGAGGTTTTAAGATGGCATTGGAATCCACCCGAAAAGTCACTCTAACGCTTCCGAAAGCACTTCTGCTGCGTCTGGATGCGGCCGTGCCTGGCCGCAAACGGAGTCGTTTCATCGCAGAGGCGATCGAGGAGCGGTTGGCGATCGCCGAACAACTCGCGGCTCTGGAGGAAACCGCGGGCGCCTGGTCGGATGAACGTCACCCGGGCATGCGGAGCGATGCTGATATCGATCAGTGGTTGACTAATCTGCGCGCCGCTTGGAGCGCACCCGGAGCCGACCGCGATCAGGCATGGGCTGACGCTGATCACGTTGAATCATGGAGACTTCGAGAAGGTTCCAGGCTTGAGCCCGGCAGAAATCCCTGAGACAGGATAGGTGCGGCTGGGCAGCCGTCACTCGGACGTAAGACTTCCGAAGCTGTCCTGTTTGCCCACCACCAGCGCCGCCATCGCCAGTCCCCAGATCGCCCAGACCAGCACCGCCGGCCGCGTGCCCCACGTGGCGGCATCTGTCAATCCATGCACCACCAGCGCGGCCTGACTCGCCAACAGCCCTGCTCCCAATGCGGTCAACATCGTGTCCCTCTGCCGCCGTCCGCGGCGATAAACCAACCAGGCGCAAACGCACACCAGGATCAGCAGCGCCAGCCACGCCACCAATCCCGGCACCCCCAGATCAACGCCGACTTGCAGGAAGAGATTATGCGCGTGGGGGATCTCCGCGTCCGGTCCGGCCAGGAAGAATGGATAAAGCAGATTGGCCGCCTGTCGAAAGCTGCCCATGCCGACACCGGTGAAAGGGAAATCCTGGAGCATGTAGAGCGCGCGCGACCAGATCTCCACCCGCTGATCCGCGCCGCCCAGCGCTTGGGAGGCCAGCATCGCGTCGGCCACGCGCCCGAAGCCGATCTGCCATGCGACCAGCCCGGCGGCCACGGTAGCCAGGGGCAACGCCAGCCAACCCCGCCGCCAACGTAATGCCACCAGAACGCCCAGTGCGGCGATGATGCCCAGCCAGGCGCCGCGCGATTGGGTCAGGACCAGAACGACGAGCATCGCAGCGCCGGCTAATATAGCCAGCGCGCGCGCGAACCAGCGCAGCCGCGGCCAAGCATAGAGCAGCAGGGCCAACGCCAACGGCAGCAGCAAGACCAGTGCGCCGGCCATCACGTTGGGATTGACTGATGTGGCGAGGACCTGCGGCAGGCGAGCGTTCAGGGACGGCACGAAGCTTAATTTGGATGCAACCGGCAGTCCTCCGATGAACGGCGCCAGCAGCGCAAGCCCCAGCCCGGCCGCCACGGCGCCGCCCGCCACCACACGCAGTCGCACGGTTCTGTCGGTCCAATTCACAATCGCGTAATAGAGCGCGATTCCTGTCAGCAGCCGCAGCACCTCGGACCGCGTGATGTCCGGCAGCGCTGTGGCCCACAGCGTGACCGGGAGCATGATGACCAGCAGCCCGATCGGCCAATCGCCGGGGGTGCGCACGGTGGGGCGGCAGTAGGCCAGCCAGCGCACGAGCCAGAAGAAGGCCGCTACAGCCAGCGCGACCGGCAACAGCCGCTCGACGGCGATCGCGCCGATGACGAGCAGCGCCAGGATCGGCAGCTCAAGGGCGGACAATTTGACGGCGGGAGCTCGAACTCTTATAGCCATCCCAATCCTGTCAACGAAGGGGTTTGTCTTTCATGCCACAAGCCGTGACACTGCTGTCACAGTAGCAAAGCTGATCCCGGTGTGATCTGCGGTGTCAGGCGCCCAGTCGTTTCCGGGCGGTTCGAAAGATCTCCGAGGCTACGTCCCACCAGCGATATGGATAGTATAACGCGACACGCCACGGCTGCTTGATTTGATAGCGCCAGCGCATGTAGCCAGGAGGGGGGAAGGCCAGTTGTCCGGCCAGCCGAAGCCGGACACCCCAACTCATGGCAGCAAACCGATTCAGCGTGTGTTCCCATCGGTTGGCCAGCGCTTGGCGCCGCAGGACGACGGAGACATCTTCATGACTCGGACGCACTGTCCGTAGCTCAGCGAGCAAGTGCTCAGGTAGTGGTGTGGCAAACCAGTGCTGCGTGATGCCAAGCGCTCGCTCCACCGCGAATGTCCAGCCGAAGGCGACCGCCTGGTTCACGACCGTCTGCCAGTTGAGTGCAGGGGTTTGGGTGATCAATTGATGTAGATCGAGGTAACGGAGCAAACGGAACTGCCCTTCCCCATGAGAGATTTCGGCATGGGCGCACAGGTATAGCAGATGAGCCTCTGGTCGCAGCGTCAGCAGTGTCACGCCATCGCCAGAGATCACTTGCTGCTGGCCCAGGAACCACTCAACGTCGCCTGCAATCGAACTATTTGCTATATCGAGTAAGCTCCAGTGAATCTCCATTGTGATCAGCCCAGCAGGGCCAACCTGGACGACCGCGTGCATATCCGAATCTTCCGCGAGGGTGGCGGGCTCCTGGCCGGTGGCCGTTTGTAGAAGCGCGAGCGCCTTGGCCAATTGCAGCCGGGGCACGAGGAGGTCAATATCGCCCATCGGCCGCACACCGGGGGTCGGATAGACTGTCAGACTCAATGGGATTCCCTTCAGCCAGACCGGGGTGATATCGTTTGCGGCATACCTGTTGGCCCATTCCTCAGCCGCGGCGTGTGCCAACAGATTTTGCCCCAGACCGCGCAGATATTCACTACGCAAGTAGGCCCATATCCGGACCTCAAACTGAGCGTCCAGTCCCGCTTCCCGGAGCCGATAGAACGTAAACGGCGCCAGTCCCTGAGCCGATAGCCACGCCACAGTGGCTTCGTCCAGACTGTTCGCCGCCAACCACGTATCCAGAGCTTGCGGGCGATCGGCGGCTAACGCCTGCACGAACGAAACGGCCCTCTGGGGAGGACCAGAGGGCCGTGCGTGCCCCTCGCTGCTCTCCAGTTCCCACCAGCTCTCTGTCATCGGTTTCCTAGCGCATGATACTCCGGGACCAGCTTGCCCAGGAGGCAGCGTATCTCAGCCGCATCACCCCGCTGCGCAGCGAGTATAAGGGCATCGATCTGGCCCGCGAGCAGCGACACGGCGGGCGCCACCTGTCGGCGGCCTGCGAGCGTCTCGGCACTCCCGGCCGAATCGCCGTTGCGATAGACGAAGATCTTCTCATGCTGGGTCCGGCCGTACGACCTCGTCCGCGCCGAACAGCTCCTCGAACAGCTTCTCGCCCGGCCGCAGCCCGGTGTAGCGAATCTCGATGTCGCGGTCAGGCTCCAGACCGGAGAGCCGGATCAGGTCGCGTGCCAGGTCGGCGATGCGGACCGGCTCGCCCATGTCGAGCACGAAGATTTCGCCGCCGCAGCCCAGCGCCGCGGCTTGGAGCACGAGCTGCACCGCCTCGGGGATCGTCATGAAGTAGCGCTTCACCTCGGGATCCGTGACCGTGACCGGCCCGCCCGCCGCGATCTGCCGCTGGAAGAACGGTACGACGCTGCCGCGGCTGCCCAGCACGTTGCCGAAACGCACCGCCACAAACGCGCGACCGGTGCGCAGGGCTGCCTCCTGCACGATCAGCTCGGCGACGCGCTTGGTCGCGCCCATCACGCTGCTGGGATTCACGGCCTTGTCGGTGGAGATGAGCACGAAGTGATCCACGCCTGCTGCGATGCTGGCTTCCACCAACCGTCGGGTCCCCAGCACGTTGTTGGTCACGGCGTCTTCGACGTTATCTTCCATCAGCGGCACGTGCTTGTGCGCCGCCGCGTGGAAGACGATCTCCGGGCGATGGGCCGCGAACACAGCGGCCAGGCGGTCGGCGTCGCGAATGTCGGCGATGACCGCCGTGATACGCGACACGTGATGCGTGACACGTGCTGCCACCTGGCTCCTGCCCCTGATTCCTGACCCCTGACCCCTGACGCCTGACGCTCCGATCTCCTGCCCCCAATTCGTTCTCGATCTCGAAGATGCTGTTCTCGCCGTGGCCGAGGATGATCAGTTCGGCCGGCCCGCAGCGGACGATCTGGCGGCACAGCTCGGAGCCGATGGAGCCGCCCGCGCCGGTCACCAGCACGCGCCGGCCGCGGATCAGCGCGGCGACCTGCTCCGTGTCGGTATGCACCGGCTCGCGGCGCAGCAGGTCTTCGATCTGCACGTCGCGCAGTTGGCTGATGCTGGCCGCGCCGCCCAGCAGCTCATACATGCCGGGGATGATGCGGGCGCGCACGCCGGCTTGCTCGCAGATGTCCACGATCTCGCGGACGGCCGAACCCGGGGCGCTGGGCATGGCGATGATGACCTGGTCGATCTGATCGTCGCGCACCAGCCGGGAATGGCTTCACGGCTCCCCAATACCCGCACGCGATGGATCAGCATGCCCTGCTTGTAGGGATCGTCGTCCACGAATCCTACCGGGATCAGGCCGGTCTGCGGGTTGGCGCGCAGCTCACGCAGGATCAGTGCGCCGGCCTCGCCGGCCCCGGCGATCAGCGACGCTGTTGCACAACGAGCGGAGCCGTGGATGCCTTGATCGAACGCCGACTGCTCTGAGACCAGAGCCGCAGGGCAAGGCGAGGGCCCGCGATAAACGCCAGCGTCAGGAGGATGGCGATCAGCGGGATTGAGCGCGGGCACGCCGGGGTTGAGGAGATCGGGAAAGATCGCCTGGATTCCGAGGAAGATGCCCCCTGCGCCAGCCCGCCGATGAGCGCCGCCCAGACCAGCAACAGAAGCTCGTCAGTGCTCGCGTAGCGCCAGAAGCGGCTGTAGAGCCCCAGCGCGGCGAAGATCGGGATCTGGATCAGCGGCGCGGCCAGCGCGTAGATCAGCATCGTGCTGACGGTATGGCTGAAGCTGCGCAGCTGTCCAGGCGCAGCGCAAATGCCAGCACAGCGGCCATCGGCACCAGCAGTACATCTGCGATCAGCAGGTGTCGGTTGCGCACACTCGCCAGCACGGGCATACCACGCAGCAGTCTTCATCGCGCCGAAGCTCCGTGACCAGCCACTCGCCGGACGACGTCAACCACGCGGGCCAGGTCATCATCGGTCAAGGCGGTGCCCGAGGGCAGGCACAGGCCCTCGCTCGAACAGGCCTGCGCCACCGCGCCGCCCACGACCTGGCAGCCCGCGAACACCGGCTGCAGGTGCATCGGCTTCCACACCGGCCGCGACTCGATGTTCTCCGCCTCCAGCGCCAGGCGGATCGCCTCGCGGTCGGCGCCGAACTCGGCCGGGTCGACGGTGATGCAGGTCAGCCAGCGGGTGGCGCGGCCCCACGGCGCTTCGGGCATGAAGGCGATGCCGGGCAGGTCGCCCAGGGCCTGCCGGTAGAACTCGAAGATTCGGCGCGCGTGCCGCGCACGCGCTCCTCCAGCACCTCGCAGCTGGCCGCGGCCGATGGCCGCCAGCACGTTGCTCAGGCGGTAGTTGTAGCCGATCTCCGAGTGCTGGTAGTGCGGCGCCGGGTCGCGCGCCTGGGTGGCCAGCTTGCGCGCGTGCTCGATCAGCTCTCTGTCGCCGACACCAGCATGCCGCCGCCCGAGGTGGTGATGATCTTGTTGCCGTTGAAGGAGAAGACGCCGGCCCTGCCCAAACGTCCCCGGCGGCGCGCCCTTGTAGGTCGCGCCGAGCGCCTCGGCCGCGTCCTCGATCACCGGCACGCCGTAGCGCTCGCAGGCCGCCAGGATCGGGTCCATGTCGGCGCTCTGGCCGTAGAGGTGGACCGGGACCACGGCCTTGGGCAGCTTGCCGGCCCGGGCCCGCGCGTCCAGCGCCTCCGCCAGCAGCGCCGGATCCATGTTCCACGAGGCCCGCTCGCTGTCGATGAAGACCGGCTCGCGCCCAGGTAGACGATGGGGTTGGCGCTGGCCGAGAAGGTCAGCGTGGAGACCAGCACCTCGTCGCCCGGCCCGACGCCGGCCAGCAGCAGCGCCAGGTGCAGCGCCGCCGTGCCGGAGCTGAGCGCCAGCGCGTGCGGCGCGCCGACACGCCGCCGCGAACTCCGCTCGAACGCGTCCACGTGCGGCCCCAGCGGCGCGATCCAGTTGGACGCGAACGCTTCCTGCACGAACTGCTGCTCGCGGCCGGACATGTGGGGCGGGGAAAGGTAGATGCGGGTCATCGCAGGCATGCCTTCACCACATCACAGTCACAGCGTATCGGGCAATCTGGGGATCGCCGGTCAGGATCGGCAATTGTTCCAACTGGCTCTGTGCCACTAACATACGATCGAAGGGGTCGCGGTGGTGGTCCGGGAGCGTAAATACATGCAATGCGTGAGTCATATCGAAGGGTAACACCTGGATCGCATTGATACGCAGTTGTTCGGCAACGAAGCCTTGTAGATCGGGAGGCAACTTGAGCTTGCCCAGGCGACTCTTGATGGCGATTTCCCAACCGCTGACTGCGCTCAAAAGTGGTTCGGTATCTCGCATCCTCCATGATCTGTCTGGCGCGCGGGGAGAGTTGGGGGTCGTTTGCGATCCACCAGAGAAAGGTGTGCGTGTCCAGCAGAACTTTCATGCTTCAAATGCTGCTAGAATCTCATCAGGCAATGGGGCATCGAAATCCGGCGCCATCCAAACCTGTCCCACGGCGCTGCCTGCGGTGCGGCGCACGGGTTGCGCAGCGAAGGGTATCAGGCGCGCAATGGGTTTCCCGGCCTTCGCAATCACGACTTCTTCGCCCATGCTGATGCGGAGCAGCAATTGCGAGAGTTGTGTTTTGGCTTCATGTACGTTAACCGTCATTATCGTCATAGCCACCTCGCTTGCCGGAAAGAATGACTTTGCCTTCTCCGACGAGAGTCTGTCAAATCATAGACTAAGTGCTTAGCTAAGTCAAACGCCGCCAAGACTCTGTCGTGCTACATTCCGCAGAACGGAGCGATCCAGTCAGGCGCGCACGCCTCATCGAGGTGCGCTTTGTTCCAGACCGGACATGTGGGCGGAGACAGGTGGATGCGGGTCATCTCAACGCTTCTGCACCGGCCTGGCCGGCACACCGACCACCGTCACACCGGGCGGGACGGACTTTGTGACGACCGCACCCGCGCCGATCGCTGCGTCCTCACCAATCGTAAGCGGCGGATCCTGTGTGCCTTGCAGGATGACGACTCCGGTTCCGACGTAGACTCTCTGGCCGAAATGCACCCAACCTGAGACATGCACGCCAGGTGCCAGCGTCGTATAGTCGTCCATAACCACGTGGTGACCGACCGTGCAGTCCAAGTTGATCTGCACGTGACGGCCCAAGGTGAGTTGGTGGTGAGTTTATGCCTGCGCAGATCACGGACCCTCGCCGATCCGATCCATCGGGAGTAATGATGCCGCGGGATGGATGATTGTTCCGAAGGCCACCCCGCCGCAGCGGCTTTCAGCCGTCACCTTCTGCGTATCTGTGTTGAACCGATGCCGATGACGACGAGCATCATGGGGTATCGGGCCGCCGTTTCGGTAAGCCCAGGACTGGAAGATCCAGTCAGCAAGTTGCCGTGCAGTGCCGCATCGTCATCGAGGTAGCCGATCTCGGAACGTACCGGCTGCCCGGCATCACGGGCCGCAACAGGCATGTCGGCAACCACCTGGCCATGGCCGATCTGCGTCGAGGATCAAATTACTCTGGTGCATCATGATGCTGGTCCCATAAACTCCTCGGCTGTGGCTTGACCGGGCTCGCTGATGCCCTCGCGCTTGATAATCTTCGAGATAGTCAAGGCGATGATTTTCACATCCAGCGCCAACGATACGTGATCGACGTACCACACGTCCAGGGCGAACTTCTGCTCCCACGTCGAGCGCATTGCGGCCGTTGACCTGCGCCCAGCCGGTGATGCCGGGCCGAACTTCGTGCCGTCGCGCCTGCTCCGGCGTGTAGCGGTCCAGGTATTGCATCAGCAGCGGCCGCGGGCCCACCAGGCTCATCTCGCCGCGCAACACGTTGAATAGTTCCGGCAGCTCGTCCAGGCTGGTGCTGCGCAGAAAGCGACCGAAGGCGGTCAACCGCTCGGCGTCGGGCAGGAAGTGGCCCTGGGCATCGCGCCGCTCGTGCATGGTGCGGAACTTGAACAGCGCGAAAGGCCGGCCGCCGCGGCCAGGGCGTTGCTGGCGGAAGAGCATAGGAGAGCCGAGGCGAAACCATACGAGTATGGCAAGGCTCCCGATGAGGGGTGACAGCAAGATCAGCGCGACGCCACCCACGAGAAGATCAAGTGCCCGCTTCCCAAACCGAGTATAAAACCCGGTTGTCTTCATGCAGTATTCTCCGCCAGAGTACGGGCGACTGCGTCAGAATCGAAGACCAGCGGTGGAGGGTCAGTCCGGTGCAGCAGGTGCGCATAGATCCCCGCCATTTCTGCGCCTGTTCGTCGAATGTCAAACATTTGACGAACCAGCGCCTGCCCAATGGATGCTCGTTTCGACGCTTGAGCAGATTTCTCGAGCGCCTCAGCCATGGAATATGCCAAAGCGTGGATATCCCTACGCGGCACTCCCCAACCCGTAAGTCCCTCGATAACAACCTCCGGGATGCCGCCCACTTGTGTTGCTACGGTCGGCACCCCAGAAGCCAGCGGTTCAACCACGCCACCACAGTTCTCGGATAGCGGTGCGTGAACGACGCAATCAAAATCGGGCCAGAGCGCCCCGGCCGAGACTTGTGGCACACGACCGGCGAAGATGATACGACCGCCTGCTGCGCGCTGCGCCCTTACGCGCAATCGATCTTCATACCACGTACCATTGCCCCACTGACCGCCAACGAACACCCCGACGACATCGGGGCGTTTCGCACATAGCAATGCGATGGCCCCAATCAGGTCCTCGTGCCCTTTCAGACCCACCGTTTGGCCCAGGAAGTACTTGGGAGGATACATAAAACTGATGTTGCCCACTACCTTAATTTCAGGCGGAATGCTCAACCGGTGCCGAAGCTCACCTGTGCGGCTGGCCGAAAACTTGTCTAGCTCAGTGCCATAGTAAGAAAGATACACGCGCCCTGGATCAACGCCGGCAGCGAGGTAGATCTGCCGTGTGTATCGGCTCGACGCGGCCCAAGAATCGGAGGGGCCAGCACTGGCGAGCTCAAGCAGCCGGTAGAGCCGATGTTCCAGATGCAGCGGACCAGGTACCTGGAATAGACGTGGGATCGCGTAGCGCTTGCCCAAGGCCAGGCGTAACATCAGGGTACTCGTCACAAAATGGCTGTGGATCAAGTCTGGTGCAATCTCGGCGATTAGTGCTTTGATCGCGCCTGCCAGTTCGTTGCCGGATACGATGTGGAGCACCCAAAGGCAGACTACAATCAAGTACATGTAACGTCGCACCGGCCCTTTCCCAATATGAAATCGCCTCACCTGATGGTGTTGGCAAAGCGACATGGACGTCCACCCCGAGCTCAGTCAATACCTGCGCTTGCCGCGCGGCCCATGTGGCGCCCTCGGAGGTCTTGACGACATGGAGTACTTTCATGCTTGCTGACCCGCAAGCCAATCTTCAGTTATACGACGAATGTGTGTGTAGAACTCGTGGCGGCGCTTCTGTAGAATATCTGCATGATACTCTTGCGCTTTGTTGAGATTGCGCTCAGACATTGCCTGCAATCGACTTGGCGCAAGTATGACCTCGCGAATCTTTTCTGCCAAAGCCGAAACGTCGCCTGGCAGGACCATGTCCTCAGCCGGCAGCAATTCAGGGATGCCGCCGACTGTTGAGCCGATGCACGGCAGCCCGCGTGCCATCGCTTCGATCAGCGCGCGGGCAAGCCCTCGGTCCGAGATGGTAACAAGAAGAGATCAGCCGCATCAAGTTCAGCTCGAACAGCTTCGCCAGCCGGCAACATGCCGCGAAAGAATACGCGATCGTTGACTCCAAGGCCTTGGGCAAGCGCTTGAAGATCCTTGCGATATTTACCATCGCCCACAACAACAAGCTCGAGGTTATAGCCAACTCCGACCAGTTGAGCGAGGGCAGCAATGACAATATCCGGCGCCTTGTAGTATTGCTCAAGGCTGCCCACCAGGATCAGACGAGTGCCCGGCGCGACCGCCGCCGCTTGTTGCGCACCGGTCGAAGAGGCTGCCCTGGAGAGTTCAGCGCCGGAAGAGTATGTCTGAAATACCCGAGCCCTATTGATGAGGGCTGACTCCGAGATTTCCACATCGGAGATGGACGTCTGAAACGCTTCGCATGGGTAACGGCTTTGCAGCACGTGTTGGGTCACATAGGCAGCACCCGAAGCCTTCCTGCACTGACGCTTTTGGGCACGCGTAAACCACCACCGAAGTAGCGGCCGCAACGGATGCTTGACGCCGCCTGGTGCGAAAACCTCACAAGGATCACCTACCACTTCAACGCCGTATGGTTGGCGCCTATGGAGCAGAGTTGATTCAGCTAGCGTGGCCAGCAGCGAAGGTATTCGCAGGATAACAGCGCTACCACGCGATATAGACGTCCGCGCCGTCCGGATCGTTTTCGGTGCTATTTGAACGAACCGGGCAGGTCCATGGTAATACGGTAGTGCGAAGACACCCACCTTGTCACCATCTACCGGTGTGTACGTGCCTGACACTGAACCTATGTCGCGAACCCGGGCTGCTACTGTTACACCATCAAAGACCTGCATGTAACGGAGCCAGAACTCGATAGGGGAAGGCGGATGAAGTCCACAGATGACCATCCGGGGTGCGATCGAACCGATATTCGAGCATGACGGTGACCCGCATCAACTGAGCTTCTTGCTGCTGCGTAGACCCAAGATCAAAACATAGACCAGCAGCGAGTACCAGATGAACGGACGGGTCAAGGCGGTTGAGTCACCACGCGGGTAAATCAGGACAGATGATAGAAACGAAGCCAGCATAACGATCCTGGCTGGATCATGCGACCGAACTGCCCAAAGCATGAAACGGACGTACAGAAAACCCAACAGCAACAAAACAATCGGTGTGCCCCAATAGCCAAAGTTTAGGTAAGCCTCAGCGATGAAAGAGAAGCCTATCCCGCCCCCGGCCGCTGCGGTACCTGGATCAATGGTCCAAATAAGCCACGATGATGGCGTTCCACGCGCTACTGCAGGATGTACTCCGCCGAAAATGTTCGGCATAATCGTCAAGAGAGAGTAAGCATATTGCATACCATAATCGAAGGCCCGATAAGATGGCACAAGATCGATCGTGTACATTATCGTCCTAATTGTGCCTCCAAATTCCGCAATTGCAGACGCTACCCCACTTTGACCGGAGATGGACGTTTCCAGGCTGAGGCCCAAATCGCCGCGCTCCATAAGCGCAATATTGCGCGTGGCTCCTACCACAGGGAACACCAGAAATATGGCCGCCACTGCCACCACAAATATGGCACGCCGAGGAAGCGGTCGTATAGTTTGATCCCACACCCAAGCCAATGCAATCAGCGGTGCGGTAGCTCCGAACCTAGCCCCAAGGACAAGCTGCACCCCAGAATAGATCAGCGTCATGCTAACGGCTAAGATGCGATAGTTGAGCGAACCCCCACTTCCGGCTAATAAGCAAAGCAGCGCTGGGACAAAGAATCCCGCTAGAATCTGAGGTCCGGCCGCCATGCCTGCTCCGGTCGCTTGCTGATAAAGTGCGAAGTACCCACCGCTAAAGACTACAGCCAATGCTCGTGCACTCAGAACGACAGTTGGCAAAATCGAGAGTGCCAACAAAATCCAACCAGTGCGGCGCAGTGCCTGGGCCGTCCCGGGATCTGCGACTACACATTGGAAATCTGGCAAACGACCGCCCCTCACCCCCAGCAAGGCTCCCAAATGCATCGCAGCCAAGCCGACAGCTACCAGATAGAGGGCGCCTAATGTGGTTTCCACTGTGAAGGCGCCATCCAAAATCCCGACGGTATCAATCCCCAAAACTTTTAGGAACGCCAAACTGGCATTGAAGAGCACCGCAGAGAATAAGAATAATGAATAGGGGTCAAAGAACGAGCCACCCACCTGACGCCATGACCAGAAGGCGCACAGAGTCACCACTACCACGGCCCAACATGCGACATTGGTAATCGATAGCGCGTCTAGCCCAGACCCTTTGTACAACAACCCTCCGAACACAAGAAGGGTCAGTATCATGGCCTGACCTAAGATGAGGGCGCGCGCACGCCTGGAGCGAGCTGAAGGTCTCGACATGCGAGGCTGCGATCGGATCAGCGTAGGATTCACACCTGCATCCTGTACACTTTGATCAACCTTTGGATGCTTTGCGCAACATCAAAGGGGCTTCCACGAAGAGTTTGCAGCGCGTACCGTTGGGTTACCGGCCTTGGTTTGCACAATGAGTCCAGACAGATGTCTAGCCAGGCATCCGCGCCATCTGCTAAAGACAACCAGCGCACCAGTCCGGGGATGATGTCCACTTCACGAGTAACGGTATCCGAGATAAGGACTGGGAGAGCCGCAGCCTGGGCTTCGATGGCGGATACAGGCATCCCTTCCCAACTGGATGGTAAAGCAAAAACATCCAGTGCCCCCAACAGCAGGCGGGGCACATCGTCTCGCAATCCAGCAAACACGATGCGCTCGCTGAGACCTAACTCCCTGACAGTTTGTTCGATTTCGCCACGTAACGGACCGTCACCAACGAAAAGAAGCATCAACGGCACATTGCGGCTGCGAGCTCGTTCCGCGATCTGCACTAGAAAACTGTGGTTCTTCATCACATCGAACCGGCCAACGTGCCCCAAGACAGGAATACCTGGTGGAAGGCCCAACTCGGCGCGCACTATCTGTTGAACGGGAACTCTCTCGAACGTTTCAAGGTCCACGCTGCAGTACAAAAGCTGCCAGCGCGGCGTCTTTCGCCATTCGGATCCCCACAGGGCCACGGCGGCCAAATCGCTTGCCGCCAGACCGGCGGTCGCGTAGCGGTTCAGCCATTGTCTCATGATCTGCAGGTAAAGGCGGCGATACCACTTCGCGTTCAGTTCCGCGCGTGAGGTATCACTATGGCTATGACTGATCCGTACGGGCACACCTGCTTGAGCAGCAAGGCGGAGTACAAAGCCACTAAAGTAATGAACATGGCTATGTACAACATCGTAGGGACCAAATTCAGTCAAAACATGGCGAAACTGCCTAGCATACTGCCAGGGGGAACGCACCCACGGGCAATGAACAATCTGGCTACCCAAGCTGCGGATTTCATCGTCATACGCGGCTGGCTGAGCTGCGTGAACCAAGAAATCCAGGTGAAACTGGCTCCGATCTATATTGCGTAACACATACATTAGCCAGGTCTCAGCGCCGCCACGGTTCATTGCACCGATGACGTGCAAAATGCGCAGCGGTCTCTCGGGTCTGTTCACTGTGCGACCTTTGTCAAGTTCTGAACCGCCTGATTGCCAAGTTTGAAAAGCTCCCGAAACTCGCATAACTGTTCAATCGGCAGATCCCACCAACGCCAAGCCAATAACTCGTCTATCACGGCATCATCAAATCGCTTACGCACGATCTTGGCTGGTGTACCAGCAACGATCGTGTATGGGGGTACATCGTGGGTGACAACAGCGCTCGCAGCGACGATAGCGCCATTGGAGATGCGCACGTTTTGCATGATCAGTGCATTGCTGCCGATCCAGACATCATTCTCAATCACTGGAGGTGCCTGATAATCGTCCCAATACATCGGAACCCCAAAGACGTTGTCGCTGCCGTAGGTTCGAGGTGATGTGGATATGAAATCGACGGGATGATTGGGCGAGCCGATCTGAGCAAAATACCCAATCGAGCAGAACTTGCCAATGGATCCAGAAGCCACAATGCTCCCAGAATTGATATAGGAATGGTCACCAACGGTCACACGACTGCCAATTGCGACATTACCTGCAATAACGCAGCCAACGCCTAGCTTTGCGCCAGGAAGGATCAAAGGGGATAAGATGCGGCATCCCGGGTAACGTCTCCTGATCGCCAAGAGTTTGACGTATGCCTTAACGCCTTCCGGAACATAGTCTAGCCATCTGTACATCGGTCCTATCTCATTGCCTGTGCCCAGGCCAAGGGTATAGGTCCTAGCACGCCAAGGAACGCAGCCGAGATGACCATCGGATCACTTCCAAACTCGTGAACGTAGAATCGCGTGTATCGGATCCCCTTTGTTCGCTGGCCCGCCAGAAACGCGAATAAAATCCTGATTCGATGATGCATCTGCCAATTCAAAGGTGAGTACTGTTTCAGCGCTGCACCGTGTTCGGAGATGATGCGTTCTTCTGCCAGCAAGCCATCGGGCGCATCCCACAACAGCCTCTTCACTTTCTGCGAACGTGACCGACTAACCGATATCCGATTGGATGCGTCCTGATGTTCCAACGCAATCACATCGGGGATCAGCCATGTCCTGAACTGTCGGGCAAAATCAAGGTGGTAAACAGCCTCATAGGCGCGACCGTCCGGCAATCTGACTCTTTCAAATGTCGAACGCCTGATGCAATTGACAAAGTCAGATCTCGAAATGAGACCCTCCAGCCAGCGGATATACCCAATGTAGTCTAAGATTTGTCCCTGGGGCCGTGGGTCTGGCGAAAAGCCGCCATCATCCCATTGATATGTGCAGGCAATACGGTCGATAGCTGCTGGGGCCTCGTGACTGCGTTGGTAAAGTACATCCAATGCCCCTGAGAGGAACGAATGATCACTGTCAAGGAAAACCACCCATTCGCCCTCTGCATGATCCACGCCTGTATTCCGGGCAGGACATACTCCACGATTTATGGGATGCCTCACGAGTCGAATCCGTGGATCAGCGAAATTTTCGACAACTTGCGCCGAGCCGTCGCTAGAACCGTCATCAATGACAATCACCTCAAAATCGGTGAAGTCCTGACTGACAACGCTCGTCAAAGCCCTCGCAACCTCCCGTTGGCGGTTGAACATTGGGATAATCACACTGAAAAACGGTGGTCTTCTGTCTGAGGGGGAACTACAACTCACTTGCTGTGCCTCCGTCATGGCGCGGCAGCAGTGCCCTCACCACGAAGCTATACAAGACGACGGATGATGCCCACGCTAAGAGATAGGAAAGGGCCAATCCGAGCGCACCATACTGAGGAGCCAATAGCACAGTCACGCCTAGCACTATCCCTCCCCAAACGGCATTGATCGCTAGATGCGTCCATACCCGCCCGTAGCTGTAAAGTACCTGGAAGAGATTGACGGCCACTACTTCCAAAACAGCCGAAGTGAGGGAAATCGCTACGACAGTAGTTCCCCATGCAAACTCCTTACCAAACAAACGGAGAAGCAAAGGAGTCACCCAAAAGAGAATCACAGCGGCCACACAGGCGAATCCAGTAGAGAGCAGCAGGCCCACCCAGAAAGTTCTGCGATATGATCGCCGCAACTGACCACCTTGCAAGTTGCTCAGCACGGGCAAAGTAACGCGCGTCATCACACCCGGAGCGAAAAGTGCTACCGTGCGAATCGTAGTTGCTGCTCCAAAAATGGCTGCCTGAGCCAAACCGTTCGGCTGTCGAACCAACAGGGCATTTCCGCCTGCCGTCACCGTCCCACCAAGAACCCCTGACAATGCAGCAGGCAACGCAAACTCACGAAAGATGCGTCTCTCTTGGAACACATTGGAGTAAGAAATCCGGAACGCCCTGGCTGCGACATTGGTGATGCAGCGCGACGCCCTGGATGACCCACGCCGCCAGAGCCGCCATTCCGAGTGCAAGGATTGCACCAGGAAGTTTCCAGAGCCAGGTGAAGGCGAACACGATCGCTATCGAGAGCGCGGATTGCAGGACGGTAGCCCAGGCCAGGGTAGAAAAAGCCTCAAAACCAGCGAGAGCTCCCACCTGATAGCCGTTGACTGTAAAGAAAAAAACGAAAAGAGAGCCGATGCGCAACTCAAGTGCCAGTTGATCGTTTCCAAAGAGCACGCGGGAGAATGCCTCGGCGAAAAGCAATAGGGCGGCTGAGAAAAGGCCGGCTGTTGCCAAGGTAAGGACATTACAGAATCCTAGAACCCGGCCTACTCTTGCTGGAGCAGCCTGCCTAAGCTGCGAGACATATCTGGTGGCTGTAGCGCCAAGTCCAAGACCTGCGAAGCTTGCCAGCATCATTAAGGTGCTTTGAATGACTACAAACTGACCATAAGCATCTATGCCCAACATGCGCGCCGGTAGAATGGCACGCAGGAAGCCGCTCACCTGTGATACAACAGCGGCCACGAGAACCCAAAAGAAACCGGAAGCTAACCGCCATCTCAGACTCGCGCTATTCCTTGTCAGGTTGAGCCTACGGAATATCATCTGCACCAAAGGGATAGTCCCGTCGAGATATACAGCAGTGTGTCTTGAACATCGAAAATTTGTTCTTGAGCAGTTCCATCAGACCTTGGCGATCACTGGGTGAGACGAATGGGCGAACGCAGCATAGCCGACTATCTGAACGAAGAGGCATACTTGGATGTCAATCCAAAATTTATGGAGTAGTTCCAGTCGGGGTTGTGGTATACCTTATCAACTGCAAAATAGTCGGAGAGAATTCGTGTTATTCTATTCGGACTATAGCCCCAGTAGCCACATTCCCAATAGTGCTCGCCACTTTGCAGGTCTGGCCTTTCTCCGGTCACCCGTTTGACGGGTGGAATGGTAAGGCCGAGACTATACTCGCGAACGCGCTGAGCATACACAAACTTCAGCGCCATATGCCGACCGGCGTATGGTAGGAATAGTACGGTATGCTTGGAAACACGTGACAATTCCTTCAGAGCCTTCCGAAAATAACTAAATGGCAGATGCTCTAGCACATGGGAGGCGATGGCCACATCAAATCGCATGTCTGAGAACATATTCATGTCGTGAACGCTACCTACATAATCCGGAGCGAACTCAGGGTCGATATCAATTGTAACGACTTCGAGCCCGAATTTGTGTCTCAGCAGCACCGGTTCAAGCCCTACGCCGACTCCCACCACGAGGACACGTGAGGGAGAATAACTCAAGCAGTCTCTGACCTGATAATACGCATTGATGAAATGTGTCAAGGAATACCTGCTAGCATACTCCCGCGCATCATGCGGCATTGGTTGGGGCACGCTAGTATGGAAACCGTTGGTGGCTATTGAAGAACTCATCCCGTCCTCCTGAGGGGAAAGGGTGCCTCGGGCATTTCATGGACATGCCTCGCGCACTCGCGTCACAATTGATCCGCTATCACCGCTATCCGGTTGTGATTCCACTAAGCGCTTAACCAAAGCAATGGCATCGGGACACCGACCAGCCTGCAAGTACCAATCCCCTAACATTCGTGCCCAGCCAATCGAAGTGCCAGGGTATAGAGCGACTGCTTGCTCTAACAGAGCAATCGCGGCCGATAGTTCGCCCGCCTCATACGCGCTAAGTCCCAGGTAAAACTTAACGGATGAGTTACGTGAATTAAGCTGATCGGCATGGAGAAACATCTGACGAGTTGTCACCGTGTTTCCCAGTTCCCTGAATAATAGGCCGAGATAGTAGTAAGGAAGCTCACTTTCAGGGTCAAGAGCAGCCGCCCGGCTATACCAATCCTGAGCCGCCTCATAGCGCTTCTGGCGTTGCTCAAGTTCGCCCAACCTGAGATAGGTCAGCATGTTCTTGGGTTGCAAAGACAATGCTTTCTGAAGATAAACCTCGCCGCGGGCATAGTCAGCCACCTGCATGCTCACCATACCGGCCTGCGAGTAGGCAATGTGCAACAAGTAGGGGTGAGTCTGCAACGCGATGCTCTGATCGTAGTTCGCCAGCGCATTAGTCCATTGCTGATCAATTTCGGCTGCCTGTCCTAATGCCCACCAGTGGTCTGGATCATCTGGCTGTGTAGTCGATGCAAATGCGAGCCACAGCCTCTTCGCTTCTGCTGGCTGGTATTTCATATCCAGGTACGCGGCGGCCAATGCTTGTACAGAGTCTCGCGTGGGCTGAAGCGCAACGCTCAGTTCATATCCGCGCATCGCCTCGGCGTAATCACCCTTGAACGCAGCACGCAATCCCCTAAAGAAAAAATAAGGGCCGGCCTGAACCTTGCGATAGCTACTCATTGCTTGCAGAGTATGGCCGTCCGCATACAGCGCATTTGCGATCTCCCAATCCGCAAAGATGTCTTGACGATCAAGCGCTAAGGCTTGGTTCCAGTGCCCAACCGCTTCGTCGCAGTTGCCTT
The DNA here is from genome assembly GCA_963841825.1 of uncultured Chloroflexia bacterium. Classification (GTDB taxonomy): domain Bacteria; phylum Chloroflexota; class Anaerolineae; order CG2-30-64-16; family CG2-30-64-16; genus CAWJEL01. The sequence continues at coordinate 64,189 of CAWJEL010000022.1, forward strand.
CCAGCCATGCTGCTCGCCCCAAACCTAATTGCGCCCTTTGGTTTGGCGGATTAGATTCTAGGGCTTGCTCATACCATGAGCGAGCAGTAGTTTGTTTTAGCCACACCAGGCAACGGGGCAGGGAGGATAGATCGTCGTAAACCTGCCACTCCGTCAATAAATGAAGACTGCCCCTGTTGTTCAACCATGCGCTTTGCACTGCGCCTCGCGCCAGTATCCCTGACACTAACAACACAGTCAGACAGATGGGTAAAAATATGAATCTGACTTGCCTTTGCCTCATGGGGAGATCACATTCTCTGTCAATGGTTTTTTCGTTCGAGTGCTCGTGTCACAGAAAAGGGGATTATGGTCGATAGCGCATCTCGCAACATATCTGCCCATCGAACAGGATAGTACAATGCGCACAACCAAGGATGTCGTGGCTCATAACGCCACCGCATGTAGTCACGGTCTGGAAAAACCACAGCGGTCAACCAGCGCAATCGAGAGGACCAATCCAGAAAAGCCAGGTGTTTCAAAGCACCGGATGTGCGGCTGCGCTCGTGCAGTGCCATTCGTGCTACTAGATCTTCTGTCTCTGGATCATCTGCATGACCTAAGGCCTCTAGTACCCAGGCCGGCAGCGGGGTAGCGAACAACTGGCATAGCTCACGGAGCACTGCGTTCACCGCGGGTGCCCAATGGAACTCCTGCGCCCTCCCTACAAGCTGGTTCCAGTCTAGATCCTGACATTGGGCAATGATCAAATGCAGGTCGTACAACCAAAGCAAGCGGGTGGCCTCTCCGCCATGCTTGAGCACTGCGTGGACTGTAGCGTGCAGGAAATGAGCTGTAGGCGTTAGGACCAAAGCCGGCGCTGAACCCACTCGGAGCGGCCGGGTCTGCGCCCAGAACCAACCTATGTCAGGCCGGTACCTGCTGCCCTCCCCACCCACCAAATCCCAATGTAGCTCCAGGTGGGTCAATGAACGATCCCCACCCTGAAAGTTGGTTTCGTAGAAGAAGAGATGTTCCAGGCCTCGCCGCAACGGCGGATTCTCGGACGTATACCCCAAGGCCTCCACAACGCCTACCGCAGCTTGCAGGTCTGAGGGACGGATCAGGAGATCGAGATCCGCCATCGGGCGCAGAGCCACATCCGGATAGATGGTCACCGCCAAGGCGGCGCCCTTGAGAAGGACTACCTGGATGCCATGTTTCTCTAACCCCAATAATACATGCTCTAATTCGGAGAACATCAGGCTGCCGTTGGCGGCCGCGTTGTAGAACTCCTGTGAGAGAATCTGGCGCACGTTGTCCGGCATCTCAACAGGCCAGCCTCGATGCCGAAACCCGTGGTAAAGCAAGGGGGCGACCCGCTCGACTTGAGCAGCGCGGGCAAACTGCTGCCAATCAGACGAAGAAAAATCGCGCCAAGGGATCGATGTTTCGTGTCCTAATAGCGTTCTACATAAGGCTGGATATACGTGAGGGGATATTGAAACCATTTAGTTTGGTAGATTCAGCTTGTTATTGTTAGCATGCGTATATGAGCCGCTTGCCGGGAGACGCTGCGCAGCTTAGCCTCACAACGTGTTCCTATCGATGCAACCCACGCGGTGTGCGATCCATTCTGCTGTTATGCTTGCCGCGCCTTCCACACGTGCTCCTCGATCCACGGATAGGTGTGCCGGATCCCCTCCAGCGTGGAGACCGAACGCGCCAGCCGGGTGAGTCGATGCGCTTGTTGTCGCAGATTGCGGCTCTGCACGCCCCATCGGCCCCTTGACCCACTTGAAGTTGATGCGTTTGCCTGACTCACTTATAGCATCTCGGCGAAAACCCGTCGCAACGCCTCGAAATCTCCCAACCGCTGCTGCATGACTTCGTATACCAGACCGCGGTCCACATCGAGATAGTCATGCACCAACACGTTGCGGAAGCCGATCATGCGGATCCAATTCTCGCGCATTTCGACGCTCATGTAACCCGCCTCGTGCAGCAAACGCGGGATATCGCTGTATGAGTCGACGGCGCCCAGCCGCAGATTCGCGATGACGTGGTTGCCCAGGTCGGTCAGGGCCTCGATGGCAAGCTACAAGAAGCGTTCCGCGCTGCCGTAATGCTCAGGATTGGCGACGAACTCCTCGAACGTATACTTGCGTAGCGTGTGGAGAATCGCAAGATATTCGTCGAGCTTGCCCAGGCGTCTACGAAGGACTTCAGCCCTGACCACTGAGAATACTCCTCTTATAGGCCGCACGTTGCACGTTCAGGTAAGGCAGAAAATCCAGATATTGCCGTACGATGCTCGAATACAACGCGCCCCGATCGAAGTCCGCGGCGGCATAGACCAACTCATTCAGACGCACGGCTTCATATCGCGTAACGATATCATCCGTGTCCAGGAACACCAGGTCGACATCACAGAATCCATGACGCGCCAGATCCGTCAGAAGGTCGAGCTTTCGCGCGCGAACGACGGGTCGCGCGGCACGATGGCCAGGTCCAGGTCACTCCCGGCATGCGCGGTCCCAGCCGCCCGAGAGCCAAATAGGTAAACGGCCTGAATGTCGGCATACCGCGCAAAGATGTCATGCAGTCGGGTGATATCCGGTTGATGCTTCACGATGTTGTCATCTTCTCCCAGCCTGCGGCAGTTCAGAAGTTACCGGGATCGATTTTCCCGTTACTCCCTACGGATACGTGAGCTGGATCCCGTCCAGCGTGGCGACGCGCGCGCGCAGCCGGTTGAGCCGTTCCGCCTGTCGTGGCAGAGCGCACAGACATCAGGGGGACATGTAGATGTCAACCCCAGCGAACCGGCGCCAATCGCTGTCAAAGCTAACAACTGCTCGTACCCCCGGCCGCTCGGCTTCGGCCAAAATCAAGGCGTCCTGGGGCAGCAACCAGTAACCGGTAATGAAATGGCGGAGTCGGTCTTCCAGGGGCAGCAACGTTGTCGAATCAGCCAGATCGCGCAACGCCATCAGCGTGCGTCTTCCATTTCGAGCCAACACTAATGCTAACATGCCCGTAGCGGAGACGCAAGCAGGCTGATTCTTTTCCAGCATGGAGACGCGGGCGCCGGCCGCACGAGCAGATGGCGCTCGGTTGGATCGCGCCACCGGACGAGCAATGAATTCGCGACAAGCGATAACCGCGCTCCGCCCCCGCCGCTATCAGACGGCGCCAGACCACACAAGCACAGCAGATAAGCTATCTGGAGCAAATCTCAAGCGCTACGACATGATAGCTTTATGTTCACAACTCGGTATAAACCTGCCACCCGATTCCAGGAACTACGTTGACCAGTATACACAAGGAACAACCGTTCGCCCAATTGATCCACTCCGACCAGCATCGAGGTGGGCCAGACGGTGATGGTCACAAGCAGGGGGTTGAACAACGAAAAAACCTGGTCTCCAAATCTCATCTGGGAACCAGGCTTTGATGTCAGGTTGGGTACAGCAACCGCACTAAGCGAAGAAGTAGTGGACGGCCTGTCAGGGCATGGCGAAAGATGGTCGATCGGCCCAGGGCGACTTCATCCGACCATGGGTCGAAGCCCACCAACTGATGTGACTCCAGGCTGCAAGCGCGATGCTCAACCCCACGATCCAGGGGGCGTTGCGCAGGACACTGGACTACTCAATCAGATTCATGCTTCAGGGCATGCCCCGCAGCTTCACTTGCCGGATATCACCGACGCCCCAGAGGCGGCCGGTTCAGCCTTGCGCCGGCGCTTCTCCGCTTTCTGCCAGGGCCAACGGCGGCCGGATCCATTGCGCGGGCCCAATCCGTCGCCCGGCTCGGTGTAGTGGCTGTAGTAGTAATAGTAGTAGCCCGAACGCTGGCGGGAAACACGATTCAACACCACCCCCACGACGCGCGCCTGCACCTGTTGAAGGTTCGCCAGCGCGCGCCGTGCGAGATCGCGCCGGGTGGCCATCGCGTCCAACACCAGCAACACGCCATCCACCTGTGCGGCCAGGATGACTGCATCAGACATAGCCAGCACGGGAGGGCTGTCCAGGATCACGATGTCGACGGCGGCGCCCAGCACGGCCAACACCTCGCGCATGCGCGCAGACCCCAAGAGCTCGGCCGGGTTGGGCGGGATGGGGCCGGAGGTCAACACTTGCAGCTCCGGTATCGGCGACTCGCGGAGCATGGCCAGTGGGTCGATCCGCTGGTCGATCAGGGCCGAGGTCAAACCGATGTTGTTGGGCAGCTCCATGATTCGATGCTAGCGCGGCCGGTGCAGATCGCAATCCACCAGGATGACCCGCTTCCCGCTCTGTGCCAGGGCCGCGGCCAGGTTGGCCGAAGTCACCGATTTACCCTCGGAGGGTGAAGCGCTGCTGATCTGCAGAAAGCGCAGGGGCCGGTCGACCGCGGCGAACTGCAGGTTCGTGCGCAACACGCGGTAGGCCTCGGTGACCGGTGAATGGCCGTTGGCCAGCATGGCCGGCTTGTCGGCGCTGCCTTCGGCAACTACGGGCACCGCGCCCAGGACGTTGAGCCCCAGAGCCGCCTTCACCTGGTCGGGGTTCTTGAGCACATCGTCAAGGTACTCGATCAGCAGCGCGACGCCCAACGCCAGCATAGCCCCGATGATGGCCGCCAGCAGAATGTTCTGCGTCGTCTTGGGGCGGATCGGCCGGTTGTCAGGTGTCGCTTCCTCGGTGACCAGCAGGGTATCGAGCTGCTTGGCCTCCTCCAGGCGGAGTTCCTCAAAGCTCTTGGAAAGGCTGGCGTACCCGCCCTGCAATGCCTGCAGATCGCGACGATCGCGATCCAGCGCGGTCGGGTCGGGGTTCGCTGAGGCCTCGATCGTCCGGATGCGCTCCTGCAAATCAAGGATGCTGGCCTGCGTCTCGTCGATCTGGCTTTACAGGCTGACCTTCGTGTCGGCATACCGGCGAGCCTGGAGCTCGGCATTCTGCGCGATAAAGACCTTGGGGATCTCGTTGGCAATAACCGCCGCCAGGTCGGGGTTGGTGTCCTCCACCGAAAGCTGGAGCAATTGGGTGTTGCGGAGCTGTTGGGCGGTGATGCGCGCCTCCAAGGCTCCGATGCTGGTAGATAAGCCCAGGTTGCCGATCACCTTTTCCAATACCGGCCGCCGGGTCAGCATCTGAGCGTAGGTGGCGGCCAGGCGGTCGGCCATCGGCTGATAGGACAAGGTGTCCATGAGCTGCGCCTTGCTCGGGCTGATCATCAGCAGGGTGCTGGCGGAGTACACCGGTACGGTACGTTCGCTGAACACCCAAGCCGACCCGGCGGCCAGCACCGCGCCCAAGATGACCAGCCAGAGCCACCGCCACGCTAACGCGGCGTATTTGCGCAATTCCATAATTCCTCCGGAGTGCCAGAAGGGTACAGGGTGATCCCCAGCGAGCCTGAGGACAGGGCCGGTTTCCGCCCGAGTACAACCTTGACTTTACCACAGAACGGGCGATCCGCCCAAAAACCAGCGGCGATTTCATCCATCGTCTGCTGCCAAGCGGTTGCGTGCCGCCATAGCCAATCCCCAGAGCGCCCAAACCAGCACCGCCGGCCGCGTGCCCCAGGTGGCGGCATCGAGCAGGCCGTGCATCAGCAGCGCAACCTGGCTTGCCAGCAGCCCAGCTCCTAACCCAGCCATGATGCAGCGATCGGCGTGCCGTTTGCCAGCGGTCCCTTCCTCTAGCTTGTCCTCAGCCTGCCCCCACCGGTAAACCCGCCAGGCGGCCACGCAGACCAGCAGGAACAACGCCAGCCAGGCAACCAGTCCAGGCAAACCCAGATCCACACCCACTTGCAGGAAGAGATTATGCGCGTGGGGGATCTCGGCGTCGGGGCCGGCCAGGAAAAACGGGTACATGGCATTGGCCACCTGCTTGAAGGTGCCCATGCCGATGCCGCTGAACGGGAAATCCTGCAACATATACAGGGCGCGCGACCAAACTTCCAGCCGGCCGTCCATTCCGCCGATGGATTGGGTGGCCGCCAGCGTCTCCAGGACGCGATTCCCGCCCAGCCGCCAGATCCCCAAAACGACAGCCAGGACGCCCCCCGACACGACCAACCAGCCGCGCCGCCAGCGCAGCGCGACCAGCAGCGCCAGAATCGCCGCCAGCGCCAGCAACCCGCCGCGCGATTTGGTCAGAATCAGCACGCTCACCATCGCCAGAGCCGCCAGGCCGGTCGTCATCCGCTCATACCAGCGCAGTTGCCGCCAGGCAAACAGCGGCAGCGCCAACGCCAGCGGCAGCAAGACGACGAGCGCGCCGGCCATGATGTTGGGATGGATCGGATCGGCGAGGAGCCGCGGCAGGCGATCATAGATCCCCGCCGGGATGAAGGTCAACTTGGCGCTCGTGAACCATGCCACGGTGAACGGCGCGAGGACCGCCAGGAGCAGGCCCAAACCGATCACGCCCAGCATCAGCCAGCGCAGCCGAGCGGCGTTGGCTGCCCACGCCGCGCCGGCCGCCCAATTGGCGACGGCATAGTAGAGCGCGACGCCGGCCAGCACCTGCCAGGCCTGGGGCCGGGTGACATCGGGCAGGGCGGTGGCCCACAAAGTCACGGGCAGGGTCAGCAACAGCAGGCCGATGGCCCAATCGCCCGGCGTGCGGACGGTGAGGCGGCCGGCTGCCAGCCAACGGACACCCCAGAAGAGCGCGGCGATGACCAGGGCAACCGGATAGAAGCGGGCGCTGTAAACGCCCGCAACGATGCCCAGCGAGACCACCCAGATTTCGTGCCGTGCGATGGCCGCCGCGGATCCCCGAACTGCTGCCATCACCCGCTGTTACTCATAGCCGACGCCCTGCGCATCCCGATGGAACGCGCGCACCGCTTCCAGTGAATCATCATCCGCTAACCACCACCACGCCAGTTGCACTCGGCATGAACTTCAGCTTGATGTGATCCAACGCAACCGTAGGGGCAGAAGGCCGAGATTTCATGCCAGGGCGTATCGCAACACCTGATCGCTCCACTGCTTTGCCTGGGCCGCCAGTAGACTGCGTTGAAGTTGACTATGCTGCACCTCTGGCCAGGCCCTGCGCCACAGGGCCAGCATGACCTGTAAATTCACCAGTTCTTCGGCCACTTCGATCGGCGCCTCAGCCGTCGTCCACTCGATGAAGTACTGACTTTCCTCCAGCATCATCGCGACCGTTTCACTGCCGCTTGCATGGCGGGCGGAAGATGCCACCCGTCCCAAATCGGCCGCCAGCCCCGCCAGCCGTACGGGCAGAGCATCCTTCACGTAACGTTCTTGAATACGCTCCCGGTTCTTCACCCAACACCCTCCAACAACTCACGGGTAACGGCCTCTACTTGATGGCGTAAGGTTTCGCTCTGAATGAGGATACTGCGATTGCCCAGGCGAGGCCGGATGTTGATCAGCGACTCGAACTCCACGCGCTGGTCTGCCGGATACCAGTTAGCTCCCCACAGGTCATCCTGTTCGCTGCCTTCCGCCAGCAGGAGCGACTCGCAATCCGCGTGCATCTCGCCTCCCCCAGCCAAAACGCGGCGCCGGATGTCAACCACGATCTTGATCAGCGTGGGGTAGACCTCCAGCATCTCCTGGATTTGTCGCGGAGTCGCTCTTTGAGCCATCATGTGAATCAACGCAGCTATCTCCTCAGTTTTTGCCATGAAGCATCTGCCAGACATGCTTTACCGGTTGCACCCGTCCTCTGCGTGCAGCATATCATCACGCGGCAACGGCTGGCAAATACCGCACGGTCGGGCGGTTCGAAACCGCTGCAACCTCTGCAAAGCCAGCCTGCGCTGGCTCAGATCAGTTGCAGCGACTTGCAGTCGCCCGACGCGAGAATTGAACGACCCTGGCCTAAACGGAACGTCGCTTTCCTCATCCCAGCTTGAGGAGCGCCCACACGCCTCGCAGCCCCTGGCCCGCCACCACCAGCGGATGCCAAAGGCAGGCCAGCCAGGGCCGCCAACGTCCCCGCAGCCGATACCGTTCGGCCAGCCAACGCGGGCCGGGGAAGAAAAGCCAAACCATGACCCCCAAGATGTCGACCGGCCGGTCGGCAAGCGCCAGGTGCAGCAGGTAGCTGCGATTGCGATTGAACGTGAGCTGGCCGGCCAGCCCGCGGCGGGGGTCGGCGATGCGGGGGACCAGCCAACGCTGCCAGGCCGGCGGCCGGAGCGCGGCCAGAACTTCGGGCGGAACCTCACCCCCGGCCCCCCTCTCCTGCCAAGAGAGGGGAAAGCAGGGCGCCCCTTCCCTCGCAGGGAGGGGGTTGGGGGGTAGGTGGGCGATTCTCAGGGCCGCTGGACGCTGGCACGCTCGTGACCGCGTCCAGCACAAAGTAGCAGAGCGCGGTCAGCCGGAAAGATCGCGCGCGCGCCACGAAGTCGTCCCACGGAAAGGGCTGTTCGTGCGCCAGCAGTTGCCGGATGTCGCGGTAGCCGTTGGGGTGGACATAAGCATGGGATGACAGGTGCAGACACAGGTGCAGGAGGGTGTTGCACGGGGAGAGCTGACGTGCGCTGGCTGGCTCGATGTTGAACGGCCGCGCGTCACGCCACCACTCTGCCAGGTCCAGGGCCGTCAACCGGCGCAGCCACTCCTGGCAGATCAGCTCCCAGTGGAGATCGATAGCGCTGTGCTCGCCACGGCGGAACTTCATCTCACCAGTGAACTCGGTATCGAAAGGGCCGAATGGCTGCGACGGCTCGGGCAGGAAGCGATAGCCGGCGTTTTCCAGCGCAGTGCGCGCCCGATCGCGCTGGCCCGGCTGAACCAGGATATCGATATCGCACATCGGCCGGTCGGCCAGGCTGGGATAGATCGTAACCGCCAACGCCGCGCCTTTGAGGACGATGACAGATACGCCGGCTTCGCTCAACGCATTCAGCGCGCGGATCAGGTCGCCGTAGAGGAAAAGATTGCGGAGGGTGGCAGTCACCCGCTTGTCATCCATATCCGCTCATCACAAACACAGTTTTCGACCGACCAGCCGGCATGATCCCTCCCCGCTCCGAACGCCAGCGAACAAAAAAAGGCAATACCGCAAAAGTCGCTATTGTCACCCTGAGCGGGGTTTTCGCATGCGGTGCGTTGCGGCGAAAATTCAGCGAAGGGTCTCGTTTCAGACGCGAGATTCTTCGCTGGAGCCTCGCCGCAACGAGAATTGAGCTGTTCATCCGCTCACGCAAAGCGTGACAAAACTGACTTTTTTCGAGCACCCGCGAGCCGCCGAATGGTTTGACTACACTCAGAGTGATAGACCCCAGGTAGCGAGTTTTGCGGTACTGCAAAAAAGAGTCCCGAACCGACCGCATGTGCGATCCTCACGGGTCGGGACTCCTTCACAGAAAACTGCTATTCGGATCGACTAACGATTATAGAAAGCTTTGATCGCTTCCGCCACATAGCTGATCTGCTCGTCGGTGAGCTCGGCGTACATCGGCAGTGAAAGGATCGCGCTGACAGTGCTTTCTGTTACCGGCAGATCACCTGGCTGACCACCCGCTGCATTGAACGCATTCTGCAGGTGGATGGGCACAGGGTAGTGAATCCCGGTACCGATCCCTCGCTCCTCCAGCCAGGTCTGCAAGGCGTCGCGCTCCGGCGCGCGGATCACGTAGAGATGGTAGACGGGCAGGTTGCCGGGCGCTGCGACGGGGGTGATCACCAGCGTGTCCTTAAGCAATTCGGTGTACAACGCGGCGTGCGTCCGGCGCTGCTCGTTCCAGGCCTCCAGGTGGGGGAGCTTGGCGCGCAGCACCGCGGCCTGAATCTCATCCAGGCGGCCGTTGAAGCCGATCAAGTCATGATAATAGCGGCGCAAAGGCGCTAAGATTCACGAGAGCTCACGCAAAGGCGCCAAGCGATACCAGCCAGGTTGCTCATCTCTGCGGGGTATCGTCAAGACCAATAGCACACTCGACCAGTGAGGATGACAAATTCGGGCTGGCTATGGCCGGCACACAAACCCCATCTGGGCAAAGTGATGGTCGAAGGCAAAGACCTCATTGATGCCCAGCCGCTTCATCACCGTATACGATATACAGTCGGTGAAAGACCACTCTTTGTCCACGTTGAACCGCTCAAAGACCTGCCACGCCTGGGCCGCGATCTCCTGACTCACCCAGACAACTTCGAGAACGCCTTCCCGTGCCAGCGCATCCAATTGGCCCTTGAAGGCCACGGTCCGTTGATGACCGGCGTTCATAAGCAGGAGCGTGTACAACTCGTCCAGCACGTAGTCGGTCACCACCAGGCTGTATTGGCCTGCCAGTTCTTCTTTGTGGCGCAAGGCCGCCAAGTGATGCTCATCAGCCCCATCGGCGATCGCATCCCAGGCGCTGGTGTCTACGAAAACTCGCTTCATCGGTTTTTGGCGTAGAGATAGCGATCGTGTCCCGTGGCAGCGTTCGGCAGACGTCCCGGCTCGGCATCCACCCCTAGGGATCGTAGCATCTGCCACCCTTGCTCAGAAGGCTGTTCCTGCTCGCCTGTATCTTCCGGTAAAATATCCAGGATACGGATTTCTCGCGGCCTGACCGTGACCCGGATGCGCTGTCCGAGATCCGCTTCCCGCAACCACTGCTCGCTGATCCATACGCCTCGCTCGACTTCGAGAATCTGCGAACTTGCTTGTGTCATTTCCAGGCTCCTTCTTATGCTAATGCCTCCCCACCACACCACAGGGCCACCCGTCCAAACGTACCGACGCTCAATACGACTCACCGCGGCAAAGGCGCAAAGATGCTAAGATTTCCTTTTTCTCTTGGCGTACTTGGCGGCTTGGCGTGAGACATCCGGGTCAGCGCACGCCAAGGCGGTGCGATACCGAGAAGCTCACGCAAAGGCGCAACGATGACGAAAGGCTCACGCAAAGACGCCAAGATTCAAAAAGCGTCACCGTCTTGCTGCGACGATAGCCGGTTCAGCAGACAATGAGCCTAATGATACGTTGATCTAGCAGCCTGTCGGAGACCACGGTCTCTCCGACAGGCTGCTAGACTGCCTTTTAGCTTATGGCTGTGTAGCGAGGGATGGAATGGATCATCGGCAAGCTGGCGAAGGGTGATCCCGACTAACTGGTGTAGCTGAGGATTCTGACGGATCGTTCGGCGCAACGTTCGAGTGAAATGCGGACTCCAGATCAGCGCTGCTCACTCGTCCAACTCCTCCAGTTCCTTCAGCAGATCCTCGGGAGTACCTCGACGCACATTGCCGATCCGGTAGGCTTCACGCGCTTCTGTGATCACGGTCGTGAGTTCGGCGCGACGATGCTGAATCAAACGTTGTTTGATGATCTCGACCAGCAGCAGTTGGTCATCAACCGGTAGACTTTCCACATCCTCGATGGTCTTTTGAAATACAGATGAACCGCTTGCTGCTTGCACAGTCATTTGAATATCCTCCCTCGATTGACTCCTGTCCCCTGACCCTCGCCAGCCTAGCCGTTGGGATATCCTGCACGTAGGACTCGCCCCGGTTCAACGCGGCCACTTTGTGGCCGTCCACGTCAATGCCGACCACGGGGAAGCCGCGTTCAGCGAAGGCGACTGCCAGCGGCAGGCCAACGTAGCCCAGGCCGATCCTTGCACTGAGCGTGACGAAGTGACCGCGATGGTCGCGGTGCGGGTGTGGATTTTGGATAGGAGAAGCTCACGCAAAGGGCACAACTCCGGGTGGCTCACGCAGAGACGCAAACGATACGAAAAAAGCTCACGCAAAGCATGTCCTGAGCCTGTCGAAGGGGCGCTAAGCCGCTAAGATTCACGGGAGCTCACGCAAAGACGCAAAGGTGATGTCCACTTCTCTGCCCACAGGCACTGGATCACGGTCGGACCAGCAGGCCTGTCTACTTTCTGGCATAGAATTCCTCATCCGTGACGCCATCCTTCTCGGTCAGGAGCAAGCGACGCCGGATTGCCTTGACCAGCCCAACACCCACTAGATCGCTCGTACTGTGACACGTTACTGGGATGGACCGTTTACTGCCATCTGGAAGCTGTCGGATCCAGAGCCGTTCGCTTCCCTTGCCTCGCCGGGAATCCTCGTAGACATCATAACGTTGCGCCAATTCCAGCAACGCCCGATAGCGGATCGGTTGATCCACGGCTCAGCCTTTCACCATGGCGCATTCGACGCCCGAGAGGATCGCAGGCAAACGCCAGCCATTGGCGCCTGGTCGGTAGGGCTCTGCCGTTGGAAGAAGCTGCCAGTACTCAGGGGGGGCGGGTACGAACAACTGGCTCCAGTCACCTATTTCCTGGGCGTAAGCGGCCTGTACCTCGATTGCATCCAGCAAGTTCTTGAAAGCTGCCAACGGCGCTTCCCCTTGAGCTACCAGGTCGAATTCCAGGCAGTGTGCCACATACCACGTCTCTTCGGGATACAACAGCAAGTGAACAGTCAGTGTCATCATTTCAATCCACCTCAATCATTCAGCCCTTCAACCCTTCAACAAACCTACGGTACTCAATCGCAGTGACGAAGTGACCGCAGACGGCACACCGCAGAGGATCGTTCGGTCGGTGAACGGTACGCGATTCCGGCCACACGCGCCTGCCTGCCCGATGGCACTATCCTTGCACATGCATTCGCCGCAATTCAGCGCGGCCACCTTGCGGCCGGCCACGTCAATGCCGACCCCTGCACTGAGTCGCAACGAATGTGACGGCGAATCCCCGCTCGGCGAACGCGACGGCAAGCGGTAGACCGACGTAGCATCGTCTTGAGCCTGTCGAAGGGCCCAGGCCGATCCTTGCACTGAGCGTGACGAAGTGACCGCGATGGTCGCGGTGCGGGTGTGGATCTTGGATAGGAGCAGCTCACGCAAAGGGCACAACTCCGGGTGGTTCACGCAAAGGCGCAGAGGTCTCTATTTTCACGGTCTTGCTGGGACGACGGCGGGTTCGGGGCAGGCTTACTCCGGCAGTTGGTTGACGATACGCTGGATGCCGTCCTTGATGCGCGCTTCACCGAAGTTGATCAGCAGCCCATGCCTGGGCGCGCGTGCTCAACGCCTCCACAAACCTGGGCCACTCGTGTAGTGTCCAGGGATCGAAATCGGCGCCGTTCGGCCATACCAGCGTTCGCACCTCGTCATCCAGATGCACTTGGTTGAACACCTGCAGGTTACGGAGCGGACCGAACATCTCGCCGTACAGCACAGATTCTAAATTGATCGTCTGTTCCACGCCATCGTCAAATACCACGCGCAAAGTATAGGGTCCCACGATCGTAAAATCGGTCACGTCATACAATGGATGTATCATACAACCCCCTACACAAGGCCCTGAATCTTGAATGGCATCTTGCCTTGCTCTACAAGACGCCAGTTCTCCTTGAGTGGCTCCTGGTACAACTCGGCCCAAGCCTCTACGAGGCGCTGCTGTCGGAGAGGCAGAGCGCCGGCCAGTTGTACAATCGGGTCAATCCCATAGACCGCCTTGTATTCACCGTACCGAACGTGAAAATGAGAAACCGAATGCGGATCACCGGCTTCCCAATACATGCTGAGGATAAGCCTCAAGAAGCGCGCAATTTCTGGCATAGACCACTTCCCGTCCAGTAAATTTCACGATTGCCCATGTCGTGCTCACGTGATTGATTGCATTCAGTTGGCTTCGTGTCGTCTACCTACGATCAGCGCTACCCTCTGCCGAATCGCAATCCAATCATGACACGAATGATCCGTCACCACCAGCGCGCAGTCCGCCGCGGCCAGCGTCATGTCCCGCTCGGCGCGGCCACCTTGCCGCCGTCCACGTCGATGCCAGAGCCTGCACTGAGTCGCAACGAATGTGACGGGGAAGCCCTTCTCGGCGAACGCGACGGCTAACGGCAGGCCAACGTAGCGCCGTCCTGAGCCTGTCGAAGGGCCCAGCCCCACCACCGCCGCGACGGCGGAACGATCCTGGATTCTGGAAAGAAGTTGATCTTGCATCGGGTGAGCTGCGTTCATGCGCGCCTGCCTACGTCCCCGGCCGTTCGGCCAGGCTCTCGCTGCACGTGACTTTGATGAACTTGATCTGGCCTCTGACGACCACCCGCCGATCGCGCCGAAGTCTCCCACGCGCACGCCTGCTGGATCCGCCGGATGACCGCCGGCTCCAGGGCGGGTAAGTCGTCGTCCGCCGCGGTGGGTCTGCCGCACTCGATGGTTTCGGGCCGCTCGGTCACGTCGCAGAGCGTCACGTTGGGCACGTGGAAGATACAGCATTCCTCCTGCACCGTGCCGCTAGCCGACCAGGGCGCAGAGCGCCACCGCTCCAACGCCACAAAATCAAAGAAGTCGAGCGGCGCCAGAAAGCGTACCTGGTCGTTGGCCACATCTACGTTCTCAGCGCGGATGGCGATGTCGGACATCATTCAGGTTCGTATGCAGACAGGAATTCCGACACGATCACTAACACCGCTTGGATATCGACGCTCGGGTCGCCAGTAAGCGGGGAAGGGGCGATGTCACCTTGCGCATCATGGTGGTGGTGTGGATACGTCTCGATGGAACGGAATTCCTCCTTGTTATCCCAGCGCAGCAGCGGGAAGTCGGCAAATAGCTGATAGGCGTAATCGATGTGGCCCCGGTTGAAGTAGATGCGTGTCTGGAAGCTTGTCTTGCGGGTGAATTCTGCCCTGATTTTGAAGATGAATTGATCGGCTGCGAACTCCCGAGTTTCGATTTCGGTCACCCGTTTGCACAAGGGCTGCGCCTGGATCGCTGCGCTCAGTGCTCCAAGCAGCGATGGCAGAGATGTCACGCGGCCACCTCGCGGCGCACCCCAAGCCAGCTTTCCAGCATTTCTTGGGCCGCCTTCCAATCCAGCCAATCATCCTCTTCCCGCATCACGGCTTGGCCGAGGGCCTGTCGCTGGCCCGACTCCAGAGGGCTGGCTTCCAGTAGGATGGAACGCTCGTGCAGATACTCGCCGAACCGCTCGAAATGCATGCCATACTTGCGCTCGAAGCGGGCCACCTCCCGCTGCAACGATGCGACCTGGCGCAGCACGTAGTCCCGCACCAACTCGCGCGCGGCTTGTTCCTCGGTGACAAAGATTTGTCGTCGAACCAATGGCTCGATTGCTATCGCAAAGCTCGTATCCATTACAGCATCCCTCCCCATCATTCGAATCCGACGTACCATGTGAACCCTGGGATAGTCTACACCAACAATGGCCGATATTCGGGATAACCTATCCTTTGAACCACCGTCACTTGCCTTCGAAGGAATAGGAGACATCCTGGCGCAGCGCCTCAATTTGCACTCTCATCTTGGATTATATCACAGCCGCTCCATCCGCCGGCTCTCTGTGAGGTTGAGAGGTTGAGATGGAACTCCGTAGATGTCGAAATCGGCTACTCGACGCCGATCGCTCCTCTATCATCTTCCCACCTTCTCACCCTCTACCACGCGTCATAATGATACCCCAGCACGATCTTGACCACCTTGCTCGACACGTCCGCATCCAGGTACTCGGCCGGCGGCTGCCAATCACGGCCCTGCGCCAATCCGGCCTCAACGCAGCGCAGGATCGACTCCGGCTCGCAGCCCGAAAGCATGTTGCTGCCACATTCGATCGTCTCGGGCCGCTCGGTCACGTCGCGGAGCGTCACTGAATGAACGCCGGGCACCCAGCTCTCCACCTTAGGCCGAGGCCGGTTCAGACATCCACGTTGCGAGAGGCACCTCTACGGTAGTCATCCATCCTTCTGTCTCGAACGGCACCTCCGTCTCCAGCATCTCTTGCGCCCCAATGCGCAGTGACTCGATCAGTTTGTCACGAGTCCGCTCCTGCACGTTCACACCGGGCAGATCCACCAACCAACCGATCCACCAGTCAGTGGACTTCTTAATCACAGACCGCGATACTTCATGGCTCAGTCACCTCACAAACGGAATATCCAGGTCTTTGCAGATTTTGCGGGCCAGCTCGTCAACGATCTCTTGGTGTCGGGGCACCTGGGTCTTTAAATGACCTTTCCTGTAGATGGTGTGCCGACTACCTTCACGAAGGAGGATTGCCCCGTGCGCCTTTAAGTGTTTGATGAGCTGGTTCTTTTTCATGCATTTTCGTACTCCAACAACTATCACGCTCTCTGTACATAGGGCTTCCTCTGGTAGCGTGTTTCCACCTTGCGGCCGTCCACGTCAATGCCAGAGCCTGCACTGAGTCGCAACGAATGTGACGGGAAAGCCCCTCTCTGCGAAGGCGACGGCCAACAGTAGGCCAACGTAGCCCAGACCGATCACCGCGATGGTCGCGGTGCGGGTGTGGATCTTGGATGGGAGCAAGCTCACGCAAAGGGTACAACTCCGGGTGGCTCACGCAAAGACGCAAACGATACCAAAAGGCTCACGCAAAGTATGTCCTGAGCCTGTCGAAGGGGCGCAAAGCCGCTAAGGTTTTTCTCTTTGCGTCCTTGGCGTCGAGCCGAAGGCCCCCTGTGGGTTGGCGTGAGACATGCGGGTCAGCCCACGCACAGTCGCCAAGATTCAAAAAACTTCACCGCCTCGACGCACTTCTCGAAGTTCCTCTCCAACTGGTCTCCCGATCGAAGCCTGTTCTCAACCCTGTTGCTCTAGAAACTCGGCAAAGGCCAACAACTCGCCTCGCACCTGCGCCAGCGTCGCGGGCAGGTCTGTCACCAACTTCTCGAGCTTGGTCGTCTCGAAGTTATACGCATACACGTTGCGTACCACGTGCCGAAACCCTCGATAGTCATCCAGACGATGATAGGTGCTCTGGGAGATGACTGCCGGTCGTAGGCCGGACATCTCAACGCTCATCTGGTGCAAAAGGACCTGGTGCCAGTTTTCGCCCTTTGGCTTTGCGGCATCAATCTTGGTAGCGATCAGCTCAAAGATGCGCTCCAGTCCGCTGTAGAAGCCATGCAGATTGAGCGCGACGCCATCAAGGTAGTAGTCATCCGCATTTCGAAGCGCACGAGTCCACCCCGCTGCCACACGGTCGGCGACTCGGTCCAGTTCCGCAAGCTCGTCTCGGATACGCGCGGCTAAACGGAGCAGTCGTTCACTCATAACTCAACGCCTTCGCGCACCACAGTGGCACGCAAAGAGGGTCGACAAGCTTCAGGATCAACCAAATCCACCCGGAAGGTTGGACTGAGGCCAGTGACTGCCGCCACAGCGCTGTAAAAACGTTCGGCCGGTATTCCCCAGGCAGCCAGGTCAATATCTGACCACTGCGTGAACCAGTCGTCATGGATCAGGGAGCCGAAGACGGCCACCTTGACCGCGCCGAATTCATTCCGCAGCAACCTGGCGGCCTGGCGTGCGACGCGCCAGCCTTGTTGACGACGACGTTCCGAGCGCCTCAACTGGTCAGGGTCGTGACTTTCAGCCGCTTGACCCGGCCGGTAGGCTCGCCATTGTTGCGGAGAGAGGTCGAGCGCTGTTTGTGCCATTATCGAGACCTCCGATACCGAGAAACTCACGCAAAGCATGTCCTGAGCCTGTCGAAGGGGCGCAAAGCCGCATAGTTTTTCTCTTTGCGTCCTTGGCGTCTGTGTGTGCGACGGCAGGGATGGTCGTTGCCGTCAGCTCGTCGCCTGGTAGATCCGCCGCAGCTCCTCTGGGGTGTTGACCCGCTTCAATCCCTCGTGGATCGCGCGCAACAGGTATACGTCCTCGATGCGGCCGATCCCCGGCAGGAGCGATCTCCGGCGGCCAGCGCAGTCCGTCGGCGCCCTTTCCTTCGACGGCCCTGTCACGCGAAGAGTGAGGTTGTTTCCTCGAATACGGGCAATGGTTCGCCAGTGATCAGGGAATAGAGCACATCCGCATCCAGATCAGCGCCGTTCGGCCAGCAGATCGTGCCCAATTCCGGATCGACGCGGACCTGGGTGAAGTAGCTGCGGTCCTTCAGTGGTGCGAAGACGCCGGTAAGGGCGACAAGTTGCGCAACGTCAACCTGTCCTTCGACGCCATTCTCGAAACGTAACTGCAGACGGTAGTCTTCAAGGGGCCGAACCGCCGTGATATCTATCAACATCGCTCTCACTCCAATGGCTGGATGCCGTGCAGGGGCGCCTGCTGGCGAGACAGGTCCCAATTGCCCATCAACTCCATTTGATGCAGCGCGGCCCATTCCACCACCAACCCCAAGACTCGGGGCGATAGCCGACCCTGTAAGACAGTCAACGTCCGAACGCCAACGATCGCCTTCTGTCCACCATACCGCACATGAAAATGGGGCGGCGCGTGGTCATTATAGTTGAGGGTGATGATGATGCCAAGAAAGCGGCAGATTTCCGGCACGTTTCCAGCTCCTGATCACGTGTACGCGGCGATGATCTGCGATGTGAGCATGCATCGTGGCAATCGCGCCGACGGGACATCCTGCACTTACGACTCGCCGCGGTTCAACGTGGCCACTTTGTGGCCGTCCACGTCAATGCCGGCCACGGGAAAGCCCTTCTCGGCAAAGGCCACGGCTAACGGCAGGCCGACGTAGCGCCGTCCTGAGCCTGTCGAAGGGCCCAGTCCGATCCTTGCACTGAGCGTGACGAAGTGACCGCGATGGTCGCGGTGCGGGTGTGGATCTTGGATAGGAGCAAGCTCACGCAAAGGGTACAACTCCGGGTGGCTCACGCAAAGACGCAAACGATACGAAAAAGGCTCACGCAAAGCATGTCCTGAGCCTGTCGAAGGGGCGCTAAGCCGCTAAGGATTTTTTCTTTGCGTCCTTGGCGGCTTGGCGTGAGACAGGTAGGTCAGCTCACGCCAAGGTGGTACGATGCCGAGAAGCTCACGCCAAGGCGCAACGATACGAAAAAGGCTCACGCAAAGCATGTCCTGAGCCTGTCGAAGGGGCGCTAAGCCGCTAAGATTCACGGGAGCTCACGCAAAGGCGCAACGATACGAAAAAGGCTCACACAAAGCATGTCCTGAGCCTGTCGAAGGGGCGCTAAACCGCTAAGATTCACGGGAGCTCACGCAAAGACGCAAACGATACCAAAAGGCTCACGCAAAGCATGTCCTGAGCCTGTCGAAGGGGCGCAAAGCCGCTAAGGTTTTTCGCTTTGCGTTCTTGGTGTCTTGGCGTGAGACACGCCGAACCAGCAATTGCGACAAACGAGAGCCGGTGCTCGCTGAGTCACTCCCCCAGCCATTCCTCACGCGAAATGCCAGCCTGCCGCAAGAGCCGCTGCAGAAAGCCGACACTGATCTCGCCCTCGTGCGGATTCGGCAGGATCAACGTCAGATCGCTCCGACGCATCTGTGGATGTTGTCCGCCTGCAAACGGACCTTCGAAACCCAGTGCGCGCAGGCGCTCGACGAACTCACGCCACGAAACAGGTGTCAACCGGCTCATGGTATGACCTTACGCGGCCTGCAGAACGCGGTTGAGATCCAGACCAGCCACGATTGGGATCGGCAGTCCCAGGCGTAAACGCAAAGCAATCCAGTCACTGAGTGCTTCGCGCAACTCACGCCGGCAGCCCTCCAACGTGAGGTGTCGAGCCCAGACCCCTTGGAAACCCGGGATCTCCGCCCAAAAGGTCCCCTCTCCCTCGATAATGTCGTAGACAGCCCGCTCCATCGCTTGATCTATCAACTCTGCGAGCATAGGTCACTCCTGCTGCCAACCTTGCGGCCGGCCACGTCAATACCGACGGCGGGGAAGCCCTTCTCGACGAACGCGACGGCTAACGGCAGGCCGACGTAGCACCGTCCTGAGCCTGTCGAAGGGCCCAGACCGATCACGGCGATGGTCGCGGAACGATCCCGGATTCTGGAAAGAAGTTGATCTTGCATCGGATGAGCTGCGTTCATGCGCGCCTGCCTATGTCCCCGACCGTTCGGCCAAGCTCTCGCTGCACGTGACTTTGATGAACTTGATCTGGCCTTTGACGACCACCAGGCCGATCGCGCCGAAGTCTCCCACGCGCGCGGCACGGTGCAGAATGACATTCGGCCGCACATCCGCCAGTATGCGCCAAATCGCGGCCACCTCGCGCATGGCCTGTCCTGAGGCCGAAGGGAGTCGCCGACCATCGGGGGTGGGAAGCGTGTCGGACCTTGCTCGTCACACCTCATAGTTGGCAGTTTCTTCATGGAGTCTTTGAATGCCAGACAGGGACTCTTCGGGAATATGCTCAGGCCGCTCGACTTCAGGCAGGGCAGCAGCGCGATAAGCTGGTTGCAGATGTGGTCGCATGGCAGCCAGGCGTTTCTTGATGGATGCCTGTTGCATCCGCCAGTTGTTGATCATGGGTTGATCGAATGTGGCTACATAATGCGCGCCAAGCATGCTGGCGTCTCGACTTGTCCCAAAGGTGCCCAACGCCAGAACGGCTGCGTCCTCGCGCGAGAAGCCGTGGTCACGCAGTCGCCGCGCCCAGCGTTTGAAATAGCGGGCAGGCAAGATGACTTCTACCCGAGGACGGAAAAAGGCAATCAACGGGGCATAGGCGGCGACCTGCGCCAGTCGTTTCAGCACATTATCCGTCGGCGGCACGATGAAGAGGCGCATTCCGGGAAAACCGGCGCGCTCGTAAAGGCCGAGCGCGTGGATTTCCTCGACCGTCAACTCCTGGGCGCTGGCCAACTTGAACAAGGCTTCCATGATGCGCCTGGCGGCAACCTTATCGAGCAGGCAACGCATCGGGGTGGACATCCAGTTCTTCAAGCTCCTCCGGTTCGATCTCAACCCAGGCATCCCACAGCCGGCCGCGTTCTGCATCCGGCAACTCCAGGTACTGCCCCAGCGTCAGGTCTCCAAGAAACGGCTCGCTGAGCGACAGGAGCTGCCCTCCCAACGCACGACTAACCTCCCCGCGCATGCGCTCAACCGTGGCCAACCCCTGCTCCCCGTAACGGCGCGAAGTGGGAGGAACCCTTTGACGCAACTCCGGTACCAGGTCGAGCAGTCGCTCGCGGTCAGACTGGCTCATCTGCTTGATAACCACTGCCACTTGTTCGATACTGACTGGTAAGGCAAGTCGTGCTTCCATAGCCCTCACCTCGAATCTGTGTAGTCCGCATTTATCAATTCCGAGGACAAGTTTCTACCCTGCGCGTTCCTGCTTTGACCCCGGCCGTTCGGCCAAGCCCTCGCTGCACGTGATCTGGCCCTTGACGATCACCAGGCCGATCGCGTCGATGTCGTCCCGGCGGTCTCCGGTCTAATCGACATACTTCACCCACACGGGATCCCAGGCCTCAAAGTCGAGGCCCGGCAGCGGCTGCTGCAAGATACGTGGGAGCTCACGCAAATCCGCTAAAAATCACGGGATCTCACGCAACACTTGCACCTGCACACACCGCAGGTGCAGTGCAGGTGAGGCGCAAACGATACCAAAAAGCTCACGCAAAGCATGTCCTGAGCCTGTCGAAGGGGCGCAAAGCCGCTAAGGTTTTTCTCTTTGCGTTCTTTGCGTCTTGGCGTGAGATATGTGGGTCAGCTCACGCAAATGCGCAAAGATACGAAAACGGCACACGCAAAGCATGTCCTGAGCCTGTCGAAGGGGCGCAAAGCCGCTAAGATTCCATTCAGTCAAGAAGTGCCAGCAACTCGGCTGGGGTAATATCAGCATCCCTGAGAATCTTGCGTAGCAGACCCCGCCCAACGTCCTGGCTGGCATGAACAGATACCGTCACGACTCTCCCGTCTGCGTGCTTGAGGCGAACGTGACTGCCTGTCTGCCGCTGCACCTGGAAACCCGCCTGCTCTAGCGCGCGGATCACTTGGCGGGCTGTGAGCATGGGCAGGGCGCCCATCAGGCCAGCACTCGCTGCACGCCGATGAATTCCGTAGGGGTGTATGCCGGCTCTTCCGCAAGGCACATGGCAATAACGTCTCGCATGTTCGTCATCAGTTCATCAATGGTCCGGCCCTGGCTATAGCACGCGCGCAACTGGGGGACTTCACCAACGTAGAAACCATCTTCATCACGCTCGATGAATACATAGAATTCAGGGCGATCAGGGTTCATGAGGGGTACTCTCCTGCGGTCTTCGTTTGCGCACGGCGCACAAAGATCAGCCGTCGATCCTCTTGAGCGCCTCAAACTCCCAGCGCGTGATCCCCGCAATCTCAGCGGCACGCCCCAGGGTGATCTCCCCTTCTCTGTACAGTTGAACCCGTCGCCTCGACATTGAGTTGTGGCCGGGTTGCAAAGAGCAGGCGTAGGGCTTCCTTGACCACTTCGGTCTTGCTGGGGAAAATTCCGGCTTTCACCAGAGCGTTCATTTCCATTTCCTGCATCACCGTGCGCCTCCTGTCCAAGCCGCTCAAGCTCAAAAGCCTGTTTTGCGTACAGGCAAACACGCTGTGACACGATCATACTGCATCAATCCACGAACAACAAGTCGCTAGCCGTCCAGGCGCCGGCCCCAGCGGTCAGCCCACATATCAGGAGCAAACTGAAGGGCTATGCCGAGAGGCTCACGCAAAGACGCAAAGCCGCTAAGATTCCTTTTTTCTTTGCGGCCTTGGCGTCTTGGCGTGAGACGGCAGGGAGGTCGTTGCCATCAGCTCGTCGCCTGGTAGATCCGCCGCAGCTCCTCGGGGGTGTTGACCCGCTTCAATCCCTCGTGGATCGCGCGCAACAGGTACACGTCCTCGATGCGGCCGATCTCCGGCAGCAGGTACAGTCCATCGGCGCCCCACCGCAGCTCCAGGCCCAGCGTGATCCCATCGAATAGACCCTTGCGCTCGCCGCGCTGCTCACCCCGTGCCTCACCCTGCTGCAACCCCTGCTGCAACCCCTGCTGCAACCCCTTCTTGATCCCAATCCGCTCAACACTCGTCACGTATGGCATACGCTTTGCCTCCTCGTACTCGACGATCTCGTGCCACAACGCTTCTTCCAATGCCTCCGGCAACCCCATCACCCAGTCAATGAACCGGAACAGGTTCAGGATGTCCGCCCGCGCATAGCCCTGCTCATACAAGCGGCGTAGCAACTGCCACTTGGCCGCCTTGCGCTGTTCAGGGTCGTCCTGCGTCTCCTGCGCCCGCAGGTGCGCCATCACCACCACGGCGAACGGGTTGCGGCTCGCCTCCAGCTCCGCCCAGCGCGCCCGGTAGTCCAGCAGCTTCACCGTCGGGAAGTGCAATCCGACCTCGCAGCCCCACAACTCATAGCCGAACCGCGCTGGCCGCCACCCCGCCCGCTCGTCGCCCAACACCGCCAGGCTCGCCACCCGCCGCCGGTAACGATCGTACAGGCGATAGTTGTACACGTACATCCGCTCGGCGAACACCGCGTCTTCCTGGCTTTGCACCTCGACGTGGATCAGCACCCAGGCTTCCGCACCATCCTGCCGCCACACCTGGGCCAGCTTGTCCACCCGTCGCAGCCCCAACTCGGCATCCGGCGTCACCTGCCGCAGCTCTTTGTCCAGGAAGAGTGGCTCGTGCGACCAGTCAATCTCCGCATGCGCCTGCGGCAAGAACAACGCCAGGCACTCCCGAAAATAGCGCTCCAGCACCTCTTGCCAGGGATTGTCGTAGTCCGTACGGGGTTCACTCATAGTCGCCTCGCCCATATTCTAGCACACGCCGGCAGCACACCCAAGCACAGCCGCGATGCGGGTGTGGATCTTGGATAGGAGCAGCTCACGCAAAGGGCACAACTCCGGGTGGCTCACGCAAAGAGACGGAGGATCTCACGCAAAGGCGCAAAGCCGCTAAGTTTTTTCTCTTTGCGTCCTTGGCGGCTTGGCGTGAGCTATGCCTCCGAGCCAATGGCTGTTCAAGATTGGTACTCCAGCCTTCCCAGCACAATCATGCTTTCAACGTCACTGACAGCGCCGGGGTTATGCCGTGCCACCGCGGCGCGAACATCGGCCAGAGCGTTCTCATCAGCGCCGCCCAACATGCGGGTGCTGTCGGCGATGTCTTGCGAACGGCCCGCGACCAACTTCATCAGCACAAGGTACGGCAACGCAATCACCGGAATACCATCCGCAGTTTGCAGCGGGTGCTCGATCGCCTCCTGCGCCCACGGTGCAGCGGAAACGACCACATCCAGAGTCGTCCCATCCGGCAACGTCCATGTTGAGCCGCCGATGGCATGCACGCCCAGTTGTTGACAGCCGGCTGCGGTCAATTCCCGCTCGACGGCTTCCTGGTCTCCTGCCAACACGAGGATAGCCGTATCGAGGGTCGTACGCTCCGGCATGTAATGCCGGGTTGCCAGGCCTCCGACCAACAGAAAACGCGCCTTACGAATCACTTGCCGCAGGTCAAACAGTGGTTGTATCATCGTTCTCCGTCGTAAGTGCGCTATGCTGCTGCCGCTACCAGGTCGAACCCGACGTTGAGACAACGTGATATACTGCGCCCGTCGTTCAGCTATCGTAGGTATCATCTCGCCCATGCTGTTGATTACTCTCAGCAACTGTAGGTCGTGTTTCCACCCTTCAACTGTCCTGCTTCCAGATTGCCAGATCATCTTTGTGGCGCAAGGCCGCCAGATGATGCTCATCAGCCCATCGGCGATCGCATCCCAGGCGCCGGTGTCTACGAAACGACCACCAGATCGGACGCGCCGAAGTTGTCCCGGTGGTCTCCGGCCTAATCGGCATACTTTACCCACACGGGATCCCAGGCCTCAAATTCGAGGCCCGGCAACGGCTGCTGCTCGCTCCCGTCGGCATTCATCAGCCAGAGCTCATTTTGTCCCCCGCGATTGGAGCTGAAGACGATGCGGCTTCCATCCGGCGACCAACTGGGATGGTGATTCACCTCCCAAGCGTTGCGGGTCAGTTGCTGCGCCGGCAACTTGTCCTTTTGAACCAGCCAAATCTCGTCGCTGCCGTCCGCGTTCGACACAAAGGTGACCACATCAGCGGTGGGCGACCACGCAGGCGCTGACACCGAGCCGGCGTCGAAAGCGGTCATTGGGCGCGTCCCATTGGATTGGTTGTCACCCCTGAAGATCTGCAACTGTTTGTTTCCGGGGGTTTCCGGCTGGGCGAATGCATGACCAGCCCGATCCGCCGAGTAAGCATCGCGCGCCACGGCGAAGTCGTACGGCCATCTGCTGGTTACCAGGGCTGCCCCGGAACCGTCCGGGTTGACGGCATAGACTTCGACCCTGCCCCTTCTGTTGGAGAGGAACAGGATTTTCCCGACCAGTTCCACAGGGAAGCCAGGAGTCGGCGTAGGCGAAGGAAGATCTTCCAGGGCGATCACCGCCGCTGTCGGCGTGGGAGCTGGCGTTACAGTGGCCACGATGAACCCGCCGGGCGGCGGGGTAGGCGTTCCGGTCGTGAAGGCCAGCGCAGTCGCCAGCGCCGCCCGGTACTCTGCCGTGGCTGAGTTGGCCGGGATCGGCGTCGGTGTCACGATGAACGGTTTCGGCGTGTTGGTGGCCACGATCATGTTAGGCGGAAGCAAAGTGGCCGTGGCTCCGCTCCGCGCCCGCACTGTCGCCGCAACGGCCCGCGTCGCCGCCTCAAACGGATCTTTGGGGGGCGGGAACGGTGTGATCACAAAACGCGTGTGGGTCGGTGCGACGACCGATTCGGTCGTCGCGACCGGCGTCTTGCTTGCAACTACCACCCGCGTCGGGGTGCTGCCGCCCGCGGCGCGCGGCGACCGATGTCGGTGTCGCGGGCGGCGCGGCGCGGCGCACCAGGACATCACTCCCGATCAGGACGGCCTCCCCCAGAAGCAGGACGCCAATCACGATCAGTACGATCTTCGGCAATTTCATACTGAATTGGTCCCAGCGCTCATCTGACTCCCTCGCTCGCTGCGTCTGTCGTCAGCATCATTGGTGCGGTTTTTTCACGCCCGCTACAGCCGCAAGCTGCGCTACAGGTGCGGTCCCGTAGCCGGCGCAGTGCAGCAATCCATCCGGGGGGACCTGTGATTTTGCCCCCGGTTGCGGTCAGCCGCGTTCAACCGTAGGTCGCGCATCTGCGATCAGCGCCGGGAGTTGTCGGCCCAACAGACTTGCCCGCGTGAAGGTGACGAAAAAGCCCCCCGCGACGAAGGACACGGCCAACGGTAATACCAAGAAGGTTGCTCCCCGGCGATGGGGCGTATCATGCCGACTCTCCCGCCCGCGTCTTTTTCACCTGCGCCTCGATCCACGGATACGTGCGCTTGATCCCCGCCAGCGTGGCGACGCGGGCGCGCCAGCCGGGTGAGTCGATGCGCTTGTTGTCGCAGATTGCGGCTCTGCACGCCCACCGGGCCTTTGACCCACTGAGGGGGTTGATCCGTTTGCCCGGCACCACTGCCAGCAGCTTCTCGCCCCCCCAAGGTTTCAGAAGGGGTTGTGCGCATCAGTTCGCCTGCGCCAGAACTTCCAGGAAGTCGGCGAATGCAAGTAACTCGGCGCGCAATGCAGGCCATAGGTGGGGCAACACTGTCATCAGGCCAGCCATTCTGTCAGGCACGAGATTCATGGTATAAATGTTCCGGACGAGATGACGGAAGCGGCGAAATTCGTCCAGCGCCAGCGCATTGCTCTGATTGATCACCGCCGGTCGCACGTCCACAACATCCTGCGCTACTTGATCGAGCAAACTGCGGTGCCATGTTTCACCTGTGGGCAGGGCGCGATCGACGCGTCCTGACGATGAGCTCAAACAGACGCTCGATGCCCGAATAGAAGCCGTGGAGATTCAAGGCCACAGAATCGAGATACGCATCCTCATCGGAGTTGCGCTTGGCCTGAGCCCAGGATGCTATTGCACGCTGCACCGTGCGATCCAAATCTTGCGCTTCGCCGCGGATGCGCTCAGCCAACTCCGTATAGACGGCATTCATAGTTCTATTCCCTGCCGTTCGATGACGCCTCGCAGTGAGTTCGTAGCCGTTTCGATTTCAACCAGATCTACCCGCGGTCAGCGATGACATCTTCTACTGCCCGCCATGCTCGCCAGTAGACGTCGCTCGTTAATCCTTCGATGGCCAAATCGACATCCGATTCGCGTGAGAACCAAGATGTGTGCGCCAGGGAGCCGAACAGAATGACGCGACGAACCCCAAACTGAGCCTTGAGCATACCCGCGGCCTGGCGCACGCGCATCAACAGCCGGTCTCGCTCGCGACATTCCTCTGGACTCATTCCCTTGGGCAAGGGGCGGCGGCGTGCAGCATCCAGATAGGGTGTCCATTGATCTCGCGGTAGTTCAAGCGCTGTCGGCATGGGTTCTCTCCTCCCTACCTGATCATGGAGAGAGTATCATCGCTACTTCCCCGCCCGCGCCTTCCGCACCTGCGCCTCGATCCACGGATATGTGTGCTGGATCCCCTCCAGCGTGGAGACGCGAGCGCGCCAGCCGAGCGAGTAGATGCGTTCGTTGCTGAAGTTACGGCTCTGCACCCCCACCGGGCCCTTCACCCATTCGACGTTGATCCGCTTCCCGGACACTTCGGTGACCATGTCCACCAACTCCTTCACGGTCACATACTCCGGGTTGCCGATATTGGCCGGGCCTTCCAGATCCGAGTGCATCAGCCGGTAGATGCCGTCCACCATGTCGCTGACGTAGGTGTAGGAACGCACCGCGGTGCCGTCACCCCACACCGGGATGGTGCCGCCATCTTCGACTTCGGCCACCTTGCGGCAGATCGCGGCGGGCGCCTTCTCGCGGCCACCGGTCCAGGTGCCCTCAGGGCCGTAGCAGTTCTGGAAGCGGGCGATCCTGGCCTTCATGCCATAATGTCGGGCATAGGCCAGCAGCATCCGTTCGGAGTAGAGCTTCTCCCAGCCGTACTCGTTGTCCGGGTTCGCGGGGACCGCCTGTGCTTCGGTCATCTCCGGGTCGCCGGGCTGCATGTCGGGATACACGCACACCGACGAGGAGTAGAAGTAGCGGGGCACACCCATCTCTGCGGCCTGGTGCGTCATGTGGACGTTGATCAGCACGCTGTTATGCATGATCTCGCACTCGGCGGAGTGGATGAAGCCCATGCCGCCCATGTCGGCTGCGAGCTGGTAGACTTCGTCGAAGGTGCCGCCGTCCAGGGTCAGGGCAGTCCGGCAGTTGCCAGGATCGCGAAGATCCAGGACCGCAAATTCATCGGCCGCCGATGGGGCGAACTCGTGGACCTTGCGATCTACCCCACGCACCCAGTAGCCTTCCGCCTTCAACCGCTTCACCAGATGACCGGCGATAAACCCGCCGGCGCCGCAAACCAGAGCTGTTTTCACGATCAAACCTCCGAGTGTAAATTTTGCTGGAATGAGCGCTCAGCGCAGGGCTGATGCTGCCCGCGCTCCGCCCATTGACGTTGATGTTTGGCATCAAACGCCACGGGTGTTTATTCAAACTGCTCGGAGCGAATCACAAACGCTACGACGAGACAGTTTTCTGTTCATGACCCGATGTGAACCTGCAGCCCGACTTCGGGCACCGCAGATTCCCATCTTTCGACGGGTGTGCCGGGATAGCGCTGCGCCAGGGCCAATTCCAGCGCGGGGACAGCTTCGGGCGAGCGGGCGACAGCAATCACGAAGCCGCCGCCGCCTGCGCCGGCCAACTTGCCGCCGCAGATGTACGGCCCCAGGGTCTCAAATAGCTCATCGATAAACGGATTGGTGCAGCCCGGATCCATGCGCTTGTTGAGCGTCCAATGTTCAGCGAGCAAACGGCCAAGCACGTCCAGGTCACCTGCGAGCAGCGCCGCGCGCATCGTCACCGCCAGGCGGGCGATCTCACCTTGAATCCACGTCATCTCCGGGTCACGCGCCATCCAGCGCGCCATCACCGTTCGCAGCAGGTTCTTGGCCAAACGGCGTTGCCCAGTATACACCAGGAGTAGACGTTTTGCCAATTGCGCGGCCACATCGGCTGACAACTGCACTGGCGTCACGGTGATGCGCTGCGGCAGGCCCGGCGGCGTACTCACCAGTTTGATGCCTCCGGTCAATCCGCCGACCTGATCCTGCCAGCCGCCACCAGTCGTGAGCATCTGTTCCAGGCAAAGGACTTCATCGAACAGGGATGATGATGGCTGGAAGCTGGAAGCTGGAAGCTGGTCCGCCTGTGCAGCAGGCGTGACTGCTGACTGCTGACCGCTGACCGCTAAGAGCTGAGAACTGAGAGCGGCTAATGCCGCCAACACCGCACCGGCCAGGATCGAGCTGGTGCCCAGGCCGGAGCCGAACGGGATATTCGTGCCGGTGCTCAGCCGCAGCCCGCCGCGACCGCGCAGCAGCTCGGCCAGGGGCATTGCCGGATCGGCATCCATGGGCACGACCCCGCGCAGCACCAGCGCGGCCTTGTGCAGCGAAAACGGATCGCCGGGGCGCGCATAGGCGAGCACCTCGCCCACGTCAGCCGGTTCCAGCGTGGTGTCCAGATCGCGGCTGACCAAGATCAGTCGCGGTTCCGGCAGCCACGCAGCCTCGGCTTCGATGGGATGGATGCCGCGCAGGGTGAGCGCCGCGTTGAGCACCGTGCCCCCGCGTTCGATGCTGTGGGGCGGGGTGTCGGTCCAGCCACCGCCCAGGTCGATGCGTGCGGCCGCGCGCACGCGGACAGGCTGAAGCGCGGGCGAAGGCTGAGGGCTGAGGGTTTTGCCTTCTGAAGTGCGGTGTGGCGTCTTGACGCGCTGCCCGGAACCTTCAACGTGACATGCTCGATCATTGCCGCCAGGGTGCTGAACGCCCGATCTTCCCACGCGTGTTCACCGGTGGCCACGGCCAGGGCTTTAAGGCCGCGCAGTTGCAGGATGGGATCACCGGCGGTGATGGCCACAGCAGCGAGTTGGCTGCGCCGGGCGACCTCGGCGGGGACATTCCCCAGCAGCGCCCTGGCCTCAAGCGCCGGCCGCTCTGCTGCCACCGCGGCGCAGAAGCGTCGGGCTGCGATGGTGTCCTCCAGCGCGGCCAGCTCCGCCAGCAGTCGCGGCCCGTCGGCCTGAGCGGCGCTTTCCGCCAACGAGAGCCGCGGCGCGGCGAGCCATGCGTCGAGCCAGCCGGCCGGGGCGGAGGATGGGTCTTGCAGCGGCAGCGCGCGGCGCAGGCTTTCCTCGCGATCCGGCGCGACAGGATATAGGCGGGCGTTCCACAAGGTGCGTTGGTTCGATGCGGCGTGCGGCCACACTTGCTCGGCTGCGATGCCAGCTTCAGCTAACCAACGCTCCCAGGCACGGTGCATGAAGGTGGCGCCGCGGGCGTCCCAGCGCTGTTTAGGGTCATCGTCCAGGCCGAAAACGCGCGTCACAAATGCAGCGCCCGCAACCGGCATCTGGTGCAGGACGGTGTCCGGCGCCAGGCGCACCGGCGCGCCGGTCTGCACTCCTGCCACGATGGCCGCCCCTTCGAACATCGCCGCGGCTCCCAGCCGGCTGTCCATGACGAGCACCTGCAGTCCCTGGGTGAGGATCGCTCCTTCTGCTGCGGCGTTGATCAGCACCAGGTGCGCTTCCTTCGCCTTGCCGGCATCGACCCACGCCGCGGTCTGCGCAGTCCAGCCGCACAGGTCGGCCAGCTCAGGATCGCCGGCAGTCATGCGCCAGTATTCGCGGGATGAGCCAAAGTGGACGAAAACCGCCGGCTGCAGCCGTTCCACGCCAAACGACGTGCCGCGCAGCCGCTCCCAGATCACGTGCCGCGCGGCCTGCGTTGCCGGGGTCGCGGGTCCATCGCTGGTGTCCGTCAGGTATCCCTCGAACACGGTAGAGCCAGAGAGCGGCATCAGCAGATCGCCGTAGAGGTTCAGGGTGGCGGCGGTGACTGCCGGGTTCTGGGTGAGCGCCACCATTTTTTCCGCGGTCAGCGCATCCAGCCAGACCAGGCCGGTATCGATCTGCACGGTGTCATCGTCGCTCACCGCCGCCCAGCGGGCCAGTTCCTCGGCCGAGGGCTTATGCAGATACGCATGCACCCGGTGACCGCTGTCCCCGCTGACGTAAACACCGTGGTTGTGCCCCATCGCAGCGGCAACCGCCGCGGCAACACCGATCACGCCGGGACGCCGAAATGCGCCGCTGAGCTGCAGATGGTCAAACACCAGCAGGACGTCGCCCGAGGCGATCAGCACGCCGGGCGGAAGTTGCGTCGCCAGACCGCTGAGGCCGATAAGGAACTCGTCGAAAATGGTGGAGGCGCGGCCGTCCGGGAGCCCGCGCGGCACGCGGGCGAAGAGCTTGCCGCCCGCCGAGCAGTGGGGCAGGCGTTTGGCGTCGCCGCCCGAGTGGATCAGCAGGACGCGTTGAAGGGTCTCCAGCCGGCCTGCGTCATTCTCCGCCACGAGGTCGGCGACCTGCGCCAGGGCGTTCAGCGTCGCGCCGCCCGAGCCGATCCGCCGGCCGCCCGGATCGGGGAGCACCAGGGTCTGCATCCCATACGGCAGCAGCCCGGCTTCGCGCCGCCAGTCCAACTGGCTCCGGTACATCTCTGCCTGGCGTTCGTCGCTGGCGGTGAGGACGCAAATGTCCCAATCCTGGTGCGCGCCGGGCTTCAGGGACGCCAGGTATTGCTCCCAGTTGTTGCGGTGGGCCTGGCGGAGGAATGCGGAGGTGCCTGTATGTGTCATGTTTGCATTTCAGGGCGTTTGTTGAACGTTCCGCGTCAACTTCGATCAGACCAACCGCAAGCCAGCACGGCAAATCTCGCTTACCAAAGGGTCGTTTACAGTGAAACGTTCAGGTGTAAACGGATGCGGCTCAATACGATCGTCTATTTGGGCTGCCAGACGCATCAAAGTCAGGCGTTCCTGGAAAAGATCGCCCGCAAAGTCGGCCGACACGAGCGCCAGGTCGATATCACTCCAGGGTTTCGCGGTGCCGCCGGCTTGGGACCCGTACAAGTAGGCGGCTTCGATGTGCGCCTGCTGCCGCGCCGCTTCCAAGAAGCGCTCTACGCTTTTCATCACGCTAGTTGAGATTGGAGCCATGTGAACATCTCCTGGATGACTGCCATCTGTTGGGCGGTATACCCGGGCGTGCATATGCGCCGAAAATCCCGCTTCATGTCTGGATACCGGGCCTCGATATTGAAGGCTGAGATCCGGATTAAGGCATCAGTCTGAACTTGGTCCAGTTTCAGGTCCAGAGTACGAGCGAGTCTCAGCAGGTTGTGGATCGGCGGGGCATGCTCCTTCAGCCGAAGCGCATAAAGGGCCTTGAGCAGTTTCTCAATGGCGAGATGGCCGAAAAACAGGGCGTAGGAGTAGTCGGTTTTCTCAACCAGATGCTCTGCAACGCTCAGAGCTTCCCTCGCCTCGGTGAGCCAGTAATCAGCCACTCTTTTCGCATCAAACTGACTCGCCGATGTGTTGCTGGCTTCTTCCTCACCTGGCATCGCTCCTCCTTGGTCATGTCCTAGCTGTTATCGGGTCTCGGCACGTCTTCTTCCAACAGCCGGAGCAGATACCGGCCGTACTCGTTGCTTTTCATCGCCTCGCCCAGCGCGCGCAGCTCAGTCGCGGCCGATGGTGCCCATCCGGTAGGCGATCTCTTCCGGGCACGAGATCATCATGCCTTGCCGATCCTCGACCGCCTGGACGAAGTTGGCCGCCTGGAGGAGCGACTCATGCGTGCCGGCGTCCAACCAGGCGACGCCGCGCCCCATCACGTCCACGCGCAACTGACCGCGCTCCAGGTAGATCCGGTTGACGTCGGTGATCTCCAACTCGCCGCGCGGTGAGGGCCGGAGGTTGGCCGCGATCTCGCTGACCTGGGCATCGTAGAAGTAGAGGCCGGGCACCGCGTAGTGCGACTTCGGTTTTTGTGGTTTTTCCTCGATGCTCAGGGCGCGGCCGGTCTCATCGAACTCGATCACGCCATAGCGCTGGGGATCCTTGACCGGATAGGCGAACACCAACGCACCTTCGTCCACCTGCGCGGCGGCTCGCAGCTTGGCTGGTAACCCCTGGCCGTAGAAGATGTTGTCGCCCAGGATCAGGCAGGCGGGTTGGCCGTCGACGAACTCCCGGCCGACGATGAAGGCGTCGGCCAGCCCGCGCGGGGTGGCCTGCTCGACATACGCCAACCGCAGCCCCCATTGGCTGCCGTCGCGCAGCAGCGCGCGGAACATCGGCAGCGCCTCCGGGGTGCTGATCACCAGGATCTCCTGAATCCCCGCCAGCATCAGCATGGAGAGCGGATAGTAGATCATTGGCTTGTCGTATACCGGCAGCATCTGCTTGCTGATGCTGATCGTCAGAGGATATAACCGTGTGCCGGCCCCCCCGGCCAGGATGATTCCCTTCATACATACCTCACGAATGGGACGCAAACCATACACCACCCCAGGTTCATGCAACTCCTCCATACAATAGCCTCCCCAGGTTGCCTGAACGCAGATCTTCAGGATACTCGCAGATTAGCTCTGATAAAACCCATCAGGAGAATCAGGTATATCAGCGTTATCTGCGTTCTATGATTCCCCGTCGCATCAACTCAGCGACAGTCTGTTCCACTGCGTCCTCGGCGCTGACCAGGTCGGTCTCGATGACCAGCTCAGCGGCTACCGGTGCTTCGTACGGAGAGGTGATGCCGGTAAACTCGGCGATTTCACCCCGCAGCGCCTTGGCATACAGACCCTTGGGGTCGCGGCGCTTGCAGAGCTCGATGTCGCACTTTGTGAAGACTTCGATGAAGCGTTCCTCAGGCAGCAGCGACCGCGCGAACTGGCGATCGCGCACGAAGGGCGAGATGAACGTGCAAATCGCGATGGCGCCATGGTCAAAGGCCAGTTTTGCGACCTCGGCCACACGGCGGATGTTTTCCTGCCGATCGGCCGCGGAAAAACCCAGGTCGCCGTTGAGGCCGTGACGGATATTATCCCCATCCAAATAGAAAGTCTGGACGCCCAAGGTGAAAAGCCGGCGCTCCAGCAGTCGGGCCACGGTGGTTTTGCCGGAGCCGGACAGGCCCGTGAACCACAGCACCGCAGCCTGGTGACCGTTGCGCTCTTCACGCTGCCCGCGCATGATCGCGGTGCTCTCCCACGTCACGTTGCTCGAACGCTGGCGTTCTGGCTGGCGGGTGACGATTTCCGCCAACTCCTGCGCCTGCCGCCGGATCATGCCCGCGGCTACGGTGTTGTTGGTGTACGGATCGATCAGGATAAAGCCGCCGGTCGCGCGGTTGATCGGGTAGGGGTCGAAAAAGAGCGGCTGGCTGGTGGCCAACTTGATGCGGCCGATCTCGTTGAGTTGAAGGGTGTTGGCTGGCTCTCGATGCAGCGTGTCCACGTCGATGCGATAGTTGAGTTGGGCGACATGGCCGCGCACCTGGCGCGTGGTGTGCTGGATAAGGTAAGTGCCGTCCAGGTTGAGCGGCTCCTCGCTCATCCAACAGAGCGTACACTCGAACTGGCTGGCGGTCTGCGGCAGGTTGTGCCGGCGCACGATCATGTCCCCGCGGCTGATATCGAGCTCGTCTTCCAGGGTGATGACTACGGAATCGCCTGCGGAGGCCTCCGCGAGCTCGCCTTCATAGGTCGCGATCGCGCGTACGCGGCTGGTCTTGCCGGAAGGGAGAACGACGATCTCCTCACCGGGCGTGAGCGTGCCGGAGGCAATCTGCCCGGCGAAGCCGCGGAAGTTCTGGTGAGGACGCAGTGCCATCTGCACGGGGAAGCGGAAATCCACCAGGTTGCGCCCCGTGCCGACGTTGACGTGCTCCAGATGGTGCAGCAGCGATGGCCCATCGTACCACGGCATCTTATCGCTGCGATTGACCACGTTGTCGCCCAACAGCGCGGAGATCGGGATAAACGCGATGTCTTGGACGGTGAGCTTGCTGGCGAAGGCGCGGTACGCTTCCACGATGGCCTGGAAGATGCTTTCATCGTAATCCACCAGATCCATTTTGTTGACCGCGACGAGGATGTGCGGGATTTGCAGCAGCGCGGCCAGGAAGCCGTGCCGCTTGGATTGGGTGAGTACCCCTTTGCGCGCGTCGATCAGGATGATCGCCAGTTCCGCCGTAGAAGCGCCCGTGACCATGTTACGCGTGTACTGAACGTGACCGGGCGTATCCGCGATGATGAACTTGCGCCGCGGGGTGGAGAAGTAGCGGTAGGCAACATCGATGGTGATGGCCTGTTCGCGCTCGGCGCGCAGGCCATCGGTAAGCAATGCCAGGTCCAAATAGGGATCGCCGCGCTGCTTGCTGGCGCGTTCCATCGCCGCCAGGGTGTCTTCCAGGATGGCTTTGCTGTCGAGCAATAGCCGGCCGATCAGCGTGCTCTTGCCGTCGTCCACGCTGCCGGCGGTGGTGAAACGCAGAAGGTCGCCGGACATCAGAAGTACCCCTGCCGCTTGCGGTCTTCCATGGCCGTCTCGGTGCGACGGTCGTCGGCGCGCGTACCGCGCTCGGTGACACGCGATGCAGCCAGCTCCGCGATGACTGTCTCGATCGTCTTCGCCGAGGATTCCACCGCGCCGGTACACGTCATATCGCCGATGGTGCGAAAACGGATCAGCCGCTCAGCCACCTGCTCGCCCGGCAGCAGACTCAGATAGGGCGAAGCCGCCAGCAGCATCCCATCGCGCGCAAAGACATCGCGGCGGTGTGCGAAGTAGAGCGAAGGCATCTCGATGTCCTGCTCCTGAATGTAATGCCAAATATCCATCTCGGTCCAGTTGCTCAGCGGGAAGACGCGGAAATGCTCACCCAGGTGCTTGCGCCCGTTGTAAAGATTCCACAACTCGGGCCGCTGATTCTTGGGGTCCCACTGGCCGAAGCGGTCGCGGTGCGAGAAGAAGCGTTCTTTGGCGCGCGCCTTCTCCTCGTCGCGCCGCGCGCCGCCGATGGCCGCGTCGGCCTTGAGCTCGGTGATGGCGTCCAGCAAGGTGACTGTCTGCAGGACGTTGCGGCTGGCGGTCGGCCCGGTTTCTTCGACCACGCGGCCCTGGTCAATGGCATCCTGGACGTAACGCACCAGCAGCTTCGCTTCCATTTGCGCCACCAGCCGATCCCGGAAGGCCAACGTCTCCTGGAAATTGTGGCCGGTGTCGATGTGCAGCAAGGGGAAGGGGATGCGTCCGGGGTAGAAGGCCCGCCGCGCCAGGTAGACGAGCAGGATCGAGTCCTTGCCGCCGGAGAAGAGCAGTACGGGCCGCTCGAACTGCGCGGCGACTTCGCGCATCACGTAGATGGCTTCAGCTTCCAGTTGCTTGAGATAGGGTCGAAGATAACTCGTCATATTTGGATCAATCAGCGAACCGTCAGGATAAGCGTTCTGATGCTGAGCCCGACAATAAGCGTGCCCACCAGCACCATGAAAGGTCGTTTGGGCAGATGCTTGGCGGCATAGGCCCCCAGCGGCGCGGCCAGCGCGCCGCCGATCAGCAGGCCCAGGATGATCTTGCCATAGTCCAGCAGTCCCGAACGCAGCGTGAGCATAAAAACGATCGATTGCGAAAGCGTGACGAAAAACTCAGTCCAGTTGACCGAGCCGACGGTGAAGCGCGGCTCGTTGCCGCGCGCGACGAGGGTGGTGGTCACAATCGGTCCCCAGCCGCCGCCACCGATGGCGTCCATCAGTCCACCAACAAATCCCAACGGGATCAACCACGAGCGCACCCGCCGCAACGCTACGTCGCTGAACGCCTTCCAAATGATCACCACCCCCATGATGGCAAGGTAGATGGCGATGTAAGGTTTGATCACAGCGCCATCTACCTTTGTCAGCAGATAGGCGCCGATCGCTGCGCCGATCACGCCTGGAACCACCAGCCGCTTCGCCAGATCGAAATGCACATTGCCGAAGTGCCAGTGTGACATCCCAGAGATCGCCGTCGTTACAACCTCGGCGGCGTGTACGCTGGCGCTGGCGTACTTAGGCGGGACCCCCAGGCTGAGCAGGAAGGTGCTGGAGCTGACGCCGTAGGCCATGCCCAGGGCGCCGTCAATCAGTTGCGCCACAAAACCGACAAGGATGAAAAGCAGGATACTGGCATCCATTCGTGAAGTGCCCCTTATCCTGCTGTGCTCACATCACGCGCCCACAAACGCTCGCGGCCGTACCAATCCACCAGCGCAGCCACCCCAGCCCGGAGCGTGACCATGGGCTGCCAATCGAGGAGTCGACCCGCCTTGCTGATGTCAGCCCATGTCGCGGTCACGTCGGCCGGATGCCGCGGGCGGTATTCGAGCCGCGCCCGCTGACCCACCAGCTCTTCCACCAGGCTGATCAGGTTGGCCAGCTTGACCGGGGCATCGGACCCCAGGTTGATGATCTCATAACCCAGCGGCCGCAGCCCGGCGATGGTCCCGCGTGCGATGTCGTCCACGTAGGTGAAGTCGCGCGATTGCGTGCCGTCGCCATACACCGTCACCGGCCGGCCTTCACTGATCCATTGCACCAGGCGAAACGGCATCATGTCCGGGCGTCCGGCAGGGCCGTACACGGTGAAGTAGCGAAAAAGCGTCACATCGAGATTGTAGAGGGCGTGATAGGTGTAGCAAAGCGTCTCTGCCGCCTTCTTGGACGCGGCATAGGGCGACAAGGGACGATCGGTGTTCGTATCCTCGCGGAAAGGCAACGGGCTGTCATCACCGTACAGGCTGGAACTGGACGCCACCACGAGCTTGGCGATCCCGCGCGTCCGGCAGAACTCGAGCAGGTTCAGCGTGCCGATGGTGTTGGCCTCGTAGTAAACCCACGGGTTCTCAACGGAGTAACGCACACCCGCGCGCGGCCAGGTTGATCACGGCATCGAACGTTTGGCGTCCCAAAGCCGAATTTTCCAACCCTGAACGCTCAGCGATGTCAAGCTGGTGAAACTGGAATCCGGTCCGATTCAACAACCGGGCCAGCCGCCACTGCTTCAGCCGCACGTCGTACGCGTCGTTGAGACTGTCGATCCCTGTGACATCGTGCCCCGCCGCCAGCAGAAGCTCGCACACCCGCGCACCGATGAACCCCGCGCAGCCGGCGACGAGGACGCGCATGGGAGCTAAGGATTCCTCAGCTCCTCCGACCCTCAGCTCCTCTGCTCCCATGCTACCCTGCCCCCTAGCCTCGCTGCACGTGGCGCGTATCCACCACCAGCCTGGCTTTCGCCAAAACATCCGGCCAATCATAAACGGAGTGGTCGGTCACGATCACCACACAGTCGGCCGCGGCCAGGGCGGCGTCCAGGGCCGGCTCGCAGGTCAAATCATGCCCGTTGTGCGAGATGACCGGCACGTAGGGGTCGTGGTAGCGCACATCCGCGCCCTTCACTCGCAGCAGCTCGATGATGTCCAGCGCCGGTGATTCCCGCAGGTCGTCGATGTCCTTCTTGTACGCCACGCCCAGCACCAGCACACGGCTGTTCTTCAGCGGCTTGCCCGCGCTGTTCAAGGCATCCACGGCCTTCTCCACCCAGTAACGCGGCATGTCGCTGTTGATCTCGCCCGCCAGTTGGATGAAGCGCGCGTTGTAGTTGAGCGTCTTCATCTTCCAGGAGAGGTAGAACGGGTCGAGCGGGATGCAGTGGCCGCCCACGCCGGGTCCGGGGGTGAACTTCATGAAGCCGTACGGCTTGGTCGCTGCGGCCTCGATCACCTCCCAGACGTCAACGTTCAACTTGTCGCACATGATGGCCACTTCGTTGACCAGGGCGATGTTGACGGCGCGGAAGGTGTTTTCCAGCAGCTTGACCATCTCGGCCGCTTGTGTGGACGAGATCGGCACGATCTGCTCGATGGCCGCGCCATATAAGGCGACCGCGACTTCGCGACACGCCGATGTGACGCCGCCAACCACCTTGGGCGTGTTCTCCACCACGTATTGCGGGTTGCCGGGATCGATGCGTTCCGGCGAAAAAGCCAGGAAGAAATCCGTTCCCACCTCGAAGCTTTCGACATGCAGCCGATCGGCGACGGCGCGGTTCGCGAGCATCGGCAGCAGCAGATCCTCGGTGGTGCCGGGGTAGGTAGTGGATTCCAGGGCCACGAGCATACCCGGATGGATGTACTGCGCCACCGACTCGCCGGCTGAGATGACGAAGCGCACGTCCGGGTCGCGGGTCTTGTTGAGCGGTGTGGGCACGCAGATGATCGCCGCGTCGCAGCGTTCGAGTGCGGCGTAGTCGGTCGTCGCCCGGAAGGCGCCGGCGGGCGGTGGGCCTTCAACCGTGGGGGCGCCCCCGGCGATAAGGGCCGTCAACCGTCCCGACGGGATGTCCTGCACATACGACTCGCCGTCGTTCAGCGATGCCACTTTGCGGGCGTCCACGTCGATTCCGATCACCGGGAAGCCGTGCTCGGCAAAAGCCACAGCCAGCGGCAACCCTACATAGCCGAGGCCCACGATCGCAACCACGGCATTGTGATCATTGATTTTCGCAAGCAGTTGATCCTTGATGGACATGCGCTGTGACTCCTGCTAGATTAATATCCAGGCTCAATCTAAATAACCAGAGCTACGACAGCATAGCTTCGATCAAAACCTGTCTCAAACGGCAGAAGCCTATTATATCGCTTTCGTGGCGGAATTGACAAAGCGCGCCGCGAGTTTATCTGTCAGGTTAATGCCCTGCGCGCGGAATCTGCATCAGAGCGCGTCAACGACCATCCAACGTCTGGACGTGCCCCATATGGTTGCGATTCGGCAGCAAGGCGCGCCGCCAGCAAACACGCCAAAATTAAAGGCCTGGCTCAATAACATCGAAATTGCAGTGCTCGGGGAATCAGAAATCAGAGGAGAGAAGTATTCAATGCCCCCGGCCCGACTCGAACGGGCACGCCCGGTACGGGCACAGGCCCTCAACCTGCCGTGTATACCAATTCCACCACGGGGGCAATACAAGTAGGATTATATTCGATTCGCGGTCTTTGTCAAACACCCGCGGCATAGTTGATACAAAACGGCTGGCGATGTTTGTCAACCGCTTGGAACTGACGTATACTGGCACACGCTTCACGTCAGGCGAAGGGATAGGGTGGTCTAATCTGCCTATTGCCCACGGCCGTCCTGCGTTGCCCGGAGGACGCTCAAGTTCGCGCGGGATAGCTATAATCGCGCAGGGGTGTCCGGCTCGCCACCACTATCCGCTTGCCGGGGGAACAAAGCATGCGTGTTCGCGTTGTCACTGACTCCAGCGCCTCGGTGCCCGACGAATACCTGGTCCGACTCGGCATCGATGAGGCTTTGGCAACCGTTAATTTCGGTAGCGAGAGCTACTTCGCCAAGGCGGAAGTGCCCCTCGAAACATTTTACCGCCGTCTGGAGACCGCCGACAAGCTGCCCACCACATCGCAGCCCACGCCGGAACAGTTCGCGTGGGCGTACGAACGAGCGGCCGCCGCCGGCGCTGATGAGATCCTCGCAGTATGCGTGTCGTCTCAACTCAGCGGTACGTTCAATAGCGCGGTCATCGCGGCCCAGATGTCCCCTGTGCCGGTGCGGGTGTGGGACACCCAACACATATCGATGGCGGCCGGTTATCAGGCGATCACCGCAGCCGAGCTTGCGCGCGATGGTTGCGACAGCCAGGCAATCCTGGAAGCGTTGGCGGGCATCCGTGCCCGGCTCTACATGGCCTTCACGCCAGCCAACTTGCGGTATGTCGCAGCCAGCGGTCGGGTCCCCCGGTTGCGCGGCGCGGTGGGCGATCTCTTGAACATTAAACCGATCCTGACGACGGTCGACGGCCTGTTGGAACCGGTGGCCTACGTTCGCACGCAGCGCCGCGCGCTAGACCAGATGCTGGAGCTCCTGGCCGCGACCATCGGTGACCGGCCGGCACGTGTCGCGCTGGGGCACTGTCGTGCGCCCGACGAGGCGGCGCGTTTCTGGGAGATCGTGCGGGTGCGGTTGAACGTGGTCGAGGTCGTGCAGTTCGACTTGGGCATCGTGCTCGCTGCATTGGCCGGGCCGGGGCTGATCGGCCTGGGCGGCTATACAGTGGAGGGATGAATCGATGAAGATCGTGGTAGATGCCATGGGCGGCGATCAGGCTCCCGCGGTAGTGGTGGCGGGCGCGGTTGCAGAAGCGCGCGCGTGGGGGACGCAGATCATCCTGGTTGGAATGGAGGATCGGATACGCGCCGAGCTGGCAAAGCAAGGGGACACCTCGGGTCTGCCCATTGAAATCATGCATGCCTCCGAAGTCGTGGAGATGGCCGAGCACACCCTGGCGGTGAAGGCGAAGAAGGACTCCTCGCTGGCGGTCGGTATGCGGCTGGTCAAGGAGGGCAAGGCGGATGCCTTCGCCTCGGCGGGCAATTCCGGCGCGGTGATGGCGGCGGCGCTGTTCGGCCTGGGACGCATCCGCGGCGTCGAGCGGCCTGCGCTCAGCAGCATCTACCCGGCCGCGCCTGAGCCGACTCTGATCATCGACATCGGGGCCAATGCCGACTGCAAGCCGGAATACCTGGTGCAGTTCGCGCTCATGGGCAACGCCTATGCGCGCGTCATGTTCGGCCTGGAAAAGCCCAAGATCGGCATCATCTCCAACGGAGAGGAAGAGGACAAAGGCAGCACGCTCGTCCGTGAAACCTATCCGTTGCTGAAAGCGAGCGGTCTCAACTTCGTCGGCAACATCGAGGGCAAGGACATCGGCAAAGGGCTGGCCAACGTCGTGGTGACGGACGGGTTGACCGGCAACGTCATTATCAAGCTGACCGAAGGCGTGGTGTCGTTTCTGACCAAGACACTCAAACGCCAGTTTACCGCGGGGCTGCGCAACAAGATCGCCGTCATCCTCATGATCCCCGGTCTGATCCTGATGATCCCAGGGCTGGCGCTGCTGTATCCGTCGGTGGCGGCGCTGCGCAAACGCGTGGATTGGCGTGAGATCGGCGGCGCGCCGCTGTTGGGCGTGAACGGGGTCGTGATCATCGGCCACGGCCGCTCGGACGTTAAAGCGATTCAAAGTATGATTCGGATGGCTGAGAAGAGTGTGCAGCAAAACCTTGTGGGCGCGATCCGGGATGAGTTGGCGGCGCAGGGAATGGAGAAATAGTCCAGTATGAGTCCAAATGCAATCTATCGCCCACTGCGTCGCGTCGTGGTGACCGGCATGGGCGCGATCACGCCGGTGGGCAACACCGCGCCGGCCACGTGGGAGGCTTTCGTCGCCGGCCGGTCCGGGGTGGCCACGGTGACGCAATTCGACCCCAACCTCTTCCCCTGCCGCGTGGCCGCCGAGGTGAAGAACTTTGACCCCGGCGCGTTCCTGGGGCCGAAGGAGGCGCGGCGGATGGCTCGCTGCTCGCAGTTCGCGCTGGTGGCGGGCCGCGAGGCCGTGGCCGATGCCGGCATCGACTGGACGCAGGAGGACATGGAACGGGTCGGCGTGCTCCTGGGCTCCGCAGTCGGCGGCCTCGAGCTGGTGGTTGATCCGCTCCGCCGCTTTTATGCGGATGGCACCACCAAACTCCTGCCGTACATCGCCATCGAGCTGCTCGCCAATATGCCGGCGTTTCACGTGGGACTGGAGCACGGCTGCCTGGGACCGCTCTCGACGACGGTCACGGCCTGTGCGGCCGGGACCCAGGCCATCGGCGACGCTGTTGAGCTGATCCGCCGCGGAACTACGGATGTCATGCTCACGGGCGGCACCGAAGCGCAGATCGGGCTGCTCTTCTTTGCCGGCTTCTCGGCCATGAAAGTGCTGTCGCTCCAAAACGACCCACCGGAGCGCGCCAGCCGGCCGTTCGACCTCGAACGTGATGGGTTCGTCATCGGTGAGGGCGCGGCGATCTTTGTGCTGGAGGAGTTGGAACATGCCCAACGCCGCGGCGCCCGCATCTATGCCGAGATCCTGGGCCAGTCGGTTTCGGCGGACGCCTACC
The DNA here is from genome assembly GCA_963841825.1 of uncultured Chloroflexia bacterium. Classification (GTDB taxonomy): domain Bacteria; phylum Chloroflexota; class Anaerolineae; order CG2-30-64-16; family CG2-30-64-16; genus CAWJEL01. The sequence continues at coordinate 106,846 of CAWJEL010000022.1, forward strand.
ACGCCGCGATCCCGGATGCGACGGGGATGGGGCCGGTGCGCGCCATGCGCTGGGCCCTGGCCGATGCCGGTGTCGCCCCCGAGTCGGTGGACTACATCAACGCGCACGGCAGCGCCACGCAGGCGAACGATGCCGCGGAGACCACGGCCGTCAAGCGCGTCTTCGGCGATCATGCCTATAATCTGTGTATGAACAGCACCAAAAGCATGATCGGCCACGCGTTCGGCGCGGCCGGGGCCATCGAGGCGCTGGCAACGATCCAGGCGGTGTACACAGACACCATCCACCCGACGATCAACCTGCGCACGCCGGACCCTGTCTGCGACCTGGATTACGTGCCCAATGTGGCCCGGCGTAAACCGGTAAACGTCGCCATGTCCAATTCGTTCGGCCTGGGCGGGCAGAACGCCTGCCTGGTATTTGCCAAAAGCCAAGAGTGAGGGAGTTTTGCATCCATGCGTGTTACAACAAACCAGAAAATCATCAAGCGGCGCGGCCGCCTGGGGATGATCGCCAGCCTGGCGGGGATCGGCGTGCTGGCGCTCGGCATGCTCGCCTCTTTTCGGCAGCAGTTCGTGTGGGCTTCACTGGGTGCCCTGGTGCTGGGGTTCGTGCTCGCACAGTTCGGCAGCTATAACCTGCGGCGTTGGGGACGCTCGCCCCGGCCGGATGAGGTGCTTGCTGAAGGAATGAAGGGTTTTGATGACCGCTATCACTTTTACGCGTGGAGTTTGCCGGTGCCCTACGTCCTGCTCAGCCCGCAGGGCGTCTATACGTTGACAACGCGCGATCAGACAGGCCAGGTGGCGGTGACCGGTTCAACCTGGAAGAGCAAACTCAGCCTGGGCCGGCTGCTTTCGATCTTCGCCCAGGAAGGATTGGGCAACCCGACGATAGACGCGCAAGCCCAGGCCGCCAAGCTGGATGCCTGGATCAAGGGCAAGCTCCCTGATGTAAACGTCGAGGTACAGCCGGGGATTGTTTTCATTGACCCACGCGTCCAACTGGACGTAAGCGCACCGACGGTCCCCGTGGTGGGATCGAAAGAGATCAAGAAGTGGCTGCGGGGCGGCGGCAAAGTTCAGAACCTGCGGACCGCCGATCTCCGGGCCTTGGAAACGCTCTTCGATGCTGAGGCGGCTGCGCGCTAGCAGGTCGGTTAAGCGATGCCAAGGCACACTGTCGGACGGGTAACTGTTCAGGTAGTTGCGGCAGCCGACACGCCTGGCGGCCAGAACGGTGTACCAAGCAAAGCCAGGCGCTGCTGACGGGGATGGGCCAGCAAGTAGGTTAAGTGCGCCGTGCTCGCCACGTGGACCCAGTACAACTTATTTGCCACGCGCATACCCGTTTCGTCCAGATGCACGGGTCAGGTGTGTGTACCAGATGGGCTTGAATGGTGGTCACGACCGGCATCACCCGGGCGGCCACCTGCGCACTGGGGGTCACCACGGTGCCGTCGGCCACGGTGTGCGCATACAGATCAGCGATGATCTCGCAGGTGCGGTCGGCTGGAATATGGTGGTACTGCCGGTCGCGTCAGACCGGCTGAATAGTTACGCATCAACTACAAATTGACGTGGCGCGCGAACCCGTGGCGCGCTCAAATCTGGTCTGCGATCTTGCGCAGGTCGGCTGTGAGCTGATGTGCGGGATAGTCCAACACGAAAAGGCTGGACGCTTCGCGCGCCATCATTTGGTCCGAGTAGGGCAGCACCCCGGCTACCTCACAACCATAGGTCTCGGCGACTTTAGCCCGGACTTCAGCACGCTCAAAGCTGGCCGCGGCCATGTTGACGACGAGCAACAGTCTCGGCACCTCAAGTTTCCGGGCCAGATCGATCGTGACAGCGGTTCCCTGATAGTCATGCTTGTCAAGGCGCAAGACAAACACGGCAACATCGGATGTCGCCAGGGCGCTGAGTGAGAGCTCGTTGATCCCGCTGCCGCTGTCAGTCAACAGGTAGTCGAGCGCCAAAGTCTGGCTGAGATCCCGCAGGGTGTCGCCGAGCCGCTCTAAATCCATGCCTTTGCGCACGGTCCTCGGCGCCCATCCCGGCTCGACGTTGAGCGGCGCCAGGAAAAGGCCTCCCCCCGCGTGCTGCACCTCCTGCGGCGTCACCTCGTAGGCTGCTTGTTCGACGCGGCAGCGCCCAGCCATGCTGTCCGCAAGCGTGAACGTGATCGCCGCTTCCGGCAGACCGAAGATGAGATGCTGCGTCGGGGCGGCATCGTCCAGGTCGGCTACACCGACGCGCTGGCCGTCCGCCGCGAACAAGGTCGCAATGTTGGCGATCAAGTGCGACCGGCCGGTTCCGCGCAGGAAAGCGTTGAAGGAGATTATCTTGGCCATCGACTTTCTTCCTCCTCCGCCAGTGTGCTTCAGCACACTTGGCCCCTATCAGGCACCGATTTCAATCGGTGTCGACGTGGTGGCGCGACTGGCGGGATTACCAGATTCTTTTCTTAACTTTCAGGTTCTCCGGCTCGAATGGCCTACGTCAGGTCAAACGTCCCGCTAGAGATCGACGGCAATATTCTGGCCGCGCATGCGCGCGAAGTACACTTTGTAGACAAGATCGCCGCTGTCTCCCTGCTGCTGGCTGGTCAGGAAACCCTTTTCGACCAACAGATCACCCACTTGGTGCGCCTCGTCCAGGGACAGATCAAGCGCCTGTGCCAGGTCGGCGAGCGTGAGCCCGTGTCGCATCATCTTCCTCACCGCAGGCGTCACCGCCGCGGGCAGTTGGAGGATGTCCACCGGCGCGATCCCTTTGACCGGCGCCAGTTCGGCCAGTTGGCGCTGCAGGTCTGCGAATGCTATCATCGTCGGTCTACTTTCATGGTTGCGAGTCCGCGGCGCCATCTGCCGGCGCATCCGGCCTGGCGCGCGGTGAGCGGGTGCGGATCGCCCGCGCTTTCGCCTGCAAGTCCTGGAAGAAATCCGTCCCGACGATCTCCTCGACCTGTTTCTGCCGTTTCACCTCGTCGATCTCGATGCGCAGTTGCTGGATCTCCTGCCGAAGCCCCTGCTCACGGATGTAGGCTTCCAGCGCGGCGACGGCCAGGGACGAGTAGGATTCCATCATCTGTTGCAGGTTCGCATCGAAGGGGATCACCTGGCCCGTCTCCGGCGCCTGGGCGTTGGCCAGTTGCAGCACGCCGAGCACGTGGTCATCGCTGTTCTTGAGCGGAATCGCCAGGAAGGAGTCTGCACGGTAGGCGTCGTCCGCTTGAGCGGCGATGCCAGAGAAGTCAAGTTCCGCCGCCTCAGCCGTATCGCGGAGATTAACTGACCTGCCGCTCAGCGCGGCGCGCGCGACCGGGTTACGGTCCCGCGCAGCATGCGTTATCGCGTCGTACAGGGGCACGGCTGCGAACGACACCTTGCGGCCCGCGCTCCCGCCCATGCTGATCGCGAGCTTGTCGTTGCGCACGATCACATGCTCCAGTTCATCCGTCTCGGTGCGCAGAAAGAGGATGCCCGAATCCGCCCGGCAGAAGGTCTTCGCCTCCACCAGGATTTTCTCGAGCAGCCGGTCGAAGTCCTTTTCGGCCGAGAGATCCACGCCGATCGGGATCACCACGTGCAGCAGGTCGTCGGCGCGCTTCTTCTCCATTCGGGTCTGATCGAGCGTATCCTGAAGCTGGCCGGTCATGCCGTTGAATGCGCTCGCCAGGGTACCGATCTCGTCGCTCGATTCGACCTGGGCGCGGGCGTCCAAATCACCGGCCCTGATCTGCTGCGCCACGGCGGTCAACCGGCGAATCGGTCCGGCGATGTTTTCCCGGAAAAAGCCCGCCAGCAGCACACCGAGCAGCACCGCGATCGCTCCGCCCGCGAGCGTCTGCAGGTTGGCGTTAGCGAGGCTCTGTTTGCCCCGATCCAGATCCGTGCTGAGTTGGTCCTGTTGGTCTGTCGTCAGCGCGGCCAGAGTTTGCAACATGCTCGCGGAGAGCGGCAATGCCTCACTGCGGAACAGGTAAAGATCCTGCCGCCAACGGTCGCTCTCCAGGATGGCGAAGATCTGGTCAGGGAGCTGCAGGAAGGTCTCCCGATTGGCAGCGATGCTGTCAAGCAGCGCTTGCTGCCGCGGCGTCAGGCTATCCCGTTTCGCACGCAAACTGTCCCAGGCCAGTTGGTTGAGATCGCGGTTCGCTTCATACTCGCCCCGAAACGTGCGATTGCGGGTCGTGACATAGCCGCGCAAGCCTGACAGCATCGCGCTGAAAGACCCCTGGAAGCGGGCCATCTCTGCCAGCAGCGCCTGGTTGTCGGCCGTCGGCGTTTGCAAGCCCTGCTCATCGATGAGCTTGCCGGTGTCGATCAAAACACTCCCGCCGCGTCGCAGGCCATCCGTCGCAAAGATGGCGTACGCGGGTTCCCGCTCGAGCTGGTCGTCGCGCAGGTCGAACAGTTGCTCGGGATTCTGGGACCACTGCTGATAGGTGGCGCTGATCTGTTGCAGGCGCTCTTGATCGGCTGGCTCCAGTTTCGGCGCAAGGGCCATCAGGTCGCGCAGGTGATCCTCGAAGGCTTGAGTGTCCTGATGATAGCTGTCGCGGAACCCCTGGTCGCCCAACGCCAGGTAGCCCTGTACATCGGCCTGTACACGCAGCAGGTCGGCCTGGGCGCGTGAGGCCACCAGGGCCGTCGGCACGCGCACCTCATCGGTGTAGCTGATCTCCTGTGTTGCCCTGCGACTTCCGAGGTAGCTCAGCCCGGCGCCCAACAACGCCAGCGCGACCAGGATGCCGAAGCCGATGGTCAGCTTGCGGCCGATCTTCAAATTGTTGAGCCATCCGATTTTCATGGTTGCGCACGTCTCCAATCTTTGATGTTCCATAGGTCGGCGTCCCAGGGCGAGAGCGTCACCCCTTCCAGCGTGTTGCTGACCCCGGAAATGTCAGCCTGGCGGACCAGCGGGATGACCACCTGATCGTTTACCAGCATGTCATTCATCTGGATGAAGAGCTGCCGGCGCTTCTCGGGATCGGTCTCCTGCGTAGATTGCGTGTACAAGGCGTCGTAGGCCGGATTGCACCAACGTTCTTTGTTCAAGCCGGTCCAGTTGTTGGACTTCTGGGCGATCTCGGCGCACGTCCAGGACTGCATGTAGGCGCCTGGATCAGGGCTGCGGTTGCCGGTGGCGTACATCTCCATGTCGGCGTAAAAGTGGTGCCGGTTGTTGACGTTGTTCGGATCGGTATCAAAGAATACGCTGGAGTCGAAGAAGGTTAATTGGACGTCCACGCCGATCGCCTCCAAGGCATGCTTCACAATCGTCTGGGTCTGCTGCCGCACAGGATTCGCTGAAGTCTGGAATAGGACGCTCAGTTTGACGCCATCCTTGGTGCGGATACCGTTCCCGCCGGGGCGTACCCAGCCGGCCTCATCGAGCAGCTCTGCCGCCTTGTCCAGGTTGAACTCATAGCTCGTGGCAGGTGACTGGAATTTGGCAGGCGACACCAGCACATTGCTGGTGGGCGTTCCGGTGGGACCATAAAGTTTAGCGATTGCGTCCCGATCGACGGCGGTGGCAAACGCCTGCCGCACCTTTGGATCGCTGAAGAACGGATTCGGGAATTGGACGCTGGAACGTTCGCCTTCGGCGGTGGCTTTATCCGGGTCGGTCCGGTTCAGCAGGATTCGCTCGACAAAGGCGCCGAACGGAGCCAGAATCTTGCCCTTCCCGCCCGCCTCCAGTTTTTGCTGGGACGCAGCGTCGATCTGGAGGTTGTTTGCGTAATCCACATCGCCCACCAGCAACACCGAACGCGCCGCTTCATTGACCGTGCCGCCCCCTTTGAGCTCCACCCGGCTGAAGTATGGCTTGTCCGACTCCCTGAAGAAGGGATTGGGCTCGTAGACGATCTTGTTTGTCTCGATCAGATTGTTGCCAAGAAACAATACTTCCTCGGGCTTGAACTTCACAACCTGATAGGGCCCGGTCCCCACCGGCAGCAGGTTGGCGGGAGCCTGCGCCGCGTTCGGACCGTTGTAGGGCTCGAAGATATGCTTTGGCAGGATCAGGCCCTGGACGCCCACAAAGGGCAGCGACCAGGCAGGGGTCACCTGGTTGAAATTGACCCTCACCGTGTAGTCGTCGATGACATCGACGCTGTCGACAGTGCTGTATGTCCCGCTGGTCGTGGCCCCTGTATCGGGATTCTTGATAAAATCGTACGTGAAGCGGACATCCGCCGCGGTGAAGGGCTCGCCATCCGACCAGCGGACATCTTGCTTCAACTTCCAGGTCACCGACTTGCCATCGGGCGCTACCCCTCCGTTTTCGATGGACGGAATCTCAGCGGCCAGGAACGGCGCCAGATTGCCGTCGGCATCATAGCTGGCCAGCGGCTCGTAGGTCACGCGCGCGGCAGCCCAATCAGCGGAACCCGTGGTCAGATGCGGATTGAGGATTTTGGGAGCTTGCCAGAACAGGATGCGCAGGGTATCGCCCGCGCCGCGTCCTGTGGGACGCGCCGGCTCAACTGTCGGTGTGGACGCGGGCCGGGGTGCAACACGCGACGCCGGCCCTGCGCATGCAACAAGCAGCCATGCCAGGGCACCCAGCAGTCCCAGGACGCCTGTCTTACTCAATCGGTGTTTTTTTCTTACGTACACGCTTTGCCTCATTTCCGCCACGCACGCGCGTTAGCACTTCGCGACGACCCAGTCTGACCTGTCAGACCAGCTTTATGCATCGAGTATGATGGGGACCCATCCTCGATCCAGGAGCACGCTTTCCACGACTTGTCCCCAAATCCCGCGCCATTTGCAGACATCCTCACCGGTTATGGCCGCAAGTTGGTCGTTCAGGGCCAATGCCAGCCCTGCATTGGAGATCCAGAAGTAGCAGAACGCGGCCCAATCCTGTCCTGGGTCGCCGAATGACCCGATTGGCGGGCCATCATAGGGCCTCAGGCCGTGGACGTGCCACCCGCGAGGCGTGCCGCCCTCGCAGTCCACGGTCGAGTTCTCGATAATGCTCCCCACGTAAGCGATCTGGCTCCAGGGCATAACCTGCCAGCCGAGCTTGGAGAGCACCGGGGACGCGCCCATTCCGGCAGTGAAGCCGATAAACAGACACTCGGGCCGATCGAAGCGCGCGAGCAAGGGTTGGCGCAGACGCAGGCTGAGGTTCTTCTTGCGCAGCGCCGGCGCCGTCCAGCCTGTCAGAGATTCATACACGTTGATGGGCGGCACTTGCCGGCCCGATACGCCAAGCACGGACGCCAACTCCTGGCGGGTCGCCTCGCCGAAAACCGGCGCTAAGCTTACATACGCGGCGATCTCGTGGTCCTGGAGCAAGATCGCGGCGTGGCCCCGCTCCCAGCGTTCGCGCAATGTCTCAGCCGGAAACGGCGTGAGTGAAGGTTCGTGGGCTACGTTCGCAGCCAATCGCTCCCAGACCATCGCGGTGAACGCGGGCGGAGCGACCGCCACCAGCTCAGACGCATTGGCATCCGGAGATCCGGCCAGGGTATAGGTGAGTGGCTGCAGATTATCCGAAGGCATCATAGAGCTTGTGTAACTCCTTGGGTTTGCTCCGCGTCAGGTCCGCGATGCGATCGTTCGCATCCCGGAGCCCCTTGCTGAGCACGTTGATCAGCGCCAGCGACAGGTCGGGATGCTGGCGCGCCAGGGCGATCAGCGGTTCGCGGCGCAAGCGTAGCACCTGGGTATCCTGTAGCGCACGCGCGGCCGCCGAATGTGGGCTGCCGTCAAACAGGTTGATCTCACCGAAATAGGTGTGCGCGCCCAGGGTCGCCAGCCGGGCTGATGAACTGGCCCGCTTCTGCTGCTCGATGGCGACCCGGCCGCTCACGATGACGTACAGCGTTCCACCGGCATCGCCCTGTTCGAAGGCGCGGCCGTCGGTCGGGATGAATTGCTCCTCACAGACCGAGGCCAGCACCTTGAGTTGTTCGACGGTCATGCCCTGGAAGAACGGCACCTCTTTCATCAGGATGATTTTTTCGATGACGGACAGCACAAATTCCTCCTGGTGGTTCGCGCCGGTTCCATCCCGGCCGGCAAGCTGGCGTTGGGCCAGTCTGGCCGCCTGACGCACCGCCTCTGCAGGATCGGCCGCCGCCAGTTCCAATAGTTGATCTGGCCCATCCGGCAGGCAGACGGCTGAACCGGGCGCTGCGCTGGCGCCGATTTCTCCGAGGCTGAAGGCGGCAACGCTGCGCAGCCACGCATCGTCGTGATCCACCAGCAGATCGTGCATCGCCTGCGGGGGATCAGGAAAGGTCATGCCCCATGCATCCTGGCCAAGGGCGAGCAGTTGCGCCGGCGGCAGGTCAGGCTCGAACAACGGCGCCACGAGTCCAGCGACCCGCGGGGTTGTCGCAGCCTCCAACGCTTCGGCCGCGTTTGCGCGTACCCGCTCGACCTCGCTGTGGAACGAGTCTTTGATGACCAGCACAGCACTGGGATCGTGAAGCGCGCCCAGCAAGTAGAAGATGCCATCGCGCAGACTGTCGCTCTGCTCGCGCAGGGCGCTGCGCAGCAACTCCGGGCTGGGCATACCCGCGCAGGGCGCCAGGGCCTCGACCAGCGCGTAGTTGCGGTAGATCGACAACAGATCGTTCGCGACCTGCGACTCGACCAGGGCGCCAAACTGCTTTGGATCGACGCGGCTCAGGATCACGGCGGCCATCGTGCGCAGGCGCGCCTCGGGCGAGTTGAGTTTCGGGTGTACAAGCGCGATCGCGGCCTTGCCGGCAGCAACCAGCGCGTCGGCTGCCTGCGCCCGGATCGCAGCGCTGGGATCGTCCAGCGCCCCGAGCAGCGCCACGTAGGCTTCACGCGTGCCCAGCCTACCCAGAATCGTGAGGGCCGCCTGCCGCACGCGCTCGATCGGGTCAGCCAGCAGCGCCTGGATCGGCCTTTGCAGCGCGGGCCGAAGCTCGTCGGTCAGGCCGGCCTGTACGAGAGTTTCAATCGCCAGCACAGCTTCGAGCCGGGCCTCGTCAGCCGGGTCGCTCAGGAAAGTTATCAGCTTCCCGATCGCTGCGAGATCACCGGTCTGGCCCAGGAGCCGCAATCCCTGTGCGCGTGCGTGCGGGTCATCCTGTGTTAGCATGGCTTCCAGGGTGGCGGCTGCGTCACTCCGAGTCGCCGCGTCGTTCGAGCCTAACAGGGACGCGGTGGCAGCCGCCCTGACTTCGATGTTCGGGTCGGCCAGAAGCTCGTTTACCTGGTCCTTGAAACGCCCGTCTACTGAACCGGTGATCCCCGCCAGGCCGGCCAGGGCCGCGAGGCGAACGTTCGCATCCGCGTCGGACAGAAATTCACCGTACAGATCGCGCACCTGGTCGCCCTGCGCGCCGGTCGAGGCGAGAACGGCGATGATGGCAGACCGCACACGCGCATCATTCGCGGCCTGGGCCGCGTTGCGCAGGATCGCGAGCGCCTCTTTCCCGCCGACCTCGCTGATGATGCGCGCCATGAAGATCGTGAGTTCGGGGCTTGTGCTTTCCGCGAGCCGGTCCTTCAACCAGTTGAGGGTGGCTGGGTCGGCAGCCGTCAAGGCGGAAGCCCCTTCAGACAGGAGGGAAGAGTAGTCCTCCTGCTCTAGCATCGCGATCAAGGCCCGGGCGTAATGCTTTCTGACAACCAGCGCCGAGGCCAAAACGCCCACCGAGGCCATGCCGATGAGTACGCCCAACCCCACATTGCTGTGGACGAGGGGCGAAAAGAGCAATAGACCGCCGAGGATCGCACCGACCGGCGTCACCAATCCACCGACAAACGCGCGCGTGCGCCCTTTGACACGCAGCGGGACGGCATTGTAGAGCAGGCTCTCGATGGGGCTGCGGAAGGTGGTCCGGAAGACCGTACGCGCCACATATCCCAGCGACGCGGTCAGCAGCCCGGGCGCCAGCAGCAGTCCGCCGCTCACAGCGACGGCTCCGGCAGGGTAAACCAGGCTGGCGTTGCCCAGGCCAACCCGTCCGATCAGGCGGCTCAGCAAGAACAACTGGATCGGCAGGGCGATCAGGTTCGCGATCGCGCTCAGGATGCCGACGAAGTTGGCGATGGCGACCGTGGACTGGAGGCGATCGAGGAGGATCACGCTCGTCTGGTAGTTGATCAGCGCCAGCCAGATCGTCACCAACAGGGTAGCGAGGGCCAGCGAGCGCAAGAAGGGCGACGCGGCAATGTAGTCGTAGCCCTGCTGGAGATGTCGAAAGTAGGAGGGTCGCTCCACTTTCGGGGTCAGGGCAGCCATTCCGCCGGGGCCGGCTGCCCGCTTGTCCTTAAGCACGCGCGGCATCAGCCAGATCATGGCGGCCATGACCGCCAGCGAGACCAGCCAGATCATGATCGTGACGGGCGGCGGGAAAGCACGGTTCAAGAGCGGCATGGTCAGCCCGGCCACGATGCCTGCAACGCGGGTCGACGTGCTCAGTACCGGGATGACTCGTTTGGCTGCGCGTGTGTCGTAGTAGCTGTTGACGTAAGTCGCCCAGTGGACATTGTAGACGTCGGCCAACGGGACGCTCAGAATGAGATACAGCAGCAGATAGGCGCCGACTGCCCGGTGCAGGCTCAACAGCGCCAGCCCAACCACGATGCCAACCCCGCTGATGCCCAGGATCCAGATGAACAGCTTGTCGTTTGGAACGTGATCGGCAAAGCCCGTGTAAAGGAACAGCGCACCGATGGAAGCGACCGCGCTGATGACGAACGCCCACGGCAGGAACTGCACGCCGGCCTGATTCAGGAACGCCGCCACCACAATGGTTTCGCCCCAGCCGATCCCGATGAGCGCGACGAGCGCCATCCCGTAGAGAAACACCAGGCGGGGCCACTCTTCGCTCCGGATATTAAGCAACCGGCCGAGAAAGGACTTGAAAGTCGACTCAGGGGTGAATTCGGCGCGCCTAGCGATCATGGCGCCGCCAAATTCTCAGACCAGACCGACTTCCCATAATCGCCTTCCTCGCGGTTCCTAAAGCATCACGCTGGCCGCGATCTGTTTCAGGATGGCAGTCACCGGATGGTTCGGGTAACGCAGCACGAAGATGCCGGAACTCGCCAGCGTCATCATCTCATCGGAATGCGGCAGGACACCGGCGACTTCGCAGTTATACGTCTTCTCGACGCGCACCTTGACTTCGGCAGGGTTGAAACTGCTGGGCACTTTGTTGACAACCAACAGTAGCCGAGGCACGCCCAACTTGCGCGCCACCTCCACCGTGACGGCGGTCCCCTGATAGTCCTGCGAGTCAGGGCGCATGATGATGACCAGGGCATCCGAAATGGCGATGGAGAGGAGGGTTTCCTCGTTCAAGCCTGGATGCGTGTCGATCATCAACACATCCAGCTTCAGCTCCTCAAGCAAGCGTTGGTAGCCGTCGTTGAGCAGGCCCACATCGTAGCTTTCGCGCAGGATGCGCGCGATGTCTCCGGGCTTCATGCTGGATGGCACGAGAAACAGCCGACCCTTGACCGGCGCACCCACACGTGCAGTCACCTCCTGCGCTGCCTGCTCGATCTCACACTGGCCCCAGAGGTAGTCATTGAGCGAGGCTTTGATGTCCTCCTCATCGAGGCCGAACAGCACATGGATACCCGGTGACGAGATATCGGTGTCGATCACACCGACGCGCAGCCCATCAGCGGCCAACAGCGTGGCCAGGTTGGCTGTGGTATTCGATTTTCCGGTACCCCCGCGAAACGAATGAACCGAGATGATCTTAGACATGGTTACTCCCAAATCAAGTGTCGGTCAGGCAAGTGGCCGTCGGGATATTATCCCCACTCAAAAATAAGCGCCGAGAGCACGCACGACGGACGGCATGCCCCAGGCGTCTCAACGCGACGATATGAATGTTAGCTCGCGGATACGGGAAGACGCTGTACAGCCAACATCGTTATATCGTCGAATTGCGCCGCACCAGTCATGAACTGACGCAAGCTGTTACTCACGCGCGCCAACAAACCGGCCGCCGAATCGGCTGGCTGACCGATGAGTGCGTGCAGCCGCTTCTCGGTGAAAAATTCCCTGTCGGCAGCGCGGGCTTCGGTCACGCCATCGGTATAGAGATACAGGATGTCGCCTGGGTCCATCTGAGCGTAGTCGATGCGGAAATCTGTCGCCGGAAACATGCCCACCGCCGGCCCTGTGCCCTTGAGCGCAGCCTTCACCGCACCATCCGGCCCCAGAAGAAACGGCGGATTATGCCCGGCATTGATATAGGCCAACTGCCCGTTCGACGGATCCAGCAAACCGAAGAAGAGCGTGGCGAACATGTTCAGATCCTCGTGGTTTTCCACGATGTAGTTGTTTGTCAGCAACACGGCGTTGCGCAGGGCATTGGTTCCCGTGGATGGAATCCCCCCCTTGCCGCCGCGCGTCCGATTTACGCTGCCGGCGATGCGGGCGATTGGATCATCTTCCAGGACGTTCGTCCAGCTTAACGAGTAGTTCTGCTGCGCAAAGGCCCGGGTCAGGCTGCGCACCAGCGCCATGAACAGCGCGGCCGGCACCCCTTTATCAACCACATCGGCGATCACGAAGCCCAGGCGGCGGTTCTGCGAAAGCATGAAGGCGTCGTAGAAGTCGCCGGCGACCTCGCGCGCGGGCTTGAAGTTTGCGGCCACCTCCCAGCCAGCCGGCTGCGGCAGATCTTTCGGCAGGAACCCTTCCTGAATCCGATGCGCCACCTGCAGGTCGGTTTCCATCTTCAGGAACGTTTCCCGTTGCGCCCGCTCCCGCGCTTCCTGCCGCCGCCGGCTGATCGCCAGATATTCGCCCACCACGGTTTTCAACAGGACGGGTGAGATCGGGGCCAGCAGGTAGTCTTCGGCCCCGGCTGCCAGGCAGCGCTCGACGCCGGCGAGGTCATCGGCGGCCCCGAGGAGGATGATGGGCGTGTCGTGCAGCGCCTCATCGGCCCGCACCTGCGCCACGAATTGCGCCGCGTCCAGGTCAGGGGTGCGCAGATCCAGGAGGAGCAGTTGCGGCGGCTCAGACGCGAAACGTGCGGGCGCCCACGGGCCTTGCTCGGCCAACGTTGCCGTATGGCCGGCTTCGCCCAGATGCTGCGCCAGGCGCTTCAGGTCTGGTTGTGCGCCGCCCACGATGAGCAGGCGCTCTTTTCCGTTGTCCAACGTGCTGCCTCCCGCAGGTTTCAAGCTGCCGTGCGTTTTACCACGAAGATGTTCCGGTTATGACCGTCCACATACTCATAGTTGAACTCGTCCACGTTTTCGATTGCCAGGAAGATGCCCAACCCGCCGATGGGCCGTTCGGCGATCGGCAGGTCAATCTGCTCCGGCCGTGTGAGACGTCGCGGGTCGAACGGCACGGCCGTATCTTCGAGCACGATCGTCAGCGCGTGCGCAGTGACCGTCGCACGCGCCACCACATCTCCCGTCAGTCCGGCTTCTTGATAGCCGTGATTGACGATGTTCGTGGCGATCTCATCTACGGCCAACTCCAGGCGGTAGGTGCGCTTCTTGTCCAACCCCGCCTCGGTTGCCGCAGTTCTGGCATAATCCCGAAGCAGCGACAGCGAAGCGAGCGTTCCCGGAACAGTGATTGGTTTCATGAGAATCTCGTCGCCCGACAAACAGGGCAAGTCCTTAAACGTTCTCGATCTCGGCCGCGTCGTACGTATCAAGCATGATGACACTGTGCTGGAAGCCGGTCATCTCGATGGTTTCACGCACGGCCTCTTGCACGCCGATCACGTAAATGTCCACACTGGTTCCCATCTTCTGCTTGGCGAAAACCAGGGTGCGCAAGCCGGCGCTGGCCATGTAGGTCAGCTCATTCATGATCAGGACAACCCGTTTGGGGTGGCTTGCCGCGGCCAGCTCGATTGCTTCGCGAAACATGCCCGCTGCCGTCGCATCCAGTTCGCCGGCCAGGGTGAACTGAGCGATGCCGTTTTTCATCTCGGGGGTAACACTGAAAGACATGGAAAGACTCCTTATGGCTGAATGAGGTAGACAAGGAAACGAGTAGACAAGTAGACAAGTAGCAGGGAAGAATTCCCGCGCGCTTGTTGCCTTCGCTCCTTGTCTCCTTCTCTCCTTGTTTCCCTGTTTCCTGTTTCCTCGTTTCCTTGTTTCCTTCTCTACTTACCAACTAACACGACGACCGACCGATCACCCACCAGCAAACCGCCCTGGTCATCAAGCAGCGGCTCCTGACCCGGTTCCCAGACGTCTTGCCCATCGGCGGCGCTGGTATTGGCGAACACGTGCCACCGCAGGTCTGTCTGGAAGCTGGGGCAGATCGAACCAATGGCTGTCCCAGTGCGTGTTCATCGCGACGTAGACGAAGTTGTCTTGCACCGCGCCGCCCCGCGCGTTCGGCCCCGCGAGCATGAAAGCGAGGGTGCGGCTGCTGTCCGACCAATCCGCCTGCCAGGCGGTCGTGCCGTGCCACGAGATGTCCGGGTAGCCGCTGCCGACCTGATCCTGGCCGCTGAGGTGCCACCGGTTGCGCAGTACGGGATGCGCGTGCCGGAAGGCGATCAGCTTGCTGGTGAAGCGCAACAAGTCGGCATTCGCCTTTACGAGGTCCCAATCGAACCAGGTTAACTCGCTGTCGTGATTGTAGGCGTTGTTGTTGCCGTGCTGCGTGCGGGCGACCTCGTCGCCCATCAGGATCATCGGCACGCCCTGGCTGACCAGCAGCAAGGCGAGCGCGTTCTTGATCTGACGCCGGCGCAGGGCGTTGATGCCGGGATCGTCGGTGGGGCCTTCCCAGCCGCAGTTCCAGCTCTCGTTATCGTTGCCGCCGTCGTTGTTGTTTTCGCCGTTCGCCTCGTTGTGCTTGTCGTTGTACGACACCAGATCGTTCAGCGTGAAGCCGTCGTGCGCGGTGATGAAGTTGATCGAAGCCGTGGGCCCACGCGTGGAATACATATCGGGTGAGCCCGCGAGACGCTGCGCCATGTCGCCGACCAGCCCGGCTTCGCCCTTCAGGAATTTGCGCACGCCGTCGCGGTACTTGCCGTTCCACTCGGCCCATCGCCCATAGGCAGGGAAGGAGCCGACCTGGTACAGCCCACCCGCGTCCCAGGCCTCCGCGATCAGTTTGCACTTCGCCAGGATCGGGTCGAAAGCGAGCGATTCCAGCAGCGGCGGGTTGGAGAGCGGCGCGCCCGACGGCGCGCGGCCCAGGATCGAGGCCAGGTCGAAGCGGAAGCCATCGATATGGTATTCAGATGCCCAATAGCGCAGACAGTCCAACACCATGTTGCGGACGATCGGGTTGTTGCAGTTCAGCGTGTTGCCGGTGCCGCTGAAGTTGAAGTAGTAGCCCTCCGGCGTCAACATGTAGTAGGTCTTGTTATCGATGCCTTTGAAGGAGATGTAAGGCCCCTGCTCGTTGCCTTCAGCCGTGTGGTTGAAGACCACATCCAGGAAGACCTCGATGCCGTTACGGTGCAACTCTTTCACCAGCGCCTTCAACTCGTCCACCTGCATGCCGAGCTTGCCGGTCGCCGCGAAACCAGCCTTGGGCGCAAAGAAACCGAGCGTGCTGTAACCCCAATAGTTGAAGAGCTGCTCGCCGGTGTCGGGGTGCAGCTTGCCGTTCTCCCATTCATCGAACTCGTAGACCGGCATCAGTTCGAGGCAGTTGATGCCCAATTCCTTCAAATAGCCGATCTTCTCCCGGATGCCCGCGAAGGTGCCGGGAAATTTGACGCCTGACGACGCATGCCGGGTGAGGCTGCGCACGTGCGCCTCGTAGATCACCAGGTCTTCCATCGGCGTTTCCAGCGGGTGATCTTCATCCCAGTCGAAGTCGTCGTAGACCAGCCGTCCGCGATGCTGATAGACATCGTTCCAATCCGGCTGAACGCCCCAGACATCGCGGCCACCGATGGCGCGCGGCATAGGGATCGAGCAGGATCTTGGAGCCGTCGAAGCGGTGACCTTCCTGCGCATCGAACGGGCCGTTGAGACGATAGCCGTATTCGGTGTTCTCATAATCCAAGCCAAAGACGATCATGGACCACACGTTGCCGATGCGGAACGCCTCCGGGAACGGGATCTCGACCCTGGGCTGCGGTTCCCCCTTCTCGAAGAGCACCAGCGCACAATCGGTCGCATGACTGGAATAGATCGAGAAATTTACGCCGCCCGACACCGAGGTGGCGCCAAACGGGAACGGCTTGCCGGGCCGAAACTTGTAGCCCTGGTATTCGTGAGTCGGGTATACATCAACGCGATCCATGTCTGCTCCTCATATCTTGAACGTGCCTAAGCCACCGCCGCCACGCCGGCATCCAGCGTGTCACAGCAAGTAAAGAAATCGAGGAAGCCCGTCACCGACATGGTATCCTGGAGATCGCTGGACAGCCCGACGAGGGCGATCTTGCCGCCTTTGCCGTTGACCGTGCGGTAGGCCAGCAGCAGCATACGCAGCCCGGCGCTGGACATATATGTGACACCGCTCATGTCCAGGACGACCTTTGCGCCTTCGCCGACTTGCGCCAGGATCACTTCCTGGGCCTGCGGCGCGGAACTGCCGTCGATCTCCCCCACAATGGTGACCACTTGAGCGTTTTGCCTGGTTGCAACATTCACATCCATGATACCTTCTCCTTATCTTGAATCGACGGCCATCGGAAAGCGATCGCCTCGATGGGTTACCCTAGATGCCCGCCCCGAGATCGAACTGCATCGGACGGACTTCCGCACAACACACGTAATCAGCAAAGGCCTTGTTATACAGCGCGCCCTGCCGCCGCTCGCGGAGCAGGCTCACCACCTCATCACCGCTCATGCCCAGGTAGCGCAAAATGAGACCTGCCACCAGGGCCGAACGGTTGTGGCCCATGCCGCAATGCGCCAGCAACTTATACCCGCTGTTCACCAACTGTGCGCCCAGCCGCGCGATAGTGAGCAGCTTCTCCAGATCGGGCAGCTCTGGCGAGTCATCGATCGGATAATAAATGTAGAGCATTTGATTCGGGATCTCGGGCACGCCGATGTCCAGATCATCATCAAGATCAATGATGACGCGGATGTCGAGGGCCAGAATCGGCTGCCAGTCATCTATGTCCGGCGAAATAAAGAGCCGGCCTTCTCTGTCGATTGGAAAAAGTTCCATGTTTGCACGCTACCATTCGTCATCTACAGCAGCGACTTCCATCACTGGTTGGCGGACACCTGAAGTCGCTGCTGTAAGTCAATTGCCCTGTTACTTGCCCGTCGGCTCGATCCGCACCTTGACTCGCACCTGCACTGAGGTCTCCGGCAGCTTGACGGTCAGCCCCGCGGCGTCGAAGTCGGTGTACGGCTTGCCATCAATCTCCACGGCGCCGATACGGATGCTGCCCGGCGGCAGGATGTCCGGCGATACGCGCAGGATATTGCGTTTGAACGCGCCCGGCAGCGGCTTGAAGTACAGATCCAGCGGCTGCTTGGTGATCAGCAAGTTGATGTAGGTCTGGGCCAGATAGCACAACTCAGAGGAGTGGTACATGCTCATCGAGTGGCTGCCCTTGAAGCGCTCGGTGCCCATCAGGTATGGGATGCCGTTCGCCAGCACGTTGAAAAAGACCGCGCCGTCGTCGTGATCCAGGAAGAAGGCGTTGTAGAAGGCATGCGATTCGCGGGCCAGCCGCAGGTACTCGTCGCCGCCCAGGACGCCGTTCAGGATCAGGTAGGCCAGGATGCCTTGCTCCTGCTGCCACCACGCCTTGCGATCGTGGAAGGCAAAACGATAGTGCTCCTCGCCGGGCTTGCGCTCGCGCTCCATCACATCGTACCAGCCGCCGCGCTGCTGATCGCCGCCGATGGCCGGCATGGCCTCAGCGATTTTGCGCGCCAGCGCCTCGTATTCAGGCTTGGCCTTCAGGCTTTGCATGCGCATCAGGTTCCAGGCGATCTTCAGATTGTGGCCGACCACGCCGCGGTTCTGCTGCCACATGTGCGTGCGATCGTGCGACCAATCCTCGGTGAACTTCTCCTGGACGAACGGGCTTTCCTCGTAGTTCGGGAAGTATTTGGCGATGGTATCGAAGGTCCCTTCCAACATGCGGGCGTAGCGATCTTCGCCGGTGGCCAGCCACAGGTTGATCAGGTACGCCGGCGCATGATCGCCCACCGAGTTCCAGTTCTTCTTGCCCTTGTTGGCGCCCAGCGACTCGCTGCGCGGGTCCAGCGTCACCGGATCCAGGTGCGAGAAGTAGCCGCCGTAGTTGCGATCCAGGTAGAAGCGGTCGAACAGGTCCACAGTCAGCTCGGCGTCCCGCAGGATGCGTGGGTCGCCGGTGATGCGGTAAGTCTGGATCGGGCCGGCCAGGGCGTAGATTTGCTCGTAGGCCGGGATGGCATAGTAGTCGTCGCCAAACTCGGATGCGAAGACTTTGGTCTCGCGCCGCCCGGCCACATCGATGCCGTGGTACCAATAGATGATGTTCTCGTCCGCGTCGTAGAAGCGCATGTGCTCGCGCAGGTATTCGGTGCCCTTCTCCGCGCCTTCCAGGTAGCGATCGTCGCCGGTGAACATGTACGCCGAGGCGAAGCCGTACACCAGGCGTGAGATCGTGTCGGTCTCCTGGCGGTAGTTGTCGGTCGACCGCTCGCCGGTGAGGCTGATGAGCGTGCGATAGGTGCGGTAATCCACCGGCCCATCGCCGAACTGGGCGCGCAGGTAGAAGTCGCCCAGCTCTGCGATCTGCTTCACCCACCAGTCCTGCCGCTCGGAGAGGTACTCGTCCGGCTTGCGGCCGACGAAGAGGATGAACTGCGCCTCGAAGACGGGGCCGACCGGCTCCGGATAGAACGTGCCGTAGGTGTAGAGAAAACGTCCGGGCGTCAGCATGTCACGCATCGGGCCGGTGGAATCCTGGTAGGGATCCCCCAGGTTACGCACGACCTGGGCGTAAGTGTTGCTCTTCAGCTTGATCTGAAATTCCTGCTCGCCGCTGGTCTTGACCGTGTAGGTGTCGGTCGTTTTGTCAAAACCGGTCACATACCCGGCAATGGTGTCCGAGAAAGTGAAATTCATCTGATTCATCTTCTAATCCTCTCGTTGTCTCATTTCGCAGTGGTCGGGTTATCGTGCCGGTCCAAAGACCTCATCCAGTACGTTGAAGCATGCTGCCGCCTTGTTGAAGCCGGCGTAGACACACATGAACAACAATAGCTCTTCGATCTCCGCGCGGGTAGCGCCTTGCTTCTTAGCCATGTCCACGTGGACTACCATGGGGCCGCTGGCGCGTTCTTGATTCACCACATCCACGGCAATGGTGATCAGCGCCTTCGTCTTCTGGTCAATCAAGGGCATGCCCCAGGCCTCGCCGGCAACGCGGGTGCAGAAATCACCGAACTTGGGATTGACACTGCTGAGCGCGGCCTGAAGGTCATAATCATCCAGGACGGCGTTTCTGTAGGCCGGTGCGTGGGATGAGCTGGCCGATCCGTTGTCTCTTTGCGCCGCTCCCGCATCGTTCCCCGAACGCTTGCGGGCATTGAATTCCGAATAATCCGTTGCCATGAGGTTTCATCTCCTGGTTAGCTACTTGGGCCTATATTGCTCACGGGCCCGATCTGTCTCTTTGTGAGTACCACAAAGCTACTTCGTCACCCTGAGCGGGTAAATTCCGTAAAATGCGTTGTGGCAAAATCCTAGCGAAGGGTCTCGTTGTAAGGTGAGATTCTTCGCTGGGTTCATGCCGTCGCGAGAGTTTAGCAGCGTAGCCGCTCAGAATGACAGACTTAAGTCGTGATGAGCCGCAACAGATCGGGCGAGGCAAACACGTCGCGGTAGAAGGTCAATTGCTCGCCCTTGAAATAGCACCCGCCCCGATGCCCACGCCGGACCCAGGAGACGCTGCCCTTGGCGATGGTCTCGTGGGTCGCATCGTCCATGCACGCCCACTCGAACCAGACAAACTCACCGTGGAACATCACGACAGGCCATGTCATCGTTACGCCGGGCTGCGCGATCAAAGCCCACCAGTGTTTCTCCCGTTCCTTCTGTTGGTCCAGGCCGTAGTAGGGGCCGTCCTGGCAGAAGTAGACCAGGTTTTCGTGGTACTCTTCCGTCAGAAGGTCACCGCGCCCTTGCCGCAACGCCTCACAGTGCGAGGGCCACCACTCCTTGTTTTCCCGTTCGATCTGCTCCAGGGAATAGTGCGTGGAAACCTCCGGCAAGGTTTTTTCTTTCAGCCGAATGAATCGCTCCGCGTCAGCGATCAATCGATCTGCGATATGTTTGAGGACCGGCTCTGGCGTGGAGTAATCTGCCGCTAGGTCCCGGTAGAAGTTGGTGCGCGTCCTCGTTTGAGCTGGTCTCGTAGTGACTGCCATTGCTGATCCTCCGTTGTGACTACTCGCTCTCGTGATTTTTTCAGTGACCGTGGCGACTGCGGCAGGTCCCCGACCTGCATTGGCGACGACTGGTTTTCGGATCGCATCGCCGGCGATCGGTGCGCTGTGGGCAATCTTGCCCACGACCAGAGTCGTGGATGTCAGGCCGCAGTTGATTGGTCGCGCCGAGCCGTGTGATCAGCTCGGCCGTGCGCGAACCGCGCTGTCCCGCCAACGTCATGCCGCCATCGTACACAAAGGTGTAGGCGTTGCGCTCCGGGAAAGGACTGACTTGCCCGACGTACTGCGCCTGTTCCCGCACCGCCGCGGCATATTCCGGCGAAGCGAAGAACCGCTCCATGTCCAGATGGTTGCGGAATGCGATCTCATACGCCGCCTGATACTGCTGCGTCGGCGCCTCGTAATGCACCACCCCCGCCGCATCCGGCCGCGACAGATCGGGCGGCTCAAACAGATGCAGGCGGAACTTCAGCACCTGGACGCTGCGCGCCACGTTGGCGGCCAGCGTGTCCGTCATGTAACGGCGGAACTCGCTCGTGCTGACCTCCGGCGCTTGCCTGACCAGCACGTGGAACTTGATGCTGCGCGTATCGCCGTTCGGATCGCCGGCCGCGATGCCGTCCACATACGTCTTGGACAGGCCCTTGCTCGGTGACGTAGCCGATCGCCTTGCTGAAGATGTTGTGCTCGTCATCCATCAGGATGCCGGCGGCATCAAACCAGATCTGGCGGTCGGCCACGGAGCGGAAAGTCAGTTCCGCGATGCCGTCGAACTGGTCTTCATCCGTTGTGGTGTACTTGACATCTTCAACCGCGGGAAAGACGCCCCCCTCATTGTGCGCCACGTGGAACTGCCAGTATTGGAATTGGCCGGGCAGCCGGGCGCAGACCGGGCCGTGAACATCCCGCCAATAATCATCGAACTTTGCCAGCGTGATGCCTTTGCGCTTCCACAGCAGCACGTAGAACGCCACCGGTCCCGCCGTATCGCGCACCGCATAATCGGCCACGCCAGCCGCGCTGGTCGGCGCAGGCAGTTGATCCGGCAGGACGATGCCGATGCCGTATTTGGGCGCGATTGCCAATATCTTCTCTACATCGGCCTCGGTCATCGGCGCCGGGGTGGACGATTTGTCGTACACCGGGCGGCCGATCTCCTCAAGGAATTCCTCCATGCCCGCCGGAGCCACGATCGCCAACATGCGGGCGTTGCGCTGGCTTTCGTTCTTGAACGTGTGCAACAGATCCTTGGGAATATGCACGAAGGTGCCCGGCCCCGCGACCGTGCTGGCCCCATTGGCGTGGAAGGTAAGTTCACCCTCCAAAATATAGAACGCCTCATATTCCCGCTGATGGAAATGGGGCGGCGGGCCGCCGCCCGGCGGCACCAGCCCCTCGAAGAGCGAATAGGTGCCACCTGTATCAGCGCCCGTGTTCTTGAAGAAGTAATGATCGCCGGCCGCCCAGACGCACTTCCCCTCACCCGGCATCACGATTTTGACGCGCAGTCCGAGTTCGGGCGGGGTGGCTGTCACATGATCGGGCAGGACGATGCCAACGCCGTACTTGGGCGCGGTCACCAGGATCTTCTCTACGTCCGCCGGCGTCATCGGCACCGGGGTGGACGTCCTGTCGTAGACCGGGCGGCCGATCTCCTCAAGGAAGTGCTCGAAGCCCGATGGAGCTACAATCGCCAACATGCGAGCATCTCTTTGGCTTTCGTTTTTGAATGTATGCAAGAGATTCTTGGGAATATGCACGAATGTGCCCGGCCCGGCGATGGTGCTGGCGCCATTGGCGTGATAGGTGAGCTCGCCCTCCAAAACGTAGAACGCCTCATATTCCCGCTGATGGAAGTGGGGCGGCGGTCCACCGCCCGGCGGCACCAGTCCCTCGAACAGCGAATAGGTTCCGCCCGTGTCATCACCAGTATTTTTGAAGAAGTAGTGATCTCCGGCCGCCCAGAGACACTTTCCCTCGCCTGGCTTGACAATCTTGACTTGCAACATTCGCTCTGCTCCTACAGAATCAGCGCAATCGACCTACACGTGCGCCTGGCGGAGGCCCATCAGAACAGCCAACGGCGGGCCGACAAAGACCTGGTTATGCTTGGCCGAAATCTCCGCGATGATCTTCGGGTCAGGCGGCGTGGCGGTCCGTTGATAGGCGTTCAGCTCCGCCACGAACTTGTCGAAGCCGCCGGGAGCGATGTTGCCCACCGCCCGCGCCGTGGTTCCCTCCGTCAGGTTGCCGTACGTGTGCACGACGCCCTTCGGGATGTAGAGGAAGTCGCCCGCATGGGCTTGCACCAGCTCGTCGCCCACCCTCACCGTGAGCAGACCTTCGATGACATGGAAGGTCTCATGCTGGAGCGAGTGGATGTGCAGGGGCGGCCCATCCAGGTAGCCCACTCTGATCTCAAAGTAGTCAAACAGCCCCTCGACCTGATCCCCGCTGATCTTGAAGAACACATCTTCGTTGGGCGACGGCTTGAAATGCTGCCCCCCGTCGGGCGACAGGAGCCACGCTTGGGTGCCCTTGACCGGAATTGATTTAAGTTCAGCCATCGGAAATTCTCCCTTTCAATACACTGGTTGTCGACCCTGCTCTGTGAGTCTATCGTCTCAATCTGTCATTCTGAGACCCGCATGCGCCAGGGCCGCATGTTCTGACCAAGAAACTCACGCTGTCACGGCTTTGCCGTGAGGCCGAGTCCCTGACCTCGGTTAGCGTCTCAGGTTGTCAGGCCGAAGGATCCATTCGGGAATTTCTTGGGAGCGGGTTGATTCCTGAACGCTCGCGACGGCGAGCATCCAGTGAAGAATCCGCTGCCTGGGTTGCCTACATGTTGACGGGCGAATACATCTGGGCCAGGTTGGGTTTCGCGCCGGTCTTAACGGTTCCGGGCGCCCTGCTCTCTGTCGCTGACACCTGGCGAGCAACTGCGCCCACGACCAAGTCGTGGATGTCAGCCCGCAGTTGATTGGTGGCGCCGAGATCCGTGATCAACTCGGCCGTGCGCGAACCGCGCTGCCCAGCCAACGTCATGCCGCCGTCGTACACAAAGGTGTAGGCGTTGCGCTCCGGGAAGGGACTGACTTGCCCGACGTACCGCGCCTGTTCCCGCACCGCCGCGGCATATTCCGGCGAAGCGAAGAACCGCTCCATGTCCAGATGGTTGCGGAATGCGATCTCATACGCCGCCTGGTACTGCTGCGTCGGCGCCTCGTAATGCACGACCCCCGCCGCATCCGGCCGCGACAGGTCGGGCGGCTCAAACAGATGTAGCCGGAACTTCAGCACCTGGGCGCTGCGCGTCACATTGGCGGCCAGCGTGTCGGTCATGTAACGGCGGAACTCGCTCGTGCTGACCTCCGGCGCTTGCCTGACCAGCACGTGAAACTTGATGCTGCGCGGATCGCCGTTCGGGTCGCCGGCCGCGATGCCATCCACATACGTTTTGGACAGCCCTTGCTCGGTGACGTAGCCGATCGCTTTGCTGAAGATGTTGTGCTCGTCATCCATCAGGATGCCGGCGGCGTCAAACCAGATCTGGCGGTCCGTCACCGACCGGAAGGTCAGTTCCGCGATGCCGTCGAACTGATCCGCTTCAGCCGTGGTGTACTTGACACCCTCGACCGCGGGGAAAGTCCCCCCCTCGTTATGCGCCACGTGGAACTGCCAGTATTGGAACTGGCCGGGCAGCCGGGCGCAGACCGGGCCGTGGACATCGCGCCAGTAATCATCGAAACCATCCAGCGTGATGCCTTTGCGCTTCCACAGTAGCACGTAGAACGCCACCCGTCCTTCTGTATCGCGCGCCGCATAATCGGCTGAACCGCCCTGACGGCTGCTGCTGCGCGTCGGCTGACTCTGGGCCAACTCAACGCGCCGGCTCGGCTCGACTACGGCCGTGACGGTGGACTGGCTTGTCGCTGGCTTGCTGGCCTGGGCTGCGCTCGGCAGCGACGAGCGCGGCTTCCGTGGCTGTATCAACCACACCGGTCACCCGGAGGCCGTTTGCCCGTTGGAAGGCATTGACAACCTCGCGGGTTCCCGGGCCAAAGAAACGGCGCTCCACCTCGGCGACCGGGACATCAAACCCGCGCCGCTGCAACGTGCTCTGAAGGTCGCGCACCTCATCGCCGAACGCGCCTGCTGTTAGCTTGCCTATAGGCATCTTATCCTCCCGCGGCATCTCATATGCTTCTTGCTCGTCGGGCTATTTCTTCGCATCAGAACCCTTGAACAGCAGCTTGACGAAGGCATTCGGCTCGCGTGCCACGATCTGCACACGCTCGTAGACGCGGAAGCGATAGTTGCCGAACGGATCCTGCCAATTGGTGACCGCGACGATGTCCTGGGCGATGTGGATGGTCGTCGGGTTGCCGCCCAGCGAGACGAGCAAGCCCGTGCGCGCCGGCAGCGTGCCCGTCCCGTAGTAGCGCCCCTCGACCAGTGGGCTGATGCGGTCGGAGGTCGTCACGAGCGTGTTGGGCACCGGGGCATGGATGTCCGCGAAGATATCGGTTTCGAGGACCAACGCATACGGGCCGGGGTGACCGGCGGCGATCAGCTCGCTGATGCCCTGGCTGACGCCGCGGAAGGCGTTCTCGCCGTAGCCGCCGTTCGCCAACGGCTGCACCTCGATCGACTTCGACATGCCCTCGATGCTCAGTAGTCCGCCCCATCCCGGGACAGAGTTGGCGACCGAGACGCCTTGCGGCAGTTTGGCGTTGGCGCCCTGGAAGAAGAGCAGGTCCTCGGCCAGTGCCACCTTCCGGGCGCTCAACTGCGCCAACGTCTGCGCGGTGCGCAGGTTCGCTTCGTTGTTCATCTGACTCTGCGTCAGCGCGAACTTGGCTGAGATTTCGAAGAAGGGCAGCGTGATGCCTTCCTGGATCATCAGCGGATCACCCGGGGATTGCTGGCCGATAGTGAGAATATCCGCCTGCACATTGTCCTGGTTGGGCTTCTGCTGCGACGGGAAAATCTTCTGCGCCACACGCACGCGGCCAACATCCGCGGTCACCGCCTTGTCAATGTCACTCCAGATCTGCGGTGTCCACATGCCTTCACGCCCGGTAGTAGTGCTTGCCATCTAAAGCCTCCTAAGGATTTGACTGAGTGATATCTCGGATAGAGAACTTAGAACTCGCCTTCCAGCAATTCGATGAAAGTGCCATCTGGGTCTTTGAAACAGACAATGGTCACCTCGGTTCCTGGCAGCAGCTTGGGTTCTGACAGAAATTCAACGCCTTGCGAACTCAGGTAACGATACATCTGCCAGATGTCGGTCGTCTTCAAACACATCCGGGCGATGCCGGTGTTGTGAAGCTGCGGGTACGGTTGCCCGATGGGCGGCGGCTCCTGGAACTCCAGCAAGTCAATGCGGGTAGCATCCTCGCCGTCCCCCAGGCGCAAATGCACGCCCTTGATATTGGCTCGATATAGTCCAAACGCATCGGCCATCTCCTGGCTCTCCATCCCGTCGCCGAAGTCCATGATCACCTTGAAGCCGAGCATCTCGTAGAACGGGATCGTTCGTGTCAGGTCGGTGCAGTTGATGTTGAAATGGAAGATGCGGTCGACCGCGATGCCCGGAATCAGCGGCCACCTGGGCCCGGCCAACGCCCATTTGGGCGGATAGCCGTTGGCCGCCCGCTGGATGCCTTCGGCGTGCTCGGTGAAGTACCGGCGCATGATCCCCGGCGACACCGTCCGCTTGCCTTCACTGATCGTGTAGACCGATGCCTTCTTGCCCACGGGCAGCGTCTTGTCCATGAGGGGGTTGGCATCCATGTAAATGCGCAGCTCGGAAATCCGGTGGCCCTCAAAGCGGAAGATGTCGGAACAGGGCAGGACGACCGTTGAGCCGTCTTTGCGCCAGTAGGTCACGTCCATCTCTACAAATGCAGTATCCCCGACTTCCCAGACATTCCTGACGTCGTGATAGAGCGCATCCACGACGCCGAAAAAGGCGTCTGTCGAGTCTTTGATCGCCGCCTTGGTCAAACAAGGTTCACCGTTGCCAAACTGGTACATGGGTTTGTCGGTGAAGAAGCCGACGAAACCCTCGGAATCGAACGCTTCGCCCCTCCCGAACAAACGCACGCAGGTATCGGCCATTACGCCTGGAATTCTATCTGTCACTTGGTTTGACACTTGCCCCACCTCACGCTCTGCTGGTTTCTGTACATCAGGCGCTATGCCACATAGGTCGGTTCAATGGCGTAGACCCGCCAGTCTCGGATCTTGTCGCCCTCGAAGCGATACACATCGACACACGGATACGCCACATTCCGGTTGTCGCGTATGCGCAGACCCTGCATGTTCAACTCCAGGATGACTTCGTTCTCAGTCTCCCAGGCCGCCCTGATCTGCAAATCGTTGATCGCCAGATCGGTGGCCAGCAGCCGCTTCAGGTAGTCCACGATGGCCTGTGGCCCGCGCACTTCCGCGGTATTGCCCACTCTGTAGTAGGCATCGGCGGCCAGGAAGCTCTTGAAGCGCTCCCAATCACCGGTGAAGGCGGCCGCTTCCATCTGTTGGACCATTTCAATCTTGGTTGGCACGGTCTCAATTACCTCCCAGAGAGCAACTTCTTATCTCTCTTGCGCCAACAAGGTGGGCGTAATGGGATAAATCCGCCATTCGCTGATCTTCTGGCCCTCAAAACGATAGGTCTCGACACAGGGATACTCAATCGCTCGTCCGTCGCTCAGGCGCGTGGCCTGTACGTTCATCTCCAGCACCAGGACGTTGTCCGGCTCCCAGACGCCCGTGAAGCTGGCGTTGGTCGTCCGTAATTCCCTGGCGAACAGATCAAGCAGCGTGTCCAGAATGGCTTGCGGGCCGAAAACTTCCGCCCGATTGCCCACCCTGAGCACCGCGTTATCGGTCAAAAAGGACTTGACGGTGTGCCAATCACCGGCCACGATGGCGCCCTGCAGGGCCTCGAGCAGGTCCATCTTGGGCGCCAGGGGCCACCTGGGTCCGGTCAGCGCCCACTTGGGCGGATAGCCATTGGCCACGCGCTGAACGCCTTCAGCGTGCTCGGTGAAGTACCGGCGCATCATGCCCGGCGACACCGCCCGCCGGCCCTCACTCTGTGTGTACACCGAGGCTCGCTCGCCCACAGGGAGCGTTGCGTCGAAAACGGCGTTGGCATCCTCGAAAATGCGGAGTTCCTGGATCTTGTGGCCCTCAAAACGGAGGATGTCACAGCATGGGAGCGTGACCAGCGAGCCGTCTTTGCGCCAGTACATCACATCCATCTCCACAAAGACCACATCACCCACCTCCCAGACGTTGCGGACGTCGTGGTACAGGGCCGCAATGCTGCCAAAGAACGCGCTGACCGAGTCCTTGATGGCCGCTTTGGTCAGACACGGTTCGCCGTTGCCGAAATGGTACATCGGTTTGTCGGTGAAGAAGCTGACAAAACCTTCTGAATCGAACGCTTCGCCTCGCCCAAATAGGCGTACGCAAGTATCGGCCATCACACCTGGAATTCTGTCTGTCATCGCATCATCTCTTTCGCCCATGATAGGCTCAGTCCCCGAAACGCTCTGCCAGGGCCGCCGACCAGAACATGCCCTGCGGATCCATCTCACGCCGGAGCGCATTGAACCGCTCCCAATGGGGATAGACCCGCTTCATATCCGCAGGATCCAGGTAGATGAGTTTGCCCAGATGGGGCCGGCCCCCGTGCCGCAGCATCAGACGTTCGATCCGCATCACCATTTCTTTGACATGCGCCGGCGTGCCGTCGATCAGGTGATGATAGATGCCACACTGGACGCATTCCTCATCCGCCGCGCTCAACCAGGCGCTCTCGCCCGCCACCTTCTTCAGCCACACGATGGGCAGGTGAAAATCGCCAGTGGCGATCTCCGCCTGCATATCAGCCAGCGCCGCGCCGAAGCGGGAGACCGGCACAGACCACTCGCCGCCGGCAATCGGGGCCGACTGGAAGGACATCAATACCTCGTGGGCTGGCCCCACTTTTTCGATGTCCTGAAAGAGCACATCCAGCAGATAACGGTTTCGGGCTGGAAAAGTCGAGGGCATGGTATTGGCCAACCCGGCGACCGCCGAGACAACCTGGCCGACATCCACGCCCAAACGTTCCAGATCCTCCAGGTTGTTGGCGTCGAACCCTTTTGTCGAGGCATCCGCAGCCATCCGCTGGGCCTCATCCCTATCTCGAATGATGTCCACTTTTGCCAGGACCGAGTACTCCGTGTGCGGGAACCAGAGCAGATAAGACATCTCCCCTTCGGTCAGATAGCGCTTCCAGTCTTGCGTGGGGATGCGGACGCGCTGCATGGAGACATAGAAGGCGTCCACCACTTTCAGCGTTACGGTGGAGAGGATGCCCAACGCGCCCATGGATACGCGCACCGCGTCCAGGCGTGCATCGTCCTCGCCGATCTCAACCACTTCCCCGGCAGCCGTGACCAACCGGCAGCCGATCATGCTGGAGGAGTTGCTGGCAGGGCCGCTGCCGTGGCTCGCCGTGCTGATGGAGCCGCCGATCGTGACCCAATCCACCGCGGGCGCGGTGTTCAACGTCAGGCCTTTTTCCCAGAGCGCCTTGTGGATCCGCTCCAGGCTGACACCGGCCTCGCACGTGATGATCCGCTTTTCGGCGTCAATTTCCAGGATGCGGTCGAGGTACTTCGTGGTCATCATGACGTCGGGCGTGTACCACAAAGTATTCCACGAGGTCCGAAGCCCAATGACGCGGAGCTTCCTCCCGTTATCGCGGCAGTAACGAACCAGGGCGACGACTTCCGCCTCGGTTCTGGGCGCATACACCTCTGCCGTCCCCCCGAAGTCGGTGAACCCCGACCAATCTGCCAAGCGGATGTTTTCCATCTTGATATTTGGTTTCATGGTTGGCGCCTGCCCCTATAGTTTTTCTCGATTTCCCGCACGAAGGTGTCCATGAATTTGTCAACCATGCCGGGATGCTTGCCGGAAATCAGATTGCCATCGATCACCAACTCAGCCGTCTCGTCGCCATCGTAGATCACTTCGCCGCCGGCATTCTCGACATCGCAGATGATGTTGTGCGCACAGGTCACGTTGCGGCCGCGAATGAGGTCCGGATCAGCGCACAGCAGCCACAGGCTATGACAAATGGTGCCGACGGGGACCCCTTGCTGCATGGCTTTGCGCAAGAACACCACGGCGGGCGCCTGGTTTTTCTGCCCCTTTTTGACCTTGGCCTGGTAGCGCATGCGATCCATGGCATAGGCGCCAATCAGCAGGATGCCTTTATAGTCCGCAGGGTCAACGGCATTGATTTCGGTGGTGACAGTGACATGCTCATCCACCTCGTCATTGTCCGGATTGCAGCCGAAACGCAGCGAAGGTTGCCCCCACAGGTGCGAGAGGTACTCGACCTCGTAACCCTGCGCGGGGAAGTACTCATTGAACCGACGGAACTCCGTAGCGTCAAAGTGCTCTTCAATCAGGACGCCGATCTTGCCTTTAGTAGCTGTCATGTTGACCTCTGTGTTGTGTCTCAAGAGTTTGGCGAAACGCCAACTCGGCCTGATGGCCCACCCAGTTCATCACCTAAAAAAGCCACGAGCGCTTCCAGATCAGCGAAGCCTTGCTTTTGACCCGTGTTCGGGTCTTCGATGCTGAAACGCCACGTCGTGAGACCACCGGGGTCGGGACTGCGGACTTCCCAGCACCGGAGCATGTAGGCTCGGTAGCGCGGCGGTTCGTTGTGGATCACCAATGAGCTCCAAGGTTCGTCTTAATTTCTATGATTTGCATCATACCAATTCCGCGTGATAAAATCGTTCTATTCGAGAGCAAAAAGCGTCCCACCGCAAAGCTGCGCATTTTGGCCCGCAGCCGCACGATATCGTGAGGTTGAAAAGGAGAAATACCGATGGATGAAGGATTGCGGCTGATACTCCTGGGCAAACCACAAATAAGCCGGGACGGGGCACCCGTCACAGGTTTCGTCTATAACAAAGCTCTGGCACTGCTGGGTTATCTGGCTGTGACCGGGCGCCCCCATTCGCGCGAGTCGCTGGCGGGCCTGTTGTGGGGCGAGATGCCCGATGCGGCTGCCAAGGCTAACCTGCGCAAGATCCTGTCCGCGTTGCGAGGAGTCGCCGGGCATGAGCTGACGATCGATCGCCAAACGGTCGCTTTCGATGTAGAAAGCACACATTGGTTGGATACCGGGATTTTCGAGGCAAAGCTGCGTGATCTCGCAGCGGGGATGAATGCGACCAGTATCCTCTCGGAGAACGCCGTCCGCCAGACTCGAGGAGGCCGTGGCGCTTTATACGGGTGATTTTCTCGAGGGTTTCTACGTGCGCAACGCACCTGCGTTTGAGGAATGGGTCGTCGCAGAGCGAGAGCGTCTCAGACAAATGGCGCTGCGTGCGCTCTACAGGTTGGTGGGACATTACACAGCCAAAGGCAACTACGGTCGCGGGCTGGACCATGCAACTCGACTGCTCGCGTTGGAACCCTGGCATGAGGAAGTCCATCAGCAGATGATGCTGCTTTTGGCGCTCAGCGGCCAACGCAGCGCGGCGCTGAACCAGTTCGAGGTCTGCCGTCGCCTGCTCGCCGACGAGCTGGGGGTAGAGCCTAATCGCGACACCGTTGAATTGCATCACAGGATCGCCAGGGGAGAAGTCACCCCGCAGCCGGCATCCACGCCGATGCCTCGCGAATGGCCGGTGGAGGCTACGCCCTTCGTGGGGCGGGCGGCTGAATTGGCACAACTGTATGCGTACCTTGCTGCGCCTGACAGTCACCTGGCAACGGTGGTTGGCATCAGCGGGGTGGGCAAGACACGCCTCGTCCTGCAAGCGGCTGCCTGGGCAGCCGGGATCTTCCGGCAGGCTGTCTATTACGTGCCGGTGGCCCTGGTATCCACTCCCGAGGCGCTCTCACACGCCATCGTGCGTGCGGTCGATTTGCCTGTGCAGGGTCAGCGCAACGCTGCCGCGCAGTTGGCGAGCCATCTGCAGGATCGTGAGATGTTGATTGTCCTCGATCAACTCGAAATCCAGCCTGGCGTGGCGCGTTTCCTCCACGAATTGATCCAGCAGGCGCGCGGGGTGCGGTTGCTGATAGCCTCTCCCAGCCGGTTAGACTTGCCTGGCGAGTGGGTGTTACCGTTGTATGGGCTCGGCGTCCCAGAGACAGACGATCCGAACGAAGTGAGGCGGACTGACGCTGTACAGCTTTTCATACAGGCTGCACAACGAGTCAGCGGCGCCAGCGCGCTCGCAGCAGATCAATTGGCGCAGATCGCGAGGATCTGCCGTCTTGTGGAAGGCTTGCCGCTAGGCATCGTGCTGGCTGCCGCCTGGGTACGACTGCTCTCCCATCAAGAGATCGCCCAAGAGATCGAGAAGAATTACCGCTTCCTTGCGACGTCGAGCCCAGGCACTCCTGAGAGACACTTCAGCTTGGTCGCCGCCTTCGACCACTCCTGGAGCAGGTTGTCGGAAGAAGAACGTATGCTATTCCGCCGGCTTTCGGTGTTCCGGGGCGGTTTTGTGAGGGGAGCCGCCGAGGAGGTGGCGAACGCCTCCCTCCAGACCATGGCTGCGTTAATGGATAAGTGCCTGATCCAGCGCGGGCATTCCGGCCGCTATCAGCTACATAACCTGCTGCGCCAGTATGGCGAGCAGAAGCTGGCGGAACACCCCGACGAAGAAACGAACGCGTATGAACGCTACTGCGCGTACTATACCGGGTTTCTGCAACGCCAGATGGCGCTTTTCGACGCGGGGTTGGGCGGCGATCCGCTGTCCGAAATCGCAGACGAGCAGGAGAACCTTCAGGCCGCCTGGCGCTGGGCGACACGCCAGGCACAGTGGCGCGTCGGCCCGCACGTGGATAGCGATGCCGTGCCTGAACGTTTCATGGCAGTCAAAGGGACATTCGACACCATGCGCGCCGACGAGCGCGCGCCGACGCAGACCGAAGACCATGTAACCTGACAGATGACAGATGACGCGCATCGAATTCGCGTGTTGCGGTTGAGGTTCTGGCCGATTTTACGGTTCAGGGCGCGCTACCTTGGTGCGATGTCATTCAAATTCGACCCTGAAGTTCTGATTCTCTTACTCTTCCCTCGGCGGAAGCCGGCCGGCCGGCGCAATCCCTGGTCCCGCAACGTCATGTCGAGCAGCACGGCGAAGATCAGCCTATGCGCAACGGGTGGTTACTGACCGATCACCGCGCGGGCGGCGCCGGGCACTTGACTTTCCACGCTGCGAAGGCCGCGCGAACGTTCTCAATGGGATCGTTTGCGCTCCATTCCAGTTGTGATTCGGCCGGCGTACCGTTCCGCCAGTCGCTCAATGTTCATGCCGAATAACTGCGAGTTCAGCGCGTCGATCCCGATTTCCACCAGATCCCCGTAGATTGCCTTGATCTGGCCGTCTGAATGAAAGAATGCGAACTTTCCGGCGGCATGGATCAAGTCGACGTACTTCTGACGTGCTCTTGACCCCAGATGCCAACTCGGTTGTGCCAGCTACCCGTTTGCTGTCACTCGGTCCTGGCATGACAATGAGTAGCCCCGATGGATGAGTCGGGTACTTGAGATGTTGAGGGACTTCAAGGGATTGCCTTACTGTGGCGGGGCAAGGGCATCTGCTGCCAATATGCCGCGGAACGTTCACGAGCCTAGCCCATTGTGACACGCTACTCCGCAATCACCACCTGCACACCCGCGGCCTTGATGGTCTCGCAATCCTCAAGGGATAGGCCTGCATCGGTCACCAGCGTGTCAATCATCTGCAAAGGGCCGACCGTCGCCAGAGTATGGCGATTCATCTTGCTGCTATCCATGACAAGGATGGTTCTCTCCGCAGTCTCAATCATCGCCCGCTTGATTTCCGAATCGCCGATCTTGCGGTTCGTCAGTCCTCGAGTGATTGAGAGACAGGTGGTCGCCATGATCGCCAGGTTAGCATTCATACGGCGGAGAGCATCGGCGACCGTCGGCCCGGTGAACCACTGGTTATCCTTGTCCAACACACCTCCGATGCCAATCAAGGTGATGTTGTCGCGGCCCGAGAGGAGGGACAAGATCGGTAGAAAGTTGCTGATGACCGTCAGCCCTTTGCGGGTCAGATGCCGGGCAACCTGGTAGGTGGTCGTACCGGCATCCATGAGGATTACATCGTCGTCTTTCACAAAGGAAGCCGCCACCCTGCCGATTTTCTCTTTTGCCTCGAAGTTGACCTTCTCGCGCAGCGGCCACGGCCACTCCTGGTCATATTGGGCCGGAGCCAGACTCGCGCCCGCCAGTGGATCAAGACCATGTCGGCGCAAGGATGTGTGCTCGCTCGGTGCGAGCGCGGCGCCGCCATAGTGCCGAGTAATCAGCGCCATCGCTTGCAGTTGATCCAGGTCGCGCCGGATGGTCATGGCTGAGACATGCGTGGCGTTGCTGAGATCGTCTATTGAGACATAGCCTCGGTCGCGCAACATTTCCAGGATCTTGGCTTGTCGCTCGCGTGGTGTCATATGCTCGCCCCACCCCAAAGCTGTCGATCGCCGACGGTCGACTGTGAAGGCGTTTCCATACCTTCCACAACAAGCATGATACAATATAAAGTGAATCCCGTGCTAATCCAAGGGAACCGCTGTGCTGCGCAGGCCCTCTTCTATCGAGTGCAGACTCAAGCGATCCATGTCAGGGGGTAAACGCCGTGCTCACGAATAGCAGATAGCGTGACCCGGTAAAGCTCAGGCTGTACACCGGAATGAATCGAGTTTCTGCTCGAATGGTATCACGTATCGCCAGACTCCTTTGGACACCTCAGATCCCTACCTGCGCGCGGGCTGCAGATCGATCGGAAGGCGCTTCGCCGCGGATCGGCGGGCTGCGCTACGGGACGACCAGATCCACCGCATGGCAGTTCGTCGGCGCAGGTGCCGCATGGCGCCACTACCACAGGCGCCGTCGGCAGCACTTGAACGACTGTCACGTCGGCGGCAGCCTCCGCCGTTGCAAGGATGGGATCAACGGCGGCCATCGCTGCCGGCGCCGGCGCATCCGCCACATCAGCAGCAATTCGCTGGTCTGTTCGGTGACGAAGACCGCCTTGAAGCCATCAAAGCGGTGGGCAGCGCTCTTGCGACCATGATGCATTTCGGGATCGGTGATGCTGATAATGCGCTCCGGCGCGGTGCCTGCACCAGTTGCACCTGCCCTCCGCGTCGGTGACCAAGTCGTCGCCAGGATCTTGGTCAAGAGCCAGCCATTCCGCGCACTTCGGCATCATCGCAGTCAGGCAGGATGGCGTCAAGGCCGCTTCGGCGTCGGCGGCAGCGCTTTAGTGCGGCCACGCGGGCCATAGGGTCAGCCAGTCAAGGGCGGCCTTGCGATCTGGTCGAGGTAGGTCGCCACCAGACGCGCCACTTCCGGCGCCAGGCCTTCATTTGCCGGCAGCGCAAAGCCGGCGGTCTTGAGCAGCTTGCGGATGCCTTGCGCAACAGAGTGTAGGTGTCTGCACAGCACCAGCCCGCGTAGCCGTCGTATCGAAAATCGCCGTCACCGTGGCGGGATGAAACCGGCGTGCGGCGACTGGAGCAAGCGGTCGAAGGCATAGCGTTCTGTTTGCCTCAATCAGCGTTTGCGAAAGTAGCTCAGGCTGGAGGGATCGAAACCGGCATAGTCTAGCGGCAGGTGTAACGCCACCTTCCAACGTAGATCGTACAACGTCCGCTCGACCGCTTCGCCATCGGACACGTCATCATAGAACTGCAAGAGCACGACCCCAGACAGCAGTGACGGCGGCAGACTGGGCCGGCCAGTAGCCGGATCATACAGCGCCTTGAGGTCGTCATCGGAGAACAAACTCTCGGCTACCGCTCCCATCCGACCATAGAACGAATCGGGCGCTACCCGATGGGGCAGGTTGGCGGCATCAAACCCTAGATCACTCGGCGCCGGTTCGGGCACGTCAGACTGTCACAGGGCAACCTGGGAGCCGCCGAAGAAGGCATCCAGTGGCAGATCCACAGGTTGGCCGTGGATGACAATGCCGATCAAGGCGCGCAGCAGTGGCAACTCCGAGGTGCTGATGACGCCGGACGCAACCAAACCAGGCAGCGCCCGCGCCATGTTGTCGATGATTTCCACCGACTCCAACGTCTCGCCAGCCATGATCGCGCGCGCTTCGGCATAGCTGTGTCCCTGACCCAACAGACGCCCCAGCTTGACGGTGCGGCCGCCCATGCAGGTCACGTACTGGTCGCCGGCACCGGGCAATCCGTAGGCAAAAGACGCGTGCCGCCGAGCACGTCCAATACACGCGCCATCTCGGTGGTGCTTTGCCCAAAGAGGCCGGCTGCCAGGTTGTGCATATACGCGTCCGCGGCATCTACCCCGCCGGCACGCGCCAGTAAACCGGCGGCTAGCCCCACGCCCAAGGTATAGGCATTCTTCAGTGCCGCGCAGACCTCTAAGCCCAGCAAATCGGTGGTGGTCCAGATGTGATAGTAGGGGGTGTGGAAGAGGCCGGCCAGTTTGCGGACTGCCTCGCCATCGCGACTGCCGAAGACGACACAGCTCTGACGACGACCGGCCAGCTCGCCCGCGATCGCACGGCCCGCCCACGGCTGCTAACTTGACCTGCTCCCGGATACCCGCCGGCAGCTCGCTCGCCAACACGTCCGGCAGAATCGCCAGATGGCCGTCACCGGTGACTTCCAGCCCCTTGGTGATCGCGATGATCAACTGCCCTGGTCGGAGGTGTGGACCGATGGTCCGCCCGATCCAATGCACACCCATCGAGTTGACCCCGCTCACAATGACTTCGGCCCCGTCAAGCGCCTGAGCAACCTCATCCACGTAAAACGTCTGCACGGCAGCCGGCAGTTCGCGCTTTAGCCGTGGATGGTAACGCCGCTCTCGGCAGCTCGTGATAATGTCACCGTCCAGATGGGTTCCCATCAATCGCACCGTGTGCCCGTTGTCCGACAGCGGGTAGGCGGTCGCCGAACCCATCAGCCCTGCGCCTACAATAGTTACGATACTCACGACATTTTCCTTTGGAGTCAATAAGCGAAGCCAGTACGCAATCCCACAGGAACGCTTCGCGGCTTCGCGGTGCGTAATCTGTAACGTTGAACCTTACTTGCGCGGCTTCTGCAACTCGCTGATCAGCACGGCAAGTAGAATGATCAGGCCGCTTGCTATTTCCTGGACAAACGGGTTGACGCCCAGCAGAACCATGCCATTGCTCAAGAGAGCAATGAACAGCACGCCCAGAAAGGTGCCGAAGATCGAACCCTGGCCCCCCGACAGGCTCGTCCCACCGATAATCACTGCGGCGATCACCTCGAACTCCAGACCCTGGGCGATTTTGGATGATCCGGCGCTGATCCGCGAAGAGAGGATGATGCCGCTCAACGCCGCCAGGAAGCCAGTGAGGGCAAAGGTTATGATGCGGGTACGCCAGACAGGGATGCCGGATAGCCGCGAGGACTCCTCGTTGCCGCCGATGCTGTACACTTGGCGCCCGTAGACGGTATTTCTACTCAGGAAGTGGAATATAACGAAGGTCGCCAGCATGAATGCCGCAGGCACGGGCAGAAATTTGAGGATGTAGCCCTGGCCCCAGAAGTCAAATGACAGGGGGAAGGGCGTGATGGACCAAGCGCCGGTGATCAGCCGTGCAGCGCCCCGTAGGCTCATGAACATCGCCAGCGTCACCACGAAGGAGGGCACGTTCCACTTGCACCGAATGAACGCCGCCAGCGCGTGGATCAACGCGCCCTGCGCCAGTACAAACACGACAGCCAATCCGAGAGGCCAGCCGTGCGTAATGGCGAGCCAACCGAGCAGCGAGGAGGCCCAGGCGACCGCGGAGCCGACACTGACATCAATATCCCCGGTGATGATGATGAAGGTCATGCCGCAAGCGATCATGCCGGTGAAGGCCATACCACGCAGCACGTTCAGGAGATTGCCCGGCGTCAGGAAATGCGGGGCAACCAGCGCCAGCAGCGCAAACAGGACGATGACGCCGATCAGGATACCTGAACGCGAAATAGCGCGCCGTAGACGATCGCCGGAACGAAGTTGAGCGCTACGCACTTGGATGTTGGCCATGGTCCACTTCCTCTGCCAGTACGATGGCAAACAGATCGCACAGTTCGCATTCTGTCGGCCGCACTTCGCCGGTGAGGCGGCCGTGCTTCATGATCAGGATGCGGTCCGCCACGTCCAGTACTTCTTCCAACTCCGATGAGACGATGATCACCGCCAGGCCACGCTGTGCCAGATCGCGCACCAAGGTAAACATCTGTTCCTTGGCGTGAATGTCGATGCCACGCGTCGGCTCGTCCATGATCAGCACCGCAGGCTGGATGTTCAACCAGTTGCCGACGACCACCTTCTGCTGGTTGCCGCCGCTGAGCGTTTTCACCACTACTTCCGTGTTGGCGGCCCGCACATCCAGATCACGCATCATCGTTTCGGCCAGCGACCGTTCACGACGCGCCTGCAAGATCCCGCGCGGGCCGATTCGGTTGAGGCTGGCCAGGGTCAGGTTGTGCCGCACCGTAAACGGGAGGATCAATCCCTGCCGCTTGCGATCTTCCGGCGACAGGCCGACGCCGAGCGTCTTCATGCGCATCGGTGTGGGGTGTGGCACCGCCCGCCCGCTGACCGCGATCTCGCCGGCGTCGATGGGGTCGAGGCCGAAGATGGCGCGCAGCAGCTCGGTACGCCCCGAGCCCAACAGCCCCACGATCCCCAGCACCTCGCCCGCCCGCACTTCAAAGGAAATGTCGTGCAAGACCCCGGCGCGCGTCAGGCCGCGCACTGAAAGCTTCACCTCGCCGGCATGGTCCTGTTGTTGGCCGTTCGAGCCCCGGCGCTGCCAGTCCGCACCGATCATCATGTGGGCGATCCGCTCGGGGGTGGCCTGGGCGACCGGGATTGTGCCAGCCTCGCTGCCATCGCGAAACACGGTGACGCTGTCGGCCACCTGCGGGATTTCTTGCAGCCGGTGCGTCACATAGATGACCGCCATCCCCTGCGCGGCCAGGCGACGGACCACCCTGTGGAGAACGTCAACCTCGTCGCCCGGCAAGGCGCTGGTCGGCTCATCCAGGATCAAGACGTGCGGGTTAAAGGCGAGCGCTTTGGCGATTTCGACCAGTTGCTGTTCCGCCACGCTGAGCCGGAAGACCAGCTCGTCCAGGTTCAGCTTGACCTCCAGCAGGTCGAGCATGGCCCCTGCGGTGCGCCGGATCGCCCCGTGGTCCACTGTAGGCACACCCCACCGGTGCTGCTGCGGCCAGCGGCCCAGCAGGATGTTCTCGGCCACGGTCAGCCCCGGTACCAGGCTCATCTCCTGGTAGACTGTGGCGATGCCGTGCTCGAAAGCGTCGCGCGGCTCTCGAATTTCGACCGATTCGCCGTTGATGCGGATTTCGCCGCTGTCGGGTTGCACCGCGCCACTGAGAATCTTGATCAGCGTGGATTTGCCGGCTCCGTTTTTACCCAACAGCGCCCGCACCTCGCCCGCATCCACCGAGAAGTCAACGGCGGCCAGGGCCACCACACCTGGATAGGTCTTGGTCATCCCTTTGACGGTCAGTACGGTTGGCATAGATCTACCTTGCGCTTCCTGCGGCGCCACGAATTGCACGAACTAGCTATACGAGATCTCGACGCACATCATCCGTGCAATTCGTAGCCAGACGCCTGATGCCCAGGCAAGTGTTTACTTGAAGAACGATTGACCCTTGAGGTCCAGGAACTGCTGCACCTTCGCCGGGTCATCCCGGCCGAAGTAAATTGCGGGCGAGTAAGTCACCGGCTCGACCTTCTTGCCGTTGAGCGCATCCACCGCAGTGTTCAGCGTGATGTAGCCCAGCTCGTAGGGCGATTGTCCGGTGGTGCCCAGCAGAATGCCGTCCTCGGCTTGCAGCATCTGCGCCAACTGGGGGTTCATGTCGAGGCCGAAAACCGGCATCTTTCCCGTCAGGCCCATCGACTTGACCGCCTGGACGATGCCGACCGTGCCACCTTCGTTTTCCGACCACATGATGTTGATCTCGGGATGGCCCTGCATCACAGTTTCAGCCACCTTCACAGCCTCATCCGCCACGAAGCCTTGCTGATTAGCGATGATCTCGACATCCAGGCCCTTTAGCTCTTCCATGAAGCCCTGATAGCGTTCCACGCACAGCTCGAACGATTCGCGGTTCAGGATCCCGAGCTTGGCCTTGCCGTCCATCTTCTCCTTGATGTACTTGGCGACGGCCTTGCCGGTCGCTGCACGTGGGCTTTGCCCTCGGTGTAGATAAAGGACGAGGGAATGGACTTGTCGTTGACACATGTGTTGAAGCAAACGATGGTGATGCCGGCGTCCTTGGCCTTCTTCAAGGCCGCAGTCGAACCGTCGGACGAAACAGGGGTGATGAGGATCGCCTTGACACCCTTCGTGATCAGGTCGTCGATGATTTTGGCTTCCTTCGCCAGGTCCAGCTCAGACACGGCGTTGGTCAGCTCGATGCCTTGTTCGTCGGCAGCTTTCTGCATGCCCGCGACCACTGTCTGCATGAAGAAGTCGCTGTAGAAGGTCACAGCCGCCATCGGGATTTTCGCCTTTGCGGGCGCCGCGGTCGGTTGCGGGGTTGGCTGTTCGGCCTTCGCGGGGGCTGTGGTCGGCGCCGGCGCGGCGGCCGGCTGGGTGCAGGAGCTCACCACCAGGGCGAGCACGATCAGGGCCAGACTGCCAGGTAATGTACGGTTTTCATTTTTCCATCCTCCTTGCGAATTACAGACATGTTGATACGGTGAGAGTTTCATAGCGGTGTCGGCGGCAAGTTCAACCCATGTGTGCCTCCTGTTGCTAGACCCCCCGGCGGTCACCCATTCGGATCGGGGATATGCGCCGGACACGTGCAAGACCGCGATTGCCGATGCTGTCTACTTTTTTGCTTGCCCTGCATCAAAGAGATCTGCTGCCCAACGGTGTCAGCACCTGGTAAAGGCCGCGCAACTGGTCAAAAGCCTGGCGATACACGGCGATATAATCCTGGTAGTGATGATGATAGGCCGGCCCGCGGCTCGCGGCATCCCGCGGTCTGCCGCGAACGCCGTGGCTGTCGCGGCCATGTCGGGATAGATGCCCACCGCATGGCCGCCGATTACCGCACAGCCCAGCGCAGCTACGTCTTCGCGTTGGAGGCGCACGTAAGGCAACCCCAGGACATCGGCCTTGATCTGATTCCAAAGGTTGCAATTCGCTCCGCCGCCGATCACTCGCACCTCGCTTAAGGTCACTGCGGGGCAGTAACTGCGCACTGCGATCAGCGCCTCGGCGTAGTCGTAGGCCATGGCTTCGAGCAGGGCACGATAGAAATGCGCCTTCTTGTGCGTCCAGGTGAAGCCAACCCAACTACCGCGCACCGCTGGATCGCGAGGGCAGGCGCGTCCAGCAAGGTGCGGGATGAAGAGCAACCCTTCAGAGCCGGGGGGCAGTTCCGCCGCCTGGGCGTCTAGCAATTGGTAGGCGGAGATCCCTTGCGCCTGAGCCTGAACCTTCTCCTCCGCGCCGAACTGATCTCGGAACCAGCGGTGGGTTAGCCCCCCGCCGCCGATGTACATCATCGGGTACCAGGGCGCGTCCGGCAGGGGGCCGGCCAGGGTTTGCAGCATGCCAAAGGTCGTATCAGCCACGAAGCAATCGACACAGGTTGCTAGGACTGAGAATGTCCCCGCCACGTCTATCAACTGTCCAGGCTGGACGAGACCCGCCCCCAGACAACTGGACACCTGATCACCGGTGCCAGCAACCAGTGGGACGCCCGCTATCAAGCCGCATTGGGCGGCTGCATCCTGGCTCAGACGACCAATGACCGTGGTAGAAGGCACGATATGCGGCAGCTTGCTCAGAGGCAGTCCAAAAAGCTCTCCCAACTCGATGGACCAGGCATGATCGGCTGTATCGCACAGGCCAATCCACGCCAGGTAGGACGAGATCCACAAAGGCGTCGTCGCCCGTTAGGCCGGCTAGGCGTCCAGCGACGTAGTTCGCCAGGGTGACGACCTTGTAGATCTGTGCAAACAGAGCGGGCTGCTCGGCCTGCCGCCGCAGCATCCGTGGGGCCATGAACGGCAGCGCACCGTTCAGTCTTACCAGGCGTTCGCCGGCCCGTGCCTGCATCTGGGCCAGGTAGGGCTGGTAGCGGATGTCGAGGGATGAAGGATACCAGGGCGTGAGCCGCGTTCCAGTCTCGATCAATGCCCATTGCGCCGGCCATTTGGCCGTCGAAGGCGATGGCAGCAACGGATCCGGGCCGGACGTGGCCTTTGTCCACCACCTCGCGGATGGTGTCCAGGGCGGCATGGTGGAAGTCAGCGCCGTCCTGCTCGGCGATGCCCGGGGCGGGC
Source organism: uncultured Chloroflexia bacterium (assembly GCA_963841825.1). Taxonomy (GTDB): domain Bacteria; phylum Chloroflexota; class Anaerolineae; order CG2-30-64-16; family CG2-30-64-16; genus CAWJEL01. The sequence continues at coordinate 148,602 of CAWJEL010000022.1, forward strand.
TGGTGGAGCACTGTTTCCGCGCGTGGCATCGGCCAGGGCGACGGCCTGCCAGGTCGAAGAGCGTGGTCTTCACAACGCTTGTGCCGAGATCAACACCGATCAGGTACTCTGTTGCCATTCTTGCCTCCACGCCGAGAGATCAGGGCAAATACCTTTCGAACAAAGCCTGTTCCGCCGCCGCCGTCCAAAGGAGGTTTGGCCCCAAACACGCATACACCTCTGGTGCGACATGCGCCAGTTCGGGCAGGCCGATCAACGGCAGATCGGGCAGTTGTGGGAAGATCACAATCTTGCCGGGATAGACGCCTTCCAGCAGGGCGCGCAGGCTATCGTTCAGCGCCTGCATCCCGCCGATAGCCGCCAGCACGGCCCCGGCGGATAGCGCGCCGGCCGCGGCTTTTTCCAGGACGCAGACTTCGTCCGCGACGGTGGAGCCGCTGGCGCCGGTAAACTGGGCGGCGTGCAGCGGCACGTTGCCCAGGGGCAGCAGGACGCGGGTCCCCGCTGTGACACCGGCGAAGAACACCAGCATGCCGTCGGCGGCCAGGTAGGGGATCGCCTCTTCGGCCGCTTCCCGGCTGGGAACAACGATCACGATATCATCGCAGCCATGACCAGCCGTCAGCCAGAGATCTCGTAGCGGATGCGGGTCGGTTCTTTGCAGGTATCGAGGGCGATAAACTCGCGCCCCTCCGCGCGGGCCAGCGGGGCGAAGGACGCCTGCAAGTGGGTGACCCTGGTTGCCCCACGGTCCGTCGCAATAACTCGCGCGCGGGCCCTTAGTCATCTCCAATGCACGCTGCACGTGCATCCGGCCCATCCCGCCGCCGGCGCCGACAACCAGGGTGACGCCGTCCGGGCGCAGCTCGCACCGGTTGCGTCCTGAGCCAAACGCCTCGGCTACATCCGGCCCTGGGCAACCGAGGAAACTCAGATTGTCATAATGGAGGCGGCCCATATCCACCGACACGGCCCCGTCCAAGGTTCGGTTGCCGACGAGGGTCAGCGTGCCCCCCACTGCCAGCGCATCTACAGCCTGAGCCACTTCCTCGGCCTGCCGAGACGCCAAGAGAATAATATCATCGAAGCCGGCGTTACTGGTGAACTCGGCGGTGAGGGCTTGGACTTCGCCCCCCCCCCCGCTCGATGACTTCGACCGGTTGCGAGCGAACCCACGCCGCAAAAGCCGGGCCAACGTCGCTAAGGATCACCAGGGCGCTATCCAGGGGACGGCTCATGGTGTAGGGGGTAGGGTCGCCGGGTTGGCCCTTGATCCACATCACGCCGTTACGCTTGGGTTCCATACGGCGGGACTGAGCATAATTGGCCTCGACGCACGACCAGGGCTCCAGAAGCGCCGTTTCAACGTAGGTCACCTGGGACGGTACCGGGAAGACGTAACTGCCTTGATCGCCTGCCAGCACCTCCTTCCCGAGGGTCAGATACTGGGTCATGCCGCCGGGCAGGTTCACGCCGAAGATGAGGCGCCTTCCCGCAGCGAAAATGTTCGGCTGCAGACCCAGGCGCTGGCCGACGAAGTAATGGCCCTGCCAGGTCTCACCTACCTGTATCACCGTCAGCGCCACCTCATGTCCCAGCCGGCCGGGGTCACGCTGGAAGTCCCGCTCGAAAAAGAGGGGGTACTGATCGCCCATGGTGACCATCTAGCATCGGAGGCGCAGATGCCCAACGCGTCGACCCGCACCAGCAACTCATCCCGACCGCATGACGGGATCGGTTCCCTGATAGGTTGTCCGTCTGCGCCCAGGTTCCCCAGGCCCGCGCCGTAGTAGGGCCAGGAAAGGATGTGGTCCGGCAGCGAGTGCCGGCCCAAGCGATAGGCGTCCCAGCGCAGGGCTGGTACTTGCAGATCGCTCATCGGTACCGTCCGTAAGTGTGTGCAGTCTCGAACATGGCGATGATGTTTTCCGGACGCACATCCATCATGTGGTTGCACGACGCCAACACGTAACCACCGCCGGGTCCCAACACGTCGATGCGGTTTTGCACCTCGGCGATCAACGCGTCCGTAGGTATGTCCCCTTCAATGCTTTCGATACCACCATGGAAGGCGAGCTGCTGGCCGAAGGTGCTTTTAAGTGTAGCGGCCGCCATCCCCTTGGCCGAGCTCTGCACGGGGTTTAGCACGTCAACACCGATCTCGATCAGGTCTGGGATCAGGGAGAAAAAGGCGCCGTCGGAGTGTCGGATAAGCTTGGCGCCGGGCGCCTTGGCGTGGATCAGATCGTACAGTTCGCGTTCAGCCGGTTTGAAGAAACGCCGATACATGCTGGCCGAGATCAGGAGTCCTTGTTGGCTGCCCAGATCATCACCCACCTCCACCGTCTGGACGAAGGGACCGACCGCGTCGAGGAACATGCCGTACACGTCCTTGTAGATGTCAAGCAGATGACCGATGATGCACTCAGCCACCGCGGGTTGCAGCGCCAGCGCGGTCATGAACTCCTGCATCCCCATCAACATGCAGGCGCGTTCCCGCAGGCCATAGCTCAACGGGTTGCGAGCTACCAGCGCGTAGTCAGTCTGTTCATACTGCCGGCGTGCCTCTGCCGCCAGCCCCTGGGCCGTGAACAGTTGTTGTGCGCTGGGCCAGGCGAACGCCTCGACCTCTGCCGCGGTGGTCGCGCTGGTCAGCGGGCTGCCGACGACGTTGACGTGCATGCCGGAGCGCTTGGAACAGAATCCCCCAGGCATCTGTGTAGGAGCCATCCGGGTGGTGGATCACCGGCGCCTCGGGGTGGGTCTTCAAGAACAGGCGCCGGAAATCAACGTCGAAGTGGGCCAGGATGCGTTCATCGTAGTAGTTGGCGCTGGTGCCGGAGCGGACAGGGGGGATGGGTGACAGGCCTAAGAAATCGCGGAGCCGCTCATACGTCTCGTCCAGGAGCATCGTGGCGTGCCCCATCAGATCGACGGGCACACGATCTGGTTCGCGGTGATTCAAGGCTGCGATGACCCGCTCTCGATGGGTGTATGAAGTCATGTGGCACTCCGTTGCGGACTGTAATCTTCACGCGGCAACCAGGGCATTCCAGAGAGGCTTTGATTGTTTGTACTGTACCACACGAATGTTCAAAAGTCAACATCTAATGTGATAGTTCAAACAAATTTTAAGCCTTTAATCGATCTTGGTGTTATATATCAAACATTACGGATAGATACTACTAGCGCGACGCCTGTTGAGCTGCTTTACGCAGGGCGATGAGGTGAGTTGAAAGAAGGCAGAGGGGTGGAATAGGAGGTGGGGGCTGGTGGGGATGCCGCACAGTGCAGGCGCATCCGTCAGAGCGTGTGTGACTGTCGCGCAGGCACGCTTGCGAGAGGCTATCGAAGCGAGATAGCCGCGAGAGCAAGATCAGCGGCATGCTGTTGCCTACCGATCAACCCAGTGAGAGTACGACGATCAGCACTCTGGCCGCTGCCAGCGGCGAAGTGCCCTGTTCTGCCGGAGCGATAAGCGGCCTCTCTGCGCCTATGCCGCTTTTAGCCCCACCTTGACAGATCATGAGACTGGTTGTATCTTCTCGATCGACTGATGAACTAAAACCGATCGTATAGCGATGTACTGTGGCGACAAGGATTACCTGATGATGAGAGAAACGATATAGCCTACCTACAAGGCTATCCTGCGAGACAACCGCCTGGAATGGCGCGGGAGCGGGCGCCAGTATCTTCCCACCGACCGTCCGGTCGCAGTCTATGTAACGGTCTTGGACGAGCCGTTGGGTGAGGTCGATGCGACTGAAAGAGGGCAGGGCGCGCGCATGGCCGGGGCCTTGGAGCGGTTGGCTGAGATTCATGCGCTGGCGGATATCAACGATGCCGCCATCTGGGAACGCGAGGCGCGTCAGGAGCGAACTTTGCCAGGTAGAGAACGCGTGATCAGGATGTTCTGAAACAAGCGGTCAAACTTCGGCAACTTCGCAAGATGACCCTCGGTGATGCGCTGGTCGCAGCCACCGCCCTCGCGCACGGCCTCACCCTGGTCACCCGCAACGTAGACGCCTTCAAATGGATTGCGGGCTTAGCCCTCCTCAATCCCTTCGTTCTTGGGACCGAATAGGCGCCGACCCAAGCGCAGGCGTGAAGCCGTAGTCCGGCTGTCCAATCACTCCATCCTTCGCGGTCGATACTGGATCGCTTCCGCAAAATGTGCCGGCTGGATCCGTTCACTCCCGGCCAGGTCTGCGATCGTGCGCGCCAGCTTGAGCACCCGGTGATACGCCCGCGCTCAGATTCATCTGCCGCATCGCTGCACCCAACAACTGCGGCGGCCTGTCTCGTCCACGGGGCAGTGATCGCGCACCTGGGTTGGGCCCATGTCGGCGTTGGTGGTCAGACTGGCGCCTTGTCCATCCTTCACGTTGGCAAACCGCGCCGATTGCCGCGCCCGCGCCGCCTCGACGCGCGCCCGGATCGCGGCCGACGGTTCGCCACGCCGCTCGTCCGAGAGCTTCTGAAAGGGGACGCGGGGGACTTCAACGTGGATGTCGATGCGGTCGAGCAGCGGGCCGGAAAGCCGCTTCTGGTACCGGCTGATGGTGACGACCTTGTCCTCCAGTGGCTGGCGCAGCACCTCCAGTCCGTGCTGGCCGAACTCGGGCATCTCATCCAGGAACAACACGCCGCGGTGCGCCAGCGGCTCGATCTCTACCAGCGCCGGCTGCGGCATGTGCGATCGGTTCTCGACGGCGACGATCTGCGCCGCATGGGCGTCGAGCCGGGCCGCATTTACCGGCAGATCCTCGAACGGCTGCGCGACGCGCGGCTGGATGGAGAGATCAGCACGCGCGCACAAGAAGAGGCGCTGGTGCGGCACGTATCTCTGCGCTGGATATGACTGCGGGCAGGGGTGTCGGTACGCTGGCACGCGCTGTGCGCCGTTGGTGCCGGTGTTCAGCCTGGCGCTGCTGCGCCTGCTGGCGTAACGTGCGCACAATCTGCGGCCAGGCCTCATCCCAGCGGTCGCTGCAGACGATGTTGCGTAGCGCTAACATCGGATCCACATGCGGTCGCGCCCAATGCATGCCGCTACCCTTCAGCCGCGCCTCGACGACCAATTTATTGCTGCTTTCCACAGCGCCATCGCCAATCGGCCAGCCAGCCGCCTGAAACGTCGGGTACTGCATATGGGCGGTGCGCTTCTCCAGGTAAGCCAGTTGCGTCGTCAAATCGGTCAACTCAGGCTGGGCGGCGACCAAACGCCGCACTTCAGCCAAGACCGCGGCGGGGCCGCCGTGTTTGAGCTCGTGCTGTTGCGCCTTCAGCCAACTTTCCGCCTCCTTACTCCCTTCACCTAGGCTGGCCTGGCCCACGACCGCCAGGTGCTCTCCAGCGTGCGGAAAGTCCAATATCCGCACGGCATCGGCCCGATGGTGATCAGCAAACTTCTGCAGCCATTCCGATCCATCCGTCACGAAGCCCACCTGGCCCGCCGTCTCCACCCCGCGCCGCTGGGTTTCCACCAGCGCCAAACGCTGAAAGGTGTCCGAGTCAGTCAAGCGGGAAAAGTAGGAATGCTCCGTCGTGCCAATGACCGTTTCCCCCTTGACGACCTTGGGCGGCTGGACGACCCCGAGCACCAAGGTCTTGACCTCGGCCCAGGCCCCGCCGACTAACGGAATGTGTGCCCCATCGACACTCATGAACAACTGCGCCGGCCCCGCCGGTGGCGCAGGTAACTCCCGCTCAATGCGCGCGACTTCCGCCGTCTGCCAGGCCACATAGGCCGCACCCGCCGCCTCCGTCACGCGTTCCGCCGTCGGCCGCGACACATCCGTCTGCCAGAAGCACCGTGCTTGAAGTCGTCCCGCTCGGTATTCAGCAGGAGATACACTTGTCCGGCTTTGAGATCAGGACGTTGAGAGTGGATGCCATTCGAAGGACCGTCCGGGAGGTGGATTTGTTGATCTAAAGGGCCAGGTCAGGACGGTAGCAAGGCTTGTCGCTCCTGACTGCAATCAGAGGCTGCCGTGCATCAGAGCCATTTACCGTGGATCGGCCCGGCATCGGCAGGGCGTTCCATGTTGACGAATCGCTTGATGATGGCGGCCGTGGCCTGCCGCGGCCGCGGATCAACGTGTTCTGGCAACAGGTCGTAGATGGCGTAAACGCGCCGCCAGTAACGGTCGTGCAACGCGTCGTAGTCCGGAGCCGGGGCGGAGAGGTCCGCGAACTGGCGGGCGAAAAAGAGCATTTCCTCGCGCCATGCGGCGGGTGACGGAAACACGGGATACGCGTCGGTTTCCTTGCCGGCGGCGTCTTCGAGGATGTCCCGCATGGCGCACAGTTTCGCGTGGTATTCGGCGCGGGGCATCCGGATGTCGTGGTAGTTGCCCCAGTCGCGGATCACCTCGAAGAGCGGCAGCAGCGGCACGAGATCGCGCCCCGACGGCCCGAGCATGGCAGAGAGGAATTCCCCGGCGACGGCGTTCGGATCCGCGTCGGGCTGCAGGAACGATTGCGCCGCCATGAAGAGCGTGAACTGGTTGAGCTTCGGCGTCATGGTATAGCAAATCCCGCCCTGGTAAGGCCCCGCGGCGCGTTCCTCGCGGCGGCGCTGGAACAGGCGCTCGAAACGCCAATGGGGAATGACAGCGTTTTCCCCTTCGGTCAGGCTGAAATCCCATGAAAAGACGGCGTTCGTTTTCGCGATCTCATGAATCCAGGGCCGCGCATCCTGCCCCGCGCCGCCGAAGCGAAAGCTGCCGTCGCCGAAAGGGTTGCCGTCGGGATTGAACCCCATGTTGAGGGCCACCGAGGTGCCGTTGGGGAAATCTGGCAACCGGTGCACCAGATGGCGCATGGACTCATCGGCGCGCCGCTTGTCGAACTCCCAGGCGGTGTGTTGGTAGGACTGGACGAACTCGCCCTTCCATCCTTCCGGGCCGCGGATATTACCCCACCCGAAGAACGGCGGCCCCCAGGTGCCAAGCTCAATCTCGGATCGAGGCAGGATGCCCCGCGCCAGCGCCGCGATCTCACAGCACTTGTCAATATAGGTCAGGGCGGTGCAGCCGTTCCGCGAGCAGGCTCCGGGATCGCCGGGAAAGATGCCGACGATATCGGCCTGCGGCAATCGCCGCAGCCAGTGCTCCCACAGGTACCGCAGCTCGCGCCATTCGTCGGCGATGTTCGGACAGTAGGTATGCCAGTCGCTGCCCACGGTGGCCAGGGAGCAGAGGACCTCCAGTTTCATGCCGCGGCGATGGGCATGCTCGCCCGCCACATTCATCTGGCGGGCGAACTCGCGTCCGAAGTCGCTGTTGAGCCCATCGCGGCAGAATAGACGGGGCACGAGCCAGAACTCGAACACATTATACCCGAACGCCGCGACCATATCCACGCAAGCCCGCCAGTCGTTATCCGACCATCGGTATGGTAAGCCGGGATAGGTCATGTTCGGGTTGTAGGCGTTGAGCAGGTGCTCGGCGAAATTGTTGTAATAAACCCGCCGCGCGCCGAACTGGTTACGGACTGGTGCGACACTCATAGGCAAATCCAAGTAACTGCACTCAGAAGCTGCCGTACTCACGTGTAGCTTCATACATGGCAACGATGTTTTCAACGGGGGTGATGGCCTGGAGGTTGTGGCACGGTCCCAGGATCAGCCCGGTGTGATCGCTTGCCAGCGTGTGGACGAGAGAGCGCACTTCCGCGCGCACGGCCGCGGGCGTTCCAAAGGGGAGCGTCTGCTGATTGTCAACCGCGCTGTGGAAGCACAGGTGGCTGCCGTATTGCGCCTTGACCTCTGCCAGATCCCAGTCGCCGCAGCGCCACTGAATCGGATTCAGGATATCGATGCCCATTTCGACGAGACGCGGCAGCAGCGGCCGCATGTCGCCATCGTCATGATGAAAGACTTTCAGGCCGTACGTTTTCGCCAGATCGAACGCGCGCTGTAAAGGCGCCCGGTAAAAGCGGTCGAAGACGCGCGGACTGATCAGCAGACCGTTCTGCGATCCAAAGTCATCCGTCACCTGGGTCATGTCCGCCGCGCCATGGAGAGCGTCGAAGCAGCGGCGGTGGTATTCAGTGAAGAAGTCCGAGATCCGCTCAAGCAAATATTGGGTGAATTCTGGCCGGAGGATAGGGTCCATGAGCGACGGCTCGAGCCCGCGCAGCATGTTGTGATAGTAGAAAGGCGCCGTGTAGCCGCAGCAGATCGCCCGCCCACTACACCTGGCCGCGAGCGCCGGCAGGGCGTCATAGTCATACCAATCGGGATTCGGCCAGGGGTACGCTTCAAGATCTGCGAGGGTTTCGGCTGCAGCCAGCGGGTACACGACCTGTTCTTCATAGCTGCCCGACTCATAGCCTTGCCAGGAGAAGCCCATGCCCCATTCATTCACGCGGATACCACCTGTCTCGGGCAGCGACGGGCCGCAGTAGGGTGGCGCGATCATGAGAATACCGTCGATGTCCAGTCGATCCCACAGCTCAAGAATCGCTGCAACGTCACGGGTTAGGTTTCCGCCGCCCAGGCCGATGCCGCCCGGTGAGGTGCCCACGGCCGTATCGATGCCGAAATAGGTGAAAAGCTTCTCCTGCACCTCAGGGGTGGCCCACATGTCCGTAGGTACTCGATCTAAAGCTTTGTGCGATATGGCGGCCAAGATACGCTCTCGGTGCTCCATTGTGCTCGTCTCCATTTCTCTGTGAACTGCTGCCATCTCCGATACCACGCACCCGCGGCCATGGCCCTGCACAATGCCCCGGTGGATCGTCATCGACACCACTCACAGATCGAACCGTCGACCTGTTTCGCTGGAGCCATAGCAGGCTTCAATGATGCGGTCAACGCAGTAACCATCATCAACCGTGACCGCCGGTGGCTGTCCTGCCGCCACGCGCGCCGTGAAATCGCGTATTTCTTCGACGAAGTAGTCTGCCGGTCCCTCGCTGAAGATGGTGCGGTTGTGGTCCGACTCGGTGTAGAGCTCGAGCCAGGGCACCAGCGCCGTCGGGCGATCCCAGAATGTCGGGTAGAGGGTGATGACCCCCTCCTTGCCGCGCAACTGGAACATCTCATCCCAACCGTCGTGCTTCGGTCCCGCGTTGGAATGCTCAAACCAGGCGTTTTCGAACAAGACCGTGCTGCCTTCGGCCATATCGAAGATCGCGCTCGTGTGCCAATCGACATCCGTACCCGGCCGCATGCGCACACGCGCATCGACTGCCGCTACGTCGCCCAGACACCAGCGCAGGAGGTCCAGCATGTGGCTGCCACCATGCACCAGCGGTCCACCGCCCGATTTCGCACGCGTCGTGAACCAGAAGTTCGGATCGGTCCATAGCCACTCTGGGAACGGCTGATAACTGCGCAGCAGCCCCATTTCGACCTTGCCGATGCGCGGCAACCACTCACGAAAACGCCGCATCACGGGGTGGTAGCGCTTCATATAGCCCACCTGGAAGAAGGTGTTGCGTTCGTGGACTTTCGCGCGCAGCAGTTCGGCCTCGGCCAGTTGGGTGGTCATCGGCTTTTCACACAGGACCGCCTTGCCCGCGTCCACCGCCGCATCAGCCACTTCATAGTGAAGCCAGTTGGGGACACAGATCGACACCGCGTCGACATCGGGTCGTGCCAACAGCTCCCGGTATTCGGCTGTCCAGGCGCAGCCAAGCTCCTCGCCGCGGCGCCGCGCCACCTCGGCCTGGGCATCGGCCACCATGATCACCGGCACGCCCGCCTGCTGATAGCCGCGAATATGATGTGCAGCGATGCCGCCTGCGCCGATCACACCCACTTTAATGCTCATCACGCCTCCTTTTGCGCGCACTATGGCGTGCCGTCAGTATGCTCCGTATGCAAGGCCAGCCGCGACAAAAGCCTCCAGATTGGCAAAAGGCGTGTCGCGGGCCACCTGATCGCCCGTACCGAGGATGAAACCGCCGCCCGGCTTTCCGGCCTCCAGGCAGACACGCACGGCTGCCCGCACCTCCGCCGGCGTCCCCTGCAGCAGTAAGTTCGTGGACACGTTGCCCTTGAGACATAACGCGCCGCCATACCGACGCTTGACCTGCGCCAGCTCGACGTCGCCGCCCGGTGGGGCTTCGAGCGGACACAGGACATTCAGGCCGGTGCTGGCGATGTCAGATAAGATCGCACTGACGGACCCATGTTGGTGACAGTGCGTGATGCGGCCGTAAGCGGCGGCGGTCGCACAGAATGCCTGCATCACCGGGTGATCCCACTGCCGCCAGAGTCGCGGACTTAACAGGGGCAACTCGGAAAACTCATTGCCCATGAAAAGTTCGTCAAATTTGGCCTGCTGGCACAAAAGGTGTGTCTTGGCGACCACGTACTCAATGTAGCGCGCCTGCAAGGGCCGGAAGAAGTCGGGCCGATCCATCAACTCGTAGATGACGCGCTCGTAACCGCCGTCCCGCGCGCCACACAGCCAGTCGGTGAACGGGCTGCCCACGTATACCGAGATGATCCCCTGGCCGCCCGTCTCCGCGACAGCTTCAGTCACCTCGCTCAGGTCCAGCGCGATAGGATCACCGAAGAACAGGTCCAGGTAGATCGGCCAGTCGCGCTCGGGATCCTTGACGCAGCGCTCCGTATGCCAGGCCGCATCCTCCACGGGGAACCAATAGGCCTCTTGCACGGTTCCGGCCGCAGTGTGATGGGTTAGCCTCACATCGCGCGATCCATCGGGCCGGGTTGTGATTTCCGTTTCCGTAACGACCTTGTCATGAATCGCATTCGCGGCAGGCATGATCCAGCCGCAGCAATCGAAGTGGCGAGCGCACGCCAGTTGGGCCTGCCAGGTCTTCAACTGATGGAACGGCAGCGTCAACCCGACCGGCGCCACGTCGATACAACGCAGACCTGCCACCCGCGCCGGGATATAGTAGAACGTCTCCGGCGCGATAGGCACGCGATCCGGTTGGCCGCCCCGGGCCGCGACCAGGTAGCGTTCCCGCCAGGTTGGTGTCATGGGTTGATGCGCTCCCTGGCGTCCGCCAGCTCCAGCTCCAGGGTGACAATTTGTTCGGGCGCGACGTCGAATACCACCGAGTGCGGGTTCGCGACCGGCGTCTTCGTCATGTCCTTATCCTTCCAACCCGTTGGAGAAGCGCTCCGCGCAGGCGCGCACGCGGTCAAGGTAGGTGCGAAAATCGGCAAGTGTGACATCAGGCGGCGCCGTGTGATCCAGGCAGGGGATGTATCCGCCGCCGGCCAACATCGCGGGCAGCTTGGCGTCGAGTTCCTGCGCCATCGCGACGGGGTCTCCTATCAGCGCCCGCTTGTCGAGCCCGCCGATGATCGCGAGGTTGCGACCGTACGCCTTGCGAAAGGTGCGGATGTCCATGCCGGCCTGGACTTCGAAGGGCAGCATGGCGTTCACCCCGACCTCGAGGAAGAGCGGGACAAGTTGGCGTACATCACCGTCCGAATCCACCAGGATCGTCTCGCACCCCAGCCCGCGCACGTGCTCGATCAGCCGGCGATAGTAAGGCAGCATGAACTGGCGCACGAGGCGGGGCGAGATCAGCGAGCCGTTCTTGTAGGCCATATCCTCCCAGATGAAGAGGAAATCGAACTGTACCCCGGCCCAAACCCGGCTGGCCAGCCGGCAGTTGAACTCCGTCCAGTGCGCCATGATTTCGTGGAGCAGGTCGGGTTGGTCGAAATAAGCCAGCGACAGGTTCTCGATGCCGAGCAGGTTGCGCGGGTGGCCAAACGCGCCACAAACCGTGAATCCCACAGGGAAATCCCGGCGCGCGTAGTACGCGCAAACCTGCGGCCAGTCGGGCGTGAAACGGCCCGCCGCATCCGCATCCAGCCGGGGGAGCAGCGCGTGAAAATCGGCGCGCGTTTTGACCGGATAGGCGATGAACTGGGGCATCGAACTCGTGCTGTACTCGACCAGCTCGCGTTTCTCAATCCCATCGATGTCACGCACCAATCGCGTGTGACCTTCTTCGGCGAGCACCTCGCGCTCGAAGGCCGGGCAGAATGGCGAGTCGGTGTAGCCGCTGATGACGACGTCGCGCAGATAATCCACCCGGTCCATGTCGAAGGCACGGACCAGCACGCGTTCGTACTCATCGTAGCGCAGCGCCCCCTGATCATCAGGCGCGGGCCGGCGCAGCGCCGGATCAAGACCCTGGGCGTACCACTTGTCCAGCGTCTCGGGCCACATGCCGAGCGTCTCCCAGCGAAACGGACGATCGACAGGTTCAAAACGCATTGTGGCACGGAAGCGTTCGCGAGCGTTCATCGATTACCTCAGTCTATTATCGCAGCGTGCGAAGGGATGCGCGGAGCAATCTGAAAGGGGGCGGTGTCGGGTTCATCCGAGGCAAGGAGGGCCAGGAAATCGGTCGCTTCCTCCGCGGTCATCGGCTGGCGGATGTAGAAAGCAAAACCTGCGCCGCCCAGGTTGCGCACGATGGTCCGCGCACCCTCGGGGCTGACATACAGTTGGCACAATTTCCCTGCGCGCCGGATGCGCGCCAGCAGCGGCAGCCATTCCTCGGCCGGCGGCGCACCGTCGCCCGGGATCCATTGAATGCCGGCGAGCCGATCGATGGCGAGCAACATATCCAGATGCGCGATTTGGCCCTTGCCGTCCAGGTGATAGAAGGCGTGATCCAGGTCGGCGCAACGCTCGACCAGGGTGGGCAGCACGAAGCGTGCGAACATGCGGGGCGACAGCATGTAGGCGAAGTCGCACTGCAGCATGTAACACCGCCCCGGAGACCAGATCGCGGCCCACGGTGTGGTCCCGCGCCCTGCCGGCAAGATGAGCGCGCTCGAGCTCGTCGTAGTAGCGCTGCCATAGGCGCGAAATATCGCCGGCCAGCCGCATGACGGGGTCGGGCGAGTCGGTCAGTTCCAGCAGCAACCTCTGCGTCGTGCGCAAGGAGGCCAGAACGTCCAGGTCACCGCCAAGGTCCGTGTGTCCTACCGCCACGTGCGAACCCCAGCGCGCCACCGCGGCTGCGGTCAGCGCACAGGTTCGCTGCCACCAGGGGTTGTCCGCCGCGTAGGCGACGTGCAGCGCGTCGATCGCGGTATCCGCGGCGGGGGTGAACCAGACCGTGTCCGGCGCACAGTGCACCTCGGCGCCGAGGAACCCGGCGACGCTGCCGGGCCCAAAATTGGGCCACCACTTGGGGAACGCGTCGCCGTAATAGCGTGTAGCTGCGAGGCGGCGCTCGTAGCAGTCGAGGACCCGATCGACTGGCACATCCAGCGGAAAATCGCTGGTGAAGTCCGGTGCGGCTGCCAGAACGGCCTTGCTGCCCTCGGCATAGCCCTCGATGACCACCAGCGGTCGGCGCAGTTCGCCCTGCCACCAGCCTGTCCAGGCGCGCGCGATACGGTCCCAGTCATGGGCGGCGAATGACAAGTCCACAGCCATACACGCTACCTCGAGGATTCTGCGAGAGGATATTTGCCGTAGCGCTGAATGGCGCGCGCCATCGCCAGAGCGTTTTCGGGTTTGCAGTAGTAGGCGATGCTATTGGAACTGCCCGCGATGTAGCCGCCGCCGGGACCTGCCACACGGATCGCATCGCGCACGAGACCTTCGACTTCAGCCTCCGAACCGCGCGCGAGGGTGTCGACGCTGATGTGTCCGGCAAGACACAGATTCCGACCGTAGCGCCGCTTCAGGTCGCCGAGGTCCATCGCGCCCGGCTCAATGGGGTTCAAGCCGCTCATGCCGAGGCTGAGCAAGTCGTCGAGTAACGGCATCAGGTTGCCGTCTGAATGATATATCCAGGGTTTTGTGATCTGGTCAGCGACGCGGCGGAAACGCGGCAGGAACATCTGCCGAAAAATCCGGGGCGAGATGTAGGGGCCGGTTTTGTACGCAAGGTCGTCCGCAAACCACAGGAAATCGAAGTCCAGCGCACACAAGTGGCGGACGGCACGCGCGTACCAGTCGGTGTAGCGCTCCAGGAGCTCTTCCACGAGGCCGCGGTCGTCATAGAGCATGAGGGCAAACGTCTCGAAGCCCATGCCCAGGATCATCGGATCCGAACCCAGGTTTAGAAAACAGAACAGTGCGCGGCCGCTATCACGGTTTTCCGCAATGAAGCGGCGGTAAGGTTCGTAGAGCGCAGGATCATCCGGGTCGGGAAGTTGGATGCGCGCGAGGTCCGCGCGCGACTTGATGCGGCCGCCAGCCACCATGTAGTGCCCGTCCGTCTGGACTTGTACGCCCTCGTGGCGAAGGAACAGATACATGCCCAACCCGTCCAAGCCCAGGCAATCGGCCAGTTCGCGCTCGGTGTACCGCTCGCTGCCCAATAGATGGCCGACAAAGACTGGCTCTGTGCCGGTTCCGAACTCACCCCCCATCATGTGCGCCGGCTGCGGTTTGTTGAGCAGGGCAAGCGCTACCGGCTCATCGATGGCGGATTCCAGAAACGGGACGCGGTCCGGTTCCTGACAGCGTAACGCGGTGAGGACGCGCTCGCGTGATGTCATTTCGCCCATGCTGCCTCTCAGAAATTGACCATTACTTTGACCGTATCACTGCGGTTAGTGGCGGCCAGCGACACGGCATCGGGGACCTGATCGAAGCCGAAGCGATGGGTAATAAACAGGTCGGGGTCGACGAGCCGCTTGCGCAGGAGGTCGAGCGCCTTGGGCCAGCCCAGGTTGGGGATCGAATGGACGCCGCGCAGTTGCAGCCGCTTGAAGTGAAAGGCATTCCCGTCGAAGCTGATCGTCTCGGAGCCGTCGAATTTGATCCCGTCGTAGGTAATGATGCCGCCAAAGCGCGCGATCGCAATGGCGTCGTTCACGCTGGCCGGCGCGGAGGTGACGAGCACCCGGTCCACCCCATCCGGTTCGGCCTTGCTGAAGTACGCGCGCACGTCGGTTTGGTCGACCATCACGCACGCATCCACGCCGATGGCGCGCGCCACCTCCCAGCGCTGCCACGCATGCGCATGTCCGGTCAGATACACCTTGCCTGCGCCGACCAGATGCGCCACGCGCGCGGCCATCAACCCGATCGGGCCGGGACCAAACACGACCACGCTCGCGCCGAGCGGAATCTGCGCCGCTTCCACCATATCGATGGCCACGGTCAACGGTTCGGCCAGCGCTGCCGCCTCGAAGCTCAGTCCCTCAAATTTGATCATCGATTGGGCTTTGACTTTTACTTGCTCGGCGAAGGCGCCCGGCGACAGATAGTGTAGCAGATTGGTGCAATGGATGACGTCGCCATTCTTGCAGTGCCGGCAGAGGCCGCAGAAGGTCGAGTTTTCGACCACCACGGAGTCCCCCGGCTTGAAGGCGGTGACGGCCGAACCGACCGCGCTGACCACGCCCGAGAACTCGTGCCCGATGCCTGACCATTCCTTCGCTACGTCGGTGGCCACCAGCACGTCCCAACCGCAAACACCGCAGGCCTTCACTTCGACCAACGCCTCGTCAGGGCCCAAAGAGCCAGTGTCGACTTCGCGTAACTCAAACGTCAGAGGCGCCTGTACGTAGTATGCACGCATGAATGATTCCCCTTGTGATCCGATTAGACTGAATTGCGTATATTCGCAGTACCGCAAAAGTCGCTACCGAGCATTGTCATTCTGAGCGCGTTGGCCCCTTAATTCTCGTTACGGCGTGACGCCAGCGAAGAATCTCCTTGCCGAAACGAGACCCTTCGCTGGATTTTCGCCGCAACGCACTTCACGGGACCAACCCGCTCAGGGTGACAATAGCGAGTTTTGCGGTATTGTGTATATTCACCATCCATCTCTAGCCCTTCACTGCCCCCATGGTCATGCCCTTGCTGATCTGCCGCTGGAATATCAGGAAGAGGATGATCACGGGCAGCGCGCCGAGCACCAATCCCGCCGCAATGACCGGCACATCGCT
The DNA here is from genome assembly GCA_963841825.1 of uncultured Chloroflexia bacterium. Taxonomy (GTDB): domain Bacteria; phylum Chloroflexota; class Anaerolineae; order CG2-30-64-16; family CG2-30-64-16; genus CAWJEL01. The sequence goes on from CAWJEL010000022.1 coordinate 164,473, forward strand.
GATAAACTCGCCGCGCAGCCCTGCAATACCCACCATCAGCGTCCGCACTTCGCGGTCCTGCATCACGAGCAGCGAGACGAGCAGGTCATTCCAGGAGTAAAGCGTGTTCAGGATCGCCAGGGTGGCCAGGGCAGGCTTGCCCAGCGGTAGGATGATGTGGATGTAGGAACCCCAGAGTGAGGCGCCATCGACCTTGGCCGCCTCCGTGATGTCCGTCGGTATGCCGGAGTAATACGCCGTCATCAAATAGATGCTGAATGGCAGGAAGAACGCCGTGTAAGACAGGATCAGCCCGATGTGTTGGTTTAGCAAGTGAGTTTTCAGGATGAGTTGGTAAAACGGCACCAGGATGACCTGGATCGGGATCATCATGCCGGCCAGGATGACCAGGAACAATCCACGGTTGCCCTTGAAGCGCATTTGGGCGAACGCGTAACCGGCCATCGAAGCGACGATGCTCAGGAGGATCACAGTCCCTACGGTGACGATGAATGAATTCCAAAAATAGGTGCCGACCTTCGCGGTGTTCCAGGCGCGGAGGAAGTTCTGCATGGTGGGTTCGCTCACCAGGCTAAAACGCCCCATCACGAAGGCCCTCTTGGTCTTCAAGGCCACATTGATCGTAAAAAAGATGGGATAGATCGTGGAGATCGCGATCAGGCCCATTGGGATCAGCCAGGGCCAGCCGCGCAACCGGCTTTTCGACAAGCGCCAGGTCCGGCCCTGCTTTTCCTGCGCTTGCTCAGGCGCTAAAGGCGTTACAGCCATTTTCTCAATCCTCCTTCGCGCGCGCCATCAGGCGAACTTGCGCCGCGGCGATCACAAAGAGGATGAAGAAAAGGGTGATGCTAATCGCGCTGGCGTAGCCCGGGCGGTTGAGCATGCCCTGCTGATTCCAGATCAGATACTCCGGCAAGTAGGTCGCCGTGCCCGGTCCGCCGCCGGTCATCACATAGACATAGCCGAACAGGCTCGTGAGCATGCCCATCGAGGCGGTGACCGCGACAAATTCGATGACTGGCCGGAGCACTGGGATCGTGACGTACCATAGCGTTTGCAACCAGCTCGCGCCGTCTATCTTGGCCGCGTCGAAGAAATCGGGGGGCACGCTGCCGAGACCTGCCAGAAATACAATGACGCCGGTGCCGAAACTGGCCCAGATCGCGACCGAAATGATCGCCGGCAGCGCAGTGGTGGGGTGGCCCAGCCAATCGAGCGCCAAGCCCCGCAGCCCCACGCCGCGCAACAGCGAGTTGAGCGGGCCATCGATGCGGAGAACCATATTAAAAATCGAGCCAACGATCACCGCAGAGAGAACACACGGGAAAAAGTACGCGGCGCGAAAAAAACGCCAGCCGGGGACTTCCTGGTGAATCAGGACGGCCAGGATCATGGGGAAGATCACCCACAGCGGCAAGGTGAGCAACAGTTTGACGGTGTTTGCAATCGCCGCGCGAAAGAGATCATCCCGCGTAAACAGTGTGATGAAATTTTGTAGTCCGACGAATTTCGGTTCGTTGTAACCGTCCCACTCGGTGAGCGCATAATAGGCGCCGCGAATCAGGGGATAAAAGCGGAATACCGTGAGCAGGAGCAGCGACGGGGCGATGAACAGGTAGGCCATAAACCGTTCCGGTTCGCGCTGCTGCCAGAACCGCCGGTGTGGTGGCGCGTTGACGGCTTTAGCCGGCGTGGATGTTATCGCAGTTTGCGTCATGCGGGTCTCCATAACATACCGGGGGTGGCAAACCACCCCCGGTATCCGTTGACGGAGCTTATACTACTTGGCCGCTTCGTCCCAGACTTTCTGAATTGCCGCGGCAGCATCTTGCGGCGTCACGGCGCCGGTGAGCAGGAGCTGACCCTGTCGTTCATGCTCTTGAGTAGCGGCCGTGGGCATCCACTGATGGAAGGTAGGTGAGGTCGTGCCGGCCGCCCACTCCACAATCTTCTTGCCAGCCTCCGAACTAATCAAGGCGGTGTCGAAATCCTTGCGGGGAACCATCGCACCGGCGTACAGGAAGTAATTCTGCAGGTTCTCTTTGCTGGCCATAGACTTTACGAACTCGATCGCCAACTCTTTGTTCGGCGTCCAGTTCGTCACGGCGTTGCCGAGACCTGCGCTGTTCACCATCGGCAGATCGTCGATACTCGCATACACCGTCGGGTCGATGATCAGGCCTTTGATAACGCCCAGGTTCTTGTCGCCCAGGAAGTCCGCGAATTCCTTCCAGTTCGCCACGTCGGAGGTCAGGCCGATGACATGGGCAGCATCGCCGCGCTCAAAGATCTCGAACGAATCCGGGAACATCGCCGTGGAAGCCGCGCCCTCGGGGAACCAACCGAGCTTCGCTGCCTCGGCCAGCAGTTCCAGCACCTTCAGCGGCTTGGGGTCGGTCATCTTCATTTTGCCGGCCACCCACTGCTGTTGCTCCTCGGGCGTGAGCATCCCGTTCAACATCACGCTCTGCCACCAGTCCGCGTTCCAGCCTTCCTTGTCGCCGAACGTGAAGCAGGCTTTCCCGGTCTTGGTCTTGATGGTCTCGCAAGCAACGACCATCTCATCCCAGGTGGTTGGCGGGTTGGCAGGATCCAGGCCGGCCTGGGTGTAGAGATCCTTGTTGAAGTAGATGACGAGGCCCTGAATGGTGATTGGGACGCCGAGAATCTCACCGTCTGCGTTGGTGAAGCCTTCCCAGCCTGCGAGTTGATCCTTCAGGTCCGCCACCTCAGCGGTGATCGGCATCACGGCAGCCTGGCGGTCGAAGATGTAGGACGCGGGGTGGAACATGACCACGTCCGGCCCGGTCTTCGCTGCGATGGCCGTGCCGAGGATCTGGTAGTACTCGGTGTGGGGCTGCGCCACGCGTTTGATCGTGACGTTCGGATGGGCAGCCATGAAGGCTTCATCGGCCTTCTCGTAGTAGGGGGCGCCCGCCGGCTCGTTGGACTTGAAGTCCCAGACGGTGAGCGTCACCTTCTCGGGCTCGGGGGTGGCAGTCGGTGCGACGACTTTTTCGACGATTTTCTCGACGACTTGGGTCTGCACCACCTGCTTCTCGACGATTTTTTCGACCACCTGGGTTTGCACGACCGGCTTCTCGACGACCTGTGGGGTCGGGGCGGCGCAGGCACTGACCAGGGTGGTCAGCAACACCAGACAGGCGACCAGGGACCATAGTGACCGCTTCATGAAGAACCTCCTTGCTCCTTTGGGGTGTGGGAATGGCGTCGATCAAGATTTGATCTCGAACTATTAAACAGGGTGATGACAACCAGTGCAACCCTTACGCGGCCAGAATTCGGCCACGCTGCGGCCATCCGTTCAATCAGGTTCAGGCGCGGACAAGATGAACGACCTGTCCCGTGAACGGCGCGACCGGCAATACCAACCGGTCCGCCACGATGGTGGGGGTCTCGCTCGCAGTGAACGCGTCCGCCAGCCGCCACTCGTGTCCGGACGGCAGCGGCAGTTCGATCTGGTCCGGCAAGCCCTGGTCATGCGCGCTCTCGAAGGCATGGACGATGGCCAGCGCCTCCTGGCCATCGTCGGCCACCCGCAGCACACCCTGCCAGCCGCACGGATGCCTGAAGCTGTCCAGCGCCGGGCCATAGCGATAGGAGTTGCCGTGCTTGAGGATCGGCCAGACGCGGCGGTAAAGCTGTTGCGCGCGCTGAACTAACGCCCACTGTTCGCCGGTCAGGCTCAGCAGGTCGCCGGACAGGCACATGCGGCCGAGGAAAGTGGCGGCAAGGGAGTAGACCAAACGTTGCGGGGTGTCATCCTGGCGCAGCACGGCCCATACCTGCGACTGCCGCGGCAATACGGCGCGGTGCAGATTGGCCGCAATGATCGGGATTTCGGGGGTTTCGTGCGCGTCAGAAAAGGAAGTCATTGCGGTGAGCGCCAGCATCGAAGGCTCCGACCGGTGGCCGCCGGAGGAACAGTTCTCGATGACGAGGTCGGGCAGCGCTTCTCGCAGCCGTCGGAAGAAGGCGTACACGGCCTCGATCTGTTGGCGCAGGCCCTCGCCGGGTGACTCCGCGCCGTCACAGCCGATACCGATCGTCTCGTTGTAGTCCACCTTCAGGTATCCGAAGCCGCAGTCGCGCAGCAGACCGGTCACGCGCTCTGCCAGATAGTCGACAACCCAAGGATCGCGTAGATCCCAGAAGCGCCGAACACCGGATGTGATCGGCTCGCCGTCGCGGCACAGCAGGTGATCCAACTGGGAGAAAGCGGTAGAATCGGGGCCGCAGGTTTCCAGCTCGAACCATAGGCCAGGGATCAGGCCCAGCTCCCGAATGGCCGCGGCCGTCGCGGCCAACCCCTGGGGAAACGCGCGGCGGCTTGGTATCCAATCGCCGTGGGCCGTCTCCCAGCTCCCGTCGTCGCCGGCATACCAACCGGCATCGATGACCAGGTAGCGCGCGGCGGTGCCGGTCAGGCGCCGGGCGAGGGCGACCACGTTGTCGTGGTTTGGCTCCCCCCAACTGGTGCACCACTCGTTAACGATGATCGGGAGGTCTGCCTCGCTGGCCGGCGCGGCATCGGCTGCCGCCTGTTGCATGGAGGTGAGGCGCCGGCAGGCTTCATCCACCGAACCGGCGGCAACGGTGAGGCAGACTTCCGGCGTGACGAGCGTTTCCCCCGGCTGCAACCGCTTCCACCAGTGCCCGAACTCCCGGTCGGCCAGCCCGCCTGACAGGCTCAGGCAATCATCGTTGCGGTACAGCTCCAACTGCCACGATCCCGCCCAGGCGATCTGGGCAGCCCAAGTGACACCGGCTGAACGATCCTCCACCGCCACGAACGGGAAGAAGCCCCGAACCGGCATGGAGCCGACCTGGCCAAAACGTTCGCAGAGCGCGGCGTGCCCGGACCAGGAGCGCTCCAGGTGTAGCCTTTCGAGGGGGACGCTTTCGAGACGGCCTTCGGCGCTCCAGGCGCTGCGCAGCCGGTGTACGATCAGCCGGCCGGGCGCATCCGCGTGATCGAACGGGGTGATGCCGCCGAGGGTGAAGCTGGACAACATCTCAATCGTCTGTTCCTCTCCCGAGCGATTCTCGATGTGCGTGGCGATCCGCAACCCGGTCTCACCCTGACGCCAACTCAGCCGGTGTTCGCAGATCAAGCCGCGGGCCGCCAGCGTGGTGATGACGGTGGTTACGCCACGCTCAGAGCGCGTCTGCTGATCGATGAAGCGGAAGCCGCGCGTGGAAGCGCTATTCCGCATCGTGCGCCCCTGGGCGAACCCGCCGGGATATGCGTCGCCCCGGATATGCACCTGCGCCAGCGGTTCAATATGCCATGCGCGAAAGGGGTGACCAAACGGCAGCCGATCCGTTTCCGGCTGTCCGGCCAGCGTCGAACGTCGCGCAACCCTCCCTCCGGCGAGATCCCCGGGGCAAAGCTCGAGTCCCAGTTGTCCGGTCGCCTCATCGCGGCGGTAAGTCACGAGCATGTCTCCGCATATGAACTCTGAAAACGTACTGATTACCATGTCGAGAACCTCCATGCTATAATCCGGTGGAAAATTACCGGCTCAAAGGTGTTCTTTATGTCCGAACCGAGCGGTGCGATCGATCGCGCCGAATTCGGGCGCCTGGTGCGGGAAGGCCTTGCCGACCTGTACGATCAAACGGCGCTCCAAATCTCGCCGCTGGCCGCACTGTTGATTGCCGAGACGGGCGAGCGCCGCACGCGGCCGGGCACACGCGCCGAACTCCTACGGGCGACCTTGATCGCTGCCATCGAAGGACTCCGGCCCGCTGAAAAAGCGCCGGGCCCGGACGCTTCCGAGTGGCGCCCCTACCTGCTCCTCATCGGTCGCTACGTCGAAGGTGAAAGCCTGCAGGGTTTACAGAAGCGGCTGGCGCTGAGCGAGCGTCAACTGCGCCGCGAACACAGCCGGGCCCTCGAAGCGGTCGCCGCAGTGATGTGGGATCAGGCCACTCGCAGCGGAAACACGGTGCTGACCGAGGAGCAGACGAGCCAGGAGTTTGCGCTGAACCCCCGCCCACTCAACGTCCTTGAACTTCTGCAGGGGGTGGCGTCGACTTTGCGCCACCGTGCAGAGAGTGAAGATGTGACACTGCACCTGCCCCCCGACCAGTCTCATCCGCGCATCCTGGCCGACCGCATCATCTTACGGCAGATCCTCCTCAGCTTGCTCAACCTGGTCTTCGATCTGTCGGAGGACGGCCAGGTGTACGTCGAGATCGGCAGTTCCGGTCCCACTGCGTCCATCACTACCGCTTTCCGGGTGGAAGATGCGGCCTTGCTGACCGACGACAATGCTGGCCGGGTGCTTGCGAATGCTCAACGTTGGGCGCGACGGTGCGGCGGCGACCTCCAACAAGTGACGAGCGACCGGCAGCTTGACCTCGTGCATCTGCGTTTGACACTGCCCTGCGCGGAGCAGCCACTTGTGCTCGTCGTGGATGACCAGGAAATTGCGATGCAGTTGTACGACCGCTACCTCAGTCGTTCAGGCATCCGCCTGATGGGGCTGCGCATCGCCGGTGAGGCGGCGCCGGCGGCCAGGCGGATGCAGCCCCAAGCCATCATCCTCAACGTCGTAATGCCCGACATGGATGGCTGGGAGGTGCTGCAACTGCTCAAAGCGGACGCATTGACGCGCGATATCCCTGTGATTATGTGTTCCGTATGGGAAGAGCCGGAACTTGCGATGTCGTTGGGGGCCGCCGATTTCCTAAAGAAGCCCATCACTCAGAAGGATCTTCTGTCGGCACTAACGCGTCTGCGCTTGCTGGAACGCGCGGCCGAATAGCGGCCAGGATGCCGGAAAGGGCCGCACTTAACTCGTTCGCGGCCAGGGGCCGGCGTGTGCTTACTTGCAGCGTGCGGCGCTGCCGGGAATCTAACTCCTCGGGCAAGCTCGCGGCGGTTATCAGGATCACGGGCAAGTCGCGGAGGGCCGGCGCGGCCTGTAAAGCCGCCAGCACGCCCCAGCCGCTCATATCCGGCAGCCCGAGATCTAGCAGGATTGCGTCGGGCAATTTCTCATCACGCTGCCGCAACTCTTCCAGCAGCGTTAAAGCTGCGGAGCCACACGCGGCGGTCAAAATCTTGGGCGCCGGCGCGCCAGCGCCGCGGGCTGCAAGCGCGAGCGCGATAAAACGGGCCATGTCCGGATCGTCATCGATAAGCAGCAGGCGGCGAATAGGGCGTCCCAGCCGGTCCAACGCGCATGACAGCGCGTCGCGCATGACCGGCTTGACCAGGTAATCCGCCACTCCGGGTGGCAAAGCCTCAACATGGGCCGACTGGCCGGGCAGGGTGAGGACGAGCACGGGCAGGTCATACGGGAGACCTTCTATAAGGCGGGCCGTCTCAGGTTCTGTGGCAAGCGCGGCATCGAGCAAGAGCGCCTGGGGCAACATTTGTGTCACGTGTTGCAGCGCGGTCGAGGCTGATGTCGTGGCGACCACCCGATATCCTTCGAGATAACACGCCAGCACCTCAGCGACGCTGGGATCGCGCGCCAGGAGGACCACGAGCCGCGGCGCTGGCCGCCGGCCATTCCCCAGGCGCATTGGTTCCTCTCCTTGGCCATCCTCGCCGAGCAGAGCGGTCTCCGCCATGCCCGGCAGCGGTAAGGTGAAACAGAAGGTGGTACCCTCTCCAACCTTGCTCGTCAACCACAGGCGGCCGCCATGCATGTTGACGAAGCGCTGACTGATGGGCACGCCCAAACCGGAACCGTCGCGGCGGCGCCAAACGGACGTGCTGACCTGGCCGAACTCCTCGAAAACCTTGGCCACGCCTTCGGGGGGAATGCCTGGACCAGTGTCCTGCACGGAAAACAGCACGCCATCTTCACAGCGCAGCACAGCGATCGTCATCCCACCTTGCTCGGTGAAACGCAAGCTGTTGTTGAGGAGGTTGATCAGCACCTGGCGGATGCGCGTGCGGTCGACCAACAAGTCCGGCAGGTCGGGTTCGATTTCGGTGCGCAGCCAGAGCTTGCGCGCCTCTACGCCCGGGCCGATGATACCCACCGTGTCTTCCACGATTTGGGCGGGCGCAACTCGTTCCTTGACCAAAATCAGCCGCTGCGCGTCGGCGCGGCCCAGATCGAGAATGTCGTTAACAAGGTGTAGGAGGTGGTTGCTCGAACGATAGATGGCCGTGATGTCGTCGTACAGGCCGGTGGGCCACGTCAACGGATCGCCATAGGTATCGGGCGCGTTGACCATCAACTCACTGAAACCGATGATGAAGTTCAACGGGCTGCGGAGCTCGTGGCTGACGGTCAGAGCAAACTGATTGCGCGCCTGCCGCGCCTCTTCCGCTTCGACGCGTGCCGCGGCCAGCATTTCGTTGGCACGCTCGAGGCGCTGTACAGCCTCATCCATCGCCTTGACGTTACGATGCAGTTGGGCGCGATGTTCGCGCACCTCCTCCAGCCGCTGGGAAGCCAGGGTGATGCTGGTTTCGGCCCAGCCCAGGATGGTTAGGACGTTGGCGTTGTCGATCAGCGCCAATCCTGTTGCCAGGATCACCAGCAGCGGGGCCAGCAGTAGGAGCGACGAGGTCATAGACAGTGGGTAGAGCTGGCTGCCAAGCAACACCTGGCCAATAACGAGCGCCACGGTATAGGCTACGGCGGTACGCGGCGCAAGCAGCGCCACGGCCAGCGGGCCGGCCAGCACGGGCACGAAGAGCAGAGCCGGATTCTTGCCCAGCCAGGCCAACATCAGGGTGAGCGCCATCAGCCCGCCCACAAAGAGATGGCGGGCCACACGCTGGTGTCTGTGATTGGCAAGGTAGTAGGCCAGCCAACACAGCCCTTCACATAGGCACAACATGAGCAGCGCGGCGCCTGAGAAGTGGAGAAAGAGTAAGGTCACGCCCAGAAGCCAGGCGGCAACTGCTAGAAAAGCTACCACCCGCTTCAACTGTTCCTGGCGAAACGCATCAAGATGCTGCTGAAAATCCTGCGTCGCGGCTGGATTCATCCCTGATCTCCGGCTATGCCGATCTTAGATATTATCGGCAATAGACTGGCTTGAGCAGATCGAGTACCCTTTGAACCACCGCCAGGCTGCCGCTGGCGCACCTTGCCTTTGGCGATCAGTTGCGCTGGATACTGCTCGGCGCAGCTCGTGCCATAGATCGGCAACAGGCGCTCGAATTCTTCCCGCGTGAGCCCGGTCGCAGCCAAAACTCACGAGAATGGTCTTTGAGATTGGCATAGGTTAGCATGACTTGAGTATACCATCTCGATGCACTATTGCCGATAATGTCTAATGTCGATCCGGTCCAGCAGCGGGTCGGAGAGCCGTTTCTGATACCGGCTGATCACCATCGGGCTGCAGGTGCAGATGTGCTCGGGGTCGCTCCAGTAGCCACAAGGACATGGATTTTGGGCACCGATAAGCATGAAGTTGGCCGGGAAGGTGAGGCTGCCCCGGGTGCGGCTGATGGTGACCGTCCTATCTTCGAGCGGCTGCCGCAGCACCTCCAGCCCGCGCTGCCCGAACTCCGGCATTCCGTCCAGGAACAGCACGCCCCGGTGCGCGAGGCTGATCTCGCCCGGCCGCGGCCACTGCCCGCCGCCCACTAACCCCACGTGCGAGAGGGGGTGGTGCGGCGCGCGGAAGGGGCGGTGGCGGATCAGCGGCGTGTCGCCGGGCAACATACCGGCCACCGAGTAGATGCGGGTGACGTCCAGCGCCTCGGTCGGAGTCATACACGGGAGGATCGAGGGCATGGAACGCGCCAGCAGCGTCTTGCCGGAGCCGGGCGGGCCGGACATCAAGATGTTGTGCCCGCCCGCCGCGGCGACTTCCAGCGCCCTTTTTACATGCTCCTGACCCTAAATGCCTACACAATTGCATCAGTTACCCGGTTACTATTATCCGATCCTGGCATGAAATCGACTAGCTCCGATGGCTGTAACAGGTGCTTGAGGTAGGATGCGCCTGGGTGGCTTCAGCGTATGATAACCCCCTTCTGACGCAACAGGAATCCAATCTCGTTGGGCTGGCCCGCGCCCCTGCACGATGGATGTCCGATACAGCACCCGAATTATCCCACGGTCGGCAGATAACAGACGAATCGGGGCGCTGACCGACGGTATTGCGCTCCGCAGCCTACAGCGAGTTGCGCGTTTTTCGATTCCAGATACAATGTGGTCAGTATCGCCTCCCGATCCTCCCCCAAATCGGGCGCCGCGTTTCTTGACTTGTCGGGTGCCCGGGCTTCAGTCGTTTCTGGGTATCACGTCAGGACCTCAACAATGCTCACCGCTGATCGCAGCCAGGAGATGACGCCGTGCTCGCCAAAGTCTACAGTTGCGCGTTGGTCGGTCTGGAAGGGGCCGTGGTGGAGGTAGAAGCCGATCTCAATCCGCGCGCCCTGCCCTCAGTCACCCTGGTCGGGCTACCCGACGCCGCCGTGAAGGAATCCACCGAGCGCGTACGCGCTGCGATCTACAATTCCGGTCTCAGCTATCCTCGCGGCCGCCTGACGGTTAACCTGGCCCCGGCCGATCTGCGCAAAGAGGGCCCCGCGTACGATCTGCCCATCGCCGTCGCCCTGCTGATCCTGGCCGAGCAGGTGCCGCCGGATATGGAAGGCCGCCTCTTCCTGGGTGAACTCTCGCTGGATGGCTCGGTGCGCCACGTGGAGGGCGTCTTGCCGATGACGCACGCAGCCAAGGAGCTGGGCTACAAGTCAGTTTTTGTGCCGCAGGCCGACACGCCCGAAGCTGCGCTCGTCGAGGGGATTAACGTCTATCCGGTGGAGACGTTGGGACGGCTGGCTGCCCATTTTCGCGACTATCATCCTATCGAGCCTTATCGCGCAACATTGGACCTGGACGGCGATCCGCCCGCCTACGCGTGTGACCTGCAGGACATCAAGGGTCAAGAGCACACCAAGCGTGCCTTGGAGGTCGCCGCGGCCGGTGGCCACAACATCCTGATGTCCGGCCCGCCTGGCTCGGGCAAGACGCTCCTTGCGCGCTCGCTACCCTCGATCCTGCCCCGGATGACCCCGACCGAGGCGCTGGACGTCACGCGCATCTACTCGGTGGCCGGCATGTTCCCCGGCAACGTCCCACTGATCCGCCACCGCCCCTTCCGCGCGCCGCACCACACCATCTCGCACGCGGGGTTGGTGGGTGGAGGCCAGTGGCCGCGGCCGGGCGAGATCAGCCTGGCGCACCGCGGGGTGCTCTTCCTGGACGAAATGCCGGAGTTCGGCCAGCACGGCCTGGAAGTGCTGCGCCAACCGCTGGAAGACCGGACGGTCACCATCAGCCGTGCCCAGGGCAGCCTGACCTTCCCCGCGAATTTCATGCTGGTCGGCGCGCAAAATCCATGCCCTTGCGGCTATTTCGGCGATTCGGAGCATGGCTGCTCGTGCAGCCCGATGGTGATAAGCCGCTACCAAAAGCGACTCTCTGGCCCGCTGCTGGACCGGATCGACATCCATGTCGAGGTGCCGCGCGTGCCGTTCCAGAAGCTCTCGGACGAGCGCCGCGGGGAGCCGTCAGCCGCGATCCGGGCACACGTTGAGGCGGCACGGGCGCGGCAATCGGCCCGATTTGCCAACGGGAAGGACGGCCAGGGTGCCAGCCTGACGACAAACGCCGACATGGGTCCCACGCAGGTGCGCGATCACTGCCCGGTGGACGAGACCGGCCGCCAGCTCCTCGGCGCGGCCATGCGGCAGATGAACCTGAGTGCGCGGGGGTATCATCGCGTGCTGAAGCTGGCGCGGACGATTGCAGACCTGGCGGGGAGTGAGCGTATCCAGCCGGCGCACCTCGCAGAGGCGATCCAGTACCGGCCCAGAAGGATGGAGTAGCCTAATCCTGCACAGTGGCCGGCAAGAGTTAGCGCCGGGCAGTAGAATCATTGTGTTGTCTCACTTGACATCGGCTCGTCACTAGTATAAGATGGCTATCTTGATAGCCATTTGGAGGAATGCCATGATGCCCACGTACTCAGTCGCCGAAGCGCGCAATCGGTTCGCAGAGATCGTTCACGACCTGAAGAATGTCTCGAAGGTTGAGGTGACGCGGCGCGGCCGGCCGGTGGCCATTCTAATCTCCATTGAGGAGTTCGAAATGCTGCGCGCCGGGAACGTAGGCTTCACAAGCGCCTATGAAGCATTTCGCAGCAAGTTTGACCTGACAAATGCGAAAATTGAGCCAGAAGTCTTCGAGGATTTGCGCGATCCATCGCAGGGCCGGGAGATGAACTGGTGACGCTCCGTTATCTTCTCGATACCAACATCATCTCCGAACCATTGAGACCCTTGCCCGATCAAGCGGTGCTGAATCACCTGCGGGAACATCAGGCTGAGAATCGCGATCGCATCCGTGGTCTGGCACGAGTTGTGGTATGGCTCCTATCGTCTGCCCGCGTCAACCAAACGCTCAGTGATTGAGGCCTATCTCAAAGATGTTGTCGCCCGGGCAATTCCGATCCTATCGTACGATCAACGGGCGGCTCTGTGGCACGCCGAGGAACGGGCACGGCTGACACAGATCGGCAAGACGCCACCGTTTGCAGACAGCCAGATTGCTGCCATCGCGGCCACCAATAACTTGTGCCTGGTCACATTCAACCACCACGATTACGCTGCCTTTCAAGGGCTACGGCTGGAGGATTGGCGCAAGAGCTGAAGGCGCGACCGCGGAGCCCTTTGTTGGTGAATAATCTCGCACGCTGGGCTGGTCGGCGGCGGACAGTGGCCGCAGGCGTGCGAGACCCGCACCTTCGGTGGGGCAGGTGTCAGCCTCGCGCACCGGGGCGTGCTGTTCCAAGCTGAACCGCAGTTCAGCCGACGAGATGCCGGAGTTCGGCCAACACGGGCTGGAAGTGCTGCGGCAGCCGCTGGAAGATCGGACGGTCACCATCAGCCGTGCGCAGGGCAGCCTGACCTTTCCGGCCAATTTTATGCTGGTCGGCGCGCAAAATCCGTGTCCGTGTGGATATTACGGCGACCCGGAACACGGCTGCACGTGCAGCCCCATGCTGATCAGTCGCTATCAGAAGCGGCTTTCCGGCCCGCTGTTGGACCGGCTGTTGGACCGGATTGACACCCACGTGGAAGTCCCGCGCGTGCCGTTCCAGAAGCTCTCGGACGAGCGCCGCGGGGAGCCGTCAGCCGCGATCCGGGCACACGTTGAAGACGGCACGGGCGCGGCAATCGGCCCGATTTGCCAACGGGAAGGACGGCCAGGGTGCCAGCCTGACGACCAACGCCGACATGGGTCCCACCCAGGTGCGCGACCACTGCCCGGTGGATGAAACCGGCCGTTAGCTCCTGGGCGCGGCCATGCGGCAGATGAACCTGAGCGCGCGGGCGTATCACCGCGTGCTGAAGCTGGCACGCACGATCGCAGACCTGGCAGGGAGCGAAGGCATCCAGCCGGCGCACCTCGCGGAGGCGATCCAGTACCGGCCCAGACGACAAGAGTAACACGTGCTCGGATCCATCGCCTGATGCTATACTATGGACCGACCTCGCAACGAATCCTGGTGGAAAGCAACAGGCCACTTCGGTCGCAGGCGCTTTGGACCTTTGTGTTCCAAATACCCTGAAACAGACTTGCCCCGCCTCGTGTCTTGCGCTAGACTTACACCATGTCCGACCAGCAAGACCTCCACCGCCGCCTGGAGCGCCTCAACCGCCTGCGCAAGCTCGGCGTGCGCCGCGGCGTCCGCGATCTGCCGCCCGCGCCCGCGACAGCAGGTGTTTCACCAGCTTCCAGCTTCCAGCTTCAAGTTTCGAGTATCCTCCCCGGCGAGGAAGTCTCGACCCCCTTCGGCCCGGCCTCGGTGCGCGCCGCCCGCTACCCCCTGGCCGAGCGGCCCGATCTGGCGGAGTGGCTGACCGTCCAGCCCGCGGCCCTGGCCGCGCTGGATCGCAACGATGCGCTGCTGCGTCTGGCGCCGGACAAGGTCGCGTTCATCGACACGGAGACGACCGGCCTGTCGCTGGGCGCCGGGACGTACACGTTTCTCATCGGCGTCGGGACGTTCGAAGAAGACGCCTTCCTCGTCCGCCAGTTCTTCATGCGCAACCCGGCCGAGGAGCGCGCGAGCTTCACCTGGTGGAGGAGGCGCTGGGACGTTGCACCGGCATCGTCAGCTTCAACGGCCGCGGCTTCGACATGCCGCTGATCCACAACCGCTTCGTGCTGGCCGCGATGCCGCCTCCGCTGACCGGCGCGCCGCACTTGGATCTGCTCCCGCCTGCCCGCCGGCTGTGGAAGGCGCGCTGGGGGTCGTGCAGCCTGGGCAGCCTGGAACGCAACGTGCTGGCGTTTCAGCGCACCGCCGAGGATGTGCCCGGCTACCTCATCCCGGACATCTACCGGCAGTATTACCTGACCGGCGTCGCGACCGAGATGTTGGCGCACGTGTTCTACCACAACCTGGAGGACATCGTCTCGATGCCGCTGCTCGGCGCGCGCATGGCCCGCTTCTTCCAGCCTGACAGCCTGACGGAGCGCCTGCTGGAGCTGCACCCGTTGGAGTGCTGGAGCCTGGGCCGCTGCTACGATGCGCTGGACTGGGTCGATGCGAGCATCGCCGCCTATCGCGTCGTGTTGGGATCGCGCGTCCGGCGAACCGCTGGTGGCGCAGATTTTGCGCGAGCTCGGGTACCTCTACAAACGCCTGGAACGCCGCGCTGAAGCGGTCGAGGTGTGGGAGGCGTGGATCAGCAGCGTGGCCAGCGACGATCTGACCCCGTACGTCGAGCTGGCCAAGCACTACGAATGGTACACGCTCGATCTGGCGGCCGCACGCGGCTGGGCCGCCTGGGCGCTGCGCATCGCCGAAGGCTGGGCGCCCGGGTTCACGCGCACGGAGGCGCTGGCCGATCTGCGGCACCGGCTGGAAAGATTGGAGCGCAAGCTGGCGGGGGAGCGGGTCAATAGTTCGGAAGCGGAATAGGGTCGTGGTGCTCTTTGTGATGTCAGGACATGGTGAACTCCGCCCCCACGTTCGGCTCACAGTGTTTCACTTTCAGCGTAACTTTCCCCTGTCCAAAGCGTCTTTAATAGTGCTCGCAAATGCTGACAGCTCCCATCGAATCACCCGCTTAGGGTAGCCCCCATTGCAGCCTCCCCGCACTGCGCAGTACCTGCCTGCCGCGTACTTTCGTGACGAAGTTGACACGTAAGGAGGGCACACCATGAAACAGTTCTTTCGTATCACCCTGGCGCTATGTCTGGCCGGCGTTTTCGTTCTAGGAACAGTGGGTTCTTCGAACGCACTCCCGGCCACACCCCCGGGACTCGTCCTGTGGAACAAGCTCGGGGACCAAACCGAGGTGCTGAACAGCGAAGTCGGGGCCGGCTTCGCCATATCATCGGAGCTGGAAGTGAAATTCTTTCCGGGGGTGTATGGCGGAGCGTTTGGCACGGAAGGCGGCATCTGGGGTTATGGCGGCTATCTGTACATGAGCCCTGACAACTTCTTTGCGCCGGATAAGACGCGCGGGACCGTGGAGATGTGGTTGCAGAAACGCATCCCCAGCCTAATTCCTTTCGAGACTCCTCTGGTCGGCATCTTCGGCCTCCAGAACTACAACTGCGTGCCGTGGGTTGATCCCTGTGATCGCGATGACTATGCTCCTATTTCGGCCTACTGGTCCGACGGCTTCACGGGCTCAGGTGGTCTCACCTTTGAGATTGTCGATACCGGCGGCAACTGGCACACAGCCCAGGATACGGGCTGGAATGATCCGAACATAGTGCCGATGTACGAATGGAAGCACGTGGCCTTTGTCTGGGATCTGAATGGGATCGCAGACACGGCCGACAAGCTGCGTATCTACCGCGACGGTGTCGTGGTGGGCTCAAACACGGACACTATCGCTGATATCATGTTCGACGATGGGGTAGTGAAGCTCCTGGGGCATCACGAACATCGCCGTTACAACCAACCCACTGCCTACATGGACAACATCAAGGTGTGGGGCTATGCCAAGACCGATTTCTCGGACCGGTTCCTGGAGGGATTCAACCAGCCGCCCGATTGCAGCGGCGCCACGGCCAGCCCCGCGCGGCTGTGGCCGCCCAACAACAAGTTCGTGCCGGTTGCCATCGGCGGGGCCACCGATGCCGAAGGCGACACCCTGACCCTCGCCATCACCAGCATCCGGCAGGATGAACTGGTCGGCAAGGGCAACTCGGCGCCCGACGGCAAAGGCGTCGGCGCGGCGACCACCGAACTCCGGGCCGAGAAGCTCGGCAGCGGCGATGGCCGCGTCTATCACATCAGCTTCACCGCCAGTGATGGGCATGGCGGCGTCTGCCAGGGCGTGGTGCGCGCGACCGTCCCGCACGATCAGGCCAAACCCGTGGGCGATGGCGGCCCGTTGTACGACTCGACCGTGCCCACCCCGTAACATCTTGTTGGCGCTGCGCGGGCCGGTTGGCCTGGCCCGCGCAGCTTGCGGGGCCTACGCTACCTGAACTTGGGTGGCGCTCAATCGTTAGGTCTTCTTCGCAACCAGGAGGGTAATTCCATGGGAAA
>CAWJEL010000023.1:0-13906 GCA_963841825.1 uncultured Chloroflexia bacterium
GTATGAAATCTGGCCCACCGGCTTGTCGCTGTGCTCGATCATGGTCAGGAAGTCGGCCAACATCTGCGTGGGATGAAACTCGTTGGTCAGGCCGTTCCACACCGGCACGCCGGCGTAGCGTGGCCAGACTTTCCACCGTATCCTGCGCGAAGCCGCGGGTATCGATACCGTCGTACATGCGCCCGAGCACACGTGGTGGTGTCTTTCATCGACTCCTTGGTGGCCGATCTGCGAGCCTGTGGGCCCAGGTAGGTGACGTGCGCGCCCTGGTGTAGGCGCGCCACCTCGAACGCACAGCGTGTGCGGGTGGAGGTCTTCTCGAAGATCAGGGCGATGTTCTTCCCCTTTAGCCGGGGCTGCTCGTAAGCCGCCGTATTTGGCGGCCTTCAGATCGGCGGACAGCTTGAGGAGGAACGTGAGTTCCTCAGGGGCAAGTCGAGCTACTTGACGAAGCTCCGGTTGCGCAAATTGAACGCCATGGGAATCTCCTTTTTCGTGAGTGTAGATCGCCTCTACTGATGAATAGCCGTGCCATGCCTGTTAGTACGCCAACCGCACTTGAGATCCAACGAGCCTTGAGTGCTTCGCGAACGAAAGGCGGGCATGCGCAGGGCTGAGCGCCGCGCGCTTCGACAGGCTCAGCGCCCGTACCGCGAAGAAGTGCAGTTGTCGTGTTAGTGTCTTCGCCACATCCCAATCAGCGGCTGGATCAGGAAGGCGACCGCCAGGGTTATGTAAATACCGACGGCAACCAGCGGTGCGATGAAGGCCACGATGATTGCCACAGCCGTCGCGACCAGGTACGCCCGGCGTTGGCGATAGGCCCGGTTCACCCTGGCGTCGTCGACGTCATCCACCACGAGATGGCGGTCATGCGCCGTGTGGTGCATGAGGGCCGTGTGATC
The DNA here is from genome assembly GCA_963841825.1 of uncultured Chloroflexia bacterium. Lineage (GTDB taxonomy): Bacteria > Chloroflexota > Anaerolineae > CG2-30-64-16 > CG2-30-64-16 > CAWJEL01. Next base: position 906 of record CAWJEL010000023.1, read on the forward strand.
AGGGCCGACTCCATGAACAAGTTCAAGCCATAGATCGCCACGGCCACGGACGCTGTCCGCCTCGTGCATATGCGCGACCATGAGATGGGTCGAGAAAGGAAGCAGCGAAACAAAAAGCAGCAGGACAAGATTCAGCCGGAAAGACACAACATCCCCGTGCCGGATGCCTCGTAAGCCCGGCGTGGGAAATCCAGATCCCGCCGATGAACGTGAAACTGATGAGATAGCCCAGGAAATCCGGCCAGCTCTCCGCGAGCGCAGGGAGCACCGGCTCGGTGACCGGCGGGACCGGCAAGCTCGAGCACGAGCAGCGTAATGACGATGGCAAACACGCCATCGGAGAACGCGTTGAAGTGATCGAGCGGGTAGAAGCCCGCTGCGGCCTCAGCGTGTTCATTAGCGCCGGAAACTTGTTTCTGTTCGACAGTCATACTACATGCCCTTATGCGGGAGATTACATCCTCACAAGCCCTAGCCTGCATGAGCCGGAACCCAAACTCCCCCTAACCACAGAGACACAAAGTCACCAGGTACACAAAGACCCCTGATCCCCTTTTGTGCGTCTTCGTGTCTTGGTGTCTTTGTGGTGGAACGTTGCTCGTTGGGCAAGAATTCAAACTGTAGTATTAACGAAGAACTGCTCCTGCTGCCAATACCAGGATGCTGAGGATCACCAACAAAGCCAGCACCACCAACACGAATCGCAGCCAGACGCCGTACCCCACCCGGGCGATCGCCAGGCCGCCCATCACCACCGCCGAGGTGGGAGTGACCAGGTTGACCAGGCCATTAGCTGCCTGGTACGCGGTGACGACCAGATAACTGGGCACACCGGAAAACTGCGCCAGCGGCGCCATGATCGGCATCGACACCGTCGCCAGGCCGGAACTCGAGGGGATCAGGAACGACAACGGGATATAGAGCAGGTACATGACGATGATGAAGGCCACGCTGCTCAACCCGGAGACCGCCTGCTCCGCCCAATACAGCACGGTGTCGGTGATCAGGCCGTTGTTCATGATCACGGTGATGCCGCGCGCCACGCCGATGATCAACGCCACGCCCAGCATGTCCCGCGTGCCGTCCACGAAGGTGTCGACCAGGTCCTTCTCCGGCAACTTGCCGATGATGCCGATCAGGATGCCGAAGAACAGGAAACACGCCGTCATCTCCGGGAACCACCACCACCACGTGGGAATCGCCATACCGAGGTCTTCCCATGGAATTACGCCGTAGACCATAACCACGAACGCCAGGAAGAACAGGACGAGGATGACTTTGTGCCGGCCGGTGGAACTTGCCGAAATCGGCCCCTTCAGTGCTGCCCGACATGAACTGTTTCTCGTTCGCTTCCTTCTGATCGTAGATCAGCGACTTGCTCGGGTCTTTCTTGACCTTCTCAGCATAGCGCATGACGAAGAAGATGCCGATGATCGTGCCGACGATCAGGAGAACCAACCGGCCGATCAACCCCTCGTTGATGGTTGTTCCGGCGAAACCCGAGGCGATGCCGGTGGCAAAGGGGTTGACCGTGGCATCCCAGCACGCCGATCCCCGCTCCCAACAGGATCAAGGCGCCGGCGCTCAACCCATCATAGCCGGCCGTGAGCATGACGGTGATGATCAGCGCATAGAAGGCCAGCGTCTCTTCAGCCATGCCGTAGCTCGTCCCGCCGATGGCGAAAATCGTCATCAGGATGGGGAACATCCACTTCTCTTTGCCCTTGAGTCTGCTCACGACCCAGGCGATGCCGGCGTTGATCGCCTTGCCGGTCTTCATTGTCACACCCAGGAAGCCGCCGATGATCAGCACGAACATGGCGACATCGATCTCGCGCCGAACAACTCGCCCGAGTTCCAGACATCCACGTTGCCGCTGGCGTCCTCAATGCCGTACATCCCGTTAATCGGCCCCTCTAGCGCGGTGGCCAGCAGCTTCTGCGGGTTGGATTCCACCTGATGGTAGGTGCCTGGGATCGGTTCACCGTCCGCGTTGTAGTCATACGAGCCGGCGGGAATAATCCACGTGGCGACCGCGATCAAAACAAGCAGGATGAACAAGATGGTAAAAGCAGTAGGGAACGAGAACTTCTTCTTGGAGGGTTGGGCAGTGCAGCAGCCATTGTCATACACTCCTTTCAGATCGACTTGAACACCTGGCCGGATCAAGTTACGAGCCCAAATGACGGAACTGTTTTCCGTGAACGTGTCACGACCTTGAGGGCAGATAGCCACGCCGCACGCGGTGTCAGACAGGCGCTACGACGCAAAACTCACCGCAGAGGTCGCAGAGATTGCAGAAACTTTGACATGTCTGCGTTCTTCACGTTCTCTGCGGTGATTCTCAGGAGTGTACGATTAGGCGTCGCTTGCCTGCCCAGCGTGGGCAGGCGCGAGAGCTGTCATCGACGATTGCGGCGTCCCCGGGTCCTGCGGGTATGAGCCAGGATAGCCGGCAGGGATGCGATTGCGGTTGGATACGCCGGCGGCGCCGATGCTGGCGATGTCCATGATGACCGCCAGGAACAGCCACAGCCAGTCCAGGCCCTGGAGCGTGCCGACACCCTGCATGAGGAAGACGTACATCAGCGTCGTGAACGGCAGGAACATGAAGCCGAGACACGGGATGATGAACGAACTGAAGGTGGCGTCCATCATTACCGGCCGGGGCGATCCAGACCATAAGCAGCATGATACGCGAGAAAATGGAAGACGAAAGCGGTCAAACACCCTGCGTTGTTGTTGGATCTCATTCTGATATCCTTTCCTTTCTTCTTTAAGATAAAATAGAAGGTAGGTTGCACGGATCGTCTGGCAACGATGCGCCCTATTATAACACAGATTGTGCCTATCGTTGCCATGACTGACTTAAATCGCTAACCCGTTGCTCCCTTGTGCGCCTCCGTTCGCGGAAACGAAGACCACGCAAAGGGAACGGTAAATTGTCGACCCGCCAGCGTCAACCCGCCAGCAGCTTCTGCTTGGCCGCGTGAACTCCTCGTCGCTCAACACGCCGGCAGTGTGCAACTGCGCCAACTGCTGCAACTGGGCCGTCAGGCGCCGGCGCAGCCGTGGGAAGTGGGCGTGGAGCGGGCGCACTGTGGTGGTGGCGTGTATTGTTGTTGCTGGGCCTGCGCGTGCCAGCCATGCCCTGCTGATAGGCCATGTCTTGCTGTTGCTGAACGGCCGCCTCTTGGCCGGCATACTTCTGCTGTTGGTGATGGTGGACAGCGCCCGCTGTCCCGGCAACCACCGCGGTCGCGGCCGCGGCGCGCAATCAGTGGCGCCCCTCGTCTTCGCATCATAGTGATCCTCCTTAATAGTCGTCATTGGCTCCGGCGGCTCCCTGTGGAAGCGCTCGGAAAGAGCTTGTCGTGCCTACGCCACGGCGAGCGCGGCGATCTCTTCCACCGCTTCTTCCACGACGTCATGCGGGATAGGCTCGAACGCCACCAGCCGGCCGTTGGCGTCCAACATGGCCTGCTTGGTCTTTTTCGCCCACAGGTTCTCGATCAACATGATCCCGGCGGTGCTGTTGTCGGCGAGCTGCCCGGCAATCATGGCGATATCGCCGTCCGTGATCATCTGGCTCACGTCGGCGTTCAGCGGATCGAACATCGCCATATGCTCGGGATCGAGCTCGCGGAGCTCGCGCACGATGACCTCGCCCTGATCTTTGATGATGATGACCAGGTCGATGATGCGGATGATCTCCTTCTCGACCAGTTCAAACAGCTCAGGCAGGATAATACACCCCGGAAGCGATTGCCGGGGAACTCCATGCGATTAATTCGATAGGGCCGTAAGTCATTGAAACTCTCCTTTCGAGATGAATGGTTATATGCGCCTGCTCAGATCGCCTCACCTCACGCTTCAAGCCTTTCCCAAAGGCTTCGTTTCAAGCAGTTCAACTTTGAGCAGCGGGAAACCCAGATCATAGGGTATTAAGGACGCCGGCCAACGCCGCCTGATCGATGAAGCGGCCGGTAAGCACACTCACCGTCGCGCCATCCGGCCGGTTCCGCACGCGGATATCGACGCTGTTCATGCGATCGGTCCGCTTTCGTCCAGGCATCCCTGAACGCCGATCCGATAAACGGCCGGTGTATCGAAGGTGAGAACATTTTGGGATTGGCATGGAAATCTCCGGCTTGCGATTGAGTATTGAGTGGTGAAAATCGGCAAGTTAGACCCTTCCGCTCGCTGAACAAAATGCGCACATCGAATCGTGGCCTATTGGAAGTATAGGCCATCGAGCGGGGCACGACCAGACCCCAAGAGATGTACAAGGGATGTAGAAGAAGGTAATTTCATCCGGGATAGTTTTGCCCGCCCATGAATCTTCGCCTATAATGCGTTTCATGCCGAAACGGGTTTTTGTTGCTCGCTCCCGCTCTCTTGCAAAATCGCACCTCAAATGGAGAGCTGAGTGAAGTCAGCGAGTACAACGCCAACATCTTCCATGCTGATACGCACTAAATTCTACCGGCCGTCTCTTCCCAGCGACCTGGTCGATGGCCGCGCCTCATCGACCAGATTAAGCGCGGCCTGGATCGCCCCTTGACCCTGGTTTCGGCGCCGGCCGGCTACGGCAAGTCCGTTTTGGTGAGTTCCTGGTTGAGCCGTTGCGAAGGCCCAGCGCGTGGGCTGACGTTAGATGAAAGCATCGACGATCTCGGCGTATTCCTGGCCTACTTTGTGACTGCCATTCAGACGATTTTTCCCGGCGCGCTCCAGCGGACGCAAGCGCTGCTGGCTGCCGTTAACCTGCCTCCGATCGACGTGCTCGCCGGCAGCCTGATCAATGAGTTGGACGAACTCGACCGCGACTTCGTCATGGTGCTGGACGACTACCACACGAGCCACAGGCCAGAAATCCACGACCTACTAAACGCCCCCCTGCAGCCCCCGACGCAGCACATGCATCTGGTGCTCATCACGCGTAAAGACCCGCCGCTGCCCCATAGCGTCCTTCTGGCGCGCAACCAGATGAACGAGGTCCGCCTCTCCGAACTGCGTTTCTCGGCAGACGAAATCGCAGCCTTCATGCGGAATGCGCTCGAATCTCCGCTTCCCGCGGAAGCGATTGCTGCGTTGGCGGAGCAGACGGAAGGCTGGATCACGAGCCTGCGTCTGGCGGCGGTGACACTGCGCTACAGCCCCGATGCGAACAGCAGGATTGCCGAATTGCGGGCTCTGGAGCGCAACCGCAATCTGACCGATTACCTGCTGAGCGAAGTGCTCGCGCAGACGCCGCCCGAGACGCGGACTTTCTGCTGAAGACCGCGATCCTCGACCGGATGTGCGGCCCGTTGTGCGCAGCCCTGCTCGGCCGCGAGGCATTTGAAGATAATGCCCAGACTCCCCTGGAGTGGCTGGAGCAGAACAACCTGTTCATCGTGTCCCTGGACAGCGAGCGCCGCTGGTATCGTTACCACCATCTCTTTCGCAGTTTCTTGCAGCAGCGGCTGGAGCGACGGCACGATGCCGGCGAGATCGCGCAGCTTCACGACCTGGCGAGCGCCTGGTTCGCTCGTCAGGGCTCGCTTGAGGAGGCGTTGCAGCACGCGCTGCTAGGGCATGACACGCCGGCAGCCGTCCGCCTGATGGCCGAGCACCGCCACGCCCTGATGGACTCCGAACAGTGGCAGCTCCACGAGCGGGCACTCCGCATGTTTCCAGCGGAGATGGTGGCGGCGCACCCGGATTTGCTGCTCATGTCAGCCTGGATGGCCCGGTTGGGCCTGTTCGACTCGACACATGCTTTGAGCTTGGTCGACCGGGCCGATAGCCTCGTCGCGCAGATGGCGGATCAGCCGGAACACGCCGTTCACTTGAGAGGCGAAATCGACACCCTGCGCACCATTATGGCCTACGAAGCGGCTACTGATCCCGAAACCGTAGTGGCGCTCGCCCGACGGGCGCTCGCCACCACGCCGCGCGCGTGGTATTACGTGCGCTCCACAGCCTGGCTCTATATGGCCGTCGCCCACCAGATGGCCGGCGAGCTCGATCGGGCTTATGCCGTGGTGGTCGAAGGCGAGCCAGAGGATGTGGCGCAGAATGGCGCGGTGCGCGGCACGGGTGGCGGCCTCATACTGCTTCATAGCGTGGATGGCGGGCGATTTGCAGACGATGCCGCAGGGGGCGGCCCATTTAGTTGCGGTGGGCGAGACATACCACCGTACCGAATCACTGGGTTGGGCGCACTATTTCTGGGCCAGCGCCGCCTACCAGCGCGACGATCTGGCGGCTGCCGAGGCTCACGCGCGGGCTGTAGAGGAAATCCGCTACTTGGGCAGACCGATGGCCTATTTGCAGAGCACGTTCATCTACGCGTCGATTTACCAGGCGCGCGGCCTGCCGGACCAGGCGCGACAGAAGCTCAATCTGGCCTTCGATTTCATCAGGGAGACCCGCAGCGACGGGTTCCTGCCGCTGGCGCAGGCGTTCCAGGCGGAGTTGGCCGCGATGCAAGGCGATCTCGGCACGGCCAGCCATTGGGCGACGACGAGTCGGACCCCATGTGCCGCTCACGGCGCTGTCCTACTTCTACGCGCCGCAACTGACGCTGCCGAAGATCCTGCTGGCGCAGGACACGCCAACCAGCCGGGAGCAGGCCGCGGCGGCGCTCTCCCGGCTGCACGCTTTCGTCACAGCCATCCACAACACGCGCTTCACCATCGAGGTGTTGGCGTTAGAGGCGTTGCTTCACCGCGCGCAAGGGAACGAGCCAAACGCGCTCGCAGCCCTGGCACAAGCCGTGACCCTGGCGCAGCCCGGCGGCTTCATACGCGTCTTCGTTGACCTGGGGCCGAACATGGCCGGTCTGCTGGGACGGCTGGCCGCACGGGGTGCTGCGAATGTTGCTGGCGCGGCCCGTGACTATGTCGAGGAAATCTTGCGGGCCTTCGCCGTGCAGCGTGCCAGCGCACAGCCTCAGCCCGCCGCATCGCCGATCCCGCAGCCAGGCATGATCGAACCCCTCACCCGGCGCGAACTGGAGGTGCTGGAGCTGCTGGCGCAGCGCATGACCGCCCAGGAAATTGCACGAAAACTGGTGCTGTCTGACCAGACGGTGAAGCGCCATCGTGCCAACATCTACCAGAAGTTCGGCGTACACAGCCGCCAGGACGCCATCGCCGCGGCCGTTGCGCTCGGCGTCCTCCCCGCTGCCCCCCTATCCGGCCCGCTGGAATAGTCGCTGCTTTTCGGGAAACCCTTTCACCGAAGACTCTTTAGCCGGCGTCCATCTTCTCCAGCATCTGACGCACGCAGCCAGTTCTTCCTTGACGGATTTGAGCTCTTCCTGGACGGAGAGGAGGGGCGCCGCGGCAGCCTGGGCCTCCTCCGCTTCAGAGGTAGCCGATCCCCCAACCAGCAGGCTGGCGAGAATGCTGGCCAGGGCGCCGATGATGCCGACACCCATGAACATGATGAACACCGCTGTAATGCGTCCCGCAGTCGTGACAGGGTAGAAGTCGCCGTAACCCACGGTGGTGATGGTGACGATCGAGTACCAGAGCGCGTCCCCACCCGTGGTGATATTCGCACCCGACGACTTGCTCTCGAATTGGAGCACGAGCACGCTGGTAACGGTCAGGACCAGGATCGTCAACAAGATGGTCAGAAACGCCGCGTACCGGCTGCGGTTCTCGAGGATATCCTTAACCAGCGTCTTCTTGTTTTCACCGCGCAGCAGGCGAGCGATGCGCGCCAGCCGGCTCAAGCGGGCCAGGCGTAAGAGGCCAGCCAATTTACCAACATCTGTGAGCAGCCCCAGCGAAGGAATCGAACCGAGCAGGTCGAGCCAGCCGCGTTCCTTGATGAAGTAATCGGATTTCTTGGCTGCCCCGCGCATGTTGAGAAAGAAGTCGATCAAGAAAATGAAACAGATCAGGTTATCATAGACTGCAAGCAACTGGTAGGTTGCGTCAGATATCGTGGGTAGCAGCATGACTACCATGATCGCCAGAGAAAGGACGGTGAGTACCAGGATGAAGATGTTGTAAGCATTACTGGTCTTGCGAAGTTTGGCTGTTTCCTGTGTCATATTAATGCTCCTTGTAGCGCAGGCCTCCAACCAGAAATGATTAGGGTGTGTTCAAATGTAGTTGGAGCGTAGGGGTGGGTTTGCTGTCGTCAACACAGGCTGGCCTTTTACGCCAGCAACATTGTGAAGATCAGCTCGCCATTGATGTGGCGAAACCCACCCCTACCACTGACTTTGAATACACCCAGGGGAACGCCTGATATCGCGCCAATCGTCTCGACTAGCGCAGCAGCCCGACGCCGTTGCGGCGTCCGACACCGACCCCGCCGACTGGGCCAGGAGGGTTCGGCCCGCGGCCGACACCGCCGACTGGGCCGGGGGGATTTCCACGGCCGACCCCGCCGACAGGCCCCGGTGGATTCGGTCCACGGCCAACGCCGCCGACAGGGCCAGGAGGATTCCCACGGCCAACGCCGCCGACCGGGCCAGGAGGGTTCGGTCCTATTCTACCTATCATGTTGTTGACTCCTCTCAGAAGATGGTGCGTGACGGGTGCTATTCCGCGGCCAGCGCCTGCACGAACTCCTCAACCACTTCGGGCGCGATCTGGGCGCGTTCCACGAGTTCGCCGCCGGCGTCCACGATGGCCTTGCGGAGATTGGCGACCCACAGATTCTCCCACAACAAAAGCATCGCTGCCGAATTGTTGGGGAGTTTGCTGGCCGCGAGCGCCAGGTCGTCGTTCGTAAAGAGACTGGACACGTGCTCGCCGATGGGGACGAACAACTCGTACCACTCAGGGTCAAGATCGTTGATCTCGATGGTGGCCGTGCTGCCGTCTTCCTCCTTTTGGATGAAGACGATGTCCACAAAGCGCACGATGCCGCGCTTCGCCAGATCCAGCAGCTCGGGCACAATCTCGCCCGAGAACTTGTCGCCCTCGAATCCAATCAGGGCGTACTCCAGGGGAAGGTCCAGCATGGTTTACCTCCTTTGGTTTGGGTACATACAAAGTCAGTTGTGCGAAGACCTGAGCGTCTCAGGATGTCAGCAAATTGCCGAATCAATGAATCCCAAAGCTGGCATTTTTGAACTGAACGGGGAAGATCTACGCCTACTCCATCTGCGCCTCGACCTTCCCATCGCGCACCGCGGCTACCAGGGCGGCATGATCGCGCTCGTTCTGGTCGGCATAGGTAACGCTAAAGCCGGCCAGCGCATCTTCGAAAGCAGTGCTCTTGCCCATGTAGCCGGTTAGCACCACCGGATCAATCGTGCGGGCATGGGCCCGCGCCAGCACCCGGCCGCACAAGCCGGCGTAGTTCTTGAGATTGACCGGTTTCATGATCTCGATCACGGGCTTGATCTTGGCGTCACTGAGCTGGCGAAGGTAAAATTGATATGGGTGTATTCAAATGTAGTTGGGGTGTAGGGGCGGGTTTTCCGTCGTCAACACGAGCTTGCCTTTACGATGGTAATGTTGTGAAGATCAACTCTCCATTGGTGTGCAGAAACCCGCCCCTACAATTGATTAATTGATTTTGAATGCACCCAATTGATATTTCACCTCGCCTACACCGGTCGTCCATCCCAGAAACATATCCCCGGCTGCCTGTATGGCGCGCTGGCCCATTACCACACGCTGCCCGGCATGTTCCCACGGACTGGCGCCGCAATATGGCTCCAACACGGAGGGACGCGCCTGCTTGAACTGTAGGAACAGCGAGTCTCCTTTGCCGGACATCAACAAGATGACCCCGCAGACAGTACCCATGCTGCCCACCCCCACCACCTTGAAGGCGACATCCACCACCGCGAAGCGATCGAGCAGCAAACGCACTCCCAGGTTAACGTTCTTCTTGTATCCTTCCAGTGTAGCGTTGGCTTTCTTCAGGTTTTCTTTTTCCCGTTGGTCGCCGAAGTGGAAGATTAGCGGTGGTTGGTCGACGATCCGCGGCGTGTCACCGGCGGTGAAAGTCAGCTTGGCAAACTCCTTCTCGCGGGCGCTCTGCTCAGTGGCGCCGGTCAGCTTCTTAGTATAGAAGCGCTTCATGTCTTTGTCGGGCATGTTTTCGATGATTGAGCCGAGATCAAAGCTATCGTTCCAAACTCGCAGGGTCGGCATCTCGGCATATTCCGCCATCCGCTGGCGGTAAGCCTGTGCTGCCAGCCAGGCGGCTTCCCGGCAGTCGGCCGGTGCGAAGCCGTTCGATTGTCCGGCGATGACGAAGCTAGCCGTCAGGCGTTTAACGTCCCATTCCCAGGGAGCGAGCGATACCTCATCGAAGTCATTGATATCAAAAATGAGCTTCCGTTCGGTCGTGGCGAAACCGCCGAAGTTCAGCAGGTGGCAGTCGCCATCGGCCAACAGGGTCAGGCCGGTGGCAGGCGTGTGCGACAGGTCATAGGCCATGACCGCCGCGGCGCCGCGGTAGAAGGTGAATGGGCTCACCAGCATTCGGCCGTAGCGAATCGGAAGCAGATCCTCCACGCGACCTTTGCTGTTTTCGATCAACAGATCAACCGGATCCGCGCGGTTCGCGGGCGGCTTCCATTCCTTTTGAGCCTGGCGGGCCGCGACGCGACATCGCGTAGGGCTTTGCCTTTGGCAAGACGTTCTTCCAATCGCAGGGTATGGGTTTGCACCGGGATTGGGGCTTTGGTAGTTGAGGAAGGCTTTCGTCATCTAACATAACGTCTCCATCGAATCAGTTTTTGTTTGGCATGCATGATACAGCGATTATATCACTTCGTTACCGCGCCGCCATTTTTGGTACAGAGGATCAGGAATACAGCAGCCGCAATGTCGTGATCGAGGTACTGGATAACGGGTAGGCTGGGGCGAGTAGTCTGAGGGTGGCAGAGACTTTGGAGCTGACCGCAAGGACAATGCGTCGTTTGCTTGCCAGCTCCAAACCAGATCAGTCAGGGGCGTCCAGGATGCACTCGGCCGCTGTGCCGCCATCCAGTTCGCTATCGATGCGGCCTATTCCGGTTTCGATTCGATCGGCTCTTCCGGCGCGGCGGGGGCAGCGGGGGCAGCCGGCGCGGCCGCCGGTGTCACCGCACTCGGTTGGGCAGACGCCGGCGCTACGTATTCCTTCTCTGCGTACGAGCCAGGGTAGCCGGCAGGGATGCGATTGCGGTTAGATGCGCCGGCAGCGCCGATGCTGGCGACGTCCAATAGGACAGCCAGGAACAGCCACAACCAGTCCAGGCCCTGAATGGTGCCGACGCCCTGCTTGAGGAACACGTACATCAGCGTCGTGAACGGCAGGAACATGAAGCCGAGACACGGTATGATGAACGAGTTGAAGGCGTGGTCCATCAGCGCCGGCCGGGCGATCCAGGCAAACAGCAGCATGATGCGCGAGAACGACGAGACGAAAGCGGTCAAGCACCCTGAATTGTTGTTGGATCTCATTCTGATACCCTTTCCTTTCGATGATAGAGATAGGATGGCACGGATTTACCAGCATTGACAGTCCCATGATAACACGGAAGTGGCATTGTGGGGGCGATCTACACAAATCTACATCACTGAACGCGACGCAGAACCGGATTACTCTGACAAGCCCGTCCTGGGTCGCAACCGATCCTCAACTCGCAACAAGAAGCCAGTTCAGTCACTCCGATCCGCCAGAAACGCCTCGTCGGGGCGAGCGTGCCAGGCGTAGACGACCGACGAGCCGGCCAGTTTGTCTGCCCAATCGTGGTGCCGTTTGTTCACGATCACCCACAGGAAGCCCAGGCCGAGGGACAACGCGGAGATGAAGTAGCCGATCACCCGCCGGAGGGAACGCCAGAACCCCAGACGCGCACCGCCAGGCCCTACCACGCGTAACCCCATGACGATCTTGCCGACCGTCCCGCCGATGAAGGTCCACCCGAAGATCCAGTAGACGCAAGCGATCAGGGGGCCCATCATGCCCCACGCCACAATTCGCAACGTGCCGAACCCGTTTGTGCCCAACAAGGACTGGAACAGGCGATCAAGGTTGAACATCGAAATAGTCGCTTTGACGAACACCCAACCTATGATCAGGGCGATAATGAGCGCGAACACGTCGATCGAAAAGGCCAGCACCCGGCTCGCGATCCCTGCATACGCGCCGCCGAGGTAGGGCCGGCCGGCCATCTCCTTCGGCTCAGGCTTCTTATCCGGGATAGTCACGGCAAAATCCGGCGTCGCGATGTTGGGTTTGGGCCGCCCGCGCAACCTCGCCCACGCCCTGTCCACGCCCAGATCCAGCGAGACAGCGTGCTCGCGCACCTCCTTGATCATCTCACCGGCGATGCCTGTACCTTGCGCGGCGACGATCTCCTGGACGAGCGCCTGGACGTGGGGTTCCACGGTCACGATCTCCACGGTACCCTGAGCGGCACGATCCAGCGAAACCACGGCGACGGCGCGGCTCCCGGTGTCCAGTATCCCTGCCCGCCTCCACCCAGCGGTCAATCCGTTGGTTCCCGGCTTCCGTCACGCGATCGATCCCGTAACGCAACGGCCTGAACAGGAAGATGTGGTCCAGCGGCCAGCGCGCGGCCTCAACCGCCAGCTCGCCGGTCTGCAAAGCGAGCCGCGTCGCCCGCACGGCCTGTGCGCTGGCGGTTGAGGCCAGGCCCATCAGGGCAAGACGCGTGCGATCGATCTCCGGCCGGCCGTAGGTCGCGTCCCATTCGGACTGGGGCAGCAGCGCACTTTGTGGGGCATCCTTGGTGCGTTGATCCAGCGCCTGCGTCTCGGTTGGCACGTTGCGATCCACCCAACCATCGAGGGCATCGAGAGCTATCAGCAAGCTGCCCAGGGCCAGGTTGCTGACCGCCGTCACGCGGTCCGGCTTCCCGGAGGGGGGCGGAACAGCATCGCCGGGAGGCGGCGAGATTTCGTAGTCGGCGCCTGCCGGACTGTTTGGCGGAGTGCTTGCGGTTGTTTCTGTCATTTTTCAGAACCTCTGGTTATCTCCCCTCGTAGGGGAACCCAAGCTGCGGCCGACCTTAGCGCCTG
>CAWJEL010000024.1:0-162825 GCA_963841825.1 uncultured Chloroflexia bacterium
TCAAGGTCGACGACCGCTTCTCCAAGTGGTTCGTGATCGCCAGCATCGCCGTCTTCGTCGCGATCTTCGCCTACGCATTCCGCTTCGGCAACAGCGGCCTCATCTCCGGCGCGCTCGCCACACCGAAGCCCGAGCCGACGCCGATCGTGACGCTCGCCCCCAGCGCGCCCGCCGCCACCGAGGCCCCGTCCGTCTCCATCGAGCCGAGCCCGTCCCCGAGGCTGATCGGGGTCACACCGGTGGCGGCCGCGATCCCCTGACCACACGGAGCGACACGACAAGGATCACAGCTGCATAGAACGGGAAGCAGGTAGGTCGTCGCCACCGGCGACAGACCCACGATCAACACGGCGACGACCGGCATCAGGGCCCCCAGAACCGGCAGCGCCAGAACGACCGGAAGCGCCGACAAGGCACCGGCATACGGCGCCAGAAGGATCCCCGACGTCACCGCCCATGTCACGACCGTCGGCCAGCTACCAAACACGAGGATCAAGACGAGCCCGACCCCCGTCGCGACCGCCACCGGAAGCCACAGCTCCGGCGCAATCGCCGTCAGCCCGTGATTGCCGGCAAACGGGGCTGCGAACCGAGAGCCAGCTCGCAGGGCATCGAACCAGGCCACGTACGCACCCGGACCGGCCGCAAAGACCCCGCCAAGAGTGAGGACCACCCGGCCCCGACCGCCCCAGCCGTGCGCCGGCGACGAACCAGGAGCACGAACAAGATCGGCACCAGCAGCGGCTTGGCGAACAGAGCAGCCACAACGCCCAGCGCAACACCGGAGCGCGCACGGTCGTTTGCGAACAGAGCAATGCACGACGCAACCACCAGCAGCGCGTTGACGTTCCCCATCAGGTCCTGCACGAACGGCAGGCAAGTCGCCACACCGACAACAACCAGGACGTGCGCCGACAAAGGCCAGCCGCGCAACAGCGGCACGCTGCACCCGACCACCAGAAGCACCTTCGCGATCGCGTACAGGAGCGAGAGCACCACTGGATCCACCCAAGCGAGCGCGAAGCCAACGATAGCCGCCCCGGGCGGGTACAGGAACGCCGGATCCGCATACAGCGGCTCGCCCGCGAGGTACCGGAGACCGCCTCCAGGACCAGCAGAAGATCGATCGCCCACCCGCTACTCCCGCGGCGAGGATCCAGAGAGCCAGCGACGCCACCCCGAACAGCGCCACGAAAGCAACAGCACCGAACCAGGCGAGGCGCCACCGGGGTGTTGGGCGAGGAGCGGCGAGAGCATAGGTAGCGCTAACCGTACACTCCGGCCCATCGACAGTGACGGAGGGGGACGCACCGGATGAGTGGCACGAGCATCGCGGACGCCTACCGCACGGGCGGCTTCGCCGCAAGCGGCCCGGGTCAAGTCGGCCTGTTCCGCGACGCCCTCATCCTGGTGGGCATCGGCAGAGCCATCTACTACTTCTGGTCCAGGCACCGCCCTGGGAGTTCCCGGCCGTCGACGCCAGGGCCTACGGGGCATCGACCTCGCCAACCCGTACGCCGGCAGCTACGTGCGTGGGGTCTCCAACTACCTCTACTCCCCCGCCTTCCCCAGATGGCAGCCGGGAAGAGCTCGAACCGGGAGTCCACGAAGTAGAGCGCCTGCGGGGCCGCCCACTCGAACCAGGAGCCCCACGTCTGGGGGACCACGACGCGCGTGCCCGTTGCCGCTCTGTCCCGGACGGCCGCTGCCAGCCCCGGATGGCGCGTACGAGAGGAGGCCGACGCGACCGGTGAGCGGGTCGGTTGGACGCCACCACGGCAGCGCGACGACGACCAGCACCCGAGGAGCACGGCGATCGCGCCGTTGAGGGCGGCTCGGCGGCGAGGGCCTCGGCGCAGGTGCTCCACGGGAGGCTGGCCGGCTCGGCGGTATGGCGGAACGGAACGTCCTCCACCGGCTGGGACCGGCGCGGCGCCGTCTCGGCCAGCACTCCGCCCAGCAGGTACACCAACCCCATCGCCCACCACGCGACCCCGCGCTCGGCCAGACCGCCATCAGCGTCAGGCCGAGCGCGACGCTCCCCAGCCGGCCAGCGACACCCGGGAGCGCCCGCGCACCAGCAGCACGAAGGCCGCGATCGCCGCCGGGTACAGCATTGCGCCGGGCATCCGCAGCGGGGAGGTCCGCTGCCACTCGGTGACCGTCTGGGTGACGCCCGGGTTGGCGCCGATCCCCACCGCGTACGCCCCAGACGCCCAACCCGTACGGGTTGAGCAGCGTCGCGAGCGTGCCCACGACGAGGACGACCAGCGATCTCGTGGCGCCCGGCCTCCGGGCAAGCAGGTCGTCGAGCCAGGCGTAGCCCAGCACGAGCGGCCCCAGCACGAACGACCCCGTGGATGTTCGCCCAGGCGATGACCACCAGCGGGGCGAGAACGTACGCCCGCGGGTGCCAGTCGCGGACCGCGACCAGCAGCAGGAGCACCGCGAACAGCGCGATCCCGAGCAATTGCGGCCGACGCCATCGCCGACGCCATGAGCATGAATGCGGCAAGCGACAGGATGGAGGCCGTCCGAGGCGCGGCACCGCGCGCCATCGCCGCGACCAGCAGGCCGGTCGAGACCGCCACCAGCGCGGCACGGGCCACCGCCAGCAGCTCCCACCCGCCGACGCCGTACCCGAGCGCCAGGAGCACCTGCGAGAACCACTGCTGGTCCACCCACGGCATCCCGGCCACCGTGAACGTCCACGTGTCCACGGCCGGCAGCGCGCCCGTCGCGAGGATCTCGTCCCCCGCCCGGACCTGGTAGGCGAGGTCCACGGCCGGCATCGGCACCAGCAGCGCGACGAACGCGGGCAGCGCCACGGCGATGACGATCCACAGGCGGTCGAAGGTGAGGCGCATCACGCCGGATCGTACGCGACGGAGGTACTGCCCCGACCGGTTTCCCCGGCGGGCGGCCGGGACGGACTCAGCCCGCGATCAGGATTTCGCGGGGGCGCACCGCGCGGGCCCCCTCGTCGTAAAGGGTCTGCACCGCCGTTCCACCATGGCTCGAGGATGCAGAAGCGATCGTGCACGAGGTCGTGGCCGGCGCGGCCATCGTGTCGGCGAAGGGGTGGTCCGTCAGCAGTCGGGCGATGGCTCCCGCCAGGGCGGCGGGGTCGTGGGGCGGGACCAGGAAGCCGGTGTCGTCGTCCGCGACCATCTCGGGGATGCCGCCCGTTGGTCGCGACGACCGGGCGGGACAGTGCCATCGCCTCGAGGATCGAGAGGCCCTGGGCCTCCGGTAGGACGGCAGGACGGCGACGTCGAGGGCGGCCGTCATCTCCGGGATGTCGTCGCGCCGACCGGTGAAGACCACGTGGCGCTCGATGCGCAGCTCCCGCGCGATCGGGTCCAGCGCGTCCTGACGGCTTCCCTCGCCCACGATGATCAGGTAGGCGCAGGGCACCTGATCCGCACCAGCGGCCACGCCTCGAGCAGCGTCGGATGCCCCTTCTCGAGCTCCAGCCGTGCGATCACCCCCACGAGGAGCGCGGCGTCGTCCATGCCGTACTCGCCCGTCAACGTGCAGCACGGCGCGGTGTGGTCGTAGCGCGAGAGGTCGACCCCGTTGTAGATGAGGGAGCCGGCGCTCCGACGCGCCCCTCGGCGACCAGCTTGTGCTGATCGCCTGGGACACGGCGATGAGCCCGTCCATCTCCGTGGTCAGGTCTCGCAGCTGCTCGTGATCCTCGTGCGGGCGCATCCGGGTCGAGTGGACTGTGGAATTACGTGTGGCCGCCGATGCCCGACCTCGGCCAGCGCGATCGCGGCCTGGGTCCCGACCGTCTCGGCGCGGTACATGTGGTTGTGGATCACGTCGGCACGGACTCGGAGAGATGGGCGGCAAGGGTCGCGGTGGCAATGACGTCGTCGGGGGTGTCGATGACGGTGACGCCGAAGCCCGCGTGCTGGAGCTTGCGGACGGCACTCCCGGGCGACAGCGACACGATCGACACGTCGTAGCGAGCCGCGGTCCAGGCGGCGTGACGAGTGAGTACAGATGCTCCTGGGCGCCGCCGTTGGTGCCGGTGGCCAGACCTGGACGACGCGGACGCGCCGAGAGCCGGGGACGGCAGGTGGCGTCCACCGGGGCGAGGCACAGGGGTCATACGGGAGCGGGGCGCTCATGGCTCGATCCGTTCGTCGGACGAGCACCCGTTGGATCGGTTCGTCCACGGCGCCCCACTCGTACTTGTAGCCCTCATCGCCGCGGAGGAAGTCCATCCGCCGGATTCCGGTCGCGAGGGCGCGGCGCGACATAGCGCTGGACCATCACGACACCCGGCGACAGCTCGCGGGCGTCGGGATCGACGCCGGCGTTGTAGTGAGCAGGTCGGTCCGGCGGTCTCGAAGTGGACACCCGGCCGCGATCCGCCGGCCACCGACCGAGAGGAACGTCAGCCGCAGCGGGCCGTCCGCCCCGAACAGCTCGAACAGGCGGCGGAAGAGCACCCGGCTCTGCGCGCCGCCCGGCGTCGTCGGGGAACAGGCCGTCCGCGCCCCAGCGCTTCTGGTGGAGGTCGATGAACGCCTCGAGGTCGCGCGGCGGGATCGAGCGAGTCCGTCGAGGCGCACCTCGCCGACCGCCTCCGCGCGGCGGACCTTGCGGCGGATCTCGTGTCGCTCCTTCTTGCCGAGCGTGGCGAGAAAGACGTCCATGTCCGCGCCCACCGGGAACGTCACCACCGGGCAGACGTCCTCGCGCTCGACGTTCAACGTCCAGCCCTGGGGCATCTCGCGCGCGCCGAACGCGGCCGCCAGCGCCGTCGCCGCCGGGTCGCCGCAGCGGAGCCGCCGCAGGTCCACGACATCCCAGTCGCGGCGTCGGTCCCCGGGGCCGCGAGTACGTCGGCCAGGGCCTCGGCGACGGCCGGCAAGGTCCTCCGGGTTCGCACAGGATCGTCGCGTAGTCGGCGTGGTACGAGGCGCCGAAGAAGACCGCCTTCGCCGTCGGCGGCACCGGGGTAGGGCCGAGGTCGGCACCGTGGGCGCATCGTGGTGTGCGTCAGCGCGTCCGAGGGCTCCACCTCGTGTCGATGCATGAGCGGGACGATGGCGACGGGTCGGCGTCCGCCGGGGCGTCAGCCGGGACGGCGACCAGCGTCTCCTCGTGGGCGTTGTCCCGTAGGCGTCCCACCACGCGCGCTGGAAGGCCCAGGCAGAGAAGGGGGTGGCGCCACGGGTTGCGGGCGACGGCGCCGCATCCCGGTGTCCGCATCGATCGACTCGAACGAGCGGCGGACGGTGCGGAGGCGGCGCGTGCTGGCCACCAGCCGGTCGCCGGCGGCCGGCGGACAGGCGTCCCGAGGTCAGCTGCGGCGAGGGCACGAGCTCGAGGATAGCACCGGGTCGAGAGGAGGTTGCGCGAGCAACAGGCGGCAGCGACCAGCGCGGCGATCGCGGCCTGGATGATCAGGCTGCCGGAGCCGACGTCGATGTACGCGAGGACGGGGTCCATTCCTCTCCCCAACCACTTGCACGATTGCGGCGGAATGGTGCGTCGCAGCACCGGCATCGTCAAACATCCGATAGTCCTCCCGCTCGTCGACCGCTCGGCAGGCAACGGCCGGTCGCGGTTCGCGATGACCTTCGGCCCAGTCACGGCGCTCGACGCGGTGAGTAGAGTACGGCGATCGGGTGCATGCGACCGGAAGGGGACGGTCGCCTCCAGCGCATAGAACCGGGGAAGAATGGGGGTCTGGCGTCAATGACCAGCCGAAGGTTCGGGCGGATCACCGCCCTCGTCATGGCGGCGATGATGGTCGCCACGCTTGCTCCACTGGGAGCACCGGGGAGGGCGAGCGCCGCGCTTGGCGCCCCCTCGTTGACCTACCCGGGCAGTGGTGGCTCGATCACGGGCAACCCCGTCTTCGCCTGGAGTGACGTGTCGGGCGCCAGTCGCTACACCATCACGGTCAGCACGGCGTCGGACTTCTCGTCCAACGTCAGCGGGTTCCCGGTGACGACCTACACGCGCAACTACGCGCCTCCTGCGGAGCTGCCCAACGGCCACCTGTACTGGCGCGTTGCAGCAGTCGACGCATCCGGGACGACCGGCACCTACGCCACGGATGACTTCACCAAGGGCTGGGGTGACGCGCCGAACCCGACCTCCCCCGCCCCGGACGCCGTCCTGAACTTCCCGACCGATCCACTGTTGTTCGCTTGGGATCCGCTCCCGAGTGCGCAGGCGTACGAGCTGGAGATCGACGATGCCTATGACTTCATCGGCGCAGACAGGTAGCCTCGCGGACATAGCCGCGGGGGTCAGTTCGCAATTCCTGCCGGGCTTCTGCCACCGCCGCTGCCACGCTGTAGCCGTCGCCCAGCGCCCGATACAGGGTCGGCGTGAAGACTTCGACCATGGCAAGATCATTCACCCGATCCGCCATGCCTACGGCGCAGTCGACGTACTCGGCTGAGCAGTTTCGCGGCGCGGTCGGTGTCGCACCCGGCCAGGACGACCAGGCGCACAGCCGGCTTGGGGATTCTCTGCGTTGTAACGACGCAGTTTCTCGGCGAAGTCCTCGGCGCTAGGGGGTGGCTCGCAGCGCCGTCCGGCGTGTTCAGAATAACGTCGCCCGATGCGGCTGCCATGACCGGAGAAATGGATGACCTGCGGCCGGTGGCGCCGCAGGCTGGGCTCGATATCTTGAGAACGCATCGGCTGTGCGCGTCCTCACGTCAAACACCGTCGGGATTAAGCCCGGCCCACAGCGCGTCCTCCAGCCGGTTCATCTCCGTACCCGTGTCCAACGCCTGTTGATCCGGTGGCGAGGCCTGGATGAAGAGGATCGTCACCTTGGAGGCTGTCGGCGCCATTGCATCCTCACGCGGATTCATCGGGCTTCCAGGTCAGCTTGACGTGCAAGCTGGCGTCGGCCTTGGCCCCAACCACGTACACCTGGAGCTCGGTGTTGAAGCCCAGGCCGAACTCGACCTCCATGCCGGCGAGGCCGGCCTGCCCCGGTTGGCTGCGCAACCGGCCCAACATGGCCGCGGCCTCGCCTGCCAGCTTCTCGGTCACGCTGAAGGCCAGGCCCATCTGTGCCTCGGTCAGCTTCCGCACCTGGTCGCACGGCCCGCGCATCACGCGGCCTTCTTCGCCTGGGGCAGGCTCGAAAACTTCAATCGGGATCACCTGGACGTGAATGGGTGGGAGCGAGGATGGGTCGGCCATGACGCTTCTCCTTGGCTGGGGTTGCAAGGTGTGGTGGCGCAGATTATAGCGCACGCGACAGACTGAGGGGGCAAGCGGTTGGCATTTCAGCCAGCCGTTAGTGCAACCGACCCACGCAGGCGACGTGGTTGGTGGTGGGCTCACTGCACCCAGCGCATAGCAGCCGGCGAGGTAGGCTTGCATGGCGCGGGGATCGGTGGAGGTCATGGTGTGGCTCCTTTGAGGATAGCTTCATCACGCGCCTCGAGATCGGCGCGATCAGCTTGCAGCAGCGCGTCAATATCGAGCCGCCGGCCCTTGCGCCATGCCAAGATATCGGCGGCAAGCGCATCGGATTTTTCATCCCAGTTCTGGATGCTCTTCCAGGCGGCGATCTCGTCGGGATCCTGCGGCTGGCTGGCATACGCGTCGGCGTCCTGTCGTTCCATTTGGGCGAGGTCGCGCTCAGGGCGGAATTCTTCAGTCATGTGATCTCTCGTGACGCGTTGTGACAGCTTGAGCAAGAGTATAATCCGACCCGCAGGGGGCGTCAAGACAATTCTGATGTGCAACCTGGAATCTGGTTTGTGTTATAATATGGCCGGAGGTGAACTGTGAATAGCACCCTGACCGCTGTTTATGAGAATGGCGTCCTGCGCCCGTTGCAGCCTGTGTCGCTCGCGAGCGGCAACAAGTGCGTATACAATTGCTGCCCGATGATCCTGATGATGCGGCTGACCGGGTGCTGCAGACATTGCTCGCCTCCGGCGCGCTGACTGCGCCATCAGGTCATTCTGACGTCAAGCCGATGACCGACGCGAAGCGGCGCGAGTTAGCTGACAGATTGGGCAATCATCCAGGAAAGTCGTTGTCCGAAATCATCATCGAGGAACGAGGCCCCAGATGAGTGTTGTTTTCCTGGATAGCAGCGCCCTGGCGAAGCGGTATATCACCGAGACCGGCAGCACCTGGATTCGAAAAATCACAGCCCCATCAGCACACAACCATATCATCGTTGCGCGCATTGCCTGGGTAGAGGTATTGAGCGCCTTTGCTCGCCGCCAACGCGAAAGTTCCTTGACATCTGCGGATGTCATCCTGGCCGTTCAAAATCTGCGGTACGATCTTGACACCGAGTATCAGGTCGCTGAGGTGACCCGGACGCTTACCGAGACGGCCGGTGAGCTGGTTCTGCGTCACCCTCTGCGCGCCTACGACGCTGTGCAACTTGCTGCCGCGCTGCAAATCCATGTCGCGCTCAGCCAAGTTGAAGCCGCGCCCTTGATCTTCGTCTCGGCTGATGATAGGCTTGTCGCAGCGGCCCAGGTTGAAGGCTTTCTGGCTGAGAACCCGAATCTTCACCCCGACGACTGATCGAGCGCGTCCACCACGCCTGCCGGGTGCGTCTATCCGGTCGTCCCCCCATCCACCGCCACGATCAACGCCTCGCCGTGCTCCAGCAGCAGCTTCGCCCGCTCCGCCGGCACCTCCTCAAACTCGTTCATATTGCGCCCAAAGACGTATGGTATAATGTGACCGGGAGTTGACCGATACAGTGCAGATCGACTGCGTACGGAGGCCCCAAGAGACAGGAGGGTACCTCATGCTTCAAGTGCAAACTCTGGTGGACGCCCGGCTTTACCCGGATGAGGCGGCCGTCGTTCAGGATGCGTTGCGCTCATTGTTGAGCGAGAAACCGCAGTTACGGATCGAATTAGCTATCCATCGCTATCAGACCCAGGATATTTCGCTGGCCAAAGCCGCACATTTGGCAGGCGTCAGTTTCGATCGCATGAAAACGATTCTGGTCGCCCGTGGCATCCAACCGCGGCTGGGGCCTGCCGATGAAGCCGAAGCCCGCGCAGAGGTTGCCGAGATGCGCCGCATCCTGAACACTGAGAAGGCACAATGAAGGTCATCTGCAACACCACGGTGATCTCCAATTTTGCCGCCGCGAATGCGCTGGCTATCCTCCGCGATGTCGTACGTGAGCTGCATATCTCAACCGAGGTGTATGCCGAAATTCAAGATGGACTGGCCGATGGCTGCGACTTCTACGAAGGCCTCGACGCGCAGATCTACCCCATTGCATTAGACGGATGGCTCCATCTGACCGCGTTCGAAAACGATGCGGAGCTGCGATTGTATGGTCAACTTCCTGCTGCGCTCCATCGCGGCGAAGCGTCGTCTTTGGCCATCGCCGCTCAACGAGAATGGGCCTTTCTGAGCGACGACGACCGGGCACGCAAGACTGCTCGACAGTTGGGTGTACCTGTTTCCGGAACCCTGGGAGTGCTCGCGCAGGCAGTGGAATTTCAACACGTGTCTTTGACAGCAGCCGACGATCTCCTGACGAAGATGATTGCGGCAGGGTACCGTTCACCCCTTCGCAGCGTCACTGAATTGCTGTGAGCTTCCCATCATCCCCGGACAACAGTCAATAGCCAGAGTTGGTTCACAATGAAATTTCGGAGTGTTGCTCCAAGGTTTCATGATCAGCCTGCCATCGTCCCCCCATCCACCGCCGCGATCAACGCCTCGCCGTGCTCCAGCAGCAGCTTCGCCCGCTCCGCCGGCACCTCTTTCACCTGGAGATACCGTTCCAGCAGCTCCGCCGGCGTCAGCGCCTCCACCGAGACCGCACCCAGGCGCTGGCGCTCGGTCCGCTCGACGTCCTTTTGCAGCGAGGCGACGAAGTACGCGCCCTCCAGCGCCCGCATGATCTCCCGCTCCACCAGCAACGACTCCTGCTCCTGCCGCAGTTTCACGACGACGCGCACGACCGTCTCGGACAGACCAGGCCCTTCGACAGGCTCAGGGCCCGCTTTGGCCTGGATCGCGGCCACGACCGCCGCGGTGGGATCGGCCGCGTCGCGCACATCGACACGCACGGTGACGAACGGCCGCGCCTGGCGCTGGTACCCGCGCACGAACTCCCACGTCGTCGGCCCGTCGCCGATCTCGGCCACGACGAACCCCTTCGGCTCACGCTCCTCGCCGAAGTCGATCCGCTCGATGCTGCCGCTGTAGACCACCGGCGGCTGGAGGTCGGTGTTGAGGCTTTGATGCTTGTGGATGTGGCCCAGGGCGACATAACGGAAGGCTGGATCGGCCAGGATCGAGCGCGGGATCGCGGCGTCGCGGCCGATCATGATGTTCTGCTCGGAGCCGTGGCTGGCCTCGTTGACCGAGAAGTGGCCGACCAGGATCGCCGGGATGTCAGGCCGCTGCCGGGTTTCCGCCGCGAGCGCGCCGATGTTGGCGATCATGGCGTTCTGGAGCGCGGTGTCGAGTTCGCTCAGACTCTTGCCCTGCGCCTGCTCTTTGCCCAGCAGGGCGGTGCGCAGCGGGTAGGGCGCCGTGGCAACCTGCAGCGGCTGCCCACGGCGGCAGGTGACCTGGAGCACCTCCTCCCGGTTGCCGACGTAAACGTTGGGCACATCGAGCGTGCCGAAGATGTCGATGCTGGTCACGCGCTTGGCGACCGCGGGCAGGTCGTGGTTGCCCACCAGCATGATCACCGGGATGCCGGCGTCCGCGATCTTCTTGATGCGCCGCGCAAACTCGCGCTGGTGCGTGGGGTTCGGGTCGCGCGTCTTGTACGCATCGCCGGCGAAGACGAAGACGTCCACGCCCTGCTCGATGGCGTAGTCGCCGATGTCGCTCAGCCGGCGCAGGAAGTCCATGACGCGCGCGTTGATCCCCGTCGCCGGGTCGATGCGCCCGTAGTTTTCCATGCCGATGTGGATGTCGGCGGTGTGGAGAAGTTTGATGGTTGGCATATGGCTGATGGCCTATGGGATTTAGTGAATGGCGAATGACGAATGGCGAATAACGAAAGGCGAAGGGAATCTCACTGAACCCCTGTCCCCGACTCCTGTCCCCTGACCTACGACCGCAACGTCGCGACCAGCCGCAACGGGTTGAGCAGCAGGTCGAGCGCGGCCAGGATGTTCGGCGCGACGATGTCGGCAGCGGCCAGCGCTTCAGCCGCGACGCACTCCGGGCCGATCACGGCGATGCCCAGGGCCGCGGCTTGCAGCATGAGCCGATCGTTGCGGCCATTGCCGACCGCGGCGACCGTCTTGCGGCCGAGCTGGACGATGTAATCGAGCTTGTCGACGTCCTGTCCGACCGGGTGCATCACCTTGACGCGGCACGGGATGCCGGCCAGCGCGGCCTGCACCGTGCCGAAGGTGTCGGCCGTGATGACGTGGACGCCGAGGCGCGGCGCCAGCGCAATCAGCCGTGCTCGCACGCCTTCGAGGAGGGTGCCGTCGCAGGCCAGGGTGCCGTTGTAATCCAACACGAGATGGTTGAACCGCAGGGTCGCGTGTCCGGGTATAGTGGTTTCGATCATGTCCTGTTGTCCTAACTTGGATGAACTTGAGCCAAGCCGCTCACCACGAAGACTCCAAGACACAAAGGGGTACAAAGAGTTTCAAAGTCTTTGTGTCATTGTGCCTTGGTGGTGAAGTCATGGCTTGTTGTATCAGAACTCAGTTTGGAAGATGCTACCCCGCACCGCGGCGCGCGCGGCGAATTCGTCCCACTCGGCGTCGCTGAGGGCCTCCAGCCAGGTGAACTGGCCGGCGCCCTTGAGCCATTCGCCGCCGTCGATCACCACGCATTCGCCGTTGATGTAAGCCGAGCCATCCGCGATGAGGTACGCGGCGAGGTTGGCCAGCTCTTCGTGCCGGCCGACGCGCTTCAGCGGGATGCGGTTGCGCGCGATCTCGCCCAACTCGGGACTTGGCATCAGCCGCTCCCACGCGCCGGGGGTGGGGAAGGGGCCGGGCGCGATGGCGTTCAGCGTGATGCCGTATTTCGCCCACTCCACGGCCAGCGAGCGGGTCAGCGCCAGCACGCCCGCCTTGGCCGCGGCCGACGGCACGACGTAGGCGGAGCCGGTCTCGGCGTAGGTGGTGACGATGTTGAGCACGCGTCCGCCGCGGCCCGTCGCGATCCAGCGTTTGCCCAGCGCCAGCGTGCAATAGAAGGTGCCGTGCAGCACGCTGCCCAGCACGCTGTCCACGGCGCGGTGCGACAGGCGCTCCGTCGGGCTGGCGAAGTTGCCGGCGGCGTTGTTCACCAGCACGTCGATGCCATCGTAGTGTTCCCAGACCGCGGCGATCATGCGGTCAACTGCCTCCGGGTCGCGCACGTCGCAGGTGACGGCGAATACCTCACCGCCGTGGGCCGCCATCATCTCGGCCGCGGCCTGGCGCAGCACCTCGTCGCGGCGGCTGGTGATCGCCAGCTTCACGCCCAACTGGAGGAACCGTTCGCCCATTGAGCGGCCCAACCCTGTGCCCCCGCCGGTGATCACGACGACCTTGTCTTTGAGCAGGTCAGGCTGAAACATACGCCCTCCTTATTTTCCGAATTCTTCCGGCATGCGCACGCACACGACTTCGCCGCGCGCGCAGACCTCACCGCGGGCCGAGAGGGTGACCGCCACGA
This sequence comes from uncultured Chloroflexia bacterium, assembly GCA_963841825.1. Lineage (GTDB taxonomy): Bacteria > Chloroflexota > Anaerolineae > CG2-30-64-16 > CG2-30-64-16 > CAWJEL01. The sequence continues at coordinate 12,634 of CAWJEL010000024.1, forward strand.
TCACCTTGCGGCCGCGCAGCTCTTTCACCTGCCCGCGCAACTCCAACTCCGCGTCGATGGGGGTGGGCCGCAGGTAGTCCACGTGCAGCGATGCGGTGACGAAGCGCAGCGGCGGTTCGGAGTCCATCGCCCGGCCCTCGGCGCGGTACGCCGCCGCGGCCGCAGTGCCCGTCGCGTGGCAATCGATCAGCGACGCGATCAGCCCGCCGTAGACGTAGCCGGGGATCGCGGTGTGATACGGTCGGGGCCGGAAATGGCAGACTGTCTCGTCGCCCTCCCAGTAGCTTTTGATCTGCAGGCCGTACTCGTTCAGCCGGCCGCAGCCGTAGCACTGGGCGACGTTGTCGGGGTAGAAGTCCTGAAAGGCAGATTGGTTCATGCCCCCATTCTACGTGTTTTGTTTGTTTTGTCTACTCACATCCAAAGGGAGGTCGGCGGGGTCGCATCAGCACATTTGCAATGGCACGGCACAGACGCCGGGGGGCGAAGTCGGTCTGGGGCGCAGTGGTCGGCGAGAGTGGGCGTTTGTGCCCTTTTGTTCCTTAAAGTCCCCGATAAAAAAGTCCCATGCACTCGCCCGGTTTGAGACGCTGTGTTATAATGCTGGTCAGATCTGAGATCTATAGCGTGTATCGTGAGAAGTCGTATGTTGTCTATTAGAGAGTGTTGATCGTGCAGGCTTGAGGAGGTTAACCCCATGGGAGTAATCGATTTTAGCCCAGGGTTGTTAGAACAGGTGCAGTGGATTGCGCAGTGGCAACAGGTTACAGCCGACGAAGTGGCTACCCGTGCTCTATCCAGCTATCTGGATCGCCTGGAATGGGAGAAGATCGAAGCCGAAATGGTTGCTTTTCGGTCTCAACTTCCGACATTGCTGGCCGTCTACCCTGATCAGTACGTGGCTGTCCACGAAGGCCGGGTGATTGACCATGACGCTGACCTGCGGGTGTTACACGGTCGCGTTTATGCCAGAATGGGATCGGTGCCTGTCCTTCTGCAGAAAGTGACCGCGGAATCTGTTTCCGATATCCTGGTCCGTGGCCCTCGCCTGGCGGGATAGCTCGATGGACTACAACTCTTCTGCCTTTCCCCCTGCGCCCCGCTTGGAGATTCGCTTGATCGCCCAGCCGCACGGTGCGGCGTATGGCCCGCTCCCGGTCTTCGTGGATACGGGTGCCGATGCGACTATCGTGCCGATCGCCATCGTGAGGCAATTGAGAGCCGGTGTCGTCACACTCAAGACTGTACGAGGCTACGCTGGCGGTCGGCGTACCGTACGCACATATCTTGTGGATATCGAGGTGGGACCATTCATGTTGCCCGGTGTGGAAATCGTGGGGGATGATGCTACGGAAGAAATCCTCTTGGGGCGAGATGTGTTGAACAAGCTTCGCCTACTTCTTGACGGGCCGGGTCGTCGCACCCAACTTCTGGACTGAAGGTCGAATTTTCACTATCGTTGTCAGATGCGAGCCACGAACGGAATTTGTCGCGTCGTCAATACGTCCCACAGCTTGGCGTCGCTTTCGGCCCGGTGTAGATGCAGACCAGCATGAGCCCGTTCTTGAACCGGGCGATCACCGCGGCCTGCTGGTCATAACTCGCCGCCGGGCGCAGCTCGATGAAGCGGTCCAGCTCGGCATTGGTCCATTCGAGCGCAAAGGGGGACTGTCCGGCCGGAAATTTTGTGACGCGGGGTGTTTGTAGCGGCGCGGGCAGTGCAGCAGCGTTGGGGGCTGCCAGACCGGCTCGAATCATGTCGTGCGTCCGGCGCAGTTCGAGCCTGGCATCGGCGCTGTAGAGGACGAAGACAGCCGCACAGCCCAAGGCTGCGGTCAGGATCAGCGGCAGCCGCAGCCGTCGCAGCAGCGGGGCCGACTCCCGCCGCGCCTCGACCTGGCGCTCGACCAGCCAGCGCACGACCGCCATGCCGAGCACGCTCACCCAGGCCATCGGCGCCGAGAGAACCAGGCCAACCAGGGTCGACGCCGCGCCCACGCCCATGCGGAGCAGGGTGAAGGCGAAGACCGCCACGGCTGCGGTCGCGCCGCCGAGGAGGATGCCCTGGGCGGCGCTGGCCGGCCACGCGCAGAGCAGGCCCAACCCCGCGCCGGCCAGCAGCCCCAGCACGATATTGCCGAACGGTCCGAGCGGCGGCTGGTAGAGCGGGATCCCCGGCAGCGCCAGGCGGTTGATAAGCTGCGAAACCAGCGCGTAGCCGAAGCCGAACATCATGCCGATGAGCGCGCCGGCCACGCGGCGATAGCGCTGCTCGGTCATCGCGGCAACTCCTCGAAGCCCTTGCATAAGGGCGCGATATCCGGCGCGATATACAGACACACGAGGTTCCAGCCGTTTCTGAAACGTGCCACGACAACTGAATGATAATCGAAGTTCTTGCCCGGTCGCGGGATCTGGAATCGTTCGATCCGCTCGCGTTCCCAGGACAACTCGTAGGCAGCGCGGCCTTTCTCCAGGAAGGGGCCGACCTCGGGGACGCGTAGAGCGGGCGGCAGCGCATCAGCATTCACGGCCAGTTGGCTTTCTTGCAGCAGCGCGTGCGTCAGGATGAGGAGGCGTCGTGCGTCCGTCCGGTAGTGAGTCAGTGCGCCCACCAAACCGATCACCAGAACCAGGATGACCGGGACAGTGATGCGGCCGCGGATCGGCAGATGATCGGCGTGGGCATCGACCAGCTTGTTCACACCCCAACGCAACGCGGCGATCAGCGGCACCAGCAGCCCCCAGAACGGCAGAACCAGAAAGATGCCGGTGAGTATGATCGCCACGAGGGTATTGCCGCTCGGCGCTGCCAGCGCGAAGTTGCCGACCAGGATCACCACGGCGCTGAACGCGCTGGCGATGAACGTGCCGTGGATGCTGCTCTCCGGCCAGGCGCTGATCACACCGAGCAGCGCGCCACCGAGCATGCACAGCAGGATGTTGCCGAACGGCCCCAACGGCGGCTGGTGCAGCGGGATGCCGGGGAGCAGGATGCGGTTAATGAACTGCGACGTGATGCCGAACATCAAGCCGAGCCCAGCGCCGAACAACAGCCCCGTCAGCCGGCGGTATTTGTGGATAGACATAGCGCTAGAACTGCTCCGATAGTGTCTTTCAAGCGAAAGGCCGGTGGAACGAGCAACAGTTTCGTTCTCCAGTAAGAACAAGCCGTTGAAAGATTTCATCACGAAGCCACCAAGACACGAAGCGACACAACGAGAAGAAGGTTTCAGTGTCCTTTGTGTCTTTGAGCCTTTGTGGTTTCGCCACGTTCAGGTTTGGGAGTCAAGGTGCAATCATCTGGATGACATAACTCGACTGCGGCGGCAGGGTCGCGATCGGCTGGTAGTCTGCAAAGCCGCCCGTCGCGTTCACCACAGGGCCGGCGCTCAGGTCGGCGTCGCCCAGCAGCAGGGCCGGCCGCGCCCCGGGCTTGAGCTGGCTCGATTCCAGCGCCAGCCGGTAGTCGCTGACCGGTTTCGATCCCAGGTTGACCAGCACCAGGATTTGCTCGTTGTCCGTGCTGCGCAGAGCGGCATAAACCGAGTCGTTCTCGCTCGTCACCGGCTGCCAGTCGCCCACGCGCAGCGCCTCGTGCTCGCTCCGCAGGCGAATCAGGTCGCGATAATGGTTCAGGAGCGCGTTCGGGTCGGCGTCCTGGCCCGCGACGTTGCGCTCCGGGTAGTCCTCGAAGTAGGCGTTCCAGGGCGTGCCGGTCGTGAACCCGCCCTCGGTCGTCCACTGCATGGGCCGGCGGATGTTCTCGTCCGGTTTCGTGCCCTGCATCCCGATCTCTTCACCGTAATAGATGAAGGGCACGCCGCCGAACGCGAGCTGGAGCGTGGCTGCGGTCTTCGTCTGTGCTTCGTACAGCAAGCGTGAACGCGTCCGATTTTGGTCATGGTTGGCCAGGAAGGTCGCGAACTGGCCCGGGGGATAGGCGTCGATCGTGGTCTGCGCCGCCCGCTCGGCGTTGATGCGCTTCCCGCTCACCGCGCTCTGGAGCATGCCCTCGGCCAGGCCGAAGTCGAAGGTGGCGTCTAGCTCATCGCCCACATATTTGGCCGCGGTGCCGCTGTCATCCCACACCTCGCCCACGGTGAACGCCTGCGGGATCGATCTCTTTGTAGAATGTGTTGAAGTCCTTGAGCCATTCATGGGTGGCCGGCGTGTGCTCGATCCGTTTGCCGTCCTCGTACAGATATTTGACCGCGTCGAGCCGGAAGCCGTCCGCGCCCATCTCCGCCAGCCAGAAGCGGACGACCTTGTGCATCTCCTCGGTGACCGCGGGATTTTTGTAGTTCAGGTCGGGCATGTGATCGCCGAAGTAGCCGTAGTAGTAGCCGCCGTTCGCCCCCGGATGCCAGCCCTTGCCCTGCGGTTCTTCGTCCGACCAGACGTACCAGTCGCGTTTGGAGGAGTTAGGATCCTGCGACTCGATGAACCACGGATGCTCCGACGAGGTATGGTTGAGCACCAGGTCGATGATAACGCGGATGCCGCGCTGCGTGCGCTTCCTCGATGAGCCATTTGAAGTCGTCGTTGGTGCCGTACTCCGGGTTGACGCGGTAGTAGTCGGTGACATCGTAGCCGTGATAGCTGGGCGACGCCATGATGGGCATCAACCAGACGCCGGTGACGCCGAGATCTCGCCCCTTCGACAGGCTCAGAGCGGGCCCTGAGCCTGTCGAAGGGGCGGACGTAGGGGTCGGGTCGCCATCGTTCAGATAGTCCAGCTTCTCGATCAAGCCGCGCAAGTCGCCGGCCCCGTCGCCGTCGCTGTCGAAGAAGCTGCGGACGAAGATCTCGTAGAACGTCGTATCATTCCACCAGGGCTGGCCGGCGGTGCCTTTGACCAGCGCGCCGTCCTGACCGGCCGGCGATACCGTTTGCGGCTCAGTTGGTTTGCCCGGCGCTGGGGTTGGGGGAGGCTGCGTGGGCGCCGGAGCGACGGTGGGCGGCGGGACGACGGTCGCGGTCGGCGCAGGTGATGGCGCGGCGGTCGGAAGCGGCGCGGTGGGGACCGCACAAGCCGCAAGGAGGGCCGCGCACAGGGTTAGATACACGAGCAGGGGCAGGCGGTTCATGGGTGATTGGTTCCTGGGCAGGATGCTGTCACGCGCTTCCAGTATCCCAGGAACCGGGTCATTTGTCAACGCAGGAAGAGCGTCGGCAGCAGTTCCAGTTGTATCGACACGCTATTGCCGGCCGCAGTGATCACAGAGACTCAGCGGTGTCATCCTGGGCCGAGTCCCTGACCTTGGTAGTGCTCGGTGTCAGCCGAAGGCTCATTCGGGAGTTTCTTGGGAGTTCCTGGGGCAGTCGGAACGCAGTTTCGAGGGGCGGCAGCGCGAGCACTATTCGCCAGTCAGGGATTGCTTCGGGGTTGCGCCCGCAATGACATGTTGGCAGCGTGCCGCGGGCAGCATGTGCCCGGCAAGAAACTCGCCATCGGTCATGCTGAACGGGTCTGTCGCTCAAAGTGCGATGCGGCAGGCCGCCAGTGAAGCATCTCGTTTCGGGAGTTTCAGGGCTCCCACTCCGCTTCGCTTCGGGGACAGGTGTGTGGCCCTTCGCAATGACTTGTCATAAGCCAGGGTTGTTATTCTGGGGGGTGCCACGGAGACGCAGGGAACGCGGAGATTTCTAATAACTCCGTGCTCTCCGCGCCTCCGTGGTTCATTCTCTCACCGGTTCCGCCCGTACGTCTCGTGCGACGAAACCCAGTCGAGCGAGGAGATCGCGGCCGCCAGCGAGATCTCGCCCGCCAGCGCGACGCCCGCGACGATCTCGGCGAACTTCTGCACCTTGCCCAGACCGTAACAGCCCAGCATCTCCAGGCTCTCGCGTTGGGTCGCCAGCCCGGTGCCACCGCCGTAGGTTGCGACGATGAGCGACGGCAGGGTCAGCGAGATATACAGGTCGCCCTCGCGCGTGATTTCGGAGTAGATGATGCCGGCCGACGACTCGGCGACGTTGGCCACATCCTGGCCGGTGGCGATGAACATGGCGGTGATGGCGTTGGCCGCGTGCAGGCCGTTGTTGTTCGCCCCGGACAGAAACGCGCCCACGTTGGACACCCCGGCGTGATAGGTGAGCGATTCCGGCTCCACGCGCAACTGCTCGATCAGGGTCTCGCGCTTGACCACCGCCTCCGCCGTGACCCGTTTGCCGCGGGTGCGCATGATGTTGATCTGCGACGCCTTTTTGTCGGTGGCGAAGTTGGATTCCAGGTAGAAGCGCTGGATGCCGGGGTAATGGTCGATGATCCAACTGCACACGGCGAAGGTGGCGCGGCCCACCATGTTTTGGCCCGCCGCATCCCCGGTGGAGAAGTTGAAGCGGAGGTAGGCGAACTTGTTGGCCAGGAACGGGTCGATGTACAGCAGCTTGGCCACTTTCGAGGTTGCCTCAGCTTCCTCTCGCAGCTTATCGATGTTTTCGTTGACCCACTTGACGAAGTCCCTCGCGCCACGCGCATCTTCGAAGACGAAGACCGGCGCACGCTGCATCGCGTCATCGACGACGGTGCATTTGACGCCGCCGCACAGGTTCAGCACCTTCATCCCGCGGTTGTACGACGCGACCAGCGTGCCCTCGGCCGTGGCCAGCGGGACCAGGAAGTCGCCCTGGGCGTGCTCGCCGTTGACGCGCAACGGGCCCGCGATCCCCAGCGGCACCTGGGCGACTCCCACGAAGTTTTCGCAGTTGCCCTTGACCTGGTGCGAGTCGAACGAGAAACGCGGGATGTGTTGCAGCTTGACGCCGGTGTTCCGCTCGACAAACCCCTGCCGCGCCGCGATGATCTCCGGCGCGTAATCGTCGGCAGGGGCGCGCGGGATGCGCGGCTGTTCTTCCACGGCCTCCGAGATCGCGTCCTCCACGGAGAACTGGAGCTTGCCGAACGGCCGCGACTCAAAGGTGATGGCCAGCGTGTGTTTGCCGTCGGCCAGCGCCGGGATGTCCGCACGCACATTGACCACGGCGCGGCAGCGGGAAGCCCAGCGGTTGCGCGGGCGTGATCTGGCTCGGGGTCAAGACGCGACCATCCTCCATCGTCAGGCGCAGCGCGTTCAACGGCACGTCGCGGCCATCCACGGCGATCCGCACCAGTCCGACCAGCTCGGCGTCGCTCAAACGGTTCTTAATGGCGAACTCGACACCCGATGGTGTGTTTTTCAGGCTGCCCAGGGTATAAAGTTTTTTCAGCAGCAGGCTGGGAATGAGCATGGCGAAAACTCCTCGGCCCGGCAAATGTGCGGGCTCGGCGCGTTTTTTTGTGTGACGTTATTGTGCGCTAATTGCGGAGAGTAGTTTAGCACAAAGGGTAGCGGGCGCAAAGTCGTAAGAATTTGATCTGCGAGCATCTGCGCGATCTGCGGTTCAAACGCGATAGTTCAACCCGCCTAACCGCAGAGAACGCAGATGGCCGCAGATAGGAGATTAGTTGAGACACTGCGCGCCAGGGCTTTGACCTACATCCGTCACACGATCACTTCAACATATAATACGTCGCCTTGCGTTCGCCCACCTTGACGATGAGACCCTGATCCACCAAGTCGGCCAGCTCGCGACGGATGGTCTCGTCGCTGAGATCGGGGCACAGCTCGCGGAACTCCCGGTTGGTGATCGTCCCGCGTTCGGCCAGGTAGGCGACGGCGCGCTCCTGGCGGGGGTTGAGCCGGCGGTTGCCCCAGCGGGGATGCTTCGAGGCTGACCAGCTCCTCGCCGCGGCCGCGCAAGGTCACGCGGAAACCCGCCACGGTCTCCTCGAAGTGGGGCGCGGGCAGCCCGGCCTCCGCCATGCTGGCGACCATGCGATCGATGCCGTAGCCGAGCCGCTCCACAAAACCCAGATCGGAGAGGGCCTGGGCGATCGCTTCGTTGCGGGAGAAGCGCTCGGTGACCAGGTTGTCCAGCGTGACGTGACCGGGGAGGCGGCCGGGACTGTAGACCTCCATGTGATCGCTGAACATCAGCACGCGGATGTCGTCCCCGCGGATGGCGTAGTCGCGGTGTGCGACCGCGTTGACGATGGCCTCGCGCACGACGCCGAGCGGATACTCGGTGGTCTCCTGGCGGGTGAACCCGGTGATCCTCATGCCGCGGCGCATGTTCGCGGTGACGAATGTTTCCGCCTGGCGGATCTGGTCGGGGAGGGCGCCGGCCGCGTCGTGGCGCAGGAACTCGTCGCTCATCTGCGGACCAGCGTAGCGCACCAGGGTGATCTGCGCGTTGCGCAGGTAGCGCTGCGGCTGGCGGCCAAACAGGAGGGTCCCGGCGTAGCTTGGCACGGGGCCGGAGCCGGTCTGGGTCAGACAGCCGCGGGCGAGCAACGCCTTCGACCACTCGTGATCCTCGGACAGGGCCCGCAGCGGCGCGGCGTCGGATTCCGCAGCGGCGACAAGAAGGGGATCGAGTTTCTCAAGATAGGCCTGCACCAGGGCCGGGTCCAGGTCATCGAGCGTCGCGTCGGGCACGGGGCGCGACTCGAAGCCGGCCTCGCCGTGCGCCAGCAGCAGCGCGGACAGCTCGCCCGCGCTGAGCAGCCGATTCTGCGCGCCGGTGCGGGTCAGGTAGCGGCCGTCCATGCTGTAGACATGCGGCAGACCCGGCGGCACCTCCACCGAGCACACCGTCTTGCCGTCGACCTCGATCGTCTGCGGGAGCGGCAGGATTAGCGGTGGGGAGGCGAGCAGCCCGGCGGTTTGCAACAGGGCGCGCGCTTCGCCGGCATCCGCGATGCCTGTCGGGCGGCCCGCGGCGTTGATCCCCACCAGCAGCACGCCGCCGTGGGTGTTCGCCAGCGCGGCCAGCGCCTCGGCCAGTCTGGCGGGGCCGGCGTTCGCCGGCGCGAAGGCGACGCGCTCGTCGGGGCCGGCGCTGATGAGCCGAGCAAGATCGTCTGACGTGGGGTTTGATGGGCGTGAAATCACCGCAGCTCCACATTCGAGATGCGCCAGTGTATCTCAGCAACGACATCCTTCTGGCTGACGCTTATCATATTCCACACAACCTCGCGCACGACGCCGTTGACCGGCACTTCGCTCGTCACAACAGCCGCAAATTGACCGCACCACCAGTTCTCCCCATCCTCGCCATACTCAGGCGTGCATATGTGCCCACCGCCGGCGACCGGCGCCGCGGACGCCGTATTAGTGAGCGCCAGGATGCTGACCGGTGTGGTGAGACCGGCAGGCAGCGACGCGCTCGGGGAGGAGGAAGGTGTTGCCCGGCGGCATCTTCGTTTTGTCATTCGCTGCGCGTGGCACACTGCCTCTCAGCAGCGCAGCCACGGTCCCGTCAGGGTAGGTCGGGTCCGGGGGCGCGCCGTAGCAGAAATCCAACGTCGTAGTTCCAGGGTCGACGTAGAATTGTTGTTTGGGGCCGGTGCGCGTATAAGTCATCGCCTGACACAAGAGGCTGCGGTCATTCAATTGGTTGTAGGTGGTCACTTGTGTGACAAACTGGTTAGGCTCCGTCGGGATGTCAGCATCGATGCGCGCATTGCCGATGAAAAGGGAGCCCTGGTAGCCCAGATCTTTTCCCGCCCAGTAGAAGAGCGACAGACGGGTGGGCAGCGAGGTGGCGCCATTGGTGTTGCCGTTGCTGTAGCCCAGGAAGCCAACTTCCGTGGGCTGGCACTTCCCGTCCTCACCCACTGGCGGGAATAACTTTGTTATCGTGGCTGATTCGCCGAGGTACCCCTGGCCTTTGCCGATGGTAAAATCCGGCAGCAGCCGGTATGGTGTGATCGCTGTAACCTGGTACTGACTGGACTCTGGCTCAGCGGGCGATTCCAGCTTTGCATCGTAGATCGCCCCGCCGATGGGGTTCACGACGACTGTCGTTTCGGACGACTGGCCGGCCGGATGCACGTTGACGCTGTCATAGCTGTAGACAACCAGCCACTCATCTTGATCGTCACCGTCGAAGTCGCACGCCAGATCCGTGGTGACATTCCAGGAGGGCGGTATCAGCCGTTGCACGCTGGCCGGCAAGGCGGTCTCCGGTTCCTCTGAGCCCTTTCTGCCCGGCCCAAAGATCAGGTAGAGAACCAACAAGACCAGCAAGATTCCGCCGATGATGATGAGAACGGTTTTCATAGCCGCGCTCCGTCAGGCGACGATGTGGTCCGAAGCCTCGGCCGGCGCTTCAACGGGCACGGTTGGCGTTTCGGCCGCCTTTTTGCGTGCCCGCCGCTGGCGCGGCTTCGGGTTCGGGGCCGGGGTTGCTTCCAACAATGCTTCCGCCAGGATCTCGTCCATGCGATCCACCAGCACCAGGTTCAGCTCGCGCTGGACCTCGCGCGGCACATCCACCAGATCCTTTTGGTTGCGTTTCGGGATGAGTACGGTCTTCAAGTGCATCCGGTGCGCGGCCATCAGCTTCTCTTTCAGCCCTCCGATCGGCAGGACGCGGCCGCGCAGGGTGATCTCGCCGGTCATGGCGAGGTCGTGGCGGATCGGTCGTCCGCTGAGGGCCGAGATCAATGCCGTGGCCATGGTGACACCGGCGCTGGGCCCGTCCTTCGGGATGGCCGCCTCGGGAACGTGGATGTGCAGATCGACCTTGTCGAAGTCCAGGTCGCCCAGGCCGAGCTCCCGGGCATGGGAGCGCGCATAAGTCAACGCCGCCTGGGCGCCTTCCTGCATCACCTCGCCCAGTTGGCCGGTGAGTGTCAGCGCGCCTTTGCCTTCCATCACCGACACCTCGATCTGCATCACGTCGCCGCCCGCCTCGGTCCAGGCGAGGCCGTTAGCGACTCCGATCTCGTCGTTTTCGTTTGCCAGCCACTCGGTGTACTGGGGGGGGCCGAGGAACTTGACCACCGTGCCCGGGGTGATGCGCTGCGGCGCGGGTTTGCCCTCCGCCACGCGACGGGCGATCTTGCGACAGATGTTGGCGATGCTGCGCTCGAAGTTGCGCACACCGGCCTCGAAGGTGTACTCGCGAATGATTTCCTGCAGCGCCGCCCTGCCGAATTGGATCTGGCTGGGCTGCAAGCCGTGCGCTTCAAGCTGGCGCGGGATCAGGAACTGCCGGGCGATGGCGAGCTTCTCTTCCTCGATGTAACCGGGAAACTCGATCACCTCCAGCCGGTCGCGCAACGCGGGTGGCACCGGGTCGAGGTAGTTGGCCGTGGTGATGAACATCACCTTGCTCAGGTCGTACGGAAGCTCAAGGTAATGATCGCTGAACGTATGGTTTTGCTCCGGGTCGAGCACCTCCAGCAGCGCAGACGCGGGGTCGCCGCGAAAATCCAGCCCCAGCTTGTCGATCTCGTCGAGCATGAATAAGGGGTTGAGCGTGCCCGCCGTGTGCATAGTCTGAAGGATGCGCCCCGGCAGCGAGCCGATGTAGGTGCGCCGATGGCCGCGGATTTCAGCCTCGTCGTGCACGCCGCCCAGGCTCAGCCGGACGAACTTACGCCCCAGCGCTTCGGCGATCGATTTGCCCAGGCTGGTCTTGCCGGTGCCGGGTGGCCCGACGAAGCACAGGATCGGGCTTTTCATCTTCTCTTGTGCCAGCTTGCGCACCGCGATATGCTCCAGGATGCGCTCCTTGACCTTGGGCAGCCCGTAATGGTTTTCCTCCAGGATTTTCGCCGCGCGGGGCACATCGAGGTTGTCCTCGGTGGTCGACTGCCAGGGGAGATCCAGGATGGTGTCCACATAGTTGCGGACAATGGCCATTTCGGGTGAGGCAGGCGACATGGCGGCCAGCTTGCCGATTTCCTTCTCGACCTTGGTGTGCACGGCCTCGGGCAGCCCGGCCTTGGCGAGTTTTTCCTTGAGCTCGCCCAGCTCCCGCTGGGTCTCATCGCCTTCACCGAGCTCGGTTTGGATCGCGCGCAACTGCTCGCGCAGGTAGTACTCGCGTTGGCCCTTGTCCAGCTCGTTCTGCACCTGGCTCTGGATACGATCCTCCAACTCGAGCACATCCAGCTCTTGCCCCAGGATGATGCTGAGTTTCTGGAGCCGGACGTTGGCGTCCAGCGTCTCGAGGAGCTCCTGCCGTTGCGCCAGTTCGAGATCAAGGAGGTGCGCCAGCAGATCGGCCAGGCTACCGGGTTCTTTTTCATTCAGCGCAGCCACGTACGAGTCTTCAGGCAGGTTGGGATTCAGGTTGACGACCTTCTCGAAAAGCGCCAGCACCGCCCGCATGAGTGCCTCGCTCGCCATATCGTGGCGTTCATCTTCGTAGAGCGGCACACCGCGCACGCGCAGATACGGATCGGTGTCAATCAGCTCGACGATGCGGACGCGCTCGATGCCCTGCACCAGCATGGTAGTGCTGCCGTCGGGCATCCGCAACACGCGACCGATGTCCACCGAGGTGCCGACCGCGTAGAGGTCTGACAGCGTGGGGTCGGTCAGCTCCGGGTCGCGCTGCGCCACGACCAGCAGAGGCCGCTGCATGGCCTCGGCGGCCTCAACCGCCCACACCGAGCGGTCGCGGCCGACAAACAGTGGCGTGACCAGGTTCGGGAAGACCACGGTATCATGCAGGGCCAGCACCGGGTACTCGTTACCCTCTGAAAATTCAAGTTCATCGTTGGCGCGCAACGGCCGGCGTAATTCACGCGGACGCATGCCCCGGCGTCGGCTCAATAAATGCATCAAGGGCCACTCCGGGTTCAACTCGGAGCGGGGTTCACGATCGAGATAATCCAACAAAGCCTCCAACCCCTGCAACTGATCTGAATACACCCTTTTGACGTTACTTTCAGTCCGGCACAACCTCGCCCGCCGTCTCATCCTGGAATACCCAGTCATCGGCCGCAAATGCCTCGGGATGCCGCGTCGCCCAGGCACGGCGGGCCTGCGCCACCACAAAGATGGAGCCGGTGATGCAGATCAGATCATCCGGCCCGGCCCAGGCCAGCGCCTCGGTCAGCGCGCTATCCAGGCTCGTTTGGACGCTGATCGGACAGGTGGGGTTGACCTTCCGCACCAGGTCAGCCAGTTGCGCCGGATCGGCCGAGCGCGGATGCCCGCTCCTGCTGACGATCACTTTGTCCGCGGGCGGATACCCCGTGGCGATTTCCGGCCCGAGGAACGATTCCAACATGCCGGCGATATCCTTGTCCGACGAGGCGCCGAAGAGCAGGGCCAACTGGCGGCGCGGCGGCCGAGGGAACCATTCCGCCAGCGCCGCGCGCAGCTTGCGCGCCGAGTTCTCGTTGTGCGCGCTATCGACCACCAGCGCCGGCCCGCTGCTCAGGAGCTCAAAACGCCCCGGCCAGCGTGCGGCAGCCAACCCGGTGCGCAGCGCCTGTTCCGAGATCGCCACGCCCTGGTCGCGCAACTGCGCCAGGATCGCCACGGCTGTGGTGGCGTTGTCGAGCTGATGGCGGCCCAGGAGGGGGATGCGCAGGTCGGCGTAGGTCGGCGCGCCGTCGGGGCCGGTTACGGTTAACGTCTGGCCCGACAGGTCCGCGCCATCCTTTTCCCAGCGCCAGGCTTCGCCCAGCACCACCAGATGCGCGCCCGTGTCCGCGCACACGCGGCGGATCACCGCCATCGCTTCCGGCTCCTGCGGCGCACTGACGACCGGCACGCCCGGCTTGATGATCCCCGCCTTCTCGAACGCGATCAGCGAGAGGGTGTGGCCCAACAGCTCGACGTGGTCGTAGCTCAGCGACGTGATGGCACAGACCGCAGGATGCACCACGTTGGTGGCATCCAGCCGGCCGCCCAGGCCCACCTCCAGCACGGCCCACTCGACGCCGTTCTCGGCGAAATATTGGAACGCCAGCGCGGTCATCACCTCGAAGGCCGTGATCTCCGGGACGGCTTCGATGGCCGGCTTGCAGCGATCGAGCAGCGCTACCAGATCGGCCTTGGTCATCAGCCCGCTGCCCAGCCGGATACGCTCGCGGAAGGTGTGAAGATGCGGCGAGGTGTAGATCCCGGTACGGAAACCGGCCGCGCGCAAAACCGACTCGACCATCACCGAAGTCGAGCCTTTGCCCTTGGTGCCGGCGATATGAACGCACTTGAAGCGGTCTTGAGGGCGGCCCAGCCGTTCGAGCACCTCCTCCATGCGGCTCAGGTTGAACGTGACCGCGTCGTAGGGGTAGCGAACCTGCTTCTCGTAATTGACGTAATCGAAAATATAATCCAGGGCATCCTGGTATTGGCCCATATCTCGCTCCGTGGCACAGACCTTGAGAGTTTTCTGCTCCGAGAATGTAATTCTAGCGCAAGGATGGTCAAAACACAAAGGGGCGCGTCATGCTTGCCGATTCATTTGGCCGATGGCATAATGCGGGCGGACGATAGAGCGCGGAACATTGCGCGTTCAGAAACGCACATCCAGGCGGGCATGAAGGGGACATGCGTAACGTGCAACGTGCAAACGTGAAAATGGGCGACTCCAGGGTGCGGCGATCTCTCGCGGTGCTGGCGGGGTATCTCCTGCTCGGCCTCATCCTCACCTGGCCGCTGGTCGCGCATTTCACCACGCACGTGCCCGGCGACGGCATCGACGATCCGTCCCTCGCCTGGAATCTGTGGTGGGTCAAGCACGCGCTGGTGGATCTGCCGCAGAACCCGTTTATCTCCGCCTGGCAGTTCTGGCCGATCGGCATCAACCTGGCCTTCTACACGCTGACGGTGCTCAATGGGATGCTCGGCATTCCCCTCGTCTCCGCGTTCGGCGTGATCCCCGCGTACAACCTGCTGCTCCTGTCGTCGTTTGTGCTCGGTGGGTACGGGGCGTACCTCCTCGCGTTGGATTTCCTGGGAGGGGGAAACAAGGAAACAGGGAAACAAGTAGACAAGGAAACAGGTAGACAAGGAAACAAGGAAACAAGGCCGCGCACCCTGTCGACTTGTCACCTTGTCACGACGTCCGCCTTCCTCGCCGGCGCGCTCTACGCCTTCGCCTCCTCCAAGCTGTTTTACGCCGCGCTGGGGCAGGGGAACATCGCCAGCTCGCAGTGGATACCATTCGCTGCGCTATACATCGTGCGGACCGCACGCCCTGGCGGCAAGGCGCGCGATGCCGCGCTGGCCGCACTGTTCCTGGCGTTCCAGGCGTACGCCGAGATGACCTACGCCTCCTTCCTGCTGGTGTTCGCCGGGCTGGCGTTCTTTTGGGGCGGCGTGACGCTCCTGCTCCGGCAGCGGGACCCAGCGGAAAAGCAGATACACGCCACGCGTCGCGCCATCACGCATTACGTAGCACGCATCACGTTTCTCGGTCTCCTTTTCGCTCTCGCCATCACCCCCCTCCTCGCCAACATGCTGCCCGACTTGCGGGCGGAGGGCGATTTCCTGACATCGGGCGGCGGTTTCGCCGACATCTTCTCCGCCGACCTGGCAGGCTATGCCGTGCCGACACAGTTACACCCCCTGCTCGGGGGGGTGATCCGGGCGTGGTCACACGACTCGACGCCGCAACCTGACGGCAGCCACTTCGCGGTCAACAAAGGCCAGCAAATCTATCTTGGCTACGTCGCGTTGGCGCTGGCGATCATCGGCGCGTGGCGCGGCCGGCGGCGCGGGGAGACGTGGTTCTGGGTCACGTCCGCGCTGCTCTTCTTCGTGCTGACCCTCGGCCCCAACCTGCGCATCGCGGGACACGACACCGGGATCCCGCTGCCTTTTCGGCTGCTGGAGGTTCTGCCGTTCTTCAAGGGCAACCGCTACCCCAGCCGGTACAGCGTGATGCTGATGTTGAGCGTGGCGCCGTTGGTGGCTCCGGGGCATATGGCGTATTGCGTATGGCATATGGTGTTGTGATCTCGAGGATGTCCCTGTCTGTCGAGGCTGGCTATGCCTCAGCGCGGAGCAGGTCCGAGGAACGACACGCACCACGCACCACGCACCACGTATCACGCTTTACGCTTCACGCTCCCCGTCGTCCTGCTCTCTCTTCTCCTCTTCGAACACCTCTCCGCCCCGCTCCCTATTTCCGACCTGCGCGTGCCGGCGATCTACGCGCAGGTAGCGGTCGAGCCGGGCGATTTTGCGCTGCTGGAGTTGCCGCCGGGGTGGCGTAACGGCGCGCGGGTGGCCGGGAAGCAAGATGTCGTCATCATGAGCCAGCTTTGGAATCAGACCAGCCACGGCAAGCGCGTGCTGGGCGGCAACACGTCGCGCAACCCGGAGTTCAAGTTCCAGTATTTCAGCGAAGACCCGACCCTCGCCCGGCTCATCGCGCTGACGAACGCGGCTGACCTGCCGGATCAGCACGCCGCGCTGCGCGAGGCGCTCGCCGCCACTCCGATCTCTGACGATGATCGGGAGCGAGCACGCGGCCTGGCTGCCTTCCTGAATCTCCGCTATGTGATGGTGCACCGCGACAAGCTGCCCGCGGAGACTGAGGCGGCGCTGCGCGAACTGCTCCCGGTGGAATTGGTCAGCCAGGAGGACGATCTGGCGCTTTATCGGATCACCGAGGCGTTGGCGCCGCCGCGATCTTTTGTCGTGGGCACAGACCAGGGACGGATGGCGCTTGGGGAGGGGTGGAGCCCGCCGGCGCCCGGCGCGAAGCTGAACGCTGATGGGAGCGCACCCCCGGTCTTTGCCGAACGGCGCGAGGTCCGGTTGCTGCTCCCGTTGGGGCACGAGGCCGGCCAGATCCGGCTCCACGGCTGGTCCTTCGCGCCCGATCAGCAGGTGACGCTGGTGGTCGATGGCCGCGAGACCGATGTTCAGATCCTTCCCGAAGCGCCCGCCTGGCTGACGTTCGATTTCCTGGCTGACTCCAACCGGCCGCCACTCAGCGACGTGCGGCTGCGCTTCACCGAGACCGTGTCCTATCAGGAATGGGCGCAGCGGTTGGACGGCGTCCCGGTGTCGCTGCTGGCGCGCAGCGCGGGCCAGGAGACGGGCGATTTCGCCCACATTTACGCCGATGGCGTCGAGCGTTCGCTCAACCGCCGCGGCTACAACCTTGTGGCGTTGAGCCCCGATGGGCGAGTTTTGGACTCGGTAAATTTCGATACCCATGCCGATCCCGCGGCGAGCACCCGATTGGCGGCGTGGGTTGCGGCACTGCCCGCAGGCACGCGGGTGGCCGGCGCGGTGCGCGACGAGGCGTCAATGAATTTGACGCAGGAGGGTGTCGATGCGCTGCGTTCTTTGGGTGTCGGCGGCGATTTGCGGGGCCATTTCCGCTGGGGTCACGTGTTTATCGGGCAGAAGGGTAGCGCCGCGGGCACGGCGCGTGAGGTCATGGATGGCGTGCGGCCGGTCCAACTGAGCCTGGGTCTGGCACTGAGCGCGGCCGAGGTGGCTGCGGCGGTGGATGCTGTCGAAGTTCGGTAGCTGACATAACGAACAACAAATAAAGTAGTTGCATTTTGTCAACGCGTATGCTATGATTCCCGATTCTGACGTGGGCCGCAGATACTGGGCTGCGGTTGTCAGCCGTCTCACCGCTTCCTGCTGGGCAACACGCTTCCATTACCAGGGCGATACGGACGATTCGATGGTTGGGGTGGGAGCCGGCGTGACTTTCGGCGCACTGCCACGGGACGCCCGGATGATTAGAGCTCTGACCGACTATGATGGTGTTGCTGCTCAAGCCGTTCAGCTTCTTTAAAGAGGCAACGCTCACACCGCAGCGGCGGGCGATCTTGGCGAGGGTGTCACCTTTGAGCACGGTGTAAGGATTCGAGCAGCTTGCCGCGCTCGCTCGTGCCAGCGGTCACGGTCTTGCCATGAAGCGGGACCGCCTGTTGCCGGAAGGTGTGGGTGGTGTGCGCGTGAGACGGGGCGATGGTAAGCCATATCGCCGCCAGCACGCCCCACGCGTTGTGGAATTTGTTGATCATCTTGTTCCCCCGCCTGCTGATGGCAAAAGTATAACATGGTTTCTGGTCAAGCACAATGTCCTGATGTGAGGGAAATCATCGAATGCGAGTGTATTTTAAGGTCTCATTGCAGCTTGCTTTTATATTGAGTTGTGTACTGTTTGGATGGCAAGATGGGCTGCGGCTTGCCCTGGCCCAGGGTGAGACAAGCGGCCTCTGGCAGAGCTACCTTAGCGGTGATGGGATCCCCTCGGGCAACATCCTTTCGATCTATACCGCGCAAGATGGCGCTCTCTGGTTCGGGACCGACGCGGGCGCAAGCCGCTACGATGGCCGCTGGCAATCGCTGACGAAAGAGGCCGGCCTGCCTTCGGAACGCGTGCGGGCGATCACGCAGACGGCAGACGGCGCGCTTTGGTTCGGTACAGACGCTGGGCTGGCGCGCCGCGGCGCGGATGGCGTGTGTTGCCGGGTTTGGACGGCCGCCGATGGTCTGCCCAGCCGTGACATCCACGCCCTGGCTGTCGGAGCGCGCGGTCCGGCCGGGAGCAAGGCGCCGGGGGTGTGGGTGGGTACTACGAAAGGGCTGGCTTATATCGACGGCGAGCGCGTGACGATTGACTCACCGGCATCGGGCGCCGATATCCAAGCCCTTACTGTCACGCCGGAGGGTGATTTGGTGGCAAGCGTGGCTGGCGGCGGCGTCTGGCGGCGCGGTGAGGCGGATGGCTGGCAACCCTTGGGCAAGGGCGCGCTGGTCGGCGAGGGGCCGTTGGCGCTGTGGGCGGCGCAGGATGGACGCATCTGGGCCGGGACGAGCAACGGGTTGGTCTACTATCAGGATCGGGCGTGGCAGCGCCACCCGCTGTTGGATGACGATCAAGGGCTCAAGGTGCTTGCAGTTCTCCAGGATGGCGACGGCGGCTTGTGGGCCGGGACCGAGCGCGGCCTCTTCCTTGATCCGGATGCTGTGCCGGGTGGGCTGCCGGTCGTCCAACACAAAGCGCAGCGGGATGCCTTGATCAACGATCACGTGCGCGCCATCGCGGCCGACCATGATCGAGGTCTCTGGTTCGGCACCCTCGCGGGCGCGAGCCGGTATGCGGGTGGAAACTGGCAGGAGAGCCGTGATCCGCTCCTGGCCGGCCAACGTGTCAACGCGACGTTGGTCGACAGCTCAGGCCGCACATGGGTGGGTATGGAGCGCAACGGGCTGGCGTTGTGGGACGGAACGCATTGGCAGCGCCCCACCGGCGCCGAGGGTGTGCCGGGTAATCGTATCGTGATGCTCTTCGAGGATGCGGGCGGCCGGATTTGGGTCAGCTCGGGCGATGGTGTCGGCTATTTCGGAGCATCTGAACCCCAGCAGTTTACGGTCCTCCCTGGTGTCCCGCTGGTTTATGCGTTCGAGCAGGATGGCAAATCCGGCGTGTGGCTGGCGACAGGCGACGGTCTCTATCGCTGGAACGAGCGTGATGGGCTCCAGCCGGTGCCTGAGTTTGCCGGCAAGCGCGTCAATGCGATCCACCAGTCCGCGGACGGCACGCTGTGGGCCGGCACCCAGGCGGACGGTCTGCTGCGGCTCGCCGATGGCCGCTGGCAGCCTGTCACCGACGCGGCGTCCGGCGAGCTTCTCTTCAACGATATCGTGGTGAACGGCATCGCCGAAATGCCTGACGGCAGCCTGTGGGTGGGGACCTACAACGACGGTCTGTGGCGGCTGCGCGAGGGTCAGTGGGAGCGACTGGACGCCAGGCTGACCAGCCCGAAGGTTCTGTCGCTCAGCGCCGCCGGGGATAAGCTATGGGTAGGGACGCGCCAGGGGTTAGCGGGCTACGATGGCCGGACATGGCAGAACTTCAGCGGCGATGTGCTGCCCGATCCGGGAGTGCTCGCCCTGGCGCCCAGCAGCGACGGCACGCTGTGGATCGGCACGATCGGCGGGCTGGCGCAGCACCGGCCGGAGACGACACCGCCCTGGGTGGCAATCGAGGCGCTCAACCTGACTCCGCTGACCGGCGGTGAGGTCCCGCTGAACGAGGATGTATTGCGAGCCGTGCGGGTTGCCGGCGGCGATCTGGTCACCCGGTCCGAGGATCTGCTTTATCTGACCCAGATCGAGGGCGTCGATGATGAGCCGCAGGTGCATAAGGAGCCGCTGATCACCGCTTATGGCGGATTGAAGCTGGCGCCTGGCCCTCACACCCTGCGGGTACAGGCGCGTGACACGGCGTTCAACTACTCGGCGCCGGTCGAGGCGCGATTCTTTATGCCGCGTTTTGTGCCTCTGCCCGGTGGCCTGCGGACGCGTGCCGACGCGCTGTACCCCGCGCTTGCGCTGGGTCTGCTCGTGTTGAGCGTGATCACCGTATCGACCGCGGCGAATGTGCGGTCGCGCGCCCGCAACCGGGAGCTGACCGATCAGGTGGCGGAGCGGCAGCAGGAGGCGCTCGAACGCCGGTTCAACCCCTACATTTCGGGCGAGCCGGTGCGCCAGCCCGCCATGTTCTTCGGCCGCGACGTACTGCTGCGACGCATCTTCAATGCCTTGCACCAGAACAGCATCATGATCCACGGCCCGCGGCGCATGGGCAAGACCACGCTGCTTTACCAGTTGGCCGAGATGTTGCGCCAGGCGGACGACCCGGAGTGGGCTTTCATCCCGGTATACATGGACCTGGAAGGGACTTCGCAGTCGCGTTCTTCTACGCGCTGATGGAGGCGATCTGGGGTGCGCTACAGGCTTACGCCCTGGATGACCCACCCCGGTTGGAGTTCGTGACATCGAAGCCGGAGGAGTACACCGATCGCGAGTTCACTGCCGATCTGCGACTGGCCCTGGACAGTATCATCGAAGCGGTCGTGCCGCGCAAGGCGCGGGTGATCCTGCTGTTGGATGAGATGGACGTGGTGAGCGCCTACGATACCGTGGTGCAGCAGCAGCTCCGTCGCATCTTTATGAGCCCGCTGGCAGCCAACTTGGGCGCGGTCGTGGCCGGCATCCAGATCAACAAGGCGTGGGATCGGCTGGAAAGCCCCTGGTACAACATGTTCAACGAAATCCCGTTGGATCTCTTCACCGATGAGCAGGCGCGGGAGTTGTTGGTGGAGCCGGTGCGCGGCGTCTACGAGTGGGATCCGGGGGCCATCGAGTTTGTGGTGCAGCAGTGCGAGGGCTATCCGCACCGGTTGCAACAGTACGCGTTGGAAGCGGTCAATCAGATGCTGGCGGCCAATCGACAGCAGATTACGCTCGACGATGCGCAGGCCGCGCACGAGATCATCGAGCGGGTAAATACGATGTGAGGTAACGCTGTGCGCAACCCATACATCACCGGCGCCTATGTGACGGGCGTCAATCACTACGGACGCGGGCATCTGTTGGACTATTTGCTGGGCAGCGAAGGCCGCGCCTATTGGGTGATCGGTACCCGGCGCATCGGCAAGACGTCGCTGCTGCGCCAGTTGGAGCTACTGGCCGCGGCGGGTGACCGATACGTGCCGCTCTTCTGGGATATGCAGGGTTGCGAGTCGTTCACGTGCATGGGCGGCTATCTCGGCGATGCCGTGCGCGATCACCTGGAGCGTTTCGAGCCGCTGGGGGTCACCGAAGCCATGCTGGCCGAGGAAGACCCGCTCAAGCTCCTGAGTACCCTCCGCCGCCTTGTACGTCGCGCCGGGCGTGAGCTACTGTTGCTGGGTGATGAGACCGAAGCGCTGATCGGCGCGGCGAGTGATGAGCCGGAGGCGATGCAACGCTTCCACCGGCAGTTGACCGGGGGCGCCGGACTGCGCGTGGTCTTCGCCTCGACGCGCCAGATCTACCGGATGCATGACGTCTGTCGCGATTGGCCCACATCCCCCTTCCTGTCCGGGTTCGACATGTCGCAGACGCTCGGCAGCCTGGAACAAGATGCGGCCGAGGCGCTCATCGTCCAGGCGCAGGCGCCGGAAGACTCCCAGGTTCACACCGCGGCTGAAATCGTGGGGGCGATCACCCGGGCAACCAACAATCACCCGCTCCTGCTGCAGATCCTCTGCTCGCGCCTTTTCGCCGAGGACGGCATGCTGCGTTCCCCCAGCGACGAGGACGTGCGGGTCGATCCGATCCTGGCCGGCTTCTTCGAGCACGACTTCCGCCAGTTGACGCAGACCGACCGCCGCATCGTGCTGGCAGTGCATCGAGCCGGTTCAATGGCGCAGCCGGAGCTTGCGGCCATCGACGGGGAAAATGTCGCTGAGCTGGCGCAGCGGCTGTGTAACCTGGAGGCGTTAGGCTATCTGCGGCGTCCGGTCGATGCCGTAGGCGAGCAGTCTCACAATCGGCAATCTCTTCCTGGCAAGCTGGCTCGGACGCGGCTGCCGACTTCCTGGCTGAGCTCCCGGCCTCGCAGACTTCTGAGCACGCCATGCGTGTGGCCTTTGCCCGGCAGAGCGACGAGAGCACAGCTTCGCTGGTGACCCAGCTTAATGCGCGCCGCGCCCGCCTGGTTGAACTGGAGGTGGTCCGGGCACGCGAGTTTACGGCCGTGTCGCCTGAGACCCTGGAAGAGATGGCGCAGTTGCAGACGGAGATCGCCGAGCTGCGCGGGCTGCTTGTTCAGCGGCGGTAGTAGCGGCGAGCAAAATTCCGGCATCATCGCCAACCTGTGGTACACTTGAGGCCTACCCGTCGGGTAGGCCTCGTTTTTACTTTCACCCAGGGAGGCCCATCTTTGCCTGAAATGATTCCCGTGGTGGACTTGAAGGCGCAGTACGCAGCCATCAAGCCCGAGGTGGATGCGGCGATTCAGCGTGTCCTGGCACATACCCAGTTCATCCAGGGCCCCGAGGTTCGGGCGTTCGAGGAAGCCTTTGCCCGTTACGTCGGCGCCGAGGCCGCGATCGGGGTCGCTTCGGGCACCGCGGCGCTGCATCTGGCGCTCCTGGCGTGCGGGATCGGCCCGGGCGACGAGGTGATCACGACCCCCTTCACCTTCTACGCGACCGCTGAGGCGATCAACCAGGCCGGCGCGACGCCGGTGTTCGTCGATATTGCTGCCGGATACCTACAACCTGGATCCGGCCAGGATCGAGGCGGCGATCACGCCGCGCACGCGGGCCATTGTGCCGGTGCATCTCTACGGCCAGTCTGCCGACATGGACGCGATCCTGGCCGTCGCCCGGCGGCGCGGGCTGCGGGTGATCGAGGATGCGGCGCAGGCGCACGCGGCCGAGCATCATGGCCGGCGCTGCGGCAGCCTGGGCGATCTGGCGTGCTTCAGCTTTTATCCCAGCAAGAACCTCGGCTGCTACGGCGACGGCGGCATGGTCACCGGGAGCGATCCCGCGCTGCTGGCGCGCATCCGCCGGCTGCGCGACCACGGCCGGGTCGGCAAGTATGAGCATGTGGAGTTGGGTTGGGGGTCGCGGCTCGACGCGCTCCAGGCCGCGATCCTGGGCGCCAAGCTGCCGCATCTCGACCGGTGGACCGAACAGCGCCGGGCGGCTGCGGCGCGCTACAATGACCTGCTGGCCGGCGCGGAGGTCGTCACCCCGACCGAGCGGCCGTACAATCGGCATGTCTACTACTGTTACGTGATCCGCACGCCGCGGCGCGATGGCCTGGCCGCGCACCTGGCGGCACAGGGCATCGACACCGTCGTGCATTACCCGATCCCCATGCACCTGCAGCCGGCCTACCGGGCGATGGGCCTGGGGCCGGGCACGTTCCCGGTCGCCGAGGCGGCCGCACAACAGGTGCTTTCGCTGCCCATGTTCCCGGAGATCACATCGGAGCAGCAGGGGCGGGTGGCCGGGGCCGTGCGGAGTTTTGTAGGTTGAGGGACGAAGGACGACTGACGAATGACGAATTATAGTTCGCTGGGCGGAGGCAATCCACGTGTTTCTGTCCTCGTCCCGGCGCGCGACGAGGCGGACAACGTGCCTGAGCTGGTGGCGCGCGTCGAACGCGCCTTCGCGGCGCTGGGGCTGACGGGCGGCGCGGGTGAGCTGGTGCTGGTGGACGATGGCTCCACCGACGGCACCGGCGCCATCGCCGATGCATTGGCCGTGAGCCGTCCTTTCCTGCGCGTACTGCACCACCGGCGCAATCAAGGATTGACGGCGGCGCTCCGCACGGGGTTCGCGGCCGTGCGCGGTGATCTGATCCTGTTCCTGCCGGCCGATCTGGAGTCGGACCCGGAAACCGATATCCCGCTGCTGCTGAGCAAACTGGACGAAGGGTATGACGTGGTGGCTGGGTGGCGGCAGGGGCGCAAGGAAGGCAAGGTCTTCGCCTCCGGCATCTACAACACGGTTTCGCGTTGGCTGTTTGGCGTGAAGGCCCATGATATGAACTGGATCAAGGGCTTTCGCCGCGAGGTGATCGACAACCTGCCGCCCCTGCGCTCCGACTGGCATCGCTTCCTGCTGCACATCGCGGCCAGCCAGGGCTACCGCATCGGCGAGGTACCGACACCCTGGCAGAAGCGCCGGGCGGGCCGCTCGAAGTTCGGACTGGGGCGCATTCCCATCTCGCTGCTCGACGTGCTGGTCGTCTGGTTTCTGCTGACCTTCAGCCGCGCGCCGATGCGGTTTTTCGGCGGTATGGGGCTGATCGCATTGGTCGTCAGCGGCCTCACCTACTTCTTCCTGCTCGTGTACTGGCTCGTCGCCCAAACCCAGGTACGGCCCCTCTTCTCGGCCGCGGGCGTGCTCTTGCTGGCCGGGCTCATCCTTTTCCTGATCGGCTTCCTGGCCGAGCTGATCGTGAGCCAGGGCGAGCGGCTGGGCGAGGTGGAGCGGGCCCTCAGGGAGCAGCGACAGCCCTGGACGTAGGGTGTCCGACCCGCATCGATGGATCCGATTGATGCCCAGACTTCTGATCATCACCACGAATTTCCCGCGCTGGCCCGGAGATCCGCATTCACCCTGGCTGGTCGAACTGCTCGGCTTGCTCCGTGAGCAGGGAATCCAGATCGAGGTTCTGGCCCCGGCCTACGGCGGTCAGGGCAACCAGCAGATTTACGGGATGCCGGTGCACCGGTTTCGCTATGCGCCCGCGCGCTGGGAGACGCTGACGCACGATGAGGGCGCGCCGAACAAGATCCGGCGTAACCCGTGGTATCTGTTGCTGCTGCCGTTCTATCTCGCCGCGGGGATGTTGGCTGCCTGGCGGTTGGGGCGCACCGGGCGCTTCGATCTCATCCATGTTCACTGGCCGATGCCGCAGGGCCTGTTGGGCTTGATGGCACGCTGGGCGGGCGGCGGTCGTTTGGTCGCCACCTTCTACGGGGCCGATCTGGTGATGAGCCGGCGTTTTCGTTGGGTGCGTCCTTTCGTGCGCTATTTTACCCGCCAGTGCGCGGATGTGGCCGCCATTTCCTCTTTCACCGCGCGCGAAGTGGTCGAGACTACGGGCGTCGAGCCGCGCATCATTCCGTACGGCATCGCGCTGCCACCGGAAGAAGCCTCCTGGCCGGCCCGGAAGGGGCTCATCCTGACGGTGGGGCGGCTGGTGGCGCGCAAGGGGCACATCTTTTTGATCGAAGCCATGTCGCTGCTGCGTGATCATCCGGAGGCGCGCCTGGTGATCGTCGGCGAGGGCCATGAACGCCCGGAACTGGAGGCAGCCATCGGCAGGCTGGGGCTGGCGGATCGGGTCGAATTGACGGGGCGCATTTCCGACGAGGCGCTGCACCGTCTGTACCAGGCGTGCCACATCTTCGTGCTGCCCGCCATCGTGGACAGCGGCGGGGACACCGAGATGCTCGGCATGGTGTCGTTGGAGGCGATGCGTTATCGCAAGCCGGTCATCGCGACGCGGGTGGGCGGCATCGCCGACATCGTGCAAGACGAAGAGACCGGGATACTCGTTGAACAGCGCGATTCTGGGGCATTGGCCGGCGCGCTCAGACGCCTGCTGGAAGATGATGCGTTGGCGCAGCGTCTGGGAAATGATGGGTACGCAAGCGCCCGGCGGCGCTTTGCGTGGCCCGCGGTGTTGGCGCAAACTCTGGCGCTTTATGGGATGCTGGCGGCCGGGGAAGATCAATGATGGTAGCGCCGCACGACGGCTTCCACCGTGTGTAATGGCGAGCGGGTGTCAATTTGAAGTTCCGATCGAGCTGGCGCAGGTTCGGGCAGCCGTTGCTGATCCTCGTTATCATCGCGTTTTGGGGCGCGCCATCTGGCATGACTGGAATCAGCTCGCGAACGCTAATTGGCGCGTCAATTGGTGGCTGCTGGGCTTGTCGTTCGCAGTGCTGATCGTCCAGGCGTTGGTGGTGGCGGTGGCGTGGTGGTGGACGTTGGCCATGACAGGCGAGCGGCTCCCTCTTCGGCAGGGGGTCGGGATGTGGCTCCAGTCGCAACTGGCCCGCTACCTGCCCGGCGGCGTGTGGGACATGACCGCGCGCGTCGTGATGGGGCGGCAGGCCGGGGTCAGCGTCCGCAGCACTTCCGCCAGCCTGGTCCTTGAGATGGGGATGCAAATCCTGAGCGGGGCTGTTTTTCTGATAGTCGCGCTCGTCTGGCGTGAGGAGACGGTGCCGCCCGCCTATCTCGCGGTCGCGGCCGCTGCCATCCTGGTGATGCTGATTGTCATGCTGCCGCCGGTGTTCGTCCCCTTGACGAACTGGGGCTTGCGCATCCTGCGGCGACCGCCCCTGGAAATGCGTTTGACCTATCCCGGGATGGTGGGGATCTTCGGCGTCCGGTTGTTCGGACATCTGCTCCTGGGGATCGGTTTCGTGCTCTTTGTGAGTGGCCTGCAGCCGGTCTCCCCGACGCTCTTCGTCCCGCTGGCGAGCGCCTATGTGGGGGCCTGGTTGATCGGGGTGCTGGCCCTCTTCGTGCCGGCGGGGATCGGTGTGCGGGAAGGGGCCCTGTACTGGCTTCTCGGCGGCCAATTTCCATTGGTAGCCGTGGCAACCGTCGCGCTGGGTTATCGCCTTCTGATCTCAGCACGCGATCTGCTGGTCGCGCTGTACGGGCGTCAGACGGCTCGTCCGGCCGGCGTCGGGGATCAAGCGTCGTTGACGGAGAATGTGACGCATGAGTGATGTGATGCGATTTGGTCTGATCGGGTGCGGTC
Organism: uncultured Chloroflexia bacterium; assembly: GCA_963841825.1. GTDB lineage: Bacteria > Chloroflexota > Anaerolineae > CG2-30-64-16 > CG2-30-64-16 > CAWJEL01. The sequence continues at coordinate 39,483 of CAWJEL010000024.1, forward strand.
GCGTGGCGCCGCGCCACGCGGAATCCGTGTTGAGCTTGCCCGGCGCACGTCTGGTCGCCGTGGCCGATGTGCGGGAAACCCGTGCGGAGCGGTTTGCCGCCCAGTATCACGCTGACGCCCACACCGACTATCACGCCCTTCTGGCGCGACAGGACGTGGACGTGGTGAACATCTGCACGCCCAGCGGCCTTCACGCGCAGATGGCGATCGCGGCGATGCAGGCAGGCAAGCATGTCATCGTCGAGAAACCGATCGCGCTGACATTGGACGATGCCGACCGGATGATCGGGACCGCGCGGACGTGCGGTGTCAAGCTGTGTGTCGTGCTTCAGAACCGCTACAACCCGCCGATGCAAGACCTCAAGCAGGTCGTCGAGAGCGGCACGCTCGGCCGGCTGCTTCTCGGTAACGCCACGGTGCGCTGGTATCGGCCGCAGGAGTACTACGAGGACGGCTGGCATGGCACGTGGGCGATGGACGGCGGGGCCCTGATGAACCAGTCCATCCATCACATCGATGCGTTACAATGGTTGCTGGGACGTCCCGAAAGTGTGTTCGCTTATAGCGCCACGCTGGCGCACCGCATGGAGGCCGAGGACATCGGTGTCGCGTCGATCCGTTTCCACGGTGGCACGCTGGGCGTCGTCGAAGGCTCTACCGTGACCTATCCGGAGAACCTCGAGGGTTCGGTGGCCATCTTCGGTGAACGCGGCTCGCTGAAGGTCGGCGGGACGGCGCTCAACCGCAAGGTGCTCTGGAAGGTGGCGGGCGAGCTGGAGCACGAAAAGGAGCTGCTGACCCGCGAGCAGGTGGATCCCCCTTCGGTCTACGGCACCAGCCATCGCGCGGTGATCGCCGACATGATCGAGGCCATCCTGGTCAACCGCGCGCCCAAGACCGACGGCGGCGAGGCGAAGAAGTCGCTGGCGCTGGTGTTGGCGATGTACGAGTCGGCGCGCACCGGCCAACCTGTCAACCTCGACGCCAGCATCTGGAGTTGACCCGGCACGACCACGCGTACGTGCCGGCGATCTGTCCCTTTGTGACTTTCTGATTACGTGTGAACAGTGACAAGCGATGAATGCTGACATCCCGACCTCGCCAACAGGCTTTTTGCCGCCGCCCAAGCCCCATCCGCTGGTTGCCCTTGTGCGCCGCCCGGCTTTTTGGGTGTGGGTGCTGATCCTGGTCTTTACGGTCTGGTTCTCCGCGTATAGCTTCCGTCTCCATGCCGCGCATCTGACCTACAAATCTGATCTGGGCCAGATGGACCTGGCGATCTGGAACACTGCACACGGCCGTTTTGTGCAGGAGGTCAAGGGCGATGCCATCAGCACGCGCCTGACGGATCACGTGGAACCGATCTTCTTGCTCGTCTCCGCCTTTTATTGGCTGTGGGATGATGTCCGGACCTTGTTCGTGCTCCAGGCCGCGGCCCTGGCGTTGGGCGCCTGGCCGATCTATCTGCTGGCGCGGCGAAAAATCGGCGGGTCCGCCGCCGCGCCTTCCACACGCATGGCGGAGAAGGCCGGCCTGGTTTTTGCTGCCGCGTATCTGCTGACACCCGCGCTCCAGGCGCCGGCCGCCGCTGAGTTCCACGCGCTGCCGCTGGCCGTCCCGTTGATCGCGTGGGCGCTCTGGGCGGTGGAGGATCGCCGCTGGATTCAGTTCATCGTCGCATCGGTCCTCGTGATGAGCGTCCAGGAGGGGATGGCGCTGGTGGCCGCGGCGCTGGGCATCTACGCGACGGTGCATGAGATCTGGCATGCACGCGCGGGCGCGAGCGCTGCAGAGGTTTCCGGGCGACGCCGGCGGTTGTCCGGCACGGTGGTGGGGAGCGCAATTTTTATTCTCGGCCTGGCGTGGTTCTACGTCACGACGTTTGTGATTATCCCGCATTACGCTGGGTTGGCTTACGGCATCGGCCAAACGCCCTACGCCGCACGCTTCGGGGAGCTGGGCGATTCGTTCGGAGGCGTGCTGCGGTCGCTGGCGACCCGGCCGCTGACGGTCTTGCGGATCGTGCTTGAACCGCTGCGTTTGCGCTACCTGTTCGGGCTGCTGATACCCACCGCGTTGATGGGGCTGTTCGGCGCAGAGATCCTCTTGATCGGCCTGCCGCTGCTGTTGGCCAACCTGCTCAACACTTTCCCACTACAGTATTCCGGTGAACTGCACTATTCGGCGCCGCTGGTACCCGTCTTCACCTTCGCGGCGGTGGTTGGCTTGACCCGGCTGACTCGAAAGTACAGGTTCTGGCGCGAGAGCTTTCAGGTCAACCGACGCCCGGTGTCGGGTCTCGCATTGGCGCTGGCCCTAATTCTTGGCTGTGCGCTCGGTTATCAGATTGTGGCCGGCTACACTCCCATCGGCGGGGAATTTCGGCGCAGCCAGCCCGGCGGTTGGCCGCAGGTGACGGCCCATCATCGGCTGCTTGACCGCTTCGCCGCGCAGATTCCGCCCGACGCGGCGCTGAGCGTTGCCACCGACCTCTACCCGCACCTGGATCATCGGGAGTCGGTCTTCCAGTTTCCCATTCTTGGCAACGCGCAATGGGCGCTGGTGGATGTCAGCGGGACCACGGATCAGCACCCTGCCGACATTCAGACAGTGATCCGTGAAATGCTGGCGGGCGGGTGGGGCGTCGTGGACGCAGCCGATGGCTACATCCTGCTCGCCCAGGGCCGCGGCGCGGCCGAGATCCCGGACAGTTTCTACGATTTCGCCCGCGTCCCGGCCTCCGACGCGGGCCAGGCCAGCGCCGCCCAGCCGCAGTATCCGCTCGATGTCACCTTCGGCGATAAGCTCCGCCTGATCGGGTACGACATCGTGGATAACACCAAGTGGCGGCGCACGAACTTCCGTTTCTACTGGGAAGTGTTGGCGCCTTTGCCGCCGGACACGGCGATCAGCTTACAGCTTCTCACACCGGATGGCGAGGCCGCGGATGACACGGCCCTGCGGCCGATGCCGGCGCTGCTGTGGTATCCGCCGCCGCGCTGGCAGCCCGGTGAGACCATCGTAACAACCAGCTATGCCGTGGTATCTTCCGCGAGCCTGGGCGCCAGCCCTGACAGTTAATGCCGGCGAGCAGGTGTTGACCCCGCGGATCACCCCGCCCGTGCCGGCGCGCGCGCAGGATCGGGGGGCGTTAGCTTCCGTCGATGGCCGGCTGCAACTGCCGGCTTGGGAGCGTCGCGATACGCGCCTGCGGCCTTTCGAGAGCCCGTCCGATCCAAGGGAAGAGGCGGCGGCTCACTTCGACGGTGAGGACTGGCAGGTAGGATTGACCCATTGGACCGCGCCTATCGCGGTCGCACCCGGCGGCAGGCTGCCTTTGAGCTTGCACTGGCGCTCCGCCGGCCCCGCGCCGGCCGATTACAGCGTCTTTGTCCATGTGCGCGACGAAAGCGGCCAGACGGTCGCGGCCGGTGATGCCGCGCCGAATTGGTTTATCCCGCTGCCTGCCTCGCGCTGGTCGGGCGGTGATCCCGGCGTGTGGACGGCGCATACCATCCTCCTGCCAGAGAATCTGGCGTCCGGCCGTTATGACGTCGTGGTCGGTTGGTACGACTGGCAGACCGGCAAACGCCTGCCGCTGGCGGTCAGCCCGGGGAACCCCGGCGGAGACGAGCTCGTCCTGGGACCTGTCACCGTCGACCGTGCGGTGGGCATTGCGCCTGATGTACCCTGCCTGATGGCGAAGGAGAGTTGCGCGTCGCAGTAGTGATACGGTGACGCGGCGACATGGAGACACTGTGACGCGACGAGTGAGCGCGTTTTGGATGGCAAAGCGTAACTATCTGGCGCTCCTGGCTATATTGCTGCTGGCCTTCGCTGTGCGCGTCTATCACCTGGACAGCCAGAGCTTATGGTACGACGAGGCGGTGACGGCCCAGGTCGCGTCGCAGGGCATCGCCGAACTGACACGCTGGACGGCTGACGATATCCAACCGCCGTTGTACTACTATGCCGCAGCGGGGTGGTTGCGCGTGGCTGGCCGGGGTGAGTGGGCGCTGCGTTTTCCGTCGGCCTTCTTCGGCACGTTGACCGTGCCACTGATGTGGGCTGTGGCGCTGCGCCTGTTCGGGCGACGCCGCAGCGGGCGGGCAGCCGCCCTGGCCGCCGCGTTACTGGCTGCGCTCTCGCCGCTGTACATCTACTACGCCCAAGAAGCGCGCATGTACACGCAGTTGACGTTCCTGGGTCTGCTGGCGGGGTACGCGCTGCTGAGATGGACGATGGACGATGGACGATGGACGATGGACCACAGGTCGCGGACGATGGACGATGGACGATGGACGATGGACCACAGATCGCAGACGATGGAACAGTCATCGTCTATGGTCGATGGTCCATCGTCCGTTCCCTGGTGGCTTCTCTTTATCATCGCCTCCGCCGCGCTGCTCTACACCCATTACTTCGGCGTGTTTCTGCTTATAGCCTACGGCGTCTGTTTCATGATCGGCTGGCTGATCGCGTGGGCGCGGGGCTCGACGCGCTGGCGGACGCTGGTCGCTTTTGCTGTTGCCTGTCTGGGCATCGCGCTTCTCTATCTGCCCTGGCTGCCAGCGATGCTTAACCGTTACGCAGTGGACCGCTCGTACTGGCAGGGCGCACTGAAGATCAACGAAGCGCTGCGGCACGTGGCGATCAGCTTCACGACCGGCGCGCCGGAAACGATGCTGGAACGCGACGCGGTGCGGCTGCTGCCGTGGTTCGGCCTTGCACTGATCGTGGCGGCGGGCGCGTTGGTGTGGCGTGGAGGTGCGGAGACGCAGAGGGGCGGAGGAGCAGAGGAACAAAGGCGCAGAGGCGTGGGGGGGATTTTCGCGCTTGTCTACCTGTCTACCTGCCTCCTCGTCCCCCTCCTCGCCGTCCTCCTGCTCGCCTCGCGCACGCCGAAGTTCAACCCGCGCTGACCTGATGCTGGTCTCACCCGCATATCTGCTGATTCTTGCCGGCGGCATCGGCGCGTTGGCGGCAGGTGCCCAGGAGTGGCGGCGCGGACGAACAGAGGAGCGGGGGGGCGAGGGAGCAGGCGGGCGCGCTCCACGCTCCACGCTTCACGTATCACGCTTCACGTTACTCCTCATCCTGTCTGGCTTCCTGATCGCCACCTCAGCCATCAGCCTTCACAACTGGTTCACCGATCCGGCGTTCACCAAGGCGCAGTGGCGGGAGCTGGCCGCCGCGGTGCGGGCGCAGATCGCGCCGGGCGAGGCGGTGCTGTTGGTTTCGGGTCACGCGTCGCCCGCGTGGGACTATTACGCGCCGGACATCCCACGCACACGGCTGCCGGACATCGACATTCTGGATGTGAACGCGGTGCTGGGTTTTAACACAGGCGCACAACTTGGGCAGGCGTTGGCGGGCAAGTCAGGCGCGTGGCTGGTCGCGTGGCAGGATGCGGTGGTGGATCCGGCCGGCTTCGTGCCGTATTATCTGGATCGCGCCGGCGCCGAGCAGCCGGTGAAGCAGGCGTTCTGGCACCTGGGGCTGCGGCACTGGCGGCTGCGCCCCGACGCGACCTATCCCGCCGGCGCGAATCCGGCGCACGTCCAGAGCGCGAACTTCGATCACAAGCTGGCGTTGCTGGGCTGGGATGACCCGCAGGACGATCAGCTCACGGTCTACTGGCGCGTGCTCAACACGTTGACGCAGGATTACCGGGTCTCGGTGATCCTGGAGGACGCGCAGGGACTCGAGGTGGGCCGGTGGGACGGTCGGCCGGCCAGCTACGACTATCCGACCACCCGCTGGCAGCCCAGCGAGGAGATCTTCGGGCGTTACCCGCTGCCCCTGCCGGCAGATGCGCCCGCGGGCGAGTACACCGTCACGCTGGCGGTGTACGACGAGACGAACCCCGACGGCCTCGACCTCCGGGACGCGGCCGACAATCCGGCGGGGAAGCGGGTGCGGCTGGGGCCGCTCAAGCTGCTGCATTAGTTGACTCGGCCTGTGAATGGCTTTATAGTGTTTCAGGGAGAAGGAGAATGGCGATACGGGAGTCTTTTGCCGACTACAAGCTGGATGGCGCAAACTGGATCACCTTGGCGACAGGTGAGTATTATCCAGACATTTTGAAAGACGCCTGCCTTTTGTATGAACCGGTTCAGGTTATGTTCGGGCAGTTGTTGGCTCGATCCGAGTCCTCGGTTCGTTTGTTTCTACAAATCTCGGAGGTTCAGAACGCGTGGATGCGGGTACAACTTGCCAGAATCTTCCGCAAGTATGTTAGCCCGGAGACCCCTGTTGAGATGCTGAAAAAGAAAACGAAAGCCCACGAAATCTGCGCCCAGTTTGGGGAAGGTTTCAGGCCGATCCATCAAGTTCAGGGAGCGTACAACAGCCGTCCTGTGCCTGATGAAGCGTTGTGCGCTATCCTGTGGGAGTACAAAGATCGCGGTAAGAAAGGCTATGACTTGACGGAGCGCTTCTTCGCACTTTTTCGCTCGCGCTTCCCCGATCTGCCGATTCGCGGACCAGAACGGTCGGGGAAAGACATTTTGTTGGGTACCATCTTCAAGGATTATCCCAACCCCGGCCGCCCTGTGGATTTCATGATTTATGATGCCACTGGGGTGAAGCCGCTTGCTGTCGGGTTGGCCCGTTATGATTCTGATCGCGGCGGTGCGCAAGAGGATGATCGCACGGGGGGCTATCATAACTGCGCTGACGAAATCTTGGGCTACGCGCACGGTCATGGTTTAGATATGAAGGCCATTTTTCTGAACGATGGCCCAGGTCTCCTGCTCGGTTCGATGTGGGATGATTATGCCAGGCTCGAACAAAGCTGGGCCGATAAGATTCTGGTGGTGACGTTGCGGATGGTTTCGGAACGCCTGACCCGTGAATGGCTTGAGGACTGAGGATTCAGATGGCCACTGGTATTCCGAAGACGCGCTGGAACGGCGAGCAGGTGGGGGTTGCCACGCAAGAGGCTTCTGGAAACGGGCCGGAAGTGTCTCTTTCGTATGCCGGGAAACGTTCAGAAGACGCCATTTTGGCTACCGAGCCTGCGGAATTGATTGAGGTCTGGCGGCGCGAGCCAACGCCGATGGGTGGCGAAAATCGTCTCTATTTTGGGGATAATATGCCGATCATGGGGCGCTTGCTCCAAGATCCGTTGGTGCGCGGGCATGTGCGTTTGATTTATATTGACCCACCTTATGCGACTCAAAGCATATTTCAATCCCGATCGCAGGCGGATGCTTATCGTGACTTGTTGAGTGGCGCGCATTATCTCGAGTTCATGCGCGAAAGGCTTGTGTTGTTGCGGGAGTTACTGGCTGATGATGGTTCAATTTACGTCCATTTGGACGAGAATATGGCCTTTTACATCAAGGCCATCATGGATGAGGTTTTCGGACGAGAGAATTATCGCAACTGGATTACACGCAAGAAGTGCAACCCGAAAAACTACACTCGAAAAACTTACGGTAACGTCACAGATTTCATTTTGTTCTACACAAAGTCGGATCGATATATCTGGAACCGCCCCTATGACGATTGGACACCGGAGCGGGCCGACAAAGAGTACCAATACGTCGAGGAACGTACTGGGAGACGATACAAAAAGGTGCCTCTGCACGCGCCCGGTGTCCGCAACGGAGAAACGGGTAAACCTTGGCGTGGTGTAAATCCGCCGCCTGGTAAGCACTGGCAGTTTGCACCCAAGACGTTGGATGAGATGGACGCCCGTGGGGAAATCTACTGGTCGCAAAACGACAATCCGCGCCGCAAGATCTATCTGGATGAGAGCCAAGGTATCCCCGTGCAAGACATCTGGCTGGACTTCCGCGACGCTCATAACCAAAATATCGAGATCACCGGCTATCCTACGGAAAAGCCTTCCGACCTATTGGCGCGTATCATTTGCGCATCTTCAAATCCTGGTGATTTGGTTCTAGATAGTTTTTCTGGCTCTGGCACCACCTTGGCCGTATCTGCACAACTGAGCCGCCGCTGGATAGGGATTGACAGTAGCCCGGAGGCTATCTCAGCCACGCTCCGGCGGTTTGCCAAAGGTTTGGAGCGCATGGGTGATTTTGTCAGCCAGAGAAAGTCGTCGAGCAAAGGCGATGGCGAAGGGACTTTACCCTTATTTGTTGATGACACAGTTACAAACATTGATCCGCACCATGCGGACGAGCACGACTTGATCACCGACTTTGCTCTTTTGGCGGCTCAACCATATGCCGGGGAATTGGACGCGATCCTGGCGCAGTGGGAAGCATGGATCTAACAACTGCTTTTAGTGGGAGGTTCAGTATGCGGGTGCTGGCCCGTTTGTTCTTACTAGTCATGGTTGTGTCGCTGCTTCTGAGCGGTTGCGCCTTCAGTCCGCTGCTGTCCGATGTGACGGTGGCGCCGAACGCCATCTCGCCCAACGCCGACGGCACGGATGACGTCACGCTGATCAATTATCGCATCGGCCGCCCGGCCCATGTCTCGATCTACTTCGTCGATCAGGCCGGCGACCGGCATTACTTCCGCGAGGCCGAGCGGCGCTCGCCCGGCAAGTATAATGTCTATTGGAGCGGCGTGATCAACGATCCGCAGGTGCGGCCGGTGGCCGGCGGCCAGATGTTGGTGGAGAGCCGGGTGCTGCCCGATGGTGCGTACACCTGGGTCGTTGAGGCGACCGACGATGCGGGTCGTACCGACAAGGCGGAAGGCCAGATCACACTGACCGGCGCCGACTCGACCCTGCCAGAACTCCACAATTTCACAGTCGTGCCGCAGGTTTTTCGCCCTAACCAGGACGGTCTGCGCGACGACCGGATTTCCATCGCCTACTACCTCACCAAGGACGCCGAGCGAGTCCAGGTCTACCTGGAGCCGGCCCAGACCGCACCCGGTGAGCCGAAGCTGAAGTACCCGATCGCCGAGAAGGTGTCGGTCTCCACGGTGAAACCCGGCATGGCCGGCTATCACGGCTACGACTACGACGGCGGCGTGGATCTGAATGCCGAGCCGCCGCCGGACGGGGACTACGTGATCTATGGCGAGGCCGAGGATAAGATCGGCAACCGGGTGGTGGTCTCATCGACGCTGACGATCCAGGAAGGGGGCAAACCCCGCGCCGAGGTGACCGGCGGCGACATCGACTGGGAGGGCGAGATGAACCGCGTGGTGGGCGTGCCGCTGGGCCAGACGCTGTGTTTCACCACCACGGTCGAAAACATCGGCCCGGTTCCCATCCGCACCGCGGGGCCGTGGCCGGGGCAGAAGTTCAAGTTCAGCGAGAACTACAACACCCTCGCCGCGCGCGAAGACGAGCAATCCTGGTATCAACAGGCCGGTGTCTGGCGTTTCGGCGTCAACTTCGACACCACGGGGGTCGATTTCCCCTTCCGCTGGGCCGTCGGCCGCAAGGAAGACCTCGAAGAACGCATCATCGACGGGACACCGCAGTATTACCTCCTCCCCGGCCACCGCGGGCTGGTGTCGGGCTGCATCGAGTTCGACCAGGTGCCGCCGGTCGGCACGAACTTCTGGTGGGGCGGGCTGATCCAGGAGTTTGTCCAGATCGCCAATAACGACATCGACCGCATCAGCGTGCCGGTGGGCGCGCCGTGACGGGGCGACATGGTGACACGGGGATGGGGGTGACATGGTGACGCGGAGACGCGGCGGAGCAGCGTGCTGATGAGCCGGAAAACGCAATACGCATCACGTATCACGCATCACGCATCCCTCGCCATCATCATCGTCAGCTACAACGTGCGCGAGCTGTTGCGGGCGTGTCTGGAGGCGACGTTCGCCAGCCTGGCGCTCGCGCCGGAGCTGGATGCGACGGTCTGGGTTGTGGACAACGCCTCAGCCGACGGCAGCGCGGAGATGGTGGCGGCCGAATTTCCCCAGGTGCGCCTCGTCGCCAGCCGGGAGAATCTGGGCTTTGCCGGCGGGAACAACCTGGCGCTGCGGGCGCTGGGGTTTGGGGAATCGAAGAGCGTGGAGCGTGGAGCGTGGAGCGTGGAGCAAGAGTCGCTAACGTCACGCCCCGACCTCGTCCTCCTGCTGAACCCCGACGCGGAGCCGGTAGAAGATGCGGTCGGACAGATGGCACGTTACCTGGTCGCGCACACGGAGATTGGCGGAGTCGGCGCTCAGCTTCGTTATCCCGATGGCCGTTTTCAGCACGGGGCGTTTCGTTTCCCCGGCCTGTTCCAGCTCTGGTTTGACCTCTTTCCGCCCCGGCCGCGGCGGTTGTTGGACTCGCGGCTGAATGGACGCTATGCGCGCACCGCGTATGATAGCGGCCACCCATTCCCGATCGACTTCGCCCTGGGTGCGGCGCTTATGGTGCGCGGCGCGGCGATCGATGCGGCCGGTCTGCTGGATGAAGGCTACTTCATGTATGCCGAAGAGGTGGACTGGTGCTGGCGGATCCGCCGTGCGGGCTGGCCGTTCTATTGCGTGCCGTCGGCGGTCGTCATTCATCACGGCGGCGCCAGCACGCGGCAGTTCAGGTCGCAATCATTCGTCAACCTGTGGCGCAGCCGCCGGCGGTTGTACGACCGGTTCTACGGCCCGAGCCGGCGTTGGCTGGCGGGACGGATCGTGCGGCTGGGCATGTGGGCCGAGGCGCGGCGGGCACGGGCCGCGGCCGCGCACGGGGAGATCACGCCTGCTGAGCTGGCCGCGCGCGTGGCAGCAGTTCACCAGGTGTCAGACATGTTTGTGAGGTTGCATGGGGAGTAATGCGGGGCAAGATCAGCTCGCCGCGGTCGTCTTAACCAAGAACGTCGCCGGACACATCACCGACTGCATCGCTACGTTGGGTTTTGCCGACCGCGTGGTCGTGTCCGACTCGTTCAGCGCTGATAATACCGTGGCGTTGGCGCAGGTGGCCGGGGCCGAGGTGATGCAGCGGGCGTTCGATAACTTCGCGGGGCAGCGTAACGCCGCGCTGGAGGCGGTGGAAGCGAACTGGATCTTCTTCGTGGACGCCGACGAGCGTATCCCGCCCGAGCTGGCGGCCGAGGTGCGACAGGTGATCGCGGAGCGTTCCGAGGTCGGCTGGTGGGTGCCGCGGCACAATTATATCGCGGGCCAGCGTGTGCGTCACGGGGGGTTCTACCCGGACTATCAGTTGCGCTTGCTGCGCCGCGATAAGGCCCGCTATGACCCGGCACGGCCGGTACATGAGGTGGTGCTGCTCGACGGGCCGTCCGGTCAGTTGCGCAACGTGATGATCCACTACAACTACGATGACTGGGCGCAATTTCATGCCAAGCAGGCGCGTTATGCGCGGATCGAGCGCAATATCCTGCGCGAGCGCGGGGTGAAACCCTGGCCGCACAAGTTCATCCGACAGCCGCTGCGCGAATTCTGGCGGCGCTATGTTACCCTTCAAGGCTACAAGGATGGCTGGGTGGGACTGAAGCTGGCCGTCCTCCTGGCCCACTACTACGGCTTCATGCCGCATTGGTACTTGTTCGAAAAACGTGCTGCGTAAAACGTGAAAACGTGTTGCGTGAGACGTGATCGTTCTGGACTTTGCGATCACGCATCACGCATCACGTCTCACGCAGCACGCACCCCCACCCGGCGCAAAATCATCGGCATCCCCGCGTCGATCAGCCTCTCCAGTTCATCTGCCGTGCGCACGTAACCTTCTACCGGCCCGCCGTAGGGGTCGGCGACGTCCCCATGTTTCCCGGACATCTCCGTCAGCAGGTAGACTTTGCTGAGATGTTGCGGCGCCAGGTAGAACAGCGAGCGCCGGTGCGCCTCCTCCATCACCAGGACGAGATCAGCTTCGCCCAGCAGTGCCGGTGTCAGCAGCCGCGAGCGGTGGCCGGTCAGATCCATGTCGCGGCCAGCGAGTGTGGTGACGGCGTTCGCGCTGGCCGCATGTCCATCTTCGGCCCAAACGCCGGCTGAGAGCACAGCGATCTGGTCTTCCAGGCCGAGCTCGGCGACGCGCCGGCGCAGGATGGCCGCGGCCATGGGCGAACGGCAGATGTTGGCGGTGCAAGCGAAGAGGATGGTTTTCATATGATTGATCGTGGACGATGGACGATAGACAATGGTCAATGGTCCATCGTCTATCGTCCGTTCTTACGCCAGTTCGGGCTGGATCAATCCGTATTCACCGTTGCGCCGGCGGTACAGGACATTGACCTGGTTCAGGTTGGCGTTGAAGAAGACGAAGAAGTCGTGCCCCAACAGTTCCATTTGCTCGATGGCTTCCGTCTCATTCATAGGCATCATCCGGAACTGCTTCACCCGGACAACATAGGGGCTATCTTCGGATAGGTCTTCATCGGCCTCCACGATTTCTCCGGCCATCTCAGGCTCACGCTTGCTCCAGCGTTTGCCCTTGTAGCGATCCACCTGGCGCTGCATCTTCTCGAACACGGCGTCGATCGAGGCGAAGATGTCGGACGACGCCTCTTCGGCGCGCAGGATGACTTTCTTGGTGCGCAGCGTTACCTGGGCAATCTGGCGGTCCTCAGCCGCGTGGGCGCCCTCAGCCACGGTGAGCTCCACGCGGCCGTCGATGATGTTCGGCAGATAACGATCGAGCCTGCCGATTTTCTTCTCTACATAGTTGCGGATGGTGTCGTTGATCTCGAGGTTCTTGCCGGTAATGGTCAGATCCATTGTGCCGACTCCTTTCTCGTGAGATGTGGTAGGGCGCCGGTAGCTTCACGCCTTTGGGGATAGGTAAGGCCAAGCCATGCGTCGCCCGTGTGAGTAGATACATTCTAGCCGGAATGTCGTAGAAAGTCAACCGGTTAAGATTACAATTCAGCGCTTCTGTCGCGAGCCAGAGCGGGCGAACCAGAGGCCGGCCAGCAGCCCCAGGACCACCAGGAACGGGGCGCCGGCGACCACGAGCGTGCTGAGCTGGCGCTTGGGCGTGACGCGCTGCATGAACGGCGCCTCGGCGGGCCCCGCGGGGCCGAGCACCCGTAGGACGCCCTCCCACTGGCCCGGCAGATCGAGTTGCACGTGCGCTACGTAGTCGGTGGGATTGCCCGCATCGGCGTGCGTGGCGGCCTGCGACAGCGTCGCGCCGGTCTCGCTGTGTTTTAGATCGACGCTGACCTCGGCGTCGCGCACCTTTTCGTCAGTCTTAGGATCGCTCAGGCGCACGAGGAAGGTGACCCTGCCGACCTGGGCGGGCTCGGGCGATGAGGTGAATAAGAGGCGGTACGGTCCGACGATCTCGTCGCCTACGATGACCCGCGTGCCGCCGCCCGGCCCCAGGTTCTCGGCCTGGACGTAGGGCGCCAGGAAGATAAGAATCAGAGCGGTGAGAAGCCATGCAATTTTTGTGATAGTGTCTTTGCCTGTCACCCCTTCGCCGCACTCAGGGCAGGCTCTGAGCGGGTTGATCCCGTCAAGCGCGTCGCGGCGAGTATCCAGCGAAGGGTCTTGGTCGGGATGCGGAGATGCTTCGCTGTGGGTTCGCTGTAGCGGACGTTGACTCGTCAACCCGCTGCTCATGAAGTACCAGCACGAGATTCTTCGCTGATGTCTGACCGTAACGAGTGTTGGGTGGTTAACCCGCTCAGAATGACAAGCTGTGCTTCTTGGCCTACCCGCATGACGCCAAGCGGATGCCATGGCAACACTCAGCATGACATCAACGATTTTGTTCATCATCATCCCCCCGTTCCGGTGACCATTTGCATCGTCCCGCGCATCTCCATCGGCTGGAGCATGATCCAGAGCCCGAAGCTCAGCAACAACAGCACCAGCAGGATCCACGGCAGCGCGGCGCCGAGGATCGCCCGCCGCGCCTCAGGTTCATCCGCAGGCGTCCGGCCGCGCGCGATCTGGAAGGCGGCGACGATCGAGCCGGACGCGCCCAGGTAGAGCAGGACAGCCTCGATGGGGAAGAGCCATTCCGGCGGTACCAACGCGCCCAATCCCCACTGCACCTTGCCGCTGAACAATCCGATATCAGCCAGAAAGGACTGGATCACCGGCACGATCGTCAGCCCGCCGGTGAGAAAATGGAAGCTGTAATGCGCCAGCCACATGCCGAATCCCAGCGGCGCGAGTGCATAGACATAACGCAGTATGTTGTCGGTGAGCCGGCGTTCCCCGGTTTGACCCCAGGCCCGGCTGGCCAGGGCTGCCCCGGCGAGCAGGCAGACAGGCAGGATGATCAGACCGAGCACGAAGACGAGCGCCAGGCCCGGTGCGGGTGAAGCGGTGTTGAGCGCGCGGGCCAGCAACGCCTGCAGCGTATGTACCGGCTTGATCATGTTGAACGCGTTGAGGAACGCGCCGAACGTCAGGACCACGACCAGCGCGGCCAGGTCGGCCCGCCGGCTGAAGCGCCCGAGGCCGGCGCGATAGGGGTCGGTCCACAGCTCGGAGGTTGGGATGCGGCCGATCAGCCCGACGTTCTCGTAGGGGCAGGCGTGGACGCAATCCAGACAGAAGGTGCAGTCCATGTTGCCGGCCTTGCGCGGCTGAAAGAGCCAGAGTTCGCAGCCGCGTTGGCCGGAAGATAACCACGGAGACACGGAGGGCATGGAGGTTTCGCCAGATATCTGGACGTGGGCCGGTTGAATACAGTCCTTTGTGCGGCACGCGACACATGTCGCGGGCTGGCGCACCTTGATCTCCAGCGGGGAGATGAGCGAGCCGAAGAAGTTGAATTGGCCGAGTGGACAGACGTATTTGCAGAACGCGGCGCCGCGGAAGATCATGTCGACGGCGAAGGCGATGCCGAAGTAGGCCAGCGCCACCCAGGCGGTCCACCAGGGCGTGGCCCACAGGCTGAAATACTCGTAACAGAAGAAGAAAGCGACGATCAGCCCGATGGCGAACCACTTGTTGCGCAGCACCCGTGGCAGCGGCCGGCCTTCGCCGCCGAGCCGTTTCCGCAGCCACCAGCCGGCCTGCCGCGGCAGCATGAAGGGGCACGCCATGCAGAAGAGGTTGCCCGCCACCAGCAGCGCCAGCACGACCAGTCCGCGGTAGTGCAGCCACGCGCCGACCGTCGCCAGGTTCTTCGGCGCAAGCTGCGGCCCAACCAGCCCGTCGAAGATCATCAGCGCGGCCAGCAGGAAGACGGGGATCTGCAGCGCCGTGCGGGCGTGACGCCATCTGAGGAACGGGCCGATGACCGGCCAGGTGAGCAGGTCCAGACGGGGGGAGCGCGCGTCGGTGATCATGCGCATGATGATAACCACAAAGGGCGAGGGGCGCAAAAGCTTGCGGGTCCTTCTTAGCCGCGGATTAACGCGAATCTTCGCGGATCGAGAACGGCCAATAAAACAAATCCGTGTCAATCTGCGCAAATCCGCGGCAGATTCCGTCGTAGAGGGATCGTTTCACCTATCCCAACTTGGCAGTCATTCAGGTCGGTGGCTATTGCGCCAGCACTTGTAGCGGGAAGCGCCGGGTGATTTTCTGCCCGTCCGGCAGGGTGAACTTGACATCCACGAACCAGTCGCCGGCCATCGTCCAGGTGAGCGGGACGCGGTAGACACCGTCCTTGTTTGATGTACTGTCCGCCATGACCGGCGTCATGCCGGCGTGGCTCATGTTCGCCTCAAGCGCCAGGTGCGCGCCCTCCACCGGTTGGCCGGCTGCATCGTGAAGCGTCACGGCCACCGTGCCATCACCCTACGACTGGTGGCGCGGGCTCGACGGCCGAGCGTCACCAGGTAGCTGTCCGAGGTGGCCGGCGCTGCCTGCTGGACGCGGCCGCAGCCGGCTAACAGCAGGAGCAGCACGACGCCAAACAAACAAATCGTCCCGCCGCGGCAGGCGACTTGGCTTCGGCGCTGGTTGGGCGAAGCGACTCTGCTGACCCGATACATGATAGCCCCTCAGTTCAGACGCAAAACGAGGATCATCGGGAAGACCAGCAGGAACGGGACCAGGAAAATGAAGGCAAACCAGCGGCTGTCGGTCTTCAAGTGCATGAAGTACAGGATGACGAGCAGCGCCTTGATGAACGACAGCGACAACAGGGCCACGGGGCGCAGGTGTTCGGGCAGGTAAAACACCGCCAGTTCCAACATCGTGAGGGCGGCCAGGGCCAGGAACACCAGCAGGTATTTCGGGTGTTTGTGCTTCTCAACCGGTAGATCTTCTTCCATGATGACTCCCCAAGTTCGCGGAGGCTTAAAGCCTTTCGCTTAATCTCCGTGTTCTCCGTGACTCCGTGGTGACTATCACAGCAAGTAGACAAGGGTGAACAGCAAGATCCAGACGATGTCCACGAAGTGCCAATAGAGGCCGAAGATTTCGACCCGGGCATAGTTCCGGTGCGAGAAGGTCCCCCGGCGCGCAAGCACGATCAGCGAGGTGCACCAGATCAGGCCGATGAATACATGAAGCCCGTGAAAGCCGGTCAGCGTGTAGAACGCACCGCCGAACAGGCTGCCCGACGGGGTCAATCCCTCGTGGAGAAGCTGCGTGTACTCGAAGACCTGCACGCTGAGAAAGGTCGCGCCCAGCAAGAGCGTGAGCACGAGATACCGCAGCAACTTCTTCTTTTCACCGTCCTGGATCGCGGCCAGGCCCAGCACGACCGTGGTGCTGCTGATGATCAGGATGAACGTGTTGACCGCCGTGAGCGGGATGTTGAGGATCTCGCTGGCATCGGCCGGGCTGCGCGCCTTCATCTGCAGGAACGCGCCGATCAACGCTGAGAAAAGCATGACCTCGGTGGCCAGGAAGAGCCACATGCCGAGCTTCCGGTTGTCAAGCCCGGTGCTGGTGTGAGTTGGGTCGACAAGTTCGCTCATGATTACCTCTGGTTCTCGAAGCTCGAAGCTGGAAGCTAGGCGGATACCGGTTGCGCGGGCGGGATGGGCCCTTCGCCGTAGCCGTACGGATCGCTGTCAACGACCGGCGGGACCGGGAAGTTGTGGACCGGCGGCGGTGACGAGACGGTCCATTCGAGCCCCAACGCGCGCCACGGGTTCGGGCCAGCAATCACGCCGCGTTTCAGGCTGACGAGCACGTTGATGATGAACGGCAGGGTGCTGATGGCCAACAGGAAGGCGCCCAGGGTCGAGAGCAGGTTCAGCGTGGCGAACTCCGGCGCGTAGTCGGCCACACGGCGGGGCATCCCGTCCAGGCCGAGTTGATGCTGCGGCAGGAATGTCAGGTTGAAACCGATGAAATTGAGCCAGAAGTGCAACTGGCCGAGCCGCTCGTTCAGCATACGCCCGCTGATCTTGGGGAACCAGTAGTAGATGCCCGGCGTAGAGCGCCATCACGCTGCCGCCGAACAACACGTAATGCAGGTGGGCGACGACGAAGTAGGTGTCCTGCACGTGGATATCGATCGGCACCGACGCCAGGAAGATGCCGCTCAACCCGCCGATGACGAACAGCGAGATGAACCCCAGCGCAAACATCATCGACGTTGTGAAGCGCAGCTTGCCGCCCCAGATCGTCGCCAGCCAACTGAAGATCTTGACCCCGGTGGGCACCGCGATGATCATCGAGGTGATCATGAACGGCACACGCAGGAACGGGTCCATGCCGCTGGTGAACATGTGGTGCGCCCACACCAGGAAACCGAAGATGCCGATGGCCAGGCTGGAGAATGCGATCAGCTTATACCCGAAGATCGGCTTGCGGGAGAAGACCGGCAGCACCTCGGAGATGATGCCGAAGCCCGGCAGGATCATAATGTATACCGCGGGGTGCGAGTAAAACCAGAAGAGATTCTGCCACATCAGCGGGTCGCCGCCGGCCGAGGCCTGGAAGAAGTTGGCGCCCAGGACACGGTTGACCGTCAGCATCGCCAGCGCGGCGGAAAGCACCGGCGTGCCCAGGATGATGATGATCGAGGTGGAGATGATCGCCCAGGCCATCAACGGCAGCCGCATCAGCGTCATGCCTGTGGCGCGCATGTTGAAAATGGTCACCATGAAGTTGATCGCGCCGAAGATCGACGAGAAGCCGATGAACTGGAGTGCGATCGCCCAGATCGTCTGCCCGCTCCCGGTTTGCAGGCTCAGCGGCGGATAGGCCGTCCAGCCGCTCTCCGCGCCGCCCACCCAGAAACCGACCAGCAGCAGGAGCGCGCCGGGGATCAGCAGCCAGAAGGCCAACGCGTTCAGCTTCGGGAACGCCATATCGTTGGCGCCCAGTTGCAGCGGGATGACGTAGTTGGCCAGCCCCGCAAACGCCGGGATGATCCACAAAAAGATCATGATCGTGCCGTGGATCGTGAAGAGCTGGTTGTAGCTGCTGCCGCTGACGAACTGCGTGCCGGGGCGCGCCAGCTCGGCGCGGATCAGCTCCGCCAGGAGGCCGCCGAACATGAAGAACAGGAACGACAGCACCATGTACTGGATGCCGATGACCTTGTGATCGGTGTTGAAGACGAAATAATCGCTCAGCTTCCGCCCGCCGTGACGGACGAGGCCGTGGCCGGTGTCTACTGCTGCTGTCATACGCAGTGCTCCTTCAGCGTGAACGAATTGACCGTGGGCGAGGATGATGGACGAATGGACGATGATCCATGGTCGATGGTCAATGGTCAATCGGTCAATCGTCAATCGTCCGCTCTCATTTCTGCTCCAGCAAATACTTCACCAGCGCATCCAGGTCGGCCGGGGTCACGCGCTGCTCGTAGTCCTTCGGCATCAGATCGGCGAAGCCCGGGGTCAGGTGCGCGGCCGGCTTGAGGATCGACGCACGGATGTACTCCTCAGCCGACTGCCCGGCGACGGCATCCCCGGCGCGCGTGTCGATGCCATCCAGCTTGGGGCCGATCGCCCCGACCGCGCCCGCGGAAGCCAGCGCGTGGCAGGCGTTGCAGCCGTAGACGTTGAACGCCGCCTTGCCCGCCGCGAACGGATCGGCCGCTGCGGCCGCCGCGGCCTGGGCTTTGGCCACGCCCTGGCTCGCCAGCCAGGCCTGGAAGTCGGCGTCGGACTGCACGACGACCTGAGAGCGCATCACCGTATGTCCCGCGCCGCACAGCTCGGCGCAGACGACGGGGTACTCGCCGAGCTCGGAGCCGGTGATGTAGGTCTCGGTCACCCGGTCGGGCATGACGTCTTTCTTGATGCGAAAGGCGGGGACCCAGAACGAGTGGATCACATCGGTGGAACGCAGCTTGAGATGGACCTGTCGATCCAGGGGGATGTGCAACTCACTGGTCGTGATGTCCTGTTCGGGGTAGTAGTACTGCCAGGCGTACTGGATCGCCTTGACTTCGACCGTCAACTGGTCGGCTTTGGGCTGCTCGATATCGGCCAGCACCTGGTAGCTGAGGAGACCGATGACGAGGATCAAGGTGGCGGGGATAACTGTCCAGAAGATTTCCAGCGGGGTATTGCCGCGGACCGGCACGGCGTCGGTTTCATCGCCTGGCTCGCGGCCGAAGCGGATGATGGAATAGAGCAGGAAACCCTGGACGATGACGAAGACTGCGGTGGCAAGGCCGAGCGTGATGCCGAAAAGGACGTCGATCAGTACGCCCTGGGTGGAGGCGGCATCGCGCATAAACGGGTTGGAGATGCCGACCACCAGGCCGGCGATGCCGGCGAGGATGCCGATCGCAATGGCGACCAGCTTACTGGTGTTGTCGAAGGCCCGCGGGCCGCCGGGCGCGTTGGAGTGGGTTGGGTGGGACATCTTGTGGCTGCTCCCCTCGACGACTGTCTGCCGGTCGTATTCTAATCGGCGCGCGCCTGTCTCGGTCAGGCCCTTTCCATAATCGGCGAACTCGTGCTACGGCTAACTTTAATCGCACCGGAGCGCCTTGTCAAATCAGTTCCTCTTGTTTGTGCAATTTATGTGCGTTGTGCGCGTTGGTGAAAGAACAGCGCATAGCCGCCCAGCAGGATGCCGGCGAAGGCGAACCATTGGACGGCGTAACCCAGGTGCGATCCTTCGCTCAGCGCGAGCTCCGGCGCGGCGCGGGGGAAGCGCCGGATCGGTTCATCGGGCGCTTGATCCTCCTCCAGGTACAGCGGCGCCAGCGGATACGGGATCTGCTCCTGGATGCGCGGGATGTCGACGCGGTGCCAGGCGTCCAGCCGCGGCCGGTCGGGGCCGAGCGGCGGGTCGGCGGGTGACATCCCGCTGCTGCGGACCTCCGTGAGGCGCAAGATGCCCCGCACCTCGACCCCGCCGACCGCATCCTGGAACACCTTCCGCTGCGCCTGGTCGGCCATCTCGTAGGGGATCCAGCCGCGGTCCACGAGCACCGCAGCCTCACTCCCCGCGATGCGGAGCGGCACGATGACGTGTACGCCGGGGATTTCGTTGTGGGTGCGGTTGCGCAGGACGATCTCCTGGCCGTAGTCGTACGTCCCGCGCACCGCCGCCCGCCGCAGATCGTCCTGGGCGGGATCGAGCGCCTGGCCCCCCAAGGTCAACGGCGGCTCCTGCATCCGTGCCAGGATCAGCGCGTTGGCCGCGCGCTTCTGGCCCAGCCGCTGGAGCTGCCAGAAGCCGAGGGTCAGGAAGAGCGCGCACAGCAGCGCGACGCCGATCGTGGTCCACAGCCACCGGCCGCGGAAGGGAGAGGGTTTGCGTGCGGACAACGGAGTGCACCTCGGAGCAACAGCGGATTGATCGGCCAGTCACCGCATCTTATCCCAGTTGCGCAGGGGCGTCAAACCGGCTTTGTTTCTTGAACCGCGGTGCGTTGGCCGACCTGGATGCGTTGCCAGCGACTTGACTTGCGGTTTGAGTAGGCTTAGAATCCCACACAATCGGTGGCCTGTGCGATGCCAGTTTCTCAACGCCGTGCGCCTATCTTCTCGCTGGCCCCGGCGCCGTCTCGGGAGGCGGCAAGCGTTTGGCGTCTTGGGTGCGGACAGCTCGTGCCCAGTAGACCCCAAGGAGTACATCATGACGGTAAAGCGAATGGACAACGTCGGGCATCGTGGTGGAGGACATCGATGCCGCACGATGTGAGTATCTTCAGCCGAACTTGATCTCGCAGTCTCGAGGGGCGCGCCCGATGGAAGGAGACTGGGCAGCTGGCGTCACTGGATTGCGCGACGTGCGCGTCGAGATTGCCATGATGCGTACGCCGGACGGTCACAGCCGGCTCGAGCCGATTCTCGGGACGAGGTTGTGGTCATTTTGCGCGACAAGGGCCGAAAACAGCGATCCGGTGCAACGCACTCGAAGACTGCAAAGCGGCTGGATGCTTCACCGATGCGGATTTTAGCATCGATCTGTTTCCGCATAAAATCCGCCGTGCGGGGATATGCGACGTGGATCCGCTACGTCGGCGCAGTAGGACAAAAACGGAAAACACGATCGGCGGATCTGACGATCCGGCATTCCCCGAAGTCATTCGTTGGGCTGAAAACACATAGGTCAAATAGTGACAAAATCTGCTCTTGATTTGTACGAGAAATACTTCCAAGAAAGGCAATTTGAACGGCTGGATTTGTTTCAAATCATCGCAGACAAATTCAATGTTCAGCGAGCCTTGTATGCAGGAAGTTTTGTCCATGTCACACCTTCATTTGTTTTCCCCGATGTCGTCTATGTGGACAACGACAAACAAGCAAAGCAATTCTTTGGCAAGCCTGAAATTTTCAAGTTTATTGCCGAAAGAAAGGTTTATCCACAAGAAGCAAAGGTCTCTTTTCACTTTGCTGATTACAGAAATGGTTTTGATGAAATGCTTGGTAGTTTCGACTTACTCATTTCTCAATATGCTGGTTTCGTAGGGCAACATTGCAAGCAATATCTAAAAACGGGCGGCTTACTTTTGGCAAACAATAGTCATGGTGACGCAGGCATGGCAGCAATTGATGATGATTATCAGTTATTAGCGGTTTTCTCTGTAAAAAATGAGAAACACAGAATCAGCGTAAATAATCTTGATGAATATTTTGTTCCAAAGTCACAAACTGAGATAACGAAGGAGTATCTCGAAAAACTGCAGAAAAGGCATTGGCTATAAAAAGATTGCGAGTGTATATTTATTCCAAAAGGTTCAGTAAGGCGGGCTTGAGTCTTGAAAACGATGGTGTCTTCCAGTCCTTCAGCCCAACAAAGACTGCACTGGACGCTGGGATACGGTGTGCTCTTCAAGCATTTTGCTGGCTTCGAGTCTTTCTCTGCTCACGAGCAGAATCCAGCACTCGCCCCAGCGCCAGTAACACGAGCCATGAAGCGTCAACCATTGGAAGCGCGTAAGATCGCTGTCTTAAGGAGGACAATGATGGATCGCCAGTCCGGATACTTCACGCTGAGCCTGGAGTCACTCAGGGTCATTGGGGGCTGGGCCGCGGATTGCGCTGAGAGGGCGCTGTCGGTATGTGAGACGCACCCTGATTCAGATTCGCGGCCCCGTGCGGCGATCGCGGGCATCCGGGAGTTCGCGGGCGGGGGAAAGCGCACAGCCCGGTTGCGCACCCTTGCCGTGGAGGCGAATGCCGCTGCGCGTGAGATCGGCGATCCTGCGGCGGCGGCCGCTGCTCGTGCGGCGGGCCTTGCGGCGGCCAGCGCCTACACGCATCCGTTGGCGGATGTCCATCAGACAAAGCACATCGTCGGGCCAGCGGCCTATGCAGCACTGGCTCTTGAGCTCGACCACGCAGGCGATCCAAGTGTCGCCGACGCAGAGGTCCGCTGGGCAATCGAGCACGCCCCCTCGGAAGCGCGCCAGGTCTTGCTTCAGATGCCCGCTCGTCGGGCCGGCAAGAGTCGATTAGACACGCTCCTCTACGAGCTGGATGCGGGCATCCGCGCTCGAACCTTGCCGCGAGACGCCTGACCCGCGCTTCCACACAGACGGCGCGCCGCGTGCGGCAGACTCGCGTTCAAGGCGCTCGCGCGCCGCGGGTGAAGCGTAAACACGTTGGCCGCCTGGCAATTGTGATCAAAGCTGCTGAAAATCCAGACCATCCGCGCGATGATTTCTACCAGAGTGTTTGCCGCACACACATTCAACAAACGGGAGGAAATCCTCATGAGCCAAGGCAAGAGCACCACCGCGAACGATGAGAACGTCCAAGGGATTCACGGACGAGGAACGCGCTGCGATGAAGGAGCGCGCCCAAGAGCTGAAGGCGGCCGCGCGCGCGAACAAGAACAAGGCGGATGGGGAAAGCGACGTGCTCGCTAAGATCGCCGAGATGGAGGAACCGGATCGCGCTATGGCCACGCGGCTCCATGAGATCATCAAGGCCAGCGCACCGGCCCTTGCGCCGAAAACCTGGTACGGGATGCCCACGTATGCCAAGGATGGCAAGGTCATCTGCTTCTTCCAGGCTGCGAGCAAGTTCAACACGCGGTACGCGACGTTCGGCTTCCAGCACGATGCAAATTTGGACGACGGCGACCTGTGGCCGACCGCGTTCGCGCTGAAGGCGTTGAGCATCGTTTTTGACCATTGGCGGTTGAGCCGGTGGCGGGCGGCTGACGCCCTTCGTTACGCAGCCGCTGAGGACGGATATCGAAGGATTTCATGCGTTACCGGACTTGGGCTACCCGGGGCGCTGAACGCGAGGCCGCGAGGCGCAGAGTCGGCAGTTCCGCAGATCGCGAGCGCCACGGCGTTGTGAGGGAAATCCGCCAGCACAGAAGCAGCCTGGCTCGGCATCACCCACATTAGTTTTGGATGAGAGTGTAAGGAGGCGGATGACTACAATTGGCGAGCATCTTCACGGAGGCATGGTCAGTGAGGAAGAGATCAAGCGGGTTCGCGAGGCTCTGCTGTTCGAGGAGCCTGAAAGGAGGCGCAAACTCACGCGGTTCTTCTCTCTCCTGATCCTCGCCGCTGCGATCGCTACATTCGGGCTGCTGGCGGACTCCGTCGCGACCGTTATCGGGGCGATGATCGTCGCCCCACTCATGCTTCCCATCATGGGCGTGGCTTTTGGCGTTAGCCTCTCGGACCGCAAGATCATTTTGAGTTCGCTAACCACATCGCTCTTGGGCATCGCCACCGCAATTTCAGTCGGCTTCTTGCTCACATGGGGATTGCGCGACCTGATCAACGTAGAGTCAAACACGCAGATCATTACTCGTACCGCACCACGGCTCATCGATCTGTGCGCGGCGTTAGCCACTGGTCTCGCCGGTGCATTCGCCACCGGTCGGAGGGACGTTTCCGACACGCTGCCCGGGGTTGCCATCGCAATCTCCCTGGTGCCTCCGCTGACGAACGTGGGAATACTGCTCGCGACCGGTCGACCGGATCTGGCGATGGGCAGCCTGCTCCTCTTTGTCACAAACTACTTGGCGATTCTTTTGACCGGCTCCTTAATGTTCACAATCATGGGGTACCCTCGTGCGTACCACGCGTTCCATTCCCGCTCCGCCCGGCGGACCACTATCGCCATCGCCATCGCGCTACTCGTGTTTGTAATCATTCCGCTGTCGGCCACCAGCTACAAGACCGTCCAGGATGCTGTCGTCGAACAGCGTGCCACAGGCATCACCAAGGTCTGGTTGGCGAGCGGCGACTACCGGCTAGTCTCTGTAAATTCCGGGAATGGCATGGTACGACTCGTCGTCGCTGGCCAAGGAGCTCTCCCACCACAACAGGACCTGCAAGATGCACTCCGAGGTAAACTCTTCCAGTTGCCGGTTGTCCTGGAAGTTGTGCCCGAGACACGGAGCATGTTTGAGACGGTGGCGGTTGGTAGCCAGTAGGCGCCTCATCGAAGTTCGCGTCCAACAGACCTCTTGATGCAGATGGGGCGGCGACAAACGGCGGCCTAACAACTTGCTGGAGCAGACCCGCCTGGCTTGGCGCGATAATCTGAACGTGACTTGACCGGGCCGCTCGGATCGAGGCCGTTAGTATCTCATATGCAACGTCGTGGTCCTGGTTTCGCTGTTCTGTATCGGTGGCGGCTTCATCCTGGCTCGGAAGCCTCTTTCATCGAGGCATGGTCCCGCGTATCCGAACACCTGCTCAAGCACGGAGGTTCGCTTGGCTCGCGGCTGCATCGTGGTCCCGATGGGCTTTGGTACAACTATGCCCAGTGGCCAAGCGGAAAGGCGCGCGCTGCAGCGTTCCGTTCGACTCCTGCCGATCCGGCTGCCGGCGAGCAGATGCGCGCTGCCATCGCCGAGAGCTATCCAGAACTTGTGTTGGAATCCGTCGCTGACTTCATGTTTCTTCCACATGAGGTCGACGCCAACCCGTCGGTCAAGCGGACGTGCTTACGGCACGCCGCTGACCCCCACCGGTTAAGCGCCCGCATAATGGGCGCCTGGCAATTGTGATCAAAGCTGCTGAAAATCCAGAACATGCGCGCTATGATTTCTGCCAGGGTGTCTGCGGCACACGCATTCAAACAAACGGGAGGAAATCCTCATGAACCAAGACAAGAGCACCACCGCGATCGACGAGAACGTCCAAGGGATTCACGGACGAGGAACGCGCCGCGATGAAGGAGCGCAGCCAAGAGTTGAAAGCGGCCGCGCGCGCGAACAAGAACAAGGCGGACGGGGAAAGCGACGTGCTCGCGAAGATCGCCGAGATGGAGGAACCGGATCGCTCAATGGCCACGCGGCTCCATGCGATCATCAAGGCCAGCGCGCCGGCCCTTGCGCCGAAAACCTGGTACGGGATGCCCGCGTATGCCAAGGACGGCAAGGTCATCTGCTTCTTCCAGGCTGCGAGTAAGTTCAACACGCGGTACGCGACGTTCGGCTTCCAGCACGATGCGAACCTGGACGACGGCGACCTGTGGCCGACCGCGTTCGCGCTGAAGGCGTTGACCGCCGCCACAGAGGCAAGGATCAGCGCGCTCGTGCAGAAAGCGGCGAGCTGAGAAGCGATCTCGCCACCTATATATCGAGGCGACACCGCACTTTGTTTCGGAGGGTCAACAGCATGGATGGCATGAATCCTAAGGTTGAGTTTTTCTTTAGCAAAGCCAAACAGTGGCAGGAAGAATATGCGAAGTTGAGAATGATCGTTCTTGACTGTCAACTGACCGAAGAATTGAAGTGGGGTTGTCCTTGTTACACGTTTGAGGGAAGCAACATCGTCTTAATCCATGGATTTAAGGAATACTGTGCGCTTTTGTTTATGAAAGGCGCCTTGTTACAAGGATCCCAATGGCATTCTAATCCAACAAACGGAGAATGTGCAGGCGGCGCGCCAGATTCGGTTCACCAATGTGCAAGAAATCGTTGACATGGAACCCATCTTGAAAGCCTATATTCATGAAGCCATTGAAGTGGAAAAAGCCGGTTTGAAAGTGGATTTTAAAAAGACTGCAGAATTCAGCATGCCTGAAGAATTGAAAGATAAGTTAGATGAAGTTCCTGGCTTGCAAGACGCTTTTGAAGCATTGACACCAGGACGGCAAAGAGCATACATTCTCTATTTTTCTGCACCCAAACAATCCAAAACCCGGGAGGCAAGGATTGAAAAATGTATGCCGCAAATTCTCGATGGAAAGGGATTGAATGATCGGTAATTCGATAGCAGATGAGAAGCACTATGTTTGCGATCAAAGCTGAAGTCAGCGACCCGGGCGCAGAGGCGTTCGCATTCAGCGAGCAAAAGACGATGTACGGCGGCAAGCACATCGCCAGAGGGCGACCTGATCTTTGTCTTCGCAAGCGAAAATGAGGGTGGTCAAGGTCTGATCGCCAGCGGCATCGTCACCTCGGTCGAGACGCAGCCCAAAGAAAGCCGGGGTCGCCCGGCAAACGCCGCGCGTCAGCATCACGATCCGGCGCACCGCGCGCACGCAGCGCCGTCTGGGACGGAGTGAGCTCAAAATCTTCTCCGACTGGCATGACGGTCGCCCCGAGACCGAGCTCAACTTCAAGTTCTATCGTCAAGCAACGAACAAGATTGTGGGCATCTCAGATGCCGCCGCCGCATTCCTCCGCGAATTCTTTTAGCGCGGCCGATTTCGGAATGACCACGTCTGTACAGCGCTTGTCCGAAGTGACGCCTAACCATAACCCCATTAAGGAGCAAGCACATGAGAAAGCTCAAGCTGCAAGTTCAAATGTCTGTTGACGGCTTCATTTCTGGCCCCAATGGGGAGATGGACTGGATGACCTTTGACTGGGACGATGCGCTCAAAGCGTGCGTGACTGAAATAACTACGCCGGTTGACTGTATCGTACTTGGCAGAAAGCTCGCCCAAGGCTTCATTCCCCACTGGGCTGCGGTGGCTGCGAACCCTGATGACCCGGAATTTGCCGCGGGCCGAAAATTTACCGACACGAACAAAGTCGTCTTCACCAAAACACTTGGCCAGTCAGAATGGGACAAAACCGTGTTGGCAAAGGGCGACCTTGTCGACGAAATCTCCGTACTGAAGAAGCAAGACGGGAATGATATCATCGCCTATGGCGGCGGGACGTTTGTTTCTGCCCTGATCAAACATGGTCTCATCGATGAGCTAAATCTCTTCGTCAATCCCGTTGCCCTCGGAGCGGGGATGCCGATATTCAAAGATCTGGAGAGCAAGCAGAGGTTCGTGCTCGAAACGTCGAGAGCCTTTTCATGCGGCATCCTTCTGATCAGGTACCGCAAAGCAACCTGACAATGCGTTCCAGCGGTTGCCTCAGGCAGCCCGCACAACTGATCACCCCGTCTATCTCTTTGAGGAGCGATCCATGCACAAATTAGCGGGCAAAAGAGTTCTGGTGACAGCGGGCGCCCAAGGTATCGGGCTGGCGATTAGCGAACGCATGATCGAAGCCGGAGCGCATTTGGCGGTGCATTACCATTCCAGCGCGGCTGCGGCCCAGGCGCTGGTGACGGAGGCTCGCGCCGACGGGTTGCGAGCGTGTGCCATCGGTGCAGATCTCACCCATCAAGCTGAAGCAGAGCGTTTGTTGCAGGAAGTGGATGAGCAGCTCGGCGGCTTGGATGTGTTAATCAACAATGCAGGTTCCTTGATCGCACGCAAGAACCTGGAGCAGGTGGACGAGGACTACTGGCGCCAGGTGCTGGATGTAAACCTCACCTCCTGCCTCTGGGTGACCCAGGCGGCCCTGCCGCTCTTGTGTCGTAACCCCCAGAGCAGCATTGTGAATATGGCCTCGCTGGCTGGGCGCAAAGGGGGGCAGGCGGGGTCATTGGTCTATGCCGCTGCCAAAGGCGCGGTCTTGACCTGGACGCGCTCGCTGGCCGGTGATCTGGGTCCCGCGCGGCGTGCGCGTGAATGCGGTGGCGCCAGGGTTAATTCTGGGCACGTCATTTCACAGCACCCATACTTCCGAGGCAGCTATCCAGGCTACGATTGCCGGAATTCCCCTGGGCCAGGCCGGTTTCGCCGATGACGTGGCTCGGGCGGTGGTATTTTTGGCGTCGGAATACGACGGTTTCATCTCAGGCGCCACGCTGGACATCAACGGCGGTGCCTATGCCTGCTGATCAGTCCTTCACATTCTTTGCATCAGATCTATTCCGGTTTGGCGCAGTTTTGCTCGGCATCACCGTTTCTGCGTTGGTGATCATGTCGCATCTCAAAGAGCGAACACCTGGGAAAGTCTTCGAAGTTATCGCCATGGTCACTTTCGGGATTACCGGTTTTGCCAGCATCACCTCGTTTGTCATGCACTTCTTCTTCTCAGACATGGTGGCGAGTTCGATCGGTTGGCCTCTGGGCAGTCCGTTTCAGAAGGAGGTTGCTGGGGCCAATCTGGCAGTGGGATTGCTCGGTTTTTTGGGTTTCTGGCGGCGGGACTTCTGGCTGCCCTATGTGATTGCCAAGACCGCATTCCTTTGGATCGCAGGCATCACGCATGTAGCTGATCTTCTCCAGCATCAGAACCTGGCGACGGGCAACGCGGGGCTGACGCTTTACCTGGACTTCATCTGGCCGCTGGTTTTTATGCTTCTGCTGTGGCTTACAACGCGCTACGGCAAGCCAGCGCCACCGGGATTTGTGTATCGAACACCGCAACTGTAAGATTATGGCACATGCCCGGTCGATACTCCCATCCAACACCGCAGTAAGAGGATTGCAATATGTCCAAACTAACCATCCATGATTTGTTCCAGGCGAAAAAAGAAGGCCGCCAGTTTGTTGAAATTCGAACCAGCGATGTTAATGAAGCGATTGCGTGTGCTGAAGCCGGCGTGGAAATCATCATGTGCATGCGGCAAGATCTGCCCATCATCCGACCGGCGGTCCCCGATGCGTTTATCATCTCGGCCAATCTGCTGGATCAACCGCATATCGCCAGTCCGGAGCAGGCCATCGCTGCCGGATTTGAGTTGATGAATCTCGGCGCTGATGCGGTTTATTCCGGGATGAGCATGAAAGTGGTTGAGGCAATGGCCAAAGAGTACATCCCTGTGGTAGGCCATATCGGGTTTGTGCCCTATCGGAGCACCTGGTTAGGTGGCACGCGAGCTGTTGGGAAAACGGCGGAAGAAGCGGTCAAGGTCTACGAAGCGGCAAAGGCCTATCAGGATGCGGGCGCCATCGGTGTGGAAATTGAAATCGTACCCGCCCGCGTAACAGAGGAAATTGGCAAGCGCCTGGAAAACCTGATCCTGATCTCCATGGGCAGTGGCACCGGAGGAACGGTTCAGTATCTGTTCGCCACCGATGTGCTTGGGACAAACAAGGGGCATATCCCGCGCCATGCCAAGATGTACGGAAACATCGGCGCGGAAGAGGCGCGTGTGCAACAGCTCAGGATCGCTGCGTTCCGGGCGTTGCACGATGACGTTGCGAGCGGAGGTTATCCGGGGACAGAGCATATTCTGGGGATCAAAGACGGCGAGTTCGAGGGTTTTGTCTCGTGCCTTCCGTAAGGTGAGATGCGTGGTGAAACGTAAGGGTAAAGCCACCGGAGGGGACTCATGAAAGCAATCGCGTGTACAGGTTACGGGCCACCGGAAGTCCTTCAGCTCAAGGAGGTGGAAAAACCGCTCCCGAAGGACAACGAGGTGTTGATAAGGATTCACGCGACCACAGTCACGGCGGCCGATTGCGAGATCCGCAGGTTCGACTTCCCAGGCTGGGTCTGGCTCCCCCTACGACTGTGGTTCGGCCTCAGCAGACCACGAAAACCCGTGCTGGGGCAAGAGCTTGCCGGCGTCATCGAATCGGCAGGCAAGGATGTCAGGTCGTTCACGAGAGGCGAACGAGTTTTCGCGTCTACCGGTGTTGGCCTGGGCGCTCATGCCGAATACATCTGCCTGCCTGAACAACCTGAAGGCGGGGCGCTGGCAACGATGCCGGCCAACATGAGCTACGAGGAGGCTGCCGCCGTTCCCTACGGGGGACGCGAGGCATTGCAGTTCCTGCGCAAAGCCAACATCAAGGCCGGGCAGAAGCTACTGATCAATGGTGCGGGAGGAAGTTTCGGCACGTTTGCCGTACAACTCGCCAAGGTCTTCGGCGCGGATGTCACCGCCGTGGATGCCGGGGCGAAATTGGACATGCTCCGCTCGATCGGCGCCGACCATGTTGTCGACTACACCCAGCAAGACTTCACCGCAACCGGCGACACCTATGATGTTATCTTCGACGTGATAGGCAAGAGCCCGTTTGCGCGCAGCGTGAAATCGCTGCGGCCCAACGGACGCTATCTCCTGGCGAATCCCAGGCTGTCCCCACTGCTTCGCGGGCTATGGACCTCGTTGACGAGCGACAAGAAGGTGATCTTCGGGGCAGCAAGCGGTACGAATGAAGACCTCGCTTTCCTCAGAGAGCTGATCGAGGCGGGGAAGGTGCGATCCATCATCGATCGCTGCTATCCGCTGGAGCAGATGGCCGAGGCGCACAGGTATGCTGAAACGGGACAGAAGCGGGGCAATCTGGTCATCACAGTGGTACACGATGACAGTACGTCTTGACGAAATAGCATTTGCAGAACGAGACGAGTAAGGAGCCACCACATGAACCCTACCGATACACTCACCACGCTGTTTCACCACAACCGTTGGGCAAATCTGCGCCTGCTCGAACGATGCGCTGCGTTGAGCGATGAACAACTCGATGCCAGCATTGCGGGCGCCTATGGTTCCATCCGTGCCACATTGCAGCACATCGTCACTGCCGAACAATCATACTTGTTGCGCATCACCACCGGGCAACGGCACAGCCGCCCGAAAGATGCGCCGCCCATGACGTTAGCGGAAATGGCGGAATCGGCGCGTACGACCGGCGCTGGCTTGATTGAGTGGGCGCCCAAGGTGCAAGCCGACGATACGGTGCCAATCGACTGGGACGGCAGCCCGCGTGACGTGCCAAAGACGATCCTTCTCACCCAAGCGATCAACCACGCCACCGAACACCGCGCCCAGGTCATGGCGATTCTAACGCAGTTGGGAATCCAACCACCGGAGTTGGACGGTTGGACCTATTTCGAGAGCAGATCTGAGCAGTGATGGGAGTGTTGATGCTGAATCAAAATGATCCTCAAAACCGGGCTCAAATCGTCTATTTCTCCCATGGCGGAGGTCCTTTGCCGATTCTCGGAGATCCCGGTCACAAGGCGATGGTGGATTTCATGCTTCAGCTTCCGGCTCGGTTGCGGAAACCAGAAGCGATCCTTGTGATCAGCGCCCATTGGGAAGAGGGTGTTGCGACTCTATTGGGCGCACAAACGCCTGCCATGTTCTACGATTATTACGGTTTCCCGGAAGCCGCCTACGAGATCACTTATCCGGCTCCGGGGAACCCTGCCCTGGCGCAGAGGATCGCCGGCTTATTGAACAAGAACAATATACCGGCTCGCATCGATCCGCAGCGGGGATTTGACCACGGTCTGTTTATCCCGCTGAAACTGATGTATCCCCAAGCCGATATTCCGTCGCTTCAACTTTCGCTCCTGCGGGGTCTTGACCCGGCCGCGCATCTGGCCCTCGGCAGGGCGTTGCGCGAGCTCATGGACGAAAACATCCTGGTGATCGGCTCCGGTTTTTCGTTCCATAACGTGAGGGCATTCGCCTGGCAAGGTGTGAATGCGCCAGATCCAGCCAATGACGCCTTTCAGGATTGGCTGATCGATGTATGTGCTGGCCCCATATCCCCGGCCGAGCGCGAACAACGTCTGGTCGGGTGGCAGAAAGCACCTTCTGCGCGCTACTGTCACCCGCGTGAGGAGCATCTGTTGCCGCTCCACGTGTGTCTTGGCATGGCGGACAAGGCTGCCACCGTGATATTTGATGACTATATCCTGGGCAAGCGCGGGGTCGCGTTTCTGTGGTGAGGAAACATCGCAAAACATAAGCTCGGCGGAGTGCGGCAGAATCGGTTCACTGGTGAAGGGATGGCCATTAGCGCCAAAGAACAAGCCATGACCTCAGTCTCAGAACACTACACAAATCTCCTGGCCCCCATCTATCTGTGGATGGCGGGTGGTATTGATGCCGCGCTCATGCAGGGCGCCAAGGACATTTCGCCATATCTCCCGGCGCAGTCAGTCAATTCCGTCGCCATCGATCTGGGCGCTGGCTTCGGCATGCATGCCATCCCGCTGGCACGCAACGGCTACGCTGTTACGGCCATCGACACGTCGCCCGTTCTGCTTGCCGAATTGCAGAAGTACGCGCAAGGGTTGAACATTCAAACGATCGAGGCTGATTTGCTCCATTTCCGGGAGTACATTGCAGCCAAGGCAGATTTGATCCTTTGTATGGGTGATACCATCACACACCTTCAGGAGGTGGCGCATGTCGAGCATCTGTTCAAGCAGATCGCAGGTGCGCTGGCGCCTGACGGCCGCGCGGTGATCACGTTTCGCGACTACACGAGTCCGCTGAAGGGCGATGCGCGCTTCATTCCGGTCAGGAGCGATGCCGACCGCATTCACACGTGCTTTCTCGAAGAAGCGCCGGAGCACATGATCGTACACGATCTGGTCTACGAGCGTCAGGGAACTGCTTGGGGCTTCAGGGTAAGCAGCTACAAGAAGCTCCGGCTGTCTCCGGAATGGGTGTTATTGGCGCTGGAGCGGGCCGGCCTCAAGGCAGCCATTGATGCTGGCCCGCGAGGCATGCTCCGTGTCATCGCGCTTGGCGCTTAAGCCCTATCCGAAAATTACCATTGCACGCCCCCTGAGCCTGTCGAAGGGGGCGTCCTTCGACAGGCTCAGGACGCGCAATTGGGTTTTCGGATAGACTCTTAACGCAAACGCCCGGCCAAGAATAAAACCAAAAGCTTTGGCGGTCAGCGTTCTCGGCATTGAGGTCACTGCAAGGCGTTACCAGGAGGCATTGCCATGTCTACACCCCAGACCGTTCTTCTCGTTGGCGGCACTGGACGCACTGGCCAGCGCGTCTTGGAACAGCTTCTGAGCCGCGGTATCAGCGTCCGCGCCATTGTGCGATCCGCCGGGAAGCTCCCGGCGGGCGCGGCGGAAAATCCCAACCTGGCGGTGGTTGAGGCTGACCTGCTGTCTCTCAGCGATGAGGACCTGCAGCGCCAACTTCGCGGCTGCGCTGCCGTCATCTCGTGCCTCGGTCACGTTACCAGCTTCAAGGGCGTTATGGGGCCGCCGCGCGACCTCGTCACGCGGGCCGCGACGCGGCTGTGTCGAGGGATCGCAGTGCTGCAGCCTGCACAACCGGTCAAGTTCATCCTCATGAGCAGCGTCTCGGTCAATCACCCGGGAGGCTTCGACACGCAGCGCGGGATGTTCGAAAAGGTGTTCATGGGGCTGCTCCGCGGCGTGGTGCCTCCGGCCCGGGACAACCAACAAGCTGCGAACTTCCTCTATGACAAAATCGGGACGAACAATCCGTTCGTGCAATGGGCAGTGGTTCGTCCTGACACACTCCTGGAAGGCGACGTTTCGGAGTACGCGCTGCATGAGGGCCTTGTGAGCAGTCTCTTTGCTCCCGACAGCACCAACATGGCCAATGTTGCGCACTTCATGTGTGAGTTGGTGACGGACCCAAAGGCGTGGGATGATTGGCAGGGGAAGCTGCCCGTGATCACCAATGCTGCTGCTTCGAAGAGTTGAACGCGAGCATCGCGATCGGTGACATGGATAATGGGGCCGGCTCTAACACTACAACCGCATTTTCTACAAACGAGCCTTGAGCCCGTCGAAAGGCGATCGTTTGCCAAGTCAACGCAGGCGCTTCGACACGTTCAGCGCCCGTGCGAGTGTGAAGTGCTGTTGTAGCACTAAGGAGGACAATGTGAATTTCAGCAACAACACGGTGCTCATTACAGGGGGCGCTTCCGGGATCGGACTTAGCCTGGCCTCACATTTTGTTCGGAACGGTAGCACGGTAGTCGTCTGTGGCAGGGACAAAGACAAGCTGGCAGCGGCCAAGGCCAAACACCCGCAGATAACAACCTACGTCTGCGACCTGGCGAACTCCGACGACAGAGTTTCGATGTTCAAGTGGATCAGCAATGAATTCCCAAAGCTGAATGTTTTGATTAACAACGCCGGTATTCAAAGAAGAGGATTGCAGCTCACGGAGGAACAACCCTGGGAGAGGTTGAATGAGGAGATAACGATTAATTTGGAGGCTCCGATTCACCTTTCCATGTTGTTTATCCCGCAACTGGTGAAGCAAGCAAATCCGGCCATCCTCAACGTCACTTCGGTTCTTGCCTTTGTCCCCCTAACGATGGCGCCCATCTATTCTGCGACAAAAGCGGCACTGCATTCCTTTACGCTTGCGTTGCGGCAGCAGTTGATTGATTCGGATTCGCCGATATCGGTGATCGAGATTATTCCGCCGGCCGTCAACACCGATCTGGGCGGCAAGGGTCTACACACTTTTGGCGTGGACGTCGATGAATTCACGGACGCAATTGTCAAGCAACTGGAGCGCGGGCAGATAGAAGCCTCATATGGTTCTGCAACTGAAAGCAGCCAGGCTTCAAGGGAGCAATTGGATCTGATATTCAAGCAGATGAATCAGGGCAGATAGGTGGATTGGTCGGGGAGTCGGGCAAATTTCAACTGAGCGTCCTTGTCCCGGCTCCCGAGTCCTGATCGTCACCGGGAATGGCCTCGTGAAGGGCGCGTCCGTTCCCCCGGCGCTGAGGCAGCGCGCTGAGCGGTGAGCACGGCGTGTCGAGACACTTGCGGATGACCACGTCATCGACGAAGGGGCCAGGGGAAGCGTGTCCCGCACCGTCGCTGGTGAACTGGAACGCAACCCACACTTGCGGCTTGCCGAGCACGCTCACACCTGGGGCGCCGGGGTCCAGGTCGCCCAGGTCGAGGTTCAGTGTTGTCCACCCGGAAGGCTGCGCGTTGAGACATAGACCGCCCGCCACTGTGCCATCGGATGCATACCAGCAGAAATCATCCCCCGCCGACACCTGATCGTAGCGGAGCTTGAAGCGCATCTGGGCCATCTGGGCATCGGACAGGCTGAACGGGCCGTAGATCATGGTGGTTGCGATGTTGTCAGGGTAGAGGCTGCCGCACGCCAGCATCTCGCCGTCAGCGCCGCCGCCTGCTGCCCAGGCGCTGTAGCTGCCGGTGAACGGCTGGCAATCGCGCGCCCCCACTTGTACGCGCCACCGCTCACACCGTTGTCATCGCGGAAGGACCACAGCGGTTCGGGCGGAATCTCGAATCCTTCATCCAGCAGGATGTGCCAACTGCCGGGACCAAGGGTCGGTGTGGGGGTCGGTGTGACGATCGGAGTGGGTGTCCCCTCGCTGCGAGCCACCAGCGGCAGATAGGCGCGCGGTGTCAGCGCGCTTCGTCCTGTCGGCGCGCCGGCGTTTGCTGTGAAGACCGCTGCGCCCGACACGCCAAGCAGCAGCGCGACCAGGATCCAGAACACCCGTAAATGCTTCAAAGCGCAACCTCCTCACATCAACCGATGGCAAGTCTCCGGTAAGACACGGTTTGGCAAGGTGCGGTCAATGTATTCGCCGCGTCCGGTCACCGTGTCACCGTGTCACCGTATCACCGTGTCACCGTGTCACCCCATCTCCGTGTCAAGCCACCGCCAACCGTCCATCCAACCCCAGCTCCGCGGCGATCCCTTTCATCGCTTCGAGCACGATGCCGACGTGTTCCCAGAGATCGATGCCCAACTCGGCTGCGCCCTGCTCGATATCCTGGCGGTTGATCGCGGCGGCGAAGAGCTTGTCCTTCCACTTCTTTTTCACTGAGCTGATCTCGACGTCTCGGATGTCCTTGCTGGGGCGGACGTAGCCGACCGCCATGATCAAGCCGGTTAACTCGTCGGTGGCCCAGAGGGTCGAGTCGAGCTTCGTGGTGCGCGGGATGCCCAGATAGGGCGCGTGCCCGGCCACGGCCTGGATCAGCTCGGGCGGGAAGTCATGCTCGCGGAAGTAGCGCAGCGCCGCGCGGGTGGCCGTTGACCGGCTCATCCATGTCGGGATAGCGCTCGAAGTCGAGGTCGTGCAGCAGTGCAGTGACGCCCCACAACGCCTCGTCGCCGTCGAAGCGCCGCGCATACGCGCGCACCCCGGCTTCCACGGCCAGCACGTGCTTGCGCAGACTGTCGCTGGCGATCCATTCGCAGACCAATTCCCAGGCTTCGTCACGGGTCGGTAGTGGCATGAACGGCTCCTTGAGGGTGAGGTTAAGGTTGAGGTTGAGGTTGAGGTTGAGGTTGAGAAGCGTGATTCAAACGCAACCCGTTTCCAGCAACCCGTTTCCAGCTTCCAGTTTCCAGCAACCAGTTTCTAGCTTCCAGCTTCCAGCCCCATCCCTTCCCGCGGCCCCAACACCGGCAGCGGGTGGGCGATTTTCACGTCCCACCAGGCGCGCAGGGTGGCGAAGGCGTCGCGGAAGCGATAGTAGTTGTTCGACCAGTAGGGCCGGCGATCGGCGGAAAAGCCGATGCCATCCACCCCCAGGTTACGGCAGGTGAAGATCGCCCGCGGCAGGTGGAAGCGCTGCGTGACCAGCAGCGCCCGCTCCACGCCGAAGATGGCCTTCGCCCGGTAGCACGTGTCGTAGGTGCGCCGGCCGGCGTAGTCGCGCACCACGTCGGCGGGCGGCACGCCGCGGGCCACGGCGTAGTCGTACATCCGCCCCGGTTCGTCATAGTCGGTGAAGCGGTTGTCCCCGCTCACCAGCAGCTTGCGCACTTTGCCGGCGTCATAAAGCGCGATGGCCGTGTCCATCCGGTCGGCCAGCATCGGGCTGAGCCGGCCATCCGCGCGGATGCCCGCGCCGAAGACGATGGCGACCGGCATCTCAGGCGCGGCGGCGATGTCGGTCACGACCAACCGGTCGTAGCGCCACTGGATCCAGCCCCACACGGCCGCGGTTGTACCCGCGCCGATCAGCATTACGGCCAGGCCAATTCTGAAGAAGCGTTTCATCACTATTTCTTAACGCAGTACGCAGTGGTTTGACACCGTATAACAGCCGGTGTTATAGTCTCAACGTCCTGTCCTGGCCGATTATGCCCCACCCTGCCGCCTAAGTCAATCTCGTGACGAGCTGCGCGGTCATCGGGATCGGGCGCGGCCGGGAACTCAGCCGAGCAGATTCTGGTGGGATGTTCGGTTTGATTACTGATACATAATCGGATGACGATTCTGCACTTGGGAGGCAGCCGTGAAAAAGGCTCGCGTGAACTCGGGTTCGGCGCGTTTGGCGCTCAGACCGGCCTGGGCGGTTTCGGCCGCCGGCGGACCGGGCAGCTCACCCCGCAGGGGCTTGATGAGCTGGCTTGTCGCCGCATCGGGAGGCGCCGACCCAGAGTCGGATGACACGATCGAGGTCCAGCGGCGCCGGCCCACCGGCGGCTCGGATGCCGCGCCGCGCGAACGGGCGGAGGCTCCGGTGCGCCGGAAGACGGATGGAGGCGGCAGCGCCCCGCCGCCCCCGCGGCAGACATCGTCGGGCGGCGGCTCTCAGCGCCCGTCTTCGGGCCGTCCGCCTTCAGGCGGCGCGCCTATGAAGCTTGACCTGAAGACGCTGCTGATCGGCGGCGCGCTGCTGTTGTTCGTCTTCGTGATTGGGCCGCGGTTCTTTGGAGGCGGGGATGCCCCGTCAGCCCAGGAGCCGCCGGTTGCCCAGGTGCAGCCCGAACCGACGCTGCCGGAGGCGTCCGGCGCTGCGGTCCAGCCTGAGCCGACGGCCGCGCGGCCGAAGGCATCACCCACGGTCCGGCCGCCCAAGCCTACTGCCGCACCGAAGCCGGCTGCAACCGCCGCCCCTGACTCAACTGCCATCCCGGCCGCGGCCGGCGCGCCGACCGCTGAGCCCGCGGCACCCGCGGCGTCCGGCCAGACGTGGACCGTGATGCTGTACCAGGACGCCGACGACAAGATCCTGGAGCAGGACATCTATGTTGATCTGAACGAGGCTGAGCGCGTGGGGTCCTCCGACCGGGTGAACATCGTGGCGCAGATGGATCGCTTCAAAGGCGGGTTCAAGGGTGATGGGAACTGGACGGGCGCGGGGCGTTTCTATGTGAAGCAGGATGATGACCTCAACCGCGTGGCGTCGCAAGTGTTGGCCGACCTGGGCGAAGTCGATATGTCTGATCCCCGCACCCTGGTTGACTTCGTGACCTGGGCCATAGAAGCGTATCCCGCGGACAAATACGCCCTGATCCTATCGGACCACGGTATGGGTTGGCCGGGCGGCTGGAGCGACGGCGACTCGCCGAGCCGCGGGAACCGCAATCGCAACATCCCGCTGGCGTCGGCGTTGGAAAGTAACCTGTATCTGATGGATCTGGATACGGCGCTCGGCGAAATCCGCAACCAGACCGGGCTGGACAAGTTCGAACTGATCGGGATGGACGCCTGTCTGATGGGGCAGCTTGAAGTTTTCAGCGCGCTGGAACCACACGCCCGCTATGCGGTCGCCTCGCAGGAAACCGAGCCGGCGCTGGGGTGGGCTTATACAAGTTTCCTGGAGACATTGACCCAGAACCCCGATACGGACGGCGCAGGTCTGGCACGCGCGATCGTGGATAGCTACATCGTGGATGATCAGCGCATCGTGGATGAGCAGGCCCGCGCTGATCTGCTCGGCCGCAGCGCACGCTTCGGCGCTTCCTCCCAGGTATCGGCACAGGTGTTGGCACGGCAGATGGGAGAGAGCATCACCCTGACCGCCGTGGATCTGGCTGGCGTGCCGTCCCTGATGGACAGTTTGAATTCACTTTCGGTCGCGCTGCAGGGGATGAACCAGCAGAGCGTGGCCAAGGCGCGCAGCTATGCCCAGGCGTTCACCAGCATCTTCGGTGAACAGGTCCCGCCGTCGTACATCGACCTGGGCAACTTTGTCCGGTTGTTGAAAAAGCAGGCCGGGGACAACGCGGTCGGGCAGGCCACCGATCAGGTGTTGGCCGATATCGGGCAGCTTGTCCTGGCTGAGAAGCATGGGCCGAATAAGCCCGGCGCCAGCGGCGTCGCCATCTACTTCCCCAATTCGCAGCTCTACGCCGCGCCTGCGGCCGGGCCGCAGTCGTACACCGCGGTCGCTGCCCGTTTTGCGAAGGACTCCCAGTGGGATGAATTCCTGGCGTACCATTACACCGGCCGGCGGTTCAAGCCGGAGACCCGCTCGAACTTGCAGCAGAGCGGGACAGCCGCGGTGCCGCAGCGAGGTGACACCATCACCGCGCCCGGCGCGGGCCCGATCGTGGTCTCGCCGATCCGTCTCTCCGACGACGTGGCGGCTCCTGGCAAACCCGTCGTGCTGACCGCCGACATCGTGGGGCAGAAGGTCGGCTATGTTTACCTCTATGCCGGCTACCTCGATCAGGCGTCGAATTCGATTTTCCTGGCCGACATGGACTACCTGGCCAGCCCCGATACGCAGGAGGTCGGCGGGACCTACTACCCGGTGTGGGATCCTGATGGCCGGTTCACCCTCAAGTTCGAGTGGGAACCGCTCATGTTCTCGATCACCGACGGCGAGACTTCGACACTGGCGATGCTGAGGCCCGAACGCTACGGCGCTTCACCCGAGGAGGCGGTCTACACCGTGGACGGCACTTACACGTACGTCGACGGCGAGACGCGCCAAGCGAGGTTGTACTTCAGCAATGGTGTCCTCCAGCACGTCTACGGCTTCACCGGCGACGGTTCGACCGGCGCGCCGCGCGAGATCCTGCCTGATCCCGGCGACACCTTCACTATCCTTGAGACCTGGCTGGATCAGAACGGGAGCGGCAAGCCGGTTACCAGCGCCACGCAGGAAGGGAAGACCCTGACTTTCGGCGATCAGACGTTCCGCTGGAAGGTGCTGGACGCCGCGGTCGGGGAGTATGTTGTCGGCTTCATCGTGACCGACCTGGATGGCAACAGCTACGAGCAGCACGCCAACGTGACGGTGGAATAGCGCCGGCGGAGGCCGCGGCTCGACAGATCAGGATTCGGGTTGAGCAGTCAGAATTCATCCGAAATCGCCTCAGCCAGGCATCCTGAGCTTGTCGAAGGACGCCTGGTACTTTATATAGCTCGTCAGATAAAGATTCGGGCTTCTCGCACACTGGAGTCGAGGCTTTAGCCGGTCGAAGCAGGCAGTGAGCGCCACCGGCTAAAGCCTCGACTCCGAAAGATTATCTGAACATCTATAGAAGCAGCATGGTTCGGCTGACCTTACGACCGTACCCTGAGCCCGTCGAAGGGTGCGCGATTGGGTCCTCGGATAGGTGCTCGCGACAAGGAGTTCCCATGCACTGGTACAACGAACCCGCGGTCTGGGCCGCGCAGGGCGATGCGATCACCGTCACTGCTGACCCCAGCACCGATTTCTGGCGGAAGACCCACTACGGCTTTATCCGCGACAACGGCCACTTCTACTATCAGGAGGCGGTCGGCGATTTCCGGTGCGAGGTCAAGGTCAGCGGTGCCTATGCCGCGCTTTACGATCAGGCCGGGCTGATGGTGCGCCTCGACGCCGAGACGTGGCTGAAATGCGGCATCGAATTCGTCGAAGGGGTGCAGTACGTCAGCGCGGTCGTGACGCGTGACTGCTCGGATTGGTCCGTCGTCGCGCTGCCGGGCAGCCCCGCGGCGTTGTGGCTGCGGGTGGTGCGCACCGGCGCGACCGTTGAGATCTCGTACGCGCTGGACGGCGAGAACTACACCATGTTGCGCCTGACCTATCTGACTGAGGCTGAGCGGGTGCAGGTGGGGCCGATGTGCGCCGCGCCGAAGGGGTCGGGGTTCCCCGCGACGTTCGAGGGGTTTTCGGTGGTGGCGGTGTAGACAGGGGACAGGGGACAGGAGACAGGGGTCAGGAGACAGGAGATAGGAGACAGGAGACAGGAGTCAGGAGACAGGAGTCAGGAGTCAGGAGTCAGGAGTCAGGAGACTGGAGACAGGGGACAGGAGATAGGGGACAGGAGACAGGAGATAGGAGACAGGAGACAGGGGGCAGGAGACAGGAGACAGGGGGCAGGAGACAGGAGTCAGGAGTCAGGAGTCAGGAGACTGGAGACAGGGGACAGGAGATAGGGGACAGGAGACAGGAGATAGGAGACAGGAGACAGGGGTCAGGAGACAGGAGACAGGGGGCAGGAGACAGGAGACAGGGGGCAGGAGTCAGGGGTAGCGTGCATGGATGAAGTCAACGCGTTGGCCATTTCATCACAGGTCGCGGCCAGGAAGCGGTCGCGGTCGGAGTTTCGCGCCTTTTGGGTGGATGCTTTCCATGCGGGCATCAAGACGCTCGCTGATCTTGACCAACTCATCCGGGATGACGGTCGAGATCAGCGGGCCGGTGTGGCGTACGATGACGGTGGCAGGCACGGGTTTTTACGGCGCCGCCGGTCTGCCGCCGGGCCACTATGACATCACTGTCACGGTGTTTGGTCAACCCCTGGTCGCGGCCAAGGTTGCGGTACACGCCGGCAAAGTGGCGACCGTGGACCTGGCGCTGTAGATGAAACCCGTGGTGGACGGTCAACCCGCGTTTTGGTCCCGAAGGGACTGCGGGAGCAAACTGAGAACCTCAGCAAAAACTCAAGCACGCACCCTGAGCCTGTCGAAGGGGGCGTATTGCGAAAGTTCTCGGATCGATTCTGAGGGCAGCAGCCCAACTTAGGAGCAGATCATGCCGGTGCAGACGTACACACTGGACCCGGAGAACCCGAAACGCCTGGACATCTCGTACAAAATGTTCTGGCGGGGCGCGACCGTTTACCTTGACGGCCAGGAGATCGGCTCAGCGCCGGGCAAGCAGGAGCTGTTGAAGGGCGAGGAGTTCAAGCTGCCCGACGGCTCGGTGCTGAAGCTGCGGCTCACCCAAAGCCTCCTGGGCTCCGAGCTGCGCATCCTGCGGAACGGCGAGCCGATACCCGGTTCAGCGAGCCATCCCGAGACGACGCTCAAGACGTCCTATTGGACGCTCTTCCTGATCGGAGCGCTCGGCATCCTGTTCGGCGGGCTCTCGCTCGGGCTGCACGTGGACATGCTCGGGGAAATGGGGATCACCGACTACTCGATAGGCCTCGGTGTAGTTTTCTTCATCCTGGGGTTCCTGGTGCGACGCCACTCATTGCCGGCGCTCTATGCAGGGATTGCGCTTTACGCTATCGACACCGTGTTGGGGCTCGTGCTCACGGCGCAGAGCGGCGGCACGCCCGGTATTTTCAACATCCTGTTTCGCGGCCTGATTTTTATGCCACTGGTGCAAGGGGTGGGCGCGCTGCGGAAGCTGAACGCGCCGGAGCAGACCCCGGGGTAGGATGTGGTATACTGGGTGCCGCCGCTCAATCGATCAGTTGGCCTGAAGAAAGAAGGAAAGCGAAAAGGAGAATGACCAATGGTGAAAATACCTAAAGAAGTACAAGAGTTTCTGACCGGCAAAATGGCATGGGTGGCAACAGCCGCGCCCGATGGCATGCCTAACACGACACCCAAAGGCTCCGCCAAGGTCCTGGATGACGAGCATATCGTTTTTGCCGATCTGTTTTCGCAAAAGACCCGCGCCAACCTCAAGGCTAATCCAAAGGTCGCGGTCACTGCCATAGACATGAATACCGGCAAGGGATACCAGATCAAGGGCTCCGCTGAAATGCTGGAGTCCGGCCCTCTGTTCGAGCGCATGGCAGAGGAGTTAAAGAAGGCCCCGATGAAGATGCCGCCACTCCAGTACGTTGTCTACATCACGGTGGAAGGCGTGTATGACCAGTCAGCGGGGCCGGAGGCAGGAAAGCAGATCGCGTAATAGGTTTTGGCCAACCAAGCATTGGACAGCGACGAGGAATGGCGCACCGCGCGCCATTCCTCGTTCGTAACTCGCGCCTTCCCGGCTGACGCTGCGAGCGGCTACCGACTTTCTGCAGACTCATAGGACTGGTCGCGGGCGAATCGCCGGAGGAGCGCGCAAACGTGAATGCCTACATCAATCCGCCCAAACGCATGTCGCTTGTGCTGCGGTTTGGGATCTGGATCGCTGAGCGCAAGACCGGCAGACCCATGCTCGCGGCGCGACTCCTCGCCTGGTATCCCAAGGCGGCGATAGGCGCCGGTGTCATGGAGAGTGTCGTCGCCCACGAGTCCGGCAAGGCCACGGCAAGGCTGCTCAAGCTGGTGCGTCTGCAGGTGTCCTTCATGGCGTCTTGCCCCTTCTGTATCGACATGAACTCCGCTGGCTACGCCGACTTTGGCATCAGCGACGGCGAAATCGAGGTTCTACAGGGGCGACGAGGGCTAAACGAGGTCGATAGTTTTAGTCGCGAGGAGCAGCTCGCGTTGCGCTACGCTCGGGCGCTCACGGCGACCCCTGTCACGATGGATTCAGGGTTGCTGGGAGAGCTTCTCGCGACCTTCTCCGAACGCGAGATGGTCGTCATCGCCAGCACGATCGCACAGGTGAACTTCTGGACCCGCATGATTCAGGGACTCGGCGTCCCACCGGCCGGCTTCTCAGAGACCTGCTCCATTCTCCGGTTTGAGGACTACGCTACGCTGGATACCGCGGCGCGCTCAGGGGTTGAGTCTTGATGACAGAGGCTAAAATGATCGTCGAATTCAGGGCCCGAGGCAACACTGGAGAAAGTTTAAGAAGAACAACAGATAAAAGGCAATACCGCAAAACTCGCTTTGTCACCCTGAACGGGTCAGCCGCGGGAGATACAGTACCACAAGAATCCAGTGAAGGGTCTCGTCGTGGCACGGAGATTCTTCGCTGGCGTCACGCCGTAACGAGAGTTAAGGGACAGACTCGCTCAGAATGACAGGGCAACTGAGTGTGATTTTTGCGATATTGCGACAAAAGCGATCCAGTGAGGCACACATTGTGTAGGAACATCAAGGTCCTGTACAACTTCGAGCCACCGGCGACCGACGATGAGATTCGGGCGGCGGCTTTGCAGTTCGTGCGGAAAATCAGCGGCAGCGCCAAACCGTCTGCAGCGAACGAAGCGGCCTTCAATCGAGCCGTCGACGAGATCGCACAGGCGTCCGCAACTTTACTGAGTTCGCTTGTGACCACTGCCGCGCCGAGGGATCGGGAGATCGAAGCTGCCAGGGCGCGCGCCCGCTCGGCCCAGCGCTTCGGCTCGTGACAGGCTGGATTCTCCCCGTATGGATATTCGCACTGTACCCGGGGATGCGTTGACACACGCGCAAACTGACCAGATCATTGAGCTGTGCTCCGAGGTGTTCCGGACCGACTACGCGTTCTACATGAACCTGGACCTCCCGCGCGTCCACGTCCTGGGCTATGCCGGCGAGCGTCTGGTGGCCCATGCACTGTGGCTGTTCCGGCGACTGCGCATCGGAACCGGCCCCTGGTTCGAGGCCGCGTATGTCGAGGGGGTGGCCACGCACGCTGATTTCCGGCGACAGGGGTGTGGATCGGCCGTGATGCGCCGGCTGCAGGATGAGATCAGCGGCTTCGAGCTGGGCGCGCTGTCACCCAGG
Source organism: uncultured Chloroflexia bacterium (assembly GCA_963841825.1). Taxonomy (GTDB): domain Bacteria; phylum Chloroflexota; class Anaerolineae; order CG2-30-64-16; family CG2-30-64-16; genus CAWJEL01. The sequence continues at coordinate 84,161 of CAWJEL010000024.1, forward strand.
GAATCCGGGCTGGTATGAACGGCTCGGTTGGGAGCGTTGGCAGGGGCCGCTTTTCATCGCCAAAGATGGCGCAGCCGAGGTGACGCCGGACGAGTGCGTCCTGGTTTATCAGACACCGCAAACTGGAACCCTCGATCTGACCGCCTCGCTCACGGCGGAATGGCGGCCATTTGAGCTCTGGTAGGCGCAGCAGTGGGTGATGCGCATGGGGGGAACCTGCTTGGGGCGGACGATGGACGGTGGTCGGCGTCAAGGATCGAGCGGGCTATCCCCTTCAGGCGGCCAGGCCGCCGCGCTGGAGGACATGTGTGTAAATCATGGTGCGCTTGCAACGACTTGACGTGCGGTTGGAGGGGATTTAGAATCCGGCATAGTCAATGGCCTCTGCGATACAGTTTTTCAATGGAGGTTGAACAGAATGCCACCCGGATCGCTTCGAACGTGCTCGAAAGGTTACCGATTCTACAAGAGCTCTGATTGCCCAACGTGCCCCGTGTGCGAGACTAGAAGGGATCCCAGCACGCAGATTCTGGCAGCGGTGGGTGCTCCGGCGAGGCGCGCGCTGGAACGCGAAGGTATTCTGACCGCACCGCAATTGGCGCAGTACACCGAAGCCGAAGTCCTTGAGTTGCACGGTATAGGCCCGAGCTCCATACCCCGTCTGTGCAAAGCCCTTGAGGCGGAAGGTCTGTCGTTCAGACGATCAAAGTAGTGCAGGATAACACGTCGTTGCAACCGACCCCTCCGGCCTTCAGCCTCCGGGGCGGCTGAACTCCATCGTTAGACGCACAAGGCTGGGAAGCCGAGCGCGTGCGAAGTTGAATGGGATACCCACTCCGGGTAATGGAGGATGCTGTGACGGCCGACATTGAGCGATTCTTTCGGGACTACGTTGCCGCGTTCAATCGCTCGCTCGGGGAGACGCCGGATCTCGAGGCAGTACGAAGCGCCTTCGCTCCCTACTTCATCGGTGCGGGTCCGACTGGCGTCAGGTGCGGCCAAAATGACGACGACTTCCTCAAGGCCATCGAGCAGGGCTACGCCTTCTATCGCTCGATCGGCACTCGGAGCATGACGCTGCGCGAGATCGATCTCACACCGATCGATACCCATCACCAGATGGCGCGGGTCTTCTATTCGTCGGACTATGAGCATCCCGACGGCGGTCGGGTCACCATCGATTTCGACGTGACTTACATGCTCCAAATCGAGGATTCGACGCCACTGATCTTCGCTTGGGTGGCTGGTGACGAACAGGCGCTATTGCGCGAGCATGGCTTGATCCCTGAGGAGCCGCACGAGTGATCGCCGCTCGAACGCACCGGGCACACTCTGGGCCGGGGCCGGGTCGTTGGCACCTAACAAGCGCATCGAGCGGACGCCGTGAGCGCTATCCTGATGTCAGCGCCGGAGCGCCGCTCATGCGCAAACCGTGGGACGGCGATGCTCTGGTTGTACCAGATTGGGTTTTGTCTGTCTTTAAATTATCAAGGAGAGGCATGATGAAATTTCTGCTCACATCTGGGGGTGTCACGAACCCGAGCATCAGCGACGCTCTGGTCGACCTGCTGGGCAAGCCAATCGCCGAGTCCACCGCGCTCTGCATCCCGACGGCGCAATGGGGCCACCCGATGTGCGGACCGGCCTCAGTGCGGCGCTTCATCGTTGACGAGCCCCCGTGGACGATGTGCAGCCTTGGTTGGAAGTCGGTGGGCGTGCTCGAGCTCACCGCGCTGCCCACCATCGGCGAGGAGCGCTGGATCCCCTGGGTCCGGGAGGCCGATGCCCTGCTCGTGGACGGCGGCGACGCGACATACCTGTGCCACTGGATGCGGGAGTCCGGGTTGGCGGATCTTCTGCCGTCGCTGTCCGAGACCATCTGGGTGGGCGTGAGCGCCGGCAGCATGGTGATGACCCCTCGGATCGGCGCCTACTTCGTGGAGTGGCGGTCCGCGCCGGACGACCAAACCCTGGGGGTCGTCGACTTCTCGATCTTCCCGCACCTGGACCACGAGATGATGCCGGGGAACACCCTGGCCGACGCGGAGCGATGGGCGGCCGACATCGCGGGTCCGGCGTACGCGATTGACGACGAGACCGCCCTCAAAATAGTCAATGGCGTTGTCGAAGTTGTCTCTGAGGGTTATTGGAAACGGTTTGCACACTAATGCGCTCAAGCCGTTTCACTGCGTCTCTAGCGATACCCCTTGGCCGCCGCCCGACGCGCCAGCTCATCCATCGGCAGCACCGCCACGCCGATGTCCCAGTACTCGGGCGGCACCAGCACGCTCTTCACCGCGAGACATTCGGGCCGGCGGCGCACCCGCAGCAGCAATTGGAGATAGTTCCACGGGTAGCGCAGGCCGTTGACGCCGATCAGCGTCTCGTTCATGTTCGGGATGCCCGGCAGCCAGCCGACTGCCTCGCCCGCAGGCGTCTCAGCAAAAAGGACCAGCTCAGGGTCGGCAATTTGCCGGAACGGCGCCAGCAACTCGGTGACAGTCGAGCGCTCCCACGGCGAGAAATCAGGTATGTGGGCGAGCGAGCGATTCATCAGCCCGAAAATTCGGTCAATTTCCGCGTCCCTCTGCGCCAGGTCGGCGCCGCGCACGCGGTAGGATGTGCGTGACCGCACACGCTCCGCCAGTCGGGCCAGCCGTTGCATTTGCGGCGTCGTCCCAAGGTGCGTCGTGCGCGGCTGACCGGACGCGAAAAGGCGCCAGTGATTGTAGCAATTGCAGAAAGGATGTTTGATAATGGCAGAGGTTGTGTTGTTCCATCACGTACAAGGGTTAACCCCAGGCGTTGTATCGTTTGCTGATGCGCTGCGCGACGCCGGGCACATCGTCCACACGCCCGACCTGTTCGATGGCCGCACCTTCGATAGCATTGAGGCTGGCATGAGCTTCGTCAGGGAGCTTGGGTTTGGCGAGGTGATGGCACGCGGGCAGCGGGCAGTGGAAGGTCTCCCCGCGGCTTTGGTCTATGCCGGATTCTCTTTGGGCGTGGTCCCGGCCCAGATGCTGGCCCAAACCCGGCCCGGAGCGCGCGGGGCGCTTTTCTTCTATTCCTGTGTGCCGGTCTCGGAGTTTGGGCAGGCTTGGCCGCCGGGCGTGCCGGTGCAGGTACATGGCATGGACGCCGACCCCTTCTTTGTCGGTGAGGGCGACATCGACGCTGCCCGGGCGCTCATCGAAGAAGCCGATGATGGGAACCTCTTTCTCTACCCTGGCGACCAACACTACTTTGCTGACAGCTCGCTGCCTTCGTATGACCCGGATGCAGCCGAACTCCTGACACAGCGGGTGCTGGATTTCCTCGCCGCACTATAAGGAGAAACACCCAGATGACCGAAACTGCATATTCGTTGATGACGTTCTACAAAGGCTGGGCCACCTACCAGCGCATGCTCAACAGCGTTGTTGCCCCGTTGGCCCAGGATCAGCTTGATCTGGCGATGGGACCGGGGAAATGGTCGGTTGGCAGAACCGTCCAGCATATTGTTGCGAATCGAGTTTGGTGGTTCCAGTTGTGGATGGGCGAAGGCGAGCCGGAACTGGCATCCTATCTGCGCTGGGATCCGAGTGGATCAGCGGAACCGCCCAGCATTGGTGCGGCGGAGCTGGTGGACGGACTCGCAGCAACGTGGGCCATGATCGAAAGTTCACTGGCTCGATGGACCGCAACCGACCTGGAAGAGAACTTTGCTGCGCCCAGCGTACTGAGCCTGGAGGAGCAGGAGATATTTGGGGACGCTACGCGTGGCTGGATGATCTGGCACGTTCTCGAGCACGAGATCCATCATGGCGGTGAGATCTCGCTGGTGCTGGACTGAACGCGTCACCCCATTACAGGCCGCCGCACCGACGGATTGCGCGTCTTCGGCGCGTGCGTTACAATGCCGCTCCGAAGCACAAACACATCCGTCACAGTGAAGGCTCATGTACAAACGTATCGTCGTCAAACTCGGCACCAGCGTCCTTACCGGCGGAACGCCCAATCTTGACCGCGCGCATATGGTTGAGATCGCCCGGCAGTGCGTCGCGCTTCGCCGCCAGGGGTGCGAAGTCATCGTCGTCACCTCCGGCGCCATCGCGGCCGGACGCGAGCGGCTCGACCACCCCGTGCTGCCCCCCACGGTCGCGGCCAAGCAGATGCTGGCGGCGGTGGGCCAGAGCTGGCTGATGCACGTCTGGGAGAGCCTCTTTGACATCTACGGCCTCCACGTCGGGCAGATGCTGCTGACGCGTGCCGATGTCGCTGATCGAGATCGCTTCCTCAACGCGCGTGACATGCTCGCCGCGCTGCTCGAGCACGGCATCATCCCGATCATCAACGAGAACGACGCCGTGGCGACGGCCGAGATCAAGGTCGGCGACAACGATAACCTGTCGGCGCTGATCACCTTGCTGGCCGAGGCGGATCTGCTGCTGCTGCTGACCGATCAGTCCGGCCTTTTCACTGCCGACCCGCGCACGAATCCTGACGCCCAGCTCATCCCGGAGGTCCGCACGATCGATGAGACACTCCGCCATATCGCCGGCGGCAGTGTCAGCGGCCTGGGTGTCGGTGGGATGAGCACCAAGTTGCAGGCTGCGGATGTGGCCCGCCGCGCCGGCGCCGATGTCGTCATCGCGGCAGGCCGCGCGACCGATGTGATCGTGCGCGCCGCGCAGGGCGAGGCGGTCGGGACGCGCTTCCCAGCCCTGGCAGCACGGCTGGAGAATCGCAAACGCTGGATCTTCGGCGGCACCGCGCCGGCCGGCCGCATCACGGTGGACGCGGGCGCGGCGCGTGCCCTGCGCGAGCGGGGGGGGAGTCTGCTGCCGGCGGGGATCGTTGCCGTCGAAGGTGATTTCGAGCGTGGTGATACCGTGCTGATCGTCGACGCCAAGGGCAAAGGACTGGCGCGCGGCATCGCCCGCTACGGCAGCGTCGACCTGGCGCAGATCAAGAGTCACCGCTCGGATGCCATCGCCGAGCTGCTCGGCTATACCGTCGGCCCGGCCGCGGTGCATCGGAATGATATGATTTTGGTTTGACGATAGACGATAGACGATAGACGATTGATCGTGGGCCTCGGATCATGGTCAATGGTCTATGGTCCATGGTCCATTTCGAGGGAGATAGAACCATGTCTGATCTGATTGTGATGGGCCAGTCGGCGCGCGCGGCGAGTCGACAACTGGCGATCTTGCCGACGGCGAGGAAGAACGCGGCGCTGCTCGCCATCGCCGACGCGCTCGAAGCGCAGGCCACGACTGTGCTGGCGGCAAACGCCGAGGACATCGCCGCGGGCCGCGCCAAGGGACTGAGCGAAGCGCTGCTCGACCGGCTACTGCTGAACGAGAAGCGGCTGGCCGCGCTGGCCGACGACACCCGCCGTGTCGCCACGCTGCCCGATCCGGTCGGCGCGGAATATGACGGCCGAGTGCTTCCCAACGGGATGCGGCTGTGCAAGCGGCGTATTCCCATCGGCGTCATCGGCGTGATCTACGAGGCGCGGCCGAACGTCACCATCGACATCGCCACGCTCTGCCTCAAGACCGGCAACGCGGCGTTTCTGCGCGGGGGCAGCGAGACGCTGCACAGCAACCTGGCGCTCACCCAGGTGATCCAGGACGCGTTGGCCCGCTCTGGCATCGCGGCCGCCGCGGTGCAGACGATCACCGATCCCGACCGGGCGCTGGTGACCGAACTGCTGCGGCTGGATAAATACGTGGACATGATCATCCCGCGCGGTGGCGCAGCTCTCCACCGCCTCTGCCGCGAGCAGGCGACGATCCCGGTGATCACCGGCGGCATGGGCATCTGCCACGTCTTCGTGGACGAGAGCGCCGACCTGGTCCGGGCGCTCGACATCGTGGAGAACGCCAAGGTGCAGCGACCGAGCGTCTGCAATGCGCTGGACACTGTGCTGGTACACCGATCGGTCGCTGAGCAATTCCTGCCCGCGCTGGCCGAGCGGCTGGCGGCGAGCAAGGTCGAGCTACGCGCCACGCCCGACGCGCTTGCGATCCTGCAGTCTGCGGCGACCTCCGCGACGGTCGTGCCCGCCGGCCCGGACGACTTCGACACCGAGTGGATGGCGTTGATCCTGGGCGTGAAGATCGTGGACTCGCTCGATGAGGTGATCGCTCACATCCAGGAGCACAGCACCGAGCACTCCGACAGCATTCTGACGAACGATTGGCGCAACGCGGAACGTTTCGTCAACGAGATCAACTCAGCCGCGGTGTTCGTCAACGCCAGCACGCGCTTCAACGACGGCGGCCAGTTCGGCCTCGGCGCCGAGGTGGCGGTCAGCACGCAAAAGCTCCACGCCCGCGGGCCGATGGGGCTGGAGGAGCTGACGACGTACAAGTGGATTGCCATCGGTGACGGTCACGTGCGGGAGTGATGTGTGGAAGGATGAGGGATGAGGGATGAAGGATGAAGGATGAAGGATGAAGGATGAAGGATGAAGGATGAAGTCGTATGGGTGAGTCTTCGGGAACACCGGCAGGGTTGAACTGCGCGGTGAGCGCGACGGCCGACGCTGAGGCGCGGGACTTCATTCGCCGGCAGCTCAGGGCGTTCAACGACGCGAACTCCGAGCACCATCGAGCGATTCGGAACGCGGAACCGGCACCTTTGGACATCCTCATCAGAGATGCCGCGGGCGAGATCGTGGGCGGTTTGATCGGCTCGACCTACTGGGGCTGGCTGGAGGTCAATATCCTGTGGGTCGCGGAAGGATTACGGCGCCTCGGCCACGGCCGCACGCTCCTGGGGATGGCCGAGACGGAAGCCAGGGCGCGTGACTGTTCGCATGTGATGCTGACGACATACAGCTTCCAGGCGCGTGGGTTCTACGAGCAGGAAGGGTATCACGTTGTGGGCGAAATGGTCGGCTATCCGCCGGGAGCGACGTATTTCTGGATGAGGAAGGAACTGTAGGCGCATTCTGAATGACTGACAAAACTTGGGGACCGGTGAAAGACCGCGTTCCAAGTTGAGAACTGCCGCGGATTTACGCGGACACCTGCACTGCACCAAACGCAGTGCGGTGCAAGTGTTCGCACAGATTTTTCGTATTTGATCCTTGGGTCACTTGCCGGCGGCACCGAAACACGATTGCCTTCCAGAGGTGCTTGTTGTATACTCTCGATTGTGAGGTGAGCCATGACGTTGAGTGACATTCTTGCTGATATTCATGCGCTAGAAGAGGAGTTGTTGACCTTCGAACGAAAGTTCGGCGTGCGGTCAGAGACGTTCTATGCCGCTTATCAGAGCGGTGAGGAGCCGGAAGACGATCGTTGGGTGTTGGATTTCGGTGAATGGGCGAGCATCTATCGCACCTGGCTGACGCGGCAGGCCGAGTATCGGAACGAGATGCAGCGTCGGCAGCGTCAGGCGCCCAGCCTGGCCGGTTTGATTCGGGTCGCGGCATGACGGCTCCCTTTCGCACGACCGAGGATTACGAGCTGTTCCTTTACACGCTTGGTGAGCAGTTCCCCATGGTCATTATAAACATCTCCCTCCAGATATCAAGCATCACCGTGTTCCAGCGCCGCAGATGAGCTTCACGCGATCCAATCTTCCGGCGTTGATTCAAGAGATCGAAGCTCTCATCGCGGGACTGTAGGCGTACCTGTATGACTCATCCGCAATTGCCCCTGTTCTTGATCACCGGCGCGCCGGGCGCCGGCAAGACCGCAACGGCCAGGGCGCTGATGCGGCGCTTCCCGTTCGGCCTGCACATCCCGGTGGACGATCTGCGGGAGTGGGTCGTGGCGGGCATCAGCCAGCCCGTCCCGGAGTTCACCGAGGAGACCGGCCGCCAGTTTCGCCTGGCGCGCACCGCGGCGGCGCAGATGGCAGCACTCTACGCGGACGCAGGTTTCGCGGTGGCGGTGGACGACGTAATCCATGAGCCAGATGTTCAAGCGTGTCTGGCGGATATGCTCGCGCCGCGTGAGATCCACAAGATCCTCCTGCAACCGGCCCTGGAGATCGCGCTGGCGCGCAACGCGATCCGGACGAACAAGGGCTTCGACACAGCCGTGCTGGCGGAGGCGATCCGCGGCAATCACCGCTCGCTGGGCGAACAGAATCGCACCGATCTGGGCTGGACGATCATCGACAACGGCGCGCTGAACATCGAGCAGACGGTGGACGCCATCCTGGAAAGCGCGCTCCAGGGCATCATCAACTTCCGCCGCTTGGGGCCCGATCTCATCACCGGCGGCCAGCCGACCGAGGCGGAACTGGCGCTGGCGGCCGCAGCCGGCGCTGAGGTGGTGATCAACCTGGGCCGGCTTGACCCAGCGTACGCGCTGCCGGACGAGCGCGGCACGGTTGCGGCGCTGGGCCTGATCTACGAGCATATCCCGGTGGTCTGGGCGGAGCCGACCGCGGCCGATCTGGATGCCTTCTTCGCCGCGATGGCGCGCTATGCGGGACGCCGGCTGTTCGTCCACTGCGCGGCCAACTATCGCGCCTCGGCATTCAACCTGCTTTACCGGGTGCTCCGGCTGGGCTGGCGGATCGAGGACGCGCTGCCCGACATGCATGCCATCTGGGATCCGGCCGAGTATCCGCAATGGCAGGCTTTTCTGGAAAATGCCCTGGATGGAAGCGATGATCGAGCCTGAGTTTGAATTTTGTGCACCGGCCGCGAGCGCGGCGGAGGTGCACGCCCGTCACGCCGCGAATCGCGCCGCGTGGAATGAGGGCGCCGTACGCTATTCAGAAGCGATCGCGGAGACCATCGCCTTCCTGGCGGCGGGCAAGAGCAACCTGCACCCGATCGAGCGAGCGAACCTGGGCGACCTGCGGTCGTGGTGCCGTACAGCGATTCATCTCCAGTGTGCGTCGGGCCGGGATACGCTTTCGCTGTGGAATGAGGGGGTGCCGAGCGTGATCGGCGTGGATATCTCGGATGTGCACATCGCCAACGCCCGGCAGGTCAGTGAGGCGTTGGGGGCGCCGGCGACCTGGTATCGGTGCGACCTCCTCGATACGCCCCACGAGCTGGATGGCACGGCCGATCTGGTGTACACGGGCCGCGGCGCGCTTTGTTGGCTGCACGATTTGGACGGGTGGGCCGCGGTGATCGCTCGGCTGCTGAAGCCCGGCGGCGTCGTGAGCGTGTTCGATGATCATCCGGTTACTTGGCTGTTCGAGCTGGAGACCGAGACGCTTGTCGCCACGGGCCATGACTATTTTGCCCACGCTGATTCATCCCAGGGGTGGCCTTCGACTTATATCGGCGATCTGGACGTGCCGGTGGCGCGGCAGGCGCGCAAGTATGAGCGGCTCTGGCCGCTGTCGAGCCGTCTTCGGGGCATTGCGCGGGGCCGGCTTGGTCATTGAGCATTTCGGTGAGCACCGCGATGAATACTGGGACGGCTTCCCGAAGCTCAAACCGGAGCTAAAGACGACCATTCCGATGACCTTTTCCATGCTTGCGCGAAGGTTGGTATAGTATTGCTCTATGACATTTGCGCTGTCGGCGAGAATTTTCCTTACCACGAAGACACAAAGACATAAAGCCTTTGAGATCTTTGAGTCTTTGTGACTTTGTGGTGACGGGTTCGGTTGCGGCTGAAGGCCGTGCAGTGGATGGGTAGAAGGCAGATAATGGACATTCGAGCTTACAACCGCGAAGCCTGGAACCGCCAGGTGGCGGAGGGCAATCCGTGGACGATCCCGGTGAGCAGCGCGGTCGTCGCCGCGGCGCGGCGTGGGGAATGGTCGATCGTGCTCACCCCGTCGATACCCGTGCCGCGGGCATGGTTTCCGCCCCTGGCCGGCGCTGACGTGCTCTGTCTGGCTTCGGGCGGCGGGCAGCAGGGGCCGATCCTGGCCGCGGCCGGCGCGCACGTGACGGTCTTCGACAACTCGCCGCGCCAGCTCGCCCAGGACCGCTTGGTGGCCGAGCGTGAAGGACTGGCGATCCGCACGGTGGAGGGCGACATGGTCGACCTCTCGGCCTTCGCCGACGCCAGCTTCGATCTGATCGTCCACCCCGTCTCGAACGTCTTCGCAGCCGATGTGCTGCCGGTGTGGCGGGAAGCGTATCGCGTCCTGCGGCCCGGCGGTGCGCTGCTGGCCGGCTTCAGCAACCCGATCAACTACATTTTCGACTTTGATCTGCTTGATCGGGAACACCGGCTGGAGGTGAAGTACACGCTGCCCTATTCGGACATCGAGAGCCTATCGGACGAAGCGCGCGCGGCGTATCTGGCGAAGGGTTGGCCGCTGGAGTTCAGCCACACGCTGGACGATCAGATCGGCGGGCAGCTCGCCGCAGGATTCCTGATCGCAGGTTTCTTCGAGGATCGCTATCCGCCCCAGGAGAACGATCTTATCTCGGAGCATATGCCGACCTTTTTCGCCACGCGCGCGGTCAAGCCGATCTGAGCAAAGGGGAGGTGGGCCATGATCGAACCCAATGCCTGGATCATCGGCCTGGCTGAGATCATCCGGCTGCTGTTCGCGATGTTCATCGGCGGGCTGATCGGCATCGAGCGCGAACTGCATTACAAGGCAGCCGGCCTCCGCACGATGATGCTGATCTGCGTGGGGGCCGCGCTGTTCACCATGTTCTCCATCAGGATCGGCGGGCCCAGCGATCCGGCCCGCATCGCCGCGCAGATCGTGACGGGGGTGGGCTTCATCGGCGCCGGCGTGATCCTGCATGAGCGGGGCGAGGTGCGCGGGATCACGACCGCTGCCAGCATTTGGGCGGCAGCCGCACTGGGCATCGGCATCGGCGCCGGATACCTGCTCTTTGCCGGGATTGCGACTGCGTTGATGCTGTTTTGTCGCGGCGGTGTTGCCGCGGCTTGAGCGGCGGATCGTCCGTTCCGTGTCGCGGGCGTACACGATCACCACCCATATCACTCCCGATCGCAGGCCCGACTTGCAGGCAACATTCCAGCGCTGCGGTTTACAGGCGCACTGCGACAGTCAGAGCAAGCGCGGCGATACCATGCAGACGGTCTGGCAGGTGACCGGATCGGCGCCGGGGCAGGAACAAGCCATTGCGGCCCTGTATGGTGACCCCGATGTGCTGGAATTCGAGTCTTGAGGGGATTCGTAAGAACATCTTTTGCTACCTGATGGACTGACAAATCGCGTTTGGCCGCGGATTAGCACAGATTTCCGCGGATCAAATACGAAAGATCTGTGCTAACACTTGCACCGCACTGCGTTTGGTGCAGTGCAAGGTGTCCGCGTAAATCCGCGGCAGTTCTCAACTCGGAACGCTGTCTTTCACCGGGTCCCAAGTTTTGTCAGTCATTCAGCTTTTTCTATAGTCATTGCGAGGAGGGCGGCGGCCCTTCGCAACACCTGCATCCATACCCGGCTTCGCCGGGTACAGGCGCGGTGTGACATATCCTGAGCAAGATTACTGACCGTCCGCGGCGCGGCTTACGGGATGCGCAATATCTGCACCAACAACTGCGCCAGCAGAATTTTGAAGATCAGCACCACGGGAAAGGCGCTGGCGTAGATCACCGCGGGCACGTCCGTGGTGGTGAGCGTGTTGGCGGCGGCCAGCGCCGGTGGGTTGGTCATCACCCCGGCCGTCAGGCCCATGCTGGACAGGATGTTCATCCGGTAGATGGCGTGCGTCAGCAGCAGCGTGACCGTTACGGCTACCACGGTGATCAGCGCGGCCGCGGCGAAGATGCCCCAGCCCCGCTCGCCCATGACCTTGGCAAGCTGCGTGCCCGCGTTGGCGCCCGCGCCGCCCAGGAAGAGCATCAACCCGAGCTCCCGCGAGAGGTTTCTGGCCGCCGCGGGGACGTAGACCTGGAACCGGCCGACACGGCCGAAATGCCCCAGGATCAGGCTCACCAGGAACGCGCCGCCGGCGGCGCCAAGCTTGATCGTCATCCCGTTCGGGAGCCGAAACGGGATCAGGCCGAGTGCGATGCCCAGCACCAGGCCGATCAAGAACGGCACCATGTTGGTCTCGTCGACCTGGCGGGTGTCGCCTCCGATCGCCTTGGCGAACTGATCGATCGCGACCTGATCGCCGACCACGCGCAGCGTATCCCCCATTTCCAGCGTGCTGGTGCCGAGGGGCGTGATCTCCAGCCCCTGCCGCCGGATGCGGGTGATGATCACGTTGTAGCGTTCCCACACGTGGAGATCCAGCAGCCGCTTGCCTGCAAGCGTCTTGTCGGTCATGGTCAGGTCGCGGCTCACCGCCCGGGTGTTCGTCTCCATCGCCACGTCACATTCCTCGCCGATCAGCAGCCGCAGTTTGTTCAGTTCCTCCTCGGTCCCCACGGCCAGCAGCGCATCGCCCGTGTGCAGGACGACTTCAGGTGTGGCCGCCAAGACCTGCTCGCCGTGCCGGACGCGTGAGATGTTGACCTGGCTCAGCCGGTGGGTGTCGAGGTCGCCCAGGCGCTTTCCATCCAGGTTCGGGTTGCTCACGCAGAATTGGCGCTTCTGCAGCGCCGGGCGCTCGTGGAGCTGCTGGGCCTGCCATTGCTCCTCTGCGGTCTTGACGTCGCGGCGCAGCAGCTTGGGCAAGAACTGCACGAGCAGCGTCACCCCGACGATGCTGAACGGATAGGCGATGCCGTAGCCCACGGAAACTGTGGCGGTTTGGAGCGGCTCGATCCGAGCGACCGTATCGATCGCGCCGGCCAGCGCGGGCGTGTTCGTCACCGCGCCGGTGAACATCCCCGCGGCCAACGCATAGGGGAGGTTCAGCAGGCGAGCCAGCACGACGGTCACACCCGCGGCTGCCAGCAGTGACGCGCCCGCGATCACCACGAACTGCCAGCCCTGCTTTCGGAAGGTGCGGAAGAAGCGCGGCCCGGCCTGCAAGCCGACCGCGTAGAGGAACAGCAGCAGCCCGAGATCCATGATCGGCCTGGGTATGGTGTAGCCGAAATGGCCGAACGCCAGCCCAACGAAAAAGACCGCGGCCGTGCCCAGCGACAAACCGCGCCAGGACAAATGGCCGATCAACGAGCCGATGGCAAGGATGGCGAACAGGACCAGCATCTGCTCGGAAAGTAGCGCGTACATGTGATTAGGGCCTTTCATGAATGAAGTAGCAGCGCGACGATTGTAGCATAGGCGGTCATTCTGCCCGAATTGCGGTCCCATCCCGATGCCAGAGATGTTTGACAGGGGCCCTGATTGCATTAGAATAGGGTCAGAAATGTCCGTGCCGATATATCAGAGAATGGAGGGTTCCCGTGTTAGTTGTGCGTGGGGTGGTTAAAGACCGGATGATTGTGCTGCCTGACAGCATTCACTTGACCGAAGGGGCTGAGGTCGAGGTGCGGGTGCGCTCAGAACGGCGAAAATACACGCTATCGTCGTTTTCGGAGAAAGCATTCAAAGAGAGGCTGATGGAGAAGGGTCTGCTCAAAGAATTGTGCGCGCCTGCCACCGCTGAAACCACAGCGGCTCGTGCGCAGGTGCAAGTAGAAGGCCAACCCCTGTCTGCATTGATCATCGCAGAGCGTCGTTGATGGTAGTCTGCTACCTGGATACGAGCGCGCTGGTTAAGTGTTACGCCCTTGAGTCCGGGACCGCCTGGATGATTGCGTTGACCGATCGTTCGGCCAAAGCTGATTTCTACACCGCGCGTATCACTGGACCGGAGATGATCGCGGCGATTTTTCGCAAGGTCCGTATGGGCGAACTGAGCCTTCCTGCCGCAGTGCGCGCCGCCGCGGACTTCAAAGCAGACTGGCAGCAACAGTATCAGCTCGTGGAGATCAGCGCAACGGTCACCGACACTGCCATGCGTCTCGCTGAAGCGCATGGACTCCGCGGGTATGACGCAGTTCATTTGGCTGCGGCAGTTGAACTGCACGCAGTCCGCAGCGCGATGCGCCTCCCCCCTCTGCTGTTTGTCTCCGCCGATGATGACCAATTGAAAGCTGCGGTCCGTGAGGGACTCCTAGCGGAAAACCCAAACAACCATGTCATATAGACGCACGACGCGGCGTTTTTTGCTGAGATGACTTTCAATCCTGTCGCCTTCCTTGACTCCTTGCGCCGCAAGCGCGGCTACGCGGGCCAACTGGCGCATGTTCAGACTTTGCCTGCGCGGCGGCCGCGCTACGGACACTTGAACGCGCCTTTGAGCCCGCCGGTGGAACGGGCGTTGGCTGCAACCGGCGCCGAGCGGCTCTACACGCACCAGGCTGAGGCGATCAACGCCGCGCTGGCGGGCCAGAACGTCGTCGTCGCTACCTCGACGGCCAGCGGCAAGACGTTGTGCTTCAACGTGCCGGTGCTGGAGGCGCTGGCACGTGACCCATTGGCGCGCGCCCTGTACATCTATCCGACCAAGGCGCTGGCGCAGGATCAGCTCGGCAAATGGAACGCGCTGGTCAAGGCCGCGGGCGAGGGCATCATCAACCCGCTGGCCGCGACCTACGATGGCGACACGCCCCAGGCCGCGCGCAGCCGCATCCGCCGCAGCGCGCGCGTGCTGCTGACCAACCCCGACATGCTCCACGCCGGCATCCTGCCGAACCACCCGCTCTGGGCCGAGTTCTTCCGCCACCTGCGCTATGTCGTGATCGACGAGGCGCACACCTACCGCGGCGTCTTCGGCTCGCAGGTCGCGTGTGTGCTGCGCCGGTTGCGGCGAGTGTGTGGGGTGTACCAGGCATCAGGCGTCAGGCGTCAGGAGCCAGCAGTTTCCAGTTTCCAGTTTCCAGCTTCCAACCTCGTCTTCATCGCCACTTCGGCCACCATCGCCAATCCGGCCGAGCACTTTGAGTTGCTGACCGGGCTCACCGCCAAGGTGATCAGCGACGACGGCTCGCCGCACGGGCCGCGCACCTTTGCCCTGTGGAATCCGCCGTTCGTGGATCGCGCCAAGAAGGCGCGGCGCAGCGCGAACGGCGAGGCCACCGATCTGTTCACCGCGTTGGTGGGGCAGGGCGTGCGCACGATCGCCTTCACCCGCGCGCGTGATCGCCGAGCTGCTGCTGCGGTATGCGCGTGAGGGGCTGCGGAAGACGCACCCTGAATTGGTCGAACGGATCGCCGCGTACCGGGCCGGCTATCTGCCGGAGGAACGCCGGCGCATCGAGCGCGAGCTGTTCGGCGGCCGGCTGCTGGGCGTCACCGCGACCACCGCGCTGGAGCTGGGTATCGACGTGGGCGGGCTCGACGCCGCGCTGCTGGTGGGTTATCCGGGCACGATCGCCAGCCTGTGGCAGCAAGCCGGCCGCGCGGGCCGCGGCAAAGATCCGTCGCTCGCGCTGCTGATCGCGCTGGGGGATCCGCTCGACCAGTACTACATGCGCCACCCGGATGAGCTGCTGGGGAAGCCGCACGAGAACGCGCTGCTGGACCCGGATAACGTCTACATCCTCCGGCGCCACCTGCCGTGCGCGGCGCACGAAACCCCGCTGCGGGTAGCCGGCGAAGATCTGGCAGGTTCGCCGGACCCGGCAGGTCTCAACGACGACGAGAAGTTGTTCGGCCCCGGCTTTGTGGAGGCCATGATCGGCCTGGAGAACGATGAGATCGTGCGTTACACGGGCGAGAAGTGGGTGTATGCGCGCCGCGACTATCCGGCGGAGGGGTTCAGCCTGCGCGACGCCCAGGGCGAGCGGTTCGCGGTGCTGAACGCGGCTGACAACTACCGGATGATCGAGGAACTGAACGCCAGCAGCGCGCCGATGCGGGTGCATCCCGGCGCGGTCTACTTGCACCAGGGCGAGGCGTTCCTGGTGCAGGAGTTCAACCCGAGCCTGCGTCATGCGATCGTTTCACCCACCACCGGCGATTCCTACACACATCCGCGCGAACTCAACGACGTGCAGATTGTCCGTTCACTGCGCCATCGTGTGCTGAGAACGACCGATGCCTACTGGGGCCGGGTGCGCGTGCGCAGCCAGGTGATCGGCTATCGGCGGCTGCGGCAGTTCTCCGAGGAAGTGCTGGAGGACGTGCCGCTGGAGATGCCGTTGGCCGAGTATGAAACAGCCGCCGTGTGGTGGGATCTGCCCGACGATCTGCCGCGCGAGCTGGCGGGCCGCGGGCTGGATTTCCTGGGCGGCATCCATGCAGCCGAGCACGCGGCCATCGGCATCCTGCCGCTCTTCGCCATGTGCGACCGGTGGGACATCGGCGGGCTGAGCACCCCGCGCCACCCCGACACGGACGCGGCGCAGATCTTCATCTACGACGGCTTTCCGGGCGGCGTGGGGATCGCCGAGAAGGGGTTCGAGCTTGCTGCCGGAGCTGTGGGCCGCGACGCTGGACGCGATCCGCGGCTGCCCCTGCGGCGACGGCTGCCCAAGCTGCGTCCAAAGCCCGAAATGCGGGAACTTTAACAGCCCGCTGGACAAGCGGGCCGCGGAGATCCTCCTCCAGCGGCTGTTAGGCAGGTAATCAGATTCGTGGGTATTGATAGTGGCTCCTACACAATGAACCGGCGTAGCTTTTTGCGGCGCCTCGGCTTGATCGCCGGCGCTTCGGTGCTGGCTGGGGCGGCCGGAGTCTCCTATGCGTTTGGAATGGAGCCGGACTGGCTTGCGTTGGAGCGCGTGACGCTGCCTCTGGCTGGACTTCCGAAGGCCTTCGATGGGTTGCGTATTGCCCAGTTGAGCGATCTGCATGCGGGGCCGACACCTCACGCACACATCGCCCGCGCAGTGGGAATGGCGGCGGCAACCGAGGCAGACCTCCTCGTTCTGACCGGTGATTTCGTCAGCGGTTGGGCGGACCATGCCGCAACGCTTGTTCCGCTCCTCGCCGCGTTGCAAGCGCCGCTCGGTGTCTACGCGATCCTCGGCAACCACGATCATTGGACGGATGCCGGGGTGGTTGGCGAGTACATCCGAACGGCTGGTGTGCGGCTGTTGCTCAACGAGGCCGTTCCGCTGGCGCGCGCTGGCCAGACCCTCTGGTTGGCGGGTGTGGATGACGTTTGGGAGCGGCGCGCTGATTTGCCGCGGGCGCTTGCGGATGTGCCGGCCGGCGCGCCCGTCGTTCTTTTGGCTCATGAGCCGGATTACGCCGATGAGGTGGCTGATCTGAAAGGGGCGGCATCACTCCTCCTTCAGCTCTCGGGCCACAGTCACGGCGGCCAGGTGCGTCTCCCAGGTTTGGGCGCGCCGATCCTGCCTTATCTGGCCGAGAAATATCCTGCCGGCGCGTATCGTGTGGGAGATCTGTGGCTGTACACGAACCGCGGGGTAGGCGCAAACCGGCTTAGGGCACGATTGAACTGCCGGCCCGAAGTGACGCTCCTAACCTTGCAGACTGCCGGATGAACCCGGATTGCGCGATTGAGGCGCTTGGAAAGGATCAAACATGCATGATGGTGGTTGGTGGTCGTTTATCCGCTACGATGAGAAGCAAGATCGTCCCCAGGTGAGTTGGGCGCTCGTGCGACGAGCGGCCGCGTACGGCCGGCCCTACGCTGGCAAGATCGCGCTCATGCTGGCGCTGATCCTCGCGATCACGCTACTGAACCTCATCCCGCCCCTGTTGACACGCAACCTGATCGACTACGCGCTGCCGCAGGGGGATGTCGTGCGTCTGACCCTGTTGGCGCTGGCGATGGTCGCGGTGGCGCTCCTCAGCGGGCTGCTCGGCGTGGGCCAGCGTTTTCTCAGCGCGATCGTCGGCGAAGGGGTGATCTACGATCTGCGGGTGGCGCTCTACGGCCATTTGCAGCACATGTCGCTGCGCTTCTTCACCCACACCAAGACGGGCGAGCTGATGTCGCGGCTCAACAACGACGTCGGCGGCGCGCAGCGGGCGGTCACCGGCACCTTTGTGGACCTGGTGACGAACGTCGTGACGCTGGTCTTCGTGCTGGCGATCATGCTGCGGCTGGAGTGGCGGCTGACGCTGCTGGCCATCGTGGTGCTGCCGCTCTTCCTGATCCCGGCGCGCGTCCTGGGCCGGCGCGTGCGCGGCGTCGTGCGCGAGCAGATGATGTATAACGCTGAGATGAACGCCATGATGGAAGAGACGCTCAACGTCAGCGGCGCGCTGCTGGTGAAGCTGTTCGGGCGGACATTGAGCGAGGTGATGCGCTTCAGCGAGCGCGCGGCCCGCGTGCGCCGCGCCGGTGTGCGGCAGGCGTTCCTGATGCGTTGGTTCTTCCTGACGGTGGGGTTGATCAGCGCGGTCGGGACGGCGTTGGTGTTTTGGGCCGGCGGCATGTTGGTGCTCCAGGGCACGTTCACCCTCGGCACGGTGGTCGCGTTCACCGCGTACCTGGGGATGCTCTACGGCCCGCTGTCCGCGCTGACCAACGCCCGGGTCGATTTTGCCACGTCGATGGTCAGCTTCGAGCGGGTGTTCGAAGCGCTCGATCTGCCTGCGGAGATTTCGGAGCCAGCGGACGCGCTGCGCTTGAGCTCGGTGCAGGGCTGGGTCCAATTCGAGGGGGTCTCGTTCAGCTATCAACCGGGCGAAAACGTGCCCGGCGCGGCCGCAGGGCTGGCTGAGGTGGCGCGCTTCGGTCGGGGACGCGGCGGATCGCTGCCGCCCTTGTCGCAGGAGAGCGGCGCGCTCAAGATCGAGCGGCCGAAAAGCGAGCGTACCGACGCGTCGTCAGCCGACGATCTCCCGCCGGCCGCCGACGGCGACACGCGTTATGCGCTGTGCGACGTGAGCTTCGAGGTCAAGCCGGGGCGTCTGGCCGCGCTGGTAGGCCCGAGCGGCGCGGGCAAGACCACCGTGACCTATCTGCTGCCGCGGCTCTACGATCCGACCGCCGGCGCGATCCGCATCGACGGGCACGACATCCGGGAACTGACGTTGGACACGCTGGCTAGCCAGATCGGCATGGTGACGCAGGAGACGTATCTGTTCAACGACACGATCCGGGCCAACCTGCTCTACGCGCGGCCCGACGCGACCGACGAGCAGATCGTGGCCGCGTGCCGGGCGGCGAACATCCATGACTTCATCGTCGACCTGCCGGATGGCTACGACACGATCGTCGGCAACCGCGGCTACCGTCTTTCCGGGGGCGAGAAGCAGCGGATGGCGATCGCCCGGGTCATCCTCAAGGATCCGAAGATCCTGGTGTTGGACGAGGCCACGTCATCGCTCGACAGCCAGTCGGAGGCGCTGATCCAGGAGGCGTTGGTGCGGATCATGGTGGACCGGACGAGTCTGGTGATCGCCCACCGGCTCAGCACCATCCTGTCTGCGGACACGATCCTGGTGCTGGATCATGGCCGCTTGGTGGAGCAGGGCACCCACGCCGAGTTGCTGGCGCGCGGCGGGTTGTACGCCGATTTGTACGAAACGCAGTTCCGGCACGGACGGATTGATCTGGCTGCCTCCGGCGAGATCGTATCCCCATACGACGTGACCTGATCGGATGCAAATCGGGTCAGGCAAAAATACGTCCCGCACGAGGCGTTTTTGAGGCGCAATGTGCAGGACGTTCTGGGCGCAAGTCAGCCACCGCTGACGCTGCTACCGGAACACCACCGGCAGCCAGGTTCGGAAGGTTCGCACCACTGGCGTTCGGGTGGCCGTGGGTGTCACAGTCGGCGTCATGGTCGGCGCCACAATATGCGTTGCGGTCGGCGTCACGGTCGGCGTCACGGTGGACGTTGGTGTTTGGGTCGTGGTGGCAGTCACCGTGACTGTTGCGGCAGGTGTGGGCACCGGGTTCTCGATGCGCTGCTGCAACAGTTGCAGGCCCGCGATGAGCTCAGAAAGGGTGAAATTGCAGTGTCCGAAGCGATCCACCCTGATGAGATCATGGCGAAAGGTCAGGTTGTGCGCGACGACCTTGTCTCGGTATAGCGTCTGGTGCCAGTAGGGTACCGTTTGGTCGTTGGTGGTATGGATTGTCACCAGGGGGACCATAGGGCGCCCCGCGGTCTGATAGTGTGCATCGATCTCCGCCCATGCGGCGGGGCTGCCGACATAACGCTGCACACCGGCATTCAACGCGGCATCGTTCAGTGAGCCGGCATAGGCACGGTCGTGGTTGTCGAATGGCTGCCCGCCCAGTTTGATGACCGCGTCGTTGGTCGCCATCACGTTGTACCACAACTCCTGGCTGATGCCCTCGGCAATGGTCGCTGGGACGCTCAGATCGTAGGGCACGCCCGTGACATTTAGGAGTTGTGTCACGCTGATGGCGCTGCCCGGCGTCGCGATGACCGGCGCCACGGTCGTGGTGTAGTAGGTCGGCCAGTTGGCGATCAGCGGTTCGGGGATATTAACTGCACTGCCCGGGATCAGGCCGGGAAAGAAGTAATCGAACACGATCCGGAAGTCGGCCACATAGTTAGTGTGCCGCCGGAAGTCGCCGATGGGGCCGCACGCGGCCAACCCTCCGTTGAAGACGGCCGGATACTGTTCTGTGGCCAGGGTGGTGATCAGCCCACCTTCCGACACACCGACCAGGATCACACGCTTGAGCGTCGGGTGCTGGGCTCTGAAGATGCTCACCAGGTCCACCAGGTCGGGCAAACCCTGCCTGATCGCCAACCCGTTAACGCTGTAACTGGTGGTGGCGAAGGCGTAGCCGAGCAAATTGGCCGCGTCCGGGATATAGGTATCGCCCAGACGAAGCTGGTCCTCTGGGATGCCGACCGGCTCGTTCGGGGCCACGTAGCCGTGGGCGTAGACGAGCAGGTCGCCGTTCCAGGCGAACGCCGGCATACAGATGCGATACTTGGCCCCACTGGCTTGTGTCCCATCCGGAGCACACGCCATTGGCGCCAGTGCCGCGTCCGGATCGTCGGGCGCCGCACCTGGGCCAGCGGGTGCTGCGGCCAATCCGCTGCTGGCGAGCATACTGACAAGCAGAACGAACGCGAGCCCCAGCCCGAACGTTTTGTGCATGCTGTGCTCCTTTTGCAGGGTGACAGATAACCAAAAAGCTTGATACGCTCACCTTATCACGTTCGGCGAGATGTGTCAACGGTCAAACGCGTCGCCGCGTTCGCGAATCACGGATGCATTTCAATCCTGGGGCGAATCGTGCCCTGAGCTTGTCAGTCTCCAAAGGGCTCAGCGAGCGTGTCAGTCGCCAAATTGAAGCACACCCACGAATCGCGAATTTTCGGCTGCGTTCTGTGCTCTCATCCCTTCGTTGAGACAAATGTACCTGACAGATGGGTGACTTGCTTGTATCATACACGCGTGATATCAAAGCGTTGAACAAGATGGAGGGACACGATGCAAGCAACGGATATTCTCATGCAAGAACACGAAGTGATCCTGCGCGTCATTGCGACGCTCGAAGTCGAGGCAGACCGTCTGGCCGAGGGGCAAGAAGTGCGTCCAGGTTTTTTCCTGGATGCGGCTGACTTCATCAAAGGTTTCGCCGACGGCTGTCATCACAAGAAAGAAGAGGGCGTCCTGTTCGAGGCGATGGCCGCGGCTGGCCTGCCCAAACAGACCGGCCCGATCGCCGTGATGTTGACAGAACATGAGCAGGGCCGCGCCTTCACGCGCGGGATGTGGGAGGCGGCCAACCGGTTAGCGGCAGGCGATAGCACGGCCCGCGACGCAGTGGTCAGCAATGCCCGCGGCTACGCTGCGCTCTTGCGCCAGCATATCCAGAAGGAGAACGGCATCCTCTTCCCGTTGGCCGATCAGGTGATCCCAGTTGCCAGGCAGGCGCAGGTCGCCGACGATTTCGAGCGCGTCGAGCACGAGGACACCGGCGAAGGGGTACATGCGAAATACCTGGTGCTGGTCGAGGTGCTCGTGGAGCAGGGGACTCACCCTGAGCTGCTGGCGCGTCGGCGGCCTCTATGCCAATCTATATGAAACGCAGTTCCGGCATGGGCCGCAAGGTCTGGCTGCCTCCGGCCAGATCGAATCCTCGTACGTCGAATTCTGATAAGCTACGGATCGAGCCAGGCAACAAGCGTCCCGCGCATTGCGCTCTTGCGGCGCAATGCGCGGGACGCTTTGGGCGCGGGTCAGCCACCGCTGACGCTTCTACCGGAGCACCACCGGCAGCCAGGTTCGGAAGGTTCGCACCACTGGCGTTCGGGTGGCCGTGGGTGTCACAGTCGGCGTCATGGTCGGCGCCACAATATGCGTTGCGGTCGGCGTCACGGTCGGCGTCACGGTGGACGTTGGTGTTTGGGTCGCGGTGGCAGTCACCGTGACTGTTGCGGCAGGTGTGGGCACCGGGTTCTCGATGCGCTGCTGCAGCAGTTGCAGGGCTGTGATAAGCTCAGAAAGGGTGAAATTGCAGTGTCCAAAGCGATCTATCCTGATCAGATCATGCCGATAGGTCAGGTTGTTTGCGACGACCTTGGCGCGATACAGCGTCTGGTGCCAGTAGGGTACTGTCTGGTCGTTGGTGGTGTGGCTGGTCACCAGCGGGACCCTCGGACGCCCGGCGGTCTCATAGTGTGCGTCGATCTCCGCCCACGCGGCCGGGCTGCCGCTGTAACGTTGCACGCCGGCATTCAGCGCGGTATCGTTCAGTGAACCTGTGTAGACACGGTCGTGGTTGTCGAACGGCTGCCCGCCCAGTTTGGCGACCGCGTCGTTGGTCGCCATGACGTTGTACCACAACTCTTGGCTGATGCCCTCGTTGATGGTCGCCGCGTCGCCGGGGATGTAGGGCACCCCTGTGACATTCAGGAGTTGTGTCACGCTGATGGCGCTGCCCGGCGCCGCGATGACGGGCGCTACGGTCGTGGTGTAGTAGGTCGACCAATTGGCAATCAGCGGTTCAGGGATACTGACCGCACTGCCCGGGATCAGGCCGGGAAAGAAGTAATCAAACACGACCCGGAAGTCGGCCACATAGTTGGTATGCCGCCGGAAGTCGCCGATGGGCCCGCACGCGGCCAGACCGCCGTTGAAGACGTCAGGATACTGCTCGGTCGCCAGGGTGGTGATCAGCCCGCCCTCCGATACGCCGATGAGTATCACGCGTTTGAGCGTCGGATGTTGGGTTCTGAAGATGTTCACCAGGTCCACCAGGTCGGGCAACCCCTGCTTGACTGCCAATCCGTTGACGCTGTAACTGGTGGTGGCGAAGGCGTAGCCGAGCAAATTGGCCGCGTCCGGGATATAGGTGTCGCCCAGATGAAGCTGGTCCTCTGGGATGCCGACCGGCTCGTTCGGGGCCACGTAGCCGTGGGCGTAGACGAGCAGGTCGCCGTTCCAGGCGAACGCCGGCATACAGATGCGATACTTGGCCCCACTGGCTTGTGTCCCATCCGGAGCACACGCCATTGGCGCCAGTGCCGCGTCCGGATCGTCGGGCGCCGCACCTGGGCCAGCGGGCGCTGCGGCCAATCCGCTGCTGGCGAGCATACTGACAAGCAGAACGAACGCGAGCCCCAGCCCGAACGTTTTGTGCATGCTGTGCTCCTTTTGCAGGGTGACAGATAACCAAAAAGCTTGATACGCTCACCTTATCACGTTCGGCGAGATGTGTCAACGGTCAAACGCGTCGCCGCGTCGCGAATCACGGATGCATTTCAATCCTGGGGCGAATCGTGCCCTGAGCTTGTCAGTCTCCAAAGGGCTCAGCGAGCGTGTCAGTCGCCAAATTGAAGCACACCCACGAATCGCGAATTTTCGGCTGCATTCTGCGCTCTCATCCCTTCGTTGAGACAAATGTACCTGACAGATGGGTGACTTGCTTGTATCATACACGCGTGATATCAAAGCGTTGAACAAGATGGAGGGACACGATGCAAGCAACGGATATTCTCATGCAAGAACACGAAGTGATCCTGCGCGTCATTGCGACGCTCGAAGTCGAGGCAGACCGTCTGGCCGAGGGGCAAGAAGTGCGTCCAGGTTTTTTCCTGGATGCGGCTGACTTCATCAAAGGTTTCGCCGACGGCTGTCATCACAAGAAAGAAGAGGGCGTCCTGTTCGAGGCGATGGCCGCGGCTGGCCTGCCCAAACAGACCGGTCCGATCGCCGTGATGTTGACAGAACATGAGCAGGGCCGCGCCTTCACGCGGGATGTGGGAGGCGGCCAACCGGTTAGCGGCAGGCGATAGCACGGCCCGCGACGCAGTGGTCAGCAATGCCCGCGGCTACGCTGCGCTCTTGCGCCAGCATATCCAGAAGGAGAACGGCATCCTCTTCCCGTTGGCAGATCAGGTGATCCCAGTTGCCAGGCAGGCGCAGGTCGCCGACGATTTCGAGCGCGTCGAGCATGAGGACACCGGCGAAGGGGTACACGAGAAATACCTGGCGCTGGCCGAGGCGCTGGAGCGGGAAGCGGGGGCGTGACGAATGACGAATGACGAATGACCAGCTCAGGCAGGGAGCGATGATGGACAACCCAACTGATTTCTACGACGCGTTGGCGCCGATGTTCGACGTGATGACCGACTGGGAGGCGCGGCTGGCGGCGGAAGGGCCGTTCCTGGCGTCAATACTTGAGGGAGCGGGTGCTAAACGGGTGCTGGACGCGGCCTGCGGCAGCGGAGGACATGCGCTCTGGCTGGCGCGACAGGATTACGATGTGGTAGGCGCTGACGTCAGCCCCGTGATGATCGCGCTGGCGCAGCAGAAGGCCGCGGCGAGCCGGCCTCGTGTGCCGTTTGCTCGTCGCAGCGGATCTGGCGAACCTCTCCCCTCCCAAGGGCTGGCGAACGCCGAACCCACCTACGACGCCGTCCTCTGCCTGGGCAACTCGTTGCCGCATCTGCTGACGCAGGACGACCTGGTGGCGGCGCTGCGGGGGATGGCCGGCGTGCTGCGGACCGGGCGGGGCGCTCGTCCTGCAAAATCTGAACTACGATCTGCGCTGGCAGGGTCAGCCGCGCTGGTTCATGGCGCAGGGCGGCGAACTGGATGGGCAGGAGGTGCTGGTGTGGCGCTTCGCCGACTACGACGCACCCGCCGGGCGCATCGCGTTCCACATCGCCTTGTTCCGGAAGGACACGCCAAACTGGCAGGTCGAGGTTCACACCACCCCGCACCGGCCGCTGTTCCAGGCCGACCTGCTCGCCGCGCTGGCCGAGGCCGGCTTCAGCGAGACCGTGCACCTACGGCCGGATGACGCTGACCGGAAGAACCATTCGATGTGAACCGTTCAGGGGATCTCGTGGTGGTGGCGACGAAGGGCATATGCTATGGCCTAGGCAGATGGGGCGACACGTCCTCCATCCGCTATCGCTAACATGCCATTGCTATTTCGTCTGCCCGCCGCTTCCTCGCTGCATGTGATGGTAGATGTAGTAGGCTACGAATGCCACGATCACCATGGCGATGGGGATGTCGAACGGCCGCATGATCGCGGCGCAGTTCTTCCCAGTTTACGCCCAGATAGTAGCCGCCCAACGCTAACAGCCCGCACCAGACAAACGAACCGAGGAAGGTGAAGGTCAGGAAGCGCCAGAATTTGATCCTGGTAACTCCGGCCGGGAAAGAGATGAAGGTGCGCACGATGGGCAACAGGCGGGAGATAAACGCCGCCCAATCGCCCCAGCGAGCAAACCACTTGTCCGCGTTCTCCAGATCTTCCTCGCTGACCATGATCCAGCGGCCGTAGCGCTTGATCAGCGGCCGGCCACCCCACGCGCCCAGCCAATAACTCAGTGCAGAGCCGATGGTACGGCCGATCGCTCCGAACAGTCCGCCCCACCACACCGCCTGCCACGCGCTCATGCCGCGTGCCTGCACCAGCATCCAGCCTGCCAGCGGCATCGTGACCTCGCTGGGGATGGGGATGTTGGCGCTCTCCAGCGCCATGATGACAGCAACCCCCGGCCAGCCGATGCCCTGGATCACGGTGGTCAGGAATTCGACGATCTTTGTTTCGATGCCGTGCAAGTGAGAGCCTCCGTTTGAACTCAAGGTGGGGCGATTATAGCATCCCTGCGAAGTGCGGCCAAAATAGAGATGGTGCGGGAACGCAATTTCGGTAGACGGCAAGCGGCTGTTACCGGAAGGCATACTACGGAGCCGGGGCGCCAAATGTGCGAAACTGTGCGCTGCGGAAAAGCAGAAGTGGCGCAGGATGTGAATGTGCTTTGACGGGCACTTCCCATTGTGCTACACTATCCAGGCGGCATAAGTGCTCTTGAAGCTGTGCCAGAGTGGTGTGATGGACAATATGCGTTCGATGCGAAACAGTGTTCTCTATATCGTCGTGGCCATGATGCTGGTGGCTTTCCTGGTGGTCAGTCTGACGCGCAATGGCGAGGGCAATACCCCCACCATGGATATCGGTGAGGTGGCCAAGCTGGCGCGTGCGGGCGAGGTGGATCGTATCACGGTCAACGGCCAAGACCTGACGGTTGAAACAGAGGATGGCAAGACCTACAAGTCGCGGAAGGAAGATCGCGGCAGCGTGGTCGAGGCCCTGCAGGATTTGGGCGTGCCTGCCAGCGCCTTCGGCGCAGGCGCAGACCAGATCGTCATCCAGGTGAAAGTGCCGAGCATCTGGACGAACATCTCGCCGCTGCTCTTTTCTGTGGTGCCGCTGCTGTTGATGGTTGGGTTCTTCATCTTTTTGATGCGGCAAGCCCAGGGCGCGGGCAACCAGGCGTTTTCCTTTGGGAAGAGCAAGGCGCGGGTGTTCACGGGTGATAAGCCGACGGTCACCTTCCAGGATGTGGCGGGTGCGGAGGAAGCCAAGCAGGAACTCCAGGAGGTCGTGGAATTCCTGAAGGAGCCGGAGAAATTCGCGTCGCTGGGCGCACGCATTCCCAAGGGCGTGCTGCTGATCGGGCCACCCGGCACCGGCAAGACGCTGATGGCCAAGGCGATCTCGGGCGAGGCTGGCGTGCCCTTCTTCTCGATCTCCGGCTCGGAGTTCGTGGAGATGTTCGTGGGTGTCGGCGCCAGCCGGGTGCGTGACCTGTTCGAGCAGGCAAAGAAGAATTCGCCGTGCATCATCTTTATCGATGAGATCGATGCGGTGGGGCGGCAGCGCGGCGCGGGGCTGGGCGGCAGCCACGACGAGCGGGAACAGACGCTGAACCAGATCCTGGTGGAGATGGACGGCTTCGACACCGACACGAACGTGATCCTGATCGCGGCGACGAACCGGCCGGACATCCTGGACCCGGCGCTGCTGCGGCCGGGGCGGTTTGACCGGCAGGTGGTGATGGATCGGCCGGACGCCAAGGGGCGGGAGGCGATCCTGAACGTGCATATCAAGGGGAAGCCACTGGAGGCGGACATCAACCTGGCGACGATCGCCAAGGGGACGCCGGGCTTTGCGGGCGCGGACATCGAGAACCTGGTGAACGAGGCGGCGATCCTGGCGGCGCGGCGGAATAAGCGGGCGATCGGGATGCCGGAGTTCCAGGAGGCTGTGGAGCGGGTGATCGCCGGCCCGGAACGGCGCAGCCGTCTGATCAGCGATGAGGAGCGCGAGATTGTGGCCTATCACGAGGCCGGTCACGCTGTAGTCATGCAGATGCTCCCAAACTCCGATCCCGTCCACAAGATTACTATCGTCAGCCGGGGGATGGCGCTCGGCTACACCATGCCGCTGCCGGAAGAAGATCGTCTGCTCTTCAGCCGCGAGCGGTTCCGGGATGAGCTTGCCGGGCTGCTGGGCGGCCGCGTGGCCGAGGAAGAGGTCTTTGGTGACATCACCACCGGCGCCAGCAACGACCTGGAGCGGGTGACCTCGCTGGCACGGCGGATGGTCACGCAGTACGGCATGAGCGATGTGCTCGGCCCGCAGACCTTCGGCGAGAAGGAAGAATTGGTATTCCTGGGCCGCGAGATCGGCGAGCAGCGCAACTACAGCGAAGAAATTGCCGAGGAAATCGACCGGGAAGTGCGCAAACTGGTCAATGATGCGCATCAACGGGCAACGACCATCATCCGTGAATCCCGCGCCAAGCTGGACGAGCTGGCCCGCCGCCTGATCGAGCACGAGACGGTGGACGCGACCGAATTCCAGGCGATGTTTGCCTGAGCCAAAAAAGCACGCGGCGGCGTTGGTTCCAGCGTCGCCGCGTAAATCTCCTAATCTGATGAAAGCCTCCCCGTGACCTCCACCTCTTCTCCCTCCCGCGCCCGCACCTGGGGCACGACCGACCTGATGATGCTGGGTACGACGATGATTTGGGGCCTGAACTTCGTTGCCGTGAAGTTGGTCCTGCGCGAGTTTTCGCCGCTGGCGTTCATCGGGCTGCGTTTCACGATGGCGACCCTCGTCATGTGGTTCTTTCTGTGGGAACGCAGCCGGGGGCCAAACTCACGCGAATCGGTGGGCGTGTTGCGGCGCGACATCCTCCTTATTATCGGGCTGGGCTTGCTTGGCCACACGCTGTACCAACTGCTCTTCGTCTATGGCATGTCGCTCACGACGGCGGCGAACTCATCGCTGCTCCTGGCGACGGCGCCGATCTGGGTGGCTGTGCTTGGCTACCTGTTGCACATCGAGCGCATCAGCCGGGTGACGTGGTATGGTATCCTGCTCTCGTTTTGTGGGATCCTCATCCTGATTCTGGGCGGTGGTGGACAGGTTGAGCTGGGCGGGGCGACGATTCGCGGGGATCTGCTGCTTCTGTGCAGCGCCATCGTATGGGCCGTCCATACCACCGCATCGAAGCCGATGTTGGCGCGCTGACTCCCCGCTCAAGCTGACTGCGTGGGCTATGCTGGCGGGCACCATCCCGCTGGCTATCATTTCTATCCCTGCGATAAGACAGCAGGATTGGGCCGCGATCACGCCGGTGGGGTGGGCCGCATTTCTCTTCTCGACCTTGTTGTCATTGGTTGTTGGGTACCTGGTCTGGTATACCAGCGTGCAGAAAGTAGGAAATGCGCGTACCGCAGTGTACTCCAATCTGACGCCGGTGTTTGCCATTATCTTCGCCTGGATCATCCTGGATAGCGTCTTGCTGCCGTTGCAGCTCGTGGGCGCCGCGGTGGTGCTGGCCGGGTTGATCCTGACCCGGCGGGGCCGCGGGAGGCAGAGGACCGCATGACCTCTCGGGTTTTCAAGCTCGCTTACCAGCTCCGGCTGCACCACTTGGGCGTTTGGGCGCTGGACCGCTGGGCAGTGACCCTAGCCTGGGGCGCCAGCGTGTTCATCATAACACGGTGGATGTTGCGTGGGCAGCCAGCCCTGCCGGTGTGGCACTGGCTGATCCTGGCCTTGCTTGTCTTGGGCGGGGCTATCTTAATGACGCTGCGCGGCCGGGCGGCGCGGCGCTCCTACGTCGTCTTCCTCCCCGAATCCGGTTTGATCCCTCCGGCTCCGCAGCCCTTACCCCCTGAAACTAAAGTCGTCGTGCGCGCCACCGGGTGGTTTGACGTGCAAGGCCGTGAGCGTTTCTTTGCTGACCTGGCGGCCTATTGGCGCACCTACGCTTCGCGTGAACATGCCGTGCTTGCCATCCAGCAGCCCACCCGCTTCCTCCTGGGGCATTCCCGCATCCGAGGATGCCGGGATGTGGTATGCGTTCATCTCGCCCGCGGCGATCGGGGAAGTCACGCTCGGTGCGCTGTGTTACGGGCGGCGGATCAGCCCCAGCCTGCGCGTGGTCTATCGCCGGCAGCGGCCTGCGCCCGAGGGTAAGCGCCCACCCAAGCCGGTCAATGCAGTGATCTATCTGGCATTCGAGGATAGTGCGGCACAGGAAAGGGTGTGGGCGGATTCGGTGGTGGACGATTGACCATTGACCATGGACCATCGACCATGGACCATCGTCTATCGTCCATCGTCCATCGTCCATCCTCCATCGTCTTCCCCGCCACATACACCACCCACTCCGGCGCGTCCTTCAACGCCAGACCGTCCCACGCGGGGTGGACGCTCACCTCGTTGAACCCCGCCTCTTGCAGCATCGCCGTCACCTGCGCCGCGGTATACGCCTGATCCGACAGGCCGTAGACCTGCATCGCGCCGGTTTCCAGGTTGAGGATGTGAAAGCGTTCGACCGCGGCGCGCTGGTCGGGATCCCAGGTCCGCTCGCCCAGGTGCAGATACGGGAAGTCGCCCCACAAGCCGCCGGTGTCGGTGTACCACCAGGTGTCATCCTTCTTGTCGAACTTGGCGTCGTCCAGGATCTCCAGCAGGAGCCTGCCGCCAGGCCGCAGCGCAGAACGGATGCGCTTGAGCACGTCCAGCGATTCGGCGGGGGTGAGCACGGTGAACTGGCCGTAGAGGTAGATCGCCGCGTCGAACTCCCGGCCGGCGAAATCCATGTCGCGCACATCGCCCAGGATGAACTCGCACGGTAGCGCTGCGCACAGCTCACGCGCATGGCGGATGGAGGCCGGCGAGAAATCGATCCCGGTCACCGCAACGCCGCGGCGGGCGAACTCTGCCGCGTAGAGCCCAGGGCCGCAGGTCACGTCCAGCAGCCGCGCGCCGGGGGCCAACCCCAGCCAGTCCCACGTGATCTGCACTTGGCCGCGAATCTCCGGCAGCCGGCGGCTGGCCGCGCCGTGGCTTTGATCCAGGTGCTCCTTCAGCATCCGCGCGCTGAAGGCCGGATCGTCCCACGGCAGGTTGCCGCCGTGCCGCCACGGTACCGGCGGTTGAGGGCGGTCGTAAAGGCGTCGTAGCGCAGATGCCCACGTCGCGGGCGATGAGGGTTTCAGCATAGAGGGCGCAGTGTTTTTCGGGTCTTCTGTATCCTCTGTGCTCTCAGTGTTCTCTGTGGCGATTTTTGCGGTCGCCATGATTTTATCAGGTGATTGCTCGAGCATCCGATACCTCATTCAGGCAGCGCCCGGGCGATGATCACTTCGATCCCCATCTGGATCAGGCTGAGACGGGCGCCGGCGGCGAGCGCGTTATCGGTAACCAGCCGGTTGACGGCACTGAGCGGCGCGATCTGCGCCACCGCTTCCTGGCCGAACTTGGTGTGATCGGCGAGCAGGATGACCTCGCGCGCCGCGCGGATCATTGCCTGTTTGGTGGCGACTTCGGCCAGGTTGCCGTGCGAAAGTCCAAAGGCCGGGGTGACGCCGGTCGCGGTGAGGAATAGCTTATCAGCGCGCAGATCGCGTAACGCTTGTTCCGCGGTGGGCCCGCTGAACGTGTCGTGGTGCCGCCGGAGCAAGCCGCCGGTGGCGAGCAAGGTGACACCTGGGCAATGGTGCAACGCCTGCAGCACCGGCAGCGCGTTGGTGATGACGGTGATGTTTTCCAGGCAGGCCAGCTCCTCGGCCAGGTAGGTCGTGATCGCGCCGCCGCCGTCGATGAGGATCACGTCGCCCGGTGCGACCTGCTCGGCGGCAACGCGGGCGATCTCCCGCTCGCGCTGCGCCACGTCCTGCTTGAGGTTTTGCTCAGCGTCCACGATTTCGAGATCGATGCCCAGGTGCGCCGCGTGCGCCTGCATGCAGAGGGCCAGGCTGCGATACCACTCGTGCTCGCGGAACGGGACGACAAAGCCGATCCGGCGTGGCAGCGTGCCAGCGGGGTGCTCTGCGCGGCGATCGATATTCAGCGGGATGTGAAGCTGCTCGAACGCCGTCTCCCAGTTGAACTGCCAGCCGGCGGTTGTTTTGATGTAGTATTGCGGCAACGTCTCCGGCGTGAGCACCGCGTGCGGCGTGACCAGTTGCGCGGGCAGCGGGCGTCCCTGGTGGGCTGCAATTGCGGCCTCCACGCACACCGGGCCGACGATTTCGGGGAACATCGCCAGGCCGGCGCTGCAATAGCTTCCGCTCGCCAGTGCAGCGCGCAGGGTGTCACCCTCCAGCCCGAAGGTGAGCAGGGTCAACGCGTTGGACGGGATGCCGCGCTCCTCGCACGCCTGCCACGCGCCCCACGCCGTCGCATCGTTGATCGCAAAGATCATGTTGATCTTGCCGTGTACATCCAGTACGTCGCTCGTCAGTTGGTACGCGCTCTGGCGGGTGGACTGGGCGTTGATCGAGAGGACGATCTCGGCTGTGGGCAGAATTTCGCGCAGACCGCTGATGAACCCCTGGCTGCGCGCCCGCGTGTTCTCCAGGTGGAAGCCCAGATCCAGCGCCCGCACGGATTTTCCACGCTCGGCGGCCTGCCTGCCGGCCCAACGTCCCAACGCCACGCCAGCCTGGAAGTTGTCCACCGCCACCAACGCGTAGGCGCCGGTGACGGCCGCCGACTCTGCGATGACCGGAATACCGCGCGTGGCCGCGCGGTCCAGCAGCGCCCGGTCGAAGGTCGGATCGACCGGCGTGGCCACCAACACGTCTACCCGGTCGACCAGGGATCCTCCTGCCGCAGGCACGGATGCGGCGCGCAAAGCGGGTAGCGGCTCCGCGGGCGGACGGATAGCGACCGCACCCCCGTAGGTACGGCGCACCTGTCCGGCGCGGTCTAGTTGCTCCAGGTCTCGGCGGATAGTGACCTCAGACACCTGGCAGCGGTCAGCAATCTCTTTGACTGAGATGAAGCCGCGCGCCTCGGTGAGGGCAACGATTTCAGCCTGACGCTGGTTGGATGTCATAGTGTCTCCAGGCTCGGATCGGCGGTGCTTCCCGTTCACCAGCTTCCTGCACGGGCGAGAACGACTGCCAGCGATCTAGTAGTCCGTCAGCGATGATGTGATGGGCTGGTAGTAACGACTTCAGTCGTTTTCGTGCGGCATCAGCGACTAAAGTCGCTACTACGCACCCATCACTTGAGCCTTGACGGACTACTAGATCGGCCGCCCCGGTCTCAAAGGAAGATCGAGTGGGTGAATGTATTAACTCGAAACCTTGCTTGCCATTATAGAGGCCTTGCTGTTCGATGTCAATAGCTAAGTTGCGATAATGATCATTCTCGTTCAATTAGGTCTTGACAGACGCTGTCACGTGTGCTAAGATGGCCGCGTTCGATTCAGCCGGGCAGCCCCTTGTCCGCCGGCTGAATCCAGCACCCCGCAGTGTTCATGAGACTGAGACATCGAAAGGAGGCGCGGCCGGTCTACCCATCGTCGTGAGTATCTTCCGTCCTTCCCACCACCTGTTCAACTTCCATAGGAGGAAACATGTCCACAAAGAGACTTCTGCAACTCGTGAGTTTATTGGTGATCCTGGCGACCGTGCTCGGCGCGTGCGCCACGGCCCCGGCGCAACCCGCGCCGGCTGAGGCTCCGACGGCTGCGCCGGCCGCGCCGGCGGGTGAGAAGCCGCTGATCGCAGGTGTCGTCTTCCAGAGCGACACCTTCATGCAGACGGTGCAGGCCGGCATGCAGGCGGCGGCCGACAAAGCCGGCGTCGAAATGATCATGGGCAACACCGAGAATAAGCTGGACAAAGAAGCCAGCATGATCGACGACTACATCACGCGCGGGGTGAAAGCCATCGTGATCACGCCGATCTCGGCGGACGGCTCGATCGCGGCGTTGAAGAAGGCGAAGGATGCCGGGATCACGATCTTCTGCTTCAACACCTGCGTCAACGACCCGACGATCCCGTCGGGGTTCCTGGTGACCAAAAATTCCGATCTGGGCGACAAGAGCGGCGCGGCGGCGGTGAAGTTCATCACCGAGAAGCTGGGCGGCAAGGCCAAGGTCGGCATCCTGAACTGCGACCAGTTCGAAGGCTGCCCGCCGCGCAAGGAAGGGTTCCTGGCGCAGTTGCAGGCGCTGCCGGGGGTTGAGGTGGTAGCGGATCAGGCGGGCTGGCTGGCGGACAAGGCGCAGCCGGTCTCCGAGGCGATGCTGCAGGCCAACCCCGACATCAACGTGCTGTGGGCGGCGAACGAGGGCGGCACGGTGGCGCACGCCAACGCGGTCAAGACGCTGGGTCTGGGCGGCAAGGTATTCGTCTTCGGCACGGACATGAACAACCAGATGGGGCAGATGCTCCAGGCGCCTGATGACATCCTGCAGGGTGTGACCGGCCAGGCGCCCTACCAGATGGGTTACGACTCGCTGAACGGCGCGCTGGAAGTGTTGGGCGGCAAGACGCTTGAGCCGGTGACCAACACGCCGACGATCTACTTCGGCCGCGGTATGGACGATCTGATCAAGCTGTTCATGGACACCGAAGGCAACGCGGTGTTCGAGGTCCCGGCTGAGAGCGCAGCGCCGGCGCCGGCGGGCGAGAAGCCGCTGATCGCGGGCGTCGTGTTCCAGAGCGACACGTTCATGCAGACGGTGCAGGCCGGCATGCAGGCGGCGGCTGACAAGGCCGGCGCCGAGATGATCATGGGCAACACCGAGAACAAGCTGGACAAAGAAGCCAGCATGATCGACGACTACATCACGCGCGGGGTGAAGGCGATCGTGATCACACCGATCTCGGCGGACGGCTCGATTGCGGCGTTGAAGAAGGCGAAGGAAGCGGGGATCACGATCTTCTGCTTCAACACCTGCGTCAATGATCCGACGATCCCGTCGGGGTTCCTGGTGACGAAGAATTCCGATCTGGGCGACAAGAGCGGCGCGGCGGCGGTGAAGTTCATCACCGAGAAGCTGGGCGGCAAGGCGAAGGTCGGCATCCTGAACTGCGACCAGTTCGAAGGCTGCCCGCCGCGCAAGGAAGGGTTCCTGGCGCAGTTGCAGGCGCTGCCGGGGGTTGAGGTGGTAGCGGATCAGGCGGGCTGGCTGGCGGACAAGGCGCAGCCGGTGTCTGAGGCGATGCTGCAGGCCAACCCCGACATCAACGTGCTGTGGGCGGCGAACGAGGGCGGCACGGTGGCGCACGCCAACGCGGTCAAGACGCTGGGTCTGGGCGGCGAGGTATTCGTCTTCGGCACCGACATGAACAACCAGATGGGGCAGATGCTCCAGGCGCCCGATGACATCCTGCAGGGTGTGACCGGTCAGGCGCCCTACCAGATGGGTTACGACTCGCTGAACGGCGCGCTGGAAGTGTTGGGCGGCAAGACGCTTGAGCCGGTGACCAACACGCCGACGATCTACTTCGGCCGCGGTATGGACGATCTGATCAAGCTGTTCATGGACACCGAAGGCAACGCGGTGTTCGAGGTCCCGGCTGAGAGCGCAGCGCCTGCGCCGGCGGGCGAGAAGCCGCTGATCGCGGGCGTCGTGTTCCAGAGCGACACGTTCATGCAGACGGTGCAGGCCGGCATGCAGGCGGCGGCGGACACGCTCGGCGCCGAGATGATCATGGGCAACACCGAGAACAAGCTGGACAAAGAAGCCAGCATGATCGACGACTACATCACGCGCGGGGTGAAGGCGATCGTGATCACACCGATCTCGGCGGACGGCTCGATTGCGGCGTTGAAGAAGGCGAAGGAGGCGGGGATCACGATCTTCTGCTTCAACACCTGCGTCAACGACCCCGACGATCCCGTCGGGGTTCCTGGTGACCAAGAATGCCGACCTGGGCGACAAGAGCGGCGCGGCGGCGGTGAAGTTCATCACCGAGAAGCTGGGCGGCAAGGCGAAGGTGGGCCTGCTGAACTGCGACCAGTTCGAAGGCTGCCCGCCGCGCAAGGAAGGGTTCCTGGCGCAGCTCAAGGCGCTGCCGGGGGTTGAGGTGGTAGCGGATCAGGCGGGCTGGCTGGCGGACAAGGCGCAGCCGGTCTCCGAGGCGATGCTGCAGGCGCATCCCGACATCAACGTGCTGTGGGCGGCGAACGAAGGCGGCACGGTGGCGCACGCCAATGCGGTCAAGACGCTGGGTCTGGGCGGCGAGGTATTCGTCTTCGGCACCGACATGAACAACCAGATGGGGCAGATGCTGCAGGCGCCCGATGACATCCTCCAGGGTGTGACCGGTCAGGCGCCCTACCAGATGGGTTACGACTCGTTGGCTGCGGCGCTGGACGTGTTGGGCGGCAAGACGGTCGAGGCGGTGACCAACACGCCGACGATCTACTTCGGCCGCGGCAACGATACGCTGATCAAGCAGTTCATGGACACCGAGGGCAACGCGATCTTCAAGTAGGCCGGTAAATTGGTGGAATGGTAGCTTGGTGTTCCGATCTGAGTTACCAGATAGCGACGTGACACGTGATACGTGCTACGTGACCAACGACAGATAACTGCCGTCTCTCACGTATCACGTGTCACGCATCACGCATCACGCATCACGTCACGCATCACGCATCACGCATCACGTCAGAGGTCGCAATGCCTCCAATCCTTTCCTTACAGCAGCTTTGCAAACAATACCCCGGTGTCGTTGCTCTGGATCACGTGGACCTCACGGTGGAAAAGGGCGAGGTCCGGGCGCTGCTCGGCAAGAACGGGGCGGGCAAGTCCACCCTGGTTAAAATCCTCAGCGGCGCCGTACATCCCGACAGCGGCGAAATCCGCATCGACGGCCAACCCGTCACGATTGCCGGCCCAGCCGACGCCTTTGCGCAGGGGATCTGCACCGTCTACCAGGAGATGAGCCTGGTGCCCGGGTTGACGGTGGCGGAGAACATCCTGTTGGGCCGCTGGCCGAAACAACGCCTGTTGGGGATGTCAGTCATCAACCGTAAGGCGATCCGGCCCATCGCCCAGGCCGCGCTGGATCAGTTAGAGGTCAAGCTCAACCTGGATGAGACGGTCTCCCGGCTGAGTGTGGCGCAACATCAGTTGATCGAGATCGCCAAAGCGATCTCATTCGATCCCCGCGTGCTTGTGCTGGACGAACCGACCAGCGCCCTGGCCTCCGGCGAAGTCGATGTTTTGCATAAGGTCGTCCGGCGTTTGGCCGAGCAAGGGCATGCCATCATCTACGTTACCCACCGCCTGCAGGAAATCCCCCATGTCGCCGACAGCGTCACCGTGCTGCGGGATGGCCGGCATATCGGCACCATCACCGCCGCGGAGGCCACCCCTGCCGTCATCGCCAACATGATGATCGGCGCGGACTGGCGGCGCACCGAGTGGGGCGAAACCAAGGAAGCGGGTGAGGTCAAGCTGGCCGTGAAGAGCCTGAACCGCCAGGACTTGCTGCACGACATCTCGTTTGAGGTGCGCGGCGGCGAGGTGCTGGGGATCGCTGGCCTGTTGGGGTCGGGCCGCACCGAGTTGGTGCGCGCTATTTTCGGCCTCGACAAGATGGACAGCGGCGAGATCTACATTAAGGGCGAGCGGATCACCCACCCGACCCCGCTGACGATGAAAGCGCATGGCGTCGGCTTCACCCCGGAGGATCGGAAGCGCCAGGGGTTGGTCCTGCCGTTTGCCGTGCGTGACAACCTGACCCTGGCCAGCATGAACCGATTTAGCGTGCAGGGTGTGCTGCAACCTGCGCGCGGCACCGCGCTGGCGAAGGAGATGGTCCAATCGCTGGCGATTAAGACCCCGGGCCTGGGTGTGCCGACGGGCACGCTGAGCGGCGGCAACCAGCAGAAGGTGGTCGTCGGCAACTGGCTGAACACGCTGCCCGAAATCCTGCTGATGGACGAGCCCACCCGCGGCATCGACATCCAGGCCAAGGAACAGATCTTCACCCTGGTGCGTGACCTTGCCAGCCAGGGATTGGCTGTACTTTTCATTTCGTCGGAGATCGAAGAGGTGCTGGACGTCGCCGATCGCATCCTGATCATGAACCAGGGACGCATCACCGGCGAGGCGAAGCCGGATGAGATTGATCTCGAGGTATTACTCGCACGGGTGATGGAGGAGACCGCATCATGACCGCCCAAACCGCTGAAGCCAAAACCCCGACCACGTGGTCAGCTCGGGTGCGCACCATTTTTTCACGTTCCGGCCTGCTTTTCGGGCTGATCGTCCTTTTCGCCTTGTTGTGGCTCTTCGCCCCGAACTTTGCAACGCAGCGGAACCTTTTCAACGTGCTGCGCGCCGTCGCCATCAACGGCATGATCGCGTGTGCGATGACCTTCGTGATCATCTCCGGCGACATCGACGTAAGCGTCGGCTCGGCCGTGGCATGGGCCTCTTCGCTGCTCGGCGTGCTGGCCATCAAACAGCATTGGCCCCTGATCGGAGCGGTGCTCTTCGTCCTGGCCCTCGGGGTGCTCGTCCACAGCGCGGCCGGCTGGATTCGCGTGAAGTGGAGCATCCCCGCCTTTGTGGTGACGCTGGCGATGTACATGAGCTACAAGGGGCTGGCCAAGGTGATCACCCACGCTTACCCCATCACCCCCTTCCCTGACTCGTTCAGCTTCTGGGGCCAGGGGTACATCGCCAAGGTCATCCCCGTGCCCGCAGTCCTGATGTTGATCACCGTCGGCATCTTCTACTTCCTCAGCACGCGCACGGTCTTCGGGCGCTCGGTTTACAGCGTGGGCGGCAACGAGGAGGCGTCGCGGCTTTCCGGCATCCCGGTCAGCCGCACGCGCATCATGATTTTTGCCATCAGCGGGTTGATGGCAGCGTTGGGCGGCGTCATCATCTCCTCGCGCATCATGGCCGGCGCGTACAACGTGGGTGAAGGGCTGGAGTTCGAGGTGATCGCGGCCGTCGTGATTGGCGGCACCAGCCTAGCCGGCGGCTCCGGCTCGATGATCGGCACCTTCCTGGGCGTCCTTTTCATGGGCCTCTTGTCCAATGGTATGACCCTGATGGGGGTCGATCCGTACTGGCAGGAAGTTGCCCGTGGCCTGATCCTGCTCTTCGCGGTGCTGGTCAGCGTGTGGCAGCGGCCGATCAGGAAGTAGTACGATTTCCTGACTATCCCAAACGCGGTAATGCCGCGATCCGTCCGCACATAGCCCTATCGCGTTATTGCCTAGAGCTGCATTTGTGTGTATGATAGCTGCTGTGATGAAGCGTTATAGCAGAGGAAGCGTGACGCCCAAGTTTTTGCGCGGGCCGGTACTGTTCTTTGCGATCGTGGTTGTGGCTCTGTGCCTGGCTGCGGTCGCGGGGAAGCCGGCCGCGGCCGCGCCGCCCGCGCCGGTCGTCACCACGCCCACGCCGGTTCCGACACCGACCCTCAGCCCGCTGGAGTTGCGGCAGGCTTGGCTGCTCACCCCAGAGGCGTCGCGCCAGGGTGGTTACATTTTCCTGCCCTTGGTAATGCAAAGCGGGAGCGAGGGCGTGGACGCGGGAGATGGTTCAACACACGCGGACCCCGGCAGATTCACCTACGTGGTACAGCCTGACGATACCCTGTGGTCACTGGCGCTGGATTTCGGCCGCGATCTGGAGGCGATGTCGTGTACCACCACGCCCACCGGCTCGGACGCGGAGACCCTGACGCCCGACCAGACGATCACGGTGCCCGCGCTGGACGATTTATGCTACACCGTGACGCCGGGTGACACGCTCGCTGGCATCGCCGCGCGGCACGGCGTGGCGGTGAACGACATCGTTGCGATCCCCTGGAACGGTTTCTCCCAGCCGCCCTATGCTGTCCGGCCGCGGCAGCGCGTGCTGCTGCCAGGCGCCAGGGCAGCAGCCAAGCCACGGGCCGATCATCGCACGGTCAGCTTCCCGTCGGACTCCTGGGCGACCACGCCCTACAAGGATTGGCCCTACGGCGACGGCAAGTTCATCTGGCCAGTGATCGGTTGGATTTCGCAGGGCGCGCATCCCGGTCATGTGGCGTTGGATATTGCCGTGCCTTCCGGCACGCCGGTCAAGGCCGTCGATCGCGGCAAGGTCATCATGGCCGGCTGGAATCCTACCGGTTACGGCTTTCGCGTGGTGATCGATCACGGCATCGACTACGTGACCCTCTACGCGCACCTCAGCGACATCTATGTGAAAGCGGGTGATGTGGTGGGCAAGGGTCAGGTGATCGGCGCATCCGGCGCCAACGGCAACATCACCGGGCCGCATCTGCACTTCGAGATACGCGATTTCGGGCGATTGACCGATCCGCTGCGCCTGTTGCCTAAGTAGGTTGCACCCATCGAGCCAGGAGATGCCGCGGATATTCGCAGATTGACGCGGATTTATCGAGTTTTCTGCTTTCCGATCTGTGAGAATCCGCGTTAATCCACGGCAGAAAGCGATCTCTCAAACAAACTGAGGGTGGTTGCCCTCTGGCTAACAAAGAAACCGGTGATCGGCCTTCGCTGATCACCGGTTTGCTATTGAACGCAGGAGAAACTCGCCGCTATTCGAACAACTTCAACTTGTTCTGGGCTTGGAGGATATACGCCAGGATAGCCAGCGGGATGATGGCATGGAACGCCGCCAGCATCGAGGGGTAGATGACCAGGCCGAACCCGATGCTCGCCAGCGTTGCGGCGACGAACAGGTAGAGCCCCCACTTCTTCCAGAACCACATCACTACGGCCGAGGCGATTTCGAGCAGCGCTACCAGGATGGAACCCGCCCAAAGCACCTCTCTAGCCACCCCAGGATTCTTGTGATAGCTGATCAGCAGCACGGCGGTGAAGATGGCGTGGATAACGATGATGATCAGCATGGCGGTCAGCCAGCCGCCGCGCACCTTGGGCGCCGGCTGCGCGGGCTGGGACACGCTACGCGGCGCCTGCGCTGGCGTCGGCCCGTGTGATGATTTGTGGGAACGTTGGTTCTTGCGGCCGCGTGATTTCGATGAGCCCATGGTATGAATTCTCCTTCGGGTGTTTCTGTTGGCACGGGGAAAGCCCTGCCGATGACTGCGCAATTATGCTGCCAAACCCGCGTTGTGTCAATATAGGGCGTGTTTATTTTGCGGTCATCTCATCGGTTGCCGTGCGGACCTGGGGACGTCAGCCGATGTGTTCCCGGAAGAACGCCAGGGTGCGCTGCCAGGCGTCCGCTGAGGCCTCGGCGTTGTAGGTTTGTGGGCGTTGCTCGTTGAAGAACCCGTGCCGCGCGCCTTTGTAGATCTTGATGTCGTGCGGAACATCGAAGGTGTCGAGGATCTCATCCAGCTTCCGGCCGGACACGGTGGTGAAGTCAGGGTCGGGGTACGAGCCGACAACGGGGCAGAGCGCGTGCCACGGCTTCAATCGGCTTTGGCGCCGCGCCGTAGAACGGCGCGATGACCTTGAGCCGTTCGTCGGTGCAGGCCCAGGCGAGGGCAAATCCGCCGCCCAGGCAGAACCCGATCGCACCGACGCGGCCGGCATCGACCCCCGGCTGCTCGGTGAGGAAGGTCAGCGCCGCTTTGAGATCCTTGACGCCGCCGTGCTCCAGGGAGCCGAACAGCGTGGCCGCCATGAAACGCGCCATACATACGGCCCGATTGCGCCCAGCAAAGAGGTCCACGGCCAGCGCCGCGTAGCCCTCGTCGGAGAAACGCCGGGCGATGTCCTTGATGTTGTCGTTCAGCCCGAAGATTTCGTGGATCACCACGACGCCGGGGTAGGGGCCTGTCCCGACCGGACTGGCGTAGTAGCCGCTGAGCGGGTGTCCGTTTGATACGAAAGAAATGTCGCGTGTTTGGATAGTCATGTGCGCTTCCAGAGAGAGGTCATGATTTTGCGGGATCTGAATGGCGCTCGCTATCTGCGCCGGCCAAGTCATCCAAGAACGCAGCAAACGCAGCCAGTTCCTGTCGGATCGCCGGCCATAGGATTGGTAGACCGATAACGAGGGCTGCCATCCGGGCAGGGTCTAGGTTGGTCGCATAAATGTTGCGAATGCGATGCCGGAACTTGCGGTACTCATCCAGTCGTGCAGCCGTGTGGGACCGGATTACGGGAGGCCGCACGTCCGGTAGATCGAGGCTCATCGTTTCTGGATCGCGCTCTGCGTGCGCTCAAGCTCTTCAAGCTCGAGTTGAATGCGGCGGGCCAGCAATCGGTAGCGCGCGATCATAGGGCCACTCCGCCCTGCATAATCTCATCCCGGAGCCGCTCCGGCGCCGACTCGATCGCGATCAAGTCAAACTCAACGGTTGAGTCCAGGCGATCCAGCGCGCACCACGCTCGCCAAAACGCCTCGGGTGGAATGCCCTCGGCTGCCAGGTCAATATCTGAGCGCGGCTCGAACCAGGCGCCATGCGCCAGTGAACCGAAAGCGATCACGCGCGTCGCTCCAAATTCCTCTCGCAGCAGGCGCGCAGCCCGACGCGCGGTGGACCAGGCCGCTTGGCGCCGCTGTTCACTTTCCTGCTGTAATGCCATCTCGCGTGCCAGGGCAGAGCGCCGATATCGGGCCATGACTTCCGGGGCGATGGTCGTCGCCATTTCTATCTCTTTGCCTCCAGATCGAGTATAGCAACGGCCTGCCGAATGGTCAAGTGGCATTTCCGAAGGTGTTTGCAAGAAAATCGTGTCCTCGGTTCATGGTGCGCTTGGAGATGGAGATTATGGGAGGCTTTTTTCTTGAAGGATCTGTTGTGCTTCCTTCAGGAATTCGTCCAGTGACACAGCGCGTTGCCCTT
Source organism: uncultured Chloroflexia bacterium (assembly GCA_963841825.1). Classification (GTDB taxonomy): domain Bacteria; phylum Chloroflexota; class Anaerolineae; order CG2-30-64-16; family CG2-30-64-16; genus CAWJEL01. The sequence goes on from CAWJEL010000024.1 coordinate 126,203, forward strand.
TCGGTGAGAAATCGTGTTGATCCGGCTTGTCTGGCGGATGGCGGTGCCACAAACCCCCATCGCAATCACGGCCCAGGATGCGCGCGGTTGAATACTTCTGTGGTCACTCCTCACTTCGTAAGGCATTCAGTTGCCGTTCAACCGTGCGGATACCATCGACAGCCAGATCCCAATCTTGATGGTCATTCTCGACGTCGAAGGCATAGCCCCGCGCCTTGACGGTCTCCGCTGCCTCGAACTCCTGCAGAGTCATGCCGTATTTCTCGCAAAACAGGTGGTCGCTCAATTGATAGCGTGCGAGACGGCGGCGCAGTTCCTGTTCGGCGAGACGCGCCACCTGCTGCTTCGGACCTACACCAGGTTCCAGTAGATGCAGGGCGTTGATAAGCCGGTTGGAAAACTCGACCTGCAGCATTTGTACACCTCGATCTGATGACCCAACATCCTTGCCATTCCTCATACGTACCTGAGGTCGCCTGCGATGGCGTGGTTATACCTTCACTCTGGTATCAGCCCATATGCTTTCGCTCCGAGTATAGCAGAGCGCGGGAGAACGGTCAACCGCAAATTCGCCACGCGGTCAACTCATTGGCCTTTTGACTGTGCTGTCGAAGTGATATCTCCCAAGCATAGGGCGACCATCCGCATGACGTGTAGCTCGTCGTACGGGATCGCCTCGCCCAACGCCTCGAAGATCGGTTTGAGCCGCTCCGTCCCGTGCGTGGCGAATTCCGTCAGCACGCGCGCCTGATCCGCCGAGGTCAGCGCCGAGAGCTCGCGGATACGCTGCGGTGCGAAGCGTTGCCCCGACCCGACGCAGCGGCCGAGGTGCTGCACGACCGTTCCCCGCGTCACGCCGAAGAGCGCCTGGATTTCAGCCACGGATTGGCCGGCGCCGAAGAGCTTGCCGACCTCTTCGGCTCGGCTCCCCGGGACGATCTTCTCGCGCTCGGCGGCCGGCGCGGCCGTTTTAGGGCGCTCCTGGAGGCCGCGCTCGGTGCAATATGCTCGGATCGCGGCCAGGAACGGCTCGCCGTACGCCGCTAGTTTGCGGTGGCCGATGCCGTGGATCGCGAGGAAGTTCCCTTCGGATTGGGGGTAGTAGGTCGCCATCTCAGCCAGCGAGCGGTCGGAAAACACCACGTAGGGCGGCAGATCGGCCGCGTCAGCCAGCTCGCGGCGTAGGGCGCGCAGGCGGGTGAAGAGCGCCTCGTCGTGGGCTGGTTCGGTTGCAGATGCCACGGCGACCCGCGAGGTGGCTGCTGGCACGTGTACCTCGGCGCCATCCAGCGTAGCCTGGCCCCTGGGCGTGAGTCGCAAACTGCCGTGCTCCATGTCTTGCTCCAGAAGCCCAAGCCGGATGAATTCGTCGGCCAGACGACGCCATTCAGCCGCGGCGTGCTCCTGGCCTGTGCCATATTCGGGCAGCCGATCGTGGCGCCGGCGGAGCGTCTCGGCGCTGCGTGATCCTCGCAAAATGTCCACGATCCGGCTGACGCCGAACATCTGGCCGGTGCGGACGACGCATGCCAGAAACTTGCGCGCTGCGGCCGACGCATCGACCTTTTCAACCTCGGTCTTGGCTGCCAGACAATTGTCGCAAAATCCGCAGGCGTCGGGGAGGAAAGTCTCGCCGAAGTAACTCAGCAACGGCGTCCGGCGGCATTCCCGCGCTTCGGCGTAGCGCGCCATTGCCTGAAGGCGGGCCTGGCGTCCGGGACGTTCCGATGCCGCGCCTGCATCAATCAGGGCGCTGCGGGTGATGAGATCGCTCCGGCTGTACAGCAGCAGGCAATCGGCCCGCAACCCATCGCGGCCCGCCCGGCCGATCTCCTGGTAGTAGTGCTCCAGGCTCTCCGGCAGGTTGTAATGGAGGACGAACCGCACGTTGGACTTGTTGATCCCCATGCCGAACGCGATGGTCGCCACCATAATCGGGACCTTGTCGCGCGAGAAGAGCTCCTGGTTGTGGCGGCGCGTGGCGTCATCCATCCCCGCGTGGTACGGCAGGACGGGCCAGCCCTGCGCTTTCAGGCGGACTGCCAGCTCATCCACCCCGCGCCGCGTGCTGCAGTAGATGATGCCAGATTGATCGCGGTGTGCCTCCAGGAAGGCCGTAACCTGCGCCGGGCCATTTGCCCGCGGCCGGACTTCCAGGAACAGGTTCTCCCGATTGTAGCTGGCGATGAACGTGTTCTCAGCGCGGAAATCGAGCGTGGTCTTGATGTCAGCCTGGACGCGCTGCGTGGCCGTGGCCGTGAACGCGACGCAGACCGCGGCCGGATACCGTTGGCGCACGGGCAACAACTGCCGATAATCGGGCCGAAAATCGTGGCCCCATTGCGAGATACAGTGTGCCTCGTCAATCGCCAGGCAGGCAACCTGCGCATGGTCGAGCAGCACCCGCGTTTCGGCGCGTACCAACGTCTCCGGCGACGTGTAGAGCAGCTTGATCTCACCGGTTCGGACGCGGTTCGCGGTCTGCAGATAGCTGGCGTAGTCCAGCGTGCTGTTCAGGAACGCCGCGGGCACGCCGAGCTCGTGCAACTGCGTCACCTGATCCTGCATCAAGGCGATCAGCGGCGATACCACCACGGTCAAGCCGTCGAACAGCAGGGCGGGCAACTGATAGCACAGCGATTTGCCGCTGCCGGTCGGCATCACCGCCAGCGTGTCGCGGTGGGCGAGGATGTTGGCGATGATGCGGTCTTGCAGCGGGCGAAACTCGTCGTAGCCAAAGACCGAGCGGAGCAGCGCGCGCGCTTTGGACAGATCAGGTGACGCGGTCGGTCCGCTGGCGGGGGTGCAGCACGAGACTGTCGGGAGCACGGGCGCTGAGTGCTTCGCGATCGAAGCGCCGCCCTTCGCCGAGCCCAGGGCGCGTTGCACACTGGCACTTGTGCGGTACTCCCCACTGGCAGCAAGGTCGGTGGTGGGCCTGATCGGCGGTTCGGCCTGCATCTGGTTGCTTCCTGCCGATGGTTTTGCGTGGGGCGCGCTGCGAACGGTGGGCCTGGGCAGGAACCAGCCCGACAGTTGGACGTAGCACCGCTGCTCGCCGGTGTGATCAGCTTCGGGGCGCCACCAGTGCGCCAGGGAGACGCGCACCAGAGCGCCGGCTGGGATCGTCGCGATCGGCTCCTGGAAGCCGACGAATGTCAGCGTGCGCCCGCCATCGGCGGTCGGGTAACGATAGCGGATGCGCTTGCTGTCGTCTGTCCGTTGGAGTGGCTGATCCGGCCGCCAGAAGTTTGTGCTGAAGGGTGGGATGCCGGTGCGCTCGGCGATGTACAAGGCGCCGGACTGTGCGGCCTGGATCAGCCCATCGTAGAGGAGGCTTACCTCACCGCTGACCGGCGGCATGTGTGTCTCGATGAAGCGTTCGGGTGCGTTCATGATCGCCAGACGGCGCTTCGAGCGGACGATGATGTTTTCGACGTGGGGCGGGATCACGTGTTCGGCGGGCGCGGCATCCACCTCCCAAACTTCACCCACCGCATATTCCAGGCCGGCGTGCTCGTTGAAGACCGCGTCGGCCGCGATCAACCGGACGCTGCGGCCTTCATCCAGCGTGATCCCGCCGATGCAGGCGCCGCCCCCGTGACGTGTTTTGGCGACGATGAGGACTTTCATGGGCCTGATTCCCCCTGAGGAGCCGTTCTACAAACCACCAACGCAGAAAGCGCTCACCCTCCAGCCGAGCGGAGAAGGTGGAGATTTTGTAAACTCAGCACTCTCCGTGTCTCAGTGGCTCGATTTTGGCAGCATGAAACGGTTGTTTGGGGCGTTCCTTCACCGGTTTGGGGGATAGCACGATAGCACGATAGCACGATGTCGGAAGCTGCTTGCTCTACGGTGTCAGATGGGTGACCCGCACACCCAGATCGTGCGCCAGTTGATCCGCCAGCAGTGAACGATGACAGGCCGCCGGTTCTCGCTCCACGCAGAACAAGGCAACCACGCGCGCCTCCGGGCCAAGATCGGCTACGAAGCTGGCGCTGTCGAAGTCGGTCAGATGCTCGCGGCGGTAGCTTTCGATGAACGCAGGGCTGAGCTGCGTCCGAAGGCGCTTCGCCGTATGCGTTGCCGCGTCCGCCGCGAACTGTTCGGCACGGGTGGCGGCGCTGGGCGCCAGATCGCGCCGGTGTACGTAGTGGATGCCCAATTCCGCCAGCCGCGCTTGCAGACGTCGGCTGTTAGCGAAGGCATACTCGCGGCCGCGCACCCCGCGCCGTGCGCGCAGATCGCGGAAGGTGTCAACGCCCGCATCGAGCAGGGCCCCGAAGAAGTGTTCCGCCTCCCAACCGTGCGCGCCGATGGTGACGAACTCAGGCGTCATAATCAGCATCTTCCGCTTGTCCGTCAGGCGTCGCCGCCGCGGCTCGATACCGCTTGCGTGAGGTGAAATCGTGTTCGCCGAAGAGGTTGAGCTGGCCCTCGGTCAGATCGAGCATGAGATCGGCCTGCGTGCGCACCGTGTCGTTTTCGTCGATGTGTGCGACGGGGATGCCCAACTCGGACAGGGACTCGCCGATCAGCTTGCTGCGGTGGCATTCGGCCGGCTTGCCCTCGCTGCACATCAGCGCGATCCGCAGCCGCTTACGGAACGCGGCCTCGACGCGAGCGATCCCGTCCCGGTAGAAGGCCTTGTCCTTCACTCGCGCGTAGACGACCTTATCGTCCACGTAGCAATCCCGATCCGCAGGACGCCCGCCGAGTTTATCGCCAAGATATACATAACGGATGAGCGTGTTGTCGCAGCGCAGCTTCCAGCTCGTTTTTCGAGAACTCCGGCTTGAAGCGCGAGTAGGGGGCTGAGCGGATGTCGATCAGGTACTCGATGTCGTGTGCCCTCAGGATGCGCACGAAATCGTCCAGCGCACGGCTGCCGTAGCCGATGGTAAAGATCGGGGTCGTTTCATTGGTCGCGTCCGACGAAGCTGTTTCAGGGGTCACAAGGCGTGCCTCCCGGTGGGATGTTGGCGCTGGGAACGGTGGGGGGGAGCGATCTTCCGCAGCAAGATGACAGTGACCAAGTCTAGCACATCTGCCCCTAGATGGCAATCTGATCTCGCGCGAGTATCACGTTTTTCTCCGGCATGCCATTGTTTCATAGAGGTGGCGGTGGCGAGTACTACGACAGGTTTATGTGCCGAGAAGGCAGGATAACCCGGAAGTGCTGACCATCGCTGAGGAATTCCGGTTCCGAAGACCCCAACTTCGCCATCTCCTGACGAATGAGGGCCAGCCCGCGGCCGACAGTCGTCATCTTGCCCATTTGGCGCAGCACCTCGGCGATGACAGGATTGCGCCGCCGTGACTCGCCGCCGGCCAGCACCCGTTCCAACGTAAGCCCGGGCAGCAGGCCGCCGGGATTTTGGATCTCCAACCGATCGTCATAGAGCCGCACGAAGACCTGGGTCGGCGCGGCGTAGTCGCGATGGGCCACGGCATTAGCGACTGCTTCGTGCGCGGCCGCCAATGGGTATTCGGGCACATCCTGTTCCTCGAAATGGGTGCCGCGATCTATCAACAGCCGCGCTACGCGTAGATTTCGGCGCAAGAAAGCCTCGGCCTGCTCGATGGCGCGCAGCGCCGGCCCTTCGGTGTCCAGTCGATCCACAATCGGCGCGGTGATCTCTGTGCCGCTGAAGCGCAACGCCGTCACTCGCCAGGTCGGCTGGAGCCATTCGGGATGACTACCAAACAGTGTACACCCAGCCACTGTCGGCACGACCTCGTCGCCGCGCCCTTCGCAGGTAGCGAACTTCTGTCCGCAGGCCAACACCTCCAGGGTCAGACCCGGTTGATCCAGCGCGCCGGGTGCGCGCGCCGAGAAATACTTTTTGAGCGCCGCTTCATCCAGGCTGGCCCAAGTCCCGCTGGGGCACGGCAACGCCTCGTAGGCCTCCGGCGTCTCGCGTAACGTCAGCAGCCGGATCTCGTCGGCGGATGCCCGCCGCGTCTGCCGGCCGTGCCGGACCAGCACTGCGCCGCTTTTGGCGTGCATCCGACCCGTCGCCTCGATCTGCGCCACGACGAGCACGCCTTCCGGTCGCCTGACGATCTTCACCATCGGCGTCAGCGGCGGGCTGACCGCTTCCCGGCACACGCTCAAAACGCTCTCGACCGCCTTATCTGCATCTGACAGCCCCACCACCCGGCCTCGATCATCGACGCCGATCAGTACATATCCTCCGGCCGTGTTGGCAAATGCCACCAGGCTCTCGATGACGCGCGAGCTGTACTTTTCCTTGAATTCGGTATGCTCGCCCTCGCCAGCCGTCAGCCAGGCGGAGACAGTTTTTGCGTCTATCATTCTTTCCTCACATGCCTTCGAAGCCGCCTGGGATGAAGCCGAACTATTATCATGGTGCATTACTGCACCGCCTGCATCACTGCACCGAGTATAACAAACCGAGGGAGAACGGTCAACCGGCGTAGCGCCCCATTCCCGAGGCACACATGGTATAATTAAGATAAATTCAAAACCAGGGGCGGGTTTGCTGTGGTAAACGCGGGCCTGCCTTTTACGGTAGCAATGTTGTGACAGCCAGTTTCCGTTGATGTGAGGAAACCCGTCCTTACACGCGCGCCGCGGCCTGTCCTTTCGCCGTGAGCGTCAGGAGCGGCGCACGCGGGTCGGAGCACGTAGCCGCGATTCCGCACCCGTCACAGGCGGTCGCGCAGCCCATGTCCAGCGCGGCCAGGTAGCCGCGGCGGGTGAGATCGCGGGTCATCGTCGCCAGCAACGCCTCATTTACGCCCAGCCGCCGCGCCAACTCCGCGGTCGAGTGGATGCCGCCGTCGCCCAATAATCGAAGCAGGTCGTTCAACATCAGTTTGTCCTTCAATCCGGTATGGTCAGGCTCGATAGTCACGCGCCCTGAGTGCTTCGCGATCGAAGCGCCGCCCTTCGACAAGCTCAGGGCGCGTGCCGCACCACTTTTACAGCCTGACCACGAGCTGATACACGATGATTCCTGCGCCCAGCGAGATCGCCAACATCATCCCAACACTGAGCAACGTCCAACCCCATGACCGCGTCTCGGCCTTGATCGTCGCTACGGTTGCCAGGCAGGGGATGAAGAGCATCTGCACCACCAGGAAAGCGAGCCGCGCGGGGTAGGTCATGACAAAGGCCACCTGCGCGGCCAGCGTGCCGGAGGTCGCGCCGCCGTACAGCACGCCGAGCGTGGCGATGGTGTTCTCCTTGGCGAAGAAGCTGGTGATCAGCGCCACGATGAGCTGCCACTGGCCCAGTCCCATCAGCGCGCCGACCGGCTCCAGCGCCCGGCCGAAGGTGGCGAGCACGCTCTGCTCGATGCCGCGGCCGGGGATGGTTGATAGCGCCCAGACGACCATCGAGGCGAGGAGGATGAAGGTGCCGGCCTTTTTGATGAAGCTAACCACATTGTTTTTGACATAAAGGCCGATGGTGCGGGCGTTGGGCACGTGATAGAGCGGCAGCTCCATGATGAACGCGGTCTGCTCGCCGTGGAACGCCAGCTTGTTGACGATGATCCCGGCCACGGCCAACACCAGCAGGCTGAGCGCCACCAGCCCCCATGAAACGAACGTGGCATGAGCCGGGAAGAAGGCCGGTGTCAGGAAGGCGACCACGGCCAGCCGCGCTGTACACGGCACCAATGGCGCCAGCAGGATGGTCAACAGACGGGCGCGACGATCCTCGATGATGCGCGCGCCGAGCACAGCCGGGACATTGCAGCCGAAGCCGAGGAACAGCGGCATGAACGATTTGCCGTGCAGCCCCATCAGGTGCATGAAGCGATCCATGACATAGGCGCCGCGCGACAGATAGCCGACGTCCTCCAGCGCGCCCAGCGCGGCGAAGAAGATGACCAGGATCGGCAGGAAGGTGAAGACCGCGCCGACGCCGTGGATCAACCCGCCTGTGACCAGTCCGTAAAGCCAGGGCGGCGCCCAACTCAGTGTGGCCGCGGCGATCGCATCGAGCGTGCCGAGCACCCAGGTCGCCAGCCAGTTGGAGATCGGGGTCGCGATGGTGTAGGTCAGCCAGAAGACGGCGCCGAACATCGCCAGCAGTAGGAACAACCCCCAAATCGGGTGCGTGGCGACCCGGTCGATCCGCTCGGTGCGGGTGACCGCGCCGGCCTTGGGCTGCGTGACCGCGGCGCGCACCATCCGGCCGACCCACTCGTAGCGGCCGCCGGCAATGTCCAGGTACGCGTCCTCGTGTTGGAGCAGCAGGCTATGCACCTGATTCCACACTTCCGGCGCGACCGTGGCCTCGACCAGGGCCGTGATCTCCGCATCGCCTTCCAGCAGCTTCAGCGCCACCCAGTCCTCCGGGTACGGCGCGGGAACGTGGCCAGCGATCATGCGGCGCAGGTCTTCGAGCACCGGCTGATGCTCAGGACGGATGGTCGGCCGGTTGGGGCGGAACGCGTCCGGCTCAGCAGCCAGTTTCAGCGCCGCGTCCACCAGCTCATGCACGCCGATGTTCTTCGACGCCACCAGGCTGATCACCGGGAGGCCCAGCGCGGCTGACAGGACGTGCGGCTCGACGTGGATGCCGTGCTGCTCGGCGACGTCGCTCATGTTCAGCCCGACCACCAACGGCAGATCCAGCGCCAGCAGCTCGGCGGTGAGGTAAAGGCTCCGCTCCAATGCCGCGGCGTTGACAATCGCGATCATCAGGTCCGGTTTCTCGCGGATCAGGTAATCCCGGGCGATGCGTTCTTCTTCGGAATTGGCAGTCAGGCTGTAGGTGCCCGGCAGGTCCACCAGACTCAAGCTCGCGCCGTCGTGCTGGAGGGTGCCGGTCTTTTGTTCCACCGTTTTGCCGGGCCAGTTGCCCACATGCTGGTTCAAGCCGGTGAGCATGTTGAACACGGTGGACTTGCCGACGTTGGGCTGGCCTACGAGCGCGACAGTGAGCTGACCCGCGGCGCGAGGCTGCGGCACACTGTCGCCGCCGTCGTGGCAGGCGCCGCCGACCACCCGAAGCGTGGGCCGGGGGAGCTGCCGGGTTGCAGGCTTCAGCATCGGCTAAACCTCCATCTGTACGAGGACCTTCGCCGCCTCGGCGCGGCCCAGCGCCACCAGCGTGCCGCGCAGCGCGACGATCATCGGGCCGCGGCCGTAGTTTTGTCGCACGCTGACCGGCGCGCCGACCGTGAAGCCCAGATTCGCCACCCGGCTGCCGAAGCTGTGCCCGCCGAGCAGCGAATGGATCACGCCGCGCGCGCCGGTCGGCAGCGCGCTCGAGTGCCTGCGGGGCATCCTCGAATTCAATGTCGGCCATCTTGGCTCCTGGAAGCGGAGGGCAAAACTGTTGTTGGCGTGTTCTGGCACGTCGGGCACAGGCCATACAAGGTCAACGCCGAGCGTTCCACGGCTACGCCGTGCTGGCCGGCAAAATCCCGCTTGATGTTCTCGACGCGTGCCGATTCGAACTCAATGACCTGGCCGCAGCCCGTGCATACAAAATGATGGTGTTCGACCGGCGTGACCGGGTCGAAACGTTCCGAATGCCGATTGACCGGCCCCGCGTCCAGGTGACAGTGATCCACCAGGCCGGCATCCTCCAGCCAGGCCAGCGTCCGATAGACAGTGGAGGGGTGGAGGGACGCATCCTGCCGCCGCGCGGCCGCGCAGATTTCGTCCGCCGTGGGGTGACCGCCCAACTCGTTCAAGGTCTGCAAGATGAGCCGCCGTTGGGAGGTCATCCGTCCCCCGACGGCCCGCGCTGTGGCAGTTGCTTCGACCATCAGGTCTCGCATGATTATTCCTCATTACTCGCCGCTGCTCTTGGCTCGACCGAGCCTTGAGCCTGTCGAAAGGCGTTCGTTTGGTGGGTTGGCGTAGGCGCTTCGACACGCTCAGCGCCCGTGCCAGTGTGAAGCACGGTTGTAGTGCTGGACTCTTATTGCAAATTACTTGCAACAAGTGTAGCGCCGCACGGCGTCGGCGTCTATGACATAGGTCACGTATGCTGTCCATTTGAGCGAATTGGCGTTGCTTGACCGCGTGACGCTTTCGTGATACAAGAAGCGTGCAGTTGAACGGGTGTCTTTCTCCTGCTGTTTGACCTTATCCCGTCAAGGAGCACATCATGCGAGTCACTGCTTTGATCCTTGCCGGCGGCGCCGGAACGCGGCTCGGCGTCCTCTCCGAGCAGCGCGCCAAGCCGGCCGTGCCGTTTGCCGGGCGCTTCCGCATCATCGACTTCACCCTGTCCAATTGCGTCAACTCCGGGATTCACGACGTCGGCGTGTTGACGCAATACCTGCCCCGCTCGCTCAACGATCACATCGGCATCGGCCGGCCGTGGGACCTTGACCGCAGCCGCGGGGGGGTGCGGCTGCTTCAGCCGTACCAGGGCGGCGGGCATCGTGACTGGTACGGCGGCACGGCCGATGCGGTGCTGCAGAACCTCGACTACCTCCGCCAGACGCACGCCGATACCGCGGTGATCCTCTCCGGCGACCACATCTACAAGATGGACTATGGCCCCATGATCCGTGCGCACGAGCAGCGCCGCGCCGACCTGACGGTGGCAGTGATGAACGTGCAGCCGGATGAAACCTCACGTTTCGGCATCGTGCTGACCGACGATGAGGGGCGTGTGACGGGTTTTCTGGAGAAGCCCAAGGAAGCGCCCAGCACGCTGGCGAACATGGGGGTCTATATCTTCAATGTTGCAACGCTGGCCGAGCGCATGCAGTCGCTGGCCGATGCGCATCCCGACCTCGATTTCGGCAAGCATGTCATCCCCAGCATGATCGAGAACCACAGCATCTATACTTACCCGTTCGAGGGGTACTGGGTGGATGTGGGCACGGTGGACGCTTACTGGAGCACCAGCATGGAACTGGTCTCGGGCCAGTCAAAGCTGAACCTCTACGACCCGAGCTGGACCATCCACACCAAGAGCGAGGGCCGGCCGCCGGCGAAACTAGGGCCGCAGGCCAGCGCGCATCTCAGCATGATCTGCAACGGCTGCATCGTGCGCGGGCAGGTGATGCGCTCTGTGCTCTCGCCCGGCGTGTATATCTCACCCGGCGCGGTGGTGCGCGACAGCATCCTGATGAACGACACCTGGGTCGGACCCGGCGCGGTGGTGGATCGCTGCATCGTGGACAAGAATGCGGTGGTGGGACAGGGCACGCAACTCGGCTGGGGCGAGGATCTGGACACACCCAACGCCCTGCACCCGGATCGGTTCTACACCGGCCCGACCATCGTCGGCAAGGGCGCGCGCATCCCGGGCGGCAAACGCATCGGCCGCAATGTGGAGATCCAGACCGATGCGAACGAGAAAGACTTCGACGGGTTCGGCGACGTCGTGCCCAGCGGCGCGACGGTGGCGCGGTGAAATACAAGTAACAAGTAGACAAGTAGACAAGTAGACAAGTAGACAAGTAGACAAGTAGACAAGTAGACAAGTGGAGACCTTGAGGCCGCCTTGTTTCCTTGTTTCCCTGTTTCCTTGTCTACCCGCCTACTGACCAGGGGGGTAACCCATGTCCGTAACTGCCATGATCCTGGCCGGGGGCGAGGGCCCGGCGCTGAGCGTGTTGACGGCGTTGCGCTCCGAGGCGGCGCTGCCCTTCGCGGGCAAGTATCGTATCATCGATTTCAGTCTGTCGAACTGCATCAACTCGGACATTTTCAGCGTGGCTGTGCTGACCCAGTATCAGCCGCGCTCGCTGAACGAGCATATCGGGGTGGGGCGGCCCTGGGATCTCGACCGCACCACGGGCGGCGTCCGTCTGCTCCAGCCCTATCAGAGCACGCGCGGCGAGCGCGGGGCGTGGCAGGACGGTACGGCGGATGCGCTACGCTTCAACTTGAGTGCCGCGCGCTATGCCGACGACGTCCTGATCCTGGCCGGCGATCACATCTACAAGATGGACTATCGGCCCATGTTGCGCTTTCATCACGAGCACGACGCCGACGTGACGCTGGCGGTGCGCGCGGTGCCCAACTTCGAGACGTACCGCTACGGCATGGTGGCGGTCGATCCTGATGGGCGGGTGGCGGATTTCGAGGAGAAGCCGCGGCGCACCCTCAGCACGCTGGCCAGCATGGGCGTTTACATCTTCAAGCGCGAAACATTGGCTGAATGTCTGACAGAAGGCGCCGGCAAGCGTGCGCACGATCTGGGTAAGGACGTCATCCCCACGTTAATCCACTCGGCCAAAGTCTACGCCTACACTTTCCACGACTACTGGGCTGATGTTGGCACCGTGCAGGCGTACTACGAGGCCAACATGGCGCTGCTGGCGGAAACGCCCGCGCTGGATCTATACGATCCCGCGCGGCCGATCTACACACGCAGCGAGGAGCGGCCGGCGGTGCTGCTGGGCGCCGACGCGCGGGCGCAGGGCAACCTGTTGTGCGATGGCTGTCATATCGAGGGCACGGTGATCCGTTCGATCATTTCGCCCGGCGTCTACGTGGCGCCGGGCGCGACGGTGCGTGATTCGATCGTGATGACCGACACCGTGATCGAGGCGGGCGCGGAGGTGGATCGGTCGATCCTGGACAAGCGGGTGCTGGTGGCAGCAGGGGCCAAGGCAGGCTGGGGCGAAGACAACACGCCCAACAGCAAGTGGCCCGAACGGCTCAACACCGGCCTTACGCTGGTGGGCAAGGAGGCGGCGATCCCCGCGGGTCACACGGTGGGCCGTAATGTGGTGATCTATCCGAAGGCGACGGCCAGGGACTATGTCGGCGCCGAGGTTGCCAGCGGGGAGACGATCGGCGGATAAGGCTGATCCAGCGGTCGAGGGCTTTTGACATAAACCAGATGATTAAGAAGGGCGCAGGGAGACGACTGAGTTTTCCTGTGCCCTCTTCTTTCGCTGGTTGGGCGTGACTGCGCCGTCCAGCCGGGTTTGCCTGAGAGGAGAACATGAGCACGTTCGGATTGCAAATCCCGGCCTGGGAGATCGTCATCCGCACGGCAGTGGTTTACCTGGTCATTCTGGTTGGCCTGCGCCTGACCGGCAAGCGCGAGGTCGGCCAGTTGACCGTGATTGACCTGGTGGTGCTGCTGCTCATCTCCAATGCGGTCCAGAATGCCATGCTGGGGCCGGACACATCGCTGCTCGGCGGGATCATCGCGGTCGTCGTGCTGCTGACGATGAGCGTCATTCTGGCCCAACTGCGCGTGCGCTCCCGACGTTTGAGCCGGCTGGTGCAAGGCTCCCCCACGGTGCTGGTGCTGCACGGCGAGCTCGTCCCCGACCACATGCGCCGCGAAGGCCTGGACGAAGACACGCTCAAAGCGGCCTTGCGCGAGCACGGCGTCGCCGATGTCAAGGACGTGGAGATGGCCGTGCTGGAGGTTGACGGCTCGATCAGCGTGGTGCCGGCAGGTCAGGATACCCGGCGCGTGCGCCATCCGCTGAAGTATATGCGACACCAGTGAAGGCCCAGGCTGTCGTTGGGAGCCGATAAGTTGGGCTTTTTTTCAATCCACTGCAACCAAATCTCCCTCTTCGCCGTCTCCTATTGGCGCTGCGCACCATTCTCGATTATCATCGCGCAACAATCTACGGGAGCGGACTTATCGCATGACTAATAACTCGCAAGACTGGGGCAGCCGGCCAGTTTCAGGCAGCCGCCCTACACCGGCGCCAGCGCAGCCCGCTGGCTTGGATGCACTGCCGCCCGCTGTGCCACGCCAGGAGTCGGTCTCAGCCGGAGAGGGGCAGATTTTTCACGGGGAACAGGACGCTGTGCTCTCGACGCCCGCGCCTACGCAGCCGTTTCCTCCCATCCAGACAATGCGACCTGCCCAGGCCGCTCCACAGCCGGCGCGCCCACCGTCTCCCCCTGCGCCACCGTCGCCTCAAACACCTCCTGCCGCGTCGCCGCTCAGGCTGCGCAGGGGTGGCCCTCGTCGCTCTGATCATCACCGCGCTGGGCGTGTTGGTGTTTGGCGTCGTGTTGGTGGGCTACGCTGGCGTTGCGCGGGGTCTGCCGATGCCTGATGAGCTCCAGGCGCGCGCCAGTCACTTCGCCTCGACGCTGATCTATGACCGGGACGGGAACGTGCTTAACGAGGTAGGTGATCCGAACTTCGGCCGGCGCACCGCGGTGCCGTTGGACCGGATTTCGCCCTACCTGCGGGACGCCACGATTGCCACTGAGGACCCGAACTTTTACAAGCATCCCGGTGTAGACCCGGTCGGGCTGCTGCGTGCGCTCTATTATGCGGTTAAGGAACGCAGCCTCTCGGGGCCGGGCGGCAGCACGATCACCCAGCAGTTGGTCAAGCTGACCTTCCTCTCCTCGGAGAAGTCGATCGCACGTAAAGTCAAGGAGGCGATCCTGGCGGCCGAGTTGACGCGGCGCTATCCCAAAGAGACCATCCTGCAGATCTATCTGAACGAGATCTACTACGGGAACCTGGCGTACGGCATCGAGGCCGCGGCGGAGACCTATTTCGACGAGCCGGCGCAGAATTTGACGCTGGCGCAGGCGGCGCTGCTGGCGGGGCTGCCCCAGGCGCCGTCCTACTACGACCCCTACACCAAACTGTGGGAGGCTGATGGTCAGCCGGGCGCGGTCAAGCGTCGCCAGGGTGAGGTGCTGCGGCTGATGGTCGAACACGACGCCATTACACCGGCGCAGGCGGACGCGGCCTGGGCCGAGCCGCTGGTGCTGAAACCGATCAAGCAGGTCTATGACTCGCAGTATCCGCATTTCGTCCAGTACGCGCGCAGCCAGGTCGAGCAGACGCTCGGCCCCGAACTGGCGGCCAAGGGCGGCTTGCGCATCTACACCACGCTCGACCGGCGCATCCAGGACATCACGCAGGATGAGGTGGCGAAGCAGACCGCGGCGCTGGCCAAACAGGGCGGCAAGAACGCAGCCAGCGTGACGTTGCGGCCTGCGACGGGCGAAGTCCTGGCCCTGGTGGGCAGCGCCGACTTCAACGATGCCGAGATCAGCGGCCAGATCGATATGGCGCTGGCACCCCGGCAGCCGGGCTCGACTATCAAGCCGTTTACTTACCTGGCCGCCTTCGAGATGCCCGCGGCGGTCGACACCGCACCGGCTGCGGTCGAGCTTGCCCAGGTCGCGGTCGGCAATGAGGGCGGCTCACAGATCAGCGCGATCGAGCCGCCGGGCTACTGGACGCCCGCCACGGCGATCATGGACGTGCGCACGGAGTTCCCTGACGGCGCCAACCCGCCCTATGTACCGACCAATTACGACAGCAAAGAACATGGTCTGGTCAGCGTGCGGGCTGCGCTGGGTAACTCCTACAACATTCCGGCGGTGAAGACGCTGGAACACGTCGGGTTGGAGCGCCTGAAAGATGTCGCGCGGCGCGCCGGCATCACGACCCTCACGCGGCCTGACTACGGGCTATCATTGACATTGGGCGGCGGCGATGTGACGCTGCTGGAGCTCACCGGCGCGTACGGAACGCTGGCGAACGGCGGCACCCGCGTCCCAACCAGCCCGGTGGCCTGCGTGCTGGACGCCGAGGGCAAGCTGATCTGGCAGGGCGTGGCCGCGGGCGACGTGTCAGCTTGTGCGGCCGCGGGCAGCCCGGTCGCAGGCGCAGTGATGCCGGCCCCGGCCGAGCCGGTCTTCAGCCCGCAGCTCGTCCACCTGATCACCTCCATCCTGGCCGACTCGGAGGCGCGCAAGCCGATGTTCACCAGCGCGGCCAACGTCATGAGCCTGCCCGGTCGGCCCGCGGCGGTCAAGACTGGCACGACCAATGATTACCGCGACGCCTGGACCGTGGGCTACACCCCCGATCTGGTGGTGGGGGCCTGGGTGGGCAACGCCGACAACAAGCCGATGCAGAAGGTGGCAGGCAGCCTGGGCGCGGCGCCGATCTGGCACAACGTGATGGCGCGTGCTTTGGAGGGTCAACCGGCGCTGCCGTTCACCGTTCCGCAGGGCATCAACCGCAGCGCGGTCTGCGCCGACAGCGGCGCGCAGCCCGGCGAGGCGTGTCCGCGGCAGCGCGAGGAGATCTTCGCCGCCGAGCGCGGGCCGCTGCCGGCCGCATACGATCTCTGGCAGCGCGTCCGTGTCGATCGGCTGACGGGGCTGTTGGCCAACGAGTTCACGCCCGCCGACCGGATCGAGTCGCGAGATGTGGCGATCTTCCCCGAGCGTTACCGCGAGTGGGCTGCCGCGCACGGCTATCCGGTGCTGAACGTGCAGCCACCCTATCCGTTCCAGCCGGAACTGGCGCTTGATAATCCGATCGACGGGGGCGAAGTGACGGGTATCGTGCCAATTGCCGGCCGCGTCCACATCCCGGAGCCGCTGGTATGGCGGTTAGAGTACGGCGTGGGGCCTGCGCCGCTCGGCTGGGGCGTCCTTTCCGGGCCGAATCCGGCTGACCCCAACGACCCGGCCGCACTCGGCCGCGAGTTTGTGGGTGAGCTGGGCGGGTGGGACGTGGCGGCCACCGCGGCCCAACACGACGTGACCGACTTCACCCTGCGGCTGGCGGCCTACGATCCGGCGAACATGGATTACCCGGTGGCGGTTTCCAACGTCGCCTACGTGGTCATGGCGGCCGTCCCCACAGACACACCGGCTCCGACCGAGACGCCTTCACCCACGGGAACGCCGGAGCCGACCCCCACCAGCGAGATGACGCCGACCGTCACGCCGGAATCTCCCACCATGACCCCGACCCCCGAAGCGACTTTCACACCGGTGGTGGGCGAGACGCCGGCGCCAACAATTGAGCCATCGGCCACGCCTTCACCCGAGGCCACCCTGCGGGCGATCATCGCGCAACCGGTCGATGGCGCACAAGTGACGGGCCAGGTGGATGTCATGGGTTCAGCCGCCGGCGCCGGTTTCGTCGGGTATGTTCTGGAGTACGCGGCGGGGGATCAACCGGGGGAGACCGACTGGCTGCCGGTGGCGCCACCTGCTTCTCAGCCGGTGTCGGACGGGATGTTGGCGCTGTGGCAGACCGATGTACTGGAGCCGGGGATCTATTCGCTGCGCTTACGGGCGCTCGATGACGGCGGCAATGTGCGGGCGTCTCAGGTGCGTGTCATCGTGGTGCGATGAGCGATAGGTTGATCGTATAGCAAAAACGAATCCTCCAGCTTGCTGGAGGATTCGTTTTTTTGAAGCTGATCGTCAGTGCCGGTCAGCCGCGATTTACGGCAAGAAACTGAGCGGGTTCAGCCGCACGCCGTTCTTACGGATCTCGAAGTGCAAGTGCGCGCCGGTGGAGCGCCCTGTGCTGCCCATCTGACCGATTTCGGTCCCTCTGCCCACTACATCGCCTACTTTGACGTAGATTCGATTCAGATGCGCATACAGCGTCTGGTAGCCATTGCCGTGATCGACCACGATATTGTTGCCATAGCCGTCGTTGCTCCAACCTGCTGACACGACGTAACCGTTGTCCGCGGCCTTAACCGGCGTACCGATAGCCCGGGCGATGTCGAGCGCCAGATGATACCGTTGGTAACCCTGGGTCACGTAACCGGCTGTTGGCCAGACGAAACGCCCCGTGCCGCGGCGGGCGCCAGCAGGTACCGGACCTTTGTAGACCTGTACAGACCGGACCGGGATTTCCTTGTACCCGCCCGGCACGAACAGCTTCTGTCCCACCGCGATGGTTGGGTTGCGCGTGTCAAGGTGGTTTAGCGGGCTGTTGAGGATGTTACTCGTGTTGACTTTGTAGGTCTTGGCGAGCTTTTCCAGCGTGTCACCTTTTTTCACCGTGTGCAGGATGCCGTTGACGGGCAGGATGGTCAACTGCTGGCCCAGGCGAAGCAAGTCCGGGTTGGTCTCCAAGCCGTTGGCGAACATGAGCGTCTCAGCGCTGAGCTTGTACTTCTGGGCGATGCCGTAGAGCGTGTCGCCGGATTTCACAGTGTGGGTGATGATGTCGATGCGCTGCCGTTCGGGGATCAAGGTGATGGGAACGGCGGCGCGCACCAGAGCCAGACCCTCATCGGTGGCGGCGACATCGTCGGGGGAAATGATCGTCAGGTCTTCTTCTGTCAGATTCTCTGCCGGTGTTTCAGCGACTGTGGCTTCAGGGATGTCCAATTGGGGCAGTTGTTGGCGGCTGACCCAGAGCACGGCCACGGCGATCAGGATGATGACGAGGTGCGACGCCATGCGCACCAGCGACGTCGTGCCCTCGGGCCCGCGCTCAGAGAGCCAGGAACTCACGGATTGCCACAACTGATAACCCGGCCCCCAATCTGGGGGGGCAACGGGCGTTTCTTGATCGGTTACAATGTCATCGCGCATGGGCGCGCGCCTCCAGAAGGCGAAAGTATACCACGGCCGGACACGCGCGCCAAACGATAGAGGTATATCCAAGCTTGTCGCTTAAACGCGCGCCCTGAGCCTGTCGAAGGGCGACGCTTTGATAAACTCAGCGCCCGCCCCGACACTTTTGCGGTACAACCAAACGATAGGGGGCGGGACACGCCTCTTGAAGAGACAGGTCCCGCCCCCTGGCGCCCGGTCGGTCGGGCTCACATGCTCTGTGAGAGCGTGTCCAGGAAGACCTTGTTGTTGCGCGTGCGGCGCAGACGCTCCAGCACGGGTTCCAGCGGGTCCTCCCCGGTCTGCCGCAGCATGTCGATCATTCGGCGTAACGTCCAGACACGGCCCAACGTTTCGGGGCTCAGCATCAGCTCCTCACGCCGGGTGCCGGAGCGGACGATGTCGAAGGCCGGGAAGAGGCGGCGCTCCGCCAGGCGGCGGTCAAGGTGCAACTCCATGTTGCCGGTGCCCTTGAACTCCTCGTAGATCACGTCGTCCATGCGGCTGCCGGTGTCCACCAGACAGGTGGCGATAATGGTCAGGCTGCCGCCTTCCTCGATCTTGCGTGCGGCGCCGAAGAAGTGCTTGGGGGGATAGAGTGCGGCCGGGTCGATACCGCCGGACAGCGTGCGGCCCGACGTCGGCACGGTCAGGTTGTAGGCGCGCGTCAGGCGGGTGATGGAATCGAGCAGGATCGCGACATCGCGGCCCGCCTCCACCAGACGCTTGGCGCGTTCCAGGCCCATCTCCGCCACGCGTACGTGCGACTGCACCGGCTCATCGAAGGTGGAGGCCAGCACCTCGGCTTCCACTGCGCGATCCATGTCGGTCACTTCCTCGGGCCGCTCACCGATCAGCAGGACCATCAGCACCACTTCCGGGTAGTTTTCGGAGATGCCGTTGGCCATCTGCTTGAGCACGGTGGTCTTGCCGGCCTTCGGCGGTGACACGATCAGGCCGCGCTGCCCGCGGCCGACCGGCGCGACCATGTCCAACAGGCGCGTCGCCAGGATCGAAGGCTGCGTCTCCAGGTTGAGCTGCTGGTTCGGGAAGATCGGGGTCAGCTCTTCAAACTTCGGGCGGCGTTTGGCGATCTCCGGGTCAATTCCGTTGACCGCCTCGACCTTCAGCAAGCCGAAGTATTTCTCCGATTCTTTGGGCGGCCGCACCTGGCCGACGACCATGTCGCCGGTGCGCAGCCCGAAGCGGCGGATTTGGCTCTGGGAGATGTAGACATCATCCGGCCCAGGGTTCATCTGTTTGTTGGCGCGCAGGAAGCCGATGCCATCCTGGATGACTTCCAGCGTGCCTCCGCCGAAGATCAACCCCTGCGCCTCGGTGTCAGCCTTGAGCAGGCGCATGACCAGGTCATACTTCTTCATGCGCGTGTAACCGGTAACCCCCAGCGTCCGTGCGGTGTCTTGCAGCTCGGTCAGGGTTTTCGACTCAAGTTCAGCGATGTTCATACGTGGATCTCCGTTTGGGAAAGAAAAGGGAGGGCGCGACATACCGGAGCGCGGGAGATGACTCTGAAAGGTGCCGTGTAGTCTGTACGCCCGTTTTGTAACAGTGTGAAAGTGGTTTTCTCGTAGGTTCCGCCGATAAGGCAATCAGTTGGCCTCGGTCGCGCCCAGCGCACCGGTCAGCCGCCCGGGACTTTCGTAGTTGCGGGATAAGCGCAAAAAAACAGAGGGTGAAGTCCTTATGTGCTCGAATCCGATTATCTCATCTGCCCTGCGACGGCGCGCTGCGCCTGGGAGAGTCTGTGCGTCTGCCGTAGCTGCAATAAACGAGAAGGAGGATACAAGGGTGCAATAAATTTGAACAAACACAGTGTAGCACAAGTGCCCGCAAGCGTCAAATGCCGCGAAATCGCGTGTGGGATGGTCCGCCAGCGGACCATCCTATACGCCTCAGTCGAACTTGATCTGGCTGAATCGCATCAACTTGTCCCACCGATGGGTTGCCGTCACGTACCGGATGGTGCCGGACTTGGAGCGCATCACGACGCTCGATGTCCGTGCGCCGCCGCCAAAATAGCGGACGCCGTCCAATAGCTCGCCGCGTGTGATGCCGGTGGCGCTGAAGAAGACGTTGTCGCTCTTCACGAGGTCATCCATCGTGAGGACGGCTTGCAGATCCAGGCCATGATCGGCCGCGTACTGGCGCTCCCGATCATCGCGAGGCCATAGCTTGCACTGGATCTCGCCCCCCAGACATTTCAGTGCCGCGGCGGTGATCACGGCCTCGGGCGATCCGCCGACACCCAAAAGCACGTCGATGCCGGTTTCCTCGAGTGCGGTGCTGACGCCGCCTGAAACATCGCCGTCGTTGATCAGGCGGATGCGGGCGCCGGTCTCGCGCACCGCCGCGATCAACGCCGCGTGGCGTGGCCGGTCGAGGATGATCACGGTCAGGTCGTTGACGTCGCGGCCCTTGGCGCGCGCGATGGCTTTCAGGTTGGCTTCGGCCGGCGCGTTGATATCGATGACCCCCCGCGCCTCGGGGCCGACCGCGATCTTGTCCATGTAGACCAGGCTGCCGGGCGCGTACATGCTGCCGCGCTCCGCCAGCGCCGCCACGCTCAACGCGCCTGAGCTGCCCCGCGCGGTGAGGGATGTCCCCTCGACGGGGTCCACCGCGATGTCGACCGCAGGCGGTTCACCGGTACCCAGGTGCTCGCCGTTGAAGAGCATGGGCGCCTCGTCCTTCTCCCCCTCGCCGATCACGATGACGCCATCCATCTCGATCGTGTTCAGCACGAGGCGCATGGCGTCCACCGCAGCCTGATCGGCCGCGATCTTGTTCCCACGGCCCATCCAGCGGCCGGCCGCCAGCGCCGCGGCCTCGGTCACGCGCACCAGGTCGAGCGCCAGGTTGGGTTCGGGTAGTTCAGACATGCTCCGCTCCTTCGTTCAGGGCGACGCCAACCGCAATCGGTCCGCTGGTGATGCCCAGCCTCGGCGCCGAAATACCGACCACCGGCAGCGCAATCGCGCTAAAAATGACCATGCTCAAGAAGAAGCGTTGCTTCGGATCATCCTTGCGGGGCAGCCGGCCGAAGAGCAGCGAAAACGGAATGCCGATAAACTGGGTCAGCAGCAGCGCGCCGATGAGGTCTATCGTGCCGATGCCGATCTCGGCGCCGTAGATCGTCGCCATTTTTATGATGGTTCCGATGCCGTCGTTGTAGATCCAGAACGCCACGATGAAGATGAGCAGTTGACGGAAGACGCGGAAGATCCTTGAACGTGCGGCCCAACCGCGCAAAACCGCCAGCGATCGGGTTGCCGGCCTTCTCGGCCCTTAGGCGGACCCGTCGCGGTTCCTTCACCTGGCGGAAAAGTGGGACGGAGAAGACGGCCCACCAGATAGCGACGCTGAGGAAGCTCATCCGCGTTGCCATTTCCGTGCCGGAGACGCCGAAGCGCGCGCCCAACGCCTCCATGCCGAAGGTCGCGGGCATCATGATCCAGAGGATGTTGATTGCCAGTAGGATGCCGCCGCCCAGATACCCCATCGCGTAGCCCTTGGCCGACACCATGTCGAGCTCGTCCTCTTGGCCACGTGCGGCAGCAGCGAATCGTAGAAGATCAGGGAGCCGGAAAAGCCGATCTCGCCCACGATGTAGAGGAGGGAGGCCCACAACCAACTACCTGTGGTCAGGAAGACCATCAGCGCGGTGGCGAGGATGCCGGGGATGGCGAAAGCGGCCAGGAAGCGTTTCTTGGAGCCGCTGTAGTCCGCGATGGCGCCCAGCGCGGGGGCCGCCAGCGCGACCAGCAGCATGCCGATGCTCTGGGTGAAGCCCCAACGGCTGCTGGCCTGCACCGGTGTCAGCAGACCCGCCGCGGCCACCGAGCTGTAAAAGGTTGGCAGCAATCGCGGCCATGATCGTGGTGGCGAAGGCTGAGTTCGCCCAGTCGTACAGGATCCAGGCGCGCACCGCGCTGCGGTTGGAGGCTGAACTCTGCATGATGTCGCTCCTTGAGGTTTTGAAGAGCGATGGCGCACGTCGCGCGTTTCACACAACGCCGGGCAGTCTATTGCCCCGCGATCAACAACGCAAAGTAGTACGCCAGAGGCAGCGTAAACATCAGGCTGTCGAGCCGATCAAGAAACCCGCCGTGTCCGGGGAGCAGGCTGCCCGCGTCCTTGATCTGCGCCTGGCGTTTGAAGAGCGAGACGACGAAATCGCCGAAGGGATCTGCCACGGCGATCAACGCGCCGAGCGCCACGCCCTGCCACCAGGTGATGCCGAGCAGCCACGGGCCAACTACGGCCCCAACGATCAGGGTGATCACCGAAGCGCCGATCAGCCCTTCCCAGGACTTTTTCGGGCTGATGCGCGGCCAGAGCTTATGCTTGCCCAGCGCGCTGCCCGCGAAATACGCCGACGCATCGTAGACCCAGGTCAGCCCGCCCGCTACGAAGACCCACCAGAAGCCGTTCGACCTTTCGCGCAGGAGGATGAAGTGGCTGAGCAAAATACCCAGGTAGAGCGCGGTTCCGAAGGTGAGGCTCCAGCCAACGATGGGTCGTTCATTCAGGTCGAAGAGCGCCAGGGATAGCGAGACGATGAGCATGATCGTCAGGGTGGGGAGCAGTAGATCGATGTTGAGCAAGCCGCGGGCCGTCAGATAAGCCTCAACCAACGCAACCAGGATGAACAACAGCCCGATCAGGCGCTCGGGGGCGAGGTGCGGGCGTCCGACCAGCCGATCCATCTCGAACCAGGCCAGCGCGCTCACTACGGCAATGCCGGCGAGCCACGGGATGCCTCCAAGGTAGAGGGTAAGTACGACGATCGGAGCCCCGATCAGGGCGGTGAGAATGCGGTTACGCAGCACGTGGGTGCTCCGGTGTGGGATGAAGAAGGATGGTTACTTATTCGGCACTTTGCCGTAGCGGCGTTCGCGTTGGCTGTATTCGGTCAGCGCCGCGGCGATCTCTGCTTCGTCAAAGTCGGGCCAGAAGGTGGGCGTGGCGTAGTACTCGGTGTACGCAGCCTGCCAGATCATGAAGTTGCTCAGCCGGTACTCGCCGCCGGTGCGGATAATGAGATCGGGGTCGGGCAGATCGCTCGAATAGAGGTAGCGCGAGATCAGCTCTTCTGTCACTGCTTCGGGCGGATGGCCGTCGCGCATGATGTGCCGTACGGCATCCACGATTTCGGCGCGGCCGCCGTAGTTGAATGCCACGTTCAGGGTGATGCGTTGGTTGTGGCAGGTGGCGGAGACGGCGTCCTGAATCTGTTTTGCCAGCCGGGGGTTGACGCCCTCCAACCGGCCGCTGTGGCGGATGCACACCCCTTCGGCACTCAGGGACGCAGTCTCCCGCTTGATGCCCTGGCCCAGGATGCGCATCAGCCCGGTGACTTCTTCGGGCGGTCGTCCCCAGTTCTCGGTGGAGAATGCATACACCGTCAGCGCCTTGATGCCGAAATCCACCGCCGCGCGCAGCACACGCCGGATGTTCTCGGTCCCGGCCTTATGGCCAGCCAGCCGGGGGAACCCGCGCGCCCGCGCCCACCGCCCGTTGCCATCCATGATGATGGCGACATGACCAGGGATGCGGGTGATGAGTGGATAGCGGGCGTGTATCGGTTCCGGGACGGGCAGGTCTGGCGCCATGTGGGCTCAACCTTCCAGGATTTCAGCTTCTTTGGCCTTGCCAATCTCGTCGATTTGCTTGATAGAATCGTCGGTCAGGTGCTGGACCTTGTCGCGCGCCTCGAAGAGCTCGTCTTCGCTGATGATTTTTTCTTTTTCCAGGTCACGCAGCATATCGATCGCGTCGCGGCGGATATTGCGGGCCGACACGCGCGCCTCTTCTACACGCTTGGCGACCTGCTTGCTCAGATCGCGGCGGCGTTCCTCGGTGAGTTGCGGGATGACCAGTCGGATGACCTGGCCGTCATTGCTGGGATTCAGCCCCAGGTCCGATTTGAGGATCGCTTTCTCGATGATGCCGATGGTGTTGCGATCCCAGGGACGGATGACGAGGAGGCGCGGTTCCGGCACGGTGGTTCCAGCCAGTTGGTTCAGGGGCGTTGGGGTGCCGTAGTATTCGATCTGGAGCCGCTCAACCAGGGCGGGAGAGGCTCGCCCGGTGCGAATGGCGCGCAGATCGATGTGAAGCGCATCAATCGTCTTGTCCATGCGTTCGCGAGCGTCTTGGAGGGTTTCCTTGATCATGAGACACTCCTTGTTCCAGGGGTCAGGGACCAGGGATCAGAAGCCAGGAATCAGGGAACAGGGGCCAGGCGCCGGAGTCGGTTTCTGTCTCCTGGCCCCTGTCTCCTGATCCCTGTCTCCTGGATTACGCGCTGACGAGCGTGCCGACGGTCTCGCCCAGGACGGCTTGCTCGACGCTGCCGGGCTGCCAGAGGTTCAGCACGACGATGGGCAGGTCGTGATCCATGCACAGTGTCAGCGCGGTGCTGTCCATCACGCCAACGCGCATGTTCAGCGCATCGATGTAGGCCAGATGATCGAACCGTTTGGCGTCCGGATTCTTTTTGGGATCTTTATCGTAGACGCCATCCACCTTGGTGGCCTTGATCAGAACCTCGGCGTGAATTTCCATGGCCCGCAACGCCGCGGCTGTATCGGTGGTGAAGTACGGATTGCCCGTGCCGGCCGCCAGGATGATGGTGTAACCTTTCTCCAGGTGGCGCACAGCGCGGCCGCGGATATACGGCTCAGCGACGCTGCGCATCTCGATCGCTGTCATCACGCGTGATTCAAGTCCGACACGGTTGAGAGCGTCTGCCAGGGCCAGGGCGTTCATGACCGTGGCGAGCATCCCCATGTGGTCGGCGGTGGTCTGCTCCATGCCATGCGCCTGACCGTCCTTGCCGCGCCACAGGTTGCCCGCGCCGATCACGATGGCGACTTCCGCGCCCAGATCGCGCAGACGGCGGACCTTGGTGGCGACGACATCGGCCTCATGCGGGTCGATACCGAAGCCACCTTCACCGGCGAGGGCTTCACCCCCTAGTTTCAACAGGATACGGCGATAGCGAAGCGCACTCATCAATCAGCTCACTCGCCCACTTCAAGGCGAGCGAATCGGCGCACGACCATGTTCTCACCCAGCTTGCCGATCCTGGCGTTGATCAGATCCTTGATCTTGATGCTTTCGTCCTTGATGAAGGCCTGTTCCACCAGACAGTTCTCTTCGTAGAACTTGGCCAGTTTGCCCGAGATGATCTTTTCAACGACCTGGGCCGGCTTGTCGGCGGCGGCGGCGATGGCCTCCGCTTTGAGTTGTTCGATCTGGTCGGCCGGCACGTCCTCGGCGCGCACCCAGGTCGGTTTGGCCGCGACGACCTGCATGGCCAGATCCCGGCACAACGCCTGGAATTCCTCGGTGCGGGCGACGAAATCGCTCTCACAGCCGACCTCGATCAGGGCGGCCACCTTGCTGCCGGTGTGAATATAGTGGCCGATCAGACCTTCCTTGACCTCGCGTTCGGACTTCTTGGCCGCGACAGCCAGCGCTCTTTCACGCAGAACCTCTGCGGCCTGATCAACATTGCCGCCGGAAGCTTCCAGCGCCTTACGACAATCCATGACCCCCGCGCCGGTCAGCGCGCGCAGGTCCTTCACCATTTGCGTAGTGATTTCCACGAGTGACTCCTGCATGATAACTGAATGCGTGATGCGTCGTGCTACGTGATAGGTGATGTAAGGCGTAGCTGCCGCCTGTTCACGTATCACGTAGCACGGGTCACGGCTTTATTTGGCTGCTTCTTCCGAATCCGGCGAGTCCAGTCCCTCGGCGAGCTTGGCCAGGATGGAGGGGCCGAGAAGGTCTTCGGTTTCAACCTCAGGTTCGTCGAACGCCTCGATGTCCTTGATGCTCGGGGTGGTTGGCTTGAGCTCGTCTTCCTCCGGGACCTCGTAGGCCTCAGGCTGGGAGGCGGCATGATCGGCGGCATCTACTTCGCGCATCTGAATGCCTTCGATCACGGCGTCAGCCATCTTGCCAGCCATCAGCTTGATCGCCCGGATGGCATCGTCGTTGGACGGAATCGGGTAGTCGATCGGGTCGGGATCGCAGTTGGTATCCACCATTGCCACGATCGGGATATGCAGCTTGTTGGCCTCGGTGACGGCCAGGGATTCGCGCTGAACGTCCACGATGAAGATGATGTCCGGCCGGTGCGTCATACTGCGCAGACCGCCGATGCGGTTATCCAGGCGTGCCAATTCATTGCGGAGCAGCAGCGCTTCTTTTTTGGGTAGACGGTCGAGTTCCCGCGCGCCTGGCGGCGCTCCACGTCGGTCATATAATCGACGCGGCCCCGGATCGTGCGGAAGTTCGTCAGCGTGCCGCCCAGCCAGCGGGTTGTGATGAAGGGCATGCCGCAGCGCTCGGCTTCCCCGCGGATCGTTTCTTGCGCCTGCTTCTTGGTACCCACGAAGAGCACCAGGCCACCTTCGCGCACGGTGTCGCGCACGATCTGGTAGGCGGTGTTGACCTGCCGCATGGTCTGCTGGAGGTCGATAATATGGATGCCGTTGCGCTCCGTGAAGATGTAGGTGCGCATCTTCGGGTGCCAGCGCCGCGTGCGATGCCCGAAATGGACACCGGCTTCCAACAACTGCTTCATCGAAATAACAGACACGTTTTACTCTCCCTTTCCGTTTAGTCTTCCGCCTGCATGTGCACTGGGATCCTCCTGGGAGGGCACGGCCAGCCGAAATGCAAGCGTGTAGGATGTGGGCCAGTGCGAGCCGACCCGAACGGCGAGTATAACATAAGGGGTGGGTTCGGGCAAGTTGTGGGGCGACTTCTTCGCGATAATTATGGGGCGTTCATCATTGGTCAAGAATCTAGCAGCCTGTCGGAGAGACCGTGGTCTCCGACAAGCATCGCCATGGCGATGGCTGGCAAAGGCGCCTGTGCAGCGGTTTGGCCGGTCAGCGGGGCGTACTTTGGGTGGTTGGCCAGCCCAAAGGCGCCGATTTAGGCGGTTTCATGGGTTAGATTGCCTGTTGACGGCCACTTTGTTGCGTTCTGGGCGCGGTTAGCCTAGGCTCAAGGTGTGGTAGCGTTTGATGTTGTAAGCCAGACACATCAAGCACCATTCATCACTGGCTGCGGCCAGGCCGCGTAACAAGAACTGTCGGAAGCCCAACACAGCTTTGACGATGCCGAAAACAGGTTCGACGGTGCACTTGCGCAAGCGATAGATGGCTTGGCCGGCCGCAGTGTGCAACTTGTAGGCCATCTTGACTTGCGCGCTGGCCTCAGCCGGTGGAGGTTCCGGTTCACCGGCAAAGCGTGCTTGCCAGCTCTGCTGGTGGGGTTCACGCCCCGTCGCAATGTAGGGCTCGATCTGGCGCTGCTCCAAGGCCGCGATGTTCTGCTCGCTCCAGAAACCGTTATCCAGGGCGGCGGCCGGCGGCGTACCGAGCTCTGGGGCCAGGGCGGCCAAGGTGGGTGCAACTTCAGCTTTGTCATTGGCATGGTTGGACAGCGAACAGGCGACAATCAACAGACTGGCTTGATCCACGGCGGCTTGGGCATTGTAGGCTTGTTCGAAGCCGGCGTTGTTAGCATTCTTCATGATCGCGCGATTCGGGATCGGTGAAGTTGTACTGGTCAGTGTCGTGTGGGCCGGCCACCGGCGGCGCCGGCGCACGTCCGCCGGGTTTACGTCCCGTGAGTTCAGTCTTTTCAGTCCGGCTGCGCAGTTTGGCGTCGTATGCGGCCTTTTCGGCCGTGTAGCGTTCCTGAGCGCGGGTCTCCAGGACCGTTTTGGCGGTCGCCAGGCGCGGTCAGCCGCTCCTGCCGGATGGCGATCTCGTCGGCGATGACCATACCAGCCGGTACGGGGTGGTCGGCCTGCTCGGCCAGGTGAAACAATTCGTCGACTTCCGCCCGCAGTTGCACTTCCAGTGCGACTAAACGCTTGTAACTGACGGCTTTGCTCTTGGAGGCGTTCGCATGCACTTTGCTGCCATCCATGCTGATGTTGCCCAACTCAAAATAGCCAGCTGCCTGGGCCAGCAACAGCATCTGCACAAACAGCTCCTTGATCACGGGCAAAAAGGTCTTGGCGAAAATTGGCCAGCGTATCGTGATCTGGATGCAGGCTACCGGCAATAAACCGGAAAGGCAACATCTCGTAGCTGGCCTTCTCGATGCGCCGCGAACTGAAGACGCCCGTGGCGTAGCCATAGAACAGCAGCGCCAACAAAATCTCGGGCGCATACGCCAGGCCGCCCCGCTCGGCATAGCCCGCATAAATGAGACTCAAGTCGAGTTGCGCCACCAAGTCGACGACAAAACGGGCCAGATGACTGGCCGGCAGGGCCTCGCGCAGGCTCACGGTCTGATCAAGCGTGGCTTCGTAGTCAATGGTTGTGAATCGTCTGCTCATGACTGTTAGTGTATCACAATCTGGCCTGGCGGAAAGTCGCTACTCTCCGACAGGCTGCTAGCTAGCCACCTCATCCACCGCGCCGACGGTGCGCCAGCGGTCGTCCCAGTCGGCCGAGAGCGCATACGCCTTAGCGACCTTGTTGAAGAGCTAGTCCATGCATCAGCCAGCGCGCCTGCGTGGTGACATACGCCCCGCGCGGCGCCTCGAAGTGTGACGGGATGCCCAGCGCCGCGCGATCCGGGATCGTGACCGGCGGCCGGGTCAGGTGCAGGGCGACGATCGGCGCACGCTCGCGCAGCGCCGCCGCCAGCAGCACCGGCACCTCATTGTATTCCCACGGATGCAGGTTGATCACCGCGCCATCAGGGAAGAGCTGCGTCACGCCGGGCGGGTAGATGCCGAAGTGGCCGGCGACCCAGATCACCTGGCCGGTCTTGAGCTTGCAGTCCTGCGCCAACTGGCTGAAGAGCCGCATCGGGCCGTACTTTGCAGGTGGAGCACGCGCCCCAGAAGCCGTCGAAGCGCTGCTCCGGGTCGCGGGCGAAGTTCACCGTTGCCATGCCGATCAACATGCCGGCGTTGGCGAACTCGGTGATCTCCTGCGGCAGCCGCACGCCGTCAGCCGAGCCGAAACGCTCGTACCAGCCGTAGCCGGAGAAGTCGCCGTAGCGTTCGGCGAAGCCGTTGATGTTGGTCGAGCCGGAGAGGTCGGCCGGGTAGTTGCGGAAGTCGTACAGCCGCGCATCCTCGAAGGGGGGTAGCGGCGGGTGGCTGTACAAGGGGCGGGGTTACCCCGTCCTTGCGATTGATCAATTTGAAGCCGGGGATCTCCTCCGGCACGCTCTCACCCAGCGCCACCAGCCGGTCGGCCAGATAGTCCACCAATGCCTGGATCCTGGCGCAGCACATCGATCACGGCCGCCAGGTTGGCCTTGAACTCGGCCTCCAGCGCGGCCGGCCGCAGCGCGTCGCCGGGATCCAGGCCGGTGAGGAACGCCACCTGCTCGGAGCCGAGCTCGGCGGCCTCGTCGATGTGAATCTCAGAAACCCTCTTGCGCCTCGTATGCCTGCGCGACCGCGGCGACACCTGCGCCGGCGGCGAACTGGTAGCCGCACGCCTTCAGCCCGTGCTCGACCGCGCCGATCGCGGCCAGGACGTCATTCAGTGTCATCGGGCCCATGTGGCCGATGCGGAAATACTCGGCGCGGATGGCGGGGTGCAGGCCGCCGGCCAGGGTGACGCCCGCGGCGCCGATGTGCTTGAGTAAATCAGGGCCGGCCACCCCCGCGGGGAAGCGCGGCGCGGTCATGGTGTGTGCCGCGATCTCGGGCGCCAGCGGCACCTGGCCCAGCCCCAGCGCCGCGATGCCCGCCTGGCAGGCGCGGCCCAGCTTGAGGTGACGGGCGACGCGGGCGTCCATCCCCTCCGCGAGGATCTGGCCCAGGCTGACGTTCAGCGCCCACACCAGGTTGACCGCCGGCGTGCCGAAGTAGCTCGGCTTGCGCGCCTCGTAAGCCTCCATGATCGGCAGCCAATTGGTCCAGTCCGCATAGTAGCTGCCGACCGGCGTCTTCGCGCCTTGAACGCCGCCAGCGCGGCCGGCCGCGCCACCGCCAGCGCCAGCCCCGGCGGCACGCTGATCGCCTTCTGCGACGCGGTGAACGCCAAATCCACACCCCACTCGGTCATGGGCAGCGCCTCGCCGGCCACCGAGCAGACGCCGTCCACCACCACCAGCGCGCCGTGCGCGTGCGCGGCCGCAGCCAGCGCCCGGACGTCGGTCAGGACGCCGGTTGAGGTATCCACCTGGGTGATGTTCACCAGTTTGTAACTATCCTGGGCCAGCGCCGCGGCGACTTCAGCGACAGAAGGGGCGTCGCCTACCGCCGCGCGCACGTGCGTCACCCGTGCGCCGTAGCGCTCCAGGATGGCGCCCATCCGGTCACCGAAGTAGCCGGAGTTGACCACCAGCGCATTATCGCCCGGTTCGACCAGATTGGCCGCGGCCATGTCCATCGCCAGCGTGCCCGACCCGGCGACGACGAATGGCTGGCCGTCGGGGGCGAGGAAGACCTCACGCGTCCGTTCCAGCGCCTGGCCAAACGCTGCGATAAAATCGGGCGCGACATGGCTGGTGGTCGGCGCGCCCAGCGCGGCCAATACGGCCGGCTCAAACTCAATGGGGCCGGGGATCATGAGCAAAGTGCGATTTTTCATGTGTCCTGTTCTCCTGATAGGGTGCAGTTTGGCGGTTCATTGTAGTGCAGGGCGTAGAGGTCGCGCAACTTTGGTCGCGGGCTCTCAGCAATGCCGAATGTAGCGCCGCTATTGCCGGCCACAGAGATCACAGAGGCCTCAGAGGTGCTGATCAAGGGCCGCGTGGTCTTTCAGCTCGGTGTCCTCTGTGACTAATTCGCGGTTACTTTTGGAATTCCTGGCGGGCTCTGCGGTCTGTCCGCCGGAAAGGAAGTTCAAACCCAACAAGCGTCGCGTTACGCTGCGATCTTTCGCGGCGCCTCAAGTCCCGATGAGTTCCACCTGGTAGCGGAAGAACTCGCGCACGGCGGCGGGGTTCATGCCGGCAAAAATGCTGTTGCAGGACGAGAACATGTAGCCACTGCTTCCGTCTTGGGCCACGCAACGGCGGACTTCGGCCCGCACCGCTGCAAGATCTGAGTCACACAACAGGCGCACATCTGCGTTGCCGAGCAGAGCCAGTTTGCCGCCATACTCGGCCTTGAGGGCGCTCAACGACAGCGACCACGGCTCCAGCCCGTGAATCCCCGCGAAACCGGCTTCAACCGCCATCGGCAGAAGTTTGGCGATATTCCCGTCGCTGTGCCATATGACCGGGACGGGCAAGCTCTCGACGATGCGGCGATGATATGGCAGAACGAATTCGCGCCACATCCTGGGCGAAATCATGGGGCCGCCGTGATGGGCAGAATCATCACCCATCACAATGACCTCCGCGCCCAGTGCCACGGCCTGCCCGAAGACGGCAAGACACCATTCGGTGCGGGCTTGCATCAGGGCGTGGATGAAAGCGGCATCCTGGCCGATCCGCAGGCAAAAGCGATCCAGACCCATCGCCATATAAGCGTTCATGAACGGCCCGATATGCGTGCCGTAAAACAGGCAGTGCTCAGGGCAGCATGAGCGGAGGGCTTCCACTCGCTGTGGGTCGAAAAACCGCTCGGCATAGGAGACCGGCGGCCGGAAGCGGTCCAAATCCGCGGCGGTTTCCACCGCGCCATTCAGGTACATCCCGTTCTTCCAGACCCGCCCCCATTCGTCCACGCCGTTTTTCCAGGCGTTGCTCTCCGCCGGGGACTGGCTGGGCATCAAAACAGCATCCTGCCCCAGTTCGGCATAGGCGCGGTAGGGGTCACTGACGCCCAATTCCTGATACAAGGCATCGATCCAGACCTCGAAACGCGGAATTCGGTCGGGGATTTGGTGATTCAAGACGGCAAGAACCCGTTCGCGAGCGTTCATCCTTTGCGTATCATCCGCGAGCCTTCCGCCTGACAGACCACGCAACGCCCAGGAGCAGGCCGCCGAGCAGCAGAAGCACTCCGCCAGCCGCCATCAGGTAATCCGGTAGCTCCAGGGGAATGTCCAGATGCGTGGTGATGCCCAGGATGCGCGACAGGCCCAGCGGCAACACCGCCATCTCATCGTTGATGGCGGTCAACGTCTTTTCGAGGCCGGCCAGCGCCGGAACCAGCCCCAACGCCAGGAGTACCGCACCCACAGCCAGCAGCAGATTGCCCAGCGCTTGCAGCACGGAGCGTTCCAGCCAGGTGCGCTGCACGGCATAGAGGAGGAAGAACATCCACGCGCTGGCCGCCACGTTCAGCGTCACGAAAAGCGTGCGCCCGGCCGGGTTCGTCCAGAAGTTGAACCAGAAGTAGCTGGGCCCGCGGACAGCCATCGTGACTGTCAACAGGGCGGTGGGCAGCAGCAGGGACGCCGCCAGCGCCGCCAACCAAAGTAGTCGCGGCTTGCGCCAGTTCAGCAGCG
The DNA here is from genome assembly GCA_963841825.1 of uncultured Chloroflexia bacterium. Classification (GTDB taxonomy): domain Bacteria; phylum Chloroflexota; class Anaerolineae; order CG2-30-64-16; family CG2-30-64-16; genus CAWJEL01. The sequence goes on from CAWJEL010000024.1 coordinate 158,911, forward strand.
CCAGGCAGACCACGAAGACACCCAGCATCACCAGCGTCAGCAGGGCATATTGCAGCGACAGGAACGACGAGAACGTCAGGTAACAGAGGGCGATCAGGCCAAACGGCAGCGCGACGCCGGTCAGCCAGTCGGCCGCGCTGCGCCGGGGGCAGGATGATCGCAGCCACGGGTTCCAGCGGTGTTCCCTTTAATGAAGGTAATGAAGGGGCAACCCCATCAGGCGCGGCTCCAACCGGCAGATCCTTGGCGATGAATTTGATCCCAAGGAACCCGCTCAATTGGGTAGCCACCAGGTAACCCAGCAGCAAACTGATGATAGCGAGAACGGCCTTGAGTTTTCCGTGTTTCATGATGCCCCTCGATTTCGGCTGTCCCTCTGATCGGCAGAGAGCGAGGCCAAATCAGGCTGTGAACGCGGCAGACGCTGGTCTGGTGGTTTCGCGAACCGGGCGTTGCCCTTGAATTAGTACGACAACCGCACTTGAGATCCAACGAGCCTTGAGTCTGTCGAAAGGCGGGTGTGCGACAGGCTCAGCGTCCGTACTGAGAAGAAGTGCGGTTGTGGTGTTAGTGATCGAACAGAATATGGGGCGCTGGCGCGTTGAAGTTGTGAATAGGCGCCATCATAGCAGGTTCCTTCAGAATGTCAATGGACTTTAGTGAGAATAACGCGCATGGGAGGCAGTCGGTGCGCTTGTAACTGGCACCTGCTTTCCAGTGGGAGCCAGAAGGCGTTGTACGTGCGCGCGCCTGTTTTGACATGCAAACTGGTTTAGGTTAAGCTCAAATCGGTTCGAGTTAGTCAAATTCGCACCGCTTTATCTCCCTGGTCGATCACATCACAAAACTACGGGCCTGCTGGCCGAGTTCCTCGGCGGCCTGCGGCACCTAGTCGATGACGCCGGTACCAGTGTGAAGGAGTCTCTACATGACCAAGATCGTTTTTATCGGCGCAGGCAGTTTGGGGTTCACCCGTGGGTTGGTGCGCGATGTTCTCACCTTTCCGCTTTTGCAGGATGCCACGCTGTCCCTCATGGACATTGACCCCGAGCGGCTTGATTTCGCGTACCAGTCGGTCAGCAAGATTATCAGCATGGGCAAGTACCCGGCCAAGGTCGAAGCCACTCTCGATCGGGCCGAGGCGTTGCGGGATGCCGACTTCGTGCTGGTCACCATCCTGGCCGGCGGCACCGAAGTCTGGCGGCATGACATCGAGATCCCCAAGCAACACGGCGTGGACATCAACGTCGGTGACACGCGGGGGCCTGCGGGCATCTTCCGTGCCCTGCGCACCATCCCTGTGATGTTGAGCATCGCGCGTGACATGGAACGTCTCTGCCCGAACGTGCCGCTGCTCAACTATACCAACCCGATGGCCATGCTCTGCCGGGCGCTGCAGCGGGAGGCAACGATGCCCTTGCGGGTGACCGGCCTCTGTCACAGTGTCCAGGGCACGGCCGAGATGCTGGCCCGCTGGATCGGCGCGCCAGTTGAGGAGATTACCTACACTTGCGCGGGGATCAATCATCTGGCGTGGTATCTCAAGTACGAATGGCAGGGGCAAGATGCTTACTCCCTGATCCGTCAGGCGATCACGCAACGGCCTGAAGTATACAACGAAGAGCAGGTTCGCAATGAGATGTTCCTGCACCTGGACTACTACGTCACCGAGTCCAGCGGACACAACTCGGAGTACAACGGGTGGTTTCGCAAGCGCCCCGACCTGATCGAAAAGTATTGCACCCATGGGACAGGTTGGAATCCGGGCGCATACGCATACATCCTGAAGGAATACCAGAGAACTGAGAGGGTTTGGAAGAGATGAGGCGCGGCAGTGGTTTGACGCGGAGACGCCGATCTCGCTGGCGCGCGGGCATGAATACGCGGCGTACATTATGAACGCAATCTCCGGCGGCGAGCCGTTCCAATTCAACGGCAACGTATCGAACACAGGGATGGTGAACAAACCTGCCGCCGAACGTGTGCGTCGAGGTACCGGTGTGGGCCAGCAAAAAAGGACTTGAGCCGGTGCATGTCGGCGCGTTGCCGGCCCAGTGCGCTATCCTGACCAACCTCAGCGCTCAGGTAGAGGAAATGGCTGTTGAAGCGGCGCTAACCGGCAATCCACGGCTGGTCTACCAGGCTATTGCCAACGACCCCCTGACTTCGGCTGTGCTTTCGCTGGCCGAGATTGAGCAGATGGTCAACCAGATGCTCGAACAAAATCGGGCTTATATGCCCCAGTTTCGCCATTTTCGCGTGTAAGCACCTGCGTCCCGCTCTTGACGCGCTTTTACCCAGACCGCCTGCGGGAAAATCGGAGTCTGCAAGTGGACGGCATCTTCCCGGACCTGATCGAGTGCGGCGTGGATGTTTTCAACTCGTTCCAGCCTGAAGTCATGGACGTGTTCGCGGTCAAGCGGGCCTGCCAGCATCCCGGCTGATGCGAAGCCGGAAAACATTGCTGCGATGGTCAAGGTACTTCAAGATCAAGCTGTGTGATCAGGTCAAGAGCGAACGATAGACAATCAGAATCCGCTGCGCTGTTTGCGTGGCAAAATGGCTGGCAGGACACCACACATGAGTTATTCATTGCAACCCGAACTTGTTGAGCATATCAGCAGCCTTGCACAGCGGATGACTGGGCGTTGCGAGCGCTTCCTGGCCGATCTGATCCGCATCCGTTCCTACACCGGGCAGGAGAAGCCGGCGGTCGAGCGCACGCTGGCGGAGTTGCCGCGCCATCGGGTGCGACGAGGTGTGGCAGGATTCCGCGGGCAACGCGCCGGGGCGCATCGGTCGCGGGCCGTGGGTGATCCTCTACAACGCGCATCTGGACACCAACGAGGTGGCTGACGCGCGAGTGGCCGCATCCGCCGCTGGAGCCGGTCGTCGAGGGCGACACGATGTTCGGCCTCGGTGCGTCCGACTGCAAGGGCGGCGTGGCGGCCATCGTGTACGGCGCGGCGATTTTCCGCGAGATCATATGCAACGGCGAGGTAGGGGCGTGGTCGCCCCGCCCTACGGGGTTGTCTCTCGCGGAAGAGACGGGCGGGGAAACCCCGCCCCTTGTACGCCTCGACGATTTCTCGCTCGTCATCATGGGCGCCACCCTGGAGGAGGATGCCGAGGGGTTCGCGCTGCGCTCGCTGGTCGAGCGCGACGGCCTGCGCCCGGAGGTTGTGCTCCTGGCCGAGGCGACCGACCTGACCTTGCGCCGCGGGCAGCGGGGGCGCTGCGAGGTGCGTGGTCCGCACCGAGGGCCGGGCGGCTCACGCCAGCCAGCCGCACCTGGGTGAGAGCGCCATCCTCAAGATGCTGCCGGTGATCGCCGTGCTGGAAGCGATGAACGGCCACCTGCCGGTCGATCCCATCTTCGGCGTGGGCAACCAGGTGGTGACGCTGATCGAGGGGCCGCATACGCCGAACTCGGTGCCGTCGTGGTGCGAGGTGGCCGTGGATCGCCGTCTCGTTCCCGGCGAGTCAGCGGAGAGCGTGCTGGCGGGGATCCGGCTGATCGTCGAGCCGCTGGGCGCGACCGCGCACATACCGATCCAACCCGTGTTGACGCACACCGGTTTGCGTCTGGATGGGCCGAGCTTCTACCCCGGCTGGCTGCTGCCGGAGTCCGATCCTCTCCTGGCCGCCGGCAAGGCGACCGGCGCGGCGCTGTTCGGCGCGGAGCCTGGCGTCGGTGTCTGGCGTTTTTCCACCGATGGCACTTACTCCGCGGGCGCGGCAGGCATCCCCTCGTTCGGCTTCGGCCCGGAGGAGGAGCAGTACGTCCACACCGTACTCGACCAAGTCAATTTGACCAAGCTCCGCAAGGCCGCGGCGTTTTACGCACTGTTTCCCCTGATCTTGGGCCAGGTCTCTTAAAGTTTGACGGCAACCTATTGACATCGCGTGGCGATT
>CAWJEL010000025.1:0-324053 GCA_963841825.1 uncultured Chloroflexia bacterium
GTTCTTGAAGCAACCAGCCCCAATCGCAATACACGCTGCCTCGTTCGCTATAGACCTCCCGAGAGGCGTAGCGGCTCCGTAGCAATATTCTTGAAATCTTCAGCCCTTTCAAGATGCTCGAGGGCCTTTGTGAATAGCCCACTGCTGTTCCCGGGGGTGTATGTCCCTGCCTTCCACATTTCGCCGCGGATGGCTAGTCCCCAGGCCAATGCGAGATGCGCCAGTCCCTGCCCCCTTGAATGCTCTAGGCGTTCGAAGATATCCAACGCCTTCTGAGACCAACGTAAACCGGTCAATGGTTTTCCGGTGTAAACATACGCTAGCCCCAGCGTGTTGATAGTAAGACCGAGGGGGAATTCGAGGCCCCATCGCTCTCGAATCCCCTTCGCATCCTGCAAGGCGGTTTCTGCCTCAGTGGCGCGGCCCCAACGAGCGTAAACAAAACCTTGATTCGTACAGGTGTCGGCCACTTCGATCCCTAATATCATCCTTTCGGAAGTACCAGATGGCCTGCTGAAACTCGGCCGTGGCAGCAGCATTTCGACCTATTTGGCAATGCAAGTAACCCAGGTTGTTGTGCGCCCGACCCAAGATGCGGTGTCGCCATAGTGATCGGGGGTCATCCGCACTTTTGGGTTGCCATCCCTCCAATGCCTTGATAGCCTGAGTGAGTTCTGATGATACATCAGCCTCAACCGCGCCTTTGTAGAGAAGCGCCTCTGCATAGGCGGTCTGCATGTGCAGCTCGGTAGAGCGGGTCCGTGAGAGCCCAAAGGAGCCTCGTCAGTCTCTAAGATTTGACGTGCGATCTTGGCAGATTTCTGGTGGTCACTGACGACCTAAAAGCGTCGCACCCACCGCGCCGCTGCGTCCCGATCCACCACGTCGTGAGGTAATCGATTGGTCACCCAATCATCTTCTTTCGTCTGGCTAAGAAATCGCAACAACTCGTCGCGTAGCTCCATATCCAAACTTGAGTCGGCTGCTCGGACTGCCCCCTCGGCCCATGGGACATAGAAGCGCCAGAAACCCTGGGCTGGATCGACTTGAAGTTGATAGTAGAGCGGTTCAGGGTTAAAGGACGGGGCAGTTCTTGCAGGTATTGTGATAGCATTCTGCTGCCACGTCGGACCACGGCTTCATTCGATTTTACGTCGCGACGACTAAGACGCGTGATGGAATATCGAGCCAGCGACTGAAAGCGTCGGCAGGAACTCCATGTGATCCCGCAAAACGAAGCGGTCGAATATACTGTACAGCTCGTCGTGCATAAAAATCAGGTCGGGGACCGGGACTCAAGTCTTGACAAACGTGAAGTTCCGCATCCGTGCAAGGTTCTTGCGGCACTGCCCCCGATCCCAAGTGCCAGAAACCAAATGCTGCGAATATATCAGTATTCAGCCCTTTGCGCGCTAAAGCAAGATAGAGTAACATAGTTCGTTCCAAGGCCGGGAGCCCCATCAGTTCTCGTGACAAGTCGCTCGTCTATCTGTCCCGGTCAGCAGAAGGTATCTCACCAGTTCTTGGCGGAAAGAGATCAGCAATAGAACGCCCATTTAGAATCAAATCAATGACTAGGCTCAGACGAACAGGATGACCGCCAGTGTACTTCCAAATTCGCTCACGCACATCAACAGGAATTTGACTGAGCCGGATTGTCTCGAAGGGGGTATCCAATGCTGTTAACCATTCGAAGATTTACTTGTTCTTCTTTACTCAGCCCAGATAGCGTAATAACCCGAAACCTAAGCCCGGCCTGACTTCCGCAGATTTTTTCTAACTCATCACGCAGGGGGGCACATTCGCGGGCTTGCCAGCAAAATGACAGAGTTATCCAACTTCGGTAGCACCCTCGCAAGCCAATTACGCACCTCACTTACTTCTTGCGACCAGTTGGCAGATTTGTTGCACGGATCGCTTTCATACTGGATAAGTTCCATCGTGTCGAAACACAGTCAAAGATCTTTGCGTACCGGGTCATCTCGATTGTAGTCTTGTATGAAAGCTAGAGTAAGCGCTTCTTGTTCCTTCTGCAAAGCCTCAGGTGGCATGCCCCCCGGTTGCGCCCGTCTCTTTTCAAATGTACTTCGCCTTCGCGATAATCTAGAAAATACTCTTGGTTCGGACCAAGCTCGTTGTAATTGTCTCCTCTTCAATTCCGTCCGCGCTGTGGTACTTCGAATGGTAGAGATTACGATACCATTATGCCTCACAGTTGCTGCGGACAAAGGCGCGCAGCCTCTTCGACGGCAAGCGTGTCTTGCCAATTCCACCAGGTCCGATAATGTACAAGAGATGAGTCCGACCTGTTGTGTGCTCAGTCAGGGCATCTTGTATTGCGGAAATCTGGTCTGATCTTCCTACCAATCGAACTTGCGGTGCATACGGCCTTAGATATTTCATTCTGAAATCTCCTGTAATGCGTGCGGCATCACGCGGTCGGGAGTTGATCGGCTAGATCATGCACATAGCGCACCAAAGCGTCATAAAACCGGCTTCGATATGAGCTCGTGCAATTCCTTGTCCGCGTCCATTTTTTTGAGGAGTTCATCGGCTATATCACCTGTGCGGATGCTCTTTGCAAGTAACTGATGCAACAGCACCTGCTTCGAGGTGTTCTCTTGGGCCGCCCAATGATAGACCGCTTCAGCGAGACGCGGTCCACATTGTGACGGGTCTGAGTGGGTTCCGAGTCCGTGTAGAAGATAGAAAAGCTGCCTCATGGCTATACTTATACAACCGTGTATTTATCCAATTTTAAGCGCCGCAACAATACATTCTGAATCTCAGGATGGAGCCTTCCTTCATTTGGTTGCTCTTCCATCTAAGGCATCCTGAATACCACCTAATTCATCTAGGAAGAATTCCTCGCTGGCAAGAGAGCTATCGAGATCGCCCAAATCGGAAACCACCCCTAAAACTCTTCGCCACCACTCACGCTTCAGTGGAAATCGTAAAACGGCAGCCGCACGCACTACTTGCCAAGATCAGCAGGGACATCCCGAAGTATTTCAGCTTCAACCATCTCGATCTGCTCGTTGAAGGGGTCAGCAGCCCCAGCATTAAGCGCCTCTGCCACCAGTCGTGAAGCCCATGGATGACAAGGTATATCGATAAACATCTATAACAGAACCATGAATCCCGAAATTCCTGAGTTGGAGCGATGTATTTGCCATGGATTCAAAGCGGGTGCTCGTTCCAAAAGCCTGGAGTAGGTGATAATCGATTCGTCGATTCAGCATAAAATTGCGCCACGCTGGCCTATTTTTTTCCCCGCCACGACAATCACCGCAGTGCTCGGTCTCTACTAACGGCCAGAAGAATTCATTCTCAATTAGTTCAAAGCTCATCTCACTCAATACGCTGGCCTGGTCGATTAATAGCAGCAACACGTCGTTTGCGTCCAGTAGCTTTTCTGAGCGTCTGAGTAAGGCCAGGCAAGTCTTTCACATCCGCTAGCACCTCCTGCCAGGCACTTGATACTTCCAATGCATTGTTTTTTGCATGTATTGAACAGCCAGCTTCTTCAAGTGTTCAGCCTTGGCGGCCGCGCCGCAATGGGCTAAGGACCACTGCCAGCCTGCTAGATGAAGGAAGAAGAAGTGCCGAAGCAGTGCACGCAAGGTGACCAAGCAGCCAGGTCTCTCCAATTGCGCGGAGTTCCGTAGAAGTGAAGGATTGGCGATGCTATAGCCTTCCCGTTACATGCCTGCTGAATCGTTCCACGACAAGGTCTAACTCGCGAGTTGGATTACAAATTCGTCTGTGCGATAGGGATGTGGCAATCTTCGCGGGACATCTAGTAAGATCCTCCACTGGTTCGGAACCGGCAATTACCGTCGCCGATGCTCACGAACCGCCTTTATGGAGGTCTTTATATACGTCTTTAGGTAGCACCTGACGATGATTCTGGAGTTCCTGGGGCGCGCTGCAAGAGTTGCAGCAGCAAATTGGCATCGTCGGTAGTGAAGCTGCCGGGTCGCAAATAGCGTCGTATAAGCTCGTCAACTTTCTGCTGCACCTCAGCTTCCGGTTTTCCCAACTGAGCGTTAGCCAAGTGGTACAAAGCCTACAGGAAAGGCGGTCGATTAAGGCGATTGACATCCATCCACCCTTCGTAGAGCCTCAGTGCCTTCTGCATGTCGTTCTCGGTAGGTAAGCTGCCGCGGGCGGCTTTCAGGATTTCACGAATTCTATAATGCGGCGGAAAGGTATACCCAAGACATACCCGCGCTGTTCGTTGCTCCACCACACCAGGTTGGTGCCCTCTAGCTTCTCGAACGAACCGTAAGTGAGTAGGCGTCAGATCGTTGCCCGTACAGCGGCCGCTGATCTTTAGGCAGATGTGCGTATTGCGGGTCAAGGAGCTGCCCCAGCATGAACCGGGTCGCTTCGATGTTGAACTTGCGCAGGGCGCTGAGAGTGCGCAGGATCTGTCGCGATCAGTTTCGGAGCGTACCCGCGCGCAGCAGCTCTCCTTCTACTTGACCCAGCAGATCCAGCACCTCTGTCCGATGTTCCTCTTCGAAGTCCGGCCGCACAGGGCGCCCCTGCGCCTGTTCGTGCAGCGCACGGCTCATTACCTGGCTGGCGTAAGGATGTCCGAAGGAAAGGGCATGGACAGCATCGCCGAGGTATGCACATCCCCGTTTCTCTAACTGCTGCCTGGTCTCATCAGCCGAGAAAGGCCTCAATTCCCACGTAATTAGCAACGTTGGCGCGCACACCGAACTCGCGCCAACGCGGCACCTCCTTGCGCCCCGCGATGACAAATACCACACGGTGGGTGCCGGGCGATCGGCTCGGATCACGTGGCTCTCCAGCCAGAACATATCGTCCTCGCCGAGCACCTCCGCGAGTCGAACAGAAGCATCAGTAGGCTGCCGTACTCAAGCTTCTGACCAGATCCACGAACCGGTCGGCGAGGGTCGTCGCTTCACGCCCCCCCTCCGCTTTCTGGACGGCTGCCAGTTCTGCTTGCCACGCTTTGACCTCGGGAGGGGGATTGCCTTCCGCGAACGCGGGTAACTGCCCGGTGATCTGATCCACGATATCCTTCAGGCACCCGGCAACGGTCAGCGGCTCCCAGGTCGAAAAACGCTTGTGAGCGAAATCGAGTCGTCGGCAGAAACGAATCTTCGCCCTTCCCGATCGGCCACTTCTAACAACTGGGATAAGTACCCTGGAAGGTGGCGCAGAACCAGCTCTTGCCCATCCCGCCAATGCCCCAGATGTGAACGATCGGTTGGGTAATTGGATAGCCGGCCAGCCCCTCTTGACCTTGTTGCTGATGGCCTTTAGCTCATCCTGGCGGCCAACAAAGCGATCCTGATCATAAGCCTCGGCGTCGGGGGCAGCGTCGAGGGGATAGGCGGATAGAGACTGATAGCCTTCTCCTCACCGGCGAGTGGCTGAACGATCACCCTTCACACACCCTGCTCGGCGCGCTGTTTTTGCACCGGGGTCAGTTGCTTGCGGATGTCTTCGAGTGAGGCCACGAGGGACCAGCTTGAGGGTGAGCTTATGCCCTTCTTGCTGCTTTGCCGAGCCTCCGGCCTTGATGCCGCCCAATGATAGCACCGAGATATTGATCCCGGCCTTGCCGACACGGTTCGATGTTGACGTATAATTCGATTCAGCGCTCTCGACAAAGAAGAGTTTCGGTTACCCAGGGGTTTCTTGGAATAGTTCCACTTTTAGTTGTTCGAGTAGGTCGTGCAGGCCGATTTCTTGAGTCATATCTCCTCCTGATGATTTCCAGACAACAACAGGCGTTGACTTGGGTTTCGCCACACTTCTGGCCAGATCGACGAGTGGCTGATTGGAAGAGGATCTGCATCATCTACTCATCCTTTTCTCGCAGGTAAAGAGTTGGCGTGTACCAAGCACTACTTCCCGACAACATCAGGGCGCACCGCCCGACGTAACTGCCTCGAAGATCGAACCTGTTTCGCATAGCTTCTCATAAAAGGGGCCAATGAAAGTGCTGGCGTCTCCTGTGGAGATAGAGAATTGCATCCCAACGACCGCTGGTACATAGGCCAGAAATAATCCAGGTGAAGCACCGTCCAAAACGTTATCACCGGTGATATCTGCTGATCTACAGGCGCTCAAAAACAACCAGTTGAAGGCCCTTATCCGAAATCGCGGTGACCAATTCTTTGACACCCACCAGTGCTTGTTCTGATCTGCTTCTCAAAGCAGAGATGCCCAGCGGACACGACATCCTCTGTGCCATCATCGTGGAGAAATGGCCGTCCGCAGCATCCACAAGCCTCTGCGTCACCGAGGGTAGTCAAGCTCTTGCACGCAGGACACAGTCGCCCCGTCGCCCCATGACCATCAAAATGCAGCGCTGTGATCTGCTGATCCTTGCGATTCATCCATTCCGCTAACTTGATAAGTTCGCGGACCTCTTCTCGATTACTCTGCACCTTGATATCTGGCTGTGCCGGAAGAGCATCCCAATCTCGATGCGAGAAGTCTGTGAGATCAGTCGGTCTGGGTGCGACATACAGGATTCGCAACTTCGGGGGGAAGGAGGCGGTGGAGGGGGAGCCTCGTCATAACATACGTGCCGCACCAAATACACACCTCGAGTTCCAACCTGGGCCGCCAGACGGCGACCTTTATTGTCGCACATTAACTCCCACGGATAGCGGACTAATAGCGTATCCCGGTCTGAAAAATACAGATGCAGCGCGATAGGTGCACCAGAGTGATTCGCTTGCAGGGCCTTCAGCTTTTCATCATTTCGACTATCAAACAAGAAACTATAGAGCTGTCTGCCTATCTCCTCGACAAGGTTTGCATTTGTCCAGTCCCCTTGGCCAATCCCAGATTGCGCAGCGTGGCCCATTCTTCGCCTGTAAAATTGCCTCTGTGAGCAGATTCAGCATTATTCGCGAGACTATGCGGAAGAGCCCGCAGAACGTCTGAAATCTGTTGCTTTGAAAACAGCTCTGAGTCATGCACAAAGGGCTGTCTGTCTTCATCATGGGTTTGGCCAAGCCTTTCCACTTCAACAGCGCCATCATCTCGTCGCTTCAGTTTGAGTCGCATTGCGAGAGGATTTGTGTTGGCACTTGACTGGGGTTTGAAAGAGGGGACCACAGATGAAGGAGGCGAGCCTAACACTACGGGATCGTTCTTCCCAAGCATCTCCCAGTCTGTTATGTCCAGCAACGACTCTTCACCTTTTCCCGAGGCGACATGAATAGCAAATAGACGTTGAGCAGGATTCAATAACTCCCGCGGTGTGTGGGCGCGGCGGGCGAGCGCCGCATCTGGGTCTTGCGAGCGAAGGGCACTGTCGCATATCTGAGCTAACCTCGTTCGTTTTCCATCGCTGGCCCAACGCAAACGTGCCTGCATCAGTTGCTCAAGCTGCTCTGGCATCCAGACGATTTGCAGGGTGCGATGGGGGGCAATAAGGGCGCCATATCCGTCTGGTAGGAAAATCTTGAAATCGATGGGGGATTCAAAGTACTCTTCCGAGAACACATAATCAAGTAGGTCGGCAACCACGTGTCTATCAGGAGTATCTCCGGTATCGACAAATAGGAAGACGCTCTGTTTGGATTCCAAAGCTCTTTGAACCCGAGGCACATCACGAATAACACGAATGTTGCATAGCGAAGACTCGATGGTGTAAATCAACGGGGGAGAAGATCGCTTCATCAACTCATCTTCTGCGATCATTCTCAAGGCGGTTTTGCCAGAACCTTGTCTGGCGGTTATTACAGTATATTGATTCTGGAGGATGCCTTCAAGGGCTGGCAGTGAAACAGCACATCGGTGCACGAGGCCTGGGTGATCTTCTGCCCGAAGAAAGTCAAAGGGGTTGCGCACGCGGCGGAGCAAGGGGTCATACACGAACCCCATCTCGCTTAGCCAAGCATTCAATGACGCCCCAGATTGCTGAGCGGACATCGCTGTCGGCCTCAATAATGCAGCAGGAAGACTGCCCATTGGCAGAGGAGGAGAAAACACCCGCCCTGATAGGCTAAGTTGTACTGTTAGCCACAAGACAGTACAGATTATAGTCAGTATTTGAGAAAACGCAAACATCGGCAACCTGCGAAAGAAAGACTTGCGTGCCCGAACTTCTGAGGAGATTGACGTGTAATCGAGCCTCCTCATTACCGCAAAGCAACGTGGAAGGCCCCGCCTGGGTGTCTCACTTCTTCGTTGTGAGATCTCAGGACGGGGCATTCCTCTCGCTGCAATTGGGGCGCTCATGTGTCCTCGGCTTGAAATACGGCGAGGTCGGGGGCATCTTGGGATATGTCGGTCATTGACTTTTCATAGGCACCACCTCCCTCATGAAGCTTGTCTCGATTGTGCTGGGTTGATGAAGCTTGTTCAGGCAGTTGCTTGCTTGGTTCGATAGGCGTCTCCTTTCATGAAGCTTGTCTCAATTATGCTGGGTTGATGAAGCTTGTTCAGGCAGTTGCTTGCTTGGTTCGATAGGCGTCTCCTTTCATGAAGCTTGTCTCAATTGTGCTGGGTTGATGAAGCTTGTTCAGGCGGTTGCTTGCTTGGTTCGATAGGCGTCTCCTTTCATGAAGCTTGTCTCAATTATGCTGGGTTGATGAAGCTTGTTCAGGCGGTTGCTTGCTTGGTTCGATAGGCGTCTCCTTTCATGAAGCTTGTCTCAATTGTGCTGGGTTGATGAAGCTTGTTCAGGCGGTTGCTTGCTTAGTTCGATAGGCGTCTCCTTTCTGTTTGATCGTACTGTTCTGACTGTAGAATAGCAGAGTTGAGGGCCGAGTGCTTGACTCAGTTATGACAGGCTTATGACCAAATGAGGCAAATGAGCGGGAGGGCTTCAGGATGTAGCGGCAGGAGGTTCGCGGCGTGTTCCAGGCGGAATCCCAGGCTGTGCTCTGTGAGAAGGTAAACCGGGTCGCTGGGATGAGGTTCGATCTTTTCCCTAATGCGTCGCACCAGCCGGCTCACCGCTTGATCAGTGACGCCCTCACCAACCCCCCAGACCTTCTGGATGAGATACCTCTTTCTCGCACCAGCCACCGCTTCTGTAGAGAGAAAGCAGAAACTTGTATTCGAGCGATGTCAGTTCCACCCGACGTTTGCCGAAGAAGACCTGTGGCGCCGCGCTTGTCGATATGTAGTAACGGTACGCGCTCTCGAAGATAGATACCCCGCGTCTGCCTCCCAATCTTCGGAGGTGATCAGAAACGGCACTTTGTCAAGCGGATTCCGCACGTGTGCCAAGAATAGCAGTTCACCTAGCCGCAGTAGTCGCCTTGGAGATGCATCGGCCCATTTCACCAAGTTCTCGTCAATCGAGGGCGAAAGCGGGGACTTGCAGACTTGTGCCAATGCGCGAATGCGCCCATTGCTGTAGACCAGGAGGCGTTTGCCGAGCATCTGACCCAACAACGTGTCATTCCATACGATTTCGCAAGCGCGTAACCGATCAAATCTTACACGCCCTCGGCCTTCCAGGGTTTCACGCAAGGGATGTGGGAGGAAAAACTTGAATGCAATGCCCTGCAGTTCCATTAGACCCAGGTTCGCCATTAGAGGCTCCAGAATCGCAGCAAGCATCTGCGGCGAGTCAGAGGTCTCAACAGTCTCATCCCATCTGTCTACTACGACACAGAGAGCCTGCAATCCGGTGTATAGGATCATGTTGCGAAATTCACTCAATAACTGCGCTGCTGTCAGAAATGGGCTAAGGGGGGCAGGAGTAGTATCCACGGTGTCTGCCAAAAGGGCGATACGGGGATCATCAAGAAGTGACGCTTCAGCCAGCGTTCGCCGTACGTCGGCAGTCCGTACAGCTTCCTGAAACACGAACCACATAGGATCATAATCGGGTATGACAGCCCGAATTCGTTTCAGGATTTCCACACAGCCGAGCTCATGGGAAGCGAACTGGCGGCAAAACCAGGCCAGGCGACTCCTCTGGAAGACCGGGAGTGCGATAGCTTTCTGTGGATCATCGATCAAAGCATCCAAGAAGACCCCAACGCCGCACGCGATAATCTCGGCTACATGGTCTTGAGCAGAAAGGGGGCGTGGATCGGCAACAGAAAGCCGAGCCAGTATCGGTTCGCATGAGGTGTAGGGAATTGCCAAAACGTCGGAGTGCCGATCCGTTGGGCAGCATTGTCCCTGCAACATAACGCTATACGCCGTCTTGCCGCTGCCGCGGGGCAAAAACCAGGGTGGTGTGTAGAGCAGAAGCACCTTCCCATACCAGGTTGTAGTGCCCCGTGTCCACAAAAAACTCAGGCAGGATTCGGCTTTCCTGTTCGGCCTCGTTCGTGGCAAAGGGGTTACCATTGGTGAAGCCTACTTGCTGAAGCCAGTTCTCCAGCCGCAGGAAGACCGCGTCGTGTGAGGTCATAGACTGCCTCCCGCCATCCCATGCTCAGCTGACTCTATCTCCCGCCTTACCATTACCACCGTCACATCATCCGCCGGCTCCGCGCCGCCGGTGAACGCGGCCAGCGCGCCGCAGATCGCGCCGATCGTCTCGTCCGCGCTGGCGCCCGGCTGGCGGCGATCGCCTCGCGCAGCCGCTCCTCACCGAACTCCTCGCCTTCGCCGTTCAGCGCCTCGGTCACGCCGTCGGTGTAGAGGATCAGCGCATCGCCGGGGGCCAGGTCGAGCCGCTGCCGCGCGCCTGGCTCACTCCAACCCGCGGCGCAAATCTGTATCCAGCGTCTCCAGATCGACCAGCCGCGCGCCCAGGTTCTCCGCCTCAACGCGGGCGGCCTCGGTGAAGCCGGCGCGCGCGAAGTAGGCATAGTGAACCTGCCAGGCAGTGTCGCTCCCGGCCGCGGCCGGCACGACTTTCGGCGTCTTGTCCACCAGTTCCCGAATCACACCGCGATCCACCGGCTGCACGCCCCACTTGCATTCTCCCAGCAGAAGCGTCCGGTCATGCCAGTTGATGGCGACCACGTCGACTTGAGCATCGGACGCCCAATGGCTGCCGACCGTTTCCGGCGTCAAGGGCAGGCGGCGTGCCCGCGCCTGGACCAGCACCCACTCGCGACACAGGTCTTCGAACGCGGTGGCGCCGATGAAGGCGCGGAACTGGTCGCCGATACGCTCCCACAACACATCGGATAGCTCCTGCTCGACCAGGTCGAGATTGGGCGCGATGAAACGGAAATAGAAGCGCAAATAGGGATCCGCCAGGTGGTAGCGACTGTTGCGACTGGCTTGGCGCTGGTCGCGCGGCACGGTGGCCGGGACGCGACGCTCCACCAAGTGTAACGCTTCCAGGTTCTTCAAGTAGGGGCTGAGATACCCGCCGGTCCGATCCAGCCTGGCGCCGATGTCACTGGGTGTCCGCTGGCCTGCGGCAATCGCCCTGAGCACCGCTTCGTAGGTTTGGGTCTCCCGCCGGACAACATCGCCGAGCAAGATGAACGGCTCACTGCGGAAAAGTCCCGTGCGGCGCATGAAGAGACCCTTCAGATTGGCGCTCAGGCTCTGTGCAGGATCGAATTGCTCCAGGTAGGCCGGGACACCGCCGACGACCGCGTACACTGCGACGCGCTCCGCTGCGGTATAGTCGGGCAGAAACTCCGCCAGTGCGGGAAAGGCTAGGGGCGTAACGGACAACTGCGCGGTGAAGCGGCCGTACAGCGGCGCGTTGTAGCTCATCTGCTCAACCATGATGCCGATATGGGAGCCGGCCAGCACGATGGCCAGTTGGCGCTCCTTGAACAGATGATCCCAGGCTGCTTGCAGATGCGAGGGTAGGGAAGGATCGGATTCGGCGGCGTACGAGAACTCGTCGATGATCAGGATCACCGGCTGATTCCCGATCAGGTCGGCCGTCGCGGCGAAGACCTCCTGCCAGGACTCGAAGCGCGGCACCGCCTGGCTGCCGGGGTGCGCCCACTGCCACACGGCCCGCATGAACCCTTGGCGGAGCAATGCCGGCGTATCGCGGGGAGCGACCCAGTAAATGACCGGCCGACCGGTTCGCGCCGCCCACTCCAGGAGCAGCGTGGTTTTACCTACCCGCCGGCGGCCATAAACCAGGACGAACTGCGCCCCTGGCCGCGCTAAAACGGCATTCAGTTCGGCGATATCGCGCTGCCGGCCGACGAACTTGTGTGGCATCTGGCCTCTCTTGTCTAGTATAAGTAGCTTAGACTAAGCTGCTTATACTATAGATGAAACTGACGACGCTGTCAAACAACAGACCAGATTTTGGGATGTCACTCACCGTCTCCGCACCACCACCGTCACATCATCCGCCGGCTCCGCGCCGCCGGTGAACGCGGCCAGCGCGCCGCAGATCGCGCCGATCATCTCGTCGGCGCTGCCGCCCAGGCTGACGGTGATCACGGCGCGCAGCCGATCCTCGCCGAACATCTCGCCTTCGCCGTTCAGCGCCTCGGTCACGCCGTCGGTGTAGAGGATCAACGCGTCGCCGGGCGCCAGGTCGAGCCTCTGTCGCGTACCTGGATCACTCCAATCCGCGGCGCAAGTCTGCATCCAGCGTCACCAGCGCCTCCGGCGTCACCAAGCGCACGCCCTCAGCCGCAGCCCGCGCGACCAGGGCCGGCGTGAATCCCGTTTTGGCGAAGATCGCGTAGGAAACCGCCGGCCAGCGGCCTTCAGGATCCATGAGCCGCGCCTTGCGTTGCAGGTCATCCAGGACGTCCATCCCAACCGGGTTGACTGACCACTTGCACTCGCCCAGCAGCAGGGCGCCGTCCACATCGCTGACCGCGGCCACATCAACCTCGCCCGTCCGATCCCACCAGGAACCGACCCGCTCCGGCAGGAAGGTAAGTTGTCCGGCCTGCGCCAGGCGCGCCACGTAGGCCCGCGCCGCCTCCTCAAACGCGACGCTGACGAATTGATCGAATGTGGACCGTACGCGTTGCGCCAGAACAGCGTCCGCTAACCCCAAGTCCAGCGCCCCCTGGTTGGGATGCACATAGCGAAACCAGAAGCGCAGAAAGGCATCGGTGATCTGGTAGAGGCCGCGCTTGCTTTTCTCGGGCCGGCTCTCTGTGACCGGCACACGCCGATTGACCACGCGCAGGCCCTGAAGGATATCCAGGTAACGCGCGGTCGTAGTTGCGTCGCCGACTCGGGCTGCCTGGCCGATCTCATTCAGCCGTGTCGCCCCTTCGGCGATCGCCCGCAAAATCGAGAAATAGTTGCGCGGCTCGCGCAACTCCTCCATCAAGAGCAGTTGCGGCTCACGGCGCAACGTGCCCTGGCTGGCCAAGATGTGAGCGCGGATGTTGGCGAAAATGTCGATCTGATCGGAGAAGGCAGTCAAGTAGAAAGGCATGCCGCCCAAGACCGCCCAGGCCTCGATCTGCTGGATGGGCGTATACGCCGGGAAAAAGACGGCTGCCGCGGGCACATCCAAGGCCGGCAGGAGATAGCTGCCGGTCCGTCTGCCATAGAGGGGCGCCTGATAACTGAGCACCTCCCGCTCCATCATCCCCACGTAGGAGCCGCACAGGATCAAAAAGACCGGGGTCTGACGCAACAACTCATCCCAAACCTTCTGCAGGAGCGACGGAATCGCCTTGTTGCCGCTGATCAGGTAGGTGAACTCGTCCAGGACGACGATGGGACGCCCTGGCAGATCAGCCAACGCCCGGAAGGCTGCTTCCCAAGAGGGAAAGGTGAAACCTTCCGGCGCGTCAGCGTGAGTGAAGCGCCAGATCTGTTGCGAGAAGGATGCAAGCTGATCAAAGTCGGAGCTGAGCGTGGCGATGAAAAAGAGATGCGGCTTATCGGCGCAGAAGTGCCGCAGAAGCTCCGTCTTGCCCACCCGCCGCCGGCCGTATAGGACGAACAACTCGGCGCGACCCGAACGGTAATGTGCTTCCAGGCTGGCCAATTCCGTCAGGCGATTGATGAACATGACATCTCTCCTCGCCGGGTCATGGCGTCGCAAAGGTGAACTACGATTATTATAATCGCGATTTGTATCCCGGCCAACTTGGCAACACAACGCCAACCGGCTTACTCCCGCCTCACCACCACCACCGTCACATCATCCGCCGGCTCCGCGCCGCCGGTGAACGCGGCCAGCGCGCCGCAGATCGCGCCGATCGTCTCGTCCGCGCTGGCGCCCACGTTGGCGGCGATCACCGCGCGCAGCCGGTCTTCGCCGAACTCCTCGCCTTCGCCGTTCAGCGCCTCGGTCACGCCGTCGGTGTAGAGGATCAGCGCATCGCCGGGCGCCAGGTCGAGCCGCTGCTCCTCCAGCACAATGTCCTCGAACGCGCCCAGCACGATGCCGCGCTGATCCAGCTCGGTGACCGTGCCGTCCGCGGCGTGGCGCCACAGCGGCCGGTTATGCCCGGCGTTGGCGTAGATCAGCCGGCCCGTGTCGAGTTCCAGCACAGCGTAGGCCGCGGTCAGGAACATCTCCGCCTGGCTGTCCTTCAGGATGAGCTGGTTGGCGCGCATGAGGGCCGACGCGGGGCTGCGGCCGCTGAACGCGGTCGTGCGGATGATCGTCCGGCTGAGCGCCATGAACAGCGCGGCGGGCACCCCCTTGCCGGCCACGTCCGCGATCACCAGGCCGAGCCGCGGCGGCTTGCTGCTCAGCTCGCAGAAGTCGTAGAAGTCGCCGCCGACGATGCGCGCCGCGCTGTACGAGGCGGCGAACTCCCAGCCGGGCGCTTCAGGGCATGTCTTGGGCAGCAGGCTGAGCTGGATCTCCTGGCCCACGGCGAGCTCCGCGATTTTACGCGCCAGCGCCTCGTCGGTGCGGCGCAGCAACTGCATGTTATGCACCGCGATCGCAACCTGATCAGCGAACGCGGCGAAGGTGCGTTTGCTCTCCTCGTCCAGCCGGGCGCGCGCGCCGGCCGCATAGCCCAGCTCCAGCGTGCCCAGATCTTCGCCCGCCGCGCGCAGCGGCAGGAAGACGCGCGTGTATCTGCGCAGCTCGAACCGTTCTGCAGCGGCCCCGTCGAGCGGTT
This sequence comes from uncultured Chloroflexia bacterium, assembly GCA_963841825.1. Lineage (GTDB taxonomy): Bacteria > Chloroflexota > Anaerolineae > CG2-30-64-16 > CG2-30-64-16 > CAWJEL01. Next base: position 14,958 of record CAWJEL010000025.1, read on the forward strand.
CGTCGATGCCGCGCACGATCCGCATGCGCCCATCCCGCAAGCTGCTCGCCACGGGGTGGTTGCTGCTCAACGGGAGGCGTGCGTCCTCACCCGGATCCTCGCCCCGGCCTTCGCTCCAGGGGCGACCTACGGCCGCGGCCATCCCCGCCGTCTTGCCCCCATCATCCACCAGGTAGAGGGTGGCGTAGTCGCAGCCTAACGCCTCGGAGACCGCCTCAAGCACGCGCGTCACGGTGGGCTGCATGGCGCGGGCGTCCAGCACGGCCTGGCCGATGGTCCGGTACGCCGCGCGGTACATGACGTTCTCCAGCGCGCTGCCCGCGTGCTGCAAGAAGTGCAGCACATCGGGGAGTTCGCCCGGCAGCTCGTGCGGATCACGGTGTGTCACGTAGCGCTCGACCGTGACCACGCCGATGGGCCGGGTGCCGGCGGACAGCGTGACGACCAAGCCGCGCCTCATCCGCGGTGCCGCGCAGGGCGTAGGTGCTGTGATGGAACGTCTGCGCCTCGACGCAGGCCGGATCGTGGAGGTCGACCGCATCGGCCGTGTCAGCAGTGGGTCGGTTGGGGGATAAACGCGCTCCAGCCGCCCCTTGGCCGGCTGGGCGCGGTAGATGCCCACTTCGGTCAGCCCGAACCCGAGTCGCAGGCCGTCGGCCAGGAGCTCGGCCGCGCGAGCCGGAGAGTCGGCGGCGTAGATCGCCTGGACGATCGCCTCCAGGAGTTGGGGGCGGGCGGTGTCGGGGGACGCAAGACTAGAAGCTGGAAACTGGAAGCTGGCCTGCGGACGCAAGTGCTCCTCCTTGACTCGTTCTCCTGACTCCTGTCCCTGACTCGTGACTCCTGACTCCTGTCCCCTGACCCCTGTCCCCTGACTCCTGACTCCTGTCCCCTGACCCCTGACCCCTGACTCCTGTCCCCGGCCTCCTGTCCCATCCGCGGCGCCAGGTACTCGATGGCCTCGCCCCAGCGGCCGGCGATGCGCAGGATGTGGGCGACCCGCTCGGTGGTGAAGTGCCCGGCCAACGCTTGCCGGTAAGCCAAATTCAGCAGGGTGTAACGGCCATCGGCCAGGACGATCGCCCCCGAAAGCTGGAGCCGGTCGGTGCCGGTGCGGGTGGGCATCTGGCGGGAGCGGGCACGCGGCAGCGTGCCGTGATCAAGCAGGTGCAGCACGTCAAGCATCGTGTCGGGGTCTTCTTCGATCAGGCGGATGGCTGCGCGGAAGGGCGCCAGCTCCTGCTGGCGCATGCACATCCGCGCCGCGGCCCGGTCAACCGCGGGACAGGTTACCGTGGGCCGGCGGTGCGACCGGACGAGGTCGGCGCTCCACGCGCAGAGCCGGGGCAGCAGGTAGCGATCACCGCCGCACCACTCGACGATGCGTTCCACCGCGGCCGGCGAGGGGGTGCAGCCGTGCGCGGTCAGCGTCGCCTGGACCAGCGCCCGGCTCTGTTCCGCGGTGAGCGGCAGCACGACGACCGGCTTGGCGATGTTGAACGGCGAGGTCGGCCCGGTGGAGAGGCCCACCAGGTTCATGCCGCCGGTCACCACGCCAACGAACTGCCGCGGCGCATCCGCGTCCCACTCCATGTAGGCCGAACGCAGCGCCAGCAGCAGGCTGTGTACCAGGTCGTGGGGGAGGGCTTGCAGGTGATCGACCATCAGCGCCAGGTGCGTCCCACCGGCCGCGACGCACGCCGACAGATAGTTCTGGAAGGCGCGCGCGTCGGGGACTTCGCTCGAAACTGCCGCGTTACGGCCCAACGCCTGGTCGATCTGCCACGCGAGGCTGGTGAAGAACGCAACCTCATCGTGCGAGCGCGTTTGCCACAGGTCGACGTAGAGGGGCAGGTAGCGCCGCGTCTCGGTCAGCGCCTCAGCGACGTCGCGCAGCAGGTCGCTCTTCTCGCTCAGCGGCGGCCCCAGCAACGCGACGCATTCGTGGGCCAGCAGGTGGCGCAGCACGGCCTGCGTCTGCGCCTCATCGTAGATGCGCGCCCGCTTGAAGGCCGAGTCGCCCACATAAGGCACGATGCTCCAGGAAGTTTGAACCGTACTCATCTTGACTCGATCCGAAGACGGCCCTCGCTGTCACGGCAAAGCCGTGAGCGGGTTAACCCCTCAAAGCCTGCGACGGCGAAACCCCAGCGAAGGATCTCTTCATCCTACCAATCTGCGCTTAAATCATCCCAGTTCGGATTCACCGACGCAATGAGAGCGATCTTCTTGGCCCGCAACCAGCCCTTGAACTGTTTTTCGCGGGCGATAGCGGTGCGAACGTCATTGGTAATCTCAAAATAGACCAGCTTCGTTATGTTGTACTTTGCCGTGAATCCAGGAATCAGTTTGTTCCTGTGTTCGTACACACGTCGGGCCAAGTCATTCGTAACGCCGGTGTAGAGTGTTCCAGAGCGATTCGTCATGATGTAGACGTAGTACTGTCTCATTGCACGGTCTTCTCTTATCCAACTATGCCAAGACCCTCATGTCGCGCGGACGAGACGCGCCCGGACAAGAAACTCATGAGCGAGAGATGCTTCGGCACTCAATCCAGTAAAGATCGGCTTATTGTCATCCTGAGCTGGTAGGCTTAACAAATTGAGCTTTTCACCAAACCTACTCGTGCCTCAGCATGACATCCGCTCCTCTGTGAAAAGAGCGAAGGATCTCCGCTGTGCGCACAGGCTCGGCTCTGGCCTGATTCCACATCACACAGCTACCGACCAACTCTAGCCTTGAGATGCTTCGGCACTCAATTCAGTCAAGATTGGCTCATTGTCATCCTGAGCGAGCAGGCTTAACAGGTTGAGCTGTTCACTGACCCTACCCGTGCCTCAGCATGACAATCGCTCTTGCGGACAGAGCGAAGGATCTCCGCCGCGCCATGAGCGGTGAAACAGCAGATTACATGCCGCCCCTCTATCAAGAACTCCCCGCACCGAGATGCTTCGGCACTCTTTCCACCAAAGCTCGGCTTCTGTCATCCTGAGCGAGCAGGCTTAACAGGTTGACCTATTCTCTGAGCCTACCCGTGCCTCAGCATGACAATCGATCTGTTGTGGACAAAGCGAAGGATCTCGGCTGCGCGTTTATATCCCTTCAGCTTGAATTTTCCTAAACAGATACGCCACGTCGTAATTCTCCCGCAACATCTGCGGGAACATCGGTGTGGCAAAGCGGTAGAGCGGACCGCGCGAGGTGAAGGTGCCGGCCAGTTCCAGGTTGCGGCAGGCGTGATCCAGATCGGAGAGCGGGACCTCCAGCCCGCGCTGCTCCAGGAGCTTGTCGATCGCCTGCGTGGCGAACGGTCGCTCGCTCTGCCCGTCGATGATCAGCGCAAAAACCATGGCTTTTTCCAGGTGCGTGGTGTTGTCCATAAAGGTGCTGAGCACGAACGCCCGGAAGTCCTCGTTGCCGTACACGTCGAACAGGCTGGCGGTCGAGATCGTGCGCGTGCCTCCCTGGCCCAGTCGATCCACCAGGATACTGCAGTAGAACTGGATCAGGTTCGGCTGGCCCACGGTCTCGTCGAAGATGCGATCCACCACGTCATTGGGCCGCTCGAAGCGGACGCCGAGCTTCTCCAGCGGGCCGAGCACCATCGCCGCGGTCTGATCCCGGCTGAACTCCTTCAAGCGCACCGGCCGGGCAAAGTTGTAGAGCGGCGAATCCAGGTTGCTGAAGGCGCGCATCACCTCGCGGAAGCCGCCGACCACATAACGCGACTGTCCCTGGTTGCTGGATGCGCGCAGCGCGTTCAACAGCGAATCATCCTTGTCATGCCAGGTCAGCACCTTGTCGAACTCATCGAGGAAGAAGACCAGCGGCCCGCCGTAACGCTGCGCCATCCGGCCGAGGAAGTCGGGGAAGTAGATCGGGAACTGCTTGGACGCCAGCCGCGTCAGCTCCTGCGGCCGCAGCTTGCGCACGACCTCCTGCATGAAGTGCGTCGGCGACGAGATTGCGCTGCAATCCATGAAGATGATGCGCTGGCCGGCATCCTCATCACCCCGCTCCTGGGCCTGCTCCTTGAGTTGCCGTTCGATCTCCCGCATCAGCGATGTCTTGCCGATGCGCCGGATGCCCATGATCGCAAAGTTGCTGTCGCCGCCCTGCAGGATGCGCCGGATCTCGAACTCGCGGCCGAAGAAACGTGACCCGGTGACCGGCTTGCTGGTCTCGTAAGGCGTCAGCAGCGACAGGTCGATCTGCGCGCTCAGGCGATCCAGCAGTTCACCCGACGGGCGCCGCGACTCGCGCACGGCCGCCTGCGCGGCCTGATCGAGCACCAGGACGTTCAGCAACGAGCGCTTGAGTTGCACCCGCAGCTCCTCGCCCGGCCCTTGCACCAAAACGATCGGGTTACGCTCGGCCAGGCCGCGCGTGCGCAGGACGTCAGCCAGGCTCTGGGCCAGCTCACGCGGGGGCAGCGCAGCCGCGTCCGCAGCCTTGACCAAAATAAACGGCGTGCGATCCGAGAATCTCAGCTTCCAGTCCGAGAGGTCCGCGAAGTAGAGGTCGTAACCGAGCACCTCTTCATGCAGCCGCACCGAGTGGCTCAGGGAGCTTTCCAGGAACTGCAGGAAGTCCGGCATTTCCTGGCGCCAGGGTTTCTTCGCACCGCTCATGGCCTATCTTCTCCTGCACTGAGAATCACCGCGGAGAGCGCTGAGGACGCAGAGATTGTCGGTCCTCTCTGCGCTCTCTGCGTGCTCTGCGGTAAAACAGTTGTTCATCGTCCCGCCTTGCTCGGCATGAGAAACGACCTAAAAGCGCACCAGATCGTAACGGTGCATCACCCAGAGCAGGGCCGGCACAATCGAGGGCGACGCACCCACACGGGCCGCCAACGATAGGATGTCATCCTTGCTCAAGGCTTCACCGTTCTCGGGCAACAAGTCATAGATACGCGCTGCCAGCCGCGCGGTCGTCTCGTTGCCGACCGGCATCTGATCCCACCGCCCGCGACCCGCGTTCCACACGCAGACCAGGCGGCCCGCGTCGCGCGCGGTGCGGATGCCGCTCCGCCGCACCTGGGCGATGCTCTCCCACCAACCGTTCGGCGCGGCGGCGGTCCGATGATCGAGCCGCCAATCGGTCTCGTTCACCCGCCAATCGCCCCGCTTCATGATGAGATGGCCGTTCACGTAGACGGTCGGCCGCCTGACAATCATGTCGCAATGGATGGCTGACGCGATCTCGCCGCCCAGACTGGCGCTGTGCCCCAACCCAACGTGCAGCGTGTGCGCTTTCTTGCCGTCCAGCAGCTCGACGCCGGTCAGCTCATGGATCGCTGGGTTGAGGCCAAAACCGATCTCCGCCAGGTTCGACCAGTTGGCATCGCCGCGACGCTCGGCGTACGCGATCTGCGTGGCGCGGAGATGGCGGGCGGCCGGGCCGTTCTCCGGCCCCATCTCCGCCAGCCGGCCGTCCCGAAACGTCAGGATCAGCTCTTCGCCCTGGGCCAGCAGCTTGCCGGGCAGCGAGCCGTTGATGGCAACCTGGCCCTCACCGTCGCGGGGCACCACGTAGACCTCGCCCGGCGGCAGGTTATCCCACGTCCCATCCCGGATGACGCCGTCGCTCACCCCGGGCGGGTGGTTCCAGCCGCCGATCGCCACGTTCAGCCGGTACTCCTGCCCGCGACTGTCCTCGGTGACCAGATCCAGCCGATTGCCCAGCACGAGCACGGCTGACAGCAGCCCGGCGCGCTCGGCAATCGCCTCGTAGTCCGTATCGGACGCGGCCAGGATCTCCAGCGTCATGCCCGGCGCGTGCGCGAGCTTCGTACGGCGGCTCCAGCTCGCCTGCAGAAGACGCATCCGGTAGTCCAGATGCTCCGGCCGGTCCGAAAGACAACTGAGCACGGCATCGGACTCGCGGACGGCTGCTTCGGCCGGCAGTGGCAGGCTTTCGGCCGCCCGCGTGTCGGCCTGTTGGACGCGCGGCACGAATAGGGTGGAGGTGAAAATACCAAGGTCGCGGGCAGCCCGCGCCATGACCTCGACGACTTCCAGCGAACTGGCGTCGGCAAAGATCAGCAGGTTCTGATCCCGGCGCAGCCCGAGGCTGCGCGTCAGGACGTTGTGGGCGGCTCGGGCGAGCCGGGCAGGATCGGACACTCAATGCTCCGTGTTGATTCGCAGGCCATGGCTTCAAGCACCGGCAGCCCAAACCCCTCGTACTCGCTCACAAACACCGTCGCCAACGCCAGCGAGTAAAGCGCGGGCTTATCCGCCTCATCAACCCAGCCGATACAATGTACGCAATCGTCCACCCCAAGTTGCGCCGCCACCGGCCGCGGATCGGGGGTGAAGGCGGTATCGACAGTAGGAAGCTGGCCGGCGATCACAAGCGGCGGTGGACGATTGACCATGGACGATTGACGATAGTCAGTGTTCAATAGTCGATGGTCCGTCGTCCATCGTCGGGTCATTCGCGCATACGCCTCAATCATCCGCCCCACGTTCTTCCGCGCATCAAACCCGCCGAGATAGAGCAAAAACGGGGCGTCGGGCAGGCCGTATTTGGCCCGGACGCGAGCCAGCTCGACGGGATCGGTCACCGGCCGGAAGCGTGGATCGGCAGCCAGATGGATGGCATGCACGCGCGCGGCCGGGATGCCCAGGTGCGCGACGATGTCGCGCTTGCTTGCCTCCGAGTCGGTGAGCACCGCAGCCGCGCGACGGGCAGTACGGCTCACCAGGGCAGTGTACACGCGCTGAAGCATCCCGCCACGATACAGCGGCAGCAGCACCGGAATCAGATCGTGCACGGTGACGACCACCGGGCACGGCACGCCACCACGGCGAGCCCCAGTAAGGCACGAACGCCACGTCGGCGCGCAGCCGGCGGCAGGCTCGCGGGAAGGTCACCTGCTCGAACCAAAGCTTGGCCAGGTTGATGTTGATGCGATCGAAGGGCGTGCGGGCGTGGAGTTGACGTGCTGCGTGTTGCGTGTTGCGTGTAGTATTGCCATCATGACGCGTTTTCGTCGCAGCATCATCAGCGCGTTATCAGCGTGATCTCGTGCGCCTCACCGGCGCGCGGCAGCCACTCCGCCAGGGCCGCCAAGTACTGCCCGCTGCCGGTAAAAAGCTGACCGTGAAACCAACCATTAATGGCTATACGCATAAGTAGCGGACGATAGTCAATGGCATAGACGATGAATCAATGGTCAATGGTCGGTACACGGGAAGCATAGCGCAGAGCCCGCGATATGTCAATCCATTTCCAGCAAACGTCAGGGCGACATCATTGTGCAGACGGCGATTCCATCGTGCAGCAGTCACACCGCACTTGCCGGTGGGTGCAGGTGTTACGAGGAACGGGGTCAGCGACGAAGCAATCTCAGCCGAAGTCAGGGATTGCTTCGCTCCATCCGGCGAAAAGCGTGCCGGATTCCGCCGCAGATGAACGATCGTTAAGTGGGTTTTGCCCACCCATGGTTGCCGATTACCCCATCGACGGGAACATGAAATCGCCCTGTTGGGGATCGCCTCCGACTGTGCTATAATTGCCACACAGGCTGCCTGAAAGGATCGCCGTGTTCAACTTCGACCCGTTTACCCTTCTGGCCAAGGTGGCCATCTTGCTGCTGGCGCTGCCCATCCACGAGTTCGCCCACGCTTATGCCGCGCACCGGCTGGGCGATGACACCGCCGCGCGCTTGGGCCGGCTGACGCTCAATCCGTTGCGCCATCTGGACCCACTGGGGTCGCTGATGATCTTCTTCGTTGGCTTCGGTTGGGCGAAGCCTGTGCCGGTCAACCCGGGAAACCTGCGGCATGGATCGCGCGCCGGATATGCGCTCGTCGCGGCCGCGGGGCCGGCGAGCAATCTGGCGCTCGCGGTGTTGATCGCGGCCTTCTGGCGCGTCGGTCTGCTCAAGGGCATGCCGCCTGGCGTCGCGAACTTCGTCCTGGTCTTCATGAGCATCAACGTGGCGCTGTGCCTGTTCAACCTGATCCCGCTGGCGCCGCTCGATGGCAGCGGTGTGTTGGGCGGGCTTGTGGGTGAACGCGGCGCGCAAGCATTGGCTCAGGTGCAAGCCTACGGACCGATCCTCTTGATGGGGCTTTTCATGATGAGCTACATCTCGCCCCGGTTCGATATCATGGGCGGGATCCTCAGCAATGGGGTGGATGCGGTCATGCGTCTGTTGCTCGGGGTCTGAGCGAATGGCCTGGCTGCGTCGCGCCGTCTACCGGGTGCGCCAGTTCGGAGACGCGCTTGCCACGCGCGGCCGGCCGCTGACGGAGGTCGAGCAGGCTGAGGTGCGGGCGTGGCTGCCGTCAGCAGCGCGTCCGCTGTTCGACGCCATGCCGCACAACGACCAACACCACAGCCTGAAGGTCCTGCGCTCGCTGCGCGCGGCGGGTCACGATGAACCGGCTTTGCTGCAAGCTGCTCTGCTGCATGATGTGGCGAAAAGCGCCGGCGGGGTGACGATCTTCCACCGGGTGGCGGTGGTATTGCTCAAAATCGTGTGGCCGGACTGGCTCGCACGGTTGGCCCAGGCGCCAGCACCTGCTCGCGGCAGTCTGCGCTACCCCTTCTGGATGTACGCCAACCATCCTCGTTTGGGCGCAGAGATGGCGGCCGAGGCCGGCTGCGATCCACTGGCCGTGACGCTGATCCGCCGGCACCAGGAGACGGGCGGGGGAGCCGCTGCGCAGGAGCAGGGGAGCAGAGGAGATGTCGACCTTCTACTGACCAGCTCTCCAGAACGGCAGATGATGACAACTGACAACGGCTAATTTTCTCACACCGCGGGTAGTACTGCAATCGCACTTGAGATCCAACGAGCCTTGAGTGCTTCGCGATCGAAAGGCGGGCATGCGCAGGGCTGAAGCGCGGCGCTTCGACACGCTCAGCGCCCGTGCCGAGAAGAAGTGCGGTTGTAGTGGTAGACGCTGTCAAGAAACAAGTTCCCGAACTGGCTCGGTCGAAGACCGGCCAGAGCGGTAAGGCATTCTCTACCAAACCCGTAACGTTGCGGCGAGTGCAGTTCCAGCCACGGAGGCGGCGTTTAGCCTCCTTTGGGGCAGAGAGATTTCGGAGATCTCCATGTGCTCCGTCCCACAGGGAGGCTGCGCGCTGTCTCCGTGGTTATCTTCAGAACAATAAGAGGTTGCTATGCCGGACAAACTCCAGGTATCCATCATTGGTCTCGGTCTGATCGGCGCGTCGGCGGGGCTGGCGCTGCGGCGGCATGCCGACCGCGTGACCGTGATCGGGCACGATCTTGACCCCAGCATCGCCGGCGCGGCCAAGAAGGCGGGCGCGGTGGATCGCACCGAGTGGAACCTGATCAACGCGATCAGCCGGGCCGACCGGGTGCTGCTGGCTTTACCGCTGGATCAGGTGTGTGACACGCTGAAGGCGATAGCGCAGGATCTCAAGCCGGGCTGCGTGATCGTGGACACCGCCGATGTCAAGGTGCCAGCAAACGCTGCGGCGGCTGCGGTGCTGCCTAAGGGCGTGCATTTCGTCGGCGGGCACCCGATCCTGATTCCCTGCTAACATGGATCCGGGCAAAGCGAGCGCCGATCTCTTCGAGAGCAAACTCTTCTGCCTGACCCCGGATACCAGCACGGAAGACGCCGCCGTCCACCTGGCAGCCGACCTGGTGGAGGCCTTGGGCGCGCGACCTTTCTTCCTGGATCCACTCGAACACGATGGGATGGCCGCTGCGGTCTCGCAACTGCCCCAACTCCTGGCCGCCGCGCTGATGGATGTGGCCAGCCGTAGCCCGAGTTGGCAGGACATGCGCAAGCTGGCGGGCGGCCAGTTCTACTCCAGTACACTGATCACCGAAGGCAGCGGCCGGTCGGTGGTCGCGGGCCTGACCGCCAACCGCGAGCACACAATGCTCTGGCTCGATGCGCTGACGGCGCGGCTGGCTGAATGGCGGCAGGCGTTGGTCGACGGCGAGGAAGAGGCGCTGGCTGCGACCATCGACGAGGGTCTGACCGCGGGCGAGAAGTGGATGGAGGACAGCATCACGGGCCGCTGGGAGGAGGCGCGCGAATCCCCGCCGCTGCCGACATCCAGCGGCATGTTCCGCGATCTGTTCGCTTTCGGCAAGTGGCGCATCCCGCCCCCCGGGCAGAAGCGCAAGTAGCACAACAGCCGCACTTTGCCGAAACCGAGACCTGAGCCTGTCGAAGGGCGGCTTGCAATGGCAGGATCGGTCATGCCTTTCGTCTACATCGTGCGTTGCGCCGACGGCACCCTCTACACCGGGTGGACGACCGATGTAACGCGCCGCGTCGCCCAGCACAACGCCGGCCGTGGTGCGCGCTACACCCGCACGCACCGGCCGGTAGTGCTCGTCTACCGCGAAGAAGTATCTGATCGCTCGGCCGCGATGCGGCGCGAGGCAGCAATAAAGAAGCTCGACCGGGAGCGCAAGGAGCGCCTGGTCGAGCTTCAACGCTGTACGGACTAAGCGGCGTTCAATCCTTGGCAACCATCATTTCCGTCGCCTTGACGACCGCGTATACCTCGTCGCCGACCTTCAGGTTCATGCCTTCCACCGAGCCGCGTGTGATCGCAGCCACGAATTCGAGCTCTCCAACAGCCACAACGACCTCGGCCATCACGCTGCCGAGCTTGATAGACTTAACCGTGCCCTTGAATTGGTTACGTGCGCTGAGCATAGCCCCTCCTTATCTTGTGAGTGAGATTAGCAGACAGACAGCCTATCTTCAATCATTTGACATCGGATGTCAAACGGGTGTATTCAAAATCAATTGTAGGGGTGGGTTGCTCCACACCAATGACGAGTTGATCTTCACACCATTGCCATCGTAAAAGGCAAACCCGTGTTGACGACGGGAAACCCACCCCTACGCCCCAACCACATTTGAACACACCCCCTATCAAACGACGGGATCCAACGTCCCAGGCCAGGGCTACTTCACCTCGATGTTCTGCACCCAGTGCGCATACCGGCTGGAGTATTTGTCCGCGGCGTCGATGAGCTGGAGAAGACCGGCGCGACCGTTGGCCGGTTCGCCGTTCTTGTCATAGGCCACCAACACGACTTGTTTCTCCGCCGGGATGCTGTAGGCGCCATCAGGAGCAGGGGCCGTGGGATCCTTCAGCCACAAGGCGATCTCCGCAATGTCCGCGTCCGACATCTGCTCCGGCGTGTACGGGTTGATCCCGCCGTGCGTCTGGCGCAGGAGCGCCGCCAACGCGGCCGCGTTCGCCCATGGCGTACCGGCGATGGCAGGGGTCGGTGTCTTGCCCTTGGGCGCGGTGCCCTCGCCCATCATGCCGTGACACTCGGTGCAGCCGTAGGAGTCGGCCAACGCCTGCCCGCCCTGGAAGGTCCCGAAAAGTTCCTCCCATCGCAGCGTGGACTTCCAGCCATCACTGGCCGTCACCACGATCAGCTTGCCTGCGTTCGCCTCATCGGCAACGGCCGGATCGACTTTCAGCAGCAAATCCTTCAGGGATGCGCCGGCCCAATCGTTGGCGCCCAGCGGCCCTTTCTTGTGGCCGATCGCTTCGTAGTTCGCTACCGTCACTTTGGGCTCGGCCTGCAGGTCGGCCAGGGTGAACGTCTGCGCTTTGTCCCCGATCTTCAAAGTGACTTCGCGCGTGGCTTTATACTCTTCCGAGCTTGGATAGAAGAGCGGCTGGCCGAACTTGTCCACCCCAAAGCCACCGATGACCTTCTGCGTCTCTGCCGCGATGAGCCATTCCACGAACTTGTTGGCCAGGTCAGCGTTGACGTTCGGGTGCTTCTCCGGGTTGACGGGCAGCACACCGTAGGGATTCAGCAGCACCTTGTCCTTGTTCTCGGCCAGGTTTTGCCCGCCGACCAGGATCGTTAGATCGGGCAGCTTGTCCTGCATGGCCAGGTATGTACCGCGATCGGTCAGCGTATAAGCGCCTTTCTCGTTGGAGAAGAGCAGCGTGTCGCCCATCCCCTGGCCGAGGGAGTTGTACCAGGGCATCTCCTTGGTCGGCGTGATGGCGGCCGACGACCAGATGCTCAACTCCTTGGTGTTCGTCCCCGACTTGTCGCCGCGGCTGGCGAAGGGCGCGCTGGCGTCCATGATCGCCATGAAGGCATCTTTGCTGGCACCCATGCCGCTGATCTTGGCAGGGTCGTCCTTCGGGCCGACGATGATGAAGTCGTTGTACATCACATCAAGACGTTCTTTGGCGAAGCCATCGGCGACGAACTGGTCCTCGGCCTTGCGACTGTGGACCAGCAGCACGTCGGCGTCACCTTTCGTGCCGATCTCGATCGCCTGACCCGAACCCACTGCGATCACATCGACCTTGCTGTTCGTCAGCTTTTCGAAATCGGGCAAGATGAAGTCGAGCAGCCCCGAATCGGCGGTGCTGGTGGTGGTCGCCACGCGAAGCGTCAATCGAGCCGGGTCGTGGGCCGTGGGGGCTTCCGGCGCCTGGGTAGGCTCAGGGGCTTTCGTCGGCTCGGGCGCCGCGGTCGGCGGGACAGCGGTGGGTTCCGGCGCCGCGGTAGGTTCCGCCGCCTGGGCCGCGGGGGCCTGGGTAGGCGCCGGCTGCACACACCCGGTCAGCATACCGACCAGGATGAACAGGACAGTCAACCATGAAAGAACACGCTTGGACATATTTCCTCCCTTTGAGTGAGTGATTGGTTTGATCGTCGCACAAACCCTCAGTAGACCATTTCTCCGCGCACGAACGCGCTTGTGCGCGAGTCCTGGGGCGACTCGAAAAAGGTTCTGACGTCAGCCAACTCGACGAGCTTGCCATCGAGCAACAGGCCTACCCGTTGGGCCAGCCGCTTGGCCTGGAAAACGTTGTGGGTGACCAGGACTACCGTCGTGCCATGCTCCCGGTTGAGCCCCTGCACGGTCGCCTCGATCATGCCGACGTTGTACGGATCCAAATTGGCGGTCGGCTCATCCAACAGCAGGACATCCGGCTCGATGACCATCGCGCGTGCCAGCGCCACACGCTGCGCCTCGCCCCCGGATAGCGTGCGTGCCCGCTGTTTGGCCAGATCGACCAGCCCGACCTGCGCCAATGCCGCGGCGCAAGCGCCCGCCGAGTCGCGACGATGGCGCAGGCTGAGCGGGTAACGTACGTTCGCCTCCACCGACCGATCCAGCAGGATAGGGCGTTGCGCCACCGTGGTCACGCGCCGGCTGACCGCCAGCGGCACATCCCGCGTGGCGCTGAATTCGCTCTCCTGGAAATGGATCCGCCCGGCCGTGGGCGGTTCGAGAAAGTTGAGCAACCGCAACAGCGTGCTCTTGCCCGACCCGCTCGGCCCGACGATCGCCAGCACTTCTCCCGGTTGGACATCGAGGCTGATCCCATCCAACACACGGCGCGCGCCATACTGCTTGGTGACATCCTCCAGGCGATAGATGCTCATCGGTCGAGCGACCTTCCCTGGAGGCGCAGCATCCCCGCGTTGATCACGAAGGTGATGCCCAGCAGGATGATGCCCAAGGCCAGCGCCAGGTCGAATTCCCCCTGGCGCGTGTTCAGCACGATGGCGGTGGTGAGCACGCGCGTGCGGCCTTCGATATTGCCGCCCACCAGCATCACCGCGCCCACCTCGGAGATGATCCCGCCGAACCCGGCAATCACCGCGGCGATGACACCCACGCGCGCCTCGGTCAGCACCGCCACGGATGTCTGCCAGGCCGTGGCGCCCAGGCTGCGCACCTGGTCGCGCAGTTGCGGATCAACACTCAACACAGAGGCCATCGTAAAGCCCGCCACCAGCGGCACTGCAATGATGGTCTGGGCCACGATCATAGCGCCGGGGGTAAAGAGGGACGGGATCAACGGCGAGTTCAGGCTTCCCAACGGCCCGCTGCGCGACAATAGCAGATAGACGAACAGCCCTACCACCACCGGCGGAAACCCCATACCGGTGTAGAGCAGCGTCACCACCAGCCGCCGGCCCAGAAAGCGCGCCAGCCCTAGCGCCGCGCCCACCGGGATCCCGATCACCGTGCTGATCAGCAGCGCGATGCCTGATACGCGCAGCGAGAGCCACACGATTTCAAACAGCGCCTCGTCGGCCGCGAAGATCAAACGCATGGCCTCGCGCAGACCGTTTCCGAACTCTTCGATGGTGGCTTCTCCAGGATGTGTTTACGAATGTATGTTTGTATCAACACGATTGTTGCGGCGCGATTATAACGGCAGACTAGCGTTTGGTCAAAACAGGCGCCAGCCACCCGCGCCGACGAACACTCGGACGCGAATGGCAGAGGCGCCGGGCAACTTGCTGCCGATCAATTGACACAGGTCAGAAGACAGGTACAATGGTCATGGTTCTCCACGTACCGACGCAATGAAGTCGACGACGTCACCGACATGCAGAGCCTCAACCCACACACTAAGGAACCCGCTTCATGACCGCAAACCCGGGTCAGTTCGGTCGCCGCCGTTTACGTCCGCCAGAGCAAACCGTCAAGACGCCTGATCTGGCGGAGGTGCTCGCGCCGGGCATCGCGCATGACATCCCGCCCGTGCGCATGGATCCCTGGCGGTATCTGCGCGTGGCGTGGTTTTTCGCCCGCATGTTCCTCTCGGTAATCTGGTGGGATCTCTTTTTGCGCCACGTGCCGGGCTTGCGTGGCGTCGCACAACGCAACGCGCTGCCGCGTTGGCAGGCCTGGGCGAAACGATTCCGCAGGCTGGCGGTGTCACAGGGCGGCGTTTTGATCAAACTGGGGCAATTCCTCAGCACGCGCGTGGACGTCCTGCCATCTGTGGTCACCGATGAATTGAAAGGGCTGCAGGACGAGGTACCATCGGAATCGCTGGCCGACATCCGAGCCTTGATTGCCGCCGAATTCGGCCGACCGGTGGAGCAGGTTTTCTCCTGCTTTGAACCGGAGCCGGTGGCCGCGGCATCGCTGGCCCAGGTACACCAGGCCTGCCTCATGGACGGGACGAAAGTGGTGGTCAAGGTCCAGCGTCCCCGAATCGAACGGCTCGTCGCCACCGACCTGGCTGCAATCCGGCTGGCGATGCGCTGGCTGAAATGGTATCGTCGGATCGCACGCCGCGTCGATCTGGATCAGCTATACGCCGAGTTCTCGGCCACCACCTGCGCCGAGCTGGACTTCATCGCTGAAGGACATAATGCTGATCGCTTTGCCGCCAATTTCGCGGACGATCCCGGCATTTACATCGCGGATGTTTTTTGGGACTACACCACCCGCCGCGTGCTGACCCTGGAAAACGTAGCCAGCATCAAGATCAACGATTTCGCTGCCATCGACGCTGCCGGCATCAGCCGGCCGCAACTGGCGCGCAAACTCTACGATACCTACCTGGAACAGATCTTCGTCCACCACTTCATGCACGCCGACCCGCATCCGGGCAACCTCTTCGTCCACCCGCTGCCCCGTGATCGCGCCGCGGCGCCTGACTCACCCACGCCCTTCCTGCTCATCTTCGTGGATTTCGGCATGGTCGCGGTGATCCCGGAGCGCCTGCGGAGCGGCCTGCGCGATTATGTCATTGCGGTCGGCACGCGCGACGCGCACCTGATGGTCAAAGCCTATCAGGAAGCGGGTGTCTTGCTGCCCGGCGCCGATGTCAAACGGCTGGAGGCGTTACACGCCTTGCTTTTTACCCAGCTCGGCGGGATACCCATCGGCAAGCTCTCCGACGCCGCGATGGAGCAGGCGCAGATTGTCATGCGTGAGTATCGCGACATCATCTACGAGATGCCGTTCCAGTTCCCTACTGACATGCTCTTTGCGGTGCGGGCCGTGGCCATCTTATCGGGGATAGCGACCAGCCTGAACCCCGACTTCGATCCGTGGGCCGCGACGCTGCCGTTCGCGCAGCGCATGGCTGGCGAGGAAGGCTTGTGGGATTGGCGCAAGTGGCTGGGCGACGCGGCTGAGTTGGGACGGCTGGCGGTGCGCCTGCCCGCGCGCATGGATCGCTTCCTGTCACAGGCGGAACGCGGCGAGTTGACGACGCAATTCAGCCTGGCGCCCGATACAGCCAAGGCAGTGCGCCGCATCGAACGCTCGGTGGATCGCCTGACGTGGGGCATCATCAGCGTGGGGCTGCTTATTGGCGGGGTGGTACTGAGAGTATCAGAGGGCGCCAGCGCGTTGAGCACCGGGCTGTTGGTGGCTGCGGCGGCGGCTTTCTTGTGGGGTCTGACCCGGCGATAATTGATCCGTTACTGAGTTTTCAGGAGCTAATGTATGTGCAGGGAGCGTCATCGGTGTCATTCTGACACCCGCATGCGCCAAGGCCGCATGTTCTGACCAAGAAACCGCGCTGTCACGGCTTTGCCGTGAGGCCGAGTCCCTGACCTCGGTTAGCGTCTCAGGTTGTCAGGCCGAAGGATCCATTTGGGAGTTTCTTGGGAGCGGCTCTGCCCCGAACATTTCGTGACGGCGTGCAAAAGCGAAGAATCTCGCTTGCCTGAACACGAGATCCTTCGCTGGTGACGCGCTGCAACGGACCTTCGCTGAGGGATTCGCTCAGGGTGACACCGAAAGCGTTCCCTGTTTTTGCACTAACTGTACCAGTTCGCAAAGTGAGCCAATCGTCGTTGGCTCGGGGGGAGAGAGATGACACAAGCCGTTTTCCTCAATGGTGTATTCGAAAGCGTGGAGAGGAACGATCCCTACACGCGGCACCCAAGCCCTCACCACGAAGACACCATGACACAAAGTCGCACAAAGATATCGCATTGTCTTTGTGTGGCGCAAAAAAGGTAGAGGCCGCACCGAACGACCCACTACGCCGCAACATACGGTATCGTCTGCGGCCCCTCCGGCATGACGCAAATGGTCGCGTCCGGTCCGTACTTCTCCAGCAGCGCCGCCACTGTCTCCTCGATCTTGTGACACGGCTCCAGCAGCGCCCCGCGAATCTGCGCATCGGTCAGGTTGTCGGTACGCACATAAACATCGGCCTTGAGCTGGATCTGCGCCTGGATCTGCGCCTGCCACTGATCCTGCTTCAGGAAGCCGGGCGCCATGATGGTATCCAACAGATCACGCGGGCTGCGCGCCTCCCGAAGCAACTGGGCGTAGAGCCCGTGCTCGGGGATGCCGTCCCAACAGTCAGCGGCCACGATGATGGCGCCGCCCTGCCGCACCACCTGCGCGGCCGCGCTCATCCCCTTCACCGCCTGGTAGAGGTTCAGGTCGAGCGGATAGCCGGAGTTGGTGGTGATCACAATGTCGAACGACCTGGGCACGGGAACCATCGCCGTGGCCTTGGCGAACGCGCAGCCGGCCGCGTGCGCCACGTCGAGATCGCCGGCATAGACCCCGGTGATCGCCTTGTCGCGGTTGAGCGTCACGTTGACCAGGAAGGTGTCCCCCACCACGTGGGCGACCTCCATCACCTCTTCCAAAGTCGGATTGCCCTGCGTCACCCCCCAGGTGGCGTTGGGATCGGCGAGCATGGACGCGTCGTGGTTGCCCAGCACCGTGCGCAGCCCCGCCATCCCCGGCATCAGCGCCTTGCCGCCGCCGGAGAAGCCGGCGAACAGGTGCGGCTCGATAAATCCGGTGAGAATGCGCACGTCGCACGCCATGATGTCGCGGTTCATCCAGATTTCATGGCCGCGCGCGGTCACACCGAGGGAAACCTGGGTCTCCGGGTCGAAAGCGTTATTCTGCACCAGCCGGTAGCCATCCACCAGGTCATCGCCGAGCATCCCGCGCAGCTCGGCGTCCGTGTTCGCCCGGTGCGTGCCCAGCGCGTTGAAGAGCGTGATGTGCTCGTGCGGCACGCCCGCCTGCTCCGTCAGCTCGCGCAACACCGCGGGCAGGATAAGATGATGCGGCGTCGGGCGCGTGATATCGGAGAACACGATCCCGACCTTCTGATCCGGTGCGACACAGTCCCGCAGAGCAGACGCCCCGATGGGCTGCCGCAACGCGGCCTGGAGCGCCCCACTGGGGTCAGGCAGGGCCGGGACGAACTTCGGCTCGACGACCGTGGTGTTCCACGCATCCAGGAGATCGATCCACAGCCCGGTTTTTCCGTACGCAAGTTTGACGCGCATTTATCCCCCAAAGATATACTCATCGAAATCAGCCACCGGCCGATACCCGATCTGCTGGTAGATGCTGTTCGACGTGGGGTTGGCCAGATCCGTGAAAAGCGCACAGAACTCCCAACCTGCATCCAGCAGTTGCTGGCTGAGCGCGGCCACCGCAGCGGACGCATAGCCGCGGTTCCGTTGGCCCGGTGGCGTGTAGACCAGGCTCACGACCATGCCGCGAGTGCTGTGTCGGGTCTTCGTCACCGTCGAGACCGGGCCGCCATCGTCCCAGATGAACAGATCGCGGTCGGCGATGCGCAGATCAGCAATCTCGCGCGCGCCCTCGATGGTGCCCTCCAGCCCAGCATCCTGGATGAAGGCCCAGACCCACTCGCTCATCAACGGCAGATCGGCCTCGGTCGCGACCCGCAGCGCGCCTGGGATGGGCGGGTCGGGCAGAATCACGCGGCGCAACTCATAAACGCGCTCGTTCAGGCCGGCGCGGTATGGCTGGCCCGTCACCGCCGACCAAACCGCGGCAAACGCCCCTGAGGTCGGCTTGACCCCACCGACGCCCGGCACATGCCAACTGCCCGCGCGCAAATCGTGGGCCAGCAGCCGCAGCGGCTCGGGATCGTCGCTCTCGGCGTACAGGATCACCCGATGCGGCGGCGTCATCACCGCGGCTGCGAGCAGCCTGCCGCCATCCTCGACCGTCGCCAGGTAAGGCGGCGTCTTGATGCGATCAGGGAACTCGTGCAGCCGGACGGCAATGCCAATCATCAGGTTGTTGGCGGCCTCGTGCTGCTCCAGCACAGACTGGGCGCGAACGAGAAAGCTGCCGGTGGTTTGGTGGCGAACTACGTACATGGATCCCCTTCGCAAATCCGCATCCCTACCCAAGTCTCAGCCTCAAACTCAGCCTTTGGTCAGCTCACGCGCGATGATCACCCGCTGGATCTGGCTGGTGCCCTCGTAGATCTGATAAATCTTGGCGTCGCGCATCAACTTCTCCACTGGGTACTCGCGGCTGTAACCGTAGCCGCCGAAGACCTGGACGGCGTCGGTTGTGACCTTCATGCACATGTCCGCCGCAAAGGCCTTGGCCATCGCCGCTTCCTTCACGTTGGCATGGCCGTTATCCACCAGCCAGGCCGCGTGCCGCACGAGGTGCTCCGCGGCCTCGACGCTGATCGCCATGTCCGCCAGCATGAAACCGATGGCCTGCAACGCCGCGATCGGCTTGCCGAACGCCTCCCGCGCCATTGCATAGCGGGTGGCCTCTTCCAGCGCCCTGCGCGCCACACCCACAGCCGCGGCCGCCACAGGAGGGCGTGAACGGTCGAACACCTGCATGGCAATCAGAAAGCCATCGCCATCGTTCCCCAGCCGATTCTCCGCCGGCACGCGCACATCCTCCAGCACGATTTCGCCCGTCCAGGCCGCATGCTGGCCCATCTTGGGGATCGGCTTGCCATAGGTGACGCCCGGCCAATCCCGCTCGACGATGAACGCGCTGATGCCCCGGTACTTGGCTGCGGGATCGGTCTTGGCGAAGATGATGAAAAAGCTGGAGACGGGCGCATTGGTGATCCAAGTCTTGGTACCGTTGAGGATGTACTCGTCACCCTGGCGCACTGCGGTGCTCTGGATGCCAGCCACGTCGGAACCGGCCGCGGGTTCGGTGAGGGCGTAGGCCGCCAGTTGCCCGCCATCGGTCAGCCGGGGCAAGTAGCGTTCCTTTTGGTCGGCAGTGCCGGCCAGGATGATCGGCCAGGCAGCCAGATTGTTGAGCATGATGGCTGTCTGAACGCCGGAGCAGGCCCAGGCCAGCTCCTCGTTGATGATGCACTCCTCCAGCACGCCCAGGCCAGGACCGCCATAAGCTTCCGGGACATTGGAACTGATCAAGCCCGTCTTCTGCGCCTTGCGGATAATCGGCCACGGAAACTCATCGGACTGATCATAATGTTCGGCAATCGGGATGATTTCCTTCCTGGCAAAGCTCCGCGCCATCTGGCGGATCATTTCCTGTTCTTCGGAGAGGCTAAAACTCAGCATGAGAGCACCTCCATTGCACAATCGGGAAGCGGAAGGCATTGCAACAATCTGTTGAGATTCTAGCACCGCGCGTTGGCGGTGTCAACGCACCGCGCGTTGGAGCAACAATTCCGAATGTAGCGCCGCCATTGCCGGCCACAGAGATCACAGAGGCCTCAGAGATGCTGATCAAGGGCCGCATGGTCTTTCATCTCGGTGTGCTCGGTGCCCTCTGTGGTTCATTCGCGGTTACTTTTGGAATTCCTGGCGTTGGAGCCACTCCATCCAAAATCCTGGACATAAAAAGGCCCCAGGGTGTTCCTGGGGCCTGTAGTGCTCGCCACCCGGCAACTGAACCGTCTAGAAATTCTTGACGAACACCACATTGAAGGAGTTGTGGAACAAGGTGTTCCCGCCGCCGCCATCCGCACAGCTTGCCTCGTCGATGAAGTTGGCGTTCATCCCACGCGCGACATCACCGGGGGCCGGGTTGGCGCCGTCAGTCGTGGCATAGACGGCATATTCCCCGTGCTTCCACATGATAAATTCCGCCAACCCTGGCCCCTTGGTACCCGTGACCATCTTATCCAGCACATTGCCGATCTGGTCGACCGGTGTCTGCACCATTGTCACGCCATCGACCGGGTTACCTGCAGCATCCACAACCTTGACAAAGATGTTATGTAAGCCGCGATTTTCGCACGGGGTCATGCGCCGCGATTCGATGAGCTTATACTGCTGGGATGGCGCAGGCGCTGCAGCCGCAGCAGGCGCTGCAGCCGCAGCGGCCCTGACCGCGGCGACCGGTGCAGCCGCACGCACAACCGCACGCACAGGCGCTGGCGTGGGCGGAACCGGCGTTTCGGTCGGCGGAACCGGCGTGAAGGTTGCTGTCGGGATCGGCGTCTCAGTCGGCGTCGCCGTGGGGGTGAAGGTCGCCGTCGGCATCGGCGTCTCGGTCGGCCACGGCGTGTAGGTCGGCGTCACGTCTACCGGCAGATCCTCAGCCAGCGCCACCAGCACCATCCGATCACGAAAACCAGACTGCGCTGCCGGCCTGGTTGCACTGGCGCCGCCGTTGCCGGAAAGCAGCGAGATGACGAGGGAGGGGGCAGCCACGCCCAACAGCCAGATCAACAGCAAGACCACGGCGACCAGCCGCAACTTCCCGCCGGTGCTGGTGCGGCCCCACCACGATGTCGTAGAATCAGCCGCCCGATTGAGCCCGACCAGTGCGCCGGTCACTGCCGCGGCCTGGGCGGGCGCCGGGGCCTGGATCACCTGCACAGTGGTTGGAGCACGCATCGTGCTTTCGCGCAGGTGGCGGCTGACAACCCGGCTGAAATTCAGCGCCAAAATCGGATGGCGCAGCGCCAGCTCCTCGAAATCCGTCCGGCCCAACGACCAGGCAGTGACGTCCGTCAGCGCGACAGCATCAGAATCGTGCGTCTCAGCGGTCAGGAAGCCGCTTTCACCGAAGCTGCCACCCGGCTCGACGGTGGCGAGATTCCCGGTCGGCCCGGACAACTGCACGTGTCCCTCGTCCACCAGAAAGAGGGCGTCTCCTTCTGACCCCCGTTGGTAGATCGTTTGACCTGCGCTGAAATGTTCAGGCCGCAGATGACCCACCACATCGTTCAGTTGCGTGTGGCTGAGGCCCGCCATCAACTCCAGCCGCCGCAGGTGCCTTTCGATAGCCTGATCTTCACTCACACCCAGGGCTGTCTTCAGCGCCCGGCCGATCGCAGGATTTTCAGTTAAGATTGTCTTGAGGTCGGTAGCACCGAGCACCCACAGCGCCAGATCACTGGCGGCCTCGGCCGAGATGGTGTAATTGCGCCCCAAGATCACATCGGCATCGCCCAGCAGGCTGCCTGCGCTCAGGTTGGCCAGCACGGCATACTGGTCTGTAACCAGCCGCGCCCAGCCCGACTTGATGAGATACAACGCCGTGGCCGGCCGCCCCTGCTGGAAGATCAGGTCGCCCGTGCGACGCGTCTCCGCAACCATGCGGTCGGCGATCAGAGAACGCTGCTCTTCGGTCAATACCGAAAAGAGCGGCGTATTTTCCATCATTGCTTCTTTCACTGCTATTTCTCCCTTGCTACGACCCACAGGCTTTAGTAGGCTCGCGGAAGGTCACATCCCAGGAGTAATGGCCATTGCAGCCCCACTGCTGACGGAAGTGATCGCAGTCTGTAGCATCCTTGCAGTAGCCACCGCCAATCAAAACCTCGGTTGCAATGCCGTGTGGGTTGGTACTCATCCCACGAGCAGTATCGCTGGAGACATTGCTGCCATCAGCATCTCGCAGGATGTACAAATCCTGGCCGCCACCGAGCACGTACTCAGCCATCCCTGGGCCTTTGCTGCCAGAGACTTGCTCTTCGGCCGTGAGTGCTGATTTGATCGTAATACCGTTAAG
Organism: uncultured Chloroflexia bacterium; assembly: GCA_963841825.1. Classification (GTDB taxonomy): domain Bacteria; phylum Chloroflexota; class Anaerolineae; order CG2-30-64-16; family CG2-30-64-16; genus CAWJEL01. Next base: position 37,436 of record CAWJEL010000025.1, read on the forward strand.
TGGATTGCCCCCAGCGTCAACAACCGTGACGCGCAGTTGGCGCTTCTCACCGCAATGCACAGATGGGCCATCGAAATAGCCACCGTTTTCTTCAACCCCCCACATCCGAATGTTGGTCAGCCTGAAAATCAGGACCTGCCGGTTTGGGTGGTGCAGTTGGCGCCGCCGTCGGTCTCGGAGCAGCAGTCGGTTGCACGGGTGGGGCCGGAATATTCTTGGCGACCGCGACGGTATCGATCGGGCCGAGGATCTGCACAACTGTGCCGGCCACCCAGGCCTGTTTGCCGTCTGACCAGGCCAACTGCCACCAATCGCCGCTGGCGTTGCGGCCCAGGATCTCAGCCTCCTGCCCCGCAAGCAGCTTGCCCACCACAGGATAGGTTTTGCCCGGCCCACCGCGCAAATTTACATCGCTGTCGGCGATGGCGCGCGGCTGCTGCGGCTCGGGGGTGGGCGTGATCGTGGGCGGCTCCGGCGTGGCTGTCGGCGGCTCGGTTGTCGGTGTGGCCGTAGGCGCCGTGGTCGGGCTGGGCGGAACCGGCGAGGGCATGGGTGTGGGCGGCACAGCAGTCGGCGTCGGCTCCAGGTAGGCGATCAGCTTGACGCTGCGCGCACCCAGGGCTTCCGCCAGGCGCGCCATCGGCACGATCTCGGTGGCGGCCCGACCGGCAACGGCATCGGTTTCGGCCAGGGACACGAGCAACTGGGTGGGATTCGCCAAACCCAGCTTGTCCAGAGCAGCTTGTGCCTGCGCCAGATCTCCGGCGCGCGCATAATCCGCGGCAATCTGCCTGAGGCTCGCGTCGGGAGAGACGACCGGTTCAGTGTTGCGAGATTTTCCGCACCCGGCGGCGATCATCGTGAACGCCAGCAGGATGCACATGGTCGCCAAGCCATATCTGACCCGGCGTCGCCTTGCACTACCAGGTTGTCCGGTTGTATTCTGCATTCGGTAAGTCATAAGCAAAAATCGAGGGGCCATCCGGCGCCCGGCCCAATCCGTTAGACCGGGCATCGGTCATCCTACCCCCGAAGTTGCGTGCATCGTGGGTGTCCCCCATGCGCACTGGGCACGAGCTTTGGTTGGTATACAAGAACGCTGCTATAATGCCTTCACTGGGCCCATGCTGGCACGGCCACGCCGGCACTCGAAAAGAGATGAGAAAGACGTTCGAGGCTGTGAGCGAATAAGATGCCGAAGGTGGGACTCGAACCCACAAGGAGCAACCTCCAATGGTGTTTGAGACCATCGCGTATACCGTTCCGCCACTTCGGCTTTAGCAAGAAACGAGTATACCGTAAGACGGGATGTCCGTCAAATCCATTCGCCGTTCCATCCCCGGTGGGGTCAATGGTGTTTTCGCTGCTGCATCGTTTAGGGTTCCCTATCTTCGGACGTATGGCCTGGCAACCGCTTGGTCCGATCCTCCGCGCCGTATCATCGGGAGATGTTTGGGGCAGCCAGGCCACGCGCCCGACGCCCCCACGGCGACCTGAGTACGATGAGCAGGCGTTGATTGCGGCCGCGCAGCAGGGCCACCTGCCTGCGTTCAACCAGATCATCCTCCACTACCAGAGCCTGGCTTACAACGTTGCCTACCGCGTCATGGGGGATGGCGACAGCGCCTCCGACACGACCCAGGACGCGTTCGTTAAAGCCTATCAACGGATCAACCAATATCGCGGCGGCTCGTTCAAAGCCTGGCTGTTGCGGATTGTCACCAACACCTGCTATGACGCGCTGCGGGCGCGCAAGCGCCGCCCCACTGTCTCCCTGGAAAATGAAGTTGAAGGGGAGGAAAGCGACCCGGACTACGATCCGCGCCTGATTGACACTGCCGAACGCCCTGACGCCTTCGTGATGCGGAAAGAATTGGCTGGCGTGATCCAGTCCGCCATCGGCCAGCTCCCAGAGGATCAACGCACCGCGCTGATCCTGTCTGACGTCGAAGGGATGGACTACCAGGAAATTGCCGATGCGATGGGGACAGCGCTTGGCACGGTCAAGTCGCGCCTGAGCAGGGCGCGCGCCAAGATGCGTGATCTGCTGCTGGCGCACGGGGAACTATTGCCCGCACAGTACCGTCACAGTGACGGCTAGAAGACCCACCGCCATCGCCAGGCGGTGAATCCATATCTGATCTGAACGAAAGACCGGACGCAGATACGCCTGACACTGGCATTCCCATATCCAGTGGGGGTTAAAACCGATTCTGCAAACGTTGAAATTGCCATGAAACTACCATTTGGGAAATCTGAGCGGACGCATGTCGACGTGGACACGCTGTCTGCCTACCTGGATCACCAGATCACACCAGTCGAGCGCACGCGCGTCGAAGGACACCTGGCAACCTGCGTTGAATGCCGGGGTGAGCTCGACGGTCTGCGCCGGACTGTGACGCTGCTCCAGGCGTTGCCACGCGTGCCAGTCCCGCGCGCCTTCACGCTCTCCGAAGCGCAGGTTGGCATCCGCCGGCCCCAGGCGCAACCGGCTTGGGCGGGCTGGGCGCGCGGCCTGGCAGCCGTAACGGCGATCGCTCTAGTGGGCGTCGTCGCCGTGTCGCTGTTAAACCGGCCATCGTGGCAGCCCGCTGCGACCGTTGCCCGCAACCTGCCGGTTGTCGAGGCTCCCCAGCCCGCGGCGCAGCCTGCCACACTGGCTGAAAGCGCGCCAGTGGAGCTGCTGGCTAAGGCGCCGCCACCGCCTGCGCCAACCGCAGCCGCAGAACAAGTTGTTGAGAAAGCAGTGGCAGTGGCCGATACCACAGCGACCACGGACGCTCCTGAGACAGCCCTTGCCGCACCCGCAGCGGAACCCGCAGCCCCGGAGGCTACGGCGCCCTTGCCTACAGATGAAGCAGCCAAAGTCGCTGCCGAAGCGCCGAGCCTGATGTCTGCGGCCGCACCAGTTCAGGCGGTCACCCCCATAGCCGGCGTGATGGCCTTAGGTCGAGGCGCCGGGGGCGTTAGCGCAGCGGCAATGCCCGCCCAGGCACAATCTCCCGAACCGACGCCCGCGCTGGTCCAATCCGAGTCGGTCCTGCCCGTAACGGCTGGTTTTGCGTACACCGACGAGAAGGGCCTCTGGGTCGTGGATGGCAAAGCTGGGGTACGCCAACTTGTGGCAGGTGAAGGTTTCAGCCTGCCGATCATCTCATCCGATCGAAGCCAGGTGGCATATCGGGTCCAGCGCGACGATCATAGCGAGCTGTGGGCCGTCCGCTGGGATGGAACTGATGCCACGCTGCTGCTGAATGAGCGCGAGCTGCCGGTGTCCGATCTGCCCTCGGGCTACACTGAGCGGCGCTTCAACGACGTGCGTTGGTTGCCGGGTCATAACGCCCTGGCTGTGACTACGGTTGCTGACCCAGGCTCGGCTGATCTGCCGCTGCGCATGGAGTTATGGCAATTGAATGCCGAGACGGGCGACCTCCAGCGCGTGACCGACATGGGCCGCGCCTATCGCCCATTCTACTCACCCGATGGAACGCAGTTTGCTCTGTTGCACGACGGCACCGAGTCTGACCCAACAGGCGATTTGACACTGGTCAACGCAGATGGCACGAACAGCCGCGTGACGCTGCGCTTCCCGGCAGGATTAACCCTATCCAGCTTCGATTCACAGATCGCCTGGCTGCCCGACGGGAGCGGCCTGTGGGCGTACATCCCCGATCCTTCGACAAGTTCGGAGACGGGGGGCACTTCGGTTGCGGGTAATCTGCTCAACGGCGTCACTCTATATCGGGTGCCCGCCACCGGAAACGAGGCCCAATCCGCCGGTCGGGTCGATGGCCTTCAGGTCTTCTGGGCGCCGGACGGCTCACGGTTGGCCTATACGCGCGCGGGAAAAGACGGTGCGCTGGATCTGTTCCTGGCGAACGCGGATGGGGCCAACCCGCAGCCCTACGCGTCACTCGGGAACGGCAGCTTCGTCAACTGGTCGCCCGACGGGGCACGCTTCATCTACACCGATGGCGCCGGGCAGACGTATGTCGGCGCGCCGGGGCAGGCGCCGCAGCCATTGGGAAGAAGCATGAGCCTGTTCGACCCGCACTGGATCTCACCGCTGCAACTGCTAGCGCTGCACGACACAGGCACAAATTGGCTGCTGGTGACGCGAACGCTGGATGGGAGCGCAGTCGGCATACAACCCTTGTCCCATGATGTCACCTACGACGTGACAAGACCGTAATCCATTTATGCCCGAACTCCCTGAAGTCGAAACTTTTGCCATCGAGCTGCGCCCCCACCTGGTCGGCCAACGCTTCGTCGCCGCGCACATCCTCTGGCCGCGCACGTTGGCCGAGCCCGACGCGGTCGCTCTCGACCAGCGCATCCGCGACCGGGTGGTTATCGACGTGGGGCGCCGCGCCAAATACCTGATCGTCAGCCTGGACTCCGGCGAGTCGCTGATCGTCCATCTGCGCATGACCGGCAGGTTAGAGGTGGTGCCGGGCGATGATCCGGCCCTGACCGGCCCCCACCTGCGCGCCTGGTTCGACCTGGCCGGGGGCGAGCGGCTGACTTTCACCGACACGCGCAAGTTCGGCCGCATCTGGCTGGTGAACGATCTGGGGAGCGTGACCGGCAAGCTCGGCCCCGAACCGCTGGACTGGAGTTTCACCGCCGAGATGCTGGCAGCGCGGTTGCATGGACGCCGGACGGCCATGAAGGCGCTGCTGCTCGACCAGACCGTCGTGGCGGGTGTCGGCAACATTTATGCCGATGAGTCGCTTTTCCTGGCCGGCATCCACCCCCAGCGCCCGGCGGACAGCCTGTCAGACGGGGAAATTGGCCGGCTGCACGGCGCCATCCGCCAGGTGCTCAGCGAGGCGATCGGCAACCGCGGCACCATGCTGCGCGACTACCGCCCGCCCTACGGCGCGGAGGGCGGGCACCAGGAGCACCTGCCGCGTCTATCAGCAGACCGGCAAACCTTGTCCCCGCTGCGGCATCCCCATCGAGCGCATCCGCGTGGCCCAACGCAGCACGCACTTCTGCCCGCGCTGCCAGCCTGGGGTCAAGCCGTGAGCAATTTATCCCACAGCATCCTTCACCCTGACGCCATCCACGGCCGCGTCAAATCCTCTGTTCGTTATGAAGATCTGCCCAGTTGACTTCAGATCGTATGAATCGTATAATTCAATCGAATCCTGCGAATCATGCGCTGAGCTATCAGGAGGTGGCGAATGAGCACCGTTGAAGTCACGATGACGCAATTGCGCCAGGGGTTGGGTGAGTTGGTTAACCGCGCCGCTTATGGGGGCGAGCGTATCGTCCTCGTCTCACACGGCGCGCCCAGGGCTGTAATCATCGGCATGGAAGATCTGATCCACTTAGAACAAAGTGCGCAACAAGGGCGATCCGTTCAAGAGGGACGTTACACTGAGGCCCTGGCAGGAGCACATATCGTGCGCGAACGTATACAGCAGTGGCAGACAGAGAATCACGTGGAGCCTCAAAGCGTCACCGAATTATTGCGCGAGCTGCGGGAGGAACGCGACGATGAGATCCTGGGTCTGCGCTGATGCTGGACTGGCACTCATGCAAGTGCTGCGCGAGCCGTTGTGCGATCTGGCGGATGCGCTCTGGGCGGACTGGAATCGCCACGGGGTAACGGTTATCGCCCCGGTGCTCTGGGGTTATGAGGTGACTTCGGTAATCCGCAAGAATACCTTTCGCAGGCTCCTTACGCCCGAAGTTGAGCAAAACGCGCTCGATGCCGTTCTTCGCTTACCCGTTCAGCAGCAACAGCCAGCAGGGTTGCACCAACGCGCGTGGGCGCTGGCGCGCCGCTTCAACCGGCCAGGCGCCTATGACGCGCACTATCTGGCGCTGGCCGAGATGGTCGGCTGCCCGTTCTGGACGAGCGACGAGCGGTTGTTCAACACCGTTCACGCTGAACTATCCTGGGTGCACTGGCTGGGCCATTATCGGAAAACTGAAGTGTTGCACGAGGGACAGGCTGATTACCGGGCTGCGCGATGATCGACTGCAGCATGAAGGTCTTTCATTGTGACCAATTCACTTATCCATTGCCTCCCGATCACCGTTTCCCGGCTGCGAAGTATCATCTTCTCCGACAGCGCGTCGCGGACGAATTGATCCCTCCATGTGACCTACTCACGCCGGAAGCAACCACAGATGCGCAACTGCTCCGCATCCATCACCCCGAGTATCTGGAAAAAGTCATGTCCGGCACGCTGACCGACCGCGAAGTGCGGCGGATCGGCCTGCCGTGGTCACCCGAACTGGTGGAACGGTCGCGGCGTTCGGTGGGCGGGACCCTCGCAGCGTGCCGCGGCGCGTTGATCGACGGCATCGCGGTCAGCCTGTCGGGCGGCACACATCACGCGTTCCCCGATCACGGCGCGGGCTACTGCATTTTCAACGATGTCGCGGTGGCAGTCCGTGCGATGCAGGATGAACGTCGGGCGCGACGGATCGTAGTCGTGGATTGCGACGTACACCAAGGGGATGGCACCGCGGCCATCTTCGCGGGCGATTCCAGCGTTTTCACCTTCTCGATCCACGGGGCCAAGAACTTCCCCTTGCACAAAGAACTCAGCGACCTTGACGTCGAGCTGCCGGACGCGACAGGTGACGCCGATTACCTCGACGCCCTGGAGATCGGCCTGGAGCGCAGCCTGGCCCTGGCGTGCGCTGACCTGGCGATCTACCTTGCCGGCGCAGACCCATACGTAGGTGATACGCTGGGCCGGTTGGCGCTTACGAAGGCTGGCCTGGCAGCGCGCGACCGGCTGATCTTCGACCAATGCCGCGAGGCCGGGCTGCCGGTGGCGGTTGTGATGGGAGGCGGGTACGCGAAGAACATTCAAGACACCATAGACATCCAACTTCAGACCGTACGCGTCGCCGCAGAGTATCGATCATGCGGACGGATCAGCCGGAAGCCTTCTTTCGTCTTTTCTCGGCAGGCCTGTGGGCTGTTGCCGCAGCATGCCTGTACCTCTACGTCTTGAATCGCTTCCTGCTTCAGATGCACGACGCGCGACGAAAGAGCGTGTTGATTCGTGCGGGTGGCCTGCTGTCAGTGGCCGCCGCGGGCGCCTTGGGTTATCTCGCGGCGGGAACGGCATGGATGATTGTCCCGGCAGCCATCCTGGTCGCGACCGCACTGGGCGAGAGTCGTCGGCTGATCATCCGCCGGCAGTACCGCGGGAAGCCGCCGGTGACGAGCGAGAATGCCGAGCGTGTCGTGGCGCAGGCCGATCACGACCATGGACCTGGCCATCCTCCGATACGAGATCATGGTTCCGGCCTGGCACGGGTCAAGGCTGCGCATCGCGCACCTCAGTGATTTTCACATCAACAGCCATCTGCCGCTGGCCTACTTCGCGGGTGCCATGAAACGCGTGGCCGCCGCGAAACCGGACTTGATCTTCTTCACCGGCGACTTTGTCACCCATGTGGAATGTGTCGATCTGCTGCCAGGGATCCTCTCCCTGGCCCGTGGCCGGCTGGGCACATTCGGGATCCTCGGCAATCACGACGACTGGGCCGGCCGGGACATCGTGGCTGCGGCCGTCGAATCGTCGGGCGTGACGCTGTTGGGGAACGGGTGTGCGCACATTGCAGCCGGCAATGGGGATCACCTGCTGGTGTGCGGATGCGAGGAACCGTGGACACTAGACCGCTGGCAGGCGCCCATCTTGGCACCCGACCAGTTGGCCTTGATGCTGACGCACACGCCGGACAACGTCTATCGGTTGAGCCGCCTGGGTTTCACGGTGATCTTTGCCGGCCACTACCACGGCGGCCAAATCCGGATTCCGGGGCTGGGATCCCTTGTGGTACCATCCAAGTACGGTCGGCGGTTCGATCATGGTCATTTCATCATGCATGACACGCACCTGTTCGTGACTGCGGGCATTGGCTCCGCGGAACCGCCTTTGCGGTTGTGGTGCCAGCCGGATATATTCATCGTGGACATCGTGGGGCAACATGGCTGAACTCCGGATTCTCGTGATTGCCGACGACCCACTCGCCCGCGCAGGGTTGGCGACGTTGCTGACCGAGCAGCCGGGCTGCACCGTGGTCGGACGCGCCTCGATCTTCGATGACTTGCCCGCCATGACTGAAGCCTGCCGCCCCGATGTAGTGCTGTGCGACATGGGTTGGCAGCCAGACCCAACCCATGAGCGGCTTGCTGTGCTCGTTGAAAGCTCACCGCCGATCGCTGTCCTCGTGACCGACGCAGGTCTCGTTGCCGAAGCTTGGGCTGCTGGCGTACGGGCGATCCTCCGGCGAGATGCTGACCCCGCCCAGATCGCGGCGGCCCTGCATGCCCTGGCACAGGGCTTGGGAGTGGTTGATGACGCCTTCGCCACGGCCCTGACCCGTCGGGGTGGGTCGCCAATGCTGAAGTCCTGGGGTGATCGAAGCACCAACCCCCTGGTCGAGGAATTGACTGCACGCGAGCTGGCCGTCCTCCGCCTGGTCGCTGAGGGGCTGCCCAACAAAACCATCGCCGTTCGACTGGACATCAGTGAGCATACCGTAAAGTTTCACATCAACGCCATCCTCGGCAAACTGGACGCAGCCTCGCGTACCGAAGCCGTTGTCCGCGCCACGCGGTTGGGGCTGATCTTTTTGTGATCGCTCTCCACAGATCCTGAAACCACCCACACCTCCTTCCATCCAGTCATCCTAACCATTCTTCCAGGTGATCTTCCAGCCAAACAGGCGATGCGCTCCGCCGTGATACCTGGTAGACTACACGACATGCCAGGTAAGTGACTCAAGCGACAGATTCGTATAGCAGCATTTATTTGTAGGGTGACGCAAGTTTCTGTCGCTACATCCCAGTGAAGCTTGTCAAGGAGAAAACCTATGTCTGAAGTTCTCGCAAACCTGTCCAACGCCTTTGCTTCCGCGGTCGAGACCGCCGGTCCGAGCATCGTGCGCGTGGAAGCTCGTCGCCGGCTGCCCGCCAGCGGCATCGTCTGGTCGGCTGACGGGATCATCGTCACAGCCCACCACGTCGTCGAGGAAGACGAAAACATCGGCATCGGCCTGGCCGATGGCCGAACGGTCAGCGCCAGCTTGGTCGGCCGCGACCCGACGACCGATATCGCGGTCCTGCGCGCCCAGGTCAGCGGATTGACACCGCCAACTTGGGTTGACGCCGGAACCCTAAAAGTCGGGCACCTGGCCCTGGCGCTGGGCCGGCCTGGGGAGAGCGTGATGGCGACCCTGGGCATCGTGAGCGCGCTGAGCAAGGATTGGCGTACGCCAGCCGGCGGCCAGTTGGACTACTACCTGCAAACTGACGCGCTGATGTACCCCGGCTTTTCCGGCGGTCCCGCGGTCGATGCGGCCGGTGGATTCCTTGGGTTTAATACCTCAGCGATGCTGCGCGGGATCACAATGACCGTGCCCACCGGCACCCTGCGTCGGGTGGTCGAAGTCCTGTTGACCCACGGCCGGATGCCTCGCGGCTACCTGGGTGTGTCTGCTAAAACTGTGCGGCTACCCGCAGGGCTGGCGGGAAAAGTGAACCAGGAGACCGGTTTGCTGTTGGAATCGGTGGAGCCAAACAGCCCGGCCGAGCGCGGCGGATTGTTCATGGGTGACACCATCGTTGCGCTGGACGGTCAGCCGGTGCACCACCCGGACGATCTGCTGACACTTTTGAGCGGAGACCGAGTAGGCCAGACCGTGCCGGTGCGCATCATCCGCGGCGGTCAGGTGTCTGACGTGCGCGTGGTGATCGGGGAACAAGCCTAACTTTCGAAGCGCGAGGGTGGAGCGTGGAGAGATCATCCCGCGCTCTGCTCGCTACGCCCCCATCCCCAGGAGACTGAACCTGAACATGCCTCGCACGTGGCCGGTGCGAGGCATGTTAGCAGCCACAACGAGTGGCAGATTCGACGACGCTTTGTTGAACCGTGATCCTCAGATATGCGATCCGTCGTCCACCGTGGGCGCTGGGCTGGGTTGCGACGGGACCACCTCGGCCCACCGATCCCCATCCCCGCGCAAACGCCTCTCGACTTCGCGCAACCCCATCCTGGCGCGCCGGCCGCCATCAGGCAATGAATCACCGATCTCATTGGCATGCCGGAGCCATTTCTCTGCCTCGATCAGATTTTCGCTCTGGAGCAACAATGCGCCCAGGTTAGCCGCCGCCAACGCGTTCATGGGATCATGCCGGAGTTCATCGCGCAGTCGTGTCTCACGGGCAGCCAAGGTGTTGTCACGCGCGAAAACCTTGCCAACGTCGAACACAATATCCATGACCAGGTCGGCAAGTTTTTCCGGTTTGGCGCTCTCTGCCCGGTGGCGAACCACACAGCGGCTGCGCGGCACAATCATATCAAGCTCTTGCACGGCTTGCACGAGCAGATGGGGAGCGTGCAGGCTCTCGAATTCGGGGTGCAGGATGATCGTCTCGCCGGTATCTACGACCGCATTGATCGGCTCTTCCTGGTCGCCATCTTTCAGGGAGATGACCAGGATCGGCCAGCTATCGTGATTGCTGACCTCAAGCACGCCGTTGCGTCCGAACACCACGAGCCGCTCGGACTCGAAGGCGCCATCAGGTTTCAGTGCGAGGGCCTGGCGCTGCGGGTACTGCACCTCAAGGATTTCGATGAAATCCCCCGAGTAGTTTTTCAAAATGCCGACGTGCTCATGGATCTCATCGCCTTCCGCGAGCTCGACTACCACGCGGCGACCGATGTATCGCTCTAAGAGCGGGTCATACATGGACCCTGTCTGCCCGATCACCTGACCGCTCAATTTGCCAAGGGTCGCAGTGTCCCTTTCCGTGAGGAAGCGGCTTCCGCTCTTCTGAACGCGTCCTAATACAACGCCGACAACCTCATTCAGCGAGTCAGTAGCGGTACTCAAAAAATTGCGCGTCTTTCGGCCCAGACGCCGCAGCGGCCTGGGATGGAACGACTTCTCGACATCCCGAGCACGCTGTTCCTTGCCCCACTCCGACAGCTTATCTGCATAGCGGTAGATGGCCTGGATATTCTTGTATTCCGAGTTATAGATCAGGAAGGTCGATTCGATGTGCTTCTCGTCCTGGACTGTATCCAGGTACGATAGCTCCATGCCCGTGGGTTCCAGATGCATGACCCCCCAGACTACCTTGCCATCAGCACGCTCCACGGTGATGTGGAAACCGTTCCAGGATTTCAGACAACGATCCCTGACCATGGAGCGTACGTAGGCGCCGACCAGGGCAAGCAAGAAGACCAAGCCGATGCTGATGAAGAATGACAGATCGAACACGACAGCCACCAACTCCTTGATATCTCGGCGTTTCTTCGGGGTGGTTGTGCTGGCAGGCTTGGTGTAGAACCCACGTGCCGAAGAGTGCGACTGGAGCCGCACCCCCAGCTCGGAGAGTGCTACTTCAGAAGACGGACACGCGCCTTCTGAATGATGTATTCGTTGGTTGTGTGCTCGCCGGTCGCCGCCTTCGAGTAGACCAACTCATCGTCAATCGTCACTTCGAACCGTCCGTTGCCCGATGGGATCAAGACAACCGCCGTGATTGGATGCTCTCTGCCGATGACCGGCTTGAAAGTGGTGATCAATGCTTCCGCCAAACTGGCGGCTCGCGGTGTGTAGTTTCAAGTCACGCAAAATTCGATAGTTATCTTCACACTGCACTCCTGAAAGCAAGATACGCTTGGTCCTGTGCCGCAGTCAGCCCTAGACCGAACTCAGCGGACGGCCAGGTGGCTACTCGGGCCACTCGATGTCCGACACGACGATCTTCCCTGGCCCGGTCGCACTGACCAGCATATCCAAGGCTGCACGAATCACGGCCATTTGGGTCACTCCGTCACCGGCCGGGCCCAAGGGCGCACCGTACGGAAAACGCACAAAGAGCGCCCGCGGCGGTTTGACGTTCGCGATGACATCACGATTCATCACCACACACACGGTGGCGATCCCCTGCTCCTCCAAGGCCCGAGCGATCAGTCCCACGGACTGTTGGCAGATGGGTCAACACGGCGTCAGAAACGCGGCATCGACACCATCTTCGCGCAGGATCCGGGCCACCTCCGGCGCGGTCTCTGTAATCAACTGGCGCGGTTCGGGCAGATAACCCGTGAAACTGAATAACCACGGATAGCACCTTCCGACCACACCCTCTTTGGTAAGCTGATGGAAGTGGATCACCGGAAACGCGACCTCGTGATCCGCGGCGACGTGGTGATGATCGTAGTGTGCGTGCGCAATTCGCAAACGCTCAGGCGGTGTGTCATCACGGATCACGCGGTAGGAGGGGTCGCCCAGATCGTGCCAGGCGGCAAACGGCACGTGTACATCGCCCCGGTACAGGCCACAGGTGCTCACCAGAGCCACCGTCGCCTCCGAAAGTGGCTTGGTCAACGGAGCCCACGGCGCCGAGTCGTTAACAACCCACACAAAACCCGGATACCAACCCTCGCGTATCGCGCGCCTGCGCAGCCTCCAGCCTGGTGTTTAGCATACTGCTCCTCAGCTACACCGGCCTGATGATCTGCTTCGATTGGGCGAACTGCGCTTCTAGCTCAGCCCGTCGGTCGGCAGCCGCGCGCCGCCCCTCTTCGATCACCATCTGTGTGCGTTCGCAAATCTTTTGCTGTAGATCGCCGCCCGACTGCGGCGCGAGCAACAGCCCGACAACCCCGCCGATGGCCGCGCCGATCAGAAAACCTCCCAAAAAATCGATCACATCGTCCATGGTCGCTCCTCCATTCTATGAATGCCGCTTTCCCGTCTTATGACGAGGATTTCAGAAGTATAGCACGCGAGTGGGAGACTACAAAGTGACCCTGACGCCTCGCATGACGCCGGATGCGCGCCGGTCGGCTGGGTGGTCACAACCGCGCGATCATATAGAGATCCCCGCGCTCGAAACCCAGTCCTTCGTAATATCGCCGCGTGCCGATCGCTGAGATCACCGCCAGCCGGTCGAAGCCGGCTGCGAGCGCTCGCTCCCTGGCCTCGGCGACCAAGCGGCGGCCCAAACCCAGGTGTTGCGCCTCGCCGCCGCTCTCCGCGCCGATTTCCAGCGCGGGCCCGTAAACGTGTACCTCGCGGATCATCGCGGCGCCGGCGAGCTCGGGGATGGCTTCCCAGACCTGTGCGGTCACGGAAGCCGCAGAGGTGTCCTGTGGGATCACCCGTGCCTGCACCGGTGCAGGCAGCGATAGCCGCAGAAAACCGGCGAGGCGGCCGGCGGATGTCTCGTAACTCAGAAAGTACTCCTGGCCTTCCAGGGTCGCGTAGGTGTGAACGACTTGATGCAAGTCGCTCTCTGTCACACTCGTATCACGCACTTCCCGGCAACGTATGCACCGGCAAACCTGGCCGCGCTCGGCCATGCGCCGGTGCGCCAGTTGGCGCAGGTTGGAGCTCTTGACGCCGGCCACGATGTCGTCGGCAGGGATATCGCGGAAAACCCGATTGACGCGGCAATAAGGCGGGATAGTAGCCTTGCAGTCGGCGACCAGGGCGATGAGGTCGTCGTCCGTGTATGGCTGATACGCGCCCACCTGCCACAGTCCAAACAGCTCGGTGCCAGCGATGATCGAGCAGGGGTAAATTTTCAGCTCGTCGGGCCGGAGGCCGGGATCCGTCCACAGACGGGCGAAATCCTCCCGATCAGAATCCGGCGTCGCGCCGAGCAGGTTCGGCATCCAGTGCAGGTGCAGCTTGAATCCGGCCGCGCGCAGCAACCCCACGGCGCGCCGCACAGCCGCCACATCGTGTCCGCGTTGATTCAGCGTCAGGATGCGGTCGTCCAGGCTTTGCACGCCGAGTTGCACTTTCGTTACACCAAGCGCACGCAGATGGCGGATTTCGGCGGGCGTCACCCAATCAGGCCGCGTCTCGATCACCAGGCCGACGTTGCGGTGCGGGCCTGTCTCGTTGCGTGTCTGAGCCTCGGTTAAGGATTGTGAAGACGGCAACCCCTTTTCGGCAGATTCCCCGAAAAGAACCCGGGGCAGAATCTCACCGTGAGATTGCGTCGATTCAGCGCTCCCACCCGGCGCCGGCTCCATACCCACCCCGTTCATGGCGTCCAGGCACCGCCTGACGAACCACTCGCGATACGTTCGAGAATAGGCGCTCCAGGTGCCGCCCAGAATCAGCAACTCGACCTTGTCGGCCGTATGACCCATCGCCTCGAAGGTCGCCAGCCGGGTGCGCACTTGCAGATAGGGATCAAAACCGCACTGCGCCGCACGCCGCGCGCCCGGCTCATTCGGCAGATAGCTCTTCGGCATCCCCGCCGCGTCCGGGCAGAAAATGCAGCGGCCGGGACAGCCTGCCGGCTCCGTCAACACCGTCACCGGCGCCACACCGGACGACGTACGAATTGGCTTCATCTGCAACCGGCGCAGCACTGACACGCTCGAACGGCAAAACACCGGCCGCGGTCAATTGCTGATACCCTTTGACCAACTCGATCTTGGCAAAAAAGCCGGTGGCAGCGGTCCCATCACCGGAAAGGGCTTTGCCATCGCGCGGATGCCGTGCTAAGATGCGCATCAGGGTATCCGTGTTCCAGCGTTCAGCTTGACGGACCTCGGCGAAGATCGCCATCAACACTTCCTGATGTTGGAACGCGTCAAAATCGTGGCCGCGCGGCCGCCATGCGCGTTCATTGATCCTGGCGTCGGCTGGATCTACCTGCGCCTGTGGCCCGCCGGCAGTCGTTGCCAGAGCCTGAACTTCAGCCGTCACATGTACCGAATCGATTTCCGAATTTGTCATGAATGAAACAACCCGTTCGGCGCTGGCCGAGCTTAACCGTTCATTCTACGCAGGATTCGCCGGCGACTTCGCGCTGGACGCGGCGCGGCTGGCCGCTGGGCTTCGAGCGCATTTTACCGCATCTCCGCCCCGCTGCCAACGTGCTCGATGTTGGCTGCGGCAACGGCCGACTGCTGACCTTTCTGGCTGAGCGCGGTTGGCAGGGCCGCTACCTGGGCGTTGATAACAGCGCCGGGTTGCTCGCCGTGGCCGAACAGAACCTCGAAGGCCAGCCCGCGGAGGCCAGCTTCCGTGCTGCCGATCTGCTCAGTCCGCACTGGACCGCGCCGTTCGCTGGGTTTGCGCCCGACGCCATCGCCTGCCTGGCTGTGCTGCATCACATTCCTGGGGCCGCACACCGTGCGCGGCTGATAGCCGAATGCGCTGAGCTGCTGGCGCCAGGCGGACTGCTGATCATCTCGGTCTGGCAATTCCTGAGCACGCCACGCTTGCGGGCACGCATCCTGCCCTGGTCGGTGGCCGGGCTGAGCGATGACAGAGGTTGATCCTGGAGACTACCTGCTCTCCTGGGGTGCGGGGGCGATCGGACAGCGCTACTGCGCGGCTATCACTGAGGAGACGTTGTGTACGCTGGCGCGCCAGGCAGGGTTAGCGACGGTGGAGACGTTCTGCGCTGACGGACACGAGGGCAACTTGAGCCTTTACGGCGTCTTCCGATCTAACGCCACGTGAAGCGTCGTTCCGCGCTTGCAGGACTTGCGACCTCACCAGGCGCCTCGGCAGAGCCGGCGCGCACCTGCACCCGCCATGTGTAATCAACGCCGGCTTGCGTAGTACCACGGTATTCAGGCCCCAGACGCCACGTCGTGCCCTTGGTCCACCACATGACCGCAGCCTCGTTGCTCTCATTTTTCTTCAGCGTGACCACATACCACTGATCCGGCTGCAGAATCCCGACTGACGTCCAATTCAGAAGCACGTTCTCCTGGCCGGTCAACACTGCACCATCGGCCGGTGTCAGCAAGGCGGGTGACTTCAAGCCAGGCACGGGCGTTGACGAAGGCGTCACCGGGATGACTTCGACGGTCGGCGTGGGTGTCGGCGTGGCCGGCGTCCGGGGTACCGTGAGCGATTGGCCGATACGCAAAAAATCCGTTGCCTTCATCTTGTTGGCCTGCAGGATCCAGTCGATCTGCGAGCCAGACGCTGGGCAATGCCGCTGACGGTATCACCGGACTGGACAGTGTAGATCAGCGTGTCTTTGCTGGGCGTCATCGTCGGGCCGGGGCCACCCATCGGACCAGCCACAGGGATGATCAGTTCCTTGCCGACACTCAGCTTGCCATCAGCGCTGAGGCCGTTGGCCTGGATGATGTCTTTCGTGACCGCGCCATACCGTTTGGCGATCGCATCTACCGTGTCGCCCTTCACCACCTTGTGGCGGACCGGCGCAGCAAGCACGGTGGGCGTGGGTTGCGGTGTGGCGGATGGGACTGGCGTAGGCGTCGGTATGGCCGTCGCCGGCTCGCCATCTTCCAAGACCAGGAGATCGGGGGTTGACGCAGCTCTTTCCGGGGTCTGGACCGCTTCCTGGCGCGCCGACTGCGCGACCCCATTTCCCGCGGGGGCCGACGGCGGCCGCAGCCACCAGAAAACCACGACCGCACCGATGACTGCGAACAGAAGAAGATCGGCCCAGGGCACACTTAAGCGGCGACGCGACTTTTCGTTGAGCGCGGCACCGCAGAAGAAACATGTGGTGGCTTTTTGAGCAACTCGCGTCCCGCACTGGGGACACGCGCGCTCACGACCATAGCGCGCCTGAGGAGTATCGGGTTGACTCATAAGTAAGAAGATTCTAGCACGCGCACATCATTTGCGCAAATCTTCCTGGCGGCGGTTCGCCAGCCATAATCCCACGACAAGCAACAACCCCACGACCGATAGCCCGGCGCTGACTCTGCGCACGGGTGTTGCGCCAAACGCCAACTGCACCCGATGCTCTCCCGCGGGGAGATCGAGCCCGATCAAGCCGTTGGGCGGATCCGGTTGGATTTCGACAGGCTGCCCATCCACGGTCGCCCACCAGCCGGGAAAGTAGTGCGTGTAGAAGCGCAGCCGTACCGGTCCATCGGCGCGAACTCGGGCAAAGGCAGATGCAGATGAGCTTCCCTGCTCCAGGATCGAACCCTGTCCTGCGATGATCGCCGCCCTGGTCAGTGGTTCACCGACCAGATATTGTGCGGGCAGCGGCGAGTCGGCTTCAACCGGAAGCCGCTCCGACCATTGGGTCATGCCGCGCATATCCGGGTGTTTGGCCTCAAATTCGATGAGATTCAGTGGACTTTCATCCTGCGGTCGGATCGGTACAAGCTCCGGTCGAAGATACGGAAAGCTGGCAAGCATGATGACCAGCGCGGCCGCATAGACATACGGGCTGATCGACCCGGCCGATTCGGACTCGGTCTTCGCGTCGAGGCCGTCGTCCTCTTGCGCACCATCTCTAAGCCAACTGGCCCCGGCGCCGCCCAGCAACGCAAGCGTCACTGTGGTCAACGCCAACAGGCGCCAGGGAAACTGCATCAGGTTGACCAGCGGCAGCGTATCCCAAATCATCTTGGCGGCGGGGGTCATCGCAAAAATCGTGGCCGCGCTGAGCAAAACCAGGAAGAAGCGCGTCCAGACGATGCGGCAGCCTTCGCCCGCCACGCGAAGATCGGCTGAACACGGCAAGCGCGCCAACCGCTGCGCCAAGGGTCTGCAGCAGCCCCAACTGAAAGCTCATGCCGTCAGCAGCCCCTTCGACCGAGTAGCCGAAACCCCAGAAGGGGCTGAAGAACTGACTCGGAAAGACGAAGTGTCGGCCGTAATAATAGGTGTCGTGCAGCCAACTGAGCTCGGCGATAAAGCGCCGCTCCAGCAGCAGCGGCACCATGAAGATGGCCCCCAACAACCCGCCCAACGCAAAAGCCACACCTGACCAAAGGAGGGGTTGGAGCCTGGCCTTCACTTTGTTGTTCCCAGCCGCAGGACGGAAAGTCAGGGCTTTGAAGAGCACGAAACCGGCCAGAAACGGCCCATACATCACCGGCGCCTGGCTGTGCGTCAACATCAGGGCGCCGAGAGCTAGACCTGCCCAGGCGGCCCGGCGCGGCCGGGGATCATCCCACAACGCGACAAAGGCCAGCAAAACCCAGGGAAACCAGGCCAGCGCCAGAAACTCAGCCAGAGCGCCGCGCACATAGATCTGCACCAGATGATAGGGCGCGTACGTGTAGGCCAGGGCGGCGATCAGGCCGGCCGCAGGCCCCCACCAGCGGCGCGCCACCCGATACATCCCCACAGCGCCCAACAGAAAACCAAACGCCCAAGTGAACTTAACCGCGACCGTGAGCCCGAAACCCAGCAGGTGGAAGAATTCAGCGACGAAGTACGCCAGAGGGGCGTACACCAGCCAGACCGGGTAGCCAAAACCCACCGCATAGTCCGGCCCCCAGATCGGCCAGATCAAGCCGTCCCGGATCGCTTGATCGAACTCCACCAGGTACGAGACGCTGTGTAGACCATCGTGGGCTTTGAAGAAGTAGCCGGGCGCAGCCAGCGGCAGCATGGCCGGGATGAGGAGCAGAAGCAGCAACCAGGCAGTGCGATTCCTAAGCAAACGAAGCACCGAATCAGTGAAGTGCGCGGGCTGACTTTTGGAAGCGGGCTCCGCCGACACAACAGCGCTCACAGGGGCGGCGTCAGTCTCAGCCACGCCCGCCCTCCGCGGTGAAGATCGCCAACGCCTGCTGATGCACAGCTTTAGGCAGTGTGGGATAAACTATCGCCAACCAGTCCAAATCCTGCCGCATTGTGCGCAAATCTTCCGGCACGCAGTGCTGACGGGCGGTCCGGTATGCGACCAGGGCCTCGTCAATCTTGCCCTGCGCCAACAGCGCGTCCCCCAGGTTGTGGTAGGCGAACTTGGGAAGGACGCCGCTCGCGACGGCTCGCCGAGCCACCTCCTCCGCGGCCGCCGGTCGCCGGCTTGCCAGGCGTACCACGGCTTCAGCCAGATAGATATGCGGATCATCGGGCGCAAAGGCCGCGGCGGAGGCGATCTGCACCCGCGCGTCGGCGACGCGATCTAACACGGCGAGCAATTCAGCGAGGTTGCAGCGCGGCGCCGGCTCGTTGGGCAGCAGCGCAATCACGCGCTCGTAGACGGGCACAGCTTCCCTGCCTCGGCCAACCCGCCACAGGGTGTTGGCCAGCGCCCATTGGATGCGCGGGTCGTCGGGCGCCATCCAGGCCGCGCGCTGGAACGCGTCGAGCGCAGCCGGATCCTTGCCGGCCCGCAGCAACGCCTGGCCGCGCGCAGCTTCTTCCTGCGCGATGTTTGGGTCGAACGGCGATTGTGTTGTCATGTGCATCTAACCTGACGCCTGCCAATCTCAGGAGGCGGTCGTGTCACCCACCAAACGCGCGCCGGGGAGAGGATCCTTGCCGGGCGCCAGGATCACGCCGCCGCCCCCAGCCCCCGTGGCCTTGCCGATCGGGAGAGGGGTCGGGGGCCGCTCAAGCTGCGCTACAAAGCCGCGCAACGTCTCTGATTCCACTACCGTGACGCCGTATCGATCAGGATGAAGCAGCAGGAAACGACAGATGTCCCGCAAGAAGGCCCGGCGCAACGCCGGCAGATCCGCATAACGCTGCCAGTCGAGGAACGCATGCTCCTGGCGGAAAGCCTGGCCGGCCGGTGTCCGGGTGGCGTCAACCGCGTACGCCAGGATCGGCTTCTCTGTGCGGCGCGCCCACCACAGCTCCAGCCCGACCGGCGCCCAGATGTCCGTGCCCAGCACCAGGGCATAAAGATGGCATTCGGGCACAGAATCGACATCGGGGGTGCGTTTGATCACCCAGCCGATATTCACGGGCAATTCCGCCAGGGCCCGGCCAAGCTGCTCACGGGCAGGCTCCTCGCCCGGCGCGGCGCTGATGAAGATCCTGACTCGGGTTACCATTGCGATGAGAGTCCTCTGCCTAGTAGCGCAACCGCACTTGCGTCTCGTACGGGCGCTGAGCTCGTCGAAGCGCCCCTGGCCATCCGTTATGAAGGTCGCCCTTCGATCGCGAAGCACTCAGGGCTCGTTTTCGATGGAATGCGGTTGTAGTGCTAGATGATTCACTCGTGTTTCAGCGTCTCGCCGCACATTATACCATACGGTTTGCGGGGAAACGTCAACGGCGGTAAGATGCAAGCTTACCAGGCAATGGCTGACGCCTGTTTCCAAGGCAGTCTGCCTCGACAGAACGCATATCGGTACATCAGGAGATACATTTCATGTCCAACATTGACCTTTCTCCCCTCCGCAGCCAGTTCCCCGCGCTCGCGCTCCAGGAGGCCGGCCGCCCGGTGGTCTATTTCGACGGCCCTGGCGGCACCCAGGTACCGCAGAGCGTGGTGGATGCGATGAGCCATTATCTGATCCACGCCAACGCCAACCACGGCGGCGCCTTTCGCACCAGCCGGGAAAGCGACGCCACCCTCGCCGCGGCGCACGAGGCGATGGCCGACCTGCTCAACGCGCCGTCAGCGCAGGAGATCGTCTTCGGCGCCAATATGACCACGCTGACCTTTGCGCTGAGCCGGGCGATCGGCCGCGAGTTGGTCCAGGGCGACGAGATCATCATCACGCGACTCGATCACGATGCCAACCGGGCGCCCTGGCTGGCATTGGCCGAGCGAGGCGTGGTCGTCCACGAGATTGACTTCGATCCTACCGACTGCACCCTGGGGCTGAATGAACTGGCCACCAAACTGAATGTGCGAACCAGGGTCGTGGCCGTGGGCTACGCATCGAACGCCGTCGGCACGGTCAACCCCATCGCGCAGATCGCGCAGATGGCACATTCGGTCGGCGCGTGGCTGTGGGTGGACGCGGTGCATTATGCGCCGCACGGGCCGATCGACGTGCAGGCGTTGGACTGTGATTTCCTGGTGTGCTCACCGTACAAATTCTTCGGGCCGCACGCGGGCGTCGTCTGGGGGCGTTACGATCTGCTGGAACGGCTGCGGGCGTACAAGGTGCGGCCGGCCGGCAACCTGCCGCCCGACAAATTCGAGACAGGCACGCAGAGTCACGAAGCCCAGGCCGGCACGCTGGCCGCGGTCACCTACCTGGCGGAGTTGGGTGAGGAGTTCGGGGCGCGCTTTGCCGACCGGTTCCCCGGCTTCACAGGGCGACGCCTGGCCCTGAAACAGGCGTTGGCTGCCATCCAGGCTTACGAGCGGCCGCTCTTTGAGCGCTTCGTGGCCGGTCTGCTGGAGATCCCTGACCTCAGCTTCTACGGCATCCGCGACTTCAACCGCTTCGATCAGCGCACCCCGACGGCCGCGTTCCGGTTGCAGGGCCGCTCGCCCCGTGAGGTCGAAGAAGGGTTGGCGCAGCGCGGGGTGTATGTCTGGTCAGGTAACTTCCACGCGATTGCCGTCACCGAGCGGTTGGGGCTGGAAGGGTCGGGCGGGGTCGTCCGCGCCGGGATCGCACACTACAACACGCAAGAAGAGGTCGATTATTGCCTGGCCTGCCTGCGTGAGATCGCCGCAAGTTGAAAGTAGGGGCAGGTTTCCCGTGGTTGACCTGGTTCTGACTGACATGGGAACAGACGCGGCTGCGGCGAACTCTTCGTTGGTCCAGAGAAACCTGCCCTACATCTGGTTTTGAATACATCCGTTTGACTTAGACCACCGCATATCCTATACTGCCAGCCAGTACTTTGGCGAGACTAATCGGAAATTCAACGCCACTATCGTTACGTCCGTTACGTCGAAGCTGGCTGGTTCTCTGTATGATCACACGATTCAAAACTTCCAAGATTTCATGGCCCCTGGCGGCAACCCTGCTCGCCTGGCTGCTGCCTGTCTTCGCCTGGGCACCGCTGACCTACCCGGGCTACTTCGAGTTCCACAGCGGGTTTCTGCCCATCTTCAACCTGAATGATCTGCTGCGCCATCTGGCCGACCTGGGCTGGCTGCCGATGGTCGGCCAGCCGTATGACCTGCTGCGCGGGGAGGGCGCTCTGGCCTACCGGCTGGCGGCGCTACTGCATCTGCTGGGCGCTTCACCGGTCGCAGCCGTGAAATGGACGTTCGGCATCAGCCTGCTGGCCGGCGCGCTGGGGATGTATGGCTGGGCGCGGCGTCGGCTGGGACCGTGGCCGGCGTTGCTGGCGTCGATGGTCTACACCTATTGGCCGATCCTCCTGGCCACGATTTACGTGCGCGGCGCGCTGGCCGAGGCGGTCTTCATGGGGCTGGCGCCCTGGGTGCTGTGGGCGGCCGATGCCGCGGCGATCGGCTCTCGGCGCGGGACGCTTGGCCTGGCGCTGGGGCTGGCAGCCGCGTTGTGGACCCAGGCCGGGTTGGCGCTATGGCTGGCCGTCATCGTGTTTGCTTACATCCTGCTGGTGCCCCAGCGCCAGGATGCGGCAAGCCGCAACAGCGCAGATTCAACATCAGCAGCGTCGCGGCGCCGACTGAATCCAACCGTGCTGGCGCTGATCGGTTGGGCCAGCGGGCTGGCGCTTGGCCTACTGGGGTTGCTGCCCGCCGTGGTGCAGCACGGGTCCAGCGGCGCAACCTACGTCAGTTTCGCCGATCATTTCGTCTATCCCTTCCAATTGCTGCTCGCAGGCTGGGGCACAGGCCCCAGCATTCCCGGTCCGGATGACACCCTGACCTTCAGCCTCGGCATCGTGGCGTTCGGACTGGCCGTACTGGGCGTCGTGCTGTCGCGTGAAGGCGCCCGGAAGCAAGAGAGCGCCGGTGACAACGCATATCCACCCGCACCCCGACACGGCCATGTGATGTTCGCCCTCGCGGTCGTGCTGATTATCGTCGCGCTCAGCACAACCCTGGCTGCATTCCTGTGGCGGTGGCTGCCGTTCCTAACGCATACGCTGACCTATCCCTGGCAACTCCTCCTATTGGCCGGACCGTGGCTGGCGTGGCTGGCCGGTCTGGGCGGCCGCGCGTTGCTTGATCTGTGGCCCGAGGAAGGACGACAGCGGTGGACTGTCCCACTGGTTGCCGGACTCCTGACCCTCACCTTGCTCGGCGCGTACGGCGTGCTGAACCCGGTCACCACCAGTGTGCCGGTGTCGGATGCGCCGGTGGCGATCTTCGGCGATGACCAGATCGCCCTGCTGAGCGCAGAACCGGTCGGATCGCCTACACCGGGCGGGCAGATCAAGCTGCTGACCCGTTGGCAGGCGCTGCGCCCGCTCGATCAGGACTACACCGTCTTCTTCCACGCCGTGGGGCCGGACGGCAATCGCTGGGGCCAGCAGGACACCATGCCCCAAAACGGCAACCTGCCCACCAGCAGTTGGCAGCCGGGCCAGGTCATCGAAGACGAATACCAACTCACCCTGGCGGCCGATGCGCCGGTCAGCAGTGACTACCGCTATCTCCTGGGGCTGTATCAGTGGCAGACAGGCGCGCGCCTCACGTCCGGGACGGACGACAAGATCGTGCTGATACCATGACGACTTCACAAACACCTCAGACTACCGGTTCACGGGGCGCGCGCGAGTGGCTCTACATCGCGCTGATCCTGATCTTTGCGCTCATCATCATCTCGCCTTTGCTCCAACCGGGCTACTTCTGGGGCGCGCACGATGCGCGGCACGACGCGTATTTTATCTTCCAGTACGACAAATCGGTGCAGGACGGCATCTGGCTCCCGCGTTGGTCGCCGGACTGGACCTTCGGCTACGGCTACCCGTTCTTCATCGTCTACGGGCCGCTGGCGACCTTCGTGGGCGAACTGTTCCACCGTTTTCTCGGTTTGGGCTTCGAGGCCAGCGTCAAAGCGGTGCTGGCACTCTCGATCATCGTCTCGGGCTTTGCGATGTACGGCTTTGTCCGCTCGTGGTTGGGACGCAACGCGGGGCTGGTGGCCGCGGTCGCGTTTATGGCGATCCCCTACCACCTGGTCGATGTCTACGTCCGCGCCGCGCTGGCCGAGTCGGTGGCGCTGGCCTTCCTGCCGCTGGCGCTCTGGGGTTTTCGCGAGACTGTGCGTCGTCCGCGCTGGTCGGCGGTCGTGGCCGCGGGATTTGCCTATGCCGCCATCATGTGGACGAGCAACCTGGTGGCGCTGATCTTCACGCCGGGACTGGCGGCCTACGTGTTCGTCTTGATCCTCTGGCAATGGCGCCGGCCGCCAGTGTGGAGGAGTGGAGAGAACGGAGAAACGGAGGAGCAGAGGGGTAGGAGGCGGACGTTTCGGATCCCTTGTGCGGATCTGATGCTGCGCGCCCGCACCTGCCTTCGCTCTGGGACTCGGTCTCAGCGCGGCGTTCTTCGTCCCGGCGCTGATCGAGCAAGGGTACATCAATCGGACGCAATGGTTCGGTGAGTACTACGATCCGACCCAGCATTTCGTGTACTTCTTCCAGTTGTTCAACCCCTCCTGGGGCTTCGGCATCAGCCAGCCGGGGCCGGACGACATTGCACAGGGTGCGATGAGCTTCCAGTTGGGCGCGGCCGCGAGCGCTCCTCTCCCTGGTGGCGCTGGTCACAGCCCGCCGGCTGAAGCCATCGCTGCGGCGGGAAGTCTGGTTCTGGGGGCTGTGGGCGGCGGTCAGCATCTTCCTCACGCTGAACGTCTCGGCCCTGGCCTGGCGCTACCTGCCGATCGTGCCGTACGCTCAGTTCCCCTGGCGCTATCTGATGCTGGCGATCGTGCCGTTGAGCATCCTCCCAGCGACGCTGGTGGCGGATGGCCGATGGCAAACTGCAAATGGCAAACGGCAAACGACTGACGGGCAAGCCTTATGGCCGGCGTTCTTGTTGAGCGCGCTGCTGTTGCTGAGCAGCTTCCCTTATCTCCGCGTGGAGATGCGCGAGCCGACGGTCGAGCAAGGGCCGGTCTCGTACGCGGCCCTGATGCGGTTCCAGCGCACCAGCGACGAAATGACCGGCGTCACCGCGTGGGTGGATGCGCAGAAGCGGCCCATTTGGTCGGATATGGCCGACTTGTGGGTGCAAGGCAAGCCGGTCAAAACCCGGGTGGACTATAGCGGGGTGCCGCAGAACAAGACACTGGCGGTCAACAGCGAGGACGTCGGCAGCGCCCACGAGCAGGTGTACTGGTATGCCGAGGGACCGGGGCAGAGCATCACCTTCAACCGTTTCTGGTATCCCGGCTGGACTGCCTGGCTGCTGGATGGCAAGGACGGACGCCCGGTGCAAAAGCTGCCACTGGAACGCGAAGCCGGCCCACTGGCGCGCATCGTCGTACCTGTACCTGCGGGCGAGGGCTACATCCTGCTCCGCTTCGAGGACACGCCCCTCCGGGCCGCCGCGAAATGGATTACGTTGGTGACGCTCGGCGTCATGATCGTGACAGCGGTCATCCTGGGGATTCGCAGACGCAAAACGCTTGACAAGCCTCGGCCCTGACCGTACAATGAGGTTATGTCACCGGGTCATGCTATCGATATCTGCCCCTGACCCGGTTTCGCCGTCCATTTCGGTTTCACGTTGATCGGGAAAGGAGAGGCAAGCTATGAAACCGTTTCGCAAGAATGTCGCGATCGCGATCGACGGCGGCGGCATCCGTGGGGTGGTCATCACCCGCGCTCTGAGCCATCTGGAAGAACATGTGGGCAAGCCCGTCCGCCAGATCTTTCAACTTGCCGCCGGCACTTCCACGGGATCGATCATCTCAGCCGCGATCGGCGCGGGGTTGACCGCCGAACAATTGCACGCGTTGTATATCTCCCTCGGCGACATCATCTTCCAGAAGACGTTGCGTAGCAAGCTCTGGCTGCTCCTTAAGTACCGCTATCCGCTTGGGCCGCTTGAGGAGGCCCTGAAGAAGCATGTGGGTGACTTCAAAATGGGCGATTTCTGGACGGCAACCCCGCCGATTGACATTGTCATCCCCTGCTTTGACCTGGTCGAGAATCGCTCCCGCTTCGTCAAGCCGTGGAAGGCCGAATACGCCGACTGGCCGATGGTCAAGGCGGTGCTGGCCTCGTCGTCAGTGCCCACCTTCTTCCCCGCGGTGGAGGGCTGTTACGTGGACGGCGGGGTCGGCTCCTACGCCAACCCGTGCTATCTCGCGGCCTACGAGGCAGTCTATTGCCTGCACTGGGATCCCGCTGAGACGACCCTGCTTAGCTTCGGCACGGGACGCTTCCCCCAGGGTCTTCGGCCGGGCCAGGCAAACAAGCTGATGGCGTGGGAGTGGCTCGATCCGGTGCTGGGCGCGTTCGGCCAGTCGGCGGACGCGCAGCAGGTACACCTGACCGCGACCATGTTCCCCGGCCTCGACTTTCGACGCTACCAGGTGGACCTGCGCGAAAATATCGGTATGGATGCGGCCGACAAGATCCCCGAACTGATCACCTACGGGGACGCGCTGTGGCAGAAGATGCTGAACGACGAGAGCGAGGCAGCGCCCGATTTCCGCGCTGTCGGATCGGCGGCCTGACATGACGATTTCAGACAATCTCTGGCAGGGCGCCACCGTCCGGCTCACTGCGATTCTCAAGGACGATCTGCCGATCCTGACGCGCTGGCACGCCGACGCCGGCTTCCTGCGCCTGCTCGACGCCCGCGCCAGCAGGCCGCAAACCGAAGATGATATGAGCAAATGGGTGGACAATGCACAGAGGAACACCAACGACTACCTGTTTGCCGTGCGGCCGTTGGCGGGTGAGGAACTGCTCGGTTTTGTCGAACTCGACGGCATCCACTGGAACCGGGGCGTTGCATGGCTCACCATCGCGATCGGGGATCGGGACAATTGGGGCAAGGGCATCGGGACCGAGGCGCTGGAACTCATCCTCCGCTTCGCCTTTCATGAACTGAACCTGCATCGGGTGCAGCTCACCGTTTTCGAGTACAACGACCGGGCGATCGCCGTGTACGAGAAACTCGGCTTCCAACGCGAAGGAAACTTTCGAGAGTCTCTCTATCGCGACAACAGGCGTTATGATATGTACCTTTACGGCATACTGCGCCAGGAGTGGGAAGCGCAACAGGACATTCAGTGACGATCTCTGCCATCCGCGACGGCTCGCTGCGTCCTGACAGCAAGGAGCGAGCCGTCATAACGGCACCCCGCCTGCGTAGGAGACGATCCATTGCCCAACCTTGATGACCCATTACGCGACGTTCCAGGGCCGGCACGGCCCGCCGTACGCCAGATCCACAGCACGCTGCCGGTCGAGCGCCAACGGGAGCTGGACGCGATGCTGTTGCAATTGCCCAGCTCAACGCGGCCGCTCAAAGAGATCATCGGCCTGGTCACTGAACCGTGGAAGCCGATCCTCGCGCCCAAGCAGCGGATCGCCGTGGTTGGGCCGGTCAACGTGGGCAAATCAACCCTCTACAACCAGCTCATCACCCGGAAAGAAGATCGCGCTGAGGTGAGCCCCGTGCCCGGCACCACGCGTGTGGCGCAGGAGGCGGACGCCGGCCTTTTCTCTGTGGTGGATACGCCCGGTGTGGATGCAGTGGGCGAGTTGGGGAAGCGAGAGCGGGAAATCGCCTTCGCCTCAGCGGCCACGGCGGATTTCCTGGTGATCGTCTTCGATGCGGTCCAGGGAGTCCGGCGCTCAGAGCGCGACCTTTTCGACAGCCTCGTGGCGCTCGGCAAACCGTTTATCGTCGTGCTGAACAAGATCGACCTGGTCGCCAAAGCCAACCGCGACCCGGTGATCAAGTCCGCTGCCACCGGGCTGCGCCTGGCGCCGAGCCAGATCATCGACACGGTCGCGACCGATGGGACCAACGTCGGCCGCGTGATCCTGGCCGTGGCCAACGCCGAGCCGGGGCTGCTGGCCGCCCTCGCCGACGCGCTGCCCGAATACCGATCCAAGCTCGCCTGGGGCCGGATCGTGCCGGCAGGCGCCGCGGCCGCCACCATCGCGCTGGTGCCGCTGCCGCTGGCCGATGTGATCCCCCTGCTGGCGATCCAGACCGGCTTGGTGCTGAGCATCAGCCGGATCTACGGCTACCAGATCACCGCGGCGCGGGCCCGGGAGTTGATCGTCACCTTCGGCGTCGCGATGATCGCCCGCACCCTCTTCCAGGAGCTCTCCAAGCTGGGCGGCGTGCCCGGCTGGCTGCTCAGTTCCGCCATCGCCACTTCCGCCACCGTGGCCATCGGCTACGCGGCGATGACTTGGTTCTCTCACGGCGAGCGTCCGTCGCAAGCTGCGTTCCGCAAGCAAACCGCGGAAATCAGCCTGTATCTGCGCGGCCGGCTGGCCGACCTGGGCAAGCGGAAGCCCGACGAAGGTACCTTACGCCAACGCGTCACGAAAGCCCTGCAGGACATGCCGCGCGATCTCCAGCCGAAAGAGATAACGACAGATCAGGCATAATGCACAAATGATCGCTGTCATGGTCGACCGATGACGGCGGTGCTAAAATGGCATTTGACCTCCGGGTTCCGGTATCGGCCCGGAGGTTTGTACAAAATCCACCGGCTGCGGAGAAAATGCTTTGACTTCAACCCGTCCCCTGATCATGCTCACCAACGACGACGGCATCCACTCGCCCGGCCTGCTGGCCGTAGCAGAGGCCGTCTGCGACCTGGGCGACCTGCTCATGGTCGCGCCCGCGACCCAGCAAACCGGCATGGGACGCGGCTGCCCACCTATGATCGACGGCAAAATCCGGCAGACGGATGTGACCGTAGGCTGCCAGGCCATGCCGGCCTACGCACTAACCGGCTCGCCGGCGCAAACCGTGCTCTACGGCGTCCTGGCGCTGGCGCCTTATACCTGCGGGCGTAAGCCCGACCTAGTCATCTCAGGCATCAACTACGGCGAAAACCTGGGCACCTGTGTCACGAGCTCGGGCACGGTGGGCGCAGCGCTCCAGGCGGCCGAAATGGGAATTCCCGGCCTGGCAGTCTCGCTGGAGACCGACAAGGCCTTCCACCTGCACCACGGGCAGGACATGGACTGGGCCGCAGCCGCGGCCATCACCCGCCACTTCGCCGGGATCATGCTGGCGGCGCAACTCCCGTTCGATGTGGACGTATTAAAAATCGACGTTCCGGCGGACGCCACACCCGAAACTGGTTGGCGGATCACCCGGCAGTCACGGCAGCCGTACTACCGGGACTATGCGCCCGCGAACTTCACGCCGGAAGGCAACCTGGCGCTGCTGGACTACGGGATAGAAGTCCAATGGGACACACTTGAGCCGGAGTCGGACATCTACGCGTTCGCCGTGGATCGGGTGATCGCTGTGACACCGCTGAGCCAGGATTTGACATCACGGGGCGGCCTGGCAGACCTGGAGCAACTGCTGCGGAAGACATAAACGTCGCGAAAGGACGCTCAACGTGCTGTTTTTGCTTTCCTCGGTGCTGATCCAATACCCACTGATGATCTTCTTCCCGCTGGCGCTGGGCTGGTGGCTCCGCCGGCGCTACCGCGTGGGATGGGGCATCTTCTGGGCTGGAGCCGCGACGTTTATCCTGTCGCAGGTCGTGCATCTGCCGCTGAACTGGGCGCTGGGCCTGCTGGGCGGCGGTCGCGGCGTGGCGCTCTGGCCCTTGGCGGCGCTGGCGCTGGTCGCCGGTTTAAGCGCCGCATTGTGCGAGGAAGGCGCCCGCTGGATCGTCCTGACCTTCTTCCTGAAGCGGTGCCGCCGCTGGGATCAGGGCTTGCAATACGGCGCCGGGCACGGTGGCGTCGAGGCGATCATCTTCGGCGTGCTGGCGCTGATCAGCTTCATCGCGATGCTCGCCCTGCGCTTTCTCGGTCCCGCAGTTCTCAACCTGGCCGGCGCGGCGGCTGAACAGGCGCAGGCCCAGATGGCGCAATACTGGGCCACGCCCTGGTATATGAGCGCCCTGGCTGGCCTGGAGCGGGTATTCGCCATCACCGTGCAGATTGCCCTGGCGCTGCTGGTAGTGCGCTCGGTGGCACGGCGGCAGCCGCTCTACCTCCTTGCCGCCATCGGCCTGCACACCGCGCTGGACTTCTGGGCGGTGTGGGCGATGCGTACGCTGGGCGTGGTGTGGGTGGAAGTCGGCGTGGCCGTCTTTGCAGCCTTTGCCTTCTGGCTGATCCTGCGGCTCAAGGAGCCTTTACCAGCGCCCGAAGTCGCGCCGATCCCTGCGCCGGCCATCACCGCCGCCGACCTCACCCCGCGCACCCTATCCGCGGAAGATCTCGCGCGCCGGGCCGAGTCATCCAAGTACGAGTAGGTCGTATCACGAGTGGGACGGGCGGGTAGACCTACTTGCCTTCCGACAGCACGTGAGCCAGTCGTCAATTGTCTATCGTCCGATGAGTTGACACATGATCCGCACCGAAGCGCTCTCAAAATTCTTCCAAAGTGATCACCGTGAAATCAAAGCGGTGGACGGTCTCAACCTGCAAGTCAAAGAAGGCGAAGTGTTCGGCTTCCTCGGCCCCAACGGCGCGGGCAAGACGACCACCGTCCGCATCCTCGCCTGCCTGATCGGTCCCACCGCGGGCCACGCCTGGGTTAACGGACTGGAGGTGGGGAAAGCTGACGCACAGATCCGCAGCCAGATCGGCATCCTCACCGAGTCGCCCGGCCTGTACGAGCGGCTCAGCGCCCGGCGCAACCTGGAAATCTTTGCGGAGCTATACGACGTCAAAGATGTCCGCGGGCAGGTGGAGAAATATCTGCGGCTGCTCGACCTGTGGGACCGCCGCGACACCGAGGCCGGCACCTTCTCCAAGGGCATGAAGCAGAAACTCGCCATCGCGCGGGCGCTGCTTCACGAGCCGCCGGTCGTCTTCATGGATGAACCGACCAGTGCGCTGGATCCTGAGGCGGCCAAAACCGTGCGCGACTTCATCGAGACACTGCGCGGGCAAGGCCGCACGATCTTCCTATGCACACACAACCTGGACGAGGCGGAACGGTTGTGCGAGCGGATCGGCGTCTTTCGGCAACGCCTGATCGCCGTGGACACGCCCGATGCGTTACGCCGCCAGCTCTTTGGCCGGCAGACGGTGGTACATCTGGCGCCTGCGAGCACAGCGAATCCTGAGGCAGTCGCCCAATGGGCCGCCACTGTGCGCGGGCTATCCTTCGTGACGCATGTCGATCTGCTGGCGGGTGACGCCGACGGAGCGGCCAAACTGGTCATCACCCTGAACGACCCGGCCGGGCAGAACCCCGCCATCGTCAGCGCGCTGGTGGGCCAGGGCGCGCAAATCCAATTCGTCACCGAACTCAAGCACTCGCTGGAAGACGTCTACCTGAGCTTGATTCAAAACGGACGATAGACCATTGACGATAGACCATTGATGATAGACCGTGGACGATGGACCATGGTCCATCGTCCATCGTCTATGTTCTCATCCCGAGGATAACCATGAAGCACATCCGCACGATCATGTCCAAAGAATGGCTCGAAATACGCCGGAACAAGCTGGTTTTCTCGGTCGTCATCTTCGTGCCGCTCGTGATGGTCGCCATCCCGGTGGTCATGCTCATCCTGATGGGCCGTCTCCCGATCGAGCAAAGTGACTTCGAAGAGTTGGGGCGGATGTTGAACAATCCGCTCTTCGCAGGCTTGACACCGGCCGAGGCCATGCAATCGGTGCTGGCGAGCAACTACCTGGTCCTGTTCCTGATGATGCCGTTGATGGTGCCCGTGACGATCGCGGCTTACAGCATCGTGGGGGAAAAGATCACCCGCTCGCTGGAGCCGCTGCTGGCAACACCGGTGACCACCACCGAACTGCTGCTGGGCAAAGGTCTGGCCGCCGCGCTGCCTGGCATCGGCACGGCCTGGGCCTGCTACGGCATCTTTCTGATCTTCGCCCGCATCTTCGCGGTGAGTGATCGGGTGTTCCGCGTGTTCACCGATCCGATGTGGCTGGTGGCGATGTTCGTCCTGGCCCCGCTGTTGACGGTCATGGCGGTCAACGTCGGCATCATCGTCAGCAGCCGCACGAGCGATCCGCGCGCCGCCGAGCAGTTGGGATCGCTGATCATCCTGCCGTTGATGATCCTGTTCATCGGCCCGCTGACCGGCTTCATCATGCTCAACAGCGCCACGTTCTGGATCAGCTCGCTGATCGTGGCGGTGCTGGACATCGGGCTGGTCTACCTCGGCGTGAGGCTGTTCCAGCGGGAGACGATTTTGACGCGCTGGAAGTAGACTCGAAGCTGGAAGCTGGAAACTGGAACCGGCTGCTTCGATCTTCAAGCGCCAAATTGGAGGAATTGCCTTGAGTATTGGCCGTCGCCGCTATCTTTACACGGTCGCCTTGCTGAGCTACGTCGCACTGCTGGCCGCGCTGATTATGAGCAACCGTGAGCTGATCCGCCTGCTCCTGGCGGATTCCGCCGCTCAGGATTGGCTGCTGGCGTTGCCGCGCAGCACGCTGGCTCCGTGGTTGCTGGTAGCTGGAGTTGCGGCGATCATTTGGGCCAGCCACTGGATCCTAGCCAACCGGCCAGCGCGTGCGCTCACGATGGCTGCGGCGGGGGAGCGGGCCGCGCCTGTGCGCAAGGCCTATCTTTATCTGGGACAGGGCGCGGCGTTGGCTTTGGTCGTTGTGCAGGCGTGGCGCGCGACCGCTGACGTCATCAAGCTCGGTTTTGGACTGCCGGACTCCGACCCGACGCCGATCAGCGCTCGGCTGGTCGCGCTGGCCGTAGGCGTCGTCATCGCGTTGATCTTCTGGGGTTACTTGCGGTGGGAAACCGTGCGCGACGGCGATTTCGGCCGCGAGCCCGGGCAGGCGGCCAACTGGCGCCGCGCGTATTTTTATCTGGCTGCCTTCGTTGGATCAACCCTGGCGATGGTCGGCGCGGGCGAGTCTCTTCGCCGGCTGATCGTCGCTGTGACCAACTCAGCCGCGCGCAGCGAGAACTGGTTGGTGCTCGTGGCAAACTTCCTGGCCGCCCTGATCATCGGCGCGCCGCTGGCGTTTGCGGCCTGGGGCACGGCGAACCGGCTGGCGCGCAACACCCCCGCACTTGAGATGAACGCGTTGAGCCGTGTCATCTTGCGTTACGGCGATCTCCTACTTGGCACGCTTGCGACCTTACTCGCCGCAGGCTATCTGCTGGCGCAGGTGCTGATGCTTGCGCTCGGACGCTCCCTCGGCCCTTACTGGCCGGCCGCCGTGGCCTATCTGCCCGTGGGATTGATCACGTGGCTGATTTGCGCGCCCGCCATCCGCCTCGATGTCGCGCTGGGCGGCGAAACCTCTCGCACCGCGACGATCCGCCGCCTGGAGCGATACATCGTGGCCGGACTGGCGCTGGCGGCGTTTTGGTTCGGCCTGACGGAGTTTGTCCGGCTGATCCTGTTGTCCGTGCTGCGCGTGCGGCCGGCTGATCCGGCGATCGCCGCAGCCTGGTGGACGCGGTTCGCCTATGCGACGGCGTTGGTCTTCGTAGGGGCGCCGGCCTGGTGGGGCCACTGGTGGTCACAACAAGTGCGGGCACGGACAGCGGGGCCCGCGGGTCATGCGGAGCGGGCGTCCGGCGTCCGCCAGTTCTATCTCTATGCGGTAACGCTGGTCGGCGCGGCGATTGTACTGGCGGCGCTGGGCCTCACCGTGTTCTTGTTCTTGAACCGGAATGAGACAGGAGCAATGGCCACACGGGCAGCCCTGGCGGGCGCCGGCGCGGCTGCGGGCGTTTCGCTGCTGTGGGCGGCGGCTCATACGCTGACCCTCCGGGGGGATGCCGCGTTGGCTGGCCGCGGACCAGGCGGCCAACCAACGCGAGGCTGCTGCCGTAGAACCCATCCAAGCAGCCGTTGCCGCAGCCCCACGCAGCTACCGCCGCGAGGATCTGGCCGCGGTGGCAGCCGGATTGGGTGTCACGATGCTACCTGTGCGCCCGGTCGTGGTGATCGACGGCGGTGATGGGAGTGTGGGCGCGGCCGCCTTGGTTGCGCTGCGCCGGACGCTGCCGGATGCGGTGCTGTGGCCGATTGGGCTGAACGCGGCGGCGCAGGTCGCCATGCTGAACGCGTTGGGCGGTGCAATGCCGCCCGCGGTGCCGGGCAACGCCCTGGCTCAGGCCGCAGCCATCCTCGGCCCCAGCGACATCCTGCTGGCGGGCAGCCTGGACGGCGATGTGACAGACAGTTTCGTGTCGGCGCTGGCAGCAAGTTCCGCGCGGTTGTTATTGCTCCCGCCGCGAGCGTCCAGGCTGCGCTGGATTGCTGCGCCCGATTGGCCGCTGGAGCGCTGGATCGAAAACGCCGTGATCGAGATCGCGGACGCGGTATCACCCGCTTGACACCCCCACCTTCCCGCCGTACAATTCTGCTCAGTAGAGGGCGCTGACCCTCTGGAGGCGGCGATGGCTGTGATCACCCTTTCCCGTGAGATGGGCAGCCGCGGCGACGACATCGCTCGGCTGGTGGCAGAACGGCTGGATTTGCGGCTGGTCGGCCGCGAGATCATCAACCGCGCGGCGAAAGAGGCCGGCGCACCCGAAGTCGCGCTCGCCGAGATCGACGAACTGGGCCTCTTGGGTGTAAACCCCAGCACAACGGCCCTACATCTCTATCGGGAAAAAGTCGCCGCAGTCATCCACGAGCTGGCTGCAGGGGGAGATGTGCTGCTGCTGGGTCGGGGCGGACAGGTGATTCTGGCCGAGCGACCGGATGTGCTCCACGTGCGGATCATCGCCCCGCGTGCGCTGCGCCTCGCACTGGTCCAGGCGGGCTGCCGCGTATCGGCTGAGGTCGCAGCGGCGCGGATCGACGCATCGGATGCCGCACGCGCCGGTTACCTGAAGCGCCACTTCGGTGTGCGTGGCGACGAGCCACACCTGTATGACCTGGTCATCAACATGGCGCATCTGGATGTGTCGGCTGCCGCAGATCTGGTCTGCGCGGCAGCCGAGCGACTGGGTTCAGCACGCCGGGCCAGCGACCGTGGCTCACACCCCCAGGAGGCTGAGGGCAACGAATGTCGTTAGACGCGCCTCCCCCCTTCTCGCACCCTATCGAGGCCGAGTTTGCCCGGATCCTGGACTTCTACGGCATCCCCTGGGCGTACGAACCGCGCACCTTCGTGCTGGCGCGTGACAATCGCGATCGCGTCACGGCGGCTTTCAGCCCGGACTTCTACCTGCCGGATCAAGACCTCTACGTGGAACTGACCACAATGCTGCCGAATCAGATCAGACATAAGAACCGGAAGATCAAGCGTCTGCGCGAGCTGTATCCGGAAATCAACATCAAGCTCTTCAAACGCGGGGACATCCGGTCGTTGATGATCAAGTTTGGGATCGATGATCCGGATATGCTGCATAACGAACTATGACGTACCTGGTAGATCGAGGAATCTGATCCATGGTCATAACTTCTCCCCACCCGCAAATCCCCCCGGATGAACTCACCCACGGCCTTGGCCGCATCATCCTATCCGAGGCCGACATCCAGGACCGCGTCACCGAGTTGGCCGCACAGATCAGCGCGGACTACGCCGGGCGCAACCCGCTGCTGATCGGCGTGCTCAGGGGCGTCGTGTTCTTCATGAGCGACCTGCTCCGCGCCATCGCGATTCCGGTCCGGCTGGATTTCATCGCGATTTCACGTTATGACGCGCAGGGCCGGGGGAAAGGCCCGGTGCGGCTGGTCAAGGATCTGGAGGAGACCATCGAGGACCAACATCTGATCTTCGTGGAGGATGTGATCGACACGGGGCTGACCTTGAGCTATCTGCTGCGGCTGCTGCGCGCCCGTGGGCCGGCCAGCATCGAGGTGTGTACCCTCTTCAACAAACCCGCACGCCGGCTGGTCAACATGCCGCTCAAATATAAAGGTTTTGATCTCCCCGATCGTTTCGTTGTCGGCTACGGCCTGGATTACCGGGAAGCCTACCGTCACCTGCCCTACGTCGCCGAGCTGCGCCCCGAGGTGCTGAATCTGGTCTGATGGCGTTGAAACGCAAATCATGTATAATAGGCGTCTTGCCATAGCCTGGAAACCCTCTATCGGAGCGCGCCTGTGCCGACTAAAAACCTATTCGAGATATCTCACCGCACGTCCCCTTCGCCCAGCTCAGGGCAGCGGACAGCGCGGCCTCCCGGCCAGTCACGCCGCTCGATTGGATTTTAGAGTCGCCCCAGAACACTGGCTGCTTGCTGGCATGGTTTGTTGTGCGGTGCTGATCCTTTCGGTGATGCACGCCTTTGCGCCCAGCCTGGCCGACAAGGAACCTACCCCGCCATCCCTCGCAGTCAACCAGCAAGCATCCACAGATCACGAGTTGGATCGCACCGGCTATGTCAAGGGCATGTATATCTCCTATGCAGCGCTGGGGAACGCCGGTTTTGTGAAGCACATCCAGGACCTTCTGGAAAACACCGAATTGAACGCAGTTGTCATGGATTTCAAGGGGGACCGCGGCTATCTCACCTTCCCCACGCAGGTGACGCGGGCGCAGGAGATCGGCGCCGACAGCGATGCGATGATCGAGGATCCGGCCGCGTTTCTCAAGTGGTTCAAAGATCGCGGCGTCTACCTCATCGCCCGCATCCCTGTCAGCAAGGACAACCTGTTAGCGCAGGCGCACCCGGAGTGGGCGGTGATCAACGCCGGCACCGGAAAGATCTGGCGTGATCCGGAGAAGATGGGGTGGGTTGATCCGAACCACGAGCCGGTGTGGGATTACAATGTTGCGTTGGCGGTCGAGGCGGCGCGCCTGGGCTTCGATGAGATCCAATACGATTACGTCCGCTTCCCCACCGACGGGAACGTTGGCGCCGCCCAATTCTCCCTGCCCAACACCGAAGAAAATCGCACGGCGGCCATCGCAGGGCTGCTCCAGCGCACGCAGGCCGCGTTGAAGCCGCTCGGCGCCAAGCTGGGTGTCGACGTCTTCGGCTATACGGCGTGGGTGCCCAACGATCTCGGCATCGGCCAGCATATCGAGGCGCTCGCCCCGTACATCGATGTCTTGTCGCCGATGGTTTACCCATCCACGTTCGATACCGGTCTGCCCGGTGAAGCGGGACGCTACCGTAACGCCATCGCTTACCCCTACGACGTCATCCGCAAGAGCACCGAGCGCAGTGTAGAGCGGGCACGCGCCGTCAACCCGGAGATCAAGGTCCGGCCGTGGATCCAGGACTTCCAGGATTACGCTTTCGACTACCGCACCTACACCCCGGGCGAAATCCGTGCACAGATGGACGGCGCACGCGAAGGGGGCGGGCAGGGCTGGCTGATGTGGGATGCGGCGGTTCGATACACGCGCGAAGCACTGGTATCAGCACAGCCGGCATATCCTCCGAACCTGGCTGGCAAAGTGCTGGCAATTGCCTATCGCGACATCTCGGAGGACGGCAGCCTCGGCAGTCGCACGCCGGCGCAGTTGCGCGCCGACCTGGAGCGGCTGCTGGCGAGCGGTTACTATCCGGTGAACCTGAGCGACGTCGTTGAAGGGAAGCTGAGCATGGTGCCGGCCGGCAAACGG
Organism: uncultured Chloroflexia bacterium; assembly: GCA_963841825.1. GTDB lineage: Bacteria > Chloroflexota > Anaerolineae > CG2-30-64-16 > CG2-30-64-16 > CAWJEL01. Next base: position 74,648 of record CAWJEL010000025.1, read on the forward strand.
CCGATCGTATTGACCTTCGATGACTCGACACCGGGTCAACTCCGCTTGCAGTCGAACGGTGGTGTGGAGCCGAACACAGCGGTAGGCATCCTGCTGGATTTTCACGCGGCTCACCCGGCCGACTGGCCGCTGAAAGCCACCTTCTTTGTCCAGGGCAGCCCTGCCGGCCAGGAGCTTGGCGCGCAAATCTTCGGCGATCCCGATCTGGCCGCTGCCAAGTTGAAACTGCTGGTCGATCTGGGCATGGAGATCGGCGTCCAGCCCGCCGACCAGATGCAGCTCGCCGGGCTAAGCCCCGAGGAAGTCCAGCGGGTGATCGCCCAAAGTCTGCGGCAGGTAAGCAGTCTGCTGCCGGACTACAAAGTCGTCTCGCTGGCCGTGCCGGCGGGTCGGCTGCCGCAGGATCCTTCGCTATTGCGCGGTGGCATCTATGAGGGAGAACCCTATGCGCTGCTCGGTGCGGTCACGCCGAAGGGTGGACTGATGCCATCGCCGCTGGCGCCGCAATTCGATCCCTTCCGGCTGCCCCGCGTGCCGGCGAACGAACTGGACGCCTGGCTGAAGTTGGCCGACAAACCGAACACATACTACGTATCAGCGGGAGAGGCACTGACTGAAGCGCCGTAAGGCGAGTTTCCCCGTCTCCAATCCCCAAAAACACAAAATCCGGCGCACACGAGCCCGTGTGCGCCGGATGACTTCTTAAACAGAGGGACCCCAAGCAACCGTCTGGCAGTCTTGCTTCCTTGCTCGCCGTTGTTCTCGCTCTTAGCCCTGCGGGGTCTTACCTTACGTCGTTCCCACGACATTGGTCTGGATTATGGGCCGATGCGAGCGCCAGTTTCCTGGTAGTTTCGAGCTTAGAATCGCCGTTCGACTTCTCGGGGTTCCCTCGCCACAGTTCTGATAATCGTTGGGGTTCCCTAGCCTACCCGATACCGTTTGCCGTTTTCTCTATCCCGCCCCGGGAAAACTTTCTGAACTCTCGGAGGCTACTTCACGGAACCAGTCTGATCATCTTCGCTTGTGGCAATTACCAGTATACTGCATTTCTCACCTAAGTCAATAGCTTCTAAGCTAATATTAAGCTCGAGTTTATTTGAGCATCATCTTTTAGATGTAATATTTGATTTAGTAGTCATAGAGCCTGGGGATATGTGGGTAAGCGACGCGGTCAGAAAACCAATGGCCTATTTGTGGGAGTCTGTGCCAGCGCATGCCCTAGATGTGCGCAGCAATGCTTGCCGAAACCTACTCGAACGAAGATTCGGGGCGTGGATAAGCTGCGTGAGCGTCTGAACTCTGGTTGCGGCAAAGGTCGTCGTACGTCACGCGACATCTAGGTGTGCGGAAGCTGCTGGTGTGCCAGATTTAGGTCTCGTCGGGAATGTGCCGCCAAATACTGTCTTTTGCAGGGTGTTGAGTCAGTTGGTATGTGTGGATGCAGACACGCACTATCCACTGAGTTATCCGCAGTCATTGCGGATAAGCTGTCGACCTGCCGCCGGCGCGAGGCGGTGTGAAACCTTGCTGCCAGGCGGTATGGTGCGTTCTCACCGCATATGAAAGGCTTTTTCACGTGCGCCGCGACTTTTGGGGAAAACCGGATCGATGCTATACTCCACAACTGTGCGTCGACCTTCGATCCGGCGCATAATTGTGGAGTCTCAGGAGATGAGGATCTGTTGATCAAGCGAAACGATGCATCTATTCATTTGATGACTTATAATATTCACCGCTGGGCTGGGCGAGACCGTCAAATCGACCTCGACCGATTGGCCGCTGTGATACAGGCTGCCGACGCCGACATCATCGGTCTCAATGAGGTGCTGCACCCTGTGACTGTCGGCCAGAGCAGCTATGCGCCGCTGGCTGAGTTGGCGGAACGTCTGGGGATGCAGTATGTTTTTGGTCCCAGTGGCTGGATCGACTACGGTCCCAGTTGGCACGGGCCGGTAGGCAATGCGCTTCTCAGCCGCTATCCCCTGACCGACGTTTCCAATACCTGGCTGCCGCGACTCCCCAGCACCAAGCAGCGTTCGCTTTTGGGCGCTACGCTCGCATCGGGCCCCGTCCAGGGTCTCACCTCTTTCGTCACCCATCTGGATCATGCCTTCGAGGGGACGCGGCTTCATCAGATTAACGGCATCATCAAATTCATAGCTCGCCACTCCCCGCACTTCCTCATGGGTGATTTCAACACGCCTGGATTTTTGGGTCCCAACACCCGTCGGATGTTGCCACCTGTGCTGCGCATGATGCGCAGCGCCGGTTACGAGGATGCTTTCCATGCCGTGGGCCACGGACAAGGCAAGACATTCCCGGCACACTCTCCGTTGGTGCGTATTGATTTTCTCTTCATGCCGCGCCATTGGGCGCGAGGTTTTCGCTCTGCCCGCGCACTGAATTCAGGCATCACACAGCATGCTTCCGACCACCGACCGCTCCTGGTGGAGTGGGGGTGGGCAGAAGCCTCGGCGGCGCCAGGCTTGGCCTGACACCTGCTTCCATTGCTTCGCGCTGGCCTCGGGGGTGTTGATGAGAGTCCTGACCTACAACGTTCACGGCTGGCTCACACCGGATGGGGGCGCAGCGAACGTGGACATGTTGGCGACGGTTATCTCTGCTACCGGCGCCGATTTGGTTGGGCTGAACGAGGTATTCCATCCCTGGCATACCGCGGCCGGGCCGGCGCTGAAGGCGCTGGCGGACTCCCTGGGCATGGCCTATGCCTTCGGGCCGACGCTGCCGGCTGAACCTGCTCCGGATGACATTCCCTACGGTAACGCGCTGCTCAGTCGGTGGCCGATCCAGGCGTATGCGTCGCACCACCTGGCGCCCACGGTGAGCTACGGGCGGCGAGGTCTGCTGGAAGTTCGCGTGTTGCTCCCGTCCAGCCAGCCTTTTACCCTCTACGTCACGCATCTCGACCATCGTTCCGAAGCGATCCGTCTCGAACAGTGGGCGTCGGCAAACACCTGGCTGCTGCGTGACCGCGGCCGGCCGCATCTGCTGCTGGGTGACTTCAACGCGCTGGCGGCGGCAGATTATCCCACATCGGAGGACGTGGAGCAGCTCAAGGCTTATCAGATCGCGCAAGGTTGGCCGGTTCCGGCGTTTGACCTGACCGCCCAGGTGGGCAAGGCCGGCTATGTGGATGCCTTTGACCGGTCCGGGCTGGGGCCGGGGCCGACCTGGCCGTCCGCGGCGCCGGAACGCCGCATCGACTACATCTTCCTGCCCGAAGTCCTGGCCGACGGGTTGGCAAGCTGTTCGTGTTGGGATAGCCCGACGGCGCGAGACGCCTCCGATCATCTGCCCCTTCTCGCGGAGATTGCCGGCTGATGGACGAGCCAGAGCGCGGTTCGGCGGCGTGGTGGGAAGACCGCTATCGCAGCGGTGACATCCCCTGGGACACGGGCGTTGTTCCGCCTGAAGTCGTTGCACTGGTAACCTCCGGCCAGTTGTCGTCTGGCTGGGCGCTGGATCTCGGATGTGGCAGCGGGATCAACAGCCGCTATCTCGCAACGCACGGCTTCCGGGTGGTCGGTGTCGACCTGGCCCAGAGTGCATTGGTACGTGGCCGCCGCGCTGCGGAGACGGATGGCAGCTCGGCGTATTTCTGCCGGGGCGATGTCAGCAATTTAGGCTTCGTGACCATACAGGCGATGTTCGCATTGGACATTGGTTGTTTTCACGCAGTTCCCATCGAACGGCAGCCTGCGTATGTCGCCTCCCTGGCCGCCCATCTCCTGCCAGGCGCCTACTATCTGCTCTATGCCTTTGAACCGATGCCCGGCGACGCTGACGCTCCTTCGGGCATCGGGCCGCGCGAAATCGCTCTTTTTATCCCCCATTTCGTCCTCCGCTGGGCGCATCACGGCCTGGATCGGGAGCGGCCCTCTGCGTGGTACCTCATGCAGCGCTCTTAACGCTCTGGAACGTCGCCCCGCTTACTTACCAGCCTCCTGTGGATTGCTACAATAAGCGTGCCAAGTAACAGCAGTGCCCCGGAGGAGCCATGCGGTTTGAAAATCCCTTGAAACGGGTGGAACGCCTGAAGCGCGTCACGAACATTCCAGGTGCGAGCGAGGATGATCGTGTGCCACCAGGCCAATTCCTCACGGAGAAGTTCCCGGTCCTGCATTATGGTTCAGTGCCGATTTATCAGAACCTGGACAAATGGGATTTTCGCGTCTTCGGCCTGGTGGAGCAGCCGCTGCGGCTCAACTGGAACGATCTCATGAAGCTGCCGACCATGACGCAGACGGTGGACATCCACTGCGTCACCCGCTGGAGCAAGCTGGATACGACCTGGACCGGCATCCCCTGGCGCGAGCTGATGCGACAGATCAAGGTGCGGCCTGAAGCCACCCACGCGATGGCGCATTGTGAGTACGGCTTCACCGCCAACGTTCCGCTTGAAGTGCTCGATGACGACGACACGATGTTGGCGTTCCTGTACGACGGTAAACCATTGGAGCCGGATCATGGTTACCCGCTGCGGCTGCTGGTGCCCAAGAAATACTTCTGGAAGAGCGCCAAATGGCTGCGCGGGATCGAGTTTATGGCCGGTGATAAGCCGGGCTTCTGGGAGCGCAACGGCTACCACATGGAAGGCGATCCCTGGAAGGAACAGCGCTTCGGCTGGTAGCTCACCCGACCTGACAGGTTTCCCAAACCTGTCAGGTCTCTGTTATCATGGGTAACCATGATCAGTTATCAACTTCGCCAACGCGAGTATCTGCTCCAAATCAGCCGGGCGATGACTTCCCGGCTCGACCTGCCATCGCTCCTGCGGTTGATCCTGACGAGCGCCAGCGAAATCGTGCGGGCCGAGGCGGGGGTGATTGCCCTGCGCCGTGGGCAGTCCACTGACCTGGTGATCCACGCCAGCCACGGCATTCCGACCAGTCTATTGCCCCGCTTTGCCCCGCTGCTGGCCGATTTTCCGCTGCAAACCGAGCAATATGCCCTTCCCGATCTGCAGGCGCGCCTCAACCTGGTGGCGCGTGCCATCCTGCTGCCCCTGCACCAGATAGTTGCCTTACCTCTCGTTTTCGGGGATCGTCTGCTGGGGGTGATTTACCTGTTTCGCAGCGGTGGCATCGCCTTCTCGACCAACGACGAAGGGGTGCTGGCGACGTTCGCCGAACAGGCCGCGATCGCGGTGCGCAACGCCCAGCTCTATCAGCAGGTCAGCGCCGAAAAGCAGCAGTTGGATGCCATCATCGAGAACAGTGCGGACGGGGTGATGATCCTGGATCCTGAGCTGCGCATCCAGGTCTTCAACCGGGCGCTGAGCCAGATGACCGGCTGGCCCGCAGAAGGGGCGATCGGCCGGCCTTGCCATCAGGTCTTGACGCTGACGGCGGTCTCCGGCGAGAACCTCTGCGGGGCCGATCCACGTGACGTTAGCTTCCCTGAAGGCCAGCCGCTGCTCGCCGAAGGCACACTGACGCGTCCGGGCGGCTCCCGCAGCGCGGTCAGCATCACCTACTCGCCGCTGTACGATGAGGATGGCCGGCTGGCCAACATCATTGCAAACGTGGTGGACATCACCCGCTTCCGGGAGGCGGAGGAGATGAAGTCCACCTTCGTCTCGGTGGTGTCGCACGAGCTGAAGACGCCGGTGGCGCTGATCAAGGGTTATGCTAACACCCTGGCTCGTGAAGATGCGACCTGGGATGCTGAGACGCTGCATGAAGGCTTGCAGGTGATCGGCGAGGAGAGCGACCGGCTGAACGGGCTGATCAACAACCTGCTGGACGCCTCGCGCATCCAGGCCGGCGGCTTCAAGCTGGAGCAGGGTGACGTGTTGCTGCCCAGGTTGGCAGCCAGCGTGGTCGAGAACTTTCGCACGCAGACCGACCGGCACGTCTTTGCGCTGGACTTCCCACCCGACTACCCCTGCATTGCCGGTGATGAAGAGCGCCTGCGCCAGGTCTTCAACAACCTGGTGAGCAACGCCATCAAGTATGCGCCCCAGGGCGGTGAAATCCGCCTCGGCGGCTGGAGCGATGGCGTCACCGCCACGGTCTATGTGGCGGATCAGGGCATCGGCATCCCGCAGGCCGAGCAGGGCAAGCTGTTCCAGCGTTTCTACCGGGTGGACTCCAGCCTCCGCCGCAGCACCCAGGGCGCCGGGCTGGGCCTGTTCCTCTGCCGCGCCATCGTCGAGGCGCATGGCGGGCGGATCTGGCTGCGCAGCGAACCGGGCAAGGGCACGACCGTGTTCTTCACGCTGCCGCTGGGGGAGGATGATTAGATGAAAAAGCGCATCCTCGTCGTCGATGACGAGCCGCGCATGAGGCGGTTCGTGCATATGAACCTCGATCTGGAAGGTTATGAGGTCATGGAGGCCGACAACGGGTTGCAGGCGTTGGCGCGCGTGCGGAATGATCTGCCCGACCTGGTGGTGCTGGACGTGATGATGCCGGACCTGGATGGGTTCGAGACGCTGGAACACATCCGCGAAACTTCCGCCGTGCCGGTGATTATGTTGACTGCCAAAGGGGATGAGGACGATCGCATCCGGGGCCTGGATCTGGGCGCAGACGACTATATCGCCAAGCCGTTCAGCCCGCGTGAGCTTTCGAGCCGGATTCGCGCCGTGCTGCGGCGCGTCGAGCCGGCCAAGTCGGCTGCCGCCGAGCCGTTGCGCATAGACGAGGATCTGGCGATCGACTTCCCCCAGCGGGCCGTGATCGTGCGAGGCGAGACGCTCAAGCTGCGCCCCACGGAGTATCGTCTGCTCCTCCATCTGGTGGAAAATGCCGGCTGGATCGTGCCGCAGGAAACGCTGCTCTCCAAGGTCTGGGGGCCGGAATACCGGGATGACAACCAACTCCTGCGGCTCTATATCACCTATCTGCGAAAGAAGATCGAACTGGACCCTGGTCATCCCAAATACATCCTGACGGAACGCGGGGTCGGGTATCAGTTCGTGGACTACAAACGCAAACATTAACAGCAAAGGCCGGCGCATATTTGGACGCCGGCCCTTGCTCCTGTAGGCTCACGAACCGCATGACTCTTACGCCACATCCACCAGCACTGTCAAGCGTCCGATTGTTTCAGCCCCTTGTCTCTGGAAGATGACTGCGGCATAGCGTGTCCCGGGCGCGGCCTGCGCCGGCAGGGTGATAGTGAGGCTGGCACGGCGGCGCTGACCCATGCCCAGCAGCAAGCCGCCCGTCACCGCGCCGATCACGGCGTTGTCCACGATGCCCCGGACATCGCCACCGGTTGTGTCGGCCGCTGCATCCTGCGCCGGCCCGATGCTAACGGGTGAGATGTTCACTTCCGCGGGCAGGCTGCCCCGGTCCACCTCCAGGCTGACGGCTCCCGACTTGCCCGGCACGCCGGCGAGGTCAAACGCGATCTCCACGGTGCTTCCCGCCGCGGCGCTGACCGACCAGAGATTCCGCTGGGCGACGTTCTCATCCACTGCCGGATCGGGTGATGTATTCGCAGCGTCGCCGGCGGCGGACAGTCGAACCAGGAAGGCAAATGGCCCCGGAGTGGATGGCGTCCAACTCAGCGGCCCGAGCACCGTCTCGCCGGGCTTGAGCCAGCCGGCACGCAGACGCCCTACCGGCTGCCAGTTTTCCGGAGGGACGTAGGTCGCGACCGGCGCGCACAGCACATCAGCCCGCACATCGTAGGCATATGTTGGCCCACGGTTGAAGGCGCGCACGTAGATCGCGTTCGGCTGACCGGCCGCAGGTGGCTGCGGCCCTGCGCCACCATCCGCTGTTTGACGCAACCAGATGTCGGGGCTATTCCACGTGAGCGCCGCGGCAGTTCGCGGGCCTACTCTCATCCTCATGATCGCGCAGGTAGATACCTTTGGCTTCGATGCGGTTGCCGCTGAACACGGCCGTGGCATGCCGGCTGATGTAGGCGTAGGAGATGTAGCCGTAGCCCTCCTGCCAGACGCCGTCCCACGACCAGGGCTGCCAGGAGTTGCGCACCAGGAAATAGCCGCCGCCGGGAGCGTCCGGGTCGTCCTGGTATCCCACCAACGCCATGGCGTGACCGCCGTCCGCCGGTTCGCCGGGGAGGGGCAGCGTGATCTTGCCCCAGCGCGAGGTGGCTGAGGAGGCGTACCAGCTATCGAACACCGGGATCGAGAAAGCCACGATCCGCCCTTCGCTGAGGCAGGTCTTGATGCCTGTGATGTCCGTCCGGTTGAACTGCTGCGAGCGCAACATACGGAAGGCGGGATCGCCGTTCGCGGCCGCGGGCGGCGGCGGCCCCTGGCCCTGGTCGCCCGTCTCGCGGCTGACATAGGGCCAGGCTTCCTCCCACGGCGCACCGGTTTCGTTCAGACAACGCATGCCCACCGATATGTAGGTGCCCGAGACTTTGGGGATGCCGTCGTGGGCTTTGCACCACCAGTAGACGTATTGCTCCGAAAGGTTCATCTCCGGCGGGCTGCCGGCGGCGATTTCCAACTGCTCGCGCACAGCGAGCACCGCATGGGCCACGCAGGTGCCGCGACCGCCCTGGTTGCGCACGGGCGGCAGCATTTCCAGCAGGCTGTGGCTCGTCGGCAGCACGGCGCGGCCCTCGAACGGGATGTAGGCGGGCAGATTGAAGCGATCCTCAAGCACACGAAGATGGTTCGTCCAGCAGCGCGCCCAGACTATACTGGGTTTGTGCGGCCTCTTGTTCCATCTCCAGGCTGCGGATGTCACGCGTCGGCGGGATCAGCGCCCTGGCCGCCGCGACGAGCTCGTCCAGCGCGGTACGGGGCACTCCCAGCGCTTGCGCCAGCCGGTCGCGGAGGTTGTCGTTGGTACCGTGGAGCGCGACGAATTCCTGGGCCGTGCCGATCCAGGAATCATGCAAGGTTCTTACCTGCGCCGCAGTCAGACCCTGGCACGCTGGCCAGCGGCACGCCGTTGGGGATCAGTTCGGGCGAGGTCATATGCGGCTCCTTTTCAGGGAACAGGGGTCAGGGATCAGGAGTCAGGGTGCATGGATCTGTCCGCTGGGCTAACTCCTGACTCCTGTCTCCTAAATCAAACCCAACTGTTTGCCGACCACTTCGAAGACGCCGAGCACCTGGTCGAGTTGCTCTCGGGTGTGCGTCGCCATGTAGCTGGTGCGTAGCAGCTCGCGTCCACGCTGGACACCGGGTGAGAGCACTGGGTTGACGAACACGCCGGCCTCGAAGAGCATCTTCCAGGCCATCAGGGTTCGATCCTTGTCGCCGATGATGACCGGGATGACGGCGGTGGTGGAGTTGCCGATGTTGAAACCGAGCTGGCGGAATCCCTGGCGCATGTAGTCGGCGTTTTCCCGCAGGCGCTCCACGCGTTCCGGTTCCTCGCGCATGATGTTCAGGGCGGCCAGCGCCGCGGCTGCGTTGGGCGGCGGGATGCTGGCGCTGAAGATCAGCGAACGCGCGTGGTGCTTGATGTAGTGGATCACCGGCTCGTCGCCGGCGATGAAACCGCCCAGCGAGGCGAACGACTTGCTGAAGGTGGACATGATCAGGTCCACCTGGTCGGTCATGCCGAAGTGCGCCGCGGTGCCGCGGCCGCGCCCCAGCACGCCGATGGCATGGGCATCATCGACCATGATCTGCACGCCATACTGCTTGCACAGCGGCACGATTTCAGGCAGCGGCGCGATGTCGCCTTCCATGCTGTAAAGACCGTCTACCACCAGCAGTTTGCCAGCGTCGGCGGGCAGTTTATCCAACAGCCGTTCCAACTCCGCCATATCCTGGTGGTTGAAGCGTTTGATCTCCCCATAGCTCAGCCTGGCCCCGTCCACGATGCTGGCATGATCTTCCTTGTCCAGGATGATGAAATCGCCCCGTCCCACCAGCGCGCTGATGGCGCCGAGGTTGGCCTGCATCCCTGTGGAGAAGACCAGGGCTGCTTCCTTGCCCACAAATTCCGCCAACTCGTGTTCGAGTTGCTCGTGCATCTCCAGGGTGCCGTTGAGAAACCGGGAGCCGGTGCAGCTTGTGCCGTAGCGTTTGATCGCTTCGATGGCTGCCTCGCGCACTCGGGGATCGGTGGTGAGGCCGAGATAGTTATTGGAACCGCACATGATGAGCTTGCGGCCACGAAAGATGGCGACCGTTCCTTCGTTGCCGGTTAGCGGGATGAAGTAGGGGTATGCGCCCGAGGCGATTGCCTCTTTCGCCTCTGTATAACTGTAGCATTTGTCGAAAAGATCCATGAATAAGACCTCCCTTAATTCAGGTATCCATGTTCCTGATACCACCGATAGGTTTTTTCTACTGCTCCGCGGAAGGGCAGCAGCGGATAATTCAGCTCACGTTCGGCCTTGGTCGAATCGTAGAAGACTTTTAGCCCAGCCATACGGATCTGTTCGCCGCTGACCACCGGCGGGCCGAGGCTCAGACGGTTGATCGCGTCTACGGCGAGCGCAGCCGGAGGCAATGTCCAGGCCGGCACAGTGGCGCGCGGCGCGCGGCGGCCAACTACAGCACAAATCTCCGTCGCAATCTCCAGGAAAGTCAGGTTCTCGCCGCCGAGGATGTACCGCTCGCCGATGCGGCCCCGCGCCGCGGCCGCCAGGTGCCCCTGCACGACGGCATCGACATCGACAACGCACAGCCCCCCGTCCGGGACCATCGGCATGCTGTGCCGGGCAAACTCCAGCACCATGCTGCCGGAAATCAGGTTGTGATCGCCTGCGCCGTACACAGCGCCCGGGTTCACGATCACGGCAGGAAGTCCCGCGCGCGACCGCGTCCAGAACTACGGCCTCGGCGCGATATTTGCTGTCGGCGTACACGAAGGTTGCGCTCAGCGCATCGAAGGTTGCGCTTTCATCGGCGGGCCGGCCGTTGCGCGGGATGCCGATCGCCGCGACAGATGAGGTGTGAACCACCCGCGGCACGCCCGCGGTCAGACACGCCTCCATCACGATGCGCGTGCCCTCAACATTGACCTTGTAAACCTGTTCCCGTTGGGTTCGCCAATATGACGCCACCGCCGCGACGTGAAAGACGAGATCGCAGCCGGCCACCGCGCGTCGCGACGGCTTCCGGCTCCTGAACGTCACCCAGGGCGTGCTCGACCGGCAGCCCTTCCAACATGATGAGGTTGGATGTGGCGCGATGCAGCACGCGCACAGCATCGCCACGCCTGACCAATGCGGCAACGATCTGCGAGCCGATGAAACCGGCGCCACCCGTGACCAGGACTTTCACAGCGCTTTTTCGTACACGCGATACGTTTTATATATTTTGCCGCCCAGATGCTCGATGGTTTGATTCATCACGGTGTTGGTTTCCAGGATCCACGAGCCTTCCATGCGCTTATACCCGCGCTTTAATGCCTCGCGCGCCGTCTCAAGATAAAAGACCGCATCGGTCCCCCAGCCGCGATACTCCTCCACCATCCCCATGATCAACAGGCGGGACTGATTGATATGGCGTCGGTGCCACATGAACTTGAGCAGGCCGAACGGGAAGTAGTGTCCACCGCCGGAGCGCTTGAGCGCCTGGTGGAGATCGGGCAATGACAGCGCGACCCCGACCGGCTTGCCCTCAGCGGTCTCGGCGATGAACACCAGGTTCGGGTCGATCATCTGCTTGAGACCAGCCGCCAGATGGTCCATCTCGTGATCGGTCATCGGCGTGAAGCCCCAGTTGTCCTGCCAGGCAGCGTTGTATATCTGTTTGACGAGCGCGACTTCGCGGTCATAGTGTTTCATGTCCACCTTGCGGATGTGCAGGTTTTGTTTCTGCAAGACTTTGTTTGCGACGCGCGTCAGTTTTTCCGGTGCGTTGGTGAGACTTTCCTCGGTGTTGAAGATCCAGGCCCAGAGGTCCATCGCCTTGCCGTAGCCATTGCCTTCGATCAGGCCCGGGTAATAGCGCGGATTGTAGGTCATCATGACCATTGGCGGCTCGTCGAAGCCGTCGATCAGTGTGCCGACCTCGTCGTTCATGGACAGGTTAAGCGGGCCGCGCATGATTGTCATGCCCTGGGCCTTCGCCCAGCCCTCGGCGGCTTGCAGCAGCGCGGCAGCCACTTCGGGATCATCGATCGTCTCGAAGAAGCCGAAGCTGCCCATGAGTTCGTGGTGGACCTCGTTGTGCCGGTCGTTGACCATCGCGCTGATAGTGCCGACGACCTTGCCGTCTCGACGCGCCAGGAATGCCTGGCAGCGAGCGTGCTCAAAGAGTGGATTCTTCTTTGGGTTGAAGACAGCCAGGCGTTCTTCGATCAGCGGCGGGACCCAATTGGGGTCGTTTTTGTAGAGGGCAAAAGGGAATTTGACGAATTCTGTCATGCCTCGTTTGTTTTTGACTGACTCAATGATGACGGGGGAACTCATATGCTCACCTTTGATCCCGGTGGTGGATGATGGGCCGTGTCCGGTCGAGGCATGGTCTCGGCATCGGCTCCATCAACGATGGCGTGCGCATGTTGACAGTCTCAACATCCCGGCTGAGAGGGTACCTGGCAAGGCATCACTACCAAGTACAGAAACGAACGGCAAGATTATAGCACGGACAGCGCGCTTTGCAAACGACGCCGAACCTCCGGCATTTCGGGGATCATGAGACGCACATCTCGCGGAGCAGGGCGGTCGCCAGCGCCTTGGTGTCGAGCGCATAGTCGTGCTCGATCACTGGCCCGACGCAGGCCGGACAACCGCGCTCACAGGGACAATGCGTGACCAGGTCATGAGCCGCCTGGAGCAACTCCGGCATCGACGCGAAGAGTTGTTCGGCATACCCGATGCCGCCCGGGACGCGTTCGTAAAGGGTGATCGTCGGCAGGCCGGACGTCGGGTCCTGCGGCTCGGCCAGCACGCCCAGGTCGCCCGGGTCGCACATCAGGAAGATCGGCGCGACGCCCGCCAGCAAGGTCGCCGCGCCGCCCAACCCCGACCGGATACGCACCCCGGCCTCCGCTCGACGGTGACAGGCGGTGCACAAGGTGACGAGGTTCGCCACTACATTCGCCGCCTGCCAGGCGAATTCCTGCGCCAGGCCGCCGCGTAACCGAGGATCCGCCAGGAAGGCTCGGAACGGGATGCGATGGTGCATATCATGCTGTCGACCTGGCCCCTCCGCTGCGCCGCAGCCCTGACAGCGATACCCGTCGCGGGCGCGGGCCGCGTCACGCTGCACCGGCCAGTTTGCCCCGTACTCGTTCGGATCGGAGTACCACGCGCCGGCGGCTTTCAGACTTTCGATCAAATCCGGCCCAAGGATCAGCCAACATGCCTGGGTTTCCAATATCTGCTCGGGTAGCTCCACCTGTCCGAAGCCGAGCACCTCCTGGGTGTTCCGCCGGATGATCTTGTAGCCGGTCGTCTGGCTGATGACGCGCACGTCGCCCCAATGAACCGTGGAGCGTGGAGCGTGGAGCGTGGAGTGTGGAGCCTTCGGGGCCACATCTCCGGCCTGCTGTGAATTTTCATGTCCCGTCAGCACTTCGATTTTCTCGCTGCTGATCGGCCGCGTGTAGAATTCAACCTCGGTCGCGCGGACGTGGGCGAGGCCTGCTTCCCAGTCGAGCTGTTCGACCAGGTAGCTCTGGCCCTCGTGCAGGTAGATCGCGCCTTGATACAGCAGGATGGGGGCGCTTTCCCGCGCCAACTCGCCGATTACCTGCGGCGCGCCACGCTCGTCCGCGGCCTGAATGATGACGCGTTCGGGGGACGCTGTGCGCAGGCTGATCCCGTTCGCCGGGTTGCCGTCGCCGGCCCAGTAGTAGCGGCTGCCGGAGCGGTAGAGTTGGCCGGCCTCGACCAGATCGTCCAGCAGGTCAACCGCCGCCCCCGGCAGCTTGCTGAGAAACTGCTCGCTCTTCTCGACGGGCATTTCTGCCGCGGCGCAGGCGAGGTGGTGTGCTAGGATGACCTCGTTATCGGGGTTGATCCGCGCGTGCTCCGGGCTGCGCGCCAGCAGCCATTCCGGGTGCGCCAGGATATACTGATCCATCGCCCCAGCGCCCGCCACCAGCACACCGATCGAGACTCCTTGACGCCGGCCCGCGCGGCCCAACTGTTGGCGTGCGCTGGCGACCGTGCCCGGATAACCCGCCAACACCGCGGCGTCCAGCGCACCGATGTCGATCCCCAACTCCAGCGCACTGGTCGCCACCACGCCCCGCACCGAGCCCTCGCGCAGCCCCTTCTCGATCTCGCGCCGCTCCCCGGGCAAATAGCCGCCCCGGTAGCCGCGGACAGCCGAGGGCTGAAGGCTGAAGGCTGAAGGCTGAAGGTCGACACCTACATTCACCTGCGGCGGGCGCAGGTGCGGTACAGCTGACGCCTGATTCCTGATGTCTGACGCCCTCTGGCTGGTTTCGCGCAGATAGGTCAGGATGAGTTCCATGGTCAGCCGCGCGCGGGCGAATACGATGGTTTGGACGTCGTGCGTCAGGAATTGCGCGGCCAGATCGGAGGCTTCGAGGCTGCTGCTGCGCCGGAGGCCCAGATCGGGATCGATCAGCGGTGGGTTGTAGAACAGCACATGTTTCTCGCTCTGTGGCACGCCGTCGCGCTCCGGCCCGATGAGCGCTACCGGCGCCTCGACCAGTCGCTCGGCCAACTCGGTGGGGTTGGCGATGGTCGCGGACGCCAGGATAAACTGCGGGTCGCCCCCATAAAACCGGCAGATGCGGCGCAGCCGCTGCAGTACGTTGGCGATGTGCGAGCCGAACACGCCGCGGCAAACATGCATCTCGTCGATCACCACGATGCGGAGGTTGGCAAAGAAGCCCGCCCAGCGCGGGTGCTGCGGCAGGATGCCGGCATGGAGCATGTCCGGGTTCGAGAGGATGATGCGAGCCGCGTCGCGCACCCTGGCGCGTTGCGCTGATGGCGTGTCGCCGTCGTAGGTCGCGCAGGTGAGTGGAGGAATCCCTGCGGGGGAGCGGAGGAGCAGAGGAGATGAGGCGCTGAGGGCTTGACGTTTTTTCCCCTCCTTGTCTACCTGTCTACTTGTTTCCCCTTCTCCACTCAGCAGCCCCGTCAACGCGCGTAACTCCGCCAACTGATCCTGCGCCAGCGCCTTGGTCGGGAACAGATACAGCGCACGCGCGCCGGGATCGGCCAGCAGGCGGTGGAGGGCGGGCAGGTTATAGCAGAGGGTCTTGCCGCTGGCCGCCGGGGTGACGACTGCCACGTGCTCGCCGCACAAAGCGGCCGCGACCGCATCGGCCTGGTGCGTGTAGATCGCGGTCACGCCGCGCGCGGCCAGCGCCTCGATCAGGCGAGGATTCAGATCGGACGGGAATGGCGCGTAGCGCGCGGGCCGAGCGGGCGTGATCTCCCACCGGGCGATGTTGCGCATAAAGCGCGGTTCGAGGCGCAGCGCCTGCAAGGCAGTCTCGACGGTCATGCTGCCATTATAACGCGGATGCACCGCGAGCGGAACTGCGATGGACACGGGATAAGACGGGTGCTATAATCGCGACGGGATGGTTGCGGCCGCGTCGGCCATGACTGCTGCTCGACGCAAGGCGCGTGCCTGCGCGACAGGATTGATTCCATGACACTGACGCAAGACATACTCGCCCATGCGCTGGCTCTTGGCTTTGACCTCGCCGCCGTGAGCCCGGTCGGCGCGCCGCGGCACGCCGCGGCCTTCGCTGACTGGCTGGCGGCAGGTTATCACGGCGAGATGACCTACATGTCCGCTCGCGCCGCCGAACGAATGGCCCCGAATCTGCTGGCTCCCGACACGCAGAGCATGATCCTTGTGGCATCCTCTTACGCCGCGAACGGCACAGGCAGCACCGAAGAAGGCACGAATTCACCTCCTTCGCTAAATTCGCATCCTGAGTACTTCGCGATCGAAGGGTGCGAAGCTTAGCGAGGGGCGCACGCCCGCCAGCCCACAAGGCCGCATCGCCCGCTACGCCTGTGGACCGGACTACCACGATGTGATCAAGCCGAAACTCCATGCGCTCGACGCGTTCATCCGGGAGCGGACCGGCCGGGAGACGTTGGGCAAGATCTTCGTGGACACCGCGCCGGTGCTCGAACGCGACTTCGCGGAGCAGGCCGGACTGGGCTTCATCGGCCGCAACTGCTGTCTGATCACGCCGGGGATGGGGTCATGGACGGTGCTGGCTGGGCTGTTGGTGCCGGAAAGGCTGACGATAGACGATAGACCATGGACGATCACTGAACTGTCGACGGTCCATCGTCCATCGTCCGTCGTCCCGCAGTGTGGCCGCTGCACCCGTTGCCTCGACGCGTGCCCGACGCGGGCTTTTGTTGCGCCGCATGTGCTGGACGCGCGACGCTGCAGCTCCTATTTGACCATCGAGCTGCGCGGGCCGATCCCGCGTGAGTTGCGACCGTTGATGGGCGACTGGGTCTTCGGCTGCGATATCTGCCAGGAGGTGTGCCCGTACAACAAGCAGGCCAGCGCTGGGCAGGGATGTCATTCTGAGCGGATTGGTCCCGAACCACTTGTTGCGGCGTCAGACCAGCGAAGAATCTCGTTGCTCGAACTGTTGATGTTGGACGACACGGGCTTTCGCGCCCGGTTTCGCGGGACGCCGGTGCTGCGCGCCAAGCGCCGCGGCCTGGTGCGCAATGCGTGCGTCGCCGCCGGTAATGCCGGTGATCCGACACTCGTGCCAGCCCTGATTACCCTCCTGGCTGACGCCGAGCCGCTGATCCGCGGTCACGCGGCCTGGGCGCTCGGGCGTATCGGCGGCGCGGAGGCGCTCCGGGCGCTGGAAATGGCAGCCGTCGTCGAACCTGATCCGTGGGTGCGCGAGGAGATCGCCCTCTCAGCCTCAACCTTAGCCTCAACCTCAACCTGACCCCAGTGCGTTAGTGGGCAACAGCTTCGCAGTGGTATAATCTCCAATCAACAGGTTGTTCACTGGGAGAAGCCAACACCATGTCGTCCGGTGGGGAAACGTCCCGCCGGACGCTTCGCGCAGGCGTATGAGCGATCCACACGCAGATCCAATTGTGGTTGTCGGAGCAGGCGCGGCCGGCCTGATGGCTGCGCTGTGGGCTGCGGGCGGCCCGCGGCCGGTCGTCCTGCTGGAAGGCAGCGAGCGTCCCGGCAAGAAGATCCTGATCAGCGGCGGTGGTCGGTGCAACGTCCTGCCATCACACGCTGATTCTGGCGACTTCGTGACCGACGGCTCGCCCCACACGGTCGCGAAGATTTTGCGTGCCTGGCCGCGGGATGAGGTGCAACGCTTCTTTGAGGATGATCTGCGCCTGCCATTGCAGGTGGAACCGGAGACAGGCAAGCTCTTCCCGACAGCGGGCAAGGCACGCGGTGTGCTCGATTCCCTGCTCACCGCCGTCAGCCAGCGCGGCGTCCGTGTTCGACTCAACGCACGTGTCGTGGGTCTGGACCGTGCTGAGAGCTGGCGGATCCGGCTCGCCGACGGTGAGAAGATCGTGGCCGGCGCAGTAATCCTGGCGACGGGCGGGCTTTCGGTCCCGGCCACGGGCAGCGATGGCGTGGGTCTGCGCCTCGCTGAGAAGTTGGGGCACACCATCGTGCCGACCTATCCTGCCCTGGTGCCGTTGACGAGCAGTATGCCCGCGCACGGGACTCTAGCGGGTGTTTCCTTGCCTGTGACGCTGACCACACCGCTGGTCGGCGGCAAGCGCACCTTTGTCAGCCAGGGCGGATTCCTGTTCACCCATCGCGGTTACAGCGGGCCGGCGATCCTCAACATCTCGCATCTTGCGGTACGCGGCGCCATGCTTGGAGCGCCGCCGCCAATTTGGGTGCAGTGGACGGATCTGGGCGCGGTCGCCTGGGATGTTCTACTGCGCTCCAAAGCCGGGCCGCTCCTGCCGCTGCTGCGCAGCCTGCTGCCCCAGCGCCTGGCCGAGCAACTGTTGGCTGAAGCAGGTTTGAGCGGGGCTGTTGGGTCTCAATTGCGCCGTGAAGATCGGGCACGCCTGGTCGAATTCCTGACCCAATATCCCCTGCCGTGGGCTGGCCACGAGGGCTATCGCACGGCTGAAGTCACCGGTGGCGGCATCCCCCTGAACGAAGTGGATCCGGCCACCCTGGAAAGCAGCCTCGCCCCCGGTCTTTTCATCTGCGGCGAGATGCTCGACGTCTTCGGCCCCATCGGCGGCTACAACTTCCTCTGGGCCTGGATCACGGGACGCATTGCGGGCGAGGCGGCGCGGGAGTGACAGGGGGACACGGGAAAGGGTGTGTTTTCAAATCGGGGCAGATTCCGCTCGCTGAGCCTGTTGAAGCGGCGTGTGGCGTACCCTTCGACAAGCTCAGGGCCCGTTTCGCCCCTGGGTTGAAATGCACCCCGCGGGAAGTCGACGAAGGCTGCACTACGGAATACGGATCACGGATCACGCATCACGGATCACGGATCACGGATCACGGATCACGCATCACGGATCACGCATCACGGATCACGCATCACGGATCACGCATCACGGATCACGCATCACGCATCACGCAATCACGGAGCATCCATGTCAATCATCACCATCCTCGGTTCCGGCCTGATGGGCACGGCAGTCGCCTGGCCCCTGGCCGATAACGGCCATGAAGTGCGGCTGGTCGGCACACATCTGGACGCGGAAATCATCCGATCCTGTCTTGATTCCGGTTATCACCCGCGCCTGCGCCGGCAACTGCCCGGACGGGTGACGCCGTTCTACGTTGAAGATCTGCCCAAGGCGCTCGACGGCGCCGATCTGATCGTCAGCGGGGTCAACTCGCTCGGCGTGCATTGGATCGGGCGCACGCTGGGGCCGCTGCTGTGGCCCGGCGCCACAGTGATCGCGGTCACCAAGGGACTGGAGGCGTCGCGTGAGGGCAGCCCGCGCATCCTGCCTGACGTGCTGCGCGACGAGTTGCCGCTCGCGGTGCGGGATCTGGTGACGTTGGCGGCCATCGGCGGGCCGTGCATCGCCGGCGAGCTGGCCGGCCGGCGGCATTCGTGCGTCGTCTTCACGTCACGAGATGGTGCGGCCCTCGACCGGCTGCGGGGGACCTTCGCCACGGACTACTATCACATTTGGACCTCAACCGACATCATCGGCGTGGAGGTTTGCGCGGCGCTGAAGAACGCTTACACGGTGGCTGTGGGGATCGCGACCGGCCTCCTGGACCTGGACGGCGGCCCGGATGATGCGGGCGCGGCGATGCACAACCTGGCGGCGGCCCTTTTCGGCGCGAGCGCGCGGGAGATGACGCGGATCGTCACGCTGATGGGCGGTAGCGCGGAGAATGTCGCGTGGCTGCCCGGCGTGGGCGATCAATACGTGACCTGCGCGGGCGGACGAACGATCCGCCTGGGCCGTCTGCTGGGCGCGGGGCTGACCTACACCGAGGCGGTGTTGGAGATGGCCGGTGAAACGTTGGAAGGCGCATACGTCATCAAGCAGTTGGCCCAGGCGCTGCCGGTGTGGGAGGCGCGCGGGCTGCTTGGGCCGCACGAGTTGCCCCTGCTGCGGATGCTCTGCCGCGTGATCGTCGAGGAAGCGCCGGTGGAGATCCCGTTCGATCGGCTGTTCGCCTCGCTATAGTCAGTCAGATCAAGATTTGGGTTTTTCTGGTACTCCAAAAAGATCAAATAAACAACTATGGGATCAAGTCAGACAGGTTGCAGAAACCTGTCTGACTTGCCCAAGGACCTCTGTATGCGGACTCTGAAGTTTCTTTTACCCTATTGCCGCCGCTACATCGTGCCGCTCACCCTCGCCGTGGTCAGCATGTCGCTGCTGGTCGGGGTGCAGTTGCTGGTACCCTGGATCATCCGGGATCTGATCGGCACTGTTTCCAACGAAGCCGTCTGGAACGAGCAGACGATGGCTTACGTGACGCGGCTGGCGCTCATGCTGCTGGGTCTCTATACCGTGCGTGCCGGCCTGCAGTTCGTCCGCTCCTACCAGGCGCACGTGGCCGGTTGGGGCGTGGTGGCAGATGTGCGCCAACACATCTACGAGCATCTGCAGCGCCTTTCCCTGCGTTTCTATGAGGACAAGCAAACCGGTCAGTTGATGTCGCGCATGGTCAACGACTCGGACATGTTCGAGAAGCTGATCTCGCATGCCATTCCCGACGTGCTGGTTAACGGGTTGACGCTGATCGGCGTCAGCGCGGTGTTGTTTGCCATGAACTGGCAGTTGGCGCTGCTGGCGCTGCTGCCGATCCCGCTGATCGTGCTGGCGATGCGCAGCTTTGCGCGTTACGTGCGGCCGGCGTTTCGGGTCCGCCAGCACGAACTGGGCCAGCTCAACGCAACGCTGAACGACAACCTCTCCGGCATCCGCGAGATCAAAGCGTTCACGCAGGAGGAACGCGAGGCGCTGCGGATCGGGAAGCATATCCACCATTACCGTGACTCGTTGCTGCGGGCGCTGCGGCTGATGGCGACCTTTGAGCCGTTCATCGATTTCGCCTCCTCGCTGGGGATGGTCGTGGTGATCTACTTCGGCGGCCGGCTGGCTTTCCAGCAGACTCTGCCCATCGAGGATCTCGTGGCGTTCTTCCTCTACCTGGAGCTGTTTTACCAGCCCGTGCGCATCCTCAGCAGCGCGTGGGAAGGCGTCCAGGAGGCGCTGGCAGGCGGCGATCGGATCGCGGAACTGCTGGACGAGCAACCGGAGGTGGCGGAGACCGCGCGGGCGATCACGCTGCCGGGGCGGGCGCGCGGCGAGCTGGCATTTCGGGACGTGAGCTTCCGCTACAGCCAGGGGGAGTCGGTGCTGGAGCACATCAGCCTCGCGGTCCCGGCGAACTCCGTCGTCGCGCTGGTGGGACCGACCGGCGTGGGCAAGACGACGCTGGCCAGCCTGATCCCGCGCTTTTACGACGTGTGCGACGGGGCAATCGTCCTGGACGGGCACGACATCCGTGATCTTACGCTGAAAAGCCTGCGCCAACAGATCAGCATCGTGCTGCAGGACGTTTTCCTGTTCCACGGCACGGTGCGGGAGAACATCATCTTCGGCAACCCCGACGCGACCGAGGCGGAGATGGTTCGCGCCGCGCAGGTGGCCAATGCCGACGAGTTCATCCTCCGGCTGCCGGAGGGTTACGACACGCTGATCGGCGAGCGGGGCGTCAAGCTGTCAGGCGGGCAGAAACAGCGCCTGGCCATCGCCCGCGCCGTGCTGAAGGACGCGCCGATCCTGATCCTGGATGAGGCCACATCGTCGGTGGACACCGAGACCGAGATGCTGATCCAGCAGGCGTTGGAGCGGCTGATGGTCGGCCGGACGACGCTGATCATCGCGCACCGGCTCTCCACGATCCGCAATGCGGACTGCGATCGTGGTGCTGGAGGGCAAGCGCATCGTCGAGATGGGCACGCACGCCGAGCTCATGGCGAACGACGGGCTTGTACCGGCGGCTGAACGAGGTGCAGTCGAAGGTCGACCGCCAGTGGGAGGAGATCGGCGCGGTGCCGCTGGTGACGGTGAATTGACGCAACAGGGACGTAGAATTAACCACGGAGGCAGCGACGCAGCCTCCGTGGTTAGTTTATGCGCAGTCGTTTAGCCGGTTGATACCAGTGTGAGCAGCCGATCCAGGTTTTCCACCATCGCGAAGATTGTGTCCCAGTCGGACGCGATGATGTCCTGCGAATGCGCAAGGTTGTTGCGCAGCGCCTCGAGCACCTTCCCCACGGTGTCTGCCCGGCGCCGCGACACGAAGCCGACCTGATCGCGCAGTCGCTCATCCCGCGCGATGATCTGCAGCTTGTCGGAGAATTGCAGACAGTCGATCAAGGTCGGGTTCTGGTTCCTGCGCTGGCGTTCTTCCAGGAGCAGCCTCGCCTTCTCGACCCGGGCGGGGGAGACGTACTGCATCCAACTTTCATCCGTGAAGCGCGCCTGGATCAACGTCTGGAACCGCATCTCGATGGCGGTGAGCAGGCCGAACAGCCACATCCGCACGGGCGGATCCTGCAGGTCGGTCCGGGTGACGAGGCCGCCGACCTCGCCCAGGATCCTGACAAACGCCACCGGCTGATCCTGCAAGGCACGGATCGCCTCGATGATCGGCGCGTTATCCCCCAGGACGGGCGCGGTGTCAAACGTCCGGGCGTAATCGCCGCAGACCCCCTCCCCGAGATTGTCCCGATCGATATACCCCTTGACCGATCCATCCCTGCGCAGGCCGGCGACCTGGGAACCGCGCGCCGTCATCGCTGTCTTCGCGTCGGCGGCCGGCGTGGTCGCGTCGAATGAAAGCAACGGCTCCGCGATGTCGCGCACGGTGAAGCTGCGCAGAAATACCCGGTGGACATCATAGTACTCGGATTGACTCATGCTGGCAGTTACTCCCTGATTTCCAGGCTGGCGAGCGTGAAGCGCATCAGCGCCCCTGTGTCCACGGTCACGCCCAACCCCGGGCCAGCCGGCACGTCGATGGTGCTGTCGGGGTGAAGCACGAAGCGTTCGTGTGTGATGTCATCCGCATAGTAACGCTCGGTGGCCGAGATGTCGCCGGGCAGGGTGAATCCAGGCAGGCTGGCCAGCGCAAGATTGCTCGCGCGACCGACCCCGGTCTCCAGCATCCCGCCGCACCAGACCGGGACGCCGGCCGCCACACACAAATCATGGATCGCCACTGCCTCGCTCAGCCCGCCGACGCGGCCCGCCTTGATGTTGATCACCCGGCACGCGGCCATCTCCAGCGCCTGCCAGCGCGTGTCGCGCCGAGAGGATGCTCTCATCCAGGCAGATCGGCGTGCGGAATTCGGCCTGCAGCAGGCGGTGATCCCACAGATCATCCTCGTCGAGCGGCTGTTCGATCAGCAACAGACCCAGAGTCGTCGAGCGGGCGCAGGGCGGGGGCGGTTTCCAGCGTGTAGGCCGAGTTCGCATCGACCTGCAAACGGATGTCCGGGAAGGCGCGGCGCACGGCCTGCGCGTCACCGGTGTCCCGCCCGGGCTTGATTTTGATCTTGACGCGGCCATAGCCTTGCGCCAGGTAACGCTCGACGACCTTCACCAATGCGTCCGGCGAGGACTGCAAACCGACCGAAACACCGACGGCTACACGACTCCCTGTTCCTCCAAGTAATTCATATAGTGATTTGTTGTTTTGTTTTCCCAAAATATCCCAAATTGCCATCTCCAACCCGGCCTTGGCCATCGGGTGGCCGCGGACGGGCGCGGCGCGCGCCTGGAAATCGGCCGGCCCGGCCACGTCCTGACCCAACAGCGCGGGGACAAGGAAATCGCGCAGGATGTGCCACGCGGTGCCCGTGGTTTCGTAGGCGTAGCCGGGGTCACGGTCGGCCACGCACTCGCCCCAGCCGGTTAGTCCGTCGGCGGCCATCTCGATCAGGATACATTCGCGGTCGGTGATGCGGCCGAATGATGTCTCGAACGGCGCGACCAGCGGCATGCGCAGGTGATGGAGTGTGACACGGTCGATGATCATAAGGTTGGCTCCTCGGAGGTTTGTGTCTGGGTCAGCACGTAAACGGTTCTGGGCGGAGGACCAGGCTCGCGCAGGAAGTCGGTCACGGCGTACCCTTGCCGGAACAACGCCTGGAACGCGGCCCGCGTGCCCGTCCGCCAGCGCAGCGCCAGGGCCGGATCGGCGGCTTTCAGCGCCAGGAAGTCAGCGGGGATTTCAACGAGCACGGTCGTGCCGGGCTCGACTTCGGGCGATAATGGGTCAGGGGGCTGAGGCATCCCGTCAGCACTGGGCAGGTTGAGCCAGGCCGCGCCGGCCGCTGACAGATCGGCCAGGCGATTGCCGGCGACCGGCGCACGGCTCAGGCGGTCAGCCACCCGCCGGGTCGCGATCCACCAATCGACCTGGAAGCGGTCGGAGGGCAGGCCGGCATTCAGGCCATCGCGCATTGAGCCGTAGAGGTTCGGCAGATAGGTCGCGCAGACGGCGCCCAGCTTGGCGATGTTGAGCTGGGCGTTGCGCGCCAGGAGCGGGTCATACGTCCAGGTGATCAGCGTCCAACCCCTGGCGCAGCACATGCTCACGCTGGAACGCCTTCAGCGCGTAGCCGACCCCGGCGCTGCGAAAATCCGGGTGCACGCCGAGCATGTGCGAACAGTGCTTCAGGCGGCGCGCCGGTTCAGTCTCGTGGAAGCCCAGGAAGCCGAACACGAAGCCAGCCAGCCGCTCGCCGGCCCACGCGCCGGCCATCAGCCCGCCGTTGTGCGCCGCGGTCAGCAGCACGTGCGCCAGGGACGATCTCCAGATCGCGCCCGGCCAGACAGCCTGCTGCAGCGCTTCGACCTGGTTCATCTCTTCGGCGGTATGGAGCAGACGAATGTCCAATGCAACGGTCATCTCGGCTCCAATGGTTCCGGGTCGTATCCACCCCATTTCACGTTCACGGTGAGGGCCAGTTGCACCAACTCATCGGTTTTCGCCCGTTCTACGGCCTCCTGAGTCGCGGCGTTTCGGGCCTCAGCCGCGTCAGCGTCGGCCAGACGTTCGCTCAATGCCACCGCCAGGATACGCACCTCGGCCATGTCGCCGACGCGGTACGGCACGACGCTCCCGACGGGCCGGCCCATGATCGCCTGCGCCAACGGTGTACCGGCCCCGAGAAAGCCCGCAGCGAAATCGGCCGCGCGATCGGGCACGAGATCGAAGGTCAGCCGTTCGCTGTCGCCGAACTCGGAAATCAGTTCCACCTCGACGCGCGTGCCCAGGGCGACCAAGCCCGGGTGTGGATCGTACCGGGGCGCGCCGTCGGTGCGGTCATTGTGATGGGGATGTGGCTGTTGGTTCATCGCTGTATCTGATTATGTTATGTGCGTTGGTGTGCTGATCTACATCGACCGTTTCGGTCTGGATAAATGGGCCGGAGGGTCGAGCGGCCAATGGTTTCCTGGGCCGTGCAGGTGGCCGGCGACCTGGAACGGAGTATACATCGGCAGAGGATGAAAGGCAATGCAGCAAACTGCGATGACTGCTGCTGGTGTTGCCTCTGAGGAGGCAGTGCTAACGCGCAGGTGCCTGGCACTTCGTCAGTGCCAGGCACCTGCTTCCAATCATGCTACTTCACCCAACTCTACGGTGTGGGGCGGTGGCTGACGAACCCGATCCGATCAGGTGCGCTTCGCCTTCAGGAGACCTTCCTCTTTCCGGATGGCCTTCAGAGATTCGACGTACGGCTTGTTGTAGGTGCAGCAGCCGACGTTCTGCTGCCGGATGAGCAGTTCGATGCAGTTGTCGCACGCGTTGCACCACTTGATCTCGCGGATTTGGCCTGCCATGAGCTTGGCCGGCAGCGCCGGGTCGGCGAATGATTGCCGGCCGAGCGCGACCATATCGGTCACGCCGTCACGGATGTTCTTGTCACCCCAGTACAGCAGCGAGTTCTCGTCCTGCTTGACAGCCTGGAGCGCGTTCTTGCCGTCCCGGAAGATCGAGTACGCCGAACCGATCACCACCGTCTCCGGTTTGAGCGCGCTCTTCAGCGTCTTTGAGAAGAAGTGATGCAGGTAGGCGTAGTCCGGGATGGACCGATCAGGCTGGGAGAGCGCCAACGTGATCGATGGGCTGCCCGCCGACTGCAGGATGTAAGCGGCCCCACGTTCTTCAAGGCCCTTGACGAGCGCGATCGATTCGGTGAGATCCATCACGGCGGTGTCCGGGCCGGCCGAGCCGCACCCGCCGGGGAAACCTTCCCACACCGATACTTTCGAGCCGATCAGGAAGTTCGGGTCGTTGATTTCCTTGACGATCCGTTCCGTGAGCTCAAAGGCGAAGCGGCTGCGATTCGCCCAGGATCCGCCATATTTCCACTGCCGGTCATTGTAGGGCCGCAGGATCTGTGATCCCAGGTAACCGTGCGAAAGCTTCAGGTCAATCCCATCGGCCCCGACCGAATGCGCGATCTTGGCCGCTAACACAAACTGATCCATCGCCGTTTCGACATCTTCCTCGGACATCAGCTCCCCACCGAAGCCCGCCAACGGCTTGACACACACCCGCTTGGAGAAGGCGGGGTGGCTCAATTCGCCCGAGTGGGTAAGCTGAAAGATAAACAGGGTCTTGTCGTTGACTTTGCGCAGTTCGGCGACGAATTTGGCCAGCGGCGCTTCGTTGTGTGGCATGATGCCGAGCTGCATCTTGCGTCCGCGCGATGCGTACGTGACCGTGATGGCTTCCAGGTCAATCAGGCCCGCGCCGCCCTTGAAGAGATTGGTGTAGCGTTCGTAGGTCCGGTCAGTGGGGTTGCCGTATTCATCCGAATCGCAGCACTCCATGGCGTTGATGACCATCCGATTGGTTGCCGTCTTTTGCCCGATCTTGATGGGCGTGAACAGTGCGTTTTCCTGGGTCATAGTGCTCCTCCCGCGTCATTGCTGAATCGCCATCAGGGAACGCTCCCCGTGGCCGAACTCAGTCTAGCGCAGGAGCATCACGCCCACAAGGGCCGGGAGGACTATTCAGAGGTAGTACCCGAGAACTAGTTCCCCGGAATCAGCTTGTGCTCCAGGGCAAACACGACGGCCTCGGTGCGGCTTCGACTCCCAGCTTCGAGAGAATGCTGCTGACGTGGTTCTTGACGGTGTAGCGGCTGATGTGGAGTTGCCGGGCGATCTCGGCGTTGGAGGCGCCGCGCCCAAGCAGCATGAGGACGTCCCGTTCGTGCGCCGTCAGCGCGTCATGCAAGGCCGCGGGTTGCCCGGATGGGCTCCCACGAGGCTCTCCGCGAACCTCAGGCGCGAACGTGGGCAGACCGGCCCAGGTCGCGCGGATCGCCTCAGCCAGGCGGTCGGCCGAGACATTCTTCAACAGATAGCTCGTCGCGCCGGCCTGGAGCGCTGCCCTCACCAGATCGGCATCACCGAAGCTCGTCAGCGCGATAATCCGAATCTGGGGCTGTGCGGCGTGGATCAGCCTGATGGCGGTCACGCCATCCATCTCAGGCATGACCAAGTCCATCAGGACGACGTCAGGTTCGATCTCCTGACAGAGCCGCAACGCCTCAGCGCCGCTGGCAACCTCGCCCACCAGCTCGAGATCCGGGTGCATGCCGAGGAAGGTCGCCAGGCCTTCGCGCAGCATGTCGTGGTCATCGGCAACGACGACTCGGATGCGGTTGACCGGTGGACTTACGCAGCATGGCAGTGCTCCTTCGGGCCAGGTGATCACCAGTTCGGCGCCTTCGCCCAACTGGCTGTTAATCTCGAAGATGGCGTCGCATCGCAGCGGCGCGCTCCTGGATGATCCTCAGCCCCAGCCTGTCAGGCCCAAGGTGCTCAGGTTCGAAGCCGCGGCCATTGTCACGGATGGACAGGCGAACGTGCTCATCCCGGCACGCCAGCGTGATGCGGGCCTGGCTGGCGCGGGCATGTTTGACGATGTTGTTGACCGCTTCCTGGGCGATCCGGTAAAGGGCAATTTGCACGTCCTGGGGAAGCACGCGCTGGCCCTGGACGTTCACCTGAATATCGATCTTCTTGCGGCTCATGGCCGCTTCGGCCAGTTGCACAAGCAGCGTCTCAATGCTGGTTTCAACGAGCGCGGCCGGGCGCAACTCCAGCAAGAGCGTGCGCATCTCGGCCAACGCGCCGCGCGTCAGTTTGCGCAACTTCTCGAGGCTGAGCAGCGCGTCTTCCTGGTTTTGCT
This sequence comes from uncultured Chloroflexia bacterium, assembly GCA_963841825.1. Lineage (GTDB taxonomy): Bacteria > Chloroflexota > Anaerolineae > CG2-30-64-16 > CG2-30-64-16 > CAWJEL01. The sequence goes on from CAWJEL010000025.1 coordinate 102,204, forward strand.
CAAACTGGGCCGGCAGCACATCGGCGAGCAGGCTGGCGGTCCAGAGCGTCTGGCTGACCTCATCGTGCAAGTCACGCGCCAGGCGCTGCCGTTCTTCGACGGCGGCCAACTCCTGCGCTTGCGCATAGGAGCGGGCGTTCTGAATCGCGCTGGCGGCCTGGTCGGCAAAAACCTGCAAGCGTTCGGCGTGCGTCACACTGAAGAAGCCCGCGGTCGCGCTGTTCAGGTTGATGAACCCGATCACCTGCTGCTCAACCCGGATCGGCGCGCCCAGATAGGAGCGCACCCACGCGGTATCCGGCCGTTTGACCCAGGGCGCATAGTGCTCGACATCCGGTACGATGAAAGGTGTGCCGGTCAATTCCATCAATTCAAGGCTTGGCAGGCTGCGCACCGGGAAGGCGAGGCTGCTCGACGCGTTCGTCGATTCCTGACCGGACCAGCGCGCTGTCGTACGGACTGAACCATGCCGGCTTCGACCAGCATGATATCAGCCCGATCATGCGGCACGACCCGGCCGATATTCGCCAGGATACGGTCCAGCACCTCGGTCAGATCGAGCGTGCTATTCAGCAAGCCGGCCGTATCGCGCAAGGCCTCGGCGAGCGTGCGTTGCTCGCGTTCATCCGCTTCAGCGTTCTTCAGATCCGTGATATCGGTGGCGGAGCCGATCAGGCGCGTGGGCGCCTGGTGCAGGTCGCGCAGCAGGGTGCCGCGCGTCAGCATCCAGCGTGCGCTGCCATCGCGGTGCTGCATACGATGTTCTTTTTCGTATGTCGCCGAGAGATTCGAGCAGTTGAGCCTGGAGGGCCGCCTCAACGGCTGCGCGGTCGACGGGGTGGACGAGTCGCATCCAATCCGACAGGCGGTTGCCGATCTCCCGATCAGCATAGCCTAGCATCGCTTTGAGGCTCGGGGCAATATAGAATTCCTGGGTCCGCAAGTCCCAATCCCACACGCCCTACTTTGCCGGCATTGACCGCCGTATCATAGCGCTCCTGGCTCAGACGCAACGCATTCTCCGCCGATTGACGCTCCACAATCTCTTGCCGGAGCAGATCGTTGGAATGCGACAGCTCACTTGTGCGCTCGGTGACCCGTTTCTCCAGGTCGTCGTGGGCTCGCTGCAACGCCAGTTCGGCCTGTTTTCGTTCGGTGATGTCCTCGTAGGTCCCCATGACGCCGACGACTTGTCCGCGGGCATCCAACAGGGGGACCTTATTCGTATCCAACCAGGCCTGTTTACCATCCGCTTGGGTCTGCGTCTCGACAATGTGGTATTGAGGGATGCCGGTTGCGATCACATGCCGGTCCCAGCGCCGGAAGGCCTCCGCCTGTTCGCGGCTCCAGGCGACATCGAAGTCGGTCTTGCCGATGATGTTTTCCGGGACGCCGACGCCGGCATCGATCGCGAAGCTGCGGTTACAGCCGATGAAAACCAGATCGAGATTCTTCCAGAACACGGCCTGCGGTGTGTTATCCAGGACCATCTGAAGCATCTCCTGGGAGGCGCGCAACGCCTCTTCGATTGAGGCGGTGCCGCTGAGGCGGTCGCAGCCAAACCGGGAGGACCGTTAGATCGAAAACTATCCATGCACATCACGCTCTTTTGTGAACAGACTGGGGTGCAGAGGCGCTGCGGCGCATCTCAGCAGCCGGATTCTACCATCAAGTCGTGATCGAGAGCAATCGTTGTGAGAGATCGAGCCGTAAGGAGAAAAAGATAGCAAGGAGATTGCAGGAGTACAGCCGGTGCCTTATAATCTTCGTGGTCGTCAGCGAGAATTTGGTGAAGGAGGGGGCGCGAGACAAACCCGATCCGGTAGCCTTCAGCGATTCCCCTCCAACGAGGAGCAGCAGACCATGAAAAACCGACGCGAAGCAGTGCTTTCAGTGCTGGACGCCAGCAAACCGCAGGAATACATCCCCGCGGCGTTCTTCCTGCATTTCGACCCGCAGCATCACCGCGGCCGGGCGGCGGTGGACAAGCATCTCGAGTTCTTCCGCTACACCGACATGGACTTCGTGAAGATCCAGTTCGAGCTGCCGTACCCGCGCCACCCGGAGATCCGGCGGCCGGAGGATTGGGCCAGGATGCCTTTCTACGGCCAGGAGTTCTACCAGCCGCAGTTGGAGGTGGTCGAGGGACTGGTCCGGGAGATCGGGGACGAAGCGCTGGTCATCCCCACGCTCTACTCCCCCTTCATGCTGGCGGGCGAGGCGGTCGGCGCCGAGACGGTTGAGGCGCACATCCGGGAGAACCCGGAGGCGGCCAAGCGGGGGATTGGGATCATCGCCGAGAGCCTGATGACCTTCGTGCAGGCATGCATCCGGCTGGGGGTGGATGGGTTCTACCATTCGACCCAGGGCGGTGAGGCCAGCCGCCTGGGCGGCACCGGGCTCTTCGAGGCGTGCGTGAAGCCGTCTGACCTGCTGCTGATGAACGAGATCGACCGCTCCTGCGTCTTCAACATCCTGCACATCTGCGACTACGACGCGGGCTACGATGATCTGACGCCTTTCCTGGATTATCCCGGCCACGTGGTCAACTGCAGCCTGCACCTCGGCGATCGGATGCTGACGCCGCAGGAGGTCTCCGGGCTGTTCGGCCGGCCGTTCATGGGCGGGCTCGAGCGCAAGGGGATCCTCGCGACCGGAACGCCGGCTGAGGCCGCGCAGGCCGCGGCCGATGCCCTGCGCCAGCGCTCGGACAGGTTCATCCTGGGCGCTGACTGCACAGTCCCTGGGGACACCAACTGGGATAACCTGCGGGCTGCCATCACAACGGCGCACAACTCCCGCTGATGCTCGTGCTCAGACATGCGGCGAAAATCTCACGCCAAGGCGCAAAGGATAGCGAAAAACACTATCTTGGCGCTCTTGGTGTCTTGGCGTGAGCATTTAGGTTGTGCATCATGTCTCTGGCCCTTGCACAAACGGAGAAATCTGTGCAGATCCGCGTCAATCCGCGGCAGTCTTCAACTCGGAGCACCAGTTTTGTCAGTTCATGCGGCCTGGCGTCGCTCGCTTTGCACTGCGCTTGGATCTTCCGCAGCCGAATGAGAGGCGACTATGACGACAGCCATCTGGTGGGTGCGCCGTGATCTGCGGCTGAACGATAATGATGCGCTGCGCGCCGCGCTGGCACACAGCGCAGTGTCGTGCCCGTCTTCGTGCTGGACCCCACGCTGCTCGCAGCCTCCGATATCAGCGAGAAACGCCTGGCCTTCCTGTTCGGCGGCTTGCGCAGCCTGGATGCCGACCTCCGCGCCCGCGGCAGCCGGCTGATCGTTCGGCGCGGCGATCCCGCGGCTGAGCTGGCGCGGCTCGTGGCCGAGTCGGGCGCGGAGGCGCTGTATGCCGAGGCTGACCCGTGGCCCTACGGCCGCCAGCCGCGACGCGACCATCGCTGCGCAGTTGCCGTTGCGCCTGCTGCCAGGCATCACTGTGCAGCCGTTCGATCTGATCCGCAAAGCCGACGGTACGCCTTACAGGGTCTTCACGCCGTTCAGCCGGGCGTGGAAGGCGCTGCCGCTGCCCACGCCGGCGCAGCTCTGGGCGCCGCCCGCAAGGCTGCCGGTCGTACCCGAACACCTGCAGAGCCTGCCGATCCCTGATGAGCCAGCGCTGCCACCTACCGTGCCTTTCCCGCCCGGCGAGGCCGAGGCGCTGCGACGGCTGCACGCGTTCGCCGGCGGCGCCGCGATCCCCATTCGCGGTTATGCTGACGACCGCAACCGGATGGATCTGGACGGCACATCGCAGCTTTCGCCCTATCTGCGTTTCGGCATGGTGTCAGCCGCGGCACGCGGCGGTGGTGGCGCTGCGCGTGATGGCAGATTGCAGCCGATGCGTCGCTCGGATGCGATCGCGCCGCGGCGCAGAAACGTGGCTCAACGAGCTGATCTGGCGCGAGTTCTACATGATGGTGCTGTATCACCACCCCGACGTGCTGGAACATGCATTCCAGCCCACCCTGCGGGGGATAAACTGGCGCAACGACGAAGCCGAGTTCGCGGCGTGGTGTCAGGGGCGCACGGGTTATCCGGTGGTGGATGCGGCCATGCGCCAGCTCGTGACCACCGGCTGGATGCACAACCGGGCGCGCATGATCGTCGCCTCTTTCCTGGTGAAGGATCTGTTGGTGGATTGGCGCTGGGGCGAGCGCTTCTTTATGCAGCACCTGGTGGACGGCGACCCGGCCGCCAACAACGGCGGCTGGCAGTGGACCGCCGGTGTGGGCACCGACGCCGCGCCCTATTTCAGAGTGTTCAACCCGAGCCTGCAAGGGGCCAGATTCGATCCCGCGGGCGCGTATGTCCGTCGCTACGTGCCCGAACTGGCCAATGTGCCGGCGAAGTTTATCCACGAGCCCTGGAAGATGCCGCCGGAGGTACAGCGCAAATCCGGGTGCAGCATCGGGCACGACTACCCGCTGCCGATCGTGGATCACGCTCTGGCACGCGAGCGCGTGCTTGCCGCGTACAAGAAATCGTAGCCCTTCCTGTCCCATACTCACCTTCGCAAAGGGTATTTACAAAGCCCCAGCATTCTGCTAAGATGTAGCCATGATCGTTTGCCGGGCGCCCCCGGCGCCCTCGCCCTCACAGGAGGCCCAACATGACAACGCAGTCTGAACACCTCGTCGAAGCGATCATGCACAAGGGCGTCATCGGCTGCAAGCCCAGCACTTCGTTGGAAGAGGTCATCCGCATCATGGCCGACACCAATGTCGAAGTGTTGGTGGTGACCGGGCCGGACGAAGAAGCCTTGGGCATCATCAGCCAGTTGGATGTGCTCCCCTTCTACGACCAGGACTTCAAGGGGAAGAAAGCGCGGGATGTGATGTCCCATGAGGTCATCGCCGTCGCACCGACGATGCCCTTACAGGATGCGATCAACATCATGATTGAAGGCGGCATCAGCGATCTGATTGTCAGCGTGCGCGGTGATGTGGGGCTGCGGGCGCTCGGCGTCTTGACCACCGGTCATGTGATCAAGGCGATGCGCGGCAAAAAGTGGATGTGGTATTTCAGCCCGGAACCGTGATTTGACGACCGCCTACTGTTACGATCCGCTCTATCTGGAACATAACCTGGTCGGTCACCCGGAGAATCGGGCGCGGCTCGAAAGGGTGATGACGATGCTGGCAGACGAAAGGCTGCTGGCGCGCATGACCGCGGTCACGCCTCAGCCGGTTGATCCTGACCTGCTGGCCCGCGTACACCAGAAATCATATATCTCAGCCCTGAAGCAGTATGCCGAGCGCGGTGGCGGCCACATCGACGCCGATACGTACGTGGCGCCGCGCAGCTATGACGCGGCGTTGTTGGCGGCCGGCGGCGTCGTGGCGCTGATGCAGGCCGTCGTCGCCGGCCGGGCGCGCAACGGCATCGCGTTGGTGCGTCCGCCCGGACATCATGCCACGCGCGCCCGCGGCATGGGTTTCTGCCTTCTCAACAATGTTGCGGTGGCCGCGATGGCTGCGCTGGCGGAACCCGGGGTGGCGCGCGTGTTGATCGTCGATTGGGATGTCCACCACGGCAACGGCACGCAGGACATCTTCTACGATTCTCCGCAGACGCTCTTCTTCTCCACACACCAGTATCCGTATTATCCCGGCTCCGGCGATGTGCGTGAGGTCGGCGCGGGCGCAGGGAAGGGCTACACGGTCAACGTGCCCCTGCCTGCCGGTGTCGGTGATCAGGGCTTTGCGCGTGTTTATGATGAGGTGCTGGCGGCGGTCGCGGAGCGTTTCCAGCCGGACCTGATCCTGGTTTCAGCCGGCTACGACGCACATTGGGACGATCCGCTGGCAGGATTGCGGCTGTCGCTGGGCGGTTATTGGCGGCTGGCGCAGACCGTGGTCGCGCTGGCCGATCGGCTGTGCGGTGGCCGTCTGGTGGTGACACTGGAGGGCGGGTACAATCTGGAGGTTCTGTCCCGCGGCGTCGCGGACACCTGTCGGGCGCTGCTGGGTGATGCTGACCGAGGCTCCGATCCGTTGGGGGCCTCACCTGCGCCAGAGCGCGACGTGGCCGATGTGTTGCGAGCTGTGCGAGCGGTACATCATCTGTGAGGAGGGGCTGCGGGCGCGTTGACCCTGCGAGGCAGTCTGTCCAGGAGGTCTATCGTTCCCCAGGCAGGGAGCGTTACGCAACGTGTGCCACGGGTGAAGTCTCCTGGAGACATCGATCCGCGGCACACGTTTGTGTGAGACCTATTGGATTTTCAGCACCACCGGCGCCTTGTTCCACAGCTCTTCCAACCGATAGAAGGCGCGGCCTTGGGGCGAAAAGATGTGAACGATGACGTCGTTGTAGTCGAGCAGCACCCAGCCCGAAGCGGGCTCGCCTTCGGTCGAAAGCGGCAGGGTGGTGTGCTCGTGCTTCAACTCCTCGGCCAGGAGCTCCTTCAAGCGCCTTCGCCTGCCGGTCCGATTCCGCCGTGCAGATCACGAAGTAATCGGTGAACGAAGTCAGCTCCGTTAACTCCAGCAAGACGATATTGACGGCTTGATGTTCTTCCAGTTTGTCGGCGATCACATGCGCCAGATCTAAAGCTTCCAGGTGGGCCTCCTCTTGCCTGCGGCGAGGACCGCGCGATTTTCGGTGCGATCCATCTCGCATTCACTGATCTTATTTTAGCACACGCGACGGATACCCGGCAAACAGGCGACAGGTCATGCGCTCTTCGCTTGTGACGTGCTTGGGAGCGGCGTGGCTTCGTGCTACAATGAATCCGATCAAACCGAGCTTCAGGGAGCCGCTCATGCCTGCACGCGTCGTCTACTCCACCGATCCTGCTCAGCCGGAAGAGTGTCCCCGGTGTGGCCGGGTGCCGTGTGTCTGCAATAAGATCAACCTCGCCCCGCGCCAGCAGACCGCCTATGTCCAACGTGATCGCAAGCGTCGCGCCGGTAAAACGGTGACGGTGATTTCTGGCCTTCAGCACAATCCCGCGACCTTCAAAGATCTGTTGAAGACCTTGCAGACGACCTGCGGCACCGGCGGCACGGTCAAGGAGGGCGAACTGGAGCTTCAGGGGGATCATCGCGAGCGGGTGGCCGAGAAGCTGAAGGAATTGGGGTACAAAGTGAAATTCGTGGGCGGATAAAGTCGTGCTCGAAACCGATTGATTCCTGCGATGAATTTATGTTAGTATGTGTCAGTGGCGGGCTTGCTGGCGCGCTTGAGCCACTTGCAGCCAGCGAAAGGGACCTTGATGATAGACGCGGAAATGCAATTCAAAGCATCGGAGCCTGAGAACGAATCCGATCCGTCCCAGCCGGAGGCGGAGAGTTTTGATGCCTACCGTTCGATTGTCCGGCTGCTGGTGGGTCTTGTCCTCGTCGGCGGTGACGAGCTGGTCGGACGCTTACGTGGGTGGGAAGCTGCCTATCTACCCGGACGACCGGAACAGTCGGAACCTGAACTCGATGGCGACCTCGCGCGTCGTGCGCTCATCGGTTTGGCTTTCGAGACCGCTGAGACGGTCAGGCAGGCGGCTTTGGGAGCGGCTGGCCTCTCGGCATCCGTCGCGGGCGCGATGTGGTCAGCCTTTCGTCCAATCAGGAGCAGTTTCCTGTTTCGGCCGCTTTGGGCGCCGGTTCGAAGCATAGCAGCGCGCAGCGAAGCCAGGTTCGACCGGTATTATCGGGTTGGCCGGAGCGAGGAACAACACAGCCGCAAGTTGGCCGGCGATGTGACAGGCTTGCTAATTGAGGACATCCTCGACTACGTGGGGGATAACCCTGGCGTCAAGGCGTTGATCGATGCGCAGATCGCCGGACTTGCCACCCGCGCCGATACCCTTGATCCGCTGGTGCGTGAAGTGGGCGACCGTTACATCGCTTACCTGAACGAGCATCCGGAGGAAGTGCAGAACCTGGTGCAGGGGCAGGCGGTCGGCATGGCGGCGGAGATCCGGGACAACGTCCGCACTGTCACGGTGACGGGCGACACGTTCCTTGAGACGTTGGCACGGTCGCTGTTGCGGCGCACCCCGCGCGAGGATCTGCCCCCGCCGCCGCTCGAAGTGCGCCAGCGGTTAGAACCCGGTCGGCTCGTAGAGGATGTTCGTTACCTGAAAGAAGGTGGCCAATGAGCGTGCGCAAACTGGAAGGGCAGTACGCCGGCTTTCTGAGCCGTGCGATCGGCCTGATCCTCGATTATGTGATCATTGTTGCGGTTGTCATCGGCGTTGGGCTTTTCGTCATCCTGTTGTTCAATGTCTTTCGCATCGATCTCACGACATGTTCGGTCAGCCAGTCGAACATTCCTTTTGGAACGCAGGCGTGCCTGACTGGCCGTTGGTTTTTGGGGTTCTTCGCGGTTGTCTTTGGGCCACTTTATTTTCTGTTCCTTTGGACGCTCGCCGGGCAGACTATCGGGCAGCGCGTGATGGGATTGCGTGTCTTGCGGTTGAATGGCCGCCACCTGGGGTTCTGGTTGAGCCTGGCTCGGTGGATCGGCTATCAGATATGTATTTTCACGCTGGGGATCGGGTTTCTGTGGGTGCTCATCGACAATCGGCGCATGGGCTGGCACGATAAGCTGGCGCGCACCTGTGTGATATACGCGTGGCCGGCGGAGCAGAACGAGGGTTTCATCGCCAGGGTGAATCAGCGGTTTGGCCGGCGCAAAAGCGAGCCCCGCACAGGCTGAACCGGACTCGCTGTAGGATGCGCCAACCTCTCTGGAGCAGCTCGCGGGTTAATCACCGATCCGGCTACTTCTCCGCCCAGCGCCCTATCAGCGTGAGGATCAGCCAGACCAGCCCGAACAACCCTGCGCCGGCCAGCAGGCAGACCAACCCCAACGCTGCCGCGCCTCCGCCGTATACCAGCGCGATCGCCGTCCCGCCGACGCCGACCAGGAAAATCACCACGGCCAGCGCCAGGTTGCGATCTGATTTGCGGCGGGTGGCACGGTAGTCAGTGGGCGGACGGTGCTCGTTCATAGCCGTTATTGTACCCTGTCGAGACATTGCGCGCAACGTCCCGACAGGGTACAATTGCTTTATGAACAAGGCATCCGATCTCTTCGACGCCCGCCGCAAGGAACTGACCGAGAAAGAGGCGCCGCTTGCCGCCCGGATGCGCCCGCGCACGCTGGACGAGTTCATCGGCCAGGCGCACATCGTGGGGCCGGGCCGGCTGCTGCGTCGCGCCATCCAGGCCGACCAGCTCAGCTCGGTGATCTTCTACGGGCCGCCGGGCACCGGCAAAACCACCCTGGCGCGCATCATCGCCAACACCACACGGGCGTACTTTATCGCCATCAACGCGGTGCTGGCCGGCGTGGCTGACATCCGCGCCGCCATCGCCACCGCCCAGGATCGCCGCGGCCAGTTCAGCCAGCGCACCATCCTCTTCGTGGATGAAGTGCATCGCTTCAACAAGGCGCAACAGGACGCGCTGCTGCCGTGGGTCGAGAACGGCACCGTGATCCTGATCGGCGCGACCACGGAGAACCCCTATTTCGAGGTCAACAAGGCGTTGGTCAGCCGCAGCCGCATCTTCCAGCTCAAGCCGCTGACTCAGGACGACCTCTTCGCGGTCGCCCGCCAGGCCCTGGCCGATCCCGAGCGCGGCTACGGCAAACTGAACGTTACAGTTGATGACGCTGCCCTGGCTCACCTCGTCGACGTGGCCAACGGCGACGCCCGCGGTGTTCTGAATGCATTGGAACTCGCTGTCGAGACCACCACACCAGAAGCCATCCCGACAGACGAAGATGTCACGGATCACGCACGCATCACGCATCACGTGTCACGAGTCCGCATCACCCGCGCCATCGCCGAAGAGTCGATCCAACGCCGCGCCGTGCTCTACGACAAGGAAGGTGACGTCCACTACGACACGATCAGTGCGTTCATCAAGAGCCTGCGCGGCTCGGATCCCGATGCCGCGCTCTACTGGATGGCGCGTATGATCTACGCGGGCGAGGAGCCGCGCTTCATCTTCCGCCGCATGATCGTCTTTGCCGGCGAGGATGTCGGCCTGGCCGACCCGGACGCCTTGCGCGTCGTGATGGCGTGCGCCCAGGCGTTCGAGTATGTCGGCATGCCGGAGGGCCGCTTCCACCTGGCCAATGCGGCGCTCTACCTGGCCACCGCGCCCAAGAGCAACTCGGCGATGGCCTTCTTCGATGCCCTGGAGGCGGTGGAGCGCGAGCAGGAAGCTGAGGTGCCTGCGCATTTGCGCGACGGCAACCGCGACAAGGAGGGTTTCGGCCACGGGGAAGGTTACCTTTACCCACACGCGTATCGCGATCACTGGGTCGCGCAGCAATATCTGCCGGACGCGCCTGCAAGGGCGGGTCTTCTATCAGCCGGGCGGGTTGGGACATGAGGCGCAGGTCAAGGTTGAGGTTGAGCGGCGGCGCGAGGCGCAGTTGGCCGCGATGCTGGAGGGGGGCGACGGGTTCGGCGCGGTGGAAACTTTGACTTTTACCGGCGATTTGGTCCGGGGCGATCGCGATCGCTCGGTTGGCGCGGGCGGTGGGCGGCGCTGGCGAACGGCTGTCGACCTTGCGCGACCGGGTGCTGGACGCTGCCCGATTGCAACGCCACAGCCTGGTGCTGGATCTGAACGCGGGCACCGGCCTGCTCACCTGGGAGGCGGTGCGTCGCGCGCCGGAGGGCGGGGTCTGGACGCTGGCCTTTGCCGGGAGCGAGGCCAGTGCGTTGCGCGAGATGGCCGCGCGCCTGCCGGAGGTCGAGCGTCCGGTCGTGATCCAGGGCACGCTGGCCGAGTTGCCCGATCTGCTCGCCTTGCGCGGTGAAGCGGACGTGCGGTTCGATGCCGATCGTGGGGCGCGGTGCTTTGGCAGCGGCGCTGAAGGTGAACCACGGAGGCACGGAGGACACTGGGAAGACGACTCGAGAAAATCTCACGTGATCTCCGTGCTCTCCGTGGTGAACATGGCGAGCTTGTTGCGCCCTGGTGGTTGTGTCAGCCTGGCCGAGCCGGTGTCGCGGCACACGCAACGCCTGTACGCGCTGGTGGATCTGGTTGAGCTGGGCGAAGCCTTGGCCGGCAAGGTGCGCGCCGCCGAGGAGGCGATCTACGCCGACCCGGATGATCCGTTGGTGAATTGGGCCGAGGATGATTTGCGAGACGCGTTTATGGCCGCAGGTTTGACTGAGGTCACGGTTGAGGGTGTCGAGACGGTCGCTGAGGCGCGCATCAGCCCTGCCCAGCTCGACCGCTGGTTCAGCCCCGCGGCCGCCGGGGAGCGGCTTAGTTACGTGCAACGGCTGGCGTTCCTGCTTAAACCAGACGAGATCGCTGTGGTCGAGGCGCTTTACCGTCGGAAGCTGACCGGTGCGGCCGTGCCCTGGCGGTCGGTGATGGCGTATGTGGTGGCGAGGACGAGGACGTAGAGACGTGTCATGCAACAGTTCTACATCAGTGCAGCGGCCTCCATGACCGCAAGGTTCTCCTCCGCAATCGCACCTCGCGAACCGCGGCGGATTGCTTCTGCCAGCGCATCCATGGGAAACAGATTCCAGCCGTCTGAGCGCCGCGGCGGCCATCAGCAGCCCCAGGTTTTTCTTGCTGCCCCTGATCCCCGCCGCCTCAAAATCGAGCACCACCTTGCGGGCGGACGTCTCCAGCCCCGCAAGTTCCGGCGCGACGAACAGCCAGCTCTCCGGCGTCAGCGCCTTGAGGTAGCGGCCGGACATCTTGCGCCCGTCTTCGCTCACCAGCACCAGCGCATCCGGCCGGGTGACGCCAGTGAAAAGGATTTCGCGCGGACTGAAGATCAGCTCGCTGATGCTGTGACCGGTTTGCACTGTCACCGGGTAGTCGTCCTGCTGCGCCGCCCACAGGCCGGATAGGATCGCCGCCTCGCCGATCATTTTGGCGGTCGAACGTACCTTGCCGCCCGCCGAGCCGGCGATCACAAAGCGGAACTCGCGATCCAACGGCGAAGTAAACAGCGCCGGCAGCGGATGGGGCCGCAACGGCTTCTCTCCTGCCCCTCGCCAAGCACTCCCCGGGCTCTCCGCTCCATGCAGCGCACGCGCATATTCGGGCCGCGCCTCGCGATGCAACACCCCGGTGGCCATGCCCAACATGATACGCGTGGCCTCTAGAGATTTCCGAGAGAATTCGTTGTTCGGCACGTAGTACGCCGTGCATAGCTCCCAGATGTCTAGCAGCGCAAAGGACTCGCTCTGGATGGCTTCGGCGATGACCTCCGCCAGATCCTTATCGAAAGCAGTACCGCGCCAGACATAGCCCGCGCCGTTCACCGCCACCGTGGCGCAGATGTCCAGCGGCCGCTCCACGTTGCCTGCCCGCGTGGTGGCAGTGATGCCGCCGGGCGGGGTGGTGACGCTGTGCTCGCCGCCCGTCATGCCGAAGTTGAAGTTGTTGAACACCAACACTGTCAGGCCGATGTTGCGCCGCGCCGCGTTCAGCAGGTGCGCGCCGCCGATCCCCGTGCCGCCATCCCCCATGATCACGATCACCTTCAGGTCGGGGTCAGTCAGCTTGATGCCGGTGGCGTAGGCGATGCTGCGGCCGTGCAGCCCGTGAAACGCGTGGGTGGTGAAGTACTGGTCGCCCAACCCCTGGCAGCCGATGTCGGTGACGATGGCCACGCGCTTGGGATCGAACCCCAGCTTCACCAGCGCCGCGTTCAGTTGGTTGAGGATCAATCCATGCCCGCAACCGGGACAGAACGGATAATCCCGCTCGTTGCGGTAGGTGGTGGGAACGGGGAGGGTGTTGGTTTGGGTCATGGGTAGGCTCATGGGTTGCGTGCTGCGTGAGACGTACTGCGTGATACGTGAAATGTGAGACGTGCATCGTCACGCAGCACGTGTCGTCACGGTCAAGTCAGGATCGTCTCAAGAAATTGCCCCGGTGTGATCAACTCGCCGTCCACCCGGTTGATGCCGATGATGTCCGGCGCGATCCGGCGGGCACGGGCCGCCCAACGATAGATTACCCGCTCGACCTCGCGACGGAAGTCGCCCAGGTTCAACTCAGCGACCACCACGCGCTCGATCGTATTTTGGCAGCTCGGCCCGCAGAGTGAGCTCGTGATCGCATCCTCAGCCACAGGCCACAAGCTCTGGATGGTGAGGGTTGAGATGGCCTGCCCCGCGTCCCGTGCCGCGTTGGCCGCTTCGCTCATCGCCCGCGCCGTAATGCCGTAGGAGATCAACAGCGTACGGGCGTCCTCCTGCAGGTCGGCGTCGACCATCACCATCTCGTCCGCATGATCTTCGATTTTGCGCCGTAGGTGCTCGTTCAGCCGTCCGACCTTGGCCGGATCCTTGGTCAACATGCCGTGTTCGTCGTGGCTCGATCCGGTGAAACGCGTGATGTGCGGCCCCCCGACCGGGCTGAAGGCAGGGGTGACATCGATCGGTTCAAAGCGGTAGGGGAGGCTGGATTCCTCAGGGCGCAGGCCGGCCGTGCCGGGTATCAGTGTCTCGGCCCGGGCGCGGTTGCCCACCGGCGGATATTCGTAATCGTCGATTTCCACGGTGCTCATGGAGAGGAACATCTCTTTGTCAGTCATCAGGAAGACCGGGACGCGGAACCGCTCGGCGAGGTCGAAGGCGCGGCGGGTCAGGCTGTAACACTCGGCCACGCTGCTCGGCGCCAGCGCGATGATCGGGAAGCCGCCCGACGTGCTCCACCGGACGAACTGCACGTCACCCTGACCTGGGGTCGTCGCACCGCCCGTCGCCGGTCCCAGGCGTTGCGCGTCCACGATCACCAGCGGCACCTCGCCCATGATCGCCAAGCCGATGTTCTCGCTGTAAAGACTGATCCCCGGCCCGGACGTGGCCGTCAGTGTGCGTGCGCCGGTCATGGCCGCGCCGATGCACATGCTGATCGAGGCGATTTCATCCTCGGCTTGCACAGCGACGCCGCCGACTTTCGACAGCTCGCGTACCATGTGCAGCAGCAGCGGGGTCGCGGGAGAGATGGGGTAGCCGGCGAAGAAGTTGCACCCGGCGTCCAACGCGCCGCGGGCGATCGCCGTGGCGCCGTCGATGAATTCGCGCATGATCGTATTCCACCTTGGGTCAAAAAGGGCAAACGAACCTGGCTTCGTGCAGAAGTCAAGTTTGCTTGCCCTATTCTAATCCCCCTGGTGCTGGGTTGACCATGACGGTTGTCAGTGTTGCCCTACCGTTTTGGTGTGAACGTTTTCGGGCAAAAGAAAGAGCGCCACGTATGTTAGCGCTCTCAAAAAGTTCGCGCGGGAGATCCAGCGAGAGATTTCCCGCAGAAATGATCAGGTTTAGTTATTGACCCAGCGCGCCAGCCGGCTCAGGTAAGAGCGCTTGCGCTCCGCGCCCGTCTCGGCATCGGCGTAGCGATCCAATTGCGGCAGCAGAGTCCAGGCCAGCAAGGCAATTATCGCGATGAACAGTGGGAGGTCCATGTATTGTCTCCTGAATGTAGTGATCTGACGAACGTCCCAGGGACGCCTCTGCGTTGTCGTTGGTTCCCGCTTAGCGTCGCCTGTTGCGAAATTCATTCTGATGGTAGTTTTCCTGATCGACGATACGCACTTGGATGAAGTGTCGCGCAGCCTGATGAGAATTGCATGAAACCCGCCCGCAAGCCACGTGACAGTTCTTTCAACATCTTCATATACGATTCATCCGCCGCGGAGTTGCGCCTTCACCGCGACGAAATGTGGCTTTCATGCGTCAGCGCGGTGTTTGGCGGATGGGCTGGGGGACGGTAGAATGGGCAAGCTGGATATGCAGTCTTTCAACGGCAGAAGATCTCTGCGCTGCAACAGGAACAATTTATGCAAGAGGAGGACGAAATGCACGTGCTCGTCAATGATGTCCGAATGGCTTACGGCGACCGCGGCCAGGGGCAGGAGACGACACTGCTGCTGGTGCATGGTTTCCCCTTGGATCGGCGGTTGTGGGCCGCGCAGGTGGGCGCGTTCGCAAACATGACCCGGGTCATCACGCCCGATTTGCGAGGGCATGGCAGGTCACAGGTCGTCCCAGGCCCATTCACCATGGAACAGCACGCCGACGATTTGGCCGCACTGCTGGATCACCTCAAGATTCGACGCACCGTGGTGGCCGGGTTGAGCATGGGCGGCTATGTGGCCTTTGCCTTCTGGCGCAGACACCCTGAGCGGGTTCAGGGTTTGATCCTGGCCGACACGCGTGCGGAGCCGGACGGTGGGGCGGCAAGGGCCGGTCGCGACGCGGCGATGGTCAAGGTTCAGCAGACAGGCGCGGCGGCCTATGCCGACGAGATGCTGCCGCGTTTGTTGGCGCCGGGCAATCTGGCGGACGTGAAGATCGCTGGGGCCGCCCGGAAAATGCTGGCGGAGCAGCCCGTGGAAGGCATCGTCGGTGCGCTTGGTGGCCTGCGAGATCGTGCTGATAGTCGGGCTACCCTACCAACGATCACCGTACCCACCCTGGTTATAGCAGGCGTTGAAGATGCGATCACGCCACCGGCCGAAGCGCGCGGCTTGGCTGCAGCCATCCCAGGCGCGCGCCTGGCGATCATCCCCAGGGCTGGACACCTTAGCCCGCTGGAAAATCCGCGGGCGTTCAACGCGGCCGTGCGGGCCTTCTTGTGCGGCCTTTGAGTAAGAAGCCGGCTGTTCACTTTCAGACTTGCTCGGCGAACCGGATTACTAACCTGTTGTTGTTGTCATAACTGTACGCGGCGAACAAAAGCGGGTCAGTCGGCCCCATACTCAGCACTCTCGGCAGCAGCATCGGCAGGTCTTCCACCATCTTGTCAACAGGCAAGGCGCTCACAGGCCACCATTCCACCGCACCCTCGCCTGAAGGCCGCACGTTCTTGTCATGTGCCGCCGCGGTAAACACGAAGAACAGGATACCCGAGGCCGGGTCGCCCGCGTCAGCGTGTACCACACAGCGCAGCCGGAGGTCACGCACTTCCAGCCCGGCTTCCTCGCGCACCTCCCGGCGAACCGATGCAGCGATGTCTTCGCCTGCTTCCACGTGGCCGCCCAGCCCGTTGTAACGGCCAGCCCACAGTCGTTTTTTGGCGTCGCCCAACAACAGTAGTACCTCTTCACCGTGTGTGATGAAGCACAGCGTGCGCGGAATGACCTGGTAACGGTGATGGCTTACAGCCACGCCTTGATCTTCACGGCCCATGATGCCTCCCGATGTACCTTGCTTGCTACCTGCATGTTGGCTTCCTTATGTTGGTGGAAGCGAGCGAACAAGGGTCACGCAGCACGCCTCACGCATCACGTATGTTATAATCGCCTCTATGACCGCAACCGCCACTTCCTCCACCCGCCAGATCGCGCGCGCCGCCTCGTTGGTCATCGTCCTTTTCTTCTTCAGCCGCGTGACTGGATTGGCTCGGGAAATGATCATCGGCGCACGGTTCGGTACCAGCGCTGAATATGACGCCTACCTGGCGGCGTTTCGTGTGCCCGATATGATCTTCTACCTGGTGGCCGGCGGTGCGCTCGGTTCGGCGTTCATCCCGGTGTTCACCGGCTGCCTGACCCGCCGTCAGCTCACCGGGGCATGGCGGCTATTTAGCGCCGTAAGCAACCTGGTCTTGATCATCATGACGGCCGCGGCCGTTGTGGCCGCCCTGCTTGCCCCGTGGTTAGTCCGCACGATCCTGGCGCCCGGCTTTGCCCCCTGGCAGCAGGCGCTCACGGTTGAGTTGATGCGGTGGATGCTGATCGGCACGGTGATCTTTGGGGTCAGCGGGATTATCATGGGCGTGCTGAATAGTTTCCAGCACTTCCTGCTGCCTGCTTTAGCGCCGATTCTTTACAACCTGAGCATCATTTTTGCCGCCTGGTTCTTGTCTCCTATCTACGGGGTTTACGGCCTGGCGATCGGAGTCATTGTCGGCGCGGGGCTGCACCTGGATATTCAGTTGTTCGGCCTGTGGCGCTACAAAGCGCGTTACTTCCGGACCCTGGGTCTGCGGAATCCCAACGTGCGCGAGGTGGGCCGCCTCATGGCCCCGCGCGTGCTGGGGCTGGCTGTGGTGCAGATCAACTTCTGGATCAACACGCTGCTGGCTTCAACCCTGGTTTCCGGGAGTCTTTCGGCGCTGAACTATGCCTGGTTGCTGATGTTGTTGCCGCAGGGCATCATTGCCCAGGGGGTTGCGACGGCAGCTTTCCCGACGTTCGCGGCCTTGGAGGCTCGCGGCCAGCGTAGCGAGTTCCGCACGGTCTTCGGCAGCACCCTGCGCGGCGTGCTGTTTCTTGCGATCCCCGCGGCCGTGGGACTGTTGGTCTGGCGCGTGCCGCTGATTCGTTTGTTGCTGGAACGCGGCGAGTTCACTACGCGGTCGACGGCGCTGACGGCCGCAGCATTGGCCTTCTATTCGATCGGCCTGATCGGGCACTCCGCCATCGAAATCCTTGCTCGCGGCTACTACGCGCTGCACGATACCCGCACCCCCGTGATCGTCGGGATCGCTGCAATGGCGCTCAACGTGGCGCTCAGTTTATGGCTGCGTGTGCCATTGGCATTGGCTGGCCTGGCGCTCGCTAACACGATTGCGACGACGCTGGAGATGATCCTGTTGGCCATCCTGCTTTCTCGACGATTGGGCGGACTGGGGTGGCCGCAGCTCATCGCGACGTTACTGAAATCCGGAGCGGCTGCGCTGCTCATGGCAATCCCATTGTGGTGGGCGGCCAATAACCTCAGCGATGCGCCGATCCTGCTGCTGGCGCCTGCCGGGTTAATCGTCGGCGGGCTGGTCTATCTGGGGGCAGCAGCACTCCTGCGAATGCCCGAACTGCAGACCGTGCGTCGGCTCATTCCGGGTCATCGGTAGATCACTGGCGGCATTTGTTCGACTGCGCAGACTCTTCAGGACGTTCGGTGCAGGCTGGCGAGCGATCCGCCGTTTTCGGTTTCATTTCCTGCTTAAACCACTGTGTTAACTGGCGTATGGCTGCCAAGATCGGATGCGGCCGGGTGTCACGATCGCCGCCACACGAAACGCCACGGTCGAGTCTTTCGCTTCTTCATCTCCGCGCACGCCGATCCGCGGGGTTGCGATAATCTCCCAGTCAGGCGTCTGTCCTTCTGCCGTTATGAAAAGGTCCGGGTTATCGGCCAGGTTGATGCCGTTCAGTGTCAGCGTGATGCTGAGCGCCCGACAAAGTTTGCCGGGACCGTTGGTCAGATGCTCGTCTGCGCCGCCGGATCGATGCTCACGCAAGGTATCGATGCCTTCAACAGGGAAGATGCTGCGGATGAGCACGGCGCCGGGGTGGCCGTCATGCGCTGTCACCACGTTCAGACAGTGGTGCATGCCGTAGATGAAGTACACGTAGGCGATGCCGGACGGCCCGAACATGATGGCACTGCGTGGCGTGCGGCGATAAGCGTGGGAGGCGGGATCGTCTGCCCCGCCGTAGGCCTCCGTCTCGCAGATCAATCCGCTCAAGCGCCGGCCGTTCAGCATGCGCACCAGGCGTTGCCCCAGTAAGGCACGGGCGACAACCACGGTGTCGCGTTCATAGAAGGCGCGCGGGAGCGGGTGATTGGCAGGCAGGATGGCCATGCGTGAGCTCTCACTGGCCCCTGTTTCAGCCAAGCTGCCGCACAACCGCCACCACTTTCCCCTGGATTTCCAACTGCGCGGCCGGGAGATAGATCGGCTCATAGGCCGGGTTGGCCGGTTGTAGTCGCACCTGTGTCCCTTCCGGGTAATAGTACTTCAACGTGGTCTCCTCACGATCCGTGATCCAGGCCACGACCATGTCCCCGCGCTCGGCTGTGTTTTGATATTTGATGATCACCCAGTCACCGTCGTGAACCAGGGCGTCGATCATGGAATCACCCTTGACTTGCAGGGCATAGATGTTCGCAGTATCCGGCACCAGGTCGCGGGTCAGGGACAGGGTTTCACCGGCGAACGGGTTGTCCTGCTCGCCGACGGCCGCGATCGGCGTGCCTGCGGAGATCAAACCCAACTTGCGAATTGCGAGGATGTCACCTGGGATGACGCGTGCGGATGGCGCTAAGCGCGAGCTGTCCAATAGCCGAAGGCCGCGTGAGACCTCGCCGCTGCGTTTGATCTTGCCCTTGTCCTGAAGGCGTTCCAGGTTGTACTTGACCACGGAGGTTGAGGAGATACCGACCGCCTTGCCGATCTCACGGATGGTCGGCGGGTAGTCGTGCTCTCCAAGATAAGTTTCGATGAATTCGAGGATGCGCACCTGACGATCTGAAAGGGTCATCACTGCCTCCTGGCTCGCGAGCTACGGGTAAATCGAATGTTTGTTCGGATGACTTCATTATAGCGAACACATGTTCGCTTGTCAAGTGCAAATCGCAAGTTTTTCCAAGTCGGTTTTGATGATAATCCAACCTGCACGGTGACGGAGGCTTTGGCTCTCAACTTGCCGTGTGATACAATCGCTGGCGTGACCTGAGGGCGGCTTGTGTCGCCACGCTGCGGTTGCCATTTTTAACGATTTTGTAGAGATCAACGACATGCTGCGGTGCGAAAATCTCACGCTAAGGCGCAAAGGACGCAAAAAAAAACGTATCTTGGCGCTCTTTGCGTTTTGGCGTGAGATTTTAGGTTGTGCATCATGTCTCTGACCCTTGCGCATTTTCAACGATTTGCGTAACCGGGCGCCGTTGAATCTCAGGAAGCGGAGTAGCTCGATGCTTTATCTTGTCGCAACGCCGATCGGAAACCTGGGCGATATTACGCTGCGCGCGTTGGAGATCCTGCGCAGCGTGGATATGGTCGCCAGCGAGGATACCCGTAAGACCGGCTTCTTGCTGAAGCATTTCGACATTCGCAAGCCGCAGATGGCTTTTCAGGAACACAACGAGGATCGGGCAGGTGCGCGTATCATGGGCTTGCTTGCCGAAGGGAAATCGGTCGCCGTTGTGACAGAAGCCGGCACGCCGGGTATTTCTGACCCTGGTTATACCATCGTGCAGCGGGCTATCCTGGCCGGCGAAGAAGTGACGATGATTCCCGGCGCATCTGCAGTGGTGATGGCGCTGGTGCTTTCCGGACTCCCGGTGCATAGCTTCACCTACCGGGGCTTCCCGCCGCACAAGTCCGGTCCCCGGCGACGGTTTCTGGAAGTTGATCGGGAGTCCCCGCACACGCTTGTGTTTTACGAGAGCCTCTATCGATTGGAGGCGTTCCTCGGCGACGCGCTGTCGATCTATGGCGATCGCCCGGCCGCGCTGGCGCACGAGCTGACGAAGCTGCATGAGTCCATTTTGCGCGGCAAGCTTTCGGATCTCATTGAGTCTCTGCGCCAGTCGAAGCCAAGGGGGGAATATGTGGTGGTGATCGCAGGGGCAAGCTCGGGCTGATAATCTTCGATCCGGTCCAAGTCTGAGCTTCTAGTGATTTCAAGCGTTATGTAAAACATATTTCTTTTTTGCCCCTTGCTCTCAGTTAGATCCCCGGCGTATCTTCGGTGCCCCGCGCGTGATTTGTGTGGGCGGCTACCGTTTCGGCGATTCAGTCCGTGCTTCAACTAGGCAAAGTATGTCGCGCGCTGACAGTCAGCGGGCAAGAAGCTGACTTAAGTTGCATCGCTGACCGCGGTCATATTTTCCGATCGCGACACGCCTGCTTCACATTCTACAACCGCATTTGAGATCCAACGAAGTGCGCTTGTAGTTGTCAGTACCGGCGTTCGCGGGTTGCGGTCGGCGAGTGTGAAATTATCGTCGTGTTCAGGCGAATTGCGATGGGCCTGCTGTTTTGCGCTTCGTGCTGCTGTCGCTGCTGTTCCGATTATTTCGTTTCCTGCTTAAACTAGGCGGCACTGATCTGATCGACCGCTTGCGGAGACTCATGCGTGTTTTTCCGGGGCAAGCCGATAGATGCCAGGTCAAACGTGCTGGTCTTGATGCAGTCTTCGTGGATACGCGTACACCTGCACACACTCGTGTGGTAGTGAGGCGGTCGCGGCTCACCGCACGCCAAGTGCCTGGTCACGATTCCAGATACGCGTGTAACCGGTGACTCACAGCACACCGATCTTAAGCTGGTCGGCGGAGTTTTTTGACATCCATTCCAGCTTGCGCTATACTGCCGTCGGCCCTAGAGCAACACACGTTTCTCTGGTAGGAGCGGAAATGGCCTGAACGAAATAAAACGTACCGTTGAAGCATCCTATTCCTCTGATTTTGGCGGAGAAAGTGCTGTAAACGATTATCAGGCTGCTGTATCCAACGGGCCTCACCGCAGGGTGAGGTTTCGTGTTGTTAAGAATGTGACGTGTGGTGTGATTATGCTTTGGCGGGGAAGGAGGTGACATCGATGGCTACAGTATCATTGCGACCCGGCGAGTCTCAGGAGTCGCTGTTGAAACGCTTCCGTAAAGAGGTAATGAAGGAACGTATCCTGCCCACTGTGCGTAAGAAGCGTTGGTTCACGCCGCCGAGCGAGTTGCGTCGTCTGAAGAAGCAGAAAGCGATTCGTAAGGCGCGTCAGGCGCAGCGTCGCCGCGAGGGACGGGAGACCGTGCGTTAAGGGTGTGGCTATCGGGAGTTCGGGCCGTTATTCGGCCCGGCTCGCCGATTGGAATGCGCTGCGTCTTATCCCGAGTCGGGAAGGTGAGGGGAAATGGCGAAACAAGAGGAAAAGCTGACCATGGACGGCAAGGTCGTTGAGGCGTTGCCGAATACGACGTTTAGGGTCAAGCTTGAGAATGACTACGTGGTGTTGGCGTATCTTGCGGGCAAGATGCGGAAGTATTACATTCGGGTACTGCTCGGTGACCGCGTGCGGGTGGAGCTCTCGCCCTACGATTTGACCAAGGGGCGCATCGTCTATCGCCACCGCAGCCCAAGCAGCCCGGCATAAGGATCTCGTCAGCCTCTCGTCTCCTGGGCTGCACGGGCGTTTTTCGCGCCGTGGGCTGAGAGTGCGGCGATTTGCTATTTCCGTCATTAATTCTATGCTGGGGATTGACAACTCGTGCTATAATAGGTGCGCAGCAGCGCAAGCCAGAAAGGGCGGTGGGTTGACCACCGCCCTTTTGTCGTATTTATGGGAAGGATCAATTAGCGGCTGACGGCGATGTTTCACGTGAAACATCGCCGTGATGGCGGAGTGTAGCTTGGATCACGCGATTTGTGACTACGAAGGTACGAGCTATCGTGCCAGGTTCTGGGACGGCCAGGGGCGTGAGTACGAAGATCTGGCTGAGCGGATTGCGTTAAGCCGGCTCTTGCCGCCCACTGGTCAGCGCATCGTTGAGATCGGCGCCGGATTTGGTCGGCTCGCGGAGTTGTATGCCGGCTACGAGCAGGTGATCCTGGTCGACTACGCCATGTCGGGTCTGCGCGAGGCGCAGGAACGACTGGGTGACTCAGGTCGGTTTGTTTATGTAGCTGCTGATCTGTATCGTTTGCCGTTGGCTCCCGGTACATGCGACACAGCCGTGACTGTGCGGGTGCTGCATCACGTGGAAGATGTGCCGGCGGCGTTGTGTAGCATCGCTGCGGTGCTGCGGCCGGGCGGCACGTACGTGCTTGAATACGCCAACAAGCGGAACTTGAAAGCCATCGTGCGTTATCTTCTGCGCCGGCAGTCATGGTCACCGTTCACCCCGGAGCCTTACGAGTTCGTGCGTCTGAATTTCGACTTTCACCCGGACTGGATGATCCAGGAACTCAAGCGCGCTGGTTTTGACGTGGATGCCGGCAAGGCAGTGTCACATTTCCGGTACCCGTTCATCAAGCGGATCGTTCCTGCGAGGATATTGGCCGCGGTTGACGGTGCTTTGCAGGATGTGGGCGCCGGTTGGAAGCTTTCTCCCAGCATTTTTCTGCGGGCTTGTGTTGCGGGCGAGGGTTCAGTATCGGATGGTGGCCTTTTCTGTTGCCCCACGTGTCGAGGCCTGGGCTTGAAAGAAGGCGATGATGCGCTGGTTTGTGGGGGTTGCGGTGCGATCTGGTCGAAAGTCGACGGTATCTACGATTTCAAGTCGCCGCGCGGTGAAGATTCGGAACCGCATAGTGCAGCATAGCTGCCATAATCAGGGCAAGCCGTAACTTAGCCCACGTTCTTGTAAGACAAAACGCGTTATAATTCACTTCAGTGATCTCAGGCCCGGTCAGCCACCGCTGGTGGCGCGGGGCAGTGTGAGGGCCACGCGAGCGGTTGCTCGGAGAACCGGGCGCTGTCTACAGCCGTCCGCGACGGAGGAGTGTGCCAATGAGTGCACAGCTAGATGACAAGGAATTCCTGTCTGAAGAAGATCAGCAGGGTGCTGCCTCCCATCGTTCGTCTGAAGCCACCGAGCAGTTGGTGATTCTGGGGCGCGGCCAGGGGTTCGTGACATATGACGATGTCCTGAATGCGTTTCCCGAAGCTGAATCCAACATGGAGCAGCTCGAAGATCTGTTCGCGAACTTGTTCGAGCAGGGCATTGAGGTTGGGACGCTTCACGAGGAGGAGGCCGATGAGACCGGCGAAGACGCGGGCACGGAGACTCCCGAGTTGGACATTGATCTGGATCTGATTGACATCGATGACTCCATCAGCCTGTATCTCAAAGAGATTGGCCGGGTTCCGCTTCTGACGGCCGACGAAGAGGTTTCGCTGGCGAAGCGGATGGAGCGCGGGCGTGATGCGCGGCAGAAGTTGACACTGGGCGCCGACGATCCGAATGAGCGAGATCGCCTACTATTGGCTGTCAAGGATGGCCAGGCCGCTCAGGAGCACCTGATCAAGGCCAACTCTCGCCTGGTGGTCAGTGTGGCCAAGAAGTACGTCGGCCGCGGTGTGCCGTTCCTTGATCTTATTCAGGAAGGCAATATCGGCCTGATCCGCGCGGTCAAGAAGTTCGACTATCGCCGCGGCTACAAGTTCAGCACCTATGCTACCTGGTGGATTCGTCAGGCGGTCACGCGGCGATCGCCGACCAGGGGCGCACGATCCGCGTCCCCGTGCATATGTACGAGCAGATTAACCGTCTAACTCGTACCAGCCGTCAGTTGGTGCAGGAATTGGGGCGCGACCCCACAACGGATGAAATCGCTGAGCGTTTGGGTGTGCCCCCGCGTAAAGTCGAGCAGATCATTCGCGTATCCCAGCGGCCGCTTTCACTGGAGATGCCGGTGGGTGAAGAGGAGGATAGCTACCTGGGCGACTTCATCGAGGACGCCGAGGCCGATAGCCCTACCGACTCCGCCTCGCAGACCATGCTGCGGCAGGTGATCGACGAGATCTTTGAATCGTTGACGCCGCGTGAGGTGCGCATTTTGCAGTTACGGTTCGGGCTGGTGGACGGTTACTCGTATACCCTGGAAGAAGTGGGCAAGAAATTCGGAGTCACCCGTGAGCGCATCCGTCAGATCGAGGCCCAGGCGCTGGGCCGTTTGCGGCATCCCAGCCGCAGCCGAAAGCTGCGCGACTACCTGACCTGAGTCACTTTTCCTGACCTTCCTCGATGTTCGCCGTCCCTCTGGGGCGGCGAACCGCTTTAAAGCCACGCGGGCCAGGGTAGATCTGCGCGATTTGACTGTCGGTGAGGAATTGGCGGAATTTGAACATTGCCATTTTTGGCTGAATAGGTGTATGATGGCGATGAACCGAGCGGGTTGTGTTAGAAAGCTGAGTCGCTACAGCGACCAGCGAGGTCTTGGTTCCGTGGCGATAAGGTGTGCCGCAAAGCGTATTGAGAGGTGAGGCATGGATGACGTCATCAGTGTGATCGAATTGCCGCTTTTTCCTTTGAACACCGTGTTATTCCCAGGTCAGATGCTACCATTACATATTTTCGAGGATCGCTATCGCCTGATGATCCGTCGGTGTCTGGCCGAAGATTTACCGTTTGGTGTTGTGCTGATCAAGCGCGGCCCGGAGATCGGCGCTGAGGCTGAACCACATGCGATAGGCACGATCGCGCGCATCTTGAAAAGCTCTCACCAGTCAGATGGCACGATCGATATTATCACCGTCGGGCAAGAACGGTTTTGTATCGACCGTTTGATCCACGATCAACCCTATCTCCGCGGAGAGGTTAAGACTCTGCCGATACGGGAGCCGGCCAACCTCGACACATTGGCCCCTCTGGCTGATCAAGTCCGAGACGGTGTGTCACGTTACATCAAGCTGATTGCTGAAGCGGCCGGGCTGCAGATTAAGGTGGATGCGATGCCGGATGCGCCCCAACAGCTTGGTTACCTGGCCGGGGTCGCCATGCAGATAGACAACCGAGAAAAACAGGAAATCCTCGCGAAATCTTCGCTTCACGAGGTCTTGGCACGTGAGATCCAGTTGTTGAACCGGGAGAACGCCTTGCTGCGTTGGATGATCGCGCAGCGCGATTGGCCAGGGCGTGCCCAGTTCGGCACCAGTGGCACGCTCTTACCCAATTGACCGGAAAGCTCCGCTGTGTATTTGACACCATATGCCAAATATGGTAGTATCTCCGCCGTTCGTGATTGCCACGGCAAGTTGTGGGGGGAGTACGACAGTCACCAGCCACCGGTGCTGAACGCGTAGCCCGGTGGTTTTTTGTGTCCTGCGTTAAGCCCGCGTCAGGCCGCGGCGGGTGTTCACGACAATCAGTATTTCTCCCAAAGGAGGTGGTTTCTCATGGAGAGCACGGGTGTCGTCAAGTGGTTCAGCCGGAGCAAGGGTTACGGTTTCATTTCACCGGATGGTGGGGACAAGGATGTATTCGTCCACTATTCCAATGTCGTGGGCGAGGGGTTCCGCAACCTGGATGCGGGGGAACGTGTGAGCTTCGTAATTGAAGAAACTCCGAAGGGTCCCCAGGCTGTTCAGGTTAGCCCCATCTGATCCCGATCTCGTGATGAGTCAACCGAGCCCCCGGCCATTGGCCGGGGGCTTGCTTTAAGGTGTTGGCCAGATCAGCGCAAACCACTTGCCAACGTCCCCGATTACGTGTAGAATCTGCCTATGATTCGTCCTTTCGGATTGAACGACGTCTGGCTGGTACGACGATTGCAGCGTAGCGGCATGCCGATGGCGATCGAGCACATGCTGACTCATCCGCGTGATCCACTGTGGACCGCGTTAACTGCCCCTTGGCCGTGGGCGGGCAGCGGGGTCGCAACGTTCGTATTGGACGAGGTGGTCGCCAGACACCGGCTCAACGGTTTCGTACAGCTTATGCAGCGCACTGCACGGCCTGAAGCTGACCTGCTGCACCTGGCGCCGGCCTTAACACCGGAGGCGTCAGATGATGACGCAGCCATAGCTGTCTGGAGTCGTCTGCTGAATCACTGTACGATGGCGTCTGCTAATCATGGCTTGCAGCGCATCTTTGCCAGCATTCCAGACGGCGCTCCGGGTCAATCAAATCTGATGGACGCCGGCTTCAGTCTATACGCTCGGGAAACGATTTACCGGCTGTCCGGCGCGTTTGTGGGCAATTCGCAGGCGGGTTTCCGCCAACAAGGGCCCGGCGATGGTTGGGCCTTGCAGCGGCTCTATACACGCAACACCCCCCACTTGGTTCAGCAGGCGGAAGGCGCGCTTTCCGGTGAAGTGGGATCACCGATTTTCTCCTGGTGGGAGCCGGACAGTTGGCATGGTGTGGTGTGGGAGCCTGCCGGTGAAGTGCGCGGCGCCGTGCAAGTTCACATCGGCCGGGCCGGCAATTGGATGCGGCTGTGGGGCGCGACCGGGTTGGCGGTCCGCGAGGTGCGCGCACTCATCGAGCAAGGTTTGCGCCTGATCACCGCCGAGCGTGCGCAGAAGACGGGGCGTGCTCTGCCCGTATATGTCACCGTGCGCGATTACGAAATGGGTGTGAGCGGCGCTTTGAGCGGTTTCGGTTTCGCGCCCTACCTGGAGCGATTGCGCTTTGTCCGCCACACGACCAGCCCTGTGCGCGAGTCGCTCCCAGCGACTCGCGCAACCGTAGAAGTGCTTCAGGAAGTACCGGCACGCAGTCAATCACAGTGATGTCAGGAAGAGGTAGTCTCAAGACCGTATGCAACAACAGAAGATTACAGATGACCTGGATGCCCTGTTGCAGGTGTTACCGCCCTCCATTGAGCAGGCGTTACGGGAGGCAAACCAGGGCGATAGTCTGCTTGAAATCGTGATGGACCTGGGCCGGCGGCCCGAGGCGCGCTTTGTCGATCACGAGCTGGTGTTGCGCGCCAGCGAGATCACGGATGAGGACCTGAACTGCGTCATCGCGCGCAGCGGTCTGTTCACCAGTGATAACCGCGCGGGGATCGAGCGTACGCTGCACCGCATTTCTTGTATCCGCAATCGCCAGGAGCGCATTATAGGCCTGACCTGTCGCGTCGGCCGCGCGGTTTATGGTGTGATTGACATAATCGAAGATATTGTCAAGTCCGGCCAGAGCATTCTGCTGCTGGGACGACCGGGTGTCGGCAAGACCACGCTGCTGCGGGAGGCGGCACGCATCCTGAGTGAGAAGGCGCGTGTCGTGGTGGTCGATACTTCCAACGAGATCGGTGGCGACGGCGACATCCCGCATCCGGCCATCGGCCGGGCGCGCCGTATGCAGGTGGCGCGGCCGGAGCTCCAGCATGAGGTAATGATCGAGGCGGTGGAAAATCATATGCCGCAGATCATCGTGATTGACGAGATCGGGCGGGAGCAGGAGGCGGTGGCGGCTCGGACGATCGCGGAGCGGGGCGTGCAATTGGTGGGCACTGCGCACGGCAACTCCCTTGAGAATCTGTTGATCAACCCGACCTTGTCCGACCTGGTAGGGGGGATCGAGAGCGTGACGTTGAGCGATGAGGAAGCGCGCCGCCGCGGCACGCAGAAGTCGGTGTTGGAACGCCGCGCGCCGCCTACTTTTGATGTGTTGATCGAGATCCAGGATCGCCAACGAATGGCGGTTCACCACAATGTTGCGGCCGCAGTGGACGCGCTGCTGCGAGGGAAATCGCTACATCCGGAGATTCGTTTCCGCGATGAGGCCGGGCAAGTGCGCATCGAAAAGCCGCCGGCCGCGCTGCCAACGCTAGAAATGCGGCCCGCAGCTCAGGAAATGGGCCGGTTGCCCTTCGAGAAGCGAGGCAATGGGTTCACCGCCGAACCGCGGATCGAACTTGAGGACGAAGGTCAGGCGGCGCGCCCGGCGCATACGTTGCGCATTTACCCATACGGCGTTGGACGTGGCAGGCTGGTGGAGGCCGCGCGTAATCTGGGGGTCAATATCGCCATCGTGGAAGCCCTGGATCAAGCCAATGCGGTGGTCACGCTGAAAAATCACTACCGCAAGCACCCGCAGCCTATCACGGATGCGGAACGCCGGCGGATTCCGGTGTATGTATTGCGGGCTAACACGGTGAATCAGGCAGAGGCGTGCCTGGGCGATATCTTCGGATTGCAGGTGATACCGGAAGATCCCGTCGAGCGTGCAATCTCCGAGACGCAGGCGGCGATCCGGCGTGTGCTGGCCGGATCCGCGTCAGAGGATCTGCGCCCCGCTGACGCGGAGATCCGGCGCGTCCAGCATGAGTTGGCGCGCTCGGCTAATCTGGTCTCACACAGCTACGGCAACGAGCCGCGGCGTCGCGTTCGTATCTTCCCGGGCGGTTGAATGGGGCTATTCATTACTTTCGAAGGGCCGGAAGGCAGCGGGAAGACCACGCAGATTCGCCTTTTGGCTGATTGGCTGGGCGCGCAGGGTCGAGCGGTTTTGACCACGCGTGAGCCGGGCGGCACCCGCATCGGCGAGGCGATTCGCGACGTTCTGCTGAGCCCTGCGCATACTGAGATGTGCGCCGAGGCTGAGATCCTCCTCTTTTCCGCCGCACGGGCGCAGATTGTCCGTGAAAAGCTTCAACCACACCTGGCGCAGGGTGGCGTGGTGCTGTGCGATCGTTTTGCTGACTCGACGCTGGCCTACCAGGGTTATGGCCGCCTGCTCGATCTGGACACGCTCCGGCAGATCACCCTGTTCGCGACCGGCGGGCTGACTCCGGCGCTGACGATTTGCCTGGATTTGCCGGTGGCGGAAGGTCTGCGTCGCAAACAGGGCGGTGATCAGGCCGAGTGGAACCGGATGGAGCGCGAACGCCTGGACTTTCAGGAACGTGTGCGCCGTGGTTATCTGTCTTTGGCTGCGGACCAACCGCGACGTTGGTTTGTGCTGGACGCCCTGCGTGGCGTGGAGATCATTCAAGCCGATATCCGTCAGCGCGTGGCGGCTCTGCTACCGTAACCGGTGCAGGCAATACGCAAGGTTTGCCAGGCCGTGTGGGGGTCTGCGCCTTGCAGTGGGGAGGGCTTCGCAGTGAAACTTATCATGGCCATCGTCAGCAGTGATGACTCGCGCGAGGTGTTGGACCGCTTGACGAAAGCGGGATTTCGGGCGACGGTGATCAGTACCACGGGCGGATTCCTGCGTGAGGGGAATGCGACGATCTTCCTGGGGACGGAAGATCAGAAGGTGCAGCAGGCCGTGGAAATCCTACGCCAGGCGTGTCGGCGCCGCACACAATGGGTGTCGCCGTTGCCGACGCTTGAAGGTCCCGGGCTGGAAATGTCCGAGCCGATCGAGGTGAGTGTCGGCGGCACGGTGGCATTCGTCATGAATGTCGAGCAGTTTGTGCAGGCGTAGTTAGTGCGTTAGTGCGATAGTCAGTTAGTGCGCTAGGCGAATAGTCAGCTATGTGATTGTGTTAGCGCTTGTATTATCAGATGGCTGGACTACCCCGCACTACCGCACTAACGCACTATCGCACTACATCACGCCGAAATCGTCGCCGCCCATGTATGGGCCGCCCATGCCGCTGTCTTCACCGGCGGCCAGTTCTGGCATGGACTTTTCGATGGTCTCGGGATCTTCGCCGGCTTCCAGCCGTCCGATCACCTCATCGAATTCAGGGCCGAGGTCTTCGCCGGTTTCGCCGGCCATTTTGCGCATGAAGCGCGCCAGGGACTTGGGGTCGTTCTCGTCCAGGTCGCCCATCGCTCCAGGGTCTGCCAGATCATCCATCCGGCTGTCTTCGGAGCGGAGCACAGCGACGCGGGACATCAGCCGGGTGAGGTTGGTTCCCCCGCAGCGTGGGCAGGCGGCCGAGCGTTCCTCGGCATCGGCAAAGGAGCGCCAGAGCAGGCTGACGCGGCGTTTACAGTCGTGACACGTGTATTCGTAGATGGGCATGATCCCTCAATGTTGAACAACAAGAAGTGAGTCGCGCGGAATCTGCTACTCGCAGTTGTGCGACTTGGTGCGTGAATTATAGCGTAGTCGGGCGTCACATTCAAAACATCCCTCAGGTGTTGCATGGGTGACTCAGATCAACCGATTGTAGATGACGGGCAAAACGTTGCCCGCGCGTGGTACGCCGATCTGCGTGCGTCGCGGCCGGTGCTGGTAGTCATCTCGGGGGCCTCAGGCGTGGGCAAAGATGCTACGATCCAGCTTGTTAAGGAGCGTGGCTATCCCTGCTACTTTGTGGTGACCGCTACCACGCGTCCCCAGCGGCCCGGCGAGGTGGATGGCGTAGATTATCACTTCGTGTCTGAGGCCGAGTTCACTCAGATGATCGCCAGCGGTGAGCTGATTGAGCACGCGGTGGTTTATGACCAGTACAAGGGGATACCCAAGGCCGGCGTGCGTGCAGCCCTCGCCAGCGGACGCGACGTGGTGATGCGCGTGGATGTGCAGGGCGCGGCGACGGTGCGGCAGTTGGCGCCCCAGGCGGTGACGATCTTCCTGACCGCGGAGACGGAGGAAGCGTTGATCGACCGGTTGCGCCGTCGCCACACCGAGGATGAGGCGCAGTTGCAGCGGCGTATCGTCACCGCCCGCGCCGAACTTGAGCGGGCCCACGAGTTCAAATACCGTGTCGTGAATTGCGAGTGCAACCTCGCTGAAACGGTTGACCAGGTGATCGCCATCATCCAGGCCGAGAAGTGCCGGATTGATTGGCAGCCGGTGACGATATGATTGCACCTGAAGCGGAGGCTGTCCAGGCGCCAACACCGAGCGTTCGCCTGCCATTGGCGAAACCGGTCGTCACCAATATTCTGTTGGGGTTGATCGGCCTGAGTTTCCTGGCTGAAGTGTTCATCAGCCGGTCGGTGACTGACATCTCGACGGCCGCGTCGATTACAGCCGGCGCTCAATTGAACTCGCTGATTTTCGGCGGGGACTACTGGCGTCTGTTGAGCGCCATCTTCCTGCACGGCGGGCTGATGCATCTGGCTTTCAATGGCTGGGCGCTTTTCAGTGTGGGCCGCGACATGGAGAGCCTGCTCGGTTCGGGCTGGTTCACGGCGATCTATCTGCTGACGGGCCTGGCCGGCAACGTGGCCTACTTCCTCTTGGGCCCGAACGTGCCCTCGCTTGGCGCGTCGGGCGCGATCTTCGGGCTGATCGGCGCCGAGGCCGCCTTCTTCCTGCGTAATCGTCCGCTGCTCGGCAAGTTCGGCCGCCAACGCCTGGGCAACCTGGCGATGATGATCGGGATCAACCTGGTGTTCGGCTTTACCGTGCCGGGCATTAACAACATCGCGCACCTGGGCGGCCTGCTGGCGGGGCTTGGTTTAGGCTGGGTGATGGCGCCGCAATACCAGGTCGAATGGGCGCTGGTCGGCGCCGAACCCGTGGGCATGATGCGCGACCGCACTTCGAAGCAGCGACGCTGGTTGGGTATTGCCGCAGTGACTCTGTTGCTGCTGGTCGGTATCTGGCTGGGGAGCCAGCGTTGGGCGGAGAGCGGCCCGGTGTTGCGCCAACAAGCGCAGGCCGCCCTGGACAGAAGCGACCTCGCCGGCGCGGAGGCTTTGCTGACACGGGCGGTGGCGGCAGATCCAACCGATCCGGACAACCACTATGCTTTGGGGGTGGTGCAGGCGCAACTTGGCGAACTGCCGCAGGCCGCAGCGGCGCTGGAAACGGTGCTCAAACAGGTGCCGAACCAGGTTGATTCTGAGTTAATGCTGGGCCTGGTGTATGCCGAGCAGGGCCGTGCTTCTGAAGCGCGTGTCATGTTGGAACGGTTCCTGGCGCAAGAGGCCGTGGGCCAGCGCGCCGACTATGCGCGCCAGGCGTTGCAGAGTTTGCCCGAATAGCAGGTTGGTGGCGGTGACACTTGCACCGCACTGCAAGTGCGGTGCAAGTGTCACCGCTTGATAGGGAAAGTGCGTTGAAACGCACTGCGCGCCGGAGCATCAACCCGCTTCAGCGGGTTTCAACCGTAGGCGTCCGCAGGAGGTGCAACGTGGCTGCTTTCGGAAGCGCAGCGGTACGCGAGTCAGCCATCGCCGGCACATGGTATCCCGACAACGCGCCGGCCCTGCGGCAGACGGTCGAGGGCTATCTTGCGCAGGTGATTCCGACGCAGACATCTGGCAAGGTGGTGGCACTGGTCAGCCCGCACGCCGGTTATGCCTACTCCGGCCCGACTGCCGCGCACGCCTTCGCGCAGGTGCGCGACGTCGATTATGCCCGCGTGGTGCTCATCGGCCCGCTGCATGGACTCATCCGCGGCAGCAAGCTGGGTGCGTGGATGACGCCCGCTGAAGTCGCTTACCGTACCCCCCTCGGTGACATGCGCCTGGATCACGACTTCATCGCTAAGCTGGGGCAGCGCGTCCCCTTGACAGTCGTGCGCGGCGATCAGGAGCACTCGCTGGAGATCGAGCTTCCCTTCCTGCAGGTGGCCCTGAGTGGTTCGTCCGGGAGCGGCTTCCAGCTTGTGCCGATCATGGCGGGCGAATACATCGGCGATCCTGGGACATCAGTACACATCGAGCAAATGGCCGGCGCCCTGGCGGAACTGTGCGCTGACGGCACAAGCCTGCTGGTTGCAAGCACCGATCTGACCCATCTGGAGGACTACGCCGCGGTGGTCCGTATTGACCGCATGCTGTTGGATTTGGTGGATGCTTTCGATGTGGCCGGACTCAGGGCGGCGCTTCAAGAGGAACGTGTCCAAGCTTGCGGCGCCGTGGGGCTGGTGACCGTCCTGCGCGTTGCGGAAAAACTCGGCGCCCGGCGCGCACAGGTGTTGGCTTATACCACATCCGGTGATGTGACCGGGAATAAGCGACCAGGAACCTACTGCGTGGGTTATATGGCCGCCGCGGCATATATTTGACATGCTCTACGCCGATGTCTGCGTCAACACACCCCTGGGCCGGCGGGCCAGCGCCGCAGCGGACGCCCTGACTGGGACCTTCACCTATGCCGTGCCCCATCACTTGGTCGGGCGGCTGGAGCCGGGGCACCTGGTGTGGACACCATTTCGCGGGCGTCGTCTGCAGGCCGTGGTGCTGCGTCTCTCCGATGCGGCCCCCTCGTTCGAAACGCAAGAGATTATCTCCCTGGTTTGGGCACAGCCCGTCCTCACACCCGCCCAAATCAAGCTCGCCTACTGGGTCAGTGATTACTACGTTGCACCCTTGATCGAATCGCTCCTGTTGATGCTGCCCGTTGGCCTGAGTCAGCGCGGGCGTACCGTGTTGGTGCGAACAGCCAAGCTTGCGCCACCCGGCCTGACGCCTAACCAGGCTGCGCTTCTGTCTCACATTACCCAGCAGGAGGGGGACTGGGCCGCGGTCAGCGAGGGCCTACGCGGCGTGACCCAGCGCGCTGACCTGGGTCCGCTGATCGCGCAGGGGCTGGTGACGCGCGAAGTCGCTTTCCCCTCGCCACCACCGCGGCCGAAGACCGACCGGCAGGTGCGCCTGTTGGCCGATGCGGATACCATCGCGCGATCGCTGCCGGCATTGGGTCGCGGGTCAAAACAGGCGGACGCACTGGCGTGGCTGGCGCGAACCAAAGAACCGGCAAGCGCGGGAACGGCGGCACCTACGCTCAAGGATGTCTGTGCGGCTGCGAGCTGCGGCGAGGGGCCGGTCAAGGCGCTGGCTGCGCGCGGCTGGGTGACGATCGACCGGCTAGGGGGCAAGGGGCCGGCCACCGTCAGCCTGGCGTTGGTCGGGGAAGCTGTCACCGACGCGCTGGTGGCGCTGCGGGGCGCGGAGAAGCAGCGTGCCGTGCTGGAAGCGTTACAGGGGCAGGGTGGCACGGCCTGGATCGGTTGGGTGTATGCGGAGACGGGGGCGAACCTGGACACCCTGCGTGATCTCGAAGCCGCAGGATTGGTCACCGTCGCCGAGGAGATGATCTGGCGCGATCCGTTGGCCGGCTATGAGTTTGCGCTGGATCGCCCGCTGGAATTGACCGATGATCAGCAGCGCGCCTGGGCAGTTATCCATCAACGGATTTCTGCGGGTGCTGAGCGCGTCGAAGCGCCTCTTGGCGAAGCGCCTCTTATCGATGGCCAGGCGGCCGCCCTTCGACAAGCTCAGGGCGCGGACGGCGTGTTTCTGCTACACGGCGTGACCGGTTCAGGCAAGACGGAGATCTACCTGCGGGCGATCGCCGAGGTGCTCGGCCGCGGACAGCAGGCCATCGTCCTGGTGCCGGAGATCGCGTTGACACCGCAGACCATCCGGCGGTTCGCCGCGCGCTTCCCGGCCGGGTCACTGTGTGGCACAGCGAGCTAGCCGACGGCGAGCGTTTCGATGTCTGGCGCCGGGTGCGGACAGATCACCCGGCCGCACAGGTGGTCGTCGGTTCGCGTTCGGCGCTCTTTTTGCCCTTCCCCCGTCTGGGGCTGATCGTGCTGGACGAGGAACATGAGTCCTCGTACAAACAGGAGCGCACCCCGCGTTACCACGCGCGCACGGCGGCGGTCGAGCTGGGGCGCATCACCGCTGCGCCGGTGATCCTCGGCAGCGCAACGCCCGCACTGGAGACCTATTTCGCGGCGCGGCGCGGTGCGATCAGCCTGTTGGCCTTGCCGCAGCGAATTTGGACGGGTGAATGGAGTGATCCTTCTGCGGCGCTGCCCTTTCCGCAGACTGCCACGCTGGGTGATCTGCCCCCGGTCAGCATCATCGACATGCGCCAGGAGTTGCGCGTGGGCAACCGCAGCATGTTCAGCCGGGCGTTGGCCGCGGGCCTGCGACACGTTTTGCAGGCCGGGCAGCAGGCGATCCTTTATTTGAACCGTCGCGGCGCGGCGACGTTCGTGATGTGCCGGGATTGCGGCCACGTGGAAGCCTGTCCGCGCTGCGCTGTGCCGCTAACGTTTCACAGCGAGGGTGAGGCGTTGGTGTGCCACCACTGCAACCGACGCTATCCTGCACCCACTATCTGCGCGGAATGCGGGGGGCGACGCATCCGCTACTTCGGCGCCGGTACCGAGCGCGTGGAGGAAGCCGTGCGCCTGGAATTTCCCAATGCACGCACACTGCGCTGGGATCGGGACGTGACCGGGGCCAAAGGTTCGCACGATGCCATCCTGTCGAAGTTCACCGCGCACGAGGCCGACGTGCTGATCGGTACCCAGATGATCGCCAAGGGCCTTGACCTGCCGCTGGTGACGCTCGTCGGGGTCGTTGCTGCAGACACGGGGCTTTTTTTGCCGGACTTTCGCGCAGCGGAGCGCACCTTTCAGTTGTTGACCCAGGTGGCGGGCCGCGCAGGGCGCAGTGTGTTGGGCGGCGAGGTGATTGTCCAAACTTATCACCCCGACCACTACGCGGTCGTGGCGGCGAGCAACCACGACTATGACGCCTTCTACCGGCAGGAGATGGCCTTCCGCCGGCAACAGGGCTACCCCCCCGTGCGGCGCCTGGCCCGGCTGGTCTGCTACAACACACAGCGGGCGAAGGCCCAGGCGGAGGCGACGCGCCTGGCCGAGCAGTTGCGCGGCGAGATCGCACGTCTGGGCCTGACCGACACCGATCTGATCGGCCCCGCGCCGTGCTTCTTCAGCCAGCAGCGCGGCGAGTATCGCTGGCAGATTGTGGTGCGCAGCCCTGATCCGACGACCCTGCTGCGCCAAGCGCCACCGCCCTTGGGCTGGCGGCTTGATATTGATCCTGTGGATATGTTGTAGACGGTGGACAGACATGTGGGGTGTCTACCAACTTATGCTATAATATTCCCGGGAGGGAGCTATGCGCATCGAAGATTTTCCTCGTCCGGCGAACGACAACCGTCGCGGCATCCACTGGTCAGTATCGGTCTATCACCCTATGGGTTCCGCGGCGGATTTTTGGATCGATGAATTGAAGGCGATGGGGATAAAATGGGTCAAGCTGCTGGATGACAGCGGCGGCTCATCGCTGGATCTCTGCAAGCGCCTGTTGGCTGCTGACATCATGCCGATCGTCCGTCTTTTTCGGGCAACTCCGAACCCGAACGCCATCGGGGGCCGGGAAACGGAAACGGTTCGGCGCATGGTCTCGGAAGGTGTGCGCTACTTCGAGACCAACAACGAGCCTGATTTGCCGGCTGAGTGGCGCGGGGGCGCATGCCACCCAACTGGCAGGACATTGTCGTCGATAACTTTATCCTTGATGCCGATAAGATCATCAGTTTGGGCGGGTTGCCAGCTTTCCCCGCCATGGGCGTCGGCGCCCAGGATAATCCAATCGAACTGGTCATTCAGAAGGGGCGAGCAGACCTCTTTCGCAGCGGCGCATGGGTCGCAGTTCACAACTACACGTTGAACCACCCACTCGACTACCCCTACGACCCAGTCAACCAGGAAGGCGCTCCAGTCAGCCAGGAAGAATACGAGCGTCTCGGTCCGTGGGCCTGGGAGGGCCACCCGCGCGAGCTCATCAATGAATGGCGTGCTACGGATAAGAATCCTGGCGACACCTTGAAGGATGATGCGGCCTGTTTCCTGGGCGTTCATCTGTTGGATCAGATGATTGAAAAGACCCTGGGACACAAGGTGCCAATTATCAGCACGGAAGGTGGTCCGGTAATAGGCTGGAAGGACGATCGCCGGTATCCGCGCCTGGATCCCTTCACCCACGCTCAATGGGTTGTAGCCATCAACGACTTCCTGCAGGGCGGTCGCGAGATCCATGGGCTACGTTGTCCTGACAACTACTTCACGATGTGTTATTGGCTGATCGGCAACTTCAGGATGGGCTTTATGTCGCCGGGTTGGGAGAGCCAGTCGTGGTATACAGATTGGTGGAACGATGAATTCAATTTGCGCGGCGAGTTGCCGGTGGTCGCAGCAGTCAAGGCGATGCCCAACCTTCTGGTGGGTGAGGGGAAGCTGGCGGTGGTAGCAGGCGTCACGCTGCGATCCGACAATGACGCGCCGTTGAGCGGTCTGACGGTAGTTCTTTTGGCGGGTGATAAGGAGGTGGCCTCCACGGTCAGTGCTGGGAACGGCGCTTTCCGCTTTGAAAACTTATTGCTCGGCGTTTACGATCTTTCCGTCTCACCCTGGGGTGTTGTGCGGCGGGGTGTCACAGCGACGCAGGAACCGGTTCAACCGGTGACGATCCGACTCACCGACGGCAGCAATAGTTCCTTGACGGGTACAGTACAAAGCGCGTCCGGCGCATCATTGGTTGGTCTCACGGTCAAGTTGGCGCGCGACGGAGCCCAGGTCGCTGAAACCACCACCGCGGCGGACGGCGCTTTCCGCTTCAGCGGCCTGCCACTTGGCGTTTATCGGCTCACGATCCCCGGCATTACCGTCGCCGGATTGGCGCTGGATGGCTGGCAGAGCAAGAACCTGAAGCTGACGACCGGCGCAGCGGCAGGTTATCGCTATGCCGTGACCCGGCAGCGGCTACTGTCTGCCCAGGAAACTGGGAATCGCAAAGTATTCTACGGTGTTGTCAGCGATGCCAGCGGCACACCTTTGAAGGGGATCAAGGTGCAGATGCGCTGGCACGGCGCCGCGTCGGGCACCGTGTTCCCGGTCGCGATGACCGGGAACGACCCCTACAGACCAGCCGGAAGCTATGAGTTCTTGCACACGCCAGGTCTCTTCATGCTTCAGGTGGCGCAAGGTGACTGGGCCAGCGACGTGGCCGATAATCTGGAAACGGCGCATGTGCCGGGCCGCGACGGCCAACCCATCACCTACGAGGTAAACTTCCAACTCCAGCCTACCGGTTCGTCGGCGCAGATCGATGGCAGCGTGCCGGGCGGGCAGCCGGGCCGTGTCGTGCGCCTGGTGGGTTCTTCCGGATCGCAGGAAATGCCGCTGAAGGCCGACAGCAGTTTCGCCTTCGCGAACCTGGTCCCGGGTGATTACAGCCTCGAACTAACGGGCATCGGGGTGATTGCCGCGCACATCACCTTGGCGGCAGGGGACCTTTTCAAGCAGATCTTCCCGCTGCGCAGCGTCCTGGCTGGTCGGGTGCTCGCACCGTCCGATGGGTTGGCAGTGGTGCTCTATGCGCGGCAGCCGTGGTCTTGGACGCGCCAGGCGTTGCTGGATGTTGATGGCAACTTTAGCTTTGAGGGGTTGCCAGCCGGGCACTATCGGCTGGAGGTCGCTACGCAGGTGCTCAGCGACCTGGTGCTGACCGGTGAGAACCGGCTGCAACTGGCCCCGATCGATCTGGCTCCTAATCAGCATAGTGTGATTCGCGGCCGTGTGGCCGATGGCGCAGGGCATCCTAAAGTTGATATCATGGTCACGCTGCGTCGTGAGAGCCTGCTCGTGGCCCAAATGCACACGGCTGCCGACGGGACCTACCGTTTCGCCAATCTGCTTGCCGGTACTTACAGCCTTGAAGTGGCTGGCGGCAAGGGGATAACGCTCAAGGGCATTGTGCTGGATGGTCGGGGAGAGTACATCGGGGATATCGTGTGGGCGTTTCCCGATCCCCACAGCACACTACAGGGTCGTGTTTTCGCCAGCGGCGGCGCAGCCGTAGCCGGGGCAACGGTGCGTCTTCTGCGGGACAGCGTCGAGGTCGCTCGGACCCAAGCGGATAGCGCCGGCGCGTTCCAGTTCACTGGCCTCCCGGTCGGGGTCTACGCCTTGGCCGTGGGCGAGAGTAATCCACTGATCACCGGCATCCAGGTGGGCGAGGGTGTAACGATCACCCAGGACCTGAACCTGCCTCCGCTGTCCGGTAAATTGTTGGCGCGCTACTTCCTTTTCGCGCAGACCGCAGCCGGGGTATCCGTCGATGCCGAGCAGCGTTTGGCGCTATCTCTGGCAACCGACCATCTGCTTCGCTCCGGCGCCAGTGGCGGCTTCAATCCAGATGAAGCTGCAAAGGCCGCTCAGGTAACGATCGTCGGTAGCAGTGTGCCGGTGTCCGTCGAAGAGACGTTGCGCGCGGCAGGTTGCCAGGTGGAGCGGTTACCAGGCGATGGGTTCGCCCTGGCTGAGGCATTTGCGCGTTTGTTGGCTGCGCTGAAGGGGGGATGACGCGATGGGTTTGTTTCAACGCATCGGGAATTGGGTTAAGAATCTAGGCGGTCGTCAAACGGAAGCCGCTTCGCCGACGCTGTCCCCCACGGCTGCTATTACTGCGCCGTTTGATGTCATCAACGATGCGCAGGCGTATGGTGTGGCGATCGTGCCCGCGACGGTCGCGCTGGGCGCGTGGTACTGGCAGGCAGTACGCGTCCATCATTTGACACCGAAGGAGAACCACGGAAACCATCACATCTATCTGGACATCCTCGATCCCGCAACGGCCCCCGATCCCGGCTCTCTCGGTGGGCGGGTTCTCGGCGCACGCGCACGAATCACTTGGGTGGGCGGTGAGCAGATCGTCACGATTGACAAACCGCTGAATGAGCCGGGGACCAACTTGCCGATGTGGAAAGGGCAAGTATGCGATGTTGTCGCGCTCGGCATGCCGGGCAAGGAGCTGGCCTCGGATCGTGTCACGGGCATCCACACCGGCCATCCCGATGAAGCAACCGGCAATACGTTGTTTCATCACTCGTTCAGCGTGACCTATCTGAAGGTGCGAAATTCCGATGTGGTGTATACTGACAGCGTGGTCTACGGCGTCATCCATCATGCAGCCGGGCGGACCGCCCAACTACTGCGTAGCGATACCCTGGTTGCCACGCAGGTCCTGGCGGCGGACGAAACCTTCCGTTTTGCCGACCTGGGCGCGGGCGAATACGTTGTCGCCGTTGCGGACACTCAGCTCCGCAGCACGCCCGTTCGGGTCAACGGGCAGGATGAGGCTCATCTTGACCTGACGCTGTTGCTGGCGGAGAGTGTCATTTCAGGGCGCATCCACAATGGAGTGGGGCGTACGCTGTCGTTGACGCGGGACGGTGCGCAGATTGCGACCTTGCCCGTCGCCGCGGATGAAACCTACCGGTTCGCCGGCCTGCCCGCGGGGACCTATCGCGTCGCAGTCGCGGGGACACAGATCATATCGGCCCCCATCACTTTGTCAGGCACAAACACCACCGCAGTTGATCTGACTGCCCCGGCGGTCGGGCAAGCGCTGGCGCATTACGTCTTGTTCGGGCCGTCGGACCAGCCGGCAACGCGTGCCTATCTCCTGCTCGCGCAGGAATACCTCCTGGCGTTCGCACCGGCCTTCGGTTTTCGGCCCGATGAAGCGGCCGGAGCTGAAAAGGTCACGATTCTCGCAGGGCCCGACGCCGTGGATGCCGCTGCCGAGGGTCGCCTGACGGCTGCCGGCATCGCTGTGCAACGCATCGCTGGCAGCGTAGCGGAGGTTGCCGCGGCCCTGGCGGCGCGTATCGCTGCTGGTAAGCCGTTCTGATGTTGCGAGGCGCCAGGCGCTCCGACGGAACGCCTGGCGCCTTTTTCGTGTTCTCAGTGAGATCCATGTCCAACCAAGCAAGTCCGGTGGCGCGACGGTGGCTCCTTCCAGTGGGGTTGCTGCTCATCACGGCCCTGGCAGCCTTTTTGCGCTTTTGGCAGCTCGATCGCATCCCACCGGGCTTTCACTACGACGAAGCTTATGAGGCGCTGGAAGCCTGGCGCGTGCTCACCCAGCCCGGCTATCACCCCATTTTCTTCCCCGGCAACTTCGGCGTCGAGCCGATGTTTATCTACCTGACCACCCTGGCGTTTCGCCTGTTCGGCGAGACGCCGACCGTTATGCGCGGGGTCGCTGCGCTCATTGGTACCCTGACCGTGCCTGCGCTCTATGCGTTGAGCCGGGAACTGATCCGATCCGACAAGCTGATGCCGGCGGCGCTGCCCTTGTTTGCCGCGTTCGCGCTGGCGGTCATGCGCTGGCATGTCTTCTTCAGTCGCGTGGGGATCGAGCCGATCCTTGTGCCCTTCCTGTTGACCTTGATGTTGTGGGCGTTCTGGCGCGCTGTGCGGACAAATGGCTTGGGCGCGTGGATCGCCTTCGGCCTCACGGCGGGCCTGGGGACCTACACGTATCCCGCAGGTCGATTGCTGCCGGTGATCGCATTGCTGCTCGGTGCGGGAACGTTGGTGTGGAGGATCAGGGAAACAGGGAAACAGGGAAACAGGGAAACAGGGAAACAAGGAAACGAGGAAACAAGGAAACGAGGAAACAAGGAAACAGGGAAACAAGGAAACGAGGAAACAAGGAAACAGGGAAACAGGGAAATAGAGGAGCGAGCACCCATCGGGAGCCCATCGTTCCTTCGTTCCTCCGCTCCTCTGCTTCTCTCCGGCCTCGTCGCGCTCATCGTCATCGCGCCGCTGGGGCTGAACTGGCTCCAGCACCCGGACCAACTGCTGTTACGCTCCAGCCAGATTGCTGTGGGGCCGGCCGGCGCGACCGGTGGCACACCGTTACGCAATCTGGTGGCGACCGCCGCGATGTTCAACTTGCGCGGCGACCCCGATCCGCGTAATAACCAACCCGGCCTGCCCGTGTTGGACATCCTGATGAGCATCCCGTTTCTGATCGGTTTGGGTGTGGCGGTCTGGCGCTGGCGGCGTCCGGCATTTGGCGTAATCCTGCTGGCCGGTGCGATTATGTTGATTCCCACAGTGCTCAGCGAGTATGCGCCGCACTTTCGGCGGGTAGTGGGCGCCGCGCCGATTGTGGCGCTGCTGTGCGGCCTGGGGCTGGCGATTCTGCTGGGCCAACGCCGCGTTGATCTTGCGACCCGACCGGATGAGGTGCCCGCCCGGCTGCGTGAGGATGGTGTTTCACCCGAACAGATCGCCGCAGGTATGGATCGGCTGCGCTGGCTCGGCCGCGTGATCGTCGTCGCGGTGATCATGTTGGGCGCGACCGTGTACACGATGACTGCTTACTTCGGTAAGTGGGGCAATAGCCAGGCGATCTACTATGCCTATGACCAGGGTTTGTGGGAGATCGGCCAGTATGTGCTGGGCCTGCCGGCCGATGAGGCTGTGTACATCACCCCACGGCCGGCAACCGACATGACGCTCGCGTTTGCCTGGCGTGAAGGGCGGCCCGTGCGCCATTTCGATGGCCGGCATGCTTTCCTCGCCGCGGCGGCTGATCGACCCACGACCTACATCGTGATCGAGCACGAGGATTTCCGCGGCGAGCAAGTGCTGCGCAGCCTCTATCCCGATGCAACTGAAACCCACACGTTTCGCGACCGGGCCGGTCAGATCTACGCCCGCGCCTATCGCGTGCCCTACGGCGCTGTCACGGCCCGCCAGCCGCAGGATCAGGCTCACGCCAGTTGGCCGGGCATCAATCTGGTCGGTTTCGACCTGGATCGTGCGGACGCGACTTACCGACCAGGCGATATCGTTTATCTGCAGCTCTGGTGGCGCGCGACAGGTGAACCGGGCAAGGACTGGACCGTCTTCACGCATCTGTTGGGGCCGGCCAAGCCTGACGGCAACCGGGTGTGGGCTGGGGGAGATGCGCAGCCGGGGCAGGGCAGTGTGCCGACTTCAACCTGGATATCCGGCGATCTGGTCCTGGATGAGTATCAGCTTCGATTGCCCCCTGACGCGCCGCCGGGCGAATACAGCATCGAAGTGGGGTTGTACGATCCGCTCGCGGGCGGCGCGCGGGCCATCACAACAAGTCCAGGCGCCGAGGATCACGTGATCCTCGGCACGGTGCAAGTGCAATGAATTCAACGGATTTGCGACGACCTTCAGCAGCAAGCGCCGCGGTGCGTGCGCGGTTCACCCATCTCGATTGGCTGTTGTTGGCGCTGGTTATCGGCGTCGCGATCTTCTTCCGCTTTTGGCAGATGGGCCATATCCCGCCCGGCATGGATTTTGACGAGGCGTTCGAGTCTTTGGAGGCGCGCCGGATTCTGACCGAGCCTGGCTATCGGCCCATCTTGTTCGTCGGTAACAACGGTGTTCCCCCGCTAAAAATCTATCTGACCGCGTTGGCGTTTCTCATTGGCGGTGAACAGATGCTGGCGATCCGCTATGTATCCGCGATCGTCGGCGTGGTGACAGTGCTGGCGCTGTATCTGCTCGTGCGCGTGCTGTTCCCTGTGCCGGCAGGCTCGGGCGAGGCATCACAGGAGCCGGGCGCCTCCGCGGGTGTGCGGCGTTTCATGCCGTTCATCGCCGCGTTGATCCTTGCCGTCTTGCCGTGGCATACCGCCTTCAGCCGCCGCGGCGTCGAGGTCATCCTGTTACCGTTATGGGCCATCCTGGCGGTGCTCTTCCTCTGGCAAGGTCTCGGGACAGGCCGGTGGTGGCTGTTCGCGATATCAGGTTTTTTCTGGGGCAGCACGTTCTACACCTATCAAGCTGCCTGGTTCCTGCCAGGCCTCCTCGTGTGCTTTCTCATCTATAAGGCCATACAAGAGCGAGGCTTCCTGCGACGCTATGGCGGCCAGTTGCTGGTCTTGGTGTTCGTGATGGTATTGGCGATACTGCCGATAGCGGTTTCTGCCTATCGCCAGCCGACTGTCTTCACAGAGCGCAGCACCCAGGTGAATATTCTGTCAGGTGAACGCGAGGGTGAATTACCGCTGCTGGGTCTGGCGCGCAATGTGCTCAAGGTGGCCGGTGTTTTCCTGCTCGGGGGTGATCCTAATCTCAGCGATAACATCCCAGCCCGGCCGCCGATACCCAGCGCACTGGCAGTGGTATTCCTGGTGGGTCTCGGCGTCGCGTTCCGGTGCATCCGGCGTGCCGAATACGGCCTG
Source organism: uncultured Chloroflexia bacterium (assembly GCA_963841825.1). Taxonomy (GTDB): domain Bacteria; phylum Chloroflexota; class Anaerolineae; order CG2-30-64-16; family CG2-30-64-16; genus CAWJEL01. The sequence goes on from CAWJEL010000025.1 coordinate 146,042, forward strand.
TTGTTGATCTGGTTTGTCTGGATGTTGGCGCCCTCGGTCTTGACCGACGATGCGCCCAGTCTCCGCCGCGCTATCGGCTCGCTGCCACCGATGGTTATCCTGATGGCGTTGGGGATGGGATGGTTCTTCGATGTGGTTCGTAATTTGGCACGCGGAGGGCGTGCCTGGCGAGTTGCGGTATCATTTGCAGCCGGGTTGGCGATCGTGACAACCCTGGCCTACACGGGGGTTTGGTCCTACCGTTATTATTTTGTCGATTGGGGGCAGAGTAAGGAGTTGTTCCATTACTTCGACGTAGGGTTGGTCGATATCGGCCAGTATGCTGCGACGTCATCGGCCGACACGCGGCTCTACTACACCCCGGCAGGTGAGCAGAACGTCGTCCATCTGCCGGTGACGTGGCAGGTTCGCGATCGCGACTTGCGGACCTTCGACGGCCAACAGGGTCTGGTGCTGGCCCCGCCCGGGCGGGGCCCTGCCCTATACCTGGTGACAGAATTTCTGGGGGACCATCTATCGTTGCCTGCACTGCAAGCGATTTATCCTGCGGGTCGCGTCACCCACTCGGTCTCGAACGGTTATGGTGTGCCGCATTCGTCGGTCTTTGCCGTGGCTGCGAACACGAAACCTTCCCTGCCCATGCAAACCGAAATAGCCGCGCACTTTGAGGAGGGGATCGCGCTGCTGGGCAGCAGCCTGTCCAGTAGCGTGGCTCGCCCCGGTGAACCTGTGACCGTGACCTTGTTTTGGCAGGCTGACGATGGGCCGACACAGTTGAGCCACACTGTGTTTACGCATCTGTTAGGGCCAGCCAGGGCCGATGGCAACACCCTTTGGGCCCAACACGATAGCCCTCCGCTGGGTAATTCATATCCCACGACGCGCTGGGATCAGGGCGAGATCATCGTGGATCACCACACGTTCACCGTGCCGGCCGATGCGCCGAGCGGCGCCTATCGGATCGACGCGGGGCTCTATACACCCGAGCGTGGTGGCGCTCGCCTGCGCGTCCTTGATGCTGCCGGACAACCGATGGGTGACAGTGTAACGGTCGGCGCCGTGACTGTGCCTTGAATGATTGGATTGATGACATGACCCCACCGCTAAGCTTGACCGCCATCCTGCCCACTTACAACGAGCGTGACAATATCCCGATCCTGATCGCCGGCATCCTTGCCAGTGTGCGCACGCCGGTCCAGGTGCTGGTGGTGGATGATAACTCGCCCGATGGCACGGGGCAGGTCGTGGAGGAGATCGCGGCGCGTGAGGCGTCCGTGCGTCTGCTGCTGCGGACAACCGAGCGCGGGCTGACGTCGGCAATCTGGGCCGGCATTCAGGCCGCGGACACCGGCGCGGTATCATGGATGGATTGCGACCTGGCGATGCCGCCGGAGACGATCCCGCTGCTGCTCGACCGGTTGAACGGCGGGGCCGACATCGCCATCGGTTCGCGTTACGTGCGCGGCGGCAGCGATCCCGGCCACGGCCTGATGGCGCGTGCGTTCTCGGTCGTTATCAACACCTTCGCCTCGCTTCTGCTGGGTTGGGGCGTGCGCGACTACACCAGCGGCTTCGTGGCTGCCCGGCGCGAGGTGTTCGATAAGATCAGGCTGACCGGCGACTACGGCGAGTATTGCATCGATCTGCTGGCCCGCGCCCAGCAGATGGGGTATCGCGTCGAAGAAGTACCCTACGCTTGCGGCGCCCGCTTCAGTGGCGAGTCAAAGACGGGGGCAAATGTCTGGGATTATCTGCGCAAGGGGTGGAAGTACGTCGTGGCGGTGGTGCGGTTGGCAGCGCTGCGCATGGCGAAATGAGCCAGGCCACAGGCTACGCGACCACTGACAGTGCAATCCACACAAAGACGCTGCGCAAGGTGGATTTCCACTTTGCGCAATATTGTTTTGATTTGGGTGTGTTCAAATGTAGTTGGGGCGTAGGGGCGGGTTTCTCCATGCCAATGGCGAGTTGATCTTTACAACATGGCTGGTGTAAAAAGCAAGCGTGTGTTGACGACGGAAAACCCGCCCCTGCAACTGATTTTGAATACGCCGTTCTGATTTAGTGATGCGCGCCGGGTGCTGTGCCCCGCGGATGGATGTTGGGTCGTCGACTCAGCTCGCCATTTCCTGTTCGGGGAAGAGCGCAGGCTGGTCGTTGCGGCCGTTGCCGGAAGACTTCGATTGACCGACCGCGGTCTTGCAATAGGGACAGGCCACCCAGTTCAACTCCAGTGGTTTGCCGCACATTGCGCAGGTGCGTCGCAGTTCGGTAGCGCAGATCGGGCAGATCAGCCAATCCGGCTCGGTGACGGTTTGACACTTGGGACAGGCTCGCCGCGCCGTGATGTCGCGCAGCAGCGCCTCTTCTTCCAGTTGCCGGTCGTAAACCTCGGCGAGGGAGTGCTTGGGCCGCAGCAGCATATAGAGCAGCAGACCGATCGGCCCCAGGATCAGCACCAGCAGGCCGGCCAGGAGCCACGCAAAGAAGTCGCGCGTACGAGACCGGATGTCGCGCAGGGTCCAGATGACCAGCGCGATCCAGAAGGCCACGGTCAGGGCGGTCATCCCGGCCACGAACATCTCCAGGATCACGCCGATTTGGTTCAGCAGTTCAGGCGGAAATTGCATTGTGGGTCGTACCTCATTCGTGTCCCCGCCGCCGGGGAAGATCGGGCAAAAACTCGCTCGCGACCGGGTCGCCGAGCGAGCTTGGGGATCATAGCACAAGAGAGGCTGATCGGCAAAAGCGGGCCGATTTGGTCGGAACTTGCAAAACAGGTATAATTCGTCGTGTAACCTCTTGCGGCGGCCTGGCGGCTCAGATAGATGTCGGACGCGTGAGGTTCACACAGGAGCAATCTCGTGCCCGAACTGGCCCAAATCATCGAAGAAATCCGTGGCGAATTTACCGCCAAGAACCAGGTGCGCGACGCGACCCTCAACCGCAGCCGTGAGCTGATCCGCTATTGCGCGCTGAGCATCCGCGCCATCCATCGTCACGAGTGGCCGGAGGCCGAGCAGATGCTGGCGACGGCCCGCCAGGCGGCCGCAGTGATGACAGCCGACCTGACGAGCTACGCGGATCTGTACGGCGCCGGTTACACCCAGGACGCGCTGAAGGAGTTGGTGGAAGCCCATACGCTCTTCGCGTTCGTCCGCGGCGGCGACCTGCCCGGTCCCTCCGAACTGGGCGTGCCGGCTGCGGCGTATCTCAACGGCCTGGCAGAGGCCGCCAGCGAGCTGCGCCGCTTCACCCTGGACCTGATCCGCCTGGGCCGCAGCTCGGAGGGCGAGCCGTATCTGGCGATGATGGACGACGTGTACAGCCATCTGGTCACCATGGACTTCCCGGACGCGCTGACCGGCGGGCTGCGTCGCACCACCGACGTTCCTGCGCGGCGTGCTTGAGCGCACCCGCGGCGACCTGACTGTGGCGGTGCGACAGGAAGAGTTGGAAACGGCGCTGCTGGCTTTCGAGCGCCAGAACGTGTCATGAAGTCAAAGCATTCTGATCTTTCCCGAGCGACGCGGCGTACGCCGCTGGTGCTCATCTTAGCGTTGGTTCTGCTTGTCCTGCTGGCCGGTACCGTATGGGCGGCCTGGGGCGCCACGCGTTCCCTGCCCGCTGGGTTGAGCGCCTGGCTGAACGTTGACGCGACGGCCACCCCGACCCGCACCCCGCGGCCGGAGATCGTCACCCCGACGCCGGTCTCGCTGGAGCTGGCGATCCTCGCGTCCACAGCTACACCCATATCGATGGCCCCCGCGTCTGCACCACAGCCGGAGGTTACGCCCGCGCCGATGCCGGATTGGGTGGCCGAGGCTATCCCGCAATACGGGATGGATCCGACCCGCCGGTTCATCATGATCGATCTGAAAACGCAGAAAATGGTCGTTTGGGATCCGGCGGCGGAAGCGCCGTTGCGCGAGCTGTCCGTGAGCACCGGCGACGAATCGCGCGGCTATCGCACCTTGCCGTGGTACGGTCTCGTGGGCAAATATGAGGGCACTTTCCACTCGTTTGGCGTCTATGCGGATGAGGGATGGTATCTTTTCGAAGATCACGGCAAAATCTTGATCCACGGCGCGCCCTATAAGCTGGTCGATGGTCAGAAGGTGTATGAGGACATGGAGGCGCTGGGCGTCTATCCGGCCTCGCACGGCTGCATCCGCCTCGTGCCCGAGGATGCGACCTGGCTCACCGCGTGGAACCCCGAGGGCGTGCCGTTGGCGATCCTGCCGAAGGATCGTTGAACGTCAGCGTCTGACGCGTTCGGTGTGGATCGATAATACGTGATACCTTCCCTCGAATCGTAGACATTCCCCCCAAATTCGACTATAATAGCCTCCGACAGAATCTCAGTTCGGAGGTACCCCGTGTATCAAGCAGTTCGCGGCACCCAGGACATTTTGCCGGCCGACCGCGCCTACTGGCGCTACGTGACCGAGCAGATGCACGCGGTGGCGGCGCTCTACGGTTTGCAACAGATCGACACGCCAATCTTTGAGGAGACCAGCCTCTTCGTCCGCGGGGTCGGTGAAGGCACCGACATCGTGGATAAGGAGATGTATTCCTTCCAGGACAAGGGCGGCGCCGAGATCACCCTGCGGCCGGAGTTCACCGCCGGTGTGATGCGCGCCTACATCGAGCACGGGATGCGCGTCCTGCCGCAGCCGGTCAAGCTCTATTCCATCGGTCCGATTTTTCGCTTTGACCGCCCCCAGGCCGGCCGCTATCGCCAGTTTCACCAGTTTAACATCGAAATCCTGGGCGAGATGGACCCGGCCGTGGATTTCGAGGTCATGTCCGTGGCGTGGACGCTGCTAACGCGTCTGGGCTACCGCGGCCTCAACTTCCAGCTCAACTCTACCGGATGTCCACAGTGCCGGCCGCTTTATCGGGCGGCGCTGGTGGATTACTTCCGCGCTTATGAAGGCCGCTTGAACGAGGTGGACCGCCGCCGGCTGGCAATCAACCCGCTGCGGTTGCTTGACTCCAAGGAAGAAGCGATCCAGCCGTTGCTGGATGCCGCGCCGCACAGCGTCGATTATCTGTGCGCAAAGTGCGCCGGCCATCTGGCGACGCTGCGCGGCTATCTGGATGCGCAGGGGATGCCCCACACAATCAATTTCCGGATGGTGCGCGGGCTGGACTACTACACCAAGACCGTGTTCGAGGTGTGGGCCGAGGGGATCGGCGCGCAGGCCGCGGTGTGCGGCGGTGGGCGCTACGACGGGCTGATTGAGGAGCTGGGCGGATCGCCCACGCCCGGCATCGGTTTTGCGATGGGCATCGAGCGCGTCATCATGGCGCTGCGGCAGCAGGGGATCGCGCCGCCCGCGCTGCCTGCGCCGCGCGTCCAGGTGTCGCCGCTGGGCCAGCCCGCGCGCCTGCCTGCGCTCCGTTTGACGAGCGAGCTGCGCGAGAATGGCATCGGTGCGCTGTTGGCTTTCGGCGGCCGCAGCCTCAAGTCCCAGCTCAAGAGCGCGGACAAGGCCGGCATCGCCTACACCCTGATCCTGGGTGACACGGAGCTGACCGGCGGTGTCGTCGTGGTGCGCGACATGGTCAGCAGCCAGCAGGAAACGGTTGCGCTGGATGGCGTTGTGGAGTGGTTGCGGGCAAGGGTGTGACGGTGATACGTGATACGTGCTGCGTGATGCGTGATAGCGGGCGTCTGACACGGGTTTCTCACGAATCACGTGTCACGTAGCACGCAGTCACGCTCGTTTCACCCGGAGGTGTTCATGGACCTACACGACTACCCTCGTCCAAAGGGTGACACCGGCATCGGTATGCATTGGAGCGCCAGTTACCCGGCCGTGGTGGGCATCGGGCAAATCCGGGATTTCTGGCTGCCCGAAATCCAGGCTATGGGGGTCAAGTGGGTCAAGCTCGCGCAACATGATGGCGGACTGGAGTTAGCCGAGGAACTGCTGAGGCGCGACATCATGCCGATCGTGCGGCTCTATCGCTTTCAGCCCAACCCCGGCACTCTGGATGAGAAAGCGTTGCGCGCGGTTAAAGACTACGTGGCAGCCGGCGTGCGCTATTTCGAGTTCAACAACGAACCCGATATGCCGGTCGAGTGGCAGGGCAACTTCATGCCGCCGGACGCGGTCGAGGTCGTGGCGCGCAACGCTATTATCGACATGGAAGCCATTCTGGCCGCGGGCGGCTACCCGGCGATCCCCGCGCTCACGGTCGGCAGTAAGTGGGATCTGGTCGGCGAGATCTGTCGCCAGGGAAGGCGCGACCTCTTGGCCGAGCCGGTGTGGCAAGCGATCCACAATTACAGCATCAACCATCCGCTTGACTATCCGTACGACGCCGGCACGCAATCAGGCGCGCCCTATACGCAGAACTTCTACGATCGGCTGGCGGCTGAACGGTGGGAGGGCAACGCGTGGGGCGGTTGGAGCCTGAAGCGCGTGAACCTCGCGCGCCGTGACCATGCCAACCCCGGCGTTACAGCGTTCGACGATCCCTCGTGTTGGCGCGGGTACGAACGCTATGACAAGCTGATCCGTGATCAGATCGGCCGCTCCTTGCCGCTCCTGGCGACGGAAAATGGGTACATCGTCAATGAACGGCCCGATCCGCGCTACCCGACCACCACCCCGCAGCTTCACGCGGCGCAGACCCTTGAGGCATGTCGCATCATGATGGGCGCCAGCAGTCGCTTCGACCACGCGCCGGACTACTATTTCTGCACGGCGTTCTGGCTCCTGGGTAACTACAGCCTGGGGAGCTGGTCGTCGGATTGGGAAGGACAGGCGTGGTACAGCGGTCGTTGGCCGGGCGGCCATCTGCCGGCGGTGGAGGCGCTCAAGGACGAGACCAAAGCAGGCGCGGCCCTGGCGCGGGGATGGGGGGGTGGCCGGGCGAGTCAGTGGGACCGTACGCAACGGTGCAGGGCTCACGGTGCAGTTGGCGCGCGCTGGTGGTTGGTCGATAACCACCCAAGTGGGCACGGATGAGCGGTACGAACTCACAGACGTGCCGCCGGATAGTTATTGCGTCGTCATCGTCGAAGCCGAGCGCAGCCAGGAGATCACCTTGACCCGTGAACGGCTGGCTGCGCTGGCCAACTTTGATCTGTCGGGGGAGAAGATCGAGGTGGCAACCAGCGTGGTGCGCGGCGTCGTGCGCGGGGGCGCCGGACAAACCGTGCGGCTAAGCCAGGCTGAAGACTGGTCACAAGCGCAAACCGTGGCGCCTGATGGCCGCTATCGCTTCATCGGGCTGGCTTCCGGCATCTACGCAATCACCCTCGGTGATACCGGTGTGATGCAGACCGGGATCACACTGGACGGGCGCAACGAGGTCGTGGTGGATCTGGCAGCGCCAGGCTGGGGGTGGGAGGTGACAGACGGTGGCGCCAGCCCGGGCTTCGGCGTCGTGCGTTGCCGGGTCAAGGGGCGCTCCGATGTGGCCGTTCATCTATGGACGCATGGGTGGGAAGGGATCACACAACGCACAGGCTCCAAGGCTGAATTCGGCCCGGATGCTTGCGAGTTTGCGCCGCTGGGGGTCGGACGTTACCTGCTCCGGCCCGAACACGCGGATGTCGTAGCCGAGGTGATCGCTGATGGTCGGCGCGTGCATTGGGTCACCTTTACAAAACATACCAACCTGCCGCCGCAGAAGGGTGCCATTGCAGGCCGGGTGACGAACGGCGGCGGGCGGACCATCCGCCTGCTGCGTCCGCCGGCTGCCGAACCGGCTGCCCAGATGCAGGTTGCGGAGGACGAGGGCTATCGCTTCGACAAGCTCGCCGCCGGCGTCTATACTGTGCAGGTTTTGGAGGACGCGCTGGAAAGCGCTGTCGCCGCGGAACGGGCCGACGTCGTGGTAGATGGCATAAGCGAGGTAATGGTTGACCTGGCGCTCTCCCAGCCTCAACCTGAGCCTCAACCTGAGCCTCAACCTCAGCCTGAACCTCAACCTCAACCCACCGCAGGCCTGCGCTGGTCGGTGGAAGATGGCGGCGCACAATCCGGATCTTCCGTCGTGCGTTGCCGCGTCATCGGCGGAGCAGGCCGTGCTGTCAGTCTGTGGACATGGGGTTGGGGCGGTATCACCCGCGTGGCGGGGAGCAAGCCTGAGTACGGGCCGGACACCTGCGAGTTTTCCCCGTTGGGAGCCGGCCTCTATTTCGTTGAACTGGAGGAACCGGCCGCGGATGGCAGCCCCGCGCAGACCGTGCGCGCTGAGGTGAATCTGGCCGCAAACCGTGTAGCCTGGGTGCGCTTCGAGTCGGCGGAAGGTGATCAACCGGCGGATCCCACCGGGCCACAGCCCGGCCGCGGCGAGCTTGCCAACCCCACCGACCCTGCCGGCCGTACCCGATGAGCCTGCCACAGGCGTCATCACGGGGTCGGTGGCCAGCGGTGAAGGCAAGCTGGTGGTTCTTGCCAGGGCGCTGGTCGAGTTGCAGGCGACCGTGGCGAACGGGCGTTACCGTTTCGAAGGCTTGCCTGCGGGTGCCTATCAGATTGCTGTCATGGCCGATGACTCCGCGTTGGGTGAGTTGGCGGGCGGGGAAGCCGTGATCGCGGATGGGAAGGGCGAGTTGGTCATTGACCTTGAGTTGCCGGCCCCTGTTCGCTGCGAAAGCTCGGTCACTGGCCGCGTCCGCGGGGGCGCCGGGCGAGGTGTAACCCTGGAAGGGCCGCTGCTTGATGCGGATGGGGATGCCGTGGCATCACGCACCACCATTGTCGCGACTGATGAGACGTACATTTTTGCCGGGCTGGGGGCGGGTACCTATCGGGCGATTCTGAGCGACGCCGATCCGCCCACCGGCAGCATGCAGACCCAGGCAGGCATCGTGCTGGATGGGACCCCGGAAGGCGACGTTCGCATCGACTTTGATCTGTCCGCCCTGGGACCGGGCAAACTGTTCGATCATTACCTGATGATCGGCGGCGTAGCTCGAACCAAGGATGATTACCTGGCCATCCTGTGTTATGTCGCTCGTTTCGGGCCCTCTGTGGGCAGCGATGAGACGAAGGCCCGACAGGCGCGGCACGTGACGATTCTGGGCGGCCCGAGTTCGGTCAGTGCGTTGGTCGAGCAAGGTCTGCGCATGAGCGGCTGTCATGTGCAGCGTATCGATAGCGACTTCGCCGAAAGACTGGGGAAGCTGCTCGACGAAGGTCGAGCTTATTGATCCCTAACCGCTGAGATAGTGCATGTCAAACCCCTTACACGCAATCGGCCTTCTCTATCATCCCAAGAAACCCGAATCCGTCACATTGACGGAACACATGGAGCGCTTCCTCCGCGCCCGCGGCAACCCCGTGTGGGTCGGCTCGGCGTGGGATGAGCCGGTCGCGCTGGCGCACGTGGCGGACCTGGATTTGCTGATAACGTTGGGCGGTGATGGCACGATGCTCCGCGCCGCACGCGTCGGCAGCAGCCACTGCGTCCCCATCGTCGGGGTCAAGCTGGGGAAGGTCAGCTTCCTGGCCGAGGTGCAACCGGATGACTGGCGCGAACCGCTGGAGCAGATGCTGGCGGGGGACTACTGGCTCGAAGAACGCATGTTGCTCGATGTGCGCGTAGATCGCGGCGGGCAACCACCTGTCAACCATTCCTATCTCGCGCTCAACGATGTGGTGATCAGCCGCGGTGGACTGGCGCGCATGGTCACCGTCGAAACATGGGTGGACCAGGGCTTCCTCACAACCTACCGCGCCGACGGTGTGATCGTGTCCACGCCCACTGGCAGCACCGGCTACGCGTTGGCCGCGGGCGGACCGATTTTGCCGCCTGAGCTAAAGAACATCCTGCTGCTGCCGATCTGCCCGCATCTGAGCCTCGACCGCCCCGTCGTGCTGGCCCAGGGCGCCACGGTGATCCTGCACGCCCAGGCTGATTACGCGCCCATTCTCACGGTAGACGGCCAGTTTGAGATCGCTCTGGCCGACGGCGACCGGGTGGAGGTGCGCGCCAGCTCGCACGTCAGCCATTTCGCGCACGTCCAGGATCGCGCCTACTTCTACCGGACGCTGATGGAGCGGCTGCGCTGGAGGGGGTGAGCGTGATACGTGATACGTGATGCTATCGCACAAGCAACGCAATACGCACCACGCCTCTACCACTCAACCAACAACCAGATGGAGTTTTCATGTCGGACGAGACTATTTCGACCTTACATTGCGCCAATCATCCCGACAGGGAGACCATGTTGCGGTGCAACCGGTGCGACAAGCCGATCTGCTACCAGTGCGCGGTGCGGACTCCTGTGGGCTATCGCTGCAAGGAGTGCGTGCGCGCACAGCAAAACGTTTATTACAACGGCAGCGCCGGCGACCTGGTGATCGGTGGCATTGTTGCTCTGGTGCTGGGCGGCATCTTTGGCGGATTGGCCTACGCCTTTCTCGGCCTGATCGGGTTCTTCAGCTTTATCGTGGCGTTTTTTGCCGGCCCGGCGGCCGGTGGCGCGGTGGCTGAGGTGATCCGCCGCGCGGTGAAGAAGCGTCGCACCCGCGGGATGAAGTGGCTTGCCGCGGTGGTGTTCCTCGTGGGATTATTCGTCGCCGGGATACTGTTGCAGGGTTTTCCCAGGATGTTCGTGCGCTGGGATGTACTGCTCTTCGCTGGACTGGCAGCCAGTACGATTTACGCCCGGCTGTTATGACGGTCCGCTTCTCAGCCGCTGGCCGGATGTCGGCTACCTTCGCGGCGCTGCGCTATCCCAACTTCCGGCGCTGGTTCATCGGCCAGGCGCTGTCGCTGGGCGGCACCTGGATGCAGTCGGTAGCTCAGGGGTGGCTGGTGTACCAGATGACCGGCTCGACGCTGGCCCTCGGTACCATCACCGCGGCTGGAACGATCCCCTCGCTCTTTTTCATGCTGCCGGCAGGCGCGATCGCCGATCGGGTGTCCAAGCGCCGGATGTTGATGGTCACCCAGATCGTGATGATGATCAGCGCACTGATCCTGGCCGCGCTGACCGGGCTTAAGGTGCTCCAGGTGTGGCAGATCGCCGTGCTGGCGGTGGTGTCGGGCATCGCCCAGGCCTTCGACGCACCGGCGCGGCTGGCGTTGACACCGCAGCTCGTGAATAATCGTGACGATCTGCAGAACGCGGTCGCGATGGGTTCGATGATGTTCAACCTGGCGCGCGTGGTTGGGCCGGCTATCGGCGGGCTGGTGCTGGCGGGCCTGGGGGCAGCGTGGTGTTTCGCGATCAACGGCCTTAGTTTCCTGGCAGTGCTGATCGCCCTGGCCGGAATGCATATGCCCAACGATGTGGGCAAGCCGCACAGCGACCGGCGCATGGTGGCCGAGATCGGGGATGGGCTCCGCTATGTGTGGCGCCAGCCGGTGGTGCGGACATTGGTGGTGTTGATCGGTGTCACGTCGATCTTCGGGTTCTCCTATTCCGTGCTGCTGCCCGCTTATGCGACGGATGTGCTCAAAGTAGACGCCACGGGCTACGGGCTGCTTAACGCGGCGGTGGGTATCGGCGCACTTGCGGGCTCGCTGACCGTGGCGTCTCTGAGCCGGTCGAAGAACAAAGGCATGCAGTTGACCGTGGGCAGCCTGGCTTTTCCGGTGGCCTTGCTGTGTTTCGCAGTGACTCGCAATTTTGCACTCGCGCTGATCTGTCTGGCCGGCGCCGGACTGGCGTTCGTTGTCCAGAACGCCACCGCCAACACGATGATACAGTTGTTGGCGCCCGATGAACTTCGCGGCCGTGTGATGAGCGTCTACACGCTCTTCTTTTTCGGCACCACACCGGTCGGCGCTTTGTTCGCTGGCGCCGTTGCCCAGCAGTGGAATTCCACCGCGGCCATCATGGTGGGTGCGAGTGTGACGCTGGCTTTCGCACTGCTTCTCGTCTTCTTCGTGCCAGCCGTGCGAAAAGCCCAGCTCTGACCCTTCGAATCGCCGTCAAGAACCTGGATCTCGGCTTCCATTGCGCGGGCGGATTTTATGGTATGATGTCGGGCAGCTACCGAAACCGAGATAGGATGTTCTATGGCGCAGGCTCTCAGACAGATCGGCGAGGCAACCTTTTCGTCGCTCCGCATTCGTAACTATCGACTGTACTACAGCGGACAGATCATTTCAACTTGCGGCACTTGGATGCAGTCGATCGCCCAGGCCTGGTTGGTGCTCAAGCTGACCAACTCCGGCACTGCCCTGGGCCTGATTGTCGCGTTGCAGTCGCTCCCCATCCTGGTGTTCGGGGCCTGGGGCGGTGTGCTGGCCGACCGTTTCTCCAAACGTAAGCTGCTGATATTTACCCAGTTAGCTTTTGCTACCCTGGCCTTAATACTGGGCACGCTGGTGGCCACCGGCGTCGTGCGTCTCTGGATGGTGGCTGTGCTGGCCTTGGGCTATGGCCTGATCAATGTCATCGACAACCCGACTCGGCAGTCCTTCGTGGTGGAAATGGTGGGTGAAAGCGAGCTAAAGAACGCGGTCACGCTCTATTCTAGCCTGGTTAATCTATCGCGCATCATCGGTCCGACCATTGCCGGCATCCTGATCGCGACCATCGGCCTGGCGCCTTGCTTCTTCGTAAATGCCCTGTCTTACGTCGCAGTGGTGATTATGCTGCTGGTCATGCGGGCGAGCGAATTGCACCCCGCGATACGGCTGGCTCGGGCGCGCGGCCAAATTACTGCCGGGCTGCGCTATGTTTGGGCTAACCCCGTGTTGCGCGATGTGCTGGTCATCATGGCGATCATCGGCACGCTGACCTACGAATTCCAGGTAAGCCTGCCGATGATCGCCGAGTTCACTTTCAACGGTACTGCTTCCAGTTACGCAACGCTGACGGCATCCCTGGGGGTAGGCGCGGTGGTCGGTGGGTTGATTACGGCCAGCCGTAAGGCATCATCATTCCAGGCCGTGGTGCTGGCCTCGCTGCTGTTTGGGGCCGCCACGCTGGCCGCGTCCCTCATGCCCACCCTGGCGTTGACTGCAACGGTACTGATGGTGGTCGGCTTCTGCTCCATCACTTTTTCGGCCATGGGCAACACCGTCTTGCAACTGACGAGCACGCCCCAGATGCGCGGCCGGGTGATGTCGCTGTGGGCCATCGCCTTCCTCGGCTCCACCACTATCGGCGGGCCGATCATCGGCTTCATCGGCCAGCATGTGGGCCCGCGCTGGGCTCTGGCCACCGGTGGCCTGGCAGCGCTGGTCGCCGGGGCCTATGGTGTGTTGGCGCTGCGCCGGCGGCCCGTCCAGGCGCCGACGCAGACTCGACCCTGAGCGATGGCTGCGCATGCCAACTCAGCTCGCCGCTATGCCAAACCTGCGATCTCAGGCCGTTTTCAACACATCTGGCTTTGATCACACAATCGTTACGCTATCGGTTGACTGCCTATGCTAACTGAACTCAGTATCCGCGACCTGGCCATCATCGATCGGCTTGATCTGACCTTCACGCCGGGGTTCAACGTGCTCACCGGTGAAACCGGCGCGGGCAAGTCGATCATCATCGACGCGGTGAACCTGCTGCTCGGCGACCGTGCCTCGGCCGACGTGGTGCGCGCCGGCGCGGAGCGCACCGAGGTCGAGGGCGTGTTCCAACTCAGCCCCGCGATGGGCGCCCGCCTGGCGCCGTTGCTGACCGAAAATGGCCTGGAGGGCGATCACTCCGATCTGCTCGTGCTGGCGCGCGAGGTGCGCGCCAACGGCCGGTCGGTGGCGCGCGTGAACGGCCGCGGCGTGACGACTGCGCTGCTGGGCGAGATCGGCGGCCTGTTGGTCGATGTGCATGGCCAGGGCGAGCATCTGTCGCTGCTGCGCGAGCGCGAGCACGTCGGCCTGCTGGATCGCTACGCGGGGCTGAACGACGAGGTGGCCCGGGTGGCTGAACTGGTGCGCCGGGTGCGGGGTGTGCGCCGAGAATTGGAGAGCCTGACGTCAAGACGAGCGTGCGCGTGCCCGTCGCATCGACCTGTTGGCGTACCAGGTGGAGGAGATTCGCGCGGCCAACTTGATGTCGGACGAGGCCGAAGCATTGGATGCTGAGCGCCGCCGCCTGGCGAACGCCGAACAGCTTGCCGAACTGAGCAGCGAGGCGCTGGTGATGCTTTCCGGCGGCGACATGCTCGGCGAGGAGGCCGGTCAGGGCGCGCAGGGTGCACTGGATGCTCTGGGTGCAGCCGAGCAAGCCCTCTCCCGGCTGGCGCGCGTCGATCCGGGCGCAGCGCCTCTGGTCGAGCAACTGGGCGAGGCTGCCGCTCTGCTGGATGATCTGGCACGCGAGCTGGCGCACTACCGCGACGGCATCGAGTTCAACCCGCATCGTCTGGTTGAGGTCGAGGAACGCGTGCATCTGATCCACGGCCTGCAGCGCAAGTACGGCGAGACAGATCGCCGACGTGCTGGCCTACGGCGAACGCGCCGCGGTCGAGCTCGAGACCATCAGCCATGCCGAGGAGCGCATCGCCGGGCTCGAGGCCGAGGAAACGGAGTTGCTGATCGAGCTTGGCAGGCTGGGCGCGTCATTATCAGCGGCGCGGCGGGCTGCGGGCGAACGCATGGCGCGGGCCATCGAGGCGGAGCTGGCCGATCTCCAAATGGCTCAAGCGCGCTTCGCCGCACATATCTCCTGGACGCAAGACCCGTCCGGTGCGGTCGTGGATGCTGATGCGGCCGCGGTGGCGGGGCAGACGCCCGGCCGCTTCAGTTTCGACAGCCACGGGCTGGACAGCGTCGCCTTCCTCGTCTCGGCCAATCCCGGCGAGCCGTTGAAGCCGCTGGCCAAGGTGGCATCCGGCGGCGAGACGTCCCGGCTCATGTTGGCACTCAAGACCGTGCTCGGCCGCGCCGACGAGACCCCGACACTGATCTTCGACGAGATCGACCAGGGCATCGGCGGCCGCGTGGGCGGCACGGTCGGCCTTAAGCTGTGGGGATTGACCAGGGGACAGGAGGCAGGGGACAGGGGACAGGAGGTAAGGGGCAGGAGACAGGAGGCAGGAGACAGGAGACGGGAGACAGGAGACGGGGGCCAGGGGACACGGGGCAAGAGACAGGAGACAGGAGACAGGAGGCAGGAGGCAGCTTCCAGCTTCCAGCTTCCAGCTTCCAGTCCCGGCCACCAGGTCCTGTGTATCACCCATCTGCCGCAGTTGGCGGCCTATGGCGACATGCATTTCCACGTGGCGAAGCACATCGCTGGTGAGCGCACGGTGACTGAGGTGCGCGCGCTGGCAGGCGAGGCGCGGGTGATTGAGCTGGCGCAGATGATGGGCGCGGACTCGGTGGCAGGTCGGACCAGCGTCACCGAGATGATGGCTGAAGTGATGGACGCCAAGCAGCGTAGGTAACCCCATGCGCATCCGTACCGCAACGGCCGCCGACGCCTCAGGTTTGGCCCGTGTCCATGTGGATACCTGGCGATCGGCGTATCGCGACATCCTGCCTGCCACTTTTTTAGAAGCGCTTTCGTACGAGGCGCGCGCGGAGCGATGGCGCACGAATTTGGGACAGGCCAGTCCGCAGCAGTTCACTCTGGTCGCAGAGGATGATGGTGGCGAGGTGGTAGGTTTTGCCGGAGGCGGCCCCGAGCGCGACGGGATGCCGGGCTACGACGGCGAGATCTACGCGGTCTACGTGCTTGCCCAGCACCAGGGGCGCGGGATCGGGCGACAACTGATGAGCGTCAGCACTCGTCACCTGATGGAACAGGGGTTTCGCGCCACCATGCTTTGGGCGATGGAAGCGAATCGGCGCGCTCGATCGTTCTATGAAATGTTGGGTGGCCAGCTTGTTGGCCGCAAGATGATGACTATCGCTGACACGCCACAGATCGAGGTGGCTTACGGTTGGCCGGACCTGACAATGCTTGTCAACGCAGGCAGGTCGGTCCCCACGGTTCACGGACTTGGAGTAGATCATGACCCCAACAGAAGCAGCAATTCAGCACCACAGCGAGATTGATCCGCACTACACCTGGAACGCAGCCAGCGTCTTCCCGTCCGTCGAGGCATGGGAAGCTGAGTGTGACGCCGTCGCAGCGGCCTTGCCCGGCCTGGCGGCCTTCCAGGGCCATCTGGCGGAGGGCGCGGCGGCCCTGTCTGCCACGCTGGCGGCGGTGCAGAGCCTGGCGCGGCGGGTTGGGATACTCGCTGTCTACGCCGGCATGGACTACGCCGTGGATACGCAGAATCAGCCCGCAGCCAAGCGCTACGGTCGCGTCCAGGGCTTGCACGGCCAACTCGCGGCTGCTATGGCGTTTGTAGGGCCCGAGTTGTTGGCGATCGGCGAGGAAACCGTGCGCGGCTGGCTTGCCGAGGATCCGCAGCTCGCGTATCTGAAACATTATGTGGACAACCTCTTCCGCAAGCAAGCCCACGTCCGCTCGGCCGAGGTGGAGGAGTTGCTGGGATCGTTGGCCGCGCCCATTGCCAATGTTGAAATGACCGCCAGCATGTTGACCGATTCGGACTTCAAGTTCCCCGGCGCGACCGGTATCGACGGAAGCACGCAGCCGGTGACGCAGGGCACGCTGGGCAAAATCCTGGCGGGCGCCGACCGGGAGGCGCGGCGCGCGGCCTGGGAAGGCTACATGGATACTTACCTGGCCTACAAAAACACCCTGGCAGCGAACCTGTTGACCTCCGTCAAGTACAACGTATTCTCCATGCGCGCGCGGCGTCACGCCTCAACGTTGGAGATGGCTCTGGCCGAGCATAACACCCCGGTCGAGGTCTTCCACAACCTGATCGCCACGTTCAAAAAGAATCTGCCGACGTGGCAGCGCTACTGGCGCGTGCGGCGGAAGGCGCTGGGCGTCGACATCCTCCAGCCGTACGACATCTGGGCGCCGCTGACCGGCAGCCGGCCGACGATCTCGTATGAACAGGCTGTCGATCACATCTGCCGCGGGCTGGCGCCGATGGGAGCGAGATTACGTTGCCACCGTCCGCCGCGGCTGTCTGGAGGAACGCTGGGTGGACGCCATGCCGTGCCAGGGCAAGATGGGCGGTGCGTTTTCGTCCGGTACGCCGGGCACGCACCCCTTCATCATGATGAGCTACACCGGTGAGGTGTTCAGCCTGAGCACGCTGGCGCACGAGCTTGGTCACTCCATGCATTCGTATCTGACCTGGCAGAACCAGCCGGTGCTCTACAGCGACTACGGCATGTTTGTGGCCGAGGTGGCGTCGAACTTTCATCAGGCGATGGTGCGGGCGTACCTGCTCGCCAACGAGACCGACCCGGCCTTTCAGATCGCAGTGCTCGAAGAGGCGATGTCGAACTTCCACCGTTACTTCTTCATCATGCCCACGCTGGCGCGTTTCGAGCTCGAAGTGCACCAGCGCGAGGAGCGCGGCGAGGGGTTGAGTGCCGACGACATGATCGGGCTGATGGCCGACCTCTTTGCCGAGGGTTACGGCGACGGGGTCCACGTGGATCGCGAGCGCACGGGCATCACCTGGGCCACGTTCGGTCATTTGTACGTGGACTACTATGTCTTCCAGTACGCCACCGGTATCTCAGGCGCCAACGCGCTGGCGCGGCGCATCCTTGCCGGGGCGCCGAGCGCGGTTGAAGACTATCTGAGCTTCCTCAAAGCGGGCAACTCGCTTTACCCGGTGGACGCGCTGAAGCTGGCGGGCATCGACATGACCACACCTGAGCCTGTCGATGCCGCGTTCGAGGTGCTGGCGGGGCTGGTGGATCGGCTGGAAAAGTTGGTAGGGTAAGTGAGGATTTGTCTTCTATAACGTTTGGCGTTTAGCGGAACCCGTTATACAATCCACGCATGATCAATTCCTTCAGCGATCCTGAAACGGAGCGGATCTTCGCGCTTCAAGTATCGCGGAAGTTACCGCGCGACATTCAACAGGTTGCGCTGCGCAAGCTACGCATGCTGAACAACACGTTGACCCTGAACGACTTGCGGATCCCTCCGGCCAATCGGCTGGAAAAACTGACTGGCGAGCGCTCTGGGCAACACAGTATTCGCATCAACGATCAGTGGCGTATCTGTTTCGTGTGGCATGAGGGTCATGTGTACGACGTGGGAATCGTAGATTATCACTGAACGGGTGCAAAGATGATAGAAGATAAACTGAATCCAATTCATCCTGGTGAAGTATTGCAGGAGGAGTTCATCAAGCCGTTGGGCCTGAGCCAGAATCGCCTGGCGCTGGCGATCGGCGTGCCGGCGCGTCGGATCAACGAAATCGTGCTGGGTCGCCGCGGCATCACGGCCGATACGGCGCTCCGCTTGGCGCGTTTCTTCGGTAACTCGCCGCAGTTTTGGCTGGGGCTGCAGACAGACTACGACCTGGACGTTACGCGAAAGATATCTTGGGACCCGGCTGCTGACGCGATGTGAGGTCCTATGCCAGCCTACGGGAAGATGGGGCAGAGTACCACGTATAGTTGACGACATAGGCCTCAGTGGGCCTGAGGTCCCAAAGTTCCTGCAAGAGAGCTCCCGTGGACAAGACCCCTCTCTACGTCCAGATCGCTGACGCCATCCGTCAGCAAGTGCTTGACGGCAAGCTGCACCCCGGCGACGCGCTGCCTCCCGTGCGGGAAATGGCGGAGCGGTGGGGCTGTACGCCGGGCACCGTGCAGCAGGCATACAAGGAGCTGGCGCGGCAGGGATTGGCGGTCAGCCGCACCGGGCAGGGCACGCGCGTGGGCTCGTCACTGCCAGCGACACCGCCCGACAAGACCCCGTTGCGCCGCGCCTCGCTCGTGCATCAGGCCGAAGCGTTCCTGCTGGAGGTGCTGGCAGCCGGCCATACCCCGGCCGAGGCCGAGAGCGCGTTCCGGGCCGCGCTGGATCGCTGGCGCGCACTGTCCGCTGAGACCTCAGTCGCGCCCGCGCTAACCTTGAGATTCGCCGGTAGCAATGACCCGGCCCTATCCCTCGTTGCCAGCCGCTTCGCCGAGATCTGCCCAGGTTGCACACTGGACGTAGCCTTCACAGGCAGCCTGGGCGGCCTGATCGCATTGGCCGAGGGCAAGGCAGACCTGGCGGGCAGCCACCTGTGGGATGCGGAGAGCGACACGTACAACGCGCCGTTCATCCGGCGCCTGCTGCCGGGCCGGCGGATCGTGTTGCTGACACTGGCGCACCGCCGGCTGGGGCTGGTCGTCCCGCCCGGCAACCCGGCCGGCCTGACCGGTCTCACCGATCTGACTCAGCCCGGGCTACGCTTCATCAACCGCCAGCGGGGCGCGGGCACGCGCGTCTGGCTCGATGCGTACCTGCGCCGTTTGGGCATCGCGGCCGATGCGATCGCCGGCTACGAGCGGGAGGCCGCCACGCACGCCGAAATCGCCCGCGCTGTGGCCGAGGGCAATGCGGATGTCGGCCTGGGGATCGAGGCCGCAGCGTTGGAGTATGGGCTGGGTTTTGTCCTGCTGGCCACCGAACCTTATGACCTGGTCATTCCGGCTGAAGTGTGGGAATCGGCGCCGGTGCAGGCGCTCGTAGCCTGGCTTGGCACCGAGGATGCGCCCGCGGTGATCGCCGCGCTAGGCGGGTACGAGACGAGTGAGATAGGACTGGTGCGGTGGGTGGGATAAATGATTATGAACTGAAGCGTCGCGCACAGGCATTGCAGTCGAGCTACGTTTGGAGTAGAATGTACTTATGAAAGTGAAAGGGGGCGTCCCCATGACAACAGTCAATGTGAGCACGGCGCAGAATCGTTTGAAGGACCTGATTGCAGCGGCATTAAGAGGCGAAGTAGTTTGGATCGTCCAGGATGAGCAGAACGCAGTGCAACTTGTCCCCGCTCAGTCAGGGTCCCGCAAGCGTGAATTCGGCAGCGCGAAGGGACTGATTTCGATTGCGGCTGATTTTGACGCGCCACTGGCTGATTTCAGCGAGTATATACCGTGAGGCTACTGCTCGATACCCACAGCTTTCTGTGGTTCATCGGCGGCGACACGAGCCTGAGCGCGCGGGCGCGTTCTCTGATCGAGGATGACCGTAACGAGGTGTTTCTGAGCATAGCGAGCTTGTGGGAGATTGCCATCAAGGTCAGTTTGGGTAAGCTGCGCCTGGAGCAGCCTTTCGACCTCCTGATTCCACAACGACTCTACGTGACCAATAGCGAATTGTGTGCTCACGATCCATCATACCTCGGCAGTCGCAATCCTTCCGTTTCATCACCGTGATCCGTTCGACGAGTCGTTTCGTGCTGCCCATTCCGATCAAAGTTTGTCGATTGACGAGAACTTTCCTGAGCAATTCGCGAGCCGCCTTTCACAGGCTGAAGCCTTCAACAAGCACCTCTTTCGCCCAAACACTTATCTCCACAAATGGTGGGCGCGCCGTTGCGGGTCAACTTTCCGTACCATCCTGAAGCAATTTGTGCCTGATTTCAGTCGTCGCGACTACTACGCACCAGGTGGCCTGGAGGGTAGGGTCGTCCTTGACCCAATGATGGGCGGAGGGACGACGCTTCACGAGGCGATCCGGCTGGGGGCAAGCGTCATCGGGGCAGATATAGACCCTATTCCTGTCGCTCAAGCCCGGGCCTCTCTTACACAGTTACCGCTAAGTGAATTGCGCGACGCCTTCGATCGTCTTTTTGCGGCGCTCCATGACGAACTCGCACCGTATTTTCGGACCGAGTGCCCACAATGCGCCCGGCCTGTGGAGGTCCAATACTTCATGTATGGTCTTCGCAAGCAGTGCGCGTGTAGAGAAATTGTTCAGATTGACCAATTTGAGTTGCGGCATGAGTCTGGTCGGACGCTTCGCATCAATCCAGATACCTGGGCAATCTCGGATGGTACTAATGAGCTGTCAGCGCAACCGACCGACCGACGTTTGTTGACCAAGACTACGAGCTCATGCCCGGATTGTGGGCAGAAGTACCGCGAATTTTTGGATGAACCGTACTACACCCGCTACATCTGCGTTTGTATTGTGGGTAGCTGCCCCGAACATGGATTGTTTATGCGTCCCCCAGGAGTAACCGATTTTGAGTTAGCAAACAAGGCAAATAACCTTCGGTCACTTCTTAGTTTTGGCCCAGTAGAGGACTTCGCTGTCAATGATGGGGTGAAATCAGGCGACCTTATTGCACGCAACATTCGCTCCTATCTCGATACGTTTTCTTCACGCCAGTTGCTTTATCTTCATCACGCGATTCGCCTGCTACAAGATTTTTCTGGCGCGGTCAAACTCAACCTCGGACTACTGATTTCTACATCTCTGGAGTTCAACTCTCTTCTATGTGGTTACAAAGGTTGGGCTGTGAATCGACCTGGCGCTATCCGGCATGTTTTTGCCCTCCACGCCTACTCGTTCCCCTATACTGCGCTTGAAAACAACCCGGTCAATCAGCAGAAATCATCCGGCAATCTGCAACAGCTTTTTGGTGACCGCATCGAGCGCGGTCGCAACTGGGCCGTAGCACCAGTGGAGCGACAATTGGCTACGACGGTACCACGCAACAAGTGAAAATTCCGGAGAGTATGACAGTGGCATCGAAGTCTTTGATCAGGACTCTCTCGGTGTGAAGCAAGCCTTCTGGCTGATTCATGGAGATTCTCGCAGATTGCCGGTTGCTGATCATAGTGTGGATTTCGTTTTAACTGATCCACCATACTACGATAGCGTGCAATACAGTGACCTGGCCGCGTTTTTTCGGGTTTGGTTGGCGCGTTTGCTTCCGGATGAGATCAATTGGACCTACGACGAATCGCGGAGTGCCGTGGCAGCCAAGGCAACCGCTGAAGATACCCCATTCATGAACGTCATTGCAGGTATTTTTCAGGAAAGTGGGAGAGTGCTCAAGCGCGAGACTGGCCGCTTGGTATTTACTTTTCATAACTGGGATCCAAATGCCTGGGCCGAGTTGACGATCGGGTTGAAAACGGCCGGATTCCGGCTGATGAACGCTTACGTGGTGATCTCCGAGAATCCGATCTCGGTGCATATACGGAATCTGCGCGCTATCAAGCACGATACGATCCTGGTGCTGTCGCTGGACGGGGAAGCAGAGTCCGGGAAATGGACACCTCTCAAGAGCATCGATTCAAACGATAGCGAGATCTTCTGCAGGCAGTGTGGAGCGGCGCTTGGTTGGCTTTTGGATAGTCCGCTGTCGCACGCTGAGATTAGAGCAACTTGGCGTGAGATAATTCAGGGGGTGAGATGACCAAGGGTTTGGGCAGTTATCCATCAGAAGTCTTCGGCTATCCGATAGGAAACCGTTCGCCACAGGTCGAGGAGGGGCGAAAGCGTTATTGGTGTCCGTTCACTGAAAGCAGGTGCATAAAGCAGAGTCGACTGATAGATTACCCTTTCGGCGTCTGTTCAGTGCAACAGCATGGTGAAATCTGCGCCATCTGCCCTTGCCGCTTCGAGGAACGTGGTACCCTGCGCGGTACACCGAAGGTCCTGGAGCAGATTGCCCGGCATTACTTCGGTGGTGTGGATAACGTTGTCGCCTTTCCTGAGGTCGGATTGCCCAATATCGGCACCATAGATTATGTCTTGGTTCAGCATGCGCCGATGCAACCCGAGGTGATTGACTTTGTGACTGTGGAGTTCCAGACCGACTCAACTACCGGCACCGGAGCAGTTGTCCAGGGTCTACGTGATTTCGTGGCAGGACAGGATGTTCGTTCCCGATCCTATCGCTTTGGGATGAACACGTATGACACGATAAAACGCTCTATCACACAACTGTTAAACAAAGGAATTGTGTATGAAGCATGGGGTGTGAAGTGTTACTGGGTGATCGAGGAGTATATCCACGCCAACCTTGTACGACGTTACGGGCTGAGAAATGAAGATTATGTGCCCGAATCTGCGTCCCGGTTTGCCCTATGCACCCTCGAAGATGCTGGCGAGCAGCTTTCCCTCAATCTTCAGCGGTTCGTGTCTATCACAGTCGATGAGATGTACCAGGCGATGCGCAATAACCCCGGCCTACCAGGTAAGGAGCAGTTCGTGCAAGGTTTGAATGCCAAGTTGCGGGCCAGGCTGGGCGTGAAGTTCGCCTGATAGTCGAGAAGTCAAGACCATATCGTGACTTGCGAATCCTTTTTCTGAGGTGTCCCTTTGATCAACGAATCCCGTCTACTTGAAACGTTCCTCGCCCTGGTCGCCATCGACAGCCCGTCGGGCCAGGAAGAGGCGATCAGCAAAGACCTGGCGCGGCGGCTGGCCGAGCTCGGCGGCGCGGTGGAGGCCGACGAGCATTGGAACCTGATCGCGCGCTGGCCCGGCCAGGGCGATCCGCTGATGCTCAGCGCGCACATGGACACGGTCGGCAAAGATACCGGCATCAAACCGGCGATCCGCGACGGCGTGATCTACTCCGACGGCACGACCATCCTGGGCGGCGATGACAAGTCCGGCGTGGCTGCCATCCTGGAGGTGATCCGGTCGCTGCAGGAGGACGGTCTCGGCCATCCTCCCCTCGAAGTCGTGTTCAGTGTGGGCGAGGAGGTTTCGCTGCGCGGGGCCAAGCTGTTGGACAAGAGTAAGCTGACCGCACGGCGCGGTTACGTGCTCGATGCCGGTGGCCCCATCGGGACGATTGTCACCAACGCGCCCAGCCAGGACTCGCTGGAGATCAAAGTGCATGGCAAAACTGCGCACGCAGGCAGCGAGCCGGAGAATGGCGTCAATGCCATCCTTGTGGCCAGCGATGCGATCGTGGCGATGCCGCTCGGCCGCATCGACTTCGAAACCACGGCCAACATCGGCGTCATCCAGGGCGGCGTCGCGACCAACATCGTGCCCGACGAGGTGTTCATCAAGGGCGAGGCGCGCAGCCGTGATAACGACAAGCTGGCGTTGCAGACCGCGACCATGGCGGCTGCGTTCCAGGACGCGGCAGAACGGCGCCATGCCCGGGTCGAGTTCAAGATCAAACGTTCCTATTCCACCTTCAAGTGGCCGGATGATCATCCGGTCGTGACAGCCGCGGTCGCGGCTGCGCAGCGGCTCGGCCTGACACCGCACATCCAGGGTACCGGCGGCGGCTCGGATGCTAACATCTACGCCGAGGCCGGCATTGCGTGCGCCGTGCTCAGCACCGGCATGGAGGACGTCCACACGCCGCAGGAGCACATCGCCATCGCCGATATGGTGGACGCAGCGCAGGCTGTTGCAAGAGATCGTTGGTTCCAGGAAGCAGGGGTAGGGAACAGGAATCAGGGACAAAAGGTCGGAAACAGTGACTGGCTTCTGGCGCCTGTTCCTGACGCCTGACCCCGATCGGAGGCGCCTATGTCCCGCCCACTTCCCATCCTGTTCATCCACGGCTTCAACGGCGATCCGGGCGATTGGACCGACGGGGGCTTCCGGCAGTATCTGCTGGAGCATGGCGGGCTGGACCCCGATCTGGTGCGGTTGTTCCGCTACGGCGTGGCGGAGGATGGCACCTACAACAATCGCGGCGACCTGCGCCCGATCGCATCGCGGCTGGCCGGTGTCGGGCTGAGCGATAAAGATGGGCTCACGAGCAGCGTGGATCAGCTCAGCGCGGACAGCGTCGCCAGGGGCGGGCCCGCGCAGGTCACGCTGATCGCCCACAGCCTGGGCGGGATCATCAGCCGCTACTACCTCAGCCGGATGACGCCGGATGCGTTCGGCACGCTCTATCGCGGCAACGTGGGCCGGCTGATCACCATCGCGTCGCCGCACCGCGGGTGGATCTGGCGCGGTTGACCGAATTGGCGCCGCGCGGCTCGTTAGGCTGGCAGTTGATCCGCCTGTTGGAGAAGCTGGGCCTGGCCCCAGCCTTGCCGGCTGAAGCTGTGGACGCGTGGGGAGCCAGTCTGAATCAGAGCCAGCTTGCGGCGCGTGCAACCATCGCCCCCGAAGTGTCGCCCGACAGCCGTGTGCTGCTCACCGATACGCCGATCTACCAGCAGTTGATGCCCGATAGCCCCATCTTGGCCGAACTCAATCGTCCGGGTACGATGCCGGCGAACGTTGCGTGCCACTGCTTCTACGGCGACATCCTCGTTCGTGTGGCCGTCCGCGTCGTCGGCCTCTGGCTGATGGATCACACGACCAGTTTCGGCGATCTGGCCGTGCCCGCGTACAGCGCCCGGGCAATCCCCAGCGCCCCGGCAACACCTCACCCGTTCATTACCGAGAGAACCCTGGAGTTGACGTTGCGCGTCGCACCGCCTGAGAAAGATGCGCGTGCGCTGGTGGACTATCTGCCCGAAACGCAGCACGGCAAACTGCTCTCGAACCTTGCGGTGCAGGATGGCGTGTTGAAGGTCCTGGTCGGCTGAGTTCATCGGGGCGATTCTGTAGACGAACCTGATAGGAGTAGATATAAGCGATGCGGGCATTCCTGGTTGCCTGGTGGGCGCTGCGGTCTTTTCTCGGCGAGCTGACCTTCCTGGTCGGCATGAGCCTGTTGTGGTTCGCCACCGGCGGCATCGCGGTGATCGCTGCGGTGCTGATCGGCTACCCGCTGGTTGTGACGGGCGGGTGGTGGTGGCTGGCAGTGCTGCTCATGATCCCGATCGGGCCGGCTTCGGCTGCGCTGGCTGTCGTGGCGCGGCGTTGCGCCGCCGATCTGCGGGTGACACGCACGCTTTACTTTGACGGCTTGCGGACGTACTGGCGTCCGGCGCTGGGCTTGAGTGCGATCGGCATGGTGGTCCTGGCGTTGTTGCTGATGAACATCACCTTCTACGCATCCCGTCCCAATGGTTTTGTCCAGGGGTTGACGTTCATTTGGGGTTATGTGCTGCTGTTTTGGCTGAGCGTTCAGTTTTATGCGTACCCGGTCCTGGTGCGCATGGAGAAGCCGCGAACGCTGGGGGCACTGCGCACGGCAGTGCTCGGCGCGCTGGCTAATCCGCTCTTCTCGATTCTTCTGGTACTGATTGCCGCAGCCTTTACCGCCTTGACTGCCCTCACCATGATCTTCTTTTTCCTGATTTGGCCGGCGTTGATGACGTTACTGGGGGAACATTCCTTCAAACTGTTTCTGGCACGCGGTGGGGGTCAAGGAAGAGGACTGAACAGCTTCGTGATTTCGTCGGCTGCGAATAGCGGCCACGGCACACGTTCGCCCGCCCGC
This sequence comes from uncultured Chloroflexia bacterium, assembly GCA_963841825.1. Classification (GTDB taxonomy): domain Bacteria; phylum Chloroflexota; class Anaerolineae; order CG2-30-64-16; family CG2-30-64-16; genus CAWJEL01. The sequence continues at coordinate 172,072 of CAWJEL010000025.1, forward strand.
ATGGCGACGAGTTCGGCGCCGGTTTCGGTCATTTGCCCGATGCGTGCTGTGGGATAGCCGGCCGCAGAGAGCGTCTCCGCCAGGCGCGCTGCATCCACCGCCGCCACCGCCGCCAGGATCGCACCCGACGCGATCGTCCCCAACGGATCCAGCCCAAACTCCCGGCAGAGCCGTGCGCTCTCCTCCGGCACAGGGATCGCATCCAGGTTTACGGTGATCCCGCTTCCCGCGGCCCGCGCCATTTCCAGCAGTCCCGTCATCACGCCGCCTTCGGTCGGGTCGTGCATCGCGTGTACCTCGGCGATCTCCGCAGCCAACAGCGCCGGCGCGACCACGCTGATCCCCGGATCCTTCAGATACCCTTGGGCGCGGGCGATGAATTCCTCGGCGTAGCCGCGGGCGCGCAGCGCGTCCAGCGCGCTCGAACGCGATGAGCGCCGTCCCTTCGATGGGCGCTGGTTTGACCAGGAGCACGGCGTCGCCCGGCCGCGCCCCGCGGTGGTGATCAGCCGTTCCTTGGCGATCTCCCCCAGCATCGTGCCGCAGATGATGGGGCGATCCAGGTTATGTGTGATCTCGGTATGACCGCCCGCGAGGCTGACCCCCAGCGCCGCACACGCGTCGGAAATGTCGGCAAAGATGCGCTCGGCCATCTCCGCCGTGGCCTGTCCGGCCGGCAGGAGCACCGTCGCCAGGAACCAGCGCGGCGTCGCGCCCATCACCGCGACGTCGTTGGCATTCACATTGACCGCATACCACCCGATCTCGCTGGTGGCAAAGGTGATGGGGTCGGTCTTAGCGACCAGGTAGCGGTCGCCGAAATCAAATACGGCGGCATCCTCACCGGTGCGCGGCCCAACGACGATGCGCGGATCGCTCGGCGCGAAGCGATTAAGCAGCTTTTCGAGCAGCGGCAGCGGCAGTTTGCCGGCGGGGAGCAGATGTGAGTGTGCGGGCATGAAACCCCTCGTGTGGTCGCGGTACGTGTTCCATGCCTATCATCACGCAGCACGTAGCACGGTTCAAGTGCGAGTATAGCCGAGGCGCTCGCGGCTGTCAACGCAGGTTTCGTGAAACGTCACTTTCAGGTATAATTCTTCGGTGTACGTGCATGGCTTGTGTGAGCAGAGATGTCCAGGAGGTGTTGTATGACGATGGTTCTCGAAAATGTGCGACGGTTGGAGAATTACCTGGAGTGGCGTGGCGGTTATGCTGACGATGTCATGGACTTGACGATCAACAAGATGCTGCAACGCGAACGCGTCCAGATGGAAGCACAGTTGAAGCGCCTACAACAGCAACTGGTCGCTTTTGAAGGGCAATATGGCCGGGCCACACCGGATTTCTACGAGCGGTTTGAGCGCGGCGAACTTGGAGATGGCATCGATTATATTGAGTGGTCGGCCACTTGGGAGATGGTGCAACAGTTGCAGCAAGGCCTGGAGCTCCTTTCGTGAACCAGGTGGTTATCATGAATCCGAGTATTTGGCGTCGATCCGGCCCCCAGTGTTATGACGGTTCTGGATGAGATTCAAGCAAGTCTGAAGATGGAGTACGCAACGCATGTCTGATTCCTCGCAGGATACACGATCTTCAGTTCGTTCATTATCTCCGGCGATGATCGCCCTCTCAGCGGTGCTCATCGCCCTGACCGCGGTCTTCACCCTGCTCATCAAGGTACCGACGCCGGCGCGGGGCTATGTCAATCTGTCGGACGTGGCGATCACGTTCGCCGGCTTGATCTTCGGGCCGTGGGTCGGGATGGTCGCCGGGGGCGTGGGCACGGCGCTGGCTGATCTGTTGGCCGGGTTCGCGCCTTTCGCGCCGCTGAGCTTAGTGGCGCACGGTGCGGAGGGGTTCCTGATCGGCTGGCTGGGCCGCGGGCGGCGCACGGTCGGCGGGATGGCCGTCGCCTGGTTGGCCGGCTCGGTGGCGATGGTGGCGATTTACCTGGTGGGCGAGGGCCTGTTTTATACCGGTTGGGCGCCCGCACTGGCCGAACTGCCGATGAACGCGTTCCAAGCGTTGGTCGGCGGGCTGATCGGCATCCCGCTGGTGCTCGCCGTGCGCAAAGCCTACCCACCCATCGACCGCATCGGGCAGCGGAGCCAGTGGACGGAGGAGTGAGCTGTCCGTGGCATCCGATCCTACAGCCGCCGCGCAGCCGATGATCGAGGCAGCCGGCCTGACCTTTGTTTATGGTGAAGGCGCGCCGGTGTTCCGTGACTTCTCCTGGCAGGTCCAGACGGGCGAAGCCTGGGCGGTCATCGGCCCGTCCGGTTGCGGCAAGAGCACGCTGCTCTATCTGATCGCCGGGCTGCGGCAGCCAAGTGACGGGCGCCTGATGGTGGAAGGCCAACCGGTGCTGCGGCCGCGCGCCAGCGTTGGGTTGGTGCTGCAGGACTACGGACTCCTGCCGTGGGCCACCGTGTGGGATAACGTGGCGCTGCCCATGCGGATGGGACAGTTTTATCGTCACAAAGAGGGGACTGCCGAGGCACCGAGGCCCTACCCCCGGCCGGATATCTCGTCGGACCAGGTCGCGCATTGGCTGGATCGGCTGGGCATCGCCGACTTGCGCGACAAGTACCCCGGCCAGATCAGCGGCGGGCAGCGGCAGCGCACCGCCATCGCCCGCAGCCTCCTTCAGCAGCCGAACTTGCTTCTGATGGATGAACCCTTCTCCTCCTTGGACGCGCTGACGCGCGAGGATCTCCAGCGGTTGACGGTGGCGCTGCGGGCGGAAACCGGCCTGACGACCGTGATCGTGACGCATATCATCGAGGAGGCCGTGTTCCTGGGCCAACGCATTCTGGTGCTGGGCCGACCGCCCAATGTGACGGCGCACGTCATCAAGAACCCTGAGGCCTGTGACACAATGTATCGCGGCCGGCCGACGTACTGGGAGCGATGTGCGGAGCTGCGCGAGGCTTTGAATGCGTCGTCGTGACCTGATCCTGGCAACGCTCGTCCTGCTCGTCGCCTGGCAACTGTTCGCCTGGCTGCTGCATGTTGAAGTGCTGCCGGGGCCGGGGACGGTCAGCCAGGCCTTTGTGCGCGCGATACCGGAAGGGCTGGCTCGCCACTTCCTGGTGAGCGCGTGGCGCGTCGTGGCGAGCATCGTGCTGGCGATGGTGCTGGCTGTGCCGGCCGGGCTGGTGCTGGGGCAAAGCCGGGCGATGGATCGCTTCTTTGCGCCCATCATTTACATCGTTTACCCGATCCCGAAGATCGTCTTTCTGCCGGTGATTCTGGTGCTGCTGGGCATCGGCGACCGCAGCAAGATCTTCATCATCTTCATCGTATTGTTCTTCCAGATTTTGGTGGTAGTGCGGGATCAGGCCAGCGCGCTGCGGCCCGAACTGCTCTACTCGGTGCGGTCGCTCGGCGCGGGGCGGCGGGCGCTATTCCGCTTCGTCTATCTGCCGGCGACGGTGCCGGCCGCGCTGACTGCGCTGCGTGTGAGCGTGGGCACGGCGATCGCCGTGTTGTTCTTTGCCGAGTCGTTCGCTACCACGTCCGGCCTGGGCTACTATATCATCAACGATAGCTGGGGCCGGCTGGCCTACCCGGAGATGTACGCCGGCGTCCTCGCGATGAGTTTGTTGGGGCTGCTGCTCTACTTCCTGATCGACCGGCTGGAGCGGCGGCTCGCGCCGTGGATGTTTGTGACGTGATACGTGATTACGTGAAACGTGATACGTGATACGTGCTGCGTCACTCGTAGAGCACGATGAGATCATGTCAACCGAGAGCTTGACATGGAGCAGACAACACACAATACGTGTCACGTTTCACGCAGCACGCATCACGGAGCCCTGGTTTGACAGATAAAACAACGAGTCCAATTCTGCCCTCGACCATCCGAAAAACGCTCCTACGTCCGCCAGATGTTTGCGGAGATCGCGCCGCGCTATGACCTGATGAACCGGCTGATGACCTTGGGCCGCGACCAGGTGTGGCGGCGGACGGTGGTGCGGCTGTGTAACCTGCCGGCCGACGGGCGGCTGCTGGATGTGGCGACCGGCACGGGCGACATCGCCTATGAGGCGCTGCGCAGTGATGCGTCGGTGCAGGCCGTCGGCATCGATTTGACGCGGGAGATGATGCTGGCCGGGCAGGGCAAACATCCGGGGCTGAGCTTCCCCTTCGCCGAGGGGGACGCGCTGGCGCTGCCGTTCGCCGACGGCGCCTTCGACGCCGCATGTTCCGGCTTCATGATGCGCAACGTGGTGGACATCCGAGCCGCGTTCGCCGAGCAGGCGCGCGCGGTGAAGCCAGGCGGCCGGGTGGTGTGCCTGGAGATCACGCTGCCGCGCACGCCGGTCTTCGGCCAGCTTTTTCGCCTCTACTTTTTCAAAGTGGTGCCATTGGTGGGCGGCTTGATCAGCGGTCGCCGCGAGGCTTACACCTATCTGCCCCATTCCGCGCTGGCCTTCCCACGGCCGCCGGAGCTGGCGCGGATCATGGCGTCGGTCGGCTTGCGCGACGTGCGCTACCGGCTGGCGATGTTCGGCACGGTGGCCGTGCACTGGGGGACGAAATGAGACGCCTGATCATCGGGATGTCCGGCGCATCCGGGCAGATCTACGGCATTCGCCTGCTGGAGGTGCTGCGCGCTGCGCCTGACGTGGAAACACACCTGGTGATGAGCCAGGCCGCGCGCATGACCATCGCCCAGGAGACCGAGTACGATCCGCGCGACGTGGAGGCGCTGGCTGACGTCGTTTACCGTCCGGGTGACATCGGCGCGGCCATGGCCAGCGGGTCGTTCGAAACTGCCGGCATGATTGTGGCGCCGTGCAGCATCAAGAGCCTTTCGGCGATCGCCCACAGCTTCGACGACGACCTCCTCACGCGCGCCGCCGACGTGCAGCTCAAAGAAGGACGTCCGGTGCTGCTGATGGTGCGGGAGACCCCTTTGCACTTGGGGCACCTGGAGTTGATGGCCCAGGCCGCACGCATCGGTTGCATTATTTTCCCGCCCGTGCCAGCATTTTACAGCCAGCCGAAGACGGTGGATGACATCGTCAACGGCACGGTGGGGCGGGTGCTGGCGCGCATGGGTGTCGAGAACGAGCTGTACTACCATTGGCTGGGCATGCGCGCGGCGGCGAAATCCAGCGACAAGAATTGACAGATGCTTTTCTGGTAGCTTTGTGCTATACTCCCCTCGGAGGGCAGTCCCCAGCATGGGTTCCATCATCGCAGTGGCCAACCAGAAGGGTGGCGTCGGCAAGACGACCACCACGATCAACCTGGGCGCGGCGTTGGCCGAGCAAGGCTATCGCGTTTTATGGGTTGATCTTGATCCGCAGGCTGCTCTTACCAACGGCGTGGGCTTGCAGCCTGATGATCTGACTCGCACCGTGTATGACGTCCTGGTGGATGCCGAGCCGCGCACGGCGGATGTCATCATACCCGTGCGGGTGGGGATCGATCTGCTGCCAGCGAATATTGACCTGGCAGCCGCTGAGATTGAAATGGTGTCGGCGCTCAGCCGCGAATCGCTGCTGAAGGATGCGCTTCAACCGCTGGTAGCCAGTTACGATTTCGTGTTGATCGACTGCGGACCGAATCTGGGGTTATTGACTATCAACGCCTTGACTGCCGCGGGCGTGGTGGTGATCCCATTGCAATGTGAGTATTTCGCCCTGCGCGCGCTGTCTGCACTGCTCAAGACGGTCGCGCGCGTGAAGATCCGGCTGAACCCTGGCCTGGAGATCGCGGGTATTTTTGGCACCATGTACCACTCGGGTACACGGCACGCGGAAGAAGTGCTGGGCCAGGCCCGTCTGCTTTTCGGTCAGCGCGTTTTCGATTTCTATACCAGGAAAAGCATCCGCTTCGCCGAGGCTTCCGCGCTCGGCAAATCCATCCTGGAGTATGCCCCCGACCACGAGGGCTCACAGGCTTACCGATCTCTGGCGGAGGTGATCATCCATGACTACGGCGAAAACTAGCTCTGCAGATCCGGGGGCGGCGCGCGGACGCGGACTGGACGCCCTGTTTGAGGGAGCGGTCAGCCCAACAGCGGCCAACCACAGCGTGGATGCTGATTTGGCAGCCCTGCTCGACAACGAGGTCATGGCGGCCGAGACTGGCTCAAGCCTGGGTGAGGCCAGTCCGCCGGCCGCTGCTGCCATGCCAGAAGATGTGGCGCCTTCCGCGGGCGGCTATGAGCCCTTGCCCGGCGTCGATCTGCCACCGGTGGCGGCCGAAGCGCAACCCGCATCTCTGTTTGAGCCCGAATCGGCTCCATCAACACCGGTAGCGCCGCCACCGCCTTCTGAACCCCAGCCGGAGCGCCATCTGCCCACCACCCAGCGCTTTGGGGCGATCATCATGGACACATCGAGCGAACCCATGCCTGTCAGGCCGGAAGCGTCTTCCGACGCACTGGTACCGATTCGAGCGGAGACTAAGTCCGTCATGCCGCCGGAATCAGGCCAGGAACCTGCGCCCCCTGCGCCGCCCGCGCCGATTGAACGCACGGAGGATCAGAAGACGATCATCGTCCAGCGTCTGGATGCGGTGTTTGACCAGGGCTGGCAGAAGGCGCTCCATAAGCAGATCGACGATCTGTATAAACAGGTTGCGACGGAGTTCAGCAGTCCGCCGGAGAAGGCGGAGCGGGCACTCTCCCTGTTGCGCGAGGCGCGACAAGTCCTGCTGGAAACCCCGGAGGAGTACGTCGCCGCCGAGTATCGGACGATGCAGGTGCGCGCGATGCTGGATCGCGTGCGCGAGAGCCGCAAGCAGTCGGGCTTCTACGGCCCGCGCATCCTCGCATATGAGACGGTGTGGCTGGTGTTCCTGCTTGCAGGTTTGATCTTTGCTGCGCCGTTCGCGGGATGGCTCACCCGGATCGCACAAACCGGTGTCGTGAATGAGCAGGCGATGCTCAGCATCTATCCGATCTTCAACACCATGATCTGGGGCGGCATCGGCGGGGTTGTGGGCGCACTCTACTCTTTGTGGTGGCACATCTCGGAGCAGCAGGACTTCGACCGCCACTACCTGACGTGGTATCTGGTGCAGCCGCTGCTCGGCCTTGTGCTGGGCGGCATCGTCTACTTGCTGATGGCCGGCGGCTTCCTGCTGTTGCAGGTCAACCTGCAGGACCCGAACGCCAGCACCGCAGCCCGCCTGCTGCCCTACCTGACCGCAGTGCTGGCCGGTTTCCGCCAGAACTTCGTTTACGAGCAATTCAACCGGCTGATCGCCTTGTTTGCACCAGCGCCGCGCAGCAGGAATGGCGGCGAGGGACCGGGCGCCTGATGCGGCAAGCGGTTGAGATGGCCGATAAGTCATCGCGGTACGCTTGTGACCGGCACAATCGCCGCGTGAGGAGAAACTCTATGCTTGGTTTCAGCCAGCGCGAGATGCTTTCTCCCGTTGACGCGGCCTGGTTCCGGATGGACACGCCCACCAACATGGCGATGATCACGGGCGTCATGATGTTCAGCGAACGGCTGGACATCTGGCGGCTCAAACAGGTGGTGGAATATCGTCTGTTGCAGCATGATCGCTTCCGCCAGCGCGTCCGTCAAACGCTCCTGAGGTTGCGCCGGCCGAGTTGGGAGATCGATCCTCACTTCGATCTGAACGCACACGTTCGTCATATCGCCTTGCCCGAGCCGGGCGACGTCAGCGCCCTGCAATCACTGGTGGGCGACCTGATGGGTACGCCGCTCGACCCGACCAAGCCCCTCTGGCAACTCCATGTGGTCGATAACTTCAACGGCGGTTCCGCGCTCGTCTGCCGGCTGCACCACTGCATCGCGGACGGCCTGGCGCTCGTTCAAGTGCTGCTGGCGACGGCCGATCTGGAGCCGGACGCGCCCTTGCTGGCGGCGGAAGACGAAGTTCGGCGCGCTGACGGGTTGCTGGACAGGCTGCTGAAGCCCATCACGACCACCGTGAGTTGGACGGTTCGCGGTGCGGAACTGCTCGTGCGTGAAAGCCTGGAGGCGGCGATTGATCCAGCGCGCCTGCTGATCCCGGCCAGGCTGGCCGCCGATAGCATGACTGCGTTGGGCAAACTGGTGTTCACGCTGCCGGATCGCCGGACGCTGCTGCGCGGCCGGTGTGGCGTGGCCAAGCGGGCGGTGTGGACTGCGCCGGTGCCCGTGGCTGAGGTTAAGGCCATTGGCAATGGCCTCGGGTGTACGATCAACGACGTCTTGCTGGCTGCTGTCTCCGGGGCGTTGGGCCGTTATCTGGAGGGACGTGGCCAGGAGATCGACGGGTTGGACATTCGGACCATGGTGCCGGTCAACCTGCGCCGCCCGGAGGAGGCGAACGAGCTGGGGAACCGCTTCGGGCTGGTGATCGTGTCGCTGCCGGTCGGCGTGCGCGACCCGCAGGAACGGATGGCGGTGCTCAAGCAGCGCATGGATGCGATCAAGAACACGCCGGAGGCCATCGTGGCCTTTGGGCTGCTGAACACGATGGGCATGACGCCCAGCCAGGTGGAAAAAATCATCATCGACTTTTTCGCGGCCAAGGTGTCGGCTGTGATGACGAATGTGCCGGGGCCGCGCGAGCCGCTCTACGTGGCCGGGAGCCGGCTTCAGGGCATGATGTTCTGGGTGCCTGCTCCCGGCAGCCTCAGCCTGGGCATCAGCATCCTGAGTTATGCGGGAAACGTGATGGTGGGGGTGGCCACGGACGCCGGCCTGATACCCGATCCAGAGGCGATTGTCGAGGGCATCCACGCCGAACTGGCTGAGATGCGCCAGCATTTGGAGGCAAGCCGCGGCGGTGGATGAAGCACAGGAAACGGTTGATACCGGGCGCTGTCATGCGCTCACTCTGGCGGGCGGACGGTGCAAAAATCGAGTGTTGCCCGGCACGACCACCTGTCGGGTTCACAGCGGCGAAGCTCTGTGACGCCCTCTGAATGACTGGCAAAGCTGGGGTGCCGGTGAATACTGCCGCGGATTCACGCGGATTTGCACAGATTACGGAGATTGCGGGGTGAAGTCGAAGGATGCGGCTTGATTGAAGACCGCTCCGCTTCGCTCAGGGTGCTCCGCTTCAACATTTTCGAGCTGTACGATGGCTAACAAGGCCATAATGACTCCGCTCCACGCTCCACGCTCTACGCTCCACGCTCCACGCTCCACGCTCCACGCTCTACGCTCTACGTCTACGCTTCACGCTCCCCTCTATTCCACCCCGGTGAGAATCATCAACTCCCGCCGGGCCTGATGCGGATCGGTGAAATGGACGCCCGATCATCCCCAGCGCCCGCGCGGCGACCACATTCTCGCTGAAATCATCCACGAAGATCGCCTCGTTCGGCTCCACGTTCAGGCGCGCCAGGGCGATGCGGTAAATCCGCTCGTCGGGTTTCATCACACCCTCTTCACCGGAGATCGTGATGGCGTCGAAATGGGCGGCAATGCCGCTCTCCTTGAAAAATCGGCGTGCACTGCTGGTGGCATTGCTCAATAATCCGGCTTGATACTCGGTCCGCACGCGGTCGATGTAGGCCAGCAGGTCGGTGTCGATGCCATCCTCGGCGAAAAAGTCCTGGCGAAACTGGGCCAGGGTCGCGTCATCCAGCCCCAGCCGCCGCTGGATGAAGGCCCAATGCTCAGTGTCACTGATCCAGCCGTGCTGTGCCGCCCGGCCAGATTCGCCGCCGAAGACGAGCTCGGAGGCTTCGCCGGACCGCAAACCAAGGCGCTGCTCCCAAGTCTGGCGGAGGTGTTGGCTGCGCGTGCGGGCGAGGACACCGCCGAAGTCGAAGATCACTGCGTTCAGGGACATATGCGCTCCGTGTATTCCTGCGCGGCCGATCCTACCTGGAGTGTCACATAATCGCCCGGCACGCGCCCTGACGCCAGGTCATACGCAGCCAGCGTCTCGGCGGCGATGATTTGCCAACTGAACCCCTGAGACCACGCGCGCGCCTGGCTGCCCAACTGCCGGCGCAATTCATCCTGCGTCAGCAGCAGGGTGATCTTGTACGCCAGCTCCTCAACATCTCCGCTCGCCACCAGGTAGCCGTTGAACCCGTCGGCGATGTTGAGCGAAAGCCCGCCCACGTCCGATGCGATCACGGGCGTGCCGCAGGCCATCGCCTCCAGGGCCACCATACCGAACGACTCATAGAACGATGGAACCACAACTACGGAGGCCGCAGTATAGTAATCCACCAGCGTATCCTGATCGCGCGACCCCAGGAAGGTGACCAGATCGCCGATGCCCAGCGCCTCACGCAGCGCGTTGAGCCGTAGCATCTCGCTGTCAGGCGTAGCGTCATCCGCGCCGCCGACGAGACTGAGGCAGATGTGGTTGCGGAATGCAGGCCGGCGCTCCAGCACCAGCGCTATCGCCCGGATGAGCGTGTCGATCCCTTTGATCGGCTGGATGCGTCCGACGAACAGCACCATGTGGTGATCCGGCGGCAAACCGATCCTCGCCCGCGCCGCTTCGCACGGCAACGGTCGAAACTTGTCCAGATCCACCCCGGGCGGAACGATCGAGACCTTTGTCGGGTCGGCGCCGTACAACGCCGCCATTTGATCGCGTTCCAGGGCGGTCGCGGCGATCAGCCGGTCGGCGAAGCGCATGATCTCGCCTTCGCAGGCGATGCGCAGGGGCGGCTCCATCTCGGCCGGGGATTGCGCCACGCGGTTCTTCAGCTCGCCCAGCGTGTGGAACATGTGGACGATGGGCGTGCCCCACGCTGCCCGTAGATCGCGCGCGGCCAGCCCGGAGAGCCAGTAGTGGCTGTGCAACACGTCGTAGCGGCTGCCCTCGGCCTCGGCGAACGCGCGTACGCCGCCGACGAACTCATCCAGGTGATCGTAGATCAGGTTCTTGTTGTACGGCATTTGCGGGCCGGCTGGCAGGTGGATCACCCGGACGCAGTCGCCCAGCCGGCGGCTGATCCGGCGGATCTGGGAGTCCTGGGAGCGGGTGAAGACGTCCACCGCCAGCCCGCGGCGGCCCAGCTCGCGCGCCAGTTCGCGGACGTAGACGTTCATGCCGCCGGTCTCCTTGCCGCCGAGGGTGGCAAGGGGGCAAGTGTGGACGCTGAACATGGCGACGCGTTGGATGGGATCGTTGGACATTGAGGCCTATTAGCAAGAGCGGGGCACGCCTTGGAGGCGTGCCCCGCTCAGTTTGCAGTGTGTTTACACGTCCAGGTTACGGACTTTCTTGGCGTGGCTCTGGATGAAGCGTTTGCGCGGCGCAACCTCGTTGCCCATCAGCATGTCGAAGGTGCGATCGGCGGCCGCCGCGTCCTCAACCGTCACCTGAAGCAGGATGCGGTTGGCCGGGTTCATCGTGGTTTCCCATAACTGCTCCGGGTTCATCTCACCCAGACCCTTGTAGCGCTGGATGTTGACGCTTTGCATGCCGCCGAAGTCTGCGATGATTTTTTCCCGCTCGGCCTCGGAGTAGGCATACTTGCCATCCTTGCCTTTTTTCACCAGGTAGAGCGGCGGTTGGGCGATGTAGAGATGCCCACTTTCAATGAGCTGCGGCATGTAGCGGAAGAACATGGTCAGCAGCAGCGTGCGGATGTGGCTGCCGTCAACGTCAGCATCGGTCATAATCAGGCACCGGTGATAGCGCAACCCGGTCAAATCCAGCCCGTCCCCGATGCCACAGCCGAGCGCCTGCACCAGCGCCTGGATCTCCTTGTTCGCCAGCGACTTGTCCAGCCGGGCCTTCTCCACGTTGAGGATCTTGCCGCGCAGCGGCAGGATCGCCTGGAAGCGCCGGTCGCGGCCCTGTTTGGCGGAGCCGCCGGCGGAGTCACCCTCGACCAGATACAGTTCACACTTCGCCGGGTCTCGCTCCGAGCAGTCGGCCAGCTTGCCGGGCAGGGTCAGGCTTTCGAGCGCGCTCTTGCGGATCACCAGATCGCGCGCCTTACGCGCGGCCTCGCGCGCCCGGCTGGAGGTGGTGCATTTCTCGACGATCTTCTTGCCGTCGCGCGGGTTCTTCTCCAGCCATTCGGTCAGCGCTTCGGAGACGGCCGACTCGACCTGGGTCTTGATCTCGTTGTTGAGCAGCTTGACCTTGGTCTGCGACTCGAACTGTGGGTCAGGCAGCTTGACGCTGACGATCGCCGTGAGCCCCTCGCGGGTGTCCTCGCCGGTGAAGTTGGCGTCGGCGTCTTTGAGCAGGTTTTGTTTCTTGGCCCAGTCGTTGATGGTGCGGGTCAGCGCCGCGCGCAGGCCGGTCAGATGCGTGCCGCCGTCGGGAGTGTTGATGGTGTTGGCGAAGGCGAACACCGATTCGTTGTAGCCGTCGTTGTACTGGATGGCGGCCTCAACCATGTTGCCTTCGATTTCCTTCTCGACGTAGATCGGCTCGTGGAGCACGGTGCGATTCTTATTCAGGTAGCGCACGAAGCTGCGCACGCCGCCCTCGAAGTAGAACGACATCCAGCGTGCGCCGTTGTCGGTGCGCTCATCGCAGAATTCGATGGTCAGGCCGCGGTTGAGGAACGCCATCTCCCGGAAACGCTGTTCCAGCGTTTCAAATCGGAAGTTGGTCTCTTCAAAGATGATGTGGTCGGGCATAAATGTGGTGTGGGTGCCGGTGGTGCCGTCTGGCACATCGCCGATCATCCTCAGATCGGCCTGGGGCACGCCGCGCTCGTAGCGCTGGAAGTGCAGCTTGCCGTTGACGCGCACTTCCACCTCCAGCCATTCGGACAGGGCATTCACAGCCGAGACGCCGACGCCGTGGAGGCCGCCCGAAACCTTGTACGCGCCGCTGCCGAATTTGCCGCCGGCGTGCAACTTGGTCATGACGGTTTCCAGCGCCGATTTGCCCGTTTGTTTGTGGATGTCCACGGGGATGCCGCGGCCCCAGTCCTGCACGGTGACGGCGCCATCCTTGCGGATCGTGACGGCGATGCGGTCGCAGTAACCGGCCATGGCTTCATCGATGGAGTTATCCACCACTTCGTAGACGGTGTGATGCAGCGCCTTGATGTCGGTGCCGCCGATGTACATGCCGGGGCGACGCCGCACCGCTTCCAGCCCTTCGAGGACCTGGATGTCGTCAGCGGTATAGTGATTGGGACGATTCGTCTGTTCAACCATTGCCATTACTCCGTATTTGCGGACGATGGACGATGGACCGTCGCCTATCGTCCATCGTTTGTCGACCATCGTCAATTGTCTATCGTCAATTGTCTATCGTCGATCGTCTATCGTCAATCGTCTGATGTCGGTTTCATCGCCTTATCGACATCGCGGCGCCGCAGCTCCGCGTAAAAAGCATACACAGCCAACAGCATCGCGGTCACCAGATAGGCATTGCCTAAGATCGCCGCGATCGCGCCGATAGGCGTCTGGCCCAGCAGACCCCACACGGCACGGAAACCCAACAGGATCAAGTTGATCAGGGCTACCAGACTGAAAGCCCGCAACGCGTGCCGGCGGGTCAAGTGGAAACTGTGCCACAGGCTGGCCCAGAACGGTTGGCCATCCAGCACCATAACCTCACTCACAAAGAAAAGCGAGGTCAGGAGCCACATGAGCGCCCACAAGGTCATGCCGCCGACGATGGCAAACATCATGCCCGCGGCGCTGCTGCCCGAATTCGTCACGACCAGCATCGCCAGTCCCAACGGCAGGTACAGGATAAATACGACTACCATCAGCAGCACGCTAAACACGGCCAGGCGCGCAGAGAGCGACAACAAGCCGCCGATACCCCGCCAGTGGGGGATAAACGGGTCAGCAGCCGCTTCCTCGGGCTCGGTGCGCGCGTCGACAGGTTTGCGTGCAGCGGTGCGCAGGAAGAATGCGACGATGGCCTGGCCGCAGAGCCATAGTCCGACGACGATCAGCAGCGCGCCCCAGAAGCTATTGATTTCAATCGTCGGCCTCTGCCAGGGCGATGCTGCCACCGATTTCAGCTTCAACCCCAGACCGATCGGCGCCATCACCACGTCGCTGATCAGGGTCAGACGGGGGGATTGAATCGCCGCTACCGCGCTGGGCATCGACAGCCAGCTCCCGGTGATCGCTTCGGCCAGGTTGATTCCCTGGCCCACCTGCGTCATGCCTTCTCGTACAGCCGGCACCATATCGCCTGCCGCGGGCTGGTTGGCGCCGAGCCCCAAGCGGAAAAACGCCTCCCAAATAACGAGAAAACGCTGCACCAGATTATTGATCGTCAGCCGGGGCGCGAGCCACAAGGCCAGGTCGATGGCGGCTGGGATAGCGATCAGCCAGGGGCGCGTAATCGCGGCACCGAGGCCTTCTGTGAGCGCGTCCGCGATGCTCAATGGGGACGTCTTATCTGTTTTCATCTGACTTATTTTACCACAGATCGACGCTTTCCAGAAACGCGGCAGGCGCTCTCCGCGGATCAAAGCGGTTCATTTGTTCTCGCGCGATGCTGCGGCATACCTGCCTTCGTCAGTCAGTTGACGCCCACAACGGCCTGGGGTAGAATCGCGTCAGGTAATCACCGCACACCGATTGCGCTGCGTCCCTGACGATGACAATCATCACCCTGACCACCGATTTTGGATCAGCCGATGGCTACGTGGGCGTCATGAAAGGCGTGATCCTGGGCATAGCTCCCGCCGTTCAGTTGGTTGACTTGAGCCACGAGATCGCGGCGCAGGATGTGCGCGGGGCTGCATATGTGCTTGGCCGGTCGGCAGCGTTTTTCCCGGCAGGTACGGTGCATCTGGCGGTGGTCGATCCCGGTGTCGGGAGCCGGCGGCGGCCATTGTTGATCACGACGCCACGCGCGAGCTACGTGGGGCCGGACAACGGGCTGTTCACATTTGTCCTGGAGGAAGCCGAGGCGGCGGTTTTTGAGCTGGATCGACCCGAGCTCTGGCTGCCAGATGTCAGCCACACCTTTCATGGTCGCGATATTTTTGCGCCGGTAGCCGCGCATGTGGCGCGCGGGGTTGCGCCCTACACGCTCGGCAGTCCCATCAGCGATCCTGTGCGCCTGCCCTCCAGCGCACCTGAACGTCACGCCGATGGCCGTGTCACCGGCCGCGTCGTCCATGTCGACCGTTTCGGCAACCTGATCACGGACATCCCTGGGGGATGGGTGGGCGCGGGGCGTTGGCACATTGCGATCGCTGGCCACCAGGTGAGCCAGGTCGGCGCGACCTACGAAGCCGCTGCGAGCGGGACACTTCTTGCCCTGGTGAGCAGCGCCGGCACGCTCGAAATTGCGGCGCGTGATGGGAACGCGGCGGCGCTGCTCGGCGTCGGAGTCGGGGAGGCGGTCAATCTCCGGCCTGTCGTGTGAATAGGCCAATCTGGCGACGACAAATTAATGATACTTCGTAATTCAAAAATCGTTACCCGTCATTTGACTAATAAATATCGCTATCCGCAACTCATTACTGAGGGGAGATTTCGATGGAGAAATTCATCATCGAGGGCACCCGCCCCTTGTCCGGCGATGTCACCCCGGCCGGCAACAAGAACGCCGCGCTGCCGGTCCTGGCGGCGATCCTCCTGACCGAAGCCGAGGTCAGGCTGCACAACGTGCCGCAGATCGGCGACGTGGGCACCCTGCTGCAGATCCTGACCGAGTTAGGCGTGAGTGTGCGCAGGGAGGGCACAACCCTGCATCTGTGTGCGCGGGACGCTCGATTCCTCCCGCCGCGGGTTGAGCTTTTCCAGCAGATACGCGGCTCGATGTTGCTGGCAGGGCCCATGCTCGGACGCTTTGGCCAGGCTGTCTTGCCGCTGCCCGGTGGCGATCGCATCGGCCGTCGCCGCGTGGACACCCATCTGCTGGCGCTGGAGGCGTTGGGCACGCGGATCGACTTCAACCATTATGACTTCACCATGCGTGCGAGCTCGCTTCGCGGCGCCGATATCCTGCTGGATGAGATGAGCGTGACCGGCACAGAAAACGCCGTCATGGCCGCCGTGCTCGCCAGAGGGACCACGATGATCCGCAACGCTGCATCCGAGCCGCACGTGCAAGACCTGTGCAACATGCTCAACGCCTGGGGCGCGCAGATCGGAGGCGTCGGCTCTAACACGTTGATCATCCAGGGCGTGGACCGGCTGGGCGGCGGCGATTTCACCATCTCGCCCGATTATCTGGAGGTCGGCAGTTTCCTGGGCCTCGGCGCGGTCACGCCCGGCGAGATGCGTATCCACGGCGTGGTGCCCGAGCACATGCGCATGATCAACTTCGTTTTTGCGGACCGCCTGGGCGTGCGGATGCGTTTCGACGGCGATGTGCTGATCGTGGCCGATGAGCAAGAGCTGTGCATCCGCGAAGACGTGGGCGGCGCGGTGCCGAAGATTGACGATGCGCCCTGGCCGCAATTCCCCGCCGACCTGATGAGCATCGCGCTGGTGGTGGCGACACAGGCCAAGGGGACTGTGCTGATCCATGAGAAAATGTTCGAGAGCCGCCTCTACTTTGTGGACAAGCTGATCGGCATGGGCGCCAAGATCATCCTCTGCGACCCGCACCGCGCGGTGATCGTCGGCCCCGCGTCGCTGCACGGCTCGGAACTCAGCAGCCCCGACATCCGGGCCGGGATGGCGCTGCTCATCGCTGCGCTCGCCGCCCAGGGCACCAGCAGCATCGGCAACATCGGCCAGATCGACCGCGGGTATCAGGAGATCGACCGGAAGTTGGCGGGTTTGGGCGCGAAGATCGAGCGGGTGAACGCGTGACCGGAAGCGAATCAGCGAATGGCGAAGGATGAACGACGGAATACGCGTCACGCATTACGTTTCACGCACCACGAATCACGCATCGGTTCCAAGGCAGATACATGAGCACATTCATCAACTTGACTGAGATTGTCCCCTTCACCGGCGAAGACGGCGCGCGGGTGCAGCAGATCGCCGGCCGCAGCGAAGGCATGACGAGCCACAGCCTCGCGATCATCAGCCATCCGGTCGGCACCGAATGTGTGGAGCACCATCACACCGTGGCTGACGAAGTTTACCTGGTGTGGTCAGGGCAAGGTCGCGTGCGCGTGGACGGAGAGATGCGGCACGTCGGGCCGGGCGATGCGGTGACGATCCGCCCGGGTCAGCGCCACAAGGTGTGGAGCGATGGACCCGAGGATCTCGTGCTGATCGTGAGTTGCGCGCCGGCCTATCAGGTGGACGAGGTGGTTTGGGACGAGTAAATGCGTCGTCACCATCATCGTCGTAGAGACGTTGACACTAAATGGGGGATCGCGCGACCTTCCGGCGCACCCGGCGCGCAACGAACCACCGCTTGACCGGCGGCAGGCGGAGCGCCAGAAGCAAGGCCAGCACTGCGCCCCATGCCAGCGGCACCCGGATGTCCGCCTTCACCGACCACACATAATGCACGATCACCAGCCCGCCGGCCGCGTAGACCCAGCGGTGCAGCCGGCTCCATGCCTTCTTCAGTCGTCGCTGCCAGCCTTTGGTCGAGGTCAGCGCCAGCATCAGCAGGATGCTAAACGCCGCCGCACCCACGAAGATGAAGCGTTTCCCCGCCACATCCGCCCAGATCAGCCCCAGATCGAAGCCGTAGTCCAGCCCCAGAAACGTCAGGAAGTGGATCAGCGCGTACATGAACGCGTATAACCCCAGCGGCCGGCGCCAGCGCAGCGGTACGCTCCAGCCTGAGACGATGTAGATTGGCGTGCAGGCCAGCGACGCGAGCAACAGATACAGCGCGTACCGGCCCGTCCGCTGCTCCACCGCCTGGATGGGGTTGGCCGTCAGATTGCCAGCCAGCGCGTCGAACACGAGCCAGGCCAACGGGATCAGCCCGGCGATCAGCACCAGGAGTTGGTAGCGGGCGAATTTGGGTAGGGATATTCGGTGCATTGGTAGATTGGGAAACTGGTAGATTGGTAGATTGGTAGATTGGTAGATTGGAGGATTGGCAGCGAACTTACCAGTTTACCAAATACCAACTTACCAGTGTACCAATTTTCCCACTCAATAATATATCGCCAGATCCATCCCCGCATACAGCTCCGCTACCTGCTCGGCATAGCCGTTGAACGGCAGGGTTTTGCGCCGGCCTGTTTCGCCGATGCGCCGCTCGCTGCCCTGTGACCATCGTGGGTGGTCCACGGCAGGGTTCACGTTGGCGTAGAAACCGTACTCATTTGGCGCGGCCGCCATCCAGAGCGAGGTTGGCTGCTCGGCCACGAGATCGATCTTGACGATCGATTTGATGCTCTTGAACCCGTACTTCCACGGCACGACCAGTCGCAGCGGCGCGCCGTTCTGCGGCAGCGTTGCTTTCCCGTAGAGGCCGGTGGCGAGAAGTGTCAGGTCGTTCAGTGCCTCATCCAGACGCAGCCCCTCGATGTAGGGCCATTCGTAGTACGGGCTCCGCTGGCCGGGCATCTGTTGCGGGTCGTACAAGGTCTCGAAGCGGACGTACCTGGCCTCGGAGGTCGGCTCTACCTCCTTCAGCAGCTTGCTGAGCGGGAACCCCAGCCAGGGGAGGACCATCGACCACGCCTCGACACAGCGCAAGCGATAGATGCGCTCCTCCGGCGGGAACATGCGCGTCAAGTCCTCGACGCCGAACGTGGCGGGTTTGTTGACTAATCCGCCCACCTGAACATTCCACGGCTGCACCTGGAAATCCTTGGCGCGGATCGCCGGCTCGCTCTTATCGGTGCCGAACTCGTAGTAGTTGTTGTAGGTGGTAGCCGCCTCGTAAGTGGTCAGCGGATCGCCGAGTTCGTCGGTTTGCTGGCTGGCTGAGGGCGCCACGGTGGGGGCAGCCGGCGCAGCGCCGCTGGTGGGTGAAGCATCCGCGCTCGGCGAGGTTGCCGGAACGGTCTTTGCACCGGGCGCCGCACACGCAGCGAGCGCCACCGCCCCGGCAGCCAGACCGACCCCACGCATGAACTGCCGTCGGTTGATGTAGATGTGCTCCGGTGTGATCTCGGACGACGGGATCTTCGGAATGTCGATTTTTGCCATATGACCTCCGTGCCGGGGATCCGGCCATGCCTGCGCCCCGACCGTTTCATAGCTGATCTGACAGCGAGAGCCTTCACGGCTTCTCACCCGACCGAGACGTCCACTGAATCTTGAAGCTGGCATCAGCATAACGTCTCAGTATGAACCTGTTGATAAGAGAGTATAACAGGAAGGTTACGCGCGTCTGTAAGCGAGTTACCGCCGAACGCAAGCGGGTTATATTTCCGAGAAGCGTTTTTCGCGCATTGACTTCCATTGAGTTCAGTTGTATTATCTCGGACATAAGAGAGGTAATTGCCCATGCTGTACCGACGAGAGGAGCGTATCGAGATGGCTGTGCTAATGGTGCGTGAACGGCTCAAATACGAGGTCGAGGCACTGCCGGAGCAGATGGCAGCCGAGGTACTTGGATTAGAGCGATAGGTAAGAGTTAAGTGCCTGGCACATCCGATGTGCCAGGCACTTTGTCGTCTCTAAACCACCTCCGCCACCACCTCTTTCGCGAACACGATTCTTCCGCGTTCGGCATCCAAATCGGCTGAGATCGCATCCCCGCGCTGGAACTTGCCCTCCAGCAGCGCCAGCGCCAGCGGATCCTGCACCTGCTGCTGGATCGCCCGCTTGAGCGGCCGCGCACCGTAGGTCGGGTCGTAGCCGGTCTCGGCCAGGAACGCCCGCGCCCGGTCGGTCAGCCGCAGTGTCAGGCCGCGCTCGGCCAGCATCTTGCCCAGCCGGCGCAACTGGATCTCCACGATCTTGCCCAGATCGGCACGGCTGAGGCTGTGGAAGACCACGATCTCATCGATGCGGTTCAGGAACTCCGGCGGGAACGCCTGTCGCAGCGCGTTCATGGCCCGCTCCGAACGCTGGCTGTCGGTCAGCGCCGGGTCGTTGATGAACTGGCTGCCGATGTTCGACGTCATGATCACCACGGTGTTCTTGAAGTCCACCGTGCGGCCGTGGCCGTCGGTCAGCCGGCCGTCGTCCAGGAGCTGGAGCAGCGTGTTGAACACCTCGCGGTGCGCCTTTTCGATCTCGTCGAACAGTACGACGCTGTACGGCTTGCGCCGGACCGCCTCGGTGAGCTGGCCGCCCTCGTCGTAGCCCACGTAACCGGGCGGCGCGCCGATCAGCCGGCTGACGGTGTGGCGCTCCTGGTATTCCGACATGTCAATGCGGATCATGGCGCCTTCGTCGTCGAACAGGAACTCGGCCAGCGCGCGGGCCAGCTCGGTCTTGCCGACGCCGGTCGGCCCCAGGAAGATGAAGCTGCCGATCGGCCGGTTCGGGTCCTGCAGGCCGGCACGCGACCGCCGCACCGCGTTCGCCACCGCCCGCACCGCCTCGTCCTGGCCGACCACCCGGTCGTGCAGCCGATCCTCCATGCGCAGCAGCTTCTCGATCTCGCCCTCCAGCAGCTTGCTGACGGGGACGTGCGTCCAGGTGGAGACCACTTCAGCGATCTCTTCGGCCCCAACCTCTTCCTTCAGGAGCATCCCGCGTCCCTGCATCTCGCTCAACTCGGCCTCGGCGTCGTGCAGCGAACGCTCCAGGCCGACCAACTTGCCGTACTGTAGCTCCGATGCGCGGCCGTAGTCGGCGCTGCGCTGCGCCTGGTCGATCTCGTTCCGGGTGCCGTCGATCTCCTGCTTGATGCCCGACACGCGCTCGATGACCTCGCGCTCGCGACCCAGACGGGCGTCCAGGCTGCGGCGCTCCTCCTGCAGGTCGGCCAGCTCGCGCTCGAGGGTTGCCAGTCGGGTTTTGCTTGCCTCGTCACTCTCCTTCTTCAGCGCCTCGCGCTCGATCTCGAGCTGCATGATGCGCCGCTTGATCTCATCCAGCTCGGCCGGATCGGAGGTGATCTCCATGCGCAGCCGGCTGGCGGCCTCGTCGATCAGGTCGATGGCCTTGTCGGGCAGGAAACGGTCGGCTGATGTAGCGGTGCGACAGCGTGGCCGCAGCGATCACGGCCGCATCGGTGATGCGCACGTTATGATGGACCTCGTAGCGCTCCTTCAGCCCGCGCAGGATCGAGATGGTGTCCGCCACCGTCGGTTCGTCCACCAGCACCGGCTGGAAACGCCGTTCCAGCGCCGGGTCCTTCTCGATGTGCTTGCGATATTCGTCCAGCGTCGTCGCGCCGATGGCGTGCAGCTCGCCGCGCGCCAGCATCGGTTTGAGCATGTTGCTGGCGTCCATCGCGCCCTCGGCCGCGCCCGCGCCGACGACGGTGTGCAGCTCGTCGATGAACAGGATGACCTGCCCCGCCGCGTCGGTGATTTCCTTGAGCACGGCCTTGAGCCGCTCCTCGAACTCGCCGCGGAACTTGGCGCCCGCCACCAGGCTGCCCATGTCCAGCGCGACCACGCGCTTGTCCTTGAGTCCCTCGGGCACGTCCCCGCGCACGATGCGCTGCGCCAGCCCCTCGACGATGGCGGTCTTGCCCACGCCCGGCTCGCCGATGAGCACGGGGTTGTTCTTGGTGCGCCGGCTGAGGATCTGGATCGTGCGGCGGATCTCCTCGTCGCGGCCGATGACGGGGTCGAGCTTGCCCCTGCCGCGCCATCTGGGTCAGGTCGCGGCCGTACTTCTCCAACGCCTGGTAGGTCGCCTCCGGGTTTTGGCTGGTGACGCGCTGGCTGCCGCGAATGGCTGTGAGCGCGGCCAGGATGCGGTCGCGCGTGATGCCCAACCGCGCCAGCAGTTTGGCCGCGCCCTCGCCGTTCCGGCCCGCCAGCGCCAGCAGCAGATGCTCGGTGCTGACATAATCATCGTGCATGGCTGCGGCTTCGCTCTGCGCGTCCTGGATGACGCGGCCGAGCGCACCGCTCACGCCCGGCTGGGCATTGCCGCCGTACACCTTGGGCCGCCGCGCCAGGTCGGCCTCGAGCTGCGTCTGCACGACCCCCGGGTTCGCGCCCGCCTGGGTGATGACCTCCGGCACGACGCCGTCGGGCTGCTGGAGCAGCGCCAGCAGCAGGTGCTCCGGCTCGATCTGGCTGTGGTTATAGGTTTGCGCGAGCTCCTGGGCGGCGAGAACCGCCTCCTGCCCGCGCTGGGTGAATTTGTCGAGTCGCATGATGACCTCCGCGATACGGGAACTGGTAGATTGGTAGACTGGTAGATTGGTATATTGGGAAAGGCATCGCGACAAGCGGCACACCAGTTTACCAAGTTACCAATTTACCAGTCTACACGCTCCCCGTTAGCGCAGCATTCGCGGGGTGTTAGCGAAGTGTGAGAGGTGATACCTGGCTACGTCAGCTTGCTGCGCTCCATCAAGGCGATTGCAGAGCGCAATTCGGCCTGGAAGGCGCTGTGGCGAGGAAAACGCGTGCGGATGGCCTCCAGGAAAGCGTTGCCGCCGCTGGCATTCCCGCCCAGGCGCAACGCCTCGGTGCAGGCGACGGTGAGCGTCGCAGCTTTGCCGTAGCTGCCCCGGCGCTGATTGCTCACGATGTTCTCCACCCGCTGGCGGGCCACGTCAAGGCACCAGGCCAGGAACACTTCTTGCGTGTTGTGGCTCCAGGTCGCTGCGACCGGCCCCGCGGTGTAGATGCGCTGCAACCGTTGTACGACAGACTCGCCAGCGCTGCCTGTCATGTAACCGGTCTGCAAACCAGCCTGCCAGAGTTGCGCCAGGTTCGGAGGCAGCGTGGCGAATGCGCGGCCGGAGGCGAGCCCCAGGAAGAACGGCACAATCAATCCTTGCGTATTCTCGCTGTTACTCCACCCTAACACTTGCTCACGCGCGGCCAGCGTATGCGCCGCGTCCAGGTCGCCGGCGAGCAGGCAGGCGTGGACCAGGGCAGCTTTGCTGGGCAGCGCGGGCAATTCCAGATCATCCCCGCGCCACCCCGCGCCATCGCGGCTGGGCGGATGCGCGAGGTAGTCCTGGAGGCGCTGAGATGCGCGCCGCATCAGGGCTGTACGATCATCGCCGGCGCCCGCGGCTTCCCATAGATCGAGCAGCCGCGCCAGGCATGGCTTGGCGGTGAACGCCTCCCACCGGCCCGCGGCCAGCAGCGCCGGCTCGCCCAGCTTCTCGGCCGCCGCACACAGGTGATCGGCGATGGCGGCGTGGATGGGGAGATCGGCCGGCAGCACGTCGAACGCTTCCTGGGCCGCGGCCAGCACTTCGCGGTGCTTGCCCTCCTGCGCCAAGGCGGTGAACCAATCCAGATAAGCCCGCGGCCGCTGCTTCCCTTCTCCACGAGCCAGCGCCTCCAGCCCGGCCGTGCCGTGCGCCAGCCAAATGGCCTCCCGCAGCCAGGTGTCGGCTTCCTCACCGGGTTGCCCGCGCAGGAACGCGATCCAGCCGGCCAGGAATGTGTCGCGATCCGGTAAGGGCGCAGGGGAGATCTGGATCAGGTCGTCCAGCTTGGGCCGCGCGCCGGCCACCCACGTCCGCACCTCCAACATCTCATTGAGAAGCGTTTCAGGCCGCTGATCGATCGGCTCTGTCTCGTAGACCGCGCGCAGGTAACGCGCCCAGGCCTCCGAAATATCCACACCCGTCAAGTCGGTGGGCATGATCCCGCGGCCGTAGTTATCTTGCTGGCCGAGGATTGCAAACAAAGCGGCATATGCCTCCCGCACGAGCGGGTGATCTCCGTAGTCGAAGGCCGCCTGGGCGCGGTCGAACAACGCCACCAGCGGCTCTACGAACTCTGCGTAGGGATCGTCCTCCTCTCCTCGTCATACCCGCCCCACTCATAGTGTTCCTCCGGCTCGGGCGCCTCTTCCATCGCATCTTCGATCTCAGCGGCCAGATCGGCGATGTCTGCCAGCAGATCCTCCGGCTCGATCTCACGCGCAATGCCCGCCAGGGCTCCCGGCTCGATCGGGCCGAGCTTGTCCAGGAACGCCTGCCTGCCGTTCGACGCCACTTCCTGCGCCTGGGCGCGCACGATCGCACGGAGCTGCTCGGCCGAGCACGCGGCCAGCCGCAGTTCGACGGTTTCCCAGAAAGTTTTGAGCGAGATTTTGTCGGTGGGTGGCATGGGATCACCTTTTGGGTGGGCGCGTGCGAGGCAGGTTACGGCGACGTATAGCTCTCGCCCGGTTCCTTCACCACGCGGATGCTTTGGGGGCGGAGCTCCTCGGCGGGCCATGTTACCTTGTCATACACATCGACCAGGCGCAATTCGCAGCCGATGGATGGGATGGGCGTCACGGCCTCCAGACCTTTGTACGTGCTCAGGAGCCAACGGTCAGCGGGCTGGCGGGTGTAGTGCTCGATGATCGGTCTGCTCTGCGAGATCAACAGATAGTCGGTGAGCGACTCCAATGTGCGGTAAAACTCAAACTTTGCGCCCCGGTCGTAGGTCTCGGTGGACGGCGAAAGCACCTCGATGAGCACGGTCGGGTTCAGAAGCGTGTCCTCGCTGCGATCCTCGAATTCCGCCTGGCCGCAGACCACGGCCACATCGGTGTAGGAATAGTGGTCGGCACGGGCCACCTTCACGCGCATATCGCTCGTGTAGGCCTCACAGGCCGGCTTTTGAGCTGAGCGCCAAGCGTGGTTGCCAGGTTGAAGGCCACCAGGTTGTGCTGCCTGGAAGCGCCGGCCAGCGCGTAAACCTGGCCCTGCCAGTACTCGCTTTTGGTCTCGGCCTGGCGTTCCAGCGCCAGATATTCCTCCGGCGTCAGATAGGGTTTGGGTTGTGGTAGCGCTGACATGGCATCACCTGTCCGGGGGATTGGAAGTTTCGCAGGCGAGGGTATGGGACACAAAGGCGCTTATTCGTTTTGAAGATGTTTCTCCACAGTTTCCACGAAATTGCCAAAAGACATCGGCACAGCTAAGGCTTCGTGGTTTGCAGGCTGCAACCAGGGGTGGATGTGCCAGCCGCCGGTGTTGTCCGCGCCGAAGATCCGTTTGCCATCATGGATCACGGCGTAAGCGAGCGTATCGGTTTGCTCGTTGAAGAACACGTCAATGAAGTCGCCTGTGACGATGTCGAGACGCAGGTTGACCGACGTGGGCGTTAACCTGCGGAGCAAGGGAATACCGCAAATCGGAGAAGCAGCCGCTACCGCGTAGACCTGGCGCTCGAATTCGACCAGGGTCATGGCAGGCTCTCAGCAATCTGCTGGAGCCGTTCTTCGTCGGTGATCGTCGCTTCCCATTCCCAGTAGGCGCGTTCCGTCTCGTATGAATGGGCGTCCGGTATGCGGCCTGCTTGCCAGTCGCGCTGGAACGCGGCAAAGTCCATGCCGTAAAGCTGCTCAAACTGCCGGCGCTGCGCCCGCGTCTCTTGCAGTTGCAAACGCACCCAATCCTTCATCGCCAGCGGCAAAGCCACTTCGATGCGTTCTTCACGGGTAAGATCGGTCAAAATGCGGTAAATAGGCTTGGTGATCACAGTTTCCAGCACGGTTCACCTCCTGCTTCTGGTACCGCATCATTATACCACACGCGCAGAAGTGCTGGACGATATCCTGGAGATCATCGCCCCGTGATCCTGCAGCACCGAGCCGAGCAACGGCCAGTTCCCTACCGCTGACCCGCACGTTTCGCCTGGACCCGTTCCAGCGCGGCGCGATCGCTGGCGAGATCAGGATGTTCGATGGCCGCATCCAGCTCGACGACGATCTGCAGTTCCGCCTCGGCTCGTTGCAGGTCGCCCAACGCTTTCCAGGCTATAGCCATGTTAAAGCGCGTGGAATGCTCTCCCCACCGGTCGCCCACCTGCTGTTGAAGGGACAGCGCCTGATCAAGGTAGTCTAGTGCATGGCGCTCGTCGCCTAGGGCGTAGTACGCCCCGCCGATGTTATTAAGGGTGGTCGCTTCGCCGCCCCGATCGCCCACCTGACGCCTCAGCGCCAGCGCTTGCTCGAAGATGTCGAGGGCCTTGCGCTTGTCCCCCTGGGCGTCATAGACCCCGCCGATGTTGTTAAGCGTGGTCGCCTCGCCGGCTTGGTCACCGACTTGGCGTGTGAGATGTAGCGCCTGCTCGAAGAAGTCGAGGGCTTTGCGCTTGTCCCCCAGGCCTGAGTACACCAAGCCGAGATTATCGAGGGTGGCCGCTTCGCCTCGCCGATCGCCGATTTGTCGACTCATGGGCAGCGCTCGTTCGAGGTAATCCAAAGCCTCGCGGTCGCTTATTCAGGGTTAAGCATACCTCGCCGATTTTGTGCAGGGTCGTCGCCTCGCCGGCTCGGTCACCCGACCTGAATCATAAGCGTCAGCGCATGTTCATAGAAATCCAACGCCTGACGTTTTTCGCCCATCTCGTCATGTACCACGCCAATATTGACGAGGATCCTCGCTTCGCCGGTTCGGTCGCCTACCCACTGTATCCGTGCTAGCGCCTGCTCGTAGAAGTCGAGCGCCTTGTGATTGTCGCCCAGAGCGTTATACACTGTGCCGATGCGGTACAACGTCCTCGCCTCGCCGACTCGATCGCTCACCTGGCGCAAGAGCGGCAACGCCGTTTCGTAGAAGTCGAGCGCCTTGCGCTTGTCGCCTAGGGCGGAATAGACCGTTCCGATATTGTTGAGCGTGGTCGCCTCGCCGCCCCGGTCGCCCACCTGGCGCCGAAGCGGCAGCGCCTGCTCGTAGAAGTCGAGCGCCTTGCGCTTGTCGCCCAGGGCGTCATAGACCAAGCCGATGTTGTTGAGCGTGGTCGCCTCGCCGCCCCGGTCGCCCACCTGGCGATAGAGCGGCAGCGCCTGCTCGTAGAAGTCGAGCGCCTTGCGCTTGTCGCCCAGGGCGTCATAGACCCCGCCGAGGTTGTTGAGCGTCGTCGCCTCGCCGCCCCGGTCGCCCACCTGGCGATAGATCGGCAGCGCCTGCTCGAAGAAGTCGAGCGCCTTGCGCTTCTCGCCCAGGACGTCGTAGACCCCGCCGAGGTTGTTGAGCGTGGTCGCCTCGCCGCCCCGGTCGCCCACCTGGCGCCTCAGCGGCAGCGCCTGCTCGTAGAAGTCGAGCGCCTTGCGCTTGTCGCCCAGGGCGCAGTAGACCCCGCCGAGGTTGTTGAGCGTGGTCGCCTCGCCGCCCCGGTCGCCCACCTGGCGCTAGAGCGGCAGCGCCTGCTCGTAGAAGTCGAGCGCCTTGCGCTTGTCGCCCAGGGCGTCATAGACCCCGCCGATGTTGTTGAGCGTGGTCGCCTCGCCGCCCCGGTCGCCCACCTGGCGCTGAAGCAGCAGCGCCTGCTCGTAGAAGTCGAGCGCCTTGCGCTTGTCGCCCAGGGCGTCATAGACATAGCCGATACTGCTTAGCGCAGTCGTTTCGCCATCGCGGTCGTTTGTCTGGCGATACAGAGCCAGGGCCCGCTGGTAGTAGGCGATGGCAGCCGGAAGTCTTGCGACGCGGCACAAACATGGCCGAGGTCGGCAAGAATGTCTGCCGCTCCCTGAACACTCGCGGGTCAGCGGGCAGATCTCGGTAATCGTCCAGCAGGCTTTCCAGTTGGCGACGGCGCAGCAGCCGAGCCTCGGGGGTCAGGTTGGTGAGCGCGTGCCAGGGCTGGTCTTGCCAGTTGATCTGCTCAAACGCAACGCGGCGCTCCGCCTCGCCCGTCTCGAACTCGAACACCCCGCTGCGCCAGGCCCAGAAGTCGGGGGCGTAACGCGCGACGGCGGTCACTGCGTAGTCGGGCAGCCAGATCACCAGCGGATGGGGCACGTCGCGGGGAACGCATCGCGGCCCAGGTTCAGTTCGGCCAGGACGCGGGCGTTGGGCTGGTCGAAAGGGATGCCATATTCAAGGCCGGTGACGAAAACCGCGCGTTTAGCAGCGACAGCTGTACCCGGCCGACGGTTCGGCGATCGCCGAGAGGTTGAAGCAGGGCTGGCAACTCCAAGGGAGATCGGTGCTTCGGTGTCTCCTTCCGCCGCCAGTCAGCGCCGCGGTCAGACGCTCGCGCACATTCGCGGGCTCATCCTCAAAGGCGACCTCGACCACTTCGACGTCTCA
Organism: uncultured Chloroflexia bacterium; assembly: GCA_963841825.1. Lineage (GTDB taxonomy): Bacteria > Chloroflexota > Anaerolineae > CG2-30-64-16 > CG2-30-64-16 > CAWJEL01. Next base: position 199,921 of record CAWJEL010000025.1, read on the forward strand.
ACGCGGCTAACTGCTCGGTGGCAGTAAGGATCAGCTCGCTGCGCAAGACGGGGATATTGCAGCGCGCAAAGAACAGCGCGAAGCCTTCGGCCAGGTCAATGCTGCGCACCAACCGGTCGAGCGATGCTAATATTCTCAGAGGGGGCGAGATCGTCTGTGCGCTCAGGCATCGCTCAACGCACTCCGAAACTTGACCAGCCGCTGCACCGACGGATGGACGTCGTGCCACGGCTCCAGGCCGTTCATGTATTCCAGCACGATCAGGTTGTGCAGCATGTCGCGGTACGCGTCGTCGTTGTCGCACTTCTTGGCGCGGATACACCTTGACCAGCAGCGGGAAGTATTCTTCGGGCACCGAGCGGCTGTATTCGCTGGTGAAGCGGCTGATGGCGCGTTCGACCGCGTGGGCGTCAATCGGCTTGGGGTAACGATTGGCTGCGTATTCGCAGGCATAGCGCACCAGCGTCATCAGGATGCGTGGATGCCCGCCGCTCTTCGGCGCACAGCGTTCCAACGCCGGCTCCTCGAAAACCTCATCGAGCTCGATCCGCTCGGCCAGGATGCGGCGCAGGGTCGCCAGCCCCTCCGGACAGGGCTGATTCTGCGGCGTGTGGGTCTTGATCATCGGCAGGACGCGGCAGTCGGGGAAGATGCCGGTCAGCACCTTGACGTTCTTGGAGTAGAGGCGGCGATGGGCACGGTGTAGACCAGGTGACAGCGCAGGCTCGCGCAACTGCTCGCCGTGTTCGATGTAGAGCGCATCGTGGTTGCTGCGGTCGTCGTCCAGCTTGCGGAAGGGGATGCGATCCAGGTTGTCCACGATGATGACCAGCCCTGCTTCCCCTGCTTGCGCAGTGCCCGCGCCCACCTGGATCAGCAGGTTGATGCGCTCGATCAGACTGGGCGATTTGCGGATCGAGCTGGCGCGGATATCCTGCGCGACTCCACGCCGGTTCGCAGTTGGCCGGTGATCTTTGCCAGTAGTTGCGCCAGCGGGGCAGAGTACCTGAGGCAGCCCAACGATGAACTCGGCCCCCAGCCGCGCCTGGAATTCCTTCGTGTTCGCCTTCTCGTAGACCATCTCGGCGAACCAGGCGAAGATGTCATCGAGCAGATCGTCGTCGAGCTTCACGCCGAGCGTTTGCAGCCCGCCGAACACCTGCTGGGCAATCGCCACCAGCACATCGCTGTAGACCACGTCCTCGACGTCGATCGCCTCATCGGCCTCGAAATAGATCACGGCGTAGCCCGCATCCTCCAGCCGCTTCTTCAGGCGGAACAGCTCAGTGGACTTGCCGCAGCCGCGATGCCCCGTGAACAGTTGCGCGGTCATCGGCTGGTCCGACCAGTTGATCATGTTGAACATCAGCGCCACCACATCCTCGTTGCCGCGCACGGCGGTGCAGTCCACGTAACGACGGTCGCCGCTCTGCAGGGGGATGGGATTGGCGGTGTTGAAGACGTCCTTCAGCGTTTTCGCCAAAGCTTGGGTGGGCATGCTGCGATCTCCTGAACCCTGGTAATCACTCATCTGTTCGACACTGCTATTTTACCACAGGATCGCACCCTACCGAACCTGTCGTTCCCACAACGCCACCGTCTCCACATGGAACGTCTGCGGGAACAGGTCCACTGGCTGTGCCTCGATCAGGCGATAGCCGGTCGCGGCCAGGTACACGGCGTCGCGGGCCAGGGTGGCGGGGTCGCAGGAGACGTAGACGATCCGCCGCGGCCCGAGCGCGGCCAGCTCACGGATCACCTCCGGGCCGGCGCCCGAGCGGGGCGGATCGAGCACGACGATGTCGGCGCGCTGGCCCTCCGAACGTAGCGCGGGGAGCACCTGCTCCACCGCGCCCTCGTGCAGCGAGATGTTCGGCTGGTCGCCCGCATTGAACTCGAAATCCTCGCACGCGGACGGCGACGACTCGACGCCGATCACCTCGCCGGCCCGCTTCGCCAGCGCCAGCGCAAAGAGGCCGGCGCCGCAGTAGGCGTCGAGCAGGATGTCTTCCGGCCGCGGGTCGGCGTACGCCGCGACGATCTCAACCAGTGCGGCCGCGCCGACCGTGTTCACCTGGAAGAAGCTCTCGGCCGAGACGCGGTAGCGCCGGCCCAGCACCTCGATGAACACCCACGGCTCGCCGATCAGCGGCGTCAGCCCGCGCCGGGTCAGCAGCGCGCAGGCGGCCGGCAGGTCGATCTCCAGCTCCGGCGCCTCATCACCGGCTGCCTCGAAGAGGATGAGGGTGTCGTCCGCGTCCGTGCCGGCGCGCAGGTCGACGCCGATCAGCTCGGGCCAGGCGACGTCCAGCGCCGCGTGCAGGTCGTCGAGGCGCGGCTCCAGCAGCAGGCAGCGCTCAATAGGCACCACGCGTGACTGGCCGCGCGGCGGAAACCCAGCCGGCCTTCGGGCGTCAACGCGAACTGGACGTTGTTGCGGTAGCCGTATGCCAGGAAGGCGGGCGCTTCGCCGGGCGTGTCGTCGCCCGCGGCGGGATCGGCCAGCGCGACGATGTCGGCGACGGGCGGATTTGCGATGCGGCCCAGGCGATGCAGTTGATCGGCGACGATCTGCTGCTTGAGCTCGGCCTGGCGCGGGTAGGCGATGTGCTGCCATTGACAGCCGCCGCACGCATCCGCAGATGCGGCGGCGTCCGGCCCAAAGTAGGGGCACGGCGGCGCAACGCGATCGGGGCTGGGCTCCAGCACATCCAGCAGCCGCGCCCGCGCCCAGCGATCCCGCTCCTCGACGATCTCGATCCGCACACGCTCGCCGGGGATGGCGTAGGGCACGAAGATGGCCTTGCCGCCGTGCCGGCCGATGGCCTCACCCCCGTGGGCGATGGCGTCGAGTTGGATTTCGATGGGTTGCGTCATCACTGTTCCTTGTTGCGTGGTACGTGATCCGTATTGCGTATTCCGTCATTCGTCGTCGGTCGTTCGTCGGTACTCGTCCTTCGTCGGTATTCGCCGATTCGCTCATTCGCTCTCGGCCAGGTAAGCCAGCGCCCGCCCTTCGTCGCCGCTCATCACCAGCTCCAGGGTTCGCCCGCCGGTGGTGGCCGGCACGTCGATCACCTTGACGAAGTCGGCATGACGGGCATCGCCCGGCAGCAGCGCCGGCAGCGCGTTGAGCGCCGTTTTGAAGAAGCGGGTGTTGAACGGGTTGCCGGCCTCGCCCGGGAAGATGGCCAACGGGTAGATGTTCGACTCGACCAGGTCCTGGAAGAAGTGCGTGCCGTACGAGAGGGTCGGCCGGCTCTTGCCCTGCGCCCAGCCGATCTCCACCAGGGCGCGTGTGTTATAAAAGTCCGCGTAGGTCACTTTCACCCCCAGGTCAGGATTCGAGCTGCCCCAGCGTCCAGGTCCCATCAGGATGAAGCGTTGTCCTTCCAGGCGCTCGTTCAGCCGGCCGATCAGGCGTCCCAGTTCCAATTTGCGGCTGGGGTCGGCCAGGGTCAGATAGCGCTCCGGGTCCACGTAGACGATGTAGTTGATGCCCCGCACCTGGCCGGTCGGGACCAGCTTTTCGGTAGCGAAGATGGTATCGCCCTCCGCCAGCCGTTCGGGGAACTGGATTTTTTCCGCGCGCGCGGAACCGGCGAGCGGGCGACACTGAAGCAGATGGAACTCGACGCTCGGTTTCGGGTGTTCGCTTCCGAAGACGACCGTGAATTCGATGTCCACCGGCCGGCTGTAGCTGAACTCAAGCGCTTTGAGGATCGTTTTGAGATGGTTGGCGAACGGTGTCTGCGTCAGCAGGCCCTCGAGGGTGATGACCAGGGAGTGCGGATTCAGGCTGCGGTCGGTGTAGATCATCGGGCTGATGTAATCGCCCTTGTCCACCGAGGCCAGGAAGCGCAGGTTGGGATAATCGCCCGCCAGGATGTCGGTGATGGGGCGGGTTTCCAGATGGTTCGTTTCCAGGTTAAGCACATCCATGAAGTATTGCGAGTAGCTGCGGATCTCCTGGGATCCACTCTCCGGCCGCAGGTTGGGATGGCTCAGCGCGATCATGCGCGGGTAGTCTTCGCCCACGCGATCGACGGCGCGCGTGCCCAAGCCCACCACCACCCGCGCGAATCCGTCCTCGCGGCGCAGCTTAGGGCTCCACATGTACAGGTTGTGACTGTAGGCTACGCCGGCCGCGGCGGGGAAGTGGAAGTTGTGATACCGCTCGCCTTGCACAACCTGGATCAGCGCGGCCATCCGCTCATCGTAGTCCAGGAAACCGCGCTGCTTGCGATAGAGCAGGACGTCCGGGTTGTAGACACTCGCATAAACGCGGCATGATGGCGTGCGTCAGCGCCGCGAGGTTTTCGTCCGGCGTTCCCTGGTTTGGGCAGAAGACGCTCTCGTACATGCCGGCAAACGATAGCTCGAAGTTGTCTTCCAGGAGGCTCGAAGAGCGCACGATCAGCGGTTGATCGCCGACGGCTCCCAGCAGTTCCCGCAGCTCGTCCAGGATATCGGGGGAAAACTGCCCCTGCGTATAGCCGGCCACGATGTCAGGGTAGTCGCCTTGGATCTCATCGATGGACTTGTATTTTTGGTTCAAGTAATAGACGAGATTGTTGGCCTGCATAAACTCATAGCTCACATCCGCGCCGACGAAGTAGGTCTCCGGGAGGGCGAGGCGGACGGGATCGCGGCCATCGGAGAACCGGGAGAGGGTTTGGTTGAGGATGGTCCAGGCCAGCACCAGCCCCGCGGCCTTGCCGCCAATCTTGCCCCGGCCCACGCGGTGGTTGCGGATCCAGTGCAAATCCTCCAGCGACAGATACTCCTTGGCGACCCGGACGAACTCGAGGTCATCGCTGATCAGCACCTTGATCAACACGACCTTGGTTTCCTGCATGTGATGGCGGAGGCGGGTTTGCTCTTCCGGCGGCAGCGTGTAGTAGCCCTCAAGCTGCTTGAAGAGAATGTCCAGCGATGCCATCTCCGGGTTCAGGCTCAGCACCTGTTCGGCGGTCGGGCGGCGCTGGAGCACTTCGCGCGCGATTTCCTCGAAGAGCTGCGCGCTCAGGTTATAAGCGAAGTAGAACTCGGTCAGTTGATCCCGGATGATGGCGAGGCGGCGTTCCCAGGCACCGGCCGACTCCTCACGATAGGGGTTGACGATCCCCTCTCGGACTTGGGACTGCACGGCCTTCTCACGCACTTCGGTTTCAAACCGTTCCTTCGTGATCACGCCGCGGCGGAATAGCTCCTCGCGCATACGGTCGCGCATCGCATCGCCCAGCACCGGGTACTGGCCGAGCTGCAGGTGGATCCGGGACAATTTCGGGATATGATTGGGGTCCTCGGGCATCGGTTAACCTCCTGAAGGTACAGCCGAAAGTATAATCTGCCGCGGCCATCGTGGCAAGGATGCGATAGACGCTGAACGCGTCGGCACTTTGACGCACCATCCCCCCTGCGTTACACTGCCGATCAGAGCGTGTCATTTCGATGAAGCAAGGGAGCGTTCCATGAATGCAAAGCAACGCGTACACGCGGCCCTGCGCCGCCAGCCGGTCGATCGGGTTCCGGTGTTCATGTGGTTTCACCCGCAGACCGCCCGTCACCTGGCCGAGCTGCTCGAAATTCCGGCCGCCTGCGTGGGCGAGGCGATGGGCAACGACGTGCGCCAGACCTGGGTCAACAACAACTACGCGATGGAGGGGATCGTCCACCAGCAGGAGGGCGAATCGCATGTGGACGACTGGGGCATCCAGTGGGTCTACCGGCACGGCTTCAACCAGATCGAGCATTTCCCCCTGGCCGGCGCGTCGCGGGATGAAGTTTTGCGTTACCATTTCCCGGTCGAGCGCCAGCCGGCGCTGCTCGAGCTGATGGCGCCGGTGCTGGCGGACGCGGCCGACTATTTCATCGGCTGCGATGTCTCGCCGTGTGTGTTCGAGATGTACTGGCGGCTGCGCGGCATGTCGGATGCGCTGACGGACATGGCCGCCGATCCCGAACTTGCCCGCGAGATGTTCCGGCGCTGCGCTGATTTTTCCGTGCAGTTGGCTGAAGCAGCGTGCGATCGGATGCCGTTGGACTGGCTATGGGCGGGGGATGACGTGGCAGCCCAGCAGGGCATGATGATGAGCCCGCGGGCCTGGCGCGCGCAGATCAAGCCGGAACTGGCGCGCATCTTTGCCGTCGGCAAGGGGCGGGGCCTGCCCGTGGCCCATCACTGCTGCGGCGCGCTGCGCCCGATCATCGGCGACCTGATCGAGATCGGCCTGGACGTGCTTAACCCGATCCAGTGCAACTGTCCGGGGATGGATCCGTTGGAACTGAAGCGTGAGTTCGGCGACCGGCTGGCGTTTATGGGCGGGGTGGATACGCAGGGCGCGCTACCATCGGGCACGGCTGATGAGGTGCGCCGCGCCACGGCCGCGTTGATCGAGGGGATGACCGCGGATGGCGGCGGCTACATCCTGGCGGCGTCGCACACCATCCCGCCGGAGACGCCCGACGATAACATCTTCGCCATGTACGGAGAAGCGGGGATCAGCCGCACGGAAATCTTCGACCGCGCGGCCGACATCCGCACGCGGCTCAGTGCCGGAAGTGGCGTTCTCCGGTGAACACCATCGCCAGCCCCAGCCGATCGGCCGCGGCGATGGCTTCCTCGTCGCGCAGCGACCCGCCCGGCTGGATGCACGCGGTGACGCCCGCGGCCGCCGCGGCCTCGATCCCGTCCGCGAACGGGAAGAATGCGTCCGACCCCATGACCGCACCGACGGATCGATCGCCGGCACGGCGCGCGGCCAGGTAGACCGAGTCCACGCGGTTCATCTGTCCCGCGCCCACGCCCACCGTCGCGGTGCCCCGGACGAAGACGATGGCGTTGGATTTGACATGCTTGGCCGCCAGCCAGGCAAACGCCAACGAATGACGTTCGGCTTCGGTGGGCGGGCGTTGCGTGACCACCTGCCAAGTCGGTCTCGTCCACCCCGCGGTCGTCGGAGGTTTGCGCCAGCAGCCCGCCAGCGACGGAGCGCAGCATCAGCGTCGGGGCGGCGCTTCCGTGCCCGCCCTTTACGGGGGCGACCACAGAGGGATCGCCCGACGTCCGGGCGGCGCCTCCGTGCCCGCCCAGCCGCAGCCACCATCACCCGGCAGTTCTTCTTATGCTCAGCCAGCCACGCCAGCGCATCCGGCGTGTAGGCCGGCGCGGCCAGCACCTCGACGAATAGCGCGCCGATCTCCTCCACCAGCGCCCGATCGACCTCCCGGTTGACCGCGATGATCGACCCGAACGCCGAGACCGGATCGCATGCCAACGCCAGCCGATATGCCTCGACCAGGTTCCCAGCCGATGCCAGCCCGCTGGGATTGGTGTGCTTGATGATCGCCACCGTCGGCTCGGCGAACTCGTGCGGCATGGCCCACGCCGCCTCCAGGTCGATGAGGTTGTTGTAGCTCAGCTCCTTGCCCTGAAGCTGCTCGAACGCCGGGGCCGCGCCGACCCAGCGGTAGAGCGCGGCCTGCTGGTGCGGGTTCTCGCCGTAGCGCAGGAGTTGGACGCGTTCGGCGACCAGGTTGATGGTGTCCGGCAGGGATTCACCTCTCCCCCAACCCCTCTCCTGCGAGGAGAGGGGAGCAACTACATCGCCCCCTTCCCTGGCAGGGAGGGGGGATGGGGGGGTAGGTAACGCCAACCATGTCGCAATCGCCGCATCGTAAGCCGCCGTGTGCCTGAACGCCTTCAGCGCCAGACGACGGTTGAGGTTGAGGCTGAGGTTAAGGTTAAGCGGCTCAGCCTCAACCTCAACCTTAGCCTCAGCCTCAGCCTCGCGCAGCACCTCGGCATAGTCCGCCGGATCGCAGACCACCGTCACTGACTCGAAATTCTTGGCCGCCGCGCGCAGCAGCGTCACCCCGCCGATGTCGATCTCCTCGACCGCCTCCGGCTCGGTCACGCCCGGCCTGCGCCACGGTCGCGGCGAATGGATACAGGTTGCAGACGACCAGATCGACCGGCGCGATGCCGTGGCGCGCCAGCTCGGCGAGATGCTCCGGCGTGCGGCGGGCCAGGATGCCGCCATGCACCGCCGGGTGCAGCGTCTTCACGCGGCCGCCGAGGATCTCCGGGAAGCCGGTGATCTGCTCCACCTGCGTGACGGGCAGCCCCGCCGCACTCGAGCGCACGCGCGGTGCCGCCGGACGCGACCAGCTCGAAGTCGAGCTCGGCCAGACGGCGGGCAAACTCGACCAGCCCGGTTTTGTCATAAACGCTGAGAATGGCTCGTTTCATACTGGCTCCAGCTTCTCACAATCCCAGTCGCTCCATCAGCTCGATACGGTTGCCGAAGGGGTCATGCACGTGGACACGATCATAGCCCGAAATCGGAACATCGCGCGTGATGGGATAGCCGGCGGCTTCGAGCCGCGCCACGAACGTTGTTATATCCTCAACCAGCAGGGCGGGATGCGCCTTGCGGGCGGGTCGGAAGTCTTGTTCCACGCCAAGATGCAGGGTCACCGCGCCGTTGCTGAACCAGGCGCCGCCGCGGCTTGCCAGTTCTGCCGGCTTGGCGATCTCCGCCAGGCCCAGCAGCCCGGCATAGAAGTCGCAGGCGCGCGCCTCCTCGCCGGCGGGCATCGCGAGTTGGACGTGGTCAAAGGCATAGATGCGCATGTTTCCTCCCTCCGATTACGCAACGAGCTGTTGACGGATTATGACTGCGAACGCGCGCGCCCGCGCCGGCGCATCGCCGACGTAGTCCGCGGCATCGAGCCAGGCGAGGACGTGATCACGTGAAGCGTGCTGCGTGATGCGTGGGTCGGCAAGGAGCGCGTCTACCAGCGGGTTCGGGCGGCCGGCCTGGACTTCAACCCAGGCGGTCATGGCGTGCTCACGGATCACTTCGTGAAGCTCCTGTCGGTCGCCGCCGCGCTTGACCAGCTCCATGAGCAGACGTTCGGTGGCGGCGAAGGGGCCGTACGCTGCCAGCAGCCGTTCGCTGGCGTCACGGTTGATCCGCAACCCCTCGATCAGCCGTAGCCCGCGGCGCAGCAGCTCATCGGTGATGAGAAACGCTTCGGGCAGCAGGCTGCGGCGGTTGGCCGAATCGTCGAGCGTCCGTTCCAGCAGGTTGTGGCTGGCGTTATCCCATGCCACGCGGGGCAGCGCGGCCAGGTAGCGCGCCAGGCTGTCCATGTTTTCGGCGTGGATCGGGTTGCGCTTGAACGGCATCGCGCTGGATCCCACCTGTCGACTGCCGAACGGCTCGGCCCATTCGCCGATCGGCGGCGACTGGAGCACGCGCAGGTCGAACGCGAATTTGTAGAGGGATGCACCCAGTCCCGCCAGCGCAGAAAGCACGCGGTAGTCCTGTTTGCGCGGGTAGGTCTGCGTGGCGACGGGGAAGGCTTCGAGGCCGAGGGCGGACATGATACGGGCTTCGAAGACCGCCGCAGAAGCGGCATCTCCTTGGTCGTCTGTCATCCTGAGCGGGTCGGACAATTCCGTCGCGTTACGGCGATCATCCAGCGAAGGATCCCGGTGCTGAGGGTGAGATTCTTCGCTGTCCTGGCTGGTTACTGCGCTTTTGTCGTTTACACCGCTCAGAATGACATTGGCCCTCAACAACTGCACATACGACGCTGACGTCCCGACCGCGCCCTTGAACCCTTTGCCGCGGATGCCGGCGCGGGCGCGACGCAGTTCGTCGAAGTCGGCCAACAGGTCTTGCGCATACTGCGCCAGCCGGTAGCCTTCCGTGGTCGGCTCCGCGGGCTGGAGGTGGGTGAACGCCATCGTCGGCGCATCGGCCCAGGTCTCGATCTGGTCGGCGAAGGCCAGCAGCAGCCTGCGCAGCGTGTCCAGCACCAGGTCCAGCGCTTCCCGGATGCGCAGGGCATCGGCGTTATCTTCGATGTCCATCGAGGTCGCGCCCAGGTGAATGATTCCGCCGCCGACCGGGCACTGCTCGGCGTAGGTCCGCACCTCGGCCATCAGGTCGTGGTGGATTTCCGCCTCGATCTCCTGGGCGCGCGCCAGGTTGATCTCGTCGACGTGGCGGCGCAGATCGGCGACCTGCTCGGCGTTCACCAGTCCTGCGGCCTGTTCCGCCTCGGCCAGCGCGACCCAGATGCGCCGCCACAGCCGGCGCTTGGCGGCTTCGCTCCACAGCGCCCGCATCTCCGGTGACCCGTAGCGCCAGGTGAAGGGGGAGAGGTACGTGTCGTGGGTAAAGACGATTTCTTCGGTCATAGTCTGTCAATGTGCTCCACCGCCCAGAACCCGCCGCACGACACCCGCAGCGGCGACCGCCAGCACAACTTTCGCCAGATCAGCCGCGACAAACGGCGCGACACCTAAAGTCCACGCCCTGACCCAATCGCCTCCCAACCAGACCGCCAGCCAACTCGCCCCACCGACATAGATCACCGCGATGCCGGCGAGCGCGGCCAGAGTCAGCGCGCCAGCCAGGATGTGCCAGCGCGCCGACAACGAACGCCGCGGGAACGAAGGCCAGCAGGTAACCGGCCGTGGGGCTGAAAAACGCGGCTGGGCCGGCCAGTCCGCTGGCTGTAAACGGCAGGCCGACTGCGATCATGCCCAGATAGGTCAACTGGCTGGCGGCCCCGCCGCGCGCCCCAAGACCAGGCCTGCCAGCAGCACAGCCAGCACCTGCAACGTGATCGACACAGGTGTGAACGGCAGCCGGAAGGAAAAGCGCGCCGTCAACGCCGTCAACGCGGCAAAGATCAGCACTCCCGCCACGATACGCGTTCTCTCTTTGCGCAACGCTGAGGCATTCCTCGCAGACTCGAGTACGATATTCACGGACATGTGGCATCCTTTTCATGGTTGTGTCGCAGACGAGCTCCGGCGACTTCGCGTCGTATTTGGCCTCTCTGCGGCGAGTTGTCGTCCAAATCCTTAACCCGGACGAGCCGGAACCAAGCCTTCACCACAAAGGCTCAAAGGCACGAAGTCCACAAAGGCAGAATTCTTAGTGATCTTGGTGTCTTGGTGGTGAGATGCTTGTTTTTATGCTGGAATCCGATTGGTAAGATACTACCGCCAGGTGAAAGAGGTAGCGATCGGTGGCGTGATTGAACACCGGTTCATCACCAAGTTCAAACCCACGCTGAAAGGGAAAAGTCACTGGCAAACGGATTGACAAACCGAATCCCTTCGAGCACCGAGCCAGTGTTGAAATCCTCGCTGAAGACCACCGGAACCTGATTGAGGCGCGCCGTGGCCCAGATTTGCGCGTCCCAGTAGGCCAGTTGATGATCGCGTACGCCGCGAGCAGCTTCAATCACGACAAGCGAGGTGATCTCGTAAACCGGCCAGATGCGAGCCAGCCGTTCGACCTGCTGCATCGCCTCGCGCTGGGTTAAGAGCGATTTGGGAACGCGCGTCACCACCCGGAAGAACTCAGCCAGGCATTGGGCACTCAGGCGGCCGTTGCCCGCGTTGTACAGGTGTTCGAGCACCCTGATCGCCTGCACCTGTTTGGTAGGCGCCTCGCGATCGTGGGCGTACACGAGGACGTTTGTGTCAATCAGGATGGCTGCCATAGCGACCCACCCGGTCTTCGTAGAGATCCTCGCGCCGCCAGTTGCGAGGCTGATCTGTCACGGCCGCGCGATCACGCAGCGCCAGCATGAAGGAGTGCGCTTCCTCCCAGGCACCCGCGTCGGAAACGAAGGGCGCAGCCAGGCCGCCTGCCTGCCTATCAATCGCTTGCCGGATCAATTCGGCTTCGCTCAGACCGCGGCTTTTCGCGAGCCGCTTGAGGGCGGTCTCCTGTTGGCGTTGGATATACACCTGTTTGCGGACCATCTGCACCATCTGCCACCTCGTTCGGCTGAATATACATCAGATTATACATCAGAGTCGCATAACAATCAATTGATCCCGTTCCGGTCCGACCGAAACATAAGCGATCGGTACATCGGCCAGCTCGGCAAGGCGGCCCAGATAGGTGCGGGCTTGTTCGGGCAACGCACCCCACGTCCGCGCGTCGCGGGTCGAAGTCTGCCAGCCGGGCCAAGTCTCGTAGACCGGCTCAACGCGCGCCAGGTCAACGGTGTCGGGCACGCGGGTGATGATCTCGCCGTCCAGCCGGTAGCCGGTGCAGATCTTCAGCTCCGGCAGGTCGTCCAGCACATCCAGCTTGGTGATGGCCAGGCCGGTGAAGCCGTTGAGCCACGCGCCATAGGCCATAGCGACGGCGTCGAACCAGCCGCAGCGCCGCGGCCGGCCGGTCGTCGCGCCGTACTCCTGGCCGATCTCGCGCAACTGGGCGCCGATCTCGTCGTGCAGCTCCGATGGGAACGGCCCTGCGCCAACCGCGGTGCAATACGCCTTCGCCACGCCAATCACCTCGGCGATGGCGCTCGGGGGCAGGCCCGCGCCCGCGGCTGCGCCGCCTGCGATCGGATTCGAGGAGGTGACGAACGGATAGGTGCCCCAGTCGAGGTCACGCATGACGCCGAGCTGGCCTTCGAGCAGGATCTCCTGCCCGCCACGCACCGCGGCCTGGACCAGCGGCAGGGTGTCGACGATGCGTCCGCCGATGGCATGACGCCACGCCTCGGCCTGCGCCAACAGGGTATCCAGGTCCAGGGGCGGCTGGCCGAAGTGCGCCAGCGTCAGGTTCTTCTGCGCCAGCGTGCCCGCGAGGCGCTCCCGCAGATAGTCCGGGCGCAGCAGGTCACCCAAGCGGATGCCGGTGCGCGCGGCCTTGTCCGCGTAGGCCGGGCCGATGCCGCGTTTGGTCGTGCCGATCTGGCTGCCGCCGCGGGCCGATTCTTCCAGCCCGTCCAGCAGCCGATGATAGGGCAGGATCACGTGGGCGCGCTCCGACAGCCACAGGTTGGCCAGGTCGATGCCCGCCGCGGCCAGCTCTTCCATCTCCGCCAGCAGCGTGTCGGGGTTGACCACCGTGCCCGGCCCAACGATGCACTGCGTGGCGGGGTTGAAGATGCCGGACGGGACGATGTGGAGCCGGAATGTGCCGTGCTCGTTGACGACGGTGTGGCCGGCGTTGTCGCCCCCCTGGAAGCGGATCACCATGCCGGCGCGCTGGGCCAGATAATCGACAATGCGGCCCTTGCCTTCATCGCCCCACTGGGCGCCCACGACTGCGGTAGTTGCCATAATTATCCCCCAAGTTCAGTTCCGGCCAGAGCTGATGCCGGTCTGTAAATCTGAATTGCTGATCAAGCCGCGCTGCAAAGCCACGACGGCCGCCTGGGTGCGGTCCCCGACGCCGAGCTTCTGCAGGATCGTGCTGACGTAGTTGCGGATTGTGCCAGCCGCCAGGTGCATCCGCTGCGCGATCTCGGGGTTGCTGTAACCCTGCGCCAGCAACCGCAACACCTCCAACTCACGCTCGGTGAGCGGTTCAACCTGCCCGGTATGAACCGGCGGCGCTGTCGGCTCTGCGCTCATTTGGCGCATGAGCGTGCCCGCGATGGTCGGATCGAGGAACGATTTCCCCGCGGCGGTGCCTTTGATCGCCGCCACCAGGTCAGCCCGCCGCGTATCTTTCAGCAGATACCCCGCCGCGCCGGCGCGGATCGCATCCATGACCCACGCATCGTCGGCGTAGGTGGTCAGAACCAAGACGCGCACGGCGGGGTGGAGGACACGGAGGCGCTGCGTGGCCTGGATGCCGTTCATCACCGGCATGTTCAGATCCATTAACACCACATCGGGGCGCTCGGTCGCGGCCAGCGCCAATGCTTCCTCGCCGTTGCGCGCCAGCCCCACGACTTCGATCTCGTCGTCCGTGCTCAAAATCGCCGCCAGGCCCTCGCGCACAACCGTCTGATCGTCACAGATCAGGACACGTACCATCTTCCTGTCCTTCGAGTGATACCGTCAAGCGGACGCTGGTGCCCTGTCCGGCCTGGCTGCTGATTTCAAGCTCGCCGCCGATCAGGGCCGCGCGCTCCTTCATGCCGCGGATGCCGTAGCGGTCGTCCGCAGCGGCCCCCGCGAGTTCCAACGCGTCCAGGTCCACGCCCTGACCGTCGTCGTTGATGGCGAGCGTCAGCAGGACGTCCGCCTGTTCCAGACGCACCCGGATCGTGCGCGCGCCCGCGTGCCGGATGACGTTCTCCAGGGTCTCCTGGGCGATGCGATAGACGCCTTGCTCGACGATCGGCGACGGGCATCGGCCCAGCCGCTCCGGCAGGGAGAGCTCAAGCGCCGCGCCGGAACGCTTGGCCGCGGCTTCGGCCAGCTCCCGCACGGCCAGGATCAGGCCAAGATCCTGGAGAGGCGAAGCCCGCAACGCTTGCAACGCCCGGCGGGACTCGGCCAGGCCGGTGCGCGCGGTCTCGCCCGCCTGATCCAGCAGCCGACGCGCACGATCGGGGCGGGTGTTCCACAGCGCGCTGACCGCTTCCAACTGCACCGTGAGGGCGCTCAATGAATGCGCCAGCGTGTCGTGCAGTTCCCGCGCCAGCCGGTTGCGCTCCCGGCTGATGCTCAGCTCCTCCAGCGTCGTGGCGTACTGCTGCAATTGTTCGTTGGCCTCAGCCTGCTGTTTGTAGGCCTCCGCCAGGGCTGAGCGTTGCTCTCGCTGCACCGAGACGAGCGTGGCCGTCACGTAGCCGGCCAGCAGCATCATGACCCCCTGGAGCACCAGCCAGCCGGCCGGCACCGTCCACGGCACCTGCGTGGGCCAGGGTGACACCAGCGCCTGGTAGAGGGTCAACCCGAATACGTACGCAAACACGTAGCGATACTGATACTCCCAGGCAATCAGCAGAACCGTTACGAAGAAGAACATGGTAAAGGGCGACTGAAGCGGATTCTCAGCCGGCCACCAATAGTACCCTACCAGCAAGGGCACGATGCCGATCAACAGCGTCAGCGGGACAAACCAGCGTCCCAGGCGGCGGGGGGCAAGCGGCCACGACAGGATCCCCAGGAGTAGCATCTCCAGAAAGAGCAATGGCGCGATATTGGGGAACGCCATCTGCTGAACCAAGGGCTGGCTGGTCACCTGCTCAGGTGTCAGATTGGGGTTGCCGGCCAGCTCAAGGAGGACGAGCACCGGCCCTACCGCTAACCAGAAGATGATTCGAATCATCACGAACAAGCGGTAGGCCTGCACGAATCCGGGCTCGGGCGCGCGGTCTCTCATGGCCGAAGTATACCACACGCGAGCGACGAATACGCCAAAGTGGAGGCAAATAGCCATCACATGACACATCGGGTGACAGATGACACTACCGCATATGACAGCTTTGGGCTTATCATGACCTGTCTGGTGCCGTCGACACGGTGACATCAACAGTCTTTCGTCGTTGTGTGAGCGACGTGGCGCCTGCGGAACGGATCTGAAACGAGACATGCTTACAACACCCTGGAAAAAGGTTCTCCTTGACCTGTGGGAACACAGGATGCGCACCCTGATCGTGGCTTTGGCCATCGCGGTCGGGGTGTACGCCGTGGGTGTGGTGCTCAACACGCGAGAAATCCTGGTCCGGGAATATCACAGCGATCAGGCCGGGGCACGCGTGCCGTCGGCCATCCTGCACACGCAGCCTTTCGATGATGATCTGGCGGCCAACCTGGCGCAGCTCCCGGAGGTCGCGGCCGCGGAAGGGCGCAGCCTGATCCGGACGCGCGTTTATCCCGATGGGCAGACCCCGCAGGATCTGGTGCTGGTAGCCGTGCCCGATTTCAGTGACATGCAGGTGAACGCCATCACGCCGCTGCATGGCGCCTGGCCGCCTGGCCGCCGTGAGATTGTGCTGGAGCGGCTGTCGTTTGAATCACTCGGCGCGCGGATCGGCAACGAGATCGAGGTCGAGCTCGATAACGGCGCCAAACGGACGTTGAAGGTCGCCGGCAGCGTGCATGATCCCTCACAGGTCAACCCCGATCTTGCGGGCGCAACCTTCGGCTACGTCACGCCCGCGACGCTGGTGGGCCTGGGTTTTCCTGATACCCACACGGAACTGCGCATCCGCGTGACCCCGCCTGCCCACGATGGACAGCACATTTTGGCCGCGCTGACCCAGGTGGAAGATCAGCTCAAGAGCTCCGGGCGAACGATTCTGAGTCGTGAGATCATCACGCGCAGCAAGGTCGATCGCCTGATCGATACCGTGGTACTGATCCTCACCGGTTTCGGCGTGATCATCCTGCTGCTTTCAGGCTTTCTGGTCGTCAATGCGATGTCCGCGCTCATCGCCCAGCAGATCCCGCAGATCGGCGTGATGAAGTTGATCGGCGCGCAGCGGCGGCAGATCATCATGCTTTACCTGGCCACCGTGCTGGTTTATGGCGTGCTGGCTGTTGCTGTCGCGCTGCCTCTGGCCGGGTTGACCTCGCGTTTTCTGATGAGCGACCTGGTGGCGCCGCTGCTTAACGTCATGCCCGAAAGCTATGCTGTGCCGCTGCCGCTCACCGTGGCCCAGGTCGCGGTAGGGTTGTTGCTGCCGGTTCTGGCCGGGCTCACGCCGGTGCTCCGCGGGACACGCATCACCACCCAGCAGGCGTTGAGCGATGTAGGCATGGGCGGCGGCAATTACGGTCGCGGCCTGGTCGAGCGTCTGGTCGGCAAGCTCCAGAAACTTCTCGCGCTCCAGCGTCCCGTCCTGCTGGCGATCCGCAACACGCTGCGCCACAAGGGCCGGCTGGCCCAGACGTTGGTCGTGCTGATCCTCGGCACGGCACTCTTCATTTCCGTCATCAGCGTGCGGACATCGGTGGATGCGACCATCGCTTCTTTCATGCGCTTTCACCAGTATGACGTGTCCCTCGAAATGAGCCGGCCCGATCTGGTCGCGCGCCTGGAGCAGGCCGCGCGCGAGGTGCCGGGCGTCGTTGCGCTTGAGGTGTGGTCCACCGGCCGTGCGACCCGCGTGCGCGGCGACGATACCAAGAGCGACACGTTCAAGATCGTCGCCGTGCCTCCGGACACGACCTTCATGGCGCCGGAGATGATCGCGGGCACGTGGCTGCCCCTTGACCAGCGGTCGTCCGCTGTATCCAACCACAACGGTGTTGTGGTGAACTCGGATCTGGTCGATGACGAGCCGGATATCCGCGTGGGCGCCGACGTGGTGCTGGATATCAACGGCCGTGAGGCAACCTGGCGCGTGATCGGGATCATCCCGACCGATTCCAGGGGTTCGGCTGTCTACGTTTCACGTGACGATTACGCCTATGCCGCGCGCACGCCGGGCGCGGGCACCGTGGTGCAAGTCAGAGCGGATCGCCACGACGCGGCCGCGCAGGACGAGGTGGCGGCGCGGCTCTACCAACATTTCGACGACCTGGGCATGAGCCCGAGCGGCACCGAAACGACCCAGATCATCCAGGCCGAGAATAAGCTGCTGTTCACCATCGTGGTCGCTTTTCTGATCCTGATGGCGCTGCTGTTGGCGGCGGTGGGCGGGCTTGGGCTGGCAACCACCATGAGCATCAACATGATGGAACGCGTGCGCGAGGTCGGCGTCCTCCGGGCGATCGGCGCCTCCAACACGTCGGTCCGTCAGATCGTGCTCGCTGAAGGGGTCGCAATGGCGGTCATCAGTTGGGGGATCGGGATGGCGCTGTCGCTCGTCATTGCCCCCGCGCTCAGCAACGTGCTCGGTCTGGCGCTGATCAAAATCCCGCTGACCTACCACTACTCGCTCACGGGCGCGGTGGCCTGGTTCTTCATCCTGCTCGCCATCGCGGTGGCCGCCAGCCTGGGGCCGGCGCGCAACGCTGTCCGCCTGACGGTGCGGGAGGTGCTGGCCTATGAATGAGCGCGACGCTTTGATCCGTCTGGAAGATGTGCGGAAGGCGTACAAAACGCCTGCCGGCGACTTCCTGGCGCTGAAAGGGATCGACCTGCAGGTACACCAAGGTGAGTTCCTGGCCGTGGTGGGGAAGTCCGGTGCGGGAAAGTCGACGCTGGTCAACATGATCACCGGCATCGACCGGCCCTCCTCCGGCGCGATCCGAGTGGGGGCACAAGCCATCCAGGACATGAACGAGGATCAAATCGCTACCTGGCGCGGCAAACACGTCGGGGTGGTCTTTCAGTTTTTCCAGCTTTTGCCCATGCTGACCTGCGCTGAGAACGTGATGATGCCCATGGATTTCGCCGGGCTGTACAGCGGGCCGCGCGAACGACGCCAGCGGGCGCTGCATCTGTTGGCGCAGGTGGGCATCGCCGAGCACGCAGACAAGGTGCCCTCGGCCGTCTCCGGCGGCCAGCGCCAGCGGGTGGCCATCGCACGGGCCTTGGCCAACGATCCGATGCTGCTGGCGGCCGATGAGCCGACCGGCAACCTGGATTCCAAGACGGCTGATGCGATGTTCCAGGTGTTCGAGGCCCTGGTGGCTGAAGGCAAAACTATCGTATTAGTAACACACGACCGGGACCTGGCCGCGCGCGCCACCCGCCGCGTCCACATCGCGGATGGTCAGATCGTGGACGAGGGATAAAGATGATCGCAAACCGTGTGAGTTCCGCGATGATCGACCTGCAGGGGATCACGAAAGTTTATCCCACACCGGCCGGACCGTTCCTCGCGCTAAAGGGCATCGACCTGCAGATTCAGGCGGGCGAATTCGTCGCGGTGGTCGGCAAATCGGGCAGCGGCAAGTCTACGTTGATCAATGTGTTCACCGGTATCGATCATCCCACCGACGGGGAGGCGATCGTGGCCGGGACACGTCTGCGGGACCTGAGCGAAGGCAAGATGGCGCAATGGCGCGGACGCACGATGGGCATCGTGTTCCAGTTCTTCCAGCTTCTGCCCACACTGACGGTGTTGGAGAACGTGCTGCTGCCGATGGACCTGTGCAACATCTACGCGCCGGCCGAACGTTTTGACAAGGCGATGCACGTGCTGGAGCAAGTCGGGCTGGCGGGCGATGCGCACAAGTTCCCTTCGGCGGTGTCCGGCGGGCAGCAGCAGCGCGCGGCCATCGCCCGGGCGTTAGCCAACGATCCGGCCATCATCGTGGCCGATGAGCCGACCGGCAACCTGGACTCGCGCGCGGCCGAGACCATCTTTGCGTTGTTTGAAGCCTCAGCCGCCGCGGGCAAGACGGTCGTTATGGTGACGCATGATGATGAGCTGGCCGCGCGGGCGCAGCGGAAGGTCACGCTGGTCGATGGGCTGATTGCCTGATCGAAGCGCTGCCGCCGTGGCGCCACCGATAGAGTTGATGTGTGCTGAAGCACATTGGTTTGAGACGAGAGGAGACTCCCATGAAGAAACATCGTAAGCTGATCACTGCCATCGTTGTGGCGGTGTTATTGGTCGTCGCACTGACGACGGTTGGGGTCATGGCGTTTACGGGCGAGCAAGCGGCCAGGCAGGCCGAGACTGGGCAGACTGACGCTGCCAACGTAACGCCCGTACCTGAAGCTAAGACGGCGCGCGCCGTCATCGCCAAGGGTATCGTTGCGCCCGTGCAGCACGCGGCGCTGAGCATGGCCGCCAGCGGCATCGTGTCCGAGGTGCTGGTCAAGGAAGGCGATCAGGTGATGGCCGGGCAGGTGATCCTGCGGCTGAAGGCTGAGCAGCAGCGGGCCGCGTTGGCCGGAGCCGACGCGGCGCTGGCGAACGCGCAGGCGCAACTGGACACCCTGAAAGCGGGTCCACGCGCACAGCAAGTCGCGGCCGCCCGCGCCACGCTTGACGCGGCCAAAGCGCGCCTGGTTCGCCTTCAGGAGAACGCCCGTCCTGACGATCTGACCGCCGCACGGGCCAGCCTCGCCGCGTCGCAAGCCGTGCTGAAACGGCTGTACGAGGGCGCGGATGCAAACACGCGCATCACGACGCAGGCTGGGCTGGCGAATGCCGAGGCCGCGCTCCGCAGCGCCCAGGCAGCCTACGACAAGGTTGCCAGCGATCCCAACATCGCCATGCTGCCGCAGAGCGTGCAGTTGCAGCAGGCTACCAACGCGTTCAACGCGGCCAAAGCCCATTTCGACGAGCTTTCGGCCTCACCCGACGCCGACCGTGTGGCCCAGGCCACCGCGCAGGTGAAACAAGCCCAGGCCAATCTCGACCGGCTGCAAAACCCGGCGACCGCGGCTGAGATCGCCGAGGCCCAGGCGGCGGTGGATCAGACGCAGGCCCAACTGGATCTGCTGGTCGCCGGGGCGCGTGAAGAGGAGATCGCGGCGGCTGAAGCTGCGGTTGCCCAGGCGCAGGCGGCGCGCGAGCAGGCAGCAGCCAGCCTGGCCGACACCGAATTGAAAGCGCCTTTTGCTGGCACGTTGGCAGTGCTCAGTGTCCGGCAGGGCGAACAAGTCGGCGCGGGCGCGCCGGTGGCCGAGCTCGGCGATCTCACCGCCTGGCAGGTCGAGACGGACGATCTCAGCGAGCTGGACATCGTGCGCGTCCAGGAGGGGCAGACGGTTGAAGTGACCTTCGATGCGATCCCCGGTCTGGCGCCGACCGGCACGGTCGAACGCGTCCAGCCCAAGGGGGAGAAAAAGTTGGGCGACATGACCTACACAGTGATCGTGCGGCTGGATAATCCCGACCCGCGCCTGCGCTGGAACATGACCGCTGTGATCGATCTGCCCTAGCAAACCACGGAGACGCAGAGAGCACGGAGGTGTCGGTTTTTCTTCGTGCTCTCTGTTCCACAGGGAGACTGCGCGCTGTCCCACTGGTTCAAGCGGATCTGGTCTGCAAATCACATGGTGAGGATCAGGTCAGATTCCCTCGTGGCTTCTTCATCCGAAGGCGTTGAGACTCGGTTGTTAGGTCAGGCCTCCGCCGCGAATTCGCCCAGATAGCGCCGCTGGACCTCCGGGTTGTCCAGTAATTCCTGACCCATGCCTTCGAGTACGATCCGACCCGTCTGCATAACGTAGGCGCGGGTGGCGATTTCCAGGGCCTGAATGGCATTCTGTTCGATGAGCAGGATGGGTGTTCCGCTGCGATGGATGTCCTGGATGATCTGGAACAATTCCTCGACAAGGAGTGGCGCCAGACCGAGGGACGGTTCGTCCAGCAGCAACATGCGCGGCTTGGCCACCAGGGCGCGGGCAATCGCCAGCATCTGCTGCTCACCGCCGCTCAGCGAGCCGCCGAGTTGTGTGCTGCGCTGCGCCAGGACCGGGAAGCGCACGCAGGCTTCATCCATCCTGCGCTCGCGTTCGATCTTGCTTGGGCTGGTATAACCCCCCAGTTCCAGGTTTTCCCGCACCGTGAGGCGCGGAAAGATGCGCCGGCCCTGCGGTACCAGGATCAGTCCAGTCCGTACGACCGCGGCGCATCCCAACCGGTCAGGTCTTGGTCGTTGAAGGTTACACGCCCCGAGCGCGGCTTCAGCAGGCCGGCGATGGTCTTCAGCGTAGTTGTTTTGCCGGCGCCGTTCGCACCGAGCAGCGCGACGATTTCGTCATCGCCAACGGTGAAAGACGCACCGTGGACGGCCTCGATGGCGCCATAAGACGCGTGGATTTTATCGACCTGCAGCACGTTCTTTCCTCTTTCCAAGATACGCTTCTACGACGAGTGGGTTGTTCTGCACTTCAGCCGGCGTGCCTTCCGCGATCTTTTGGCCATAATTCAGGACGCTTACCCGGTCGGAGATGCCCATCACCATATGCATTTCGTGCTCGATCAGGATCACGGTGATGCCGCGATCCCGGATGCGGCGGATGAGTTGCATCAGCTCGACCGTCTCGGCGGGATTCATGCCGGCGGCAGGCTCATCGAGCAGGAGAACGCGCGCGCCGGTAGCCATGGCCGCGGCGATTTCCAGGCGACGCTGGCTGGCGTAATCCAGCTCGCCTGGCAGGTATTCCTCTGTCCCCGCGAGATCCATCATACCCAAGAACTCGCGGGCCAGGGTCAGACTTTGTTTCTCTTCACGTGCAACGGCAGGCGGTCGGATGACGGCGGTCAACACACCGGTATGCAGCCTGATGTGCTGCGCGATGCGCATGTTTTCCATGACCGTCCGTTCCGGGAAGAGGCGGGTGGTTTGGAAGGTGCGGGCCACACCATGCCGTGTGACCTCATGGGGCGGCAGGCCTTGAATGGATTGGTTATCGACGAGGATCTGGCCGCTATCGGGCCGGTAAACCCCCGTGATCAAGTTGAACAAGGTCGTCTTGCCTGCGCCGTTCGGGCCGATGATCGAATGGATCGTGCCGGCGCGCACGTCCAGGTCAACGCTCTTGACAGCAACCAGCCCGCCGAAGGCGATCGTTACGCCTTGCGCTTGGAGGATACTTGGCCGCTGCTCCAATTGGTCAGGTGCAGACACCTTAGGGATCGGAGGCACGTCAAGGGTGGCCCCGGCTTTGGGCGCAGGCGTCGGATCCTCGGCCACCAAGCGTTTGGGCGGATTTCGCTGGCGCAGTTTGTGCCGCACCAAGCCGACGATACCCGCGGCATCAGGACCATGGACGTCGTCAGGATCAGACCGTACAAGATCATGCGCCATACCTGGAGGTCGCGCAATAATTCGGAAACGATCGTGAGGACCGAGCTGCCGACAACGACGCCGACCAACGAACCCATCCCGCCGACGATGACCATGCTCAACATAGTGACCGACGCAAGGAAGGAGAAGGACTCAGGGCTGATAAAACGCACCAAGTGGACGTACAGGCTGCCGGCCCAGCCCGCGTAGACCGCGCTCAAAGTGAAGGCCAGGATTTTGTAATGAGAGACGTTCACGCCCAGGGATTGGGCCGCGATTTCGTTGCCGGCAACCGAGCGCATGGCCAGTCCGACGCGCGACTTGGTGATACGGTTGGTTGCCCACAGAATCACGCTGGCGGCGATTAACAGGAGATAGTAATACGGCTCGTAGGTGTCGAAACGAATCGTGGCCAAGCCGAACACGTTGATAGGGTTGGGAGCCGGGATGCCTGTGATGCCCATCGGTCCACGGGTCAAACCCATCCAGTTCAGCGCCACGATGCGCACGACTTCACCAAATCCCAGCGTCACCAATGCCAGATAATCGCCCGCCACGCGACGGGTCGCCAGGCCGATCAGAAGGCCAAAAACACCAGCAAACAAGCCGGCCAGCGGCAGGGCGATCCACACGGAGATGCCCATCTTTTCGGTGAGGATCGCCGAAAAATACGCCCCCAACCCCCAGAAGGCGGCTTGGCACAGGGAAATCTGTCCGGTAAGCCCGACCGGCAGGTTCAACCCCGCCGTCAGGATGATGTACATGAGGATTAATTCGATAATGAAGAGGACGTAGGGACTCTTCACAAGAAGCGGCAAACCGAGAAGCAGCAGTATGCCGAGGATGATGCTGAAATAGCGTGCCGGTTTGGGGATGGAAAGTTGCATGGCTAGGCGCTACACTTTCTCCCTGGTGGGGCGGCCCAATAACCCCCAGGGTCTGAACAGCAACACCAGGATCAAAACACCAAAGGCAATCGCGTCGCGGTAGCCGGATGAAACGTAAGCGGCAGCCAGGCTCTCGATGGTGCCCAGCAAGAGACCACCGACCATTGCACCGGCAATGTTGCCAATCCCGCCCAGGACGGCCGCAGTAAAGGCCTTAAGACCGGCAAGCGCCCCCATGGTGGGGTAGACCAGATAGAGCGGACCGATGAGGATGCCAGCGATCGCCCCCAGAGCTGACCCGACCGCAAAAGTCAGGGAGACAATGCGATTGGTCGGGATGCCCATCAACTGAGCCGCTTCCATATCCTGCGCCGACCCTCTGAGCGCCTTGCCCATCATGCTGTTTTTGATCCAAAATTGCAGGCCTACCATGAGCAGCAGCGCTGTTCCGATGATGAATATCTGCTGGTAATTGATGTTGATGCCGGCTATCTGAAACGAGGCATCCAGGAAAGGGGATGGAAACACCTTCGGGCGAGCGCCCCAGATCACCTGCGCCAGGTTTTGCAGGATAATCGACACACCGATCGCACTGATCAGCAGGTTGATCTTGGGTGTGCCGCGCAAAGGGCGGTATGCCAGGCGTTCGATGAGCACGCCCAGCAGGGCCGCCGCGGCCGCTCCGGCAATAAACCCAACGATGAGCGGCGCACCTGCCATTACAGTCGTCAAGCCAACGAAGGCTCCGATCATATAGACTTCACCATGAGCGAAATTGATGAATTCCAGGATATTCCAGACCATGGTGTAGCCGAGCGCGATCAGCGCATAGATGCTGCCCAGCACGAGCCCGTTCAGCAACTGGGCACTCAGAAGCTGCCAGTCCATCGTTTGCTCCGTTCGGGGTTGGATGTCGTCAGGGATCTGGCCCGACAGGCCAGATCCCTGAAAGCTGCCTACTTGGGGGGGCGAATCGTCGTCAGTTCTTTGTTCTTGACAGCCTGGATGAAGAGACCCTTGGTCACGTCACCCTTAGCGTCGAACTTGAAGGGGCCGGTCACGCCCGGGTAATTGGACGCGGCCATGGCTTTTTGCAGCGCCTCACGATCGGCGTCGGTCAGGTCGGTCGACTTGATCCCGGCGCGCTTGATGGCATCCGCTACCACCTGGGTGGCGTCGTACGAAATCGCCGAATAGGCTTCGGGCATTTCGTTATACTTTGCCTGATAGTCCTTGACGAATGCCTGTACCTTGTCATCCTGGTAGGTGGGATCGAACGCGCTGACGAAGATGAAGCCCTCGACCGCGTCACCGCCAACTTCGACGAGCGCCGGCGACGAGACGCCATCACTGCCGAGGAACTGGACCTGCAGGCCGAGGCGCTTCGCCTGTTGTGCGATCAGACCGGCTTCGTTGTACAGGCCGGCGACCATGAGCGCTTGCGGTTGCAGGGACTTGATCTTTGAGAGAGGGGCCGTGAAGTCTTTGTCGCCGGGGTTGTAGGACTCAACTGTCACCACTTCTCCACCCTGAGCTTCGACCTGCGCTTTGAAAAGATCCGCCAGAGAAACCCCGTAATCGGTATTTTCCTTCATGACGGCGATCTTTTTCAGGCCCAGATCCGTGACCGCGTACCCGACCAAATCGGCTGTCATCGGAGCGTCGGTCAGGATGGCCCGGAACATGTAGGGATCCCCAGCCTCGGTCAGTTTCGGTGAGGCGCCCATGGTGAAGTGGAGCGTCTTGGCTTTCTGGGTCGCATCCATGGCGGCCAGTGTCGGCGAGCTATTGAAGCCGCCGATCACGGCAGCGACCTTATCCAGCGTTACCATCCGCTGCACGACGCTGACCGCCTCAGCCGGCGTGGCCTTGTCATCGCCCACGACAAGCTCTAACTTCACACCATTGACGCCGCCGGCGGCATTGATCTCGTCAATGGCCAGCGCGACGCCCTTGCGCATCACCTCACCGTATTGGGCGTTATCGCCCGTCATAGGGGCTTGTAAACCGATCTTCAGCGTGCCGCCCGCGGCAGGCGCCGCGGGTTGGCTGGCGGCCGTAGGTTGGGCAGCAGCCGGCGCGGGTGCGGCCGGCGGTGGGGTACAACTGCTCACGACAAGTGCGCCGAGCAGCAGGACGATTACGATAAAACCGAGTTTGCTGGAAAGTAATCCCTTGTGCATCTGACTTCTCCTGTATGTATTTTCCTGATGAAGAACGCTGGCGTTTCAGAATGCGATATCGGTGTGGGTGAACCTCCTTTCTCGGTGAGCTGAGAAGCATCCGGATGCCTGCATCGAAAACCAGTTGGATTCGCCGTGGCCGCGAGGGTCCGCGTGGGCGCTGGCCGGGTCTTGATTTTCCGTTTGATGGGACGAGGTTCCACTAAAGAAGACTCTATCACATATTGTTTTCACTGTCAAAACCCAAAATGTCCCGATCATCTACGTTTACTCCGGTGAATACTGGCGGAAGTCGGTGACCAGGCAGCAAGATCCAGAGGAGAAACCTTGACATTATGGTTGATTCGCGCCATACTAGTGTCAATCAGAGGAATCTAGTTCTGTTTATCAGAACAAATCATGGAAATGTGTCGTATGGCCACCGATTCAACCGGACGCAGCATCATTCGCATCGCCGACATCCTCAACTGCTTCAGCGTTGAAGAACCTGTGCACAACCTGACTGCCATCAGTAAGCGTTTAGGGCTACCGAAGAGCACGTCCCACCGGTTGCTCACAACCCTCGTAGGCCAGGGTTTCCTGATGCGGGATGTGCATGGCCGCGGCTATCAACTGGGCTATCAACTGCTGCATTGGGGCATGGTGGCGCAGGCGGCGCTCGATCTGCGCACCGAGGCACTGCCTATCCTGCGACAGCTCTCCCGCTCGGTGGGCGAGACGGCGATTCTCACCGTGCGCGATGGGACGCGCGGCCTCTATTTGGAGATCGTCGAGTCGGCGCAACCGGTGCGGTTGACCATGCAAGTCGGTCAACGCCTGCGGCTGCACGCTGGCGCGTCCTCGAAGGTGTTGCTGGCCTTCCTGCCGGAGGCTGAGATCGAGCAGATCACCAACAGTATCGAACTGCTGCCGTTTACCCCTCACACGCTCACCGACCCGGCGCAATTGCGCGCTGAGCTCGCCGCCATCCGCCAACGCGGTTACGCCTCCTCGTTTGAAGAGACCGATTTGGGTGCCATGGGCATCGCGGCACCCGTCTACGACCGCGCGGGCGATCCGGTGGCGGGCATTGGCATCGCGGCGCCGCTGGCGCGCATCCCACCCGAGCGTGTGCCCGAGGTCGCCCCCGCGGTCATTGAAGCCGGCCAGCAGCTCTCCGCCCGTTTGGGCGCACCCCATCCCGATGCCAGGCGAAGTACGTTGCATCCTGGCATAACCATGACATCTGGCGCCAATCGTTAGCTCATTCCGGGCTTTGACAAGGAGAAGCTATGAATGGTATCCTTGTTGCGATTGGTAGAATCTCGTTCCATTAATTGGAACAAGTCGATAACCATCCCCTGAAGGCGTGATCCCCACGCAACCGCAATCGTGTAGAGAAACACCGGGGCAATTCCAAGCTGGTGGGAGGTGTAAATTGGCGTTGAAGCTGATGACAGGAAACGAGGCCCTCGCCCTGGGCGCATTGCACGCGGGCATTAAGGTCGCGACCGGCTATCCCGGTACGCCGTCCACCGGCGCGCTGACCAGCCTGCTGGAGATGCAACCCGCCGGCGTTCACGTCGAGTGGAGTACCAACGAGAAGGTCGCGTTCGAGATCGCCGCGGCGGCCGCGTGGGCCGGACAACGCGCGTTATGCACCATGAAGATGTCTGGTCTGAACGTCGCTTACGACTCGCTGGTCTCAGCCGCGCATTCCGGCGTCATCGGCGGGCTGGTGATCTACGTCGCCGACGATCCGGGGGCCAATGCCGGCATGGTGGAGCAGGACTCGCGCGGCTTCGCGCTGATGTCCGATCTGCCGATGCTCGACCCCGTCAGCGTGCAGGATGCCTATGACCTGACGCGGATCGCTTTCGACCTGTCCGAAGCCATCGGCTCGCCCGTCTTCGTCCGTCTGGTGACCGCCAACGCCAACTCCTTCTCCGCCGTCGAGCTCCCCGACGAGCCGCCCACCTGGCCCGAGCGCCAACCCGTGCTGATCCGAGACATCAACGTGTACACCAAGGCCGGCGCAGTCATCGCAATGACCCAGCACCGCGACGTGATCGCGCGGCTGGAGAAGGCGGGCGCGTGGATCGCGGAGCGCGGGTTGAACAAGCTGCAAATTGCAGATAGCAAATGGCAAATGGCAAATGACGAAGGACGAAGGACGAACGACGAAGGACGCTTCAAAGCGGACGTTTCACGCTTCACGCTCCACGCTCCACGACTCGGCATTATCACCGCCGGGATCACCGCGGCCTACCTGGATGAGGCGTTTGAGATCACCAGCCGCTACGGCTTCGACCCGGTGCACGGTGTCCTTGCTACGGATCGTCAGCATGCATCCGCTGCCGACCGAGCAGATTAGGACGCTGCTTCAGCATTGCAACACGATCCTCGTGCTGGAGGAGTTGGAGCCGACAACCGAGAATGCCGTCTACATCGAGGCGCAGCGGTTGGGCTGGGAGGGCCGGATCATCGGCAAGCTGAGCGGCCACTTCGAGCGCGTGGGCGAGTATGGCGTGCGCCACATCGTCCAGGGGCTGGCCGCGGCTTTGGACCTGACAATCCCTGAGAATCTTTTCCGCAGCGAGACCGAGGCGGAGAAGCTGGCCGCGGCGCGACCGATCACCGTCTGCGCCGGCTGCCCACACCGTGGCACCTTCATGGCCGTCAACCAGGCCGTCCGCCGCGCCGGCTTCAAGAAGGATGAGGTGATGGTGACCGGCGACATCGGCTGCACCATCCTGGGTATGAACCCGCCGTTCAACACCGTTTGGAACGAGCTTTCCATGGGCGCCAGCATCGGTATGGCCATGGGTTTCGTCCACGCAGGTGTGCAAACACCCGTGATCGCCACTATCGGCGACTCGACCTTCTATCATGCGGGCCTGCCCGCGCTGGTGAACGCCGTCCAGCACCAGACTCCCATCACCCTGATCATCATGGACAACGGTTGGACGAGCATGACCGGGATGCAGATCAACCCCGGTACCTGCCCTGAGTTCCAGACCGCGGGGAGCGCGCAACTTGATATCGCCAAGATCGTGCCCGCGCTGGGCGTGGACCAGTTCTGGATCGTCGATCCGTTCGAGATGGACGACATGGCAAAGGTCTTGCAGAACGCGCTCAAGCTGCCCGGCGTGAAAGTGTTGTTGGCCCGGCAGGAATGCGCCATCCCGGCCAAGCGTCGTGGGGTGGAGGCTGGCGAGATCACGGTGATCGACGAAAACTGCAACCAGTGCAAGCTGTGCATCACCGTGACCGGCTGTTTGGCGATCACCCTGAGCGAAAGCTCGATCAACATCGACCCCGAGCAATGCTACGCCTGCGGCCTGTGCGCGGCCGTGTGTAACCGGGATGCGATCGAGTTCGAGCGGCTACTGCCGGAGCTGAAGGTGACGGGGTGACGGGGAGACGCGGCGACATGAGGGCGCGGCGATAGCACCAGATCAGGGAGCAGGAAGACAGTGACGACACCTGATACGCAATACACACCACGCAATACGCAGCACGCAGCACGCAGCAGCGCGCAGCCTCCCCGTGGGACGTACGACATCTACTTCGTCGGCGTCGGCGGGCAGGGCGTGCTCACCATCGGCGAGATCATCACCGAGGCGGCCTATCGCCAGGGGTTGGCGGTGAATTTCTACCCGACCAAGGGCATGGCGCAGCGCGGGGGCTTCGTCAAAGCGCAGCTTCGCCTGGGCCGCGAGATGCCGGGGCCGGCGATCCCGGAAAAGGGCGCCGACCTGGTGGTCGCGACGGAAGTTTCCGAGGCGTTGAAGGCCGTGCGCTATGTCAAACCCGGCGGCGACTTCGTGCTCTATGCCCACGTTTGGGCGCCGACCGCAGTGATGCTGGGCAAGGCGCCGTATCCCAAGCTGGACGAGGTGGCCGCGGCGGCGCGCACCGCGCTGGATGATGGCAGCCGTTTCATCGCCATCCCGCCGGACGCGTTGCCTCTTTACGAGGGCGCGCCGGTCGCCGACAACATCTTCACCTTGGGTGTCGTGCTGGGCCGGACGCGGCTGGGCGAACTGCTGCCGCCGGTTGAAGTGGAAGCGGTGGTGCGCGGGCGCTGGAAGCGCGGCGTCGAGCGGAATATGCTGGCCTTCAGCGCAGGGCTGGCGTTCGCGCAGGAGACAGGACGGGATCAGGAGACAGGAGACAGGGATCAGGAGACAGAGGGTCAGGGATCAGGAGACAGGAGTTAGCGAACAATTTGGCGACCAGCTTCCAGCTTCTAGCTTCCAGTTTTCAGCTTCCAGCCCTCAGGCCCATTCATGACCCTTCGCTATCTCTTCTACCCCCGCAACGTCGCGCTCGTCGGCTCAGTGAGCGAGGGCAAGATCGGCTATGAGCTGCTCCGGCAGATGCTGCGGGGCGGCTATCCCCTGAAGGGAACCTCTGGCCGCGACGTCTTCGCGGTCAACCCGAAGGCCCAGGGTGCGCTGGGTGTGCCGGGCTACGCTGCGCTTGGGGACATCCCCGCACCGATTGATCTGGCGGTGATCTCAGCGCCCGCGACCACGGTGGCTGGCGTGCTGGAAGAGTGTGGGCAGGCGGGCGTCAAGGCTGCGGTGATCATTTCCTCCGGTTTCGCGGAGATGGGCAACAAAGCCGGCGAAGCCGAGATCAAGACCATCGCCGCGCGGCACGGCATCCGCATCGTCGGGCCGAACTGCGCCGGGATCATCAACACCAGCCACAATCTGTGCCCGACCATGGAGACCCTCCCGCCGCCCGGCCCCGTCGCGCTGATCTCACAGAGCGGCGCGCTGGCGGGTGTGGTGCTCGGCTGGGCCGCCAGAGACGGCTTGGGCATCTCCAAGTTCGTCTCCTATGGCAATCGTGCCGACGTCAACGAAGTGGATCTGCTGGAATACCTGGCGGATGATGACGAGACGCGCGTCGTCGGCGTCTACATCGAGACTGTCAGCGATGGCCGGGGCTTCATGGCGGCCGCGGCGAGGTGTGCGGCGCGCAAGCCGGTGATCGTGATCAAGGCCGGCCGCGGGGAATCAGGCCAACGCGCCACTTTATCCCACACTGGTTCACTCGCCGGCAGCGATGCGGTCTACGACGCAGCGCTGCGCCAGTGCGGTGCGATCCGGGTCGAGTCGGCCGAGGAGCTGTTCGATCTCTGCCGCGGGTTCGTCGGTATCCCGCAGGGGATCCGCGGCCGCCGCGTCGCCATCGTGACCAATTCCGGCGGGCCCAGCATCCTGGCCGCCGATCGCGCCGAGGCCGTGGGCCTGGACGTGGCCGAGCCGGGGCCGGCGATCCGTGCCAGGCTGGCCGCGTTCCTGCCGCCGCACGCCGCGCTCAAAAACCCCATTGACCTGACCGTCGAAGGCACCGAGCGCGGCTACCGCGAGGCGCTGTTGGCGTTGCTGGACGAGACCGAGGTTAAGCAGAGGTTAAGGCTGAGGAAGGCTGAGGCTGAGGTCGGGGCAAGTCTTGGCCTTAGCCTCAACCTTAACCTTGACTTCGACGCCGTCGTTGCTATCAACATTGCCCCTCCTTACCTGGATTCGATCCCCATCGCGCGTGGCATCTGCGACGCGGCCGCAGCCACGGGCAAGCCGATCGTGGCCAGCTTCTTGCCCGAAGCCGTCACCGGGGAAGCGGTCGCTTATCTCCAGGCGCATGGTGTGTTGAACTTCCCCACGCCGGAGCGCGCAGTGGCGGCGGTGGCGCGGATGGCGGCGTACTCGAAGCTGGAAACTCGAAGCTGGAAACTCGAAACCAGTAGCCCTGCTGTCCAGCTTCCACGCCCGCAGAGCGGGCAGTCCAGCAACCAGCTTCCAATTCTCGAACCCGACGCGATGGCCTGGCTGCGCGAGAACGGGATCGCCACACCGCCGTTCCGATTTGCGGCCGGAGCAGATCAAGCGGTCGCGGCCTGCGCGGAGATCGGTTTCCCGGTCGTGATGAAGGTGGTTTCACCCGGCATCCTGCACAAGAGCGAGCACGGTGGCGTGATCGTCGGCATCCGTGACGGGGCTGCCGCGACCGCGGCGTTCGAGCTGATTCGGGAGCGGGCCGCGGGTGTCGACTTCCGCGGAGTCATCATCTACCCGCTGATCCGCGACAGCCATGAGGTGTTGGTGGGCCTGTCGCGCGATCCGCAATTCGGGATGGTGATCGCGTTCGGGCTGGGCGGGATTTACACCGAAGTGCTGCGCGACGTGGCGCTGCGGGTCGCGCCCATTGATCGCGCCGAGGCGGAGGCGATGATTCGCTCGATCCGCGCGTTCCCAATCCTGGCCGGCGCGCGCGGGCAGCAGCCATGCGATCTTGCCGCGTTGGCCGAGCTGCTCGTCAACGTCTCGGAACTACCCTTCCGCTACCCGGAGATCGCTGAACTCGACTTGAACCCCGTGTTCGCCGGGCCCGACGGGGCGGTGGCGGGGGATGTGCGTGTGATCGGCAAGGCATAAACGCGACGATCAAACTTAATGCAACGGAGCATACACTGTGACCACAACCATCAAACCGCAGCGCGGTTTGGCCGCGATCAAACCCTATACGCCCGGCAAACCTATCGAAGAGGTGCAGCGCGAGTACGGCCTCACTGACGTCATCAAGCTGGCGTCAAACGAGAACCCGCTGGGCCCCTCACCGAAGGTCGTCGCCGCGTTGCAAGCTGCGCTGCTTGATCTGAACTTCTACCCTGACGCGCAGGCCTACACGCTGAGCCGGGCCATCGCGGCGCGGCATGGGGTGCCACCTGAGATGGTGCGGATCGGCAATGGCGCCGATGGGCTGATCCGCGAGCTGTGCGTTTCGTACCTGAACGACGACGACGAAGTGCTCACCAGCACGGCCTCTTTTCCGGTCTACGACATCAGCACCGCGGTGATGCGGGCGCGCATGGTCAAGACGCCGCTCAAAGATCTGCGCTTCGATTTGGACGCCATCGCCGCGGCGATCACCGATCGCACCAAGCTGATTTTCTTCTGCAACCCGAACAACCCGACCGGGACCATCGTCACTGCGGATGAAGTGGCCGAGTTCATGCCTCGCGTGCCCGATCACGTGATCGTCGTGTTCGATGAGGCGTACTACGAGTTTGTGGATTCGCCCGACTACCCGGACGCGCTGGCTTACGTCAAGAGCAGCCGCTACCCCAATGCGGTCGTGCTGCGCACCTTCTCGAAAGCCTACGGCATCGCGGGCATCCGGCTGGGTTACGGCATCGCGCAGCCCGAACTGCTGGCCCCGCTGCGGGCAACCACCGAGTCTTTCCCGGTGAATCGGCTGGCGCAAGTGGCCGGTTTGGCCGCGTTGGAAGACAATGAGTTCATGGCGCTTACAGTGGCGGTCAACGCGGCCGGCCGGGCGTATCTGTATCGGCAATTCGACCGGCTGGGCCTGGCCTATGCGCTCAGCCACACCAACTTCATCCTGCTGCATATAGGGCCGGAGGCTCCTCAAGTTTTTCAGAAACTGCTGGAACGGGGTATCATTGTCCGGCCCTGCGCTGCGTACGAGCTGCCGGAGTACCTGCGGATCACGGTGGGGACGGAACCGCAGAACGCGCGATTCATCTCAGCATTGGAAGATGTGTTGAGTTCCCAGTAGCAAACAATCTGCGTCGATCTGCGGCATCTGCGGTTTTGGCAGAGCAACGTTTCACGTAAACCGCAGATTACGCAGGTGGACGCAGATTTTCTCTGATAGCCAGGTGATTTTGCGGCATGACCATGATCTCGTTCACCGTCAACGCCACCCCAGTCACAGTCGAAACGGATCCCGCATGCACATTGCTTGAAGTGCTGCGCGAGGACCTCGGCCTGACCGGCACGAAGCAGGGCTGCGACCTCGAAGGGGAGTGCGGCGCGTGTACCGTCCTGCTGGATGGCTGCCCCGTGCGTTCCTGTCTGACGCCTGTCGGCAAGGTGGCCGGCTGCTGCGTGGAGACGATTGAGGGTTTGGCCCCTCACACGCCATCGGGGTCGGTTGGGCTGGAAGACTTGCATCCGCTGCAGGCCGCGTTCATCGAGTGCGGCGCAGTGCAGTGCGGTTTTTGTACGCCCGGCATGTTGATGGCTGCCAAGTCGCTGCTGGATCGTGAACCCGATCCGTCCGACGCGCAGATCATTGACGCGTTAGAAGGCAACCTCTGTCGCTGCACGGGATACGTCAAGATCATTGCTGCGGTGCGGCTGGCTGCGGCGCGATTGCAGGGGGAAGGGGTCACCCTGAGCGGGTTTATCTCAAACAGTACCCTTCAGCATACTCCTAGCGAAGGGTCTCCTCGTTCTACGAGATGCTTCACTGATGACTCGTTGCAGCGAGAGTTGGGCGGTCAACCCGTTCAGCATGACAGACCAGGCGATCATCGGCGGCGACATGCTGCGCACGGACTCGATCCCGAAGGTCACAGGCGCGGCGCGCTACGTCGAGGACCTGGTCATGCCGGGAGCTGTACATGGCGGCGTGCTGCGTTCACCGCACCACCATGCCCGCGTCATTTCGCTGAATATCGAGCCAGCAACCCGCGTGCCCGGCGTGCTGACCGTACTGACAGCCGCCGACATCGCGGGCGAAAACGGTCTGGGCGACTACAGCCAGGAGGAACCGGTCTTGTGCGCCATCGGCGCCACGGTGCGAATGGTGGGCGCACCGGTCGCGCTGGTGGTGGCGGAGACACCGGCAGCCTTGAAGGCAGGGCTGACCGCGATCGAGGTCGGCTACGAGATCCTGCCGCATGTCTTCGAGTCCGACCAGGCGCTGGCCCCAGGCGCCCCCCACATCGCGGGCCGCAGGGACAACGTGCTGACCCACTTCGCGGTGCAGCACGGCGACCTGGACGCCGCGTTTGCGGATTCCGCCGCCATCATCGAAGCGGAGTACCGTACCGCCTTCCTGGAGCACTCGGCGCTGGAGCGCGAGACGCTGCTGGGCTACTACGACGAGGAAGATCGGCTCACCGTGACCGGCGGCTGCCACGAGCCGTTCTACCAGCAAAAGTACATCGCCAACGCGCTGGCGCTGCCGCTCGACCGGGTGCGCGTGATCATGCCGCCGACGGGCGGCTCGTTCGGCGGCAAGCAGGACCCGTGGCCGTTTATCGCGACCGCGTTGATGACCCAAGCCGCGCAGCGACCGGTTAAGCTGGTCTATTCGCGCACCGAATCGTTCGACACCACCCCCAAACGCCATCCCTACGTCGTCCGCAGCAAGATCGGCGCGACCGCGGCCGGCCGGCTGACCGGCATCCGGGTGCGCATCGATGCCAACACGGGCGGCTACGATGCCGGCGGCCAGTACATCCCCAACTACGCCGTGACCGCCAGCGGCGGGCCGTATCACTGGCAGGCCGTGGACGCCTACGCGCAAACGGTTTACACCAACGGCCCCAAGGCCGGGCAATATCGCGGCTTCGGCACCGCCCAAGCGGCCTTCGCCGCCGAGTGTGCGCTGGACGAGCTGGCCGAAAAGCTGGGTGTTGACCCGCTCGAGTTCCGGCTGAAAAACACCCTGCGCACCGGCGAGACCTCGTTTCTGGGTTATCCCGTCGCTGAAACCCTAGGCTTCACCCAGGTGCTCGAAGCCCTCCGGCCGCATTACGAAGCGTGTCTCGCGGATGCTGAGGCGTTCAACCGCGATGGGGCAGATAGACATCAGAGATCCCCACTCTGGAATCGAGGCTTCAGCCGGTTTCTCTGGTCAATACATGCGACCGGCTAAAGCCTCGACTCCAGATGCATCCGCATCTGAGGATGTTCACTCCGCCAACCCTAATTTACCAGTCTACCAATCTACCAATCCCCGCGCCCTCCGCCGCGCCGTCGGCCTCGCCGGCATGTGGTACCGCTTCGGCAAATCCGGCACGCTGCGGATCGAAGCGCACGCCGAGCTGGCGCAGGATGGCCGGTTTATCGTCTACTGCACCGCGGCCGACTACGGCCAGGGGATGAACACCGTGGTCTCGCAGATGGCCGCCGAGGCGCTGGGCGTGCCGCGGGCGC
Organism: uncultured Chloroflexia bacterium; assembly: GCA_963841825.1. GTDB lineage: Bacteria > Chloroflexota > Anaerolineae > CG2-30-64-16 > CG2-30-64-16 > CAWJEL01. The sequence continues at coordinate 235,340 of CAWJEL010000025.1, forward strand.
GTATCGAGGTAATCAACGGTGACACCGCGCGCGTCCCTGACAGCGCCATCCAGGGCGCATCGCGTGCCACCTACTTTGTCGGTGGGGCGGTGACCGCGGCAACGCGTGCGCTCAAGAACGAGATCCTGGGCATGGCCGCCGAGCTGCTGGATCGAGCGCCCGCGTCCCTGGCGTTCACACCGGAGCAGGTGACGTCTCCCGACGGGGCGACCGTCAGTCTGGCCGAGGTCGCAACCGAGTTTGATCGCATCGGTAAGTCGCGACGGGTGCGGGGCTTTTTCGATCTCACTGACCGTTTCCCCGTGGAGACGACGCCCGAATATGTGCCGCTCTTCGTCACCGGCGCGCATGTGGCCCAGGTGGAGGTGGACCTGCGGACAGGTGAGACGCGCGTTCTGCGTATGGCCGCCGCGCACGATGTAGGCCGCGTGGTCAACCGGTTGGACGCGGAAGGTCAGATCGAAGGCGCCATGCTCATGGGCGTGGGCGCGGCGCTGATGGAGGAGATGATCCCTGGTCACACGCGCGGGTTCACCGATTACTACCTGCCCACCGCCAAATCGATGCCGCAGACCGACGTGATCCTGGTGGAGGTGCCCGGCCTGCTTGGCCCGCACGGCGTCAAAGGCCTGGGCGAGGCGGCGATGCTCCCGGCCACACCGGCCATCATCAACGCCATGTCCCGCGCGATCGGCGTGCGGCTGCGGGAGATCCCGGCGACGCCGGAGCGGGTGTTGCGGGCGATACAAGAAACAGGTAGTTTGTCATTCTGAACGAGTTAACGGCTCAACCAGCGTCGCGGTGGGACTTCAGTGAAGAATCTCGGCGACCGAGTCTCTTCGCGAGAATTGAGCGGTAGCGAACCATCTGTCGTTGACCTGCTGCTCATGAAGTACCAGCACGAGATGTTTCGCTGACGATTCGCCGCAACGCATCTTGTGTCGCAGACCCGCTCAACATGACAAGCGGCACTTCTTTTGACTACCCGCATGCTGCCGTGCGGCTTGGCAGCACTCAGAGTGACAGCCAACTTATCGGCGAGACAGACAATATGCCCGAATACCTAATCCCTAATACCATAGCAGAAACTCTACACCTCCTGGATATGCATCGCGGCCATGCCCTGATCATCGCGGGCGGCACTGACGTGCTGCCGGACTTGCGCAAGGGCAAGCACGCGCCCGGCTGCCTGGTGGACATCACGCGTATCCCCGAGCTGACGGAGATTCGGGTCAGCGCTGGCTATGTCACCGTCGGCGCGGCGGTGACCTTCGCGACGCTGCGCGAGCATCCATATTTGCAGCAGCATGTCCACGCGCTGGTCGAAGCCGCCGCCTCGGTGGGCGCGGCGCCGATCCAGTCCGCGGCGACGTGGGGGGGCAACCTGGTGCAGGCCATGCCCGCGGCCGATGGCGCGATCATTGCGATTACGTTGGGCGCAGAGCTACGGGTGGTGGATCGCGCTGGCGCATGCTGGATACTGGCACAAGAAACGTTTGCCGGCCCCGGCCGCTCGCACATTGACCCGACGCGACAGCTCATCACGACGATTCGCTTCCCGATCCCCGCGACGCCCTGGGGCACCGCCTGGCGTCGCGCCGGTCGCCGGCCCTCGCTGATCCTGCCGACCCTCAACTGTGCGGTCAAGCTCGTGCTGAGCGAGGATAGCAGCCGCATCATCGACGCTGCCATCGGCATGGGGCCGGTCGCTTCCTGCCCGCACCGCGCCGCTGAAGCTGAAACCTACCTGATCGGTCGTGCTCCCACGCCCGAAACCTTCGCCGAGGCCGCCCATCTGGCCCTTCACGGCGCCGACCCGCGCACCAGCATCCACCGCGCCTCCCGCGAGTACCGCCTGGCGATCCTGCCGGCGCTGATGGAAGATGCGCTGGTCACGGCGATGGAACGCGCAGTGTGATGGCGTGATTGCGTGACAACATGATGCGTGACCCGGTAGGCCATGTGCGATCTGTACTGATGACACAGTCACGTAGCACGCATCACGTAGCACGCACCATCGCATTTATCCCAAGGAGCTTATCCCATGCCCCTACAAAGCAACTACACTTCCTACGACACCCCCCGTTTCCGCAAGCTGTCGGACGACCAGACCGAACGGCTGCACCATGCCAGCCTGGAGATCCTGGACCGCACCGGCGTCTGCCTGTACGAGCCGGAGGCGTTGGCGCTCCTTCAGAAGAAAGGCCTCAAGGTCGAGGAAGGCAACCGTGTGCGCATCCCGCCGGGCCTGGTGGAGTGGGCGCTGAGCCTCGCGCCGAAGCGCGCGGTGATCTGTGACCGCAACGGCCGCCGCGTCATGCCGCTGGAACGCAACAACATGTTCTACGGCCCCGGCTCCGACTGTCCCAATGTGATTGACGTGCGCACCGGTGAGCGCCGCCGCGGGACGCTGCAGGACGTGGCCGATGCGTCGCGTGTCTGCGATGCGCTGCCGAACATCGATTTCCTCATGTCGTTCTGCATCGCCTCCGACATCCAGGCTGAGACCTCCGACCGCCACCAGATGCGCGCCATGTTGATGAACAGCACCAAGCCGATCCTCTTCGTCACCACCGAGTTTCCCGGTACCGTGGATGTGATCAGGATGGCTGAGGCGGTGGCGGGCGGCGCGGAGGAGTTGCGCCGCAACCCGATCTGCGCGCTTTACATCAACGTGACCACCGCGCTGCGCCACAACGCGGAAGCGCTGCAGAAGTTGCTCTTCATGGCCGAGAAAGGGCTGCCGACCACCTACACGCCGGTAGTATTGCGCGGGGTCAACGGGCCGGTGACCGCGGCGGGCGCGATTGCGCTGGCCAACGCTGGCGAGCTGGCCGGGCTGGTGATCGCCCAGATCAAGCGCGAGGGCGCGCCGATCATCCTGACCGGCGGCGTTAACGACATGCTCGACATGCGCACCACCGTGGATTCGTACGCTGACCCGAACAACCGCGTCATGCTGGTCGAGCTGGCGCACCGCTACGACCTGCCGATCTTCGGGCTGGCCGGGTGCAGCGATTCCAAGGTCCCGGACGAGCAGGCCGCGGCCGAGGCCGCGTTCTCGATCCTCCTGGAGACGCTGGCCGGCGCGCAGATGGCGCACGACGTAGGTTACCTCGAAGGCGGCATGTGCAACTCCATCGAGCAGATCGTGATGTGTGATGAGTTCATCGCGTACACGAAGCAATTCATGAAGGGCTTGGAGGTCAACGAGGAGACGCTGGCGCTCGACCTGATCGACGAGATCGGCCCGCACGGCGACTTTATGGGCAGTGACCACACCCGTAAACACTACCGCGAGGACTGGTATCCCAAGTTGTTCGACCACCGGCCGTATGAAGACTGGAACGCTGCCGGCGCCAAGACGCTGCGCACCCGCGCCCGCGAACGCGCGCTGAAGCTCCTTGACTCGCACAAGCCCGAACCGCTGCCGGCCGATGTGCAGCGGAAGATTGATGAGATTGTGGAACAGGCGAAGTGAGACGTGAAGCGTGGATAGTGAAGCGTGGAGCGATTTTCGCCTACCCATGCTTCTCGCTCCACTCTCTACGCTCTCCGCTCCACGTCAAGAGGCATTATGCCCATCCCACCCTACCCCGACCTCTTCAACGACGTCTTCGGCCCGATCATGCAGCCGGGATCGAGCTCGCACACCGCGGGGCCGTGCCGGATCGGCTATCTGGCGCGCAGCCTGCTGGGTGAGGAGTTGCGGGCGATTCACGTCCTGCTCGATGCGAACGGCTCGTTCACCGGCACCTTCGGCATTATGGCCGAGGACCGGGCGATGGTGGCCGGCGCGCTGGGTTATTTGCCCGATGATGAGCGGTTGTTCGACGCGTTCGCCATCGCTGACCAGGCCGGCATCGCGTACTGCTTTGAGTTCGGTGCGCTGACCGAGAGCCAGCATCCCAACGCGGTGAAGTTCACGTTGACCGGCGCGAGCGGCCGCGTTGTGACGCTGGTCGCCGATTCGACCGGCGGCGGCATGATCGAGACGCGCGTCATGGACGGCTATCCGTTGCGAACCCAGGGGGACGCGTATGTGCTGTTGGTCTTTGATCCGGAAAGTCGCGCTGCCCGTCGAGCATCCACGTTCGATCCGCGTGACCGCTCGATTTCCAACGTGCATAACCGGGCTGCCGGGGGATGGAGACCTCACCGCCCACGTCCTCCCAGATGAGCTCCTGACCAGGAGAGGGGGGCAGTTCAACTCCGTAGCGTCATCGCAGGAAGCGATCCTGACTCCTGAGCTATGCTGCGTTCCGCTCAGGAGGGTTGGGGGAGTCGGTGGAACTCTCCACTGGGCCCGCTTCTCCGAACCGCCCGACCTGGCCGCGATCCGGCGGGCGCTGCCGGGCTGCCGCGTGGCGCTCCTCGATCCGATCCTGCCGGTGCTCGACACCCGCGCACGGAAGCCGCAGCTTTTCGATACAATGACCCGCTGGCGGGAGGTCGCGGCCGAGCGCGGGCTGTCCCTCGCCGAGACGGCCATTCAGTATGAGATGGATGCGTCGGGCTGGAGCCGCGAGCGGGTAATTGCGTACATGCGCATGATCGAGCGCGCCATGTACCGGCAGACCCACGCAGTCTACGAGGAGACGCTCGATGTCCCGGCCACGTTGTTTCGACCGAACATGGCCGCGGACTGGGCGCGCCACATGGATTCACCCCGCCGCCTGACTGACGGCATTACCAGCCAGACGATCAAATGGGCCTACGGCGCAGGCGCGGGCATTCCGGGCGTTCCCGCGGTGGCCGGGCCGATGGGCAGCGGAGGCGGCTATGTTCACGCCGCGCTGTGGGCGGTCAAGGAAGCGCACGGCTTTAGCGACGACGACCTGCTGGCCGGGCTGTTTGTCGCAGCCGGCGTCGGCGCCATCGCTTTTTCGCGCACCGAGCCGACCGGTGAAGTGACCGGCTGCACCGGCGAGACCGGCATCTGCGGCGCGATGGCGGCGGCCGGCATCGTGGCGATGGCCGGCGGCACGCCTGAAGAGGCGGAGCACGCGGCTTCGCTCCTGCTCCAGGCCGTGGTCGGTGTGCCGTGCGATCCGATCGCGGGCGGCGCGGGCCAGCCGTGCCGCAGCCGGATCATCAACACCACCTGCATGGCCCACGTTTTCGCCGACCTGGCGCTGGCCGGGCGAGATGCGATCCTGCCGCTGCACGAGGCCATTGACCTGGTGGATCAGATCGGGCGCAGCCTGCCCGTGGGGCTGCTGTGTACGGGCCGCGGCGGCGCATCCGTCGCGCCCGCGGCTCAAAAAAAGGCCATCGCATTTCGTGAATGGTTCGAGACCACGGCCCGAGAGGGTATCCGCCGGCCGCCGGGGAATCTGATTTGAGGCGCGCATCTTCTTCAGAGATTCGCAGATTCCAGGGCTTGCTGTTAGAATATATCCCCGATCACAGTTCAACTACATCCCCATATCTCAAAGGAGCGATTGGTATGCTACATGAACCCTCGACACCCACCGGGAAAGACCCGGCGGCGCCGTACAAGATGCGCCTCGGCCTCAAGATGTTTCTTTTCTATACGATCTTTTACGCCGGTTTCGTGGCAATCAACCTGATTAGCCCCCTGACGATGGCAACGATTGTCGTCGCCGGGCTGAACCTGGCAACCGTCTATGGTTTCGCGCTCATCATCGGGGCGTTGATCGAGGCTCTGATCTACGATGCGCTGTGCCGCCGCAAAGAAGCTGAATTTGCGCGGGCTGAGAAGCAGCAGGACGACAAGGCAAAGTCCGAGAAGGGAGGGGCCTAATCTCATGGCAGTCTTCGTTTTCTTCGCATTTGTGGTCTTTGTCATCGGCCTTTCCCTTTATTTGGGGCGCAGAGCTAAAACTGCCAGCGGTTACTATGCGGCCGGCGGCAAGATTCATTGGGGCGTGAATGGCATCGCGTTTGCTGGCGATTATCTGTCGGCAGCGTCCTTTCTTGGCATCTGCGGCCTGATTGCCACGGCGGGTTATGATGGGTTCCTCTATTCCATCGGCTACCTGGCCGGCTGGGTTGTGGCGCTCTTTGTCGTGGCTGAACCGATGAAGCGTCTGGGGAAGTACACCTTCACCGATGCGGTGGATGCAAACTACGACTCGCGCGGCATCAAGCTGGCCGCGGCCATCAGCACGCTGGTTGTTTCAGTTTGTTACCTCATTCCACAGATGGTGGGGGCTGGCGTCTTGGTGGAACCGCTGCTGGGCATCCCCCAATCGTGGGGCGTGGTGCTGGTGGGCATCATTGTCATCACGATCGTCGCCACCGCCGGCATGGCCTCCACCACGTGGGTGCAATTCTTGAAAGGCGCCTTGCTGATCATCTTTTCCACTATCCTGGTAGGCGCGGTGCTCGTGCGCGGCTTTTCCACCCAGCCGGATCAGGGCGGCAAAGTGCCATTTTATGAATACGCCGAACTCGCGGCGACCCGAAGCGGGGAGCAAATTGAGGTCACTGAGCCGGGCTACAGCGTTCTGGAGCAACAGGCGGTCAAGGGTGCGGCGGTCTTTGTGCTGCTCAGGCATGATGGTGCTGACACCTGGTGGTCGGTTGGCGAGAGCGAGGGCGCGATCATACTTCACGAGACCCAGTCCGTGGTTATGAAACCGGACGGCAAGTGGATCAACGGTGCGCCGGCCTCTGAATCCAATCAACTGCGTCAGGTGGGCAACCTCGAAAAAATCAGCGGCGAGACGGATGCTAATACCGGCAAGCTTTCTCTCGTTGCGTTCCTGGCTACTATGACGCGCAAGGATACGACGGTCCAGACCTTCAAGACAGCCAACTTCGTGGACAGCGTCGGACAGAAGGTCACCGTCTACTATCCCAAGGTGGTTCCCGGCGACCGCATCATGCGCCCTGGTCTAAAATTCAAGGTGGAGGGGACCGGGTTGGAGCGACTGGACTTCCTTTCGTTGATGCTGGCGCTCTTCCTCGGCACCGCGGCTCTGCCGCACATCCTGATCCGCTACTACACCGTACCCAACCCAGCCAGCGCGCGCAAATCCACGATCGTGGCGATCGCAGCGATCGGCTTTTTCTACATCCTGACCCTCTTCATGGGATTGGGCGCCATGACCAACGCGGTGCTCAACCCGGCGGACAGCAACATGGCCGCGCCGCTGCTGGCGCGCTCCTTCGGTGAACTGCTCTTTGCGATCATTTCGGCCATCGCCTTCGCCACCATACTTGGCACGGTCAGCGGCCTGATCGTGGCGGCTTCGGGCGCGGTCGCACATGACCTCTTCGACCGTTTTTTCAGAATCAAGATGGATGACCGCCAAAAGGTCAATGCCGGGAAGATCTCGGCGTTTGTCATCGGCGGCATCGCCATCTTGCTCGGTATCCTGTTCCAGGGTGTGAACGTCACTTTCCTGGTGGGATTGGCGTTTGCTGTGGCGGCCTCGGCCAACCTGCCCGCCATCACCATGCTGCTTTTCTGGAAGAAGACCACGGCCAAGGGCATCGCCGCCTCGATCGTGGTGGGCATTGTCGCCTCTCTGACCCTGATTGCGTTCTCGCCGGAAATGTACACGCTTTACGGCAGGAATCCGCTTGATGCGCCCATTCCGCTCAACAACCCGGGCATCATTTCCATCCCGCTGAGCTTCATCACGCTCATCGTGATCTCGCTGCTGACGCAGAAGAGCAAGCAGGCCGCCGCGTAGATTAATCGCTCACCACAAAGGCACGAAGACACAGAGAACACAAAGAATGCGGCGCTTTTTGTGCCCTTCGTGACTTGGTGTCTTTGTGGTGAAATCCTCGTCTGAGAATCCAACCGGTAAGCGCCTGTGGACAAGAGCGTCCTGGTCAACTTTCACTGTCACACCATCTTCAGCGATGGCGGGCTGACCCCCGAAGTCCTGGCCGGAAACCTGGCGGCGGCGGGAGTGCGCTACGCCGCGTTGACCGACCACAACAGTCTCGTCGGCCTGCCGCGTTTCCAAGAGGCGCTGCAAAAGCGCGGCGTGGCGTATCTGCCCGGTGTGGAGATGACCACCTGGTTCCATGGCCGCGAAGCGCACCTGCTTGGTTATGGTTTCGATCCTCAGCACGCGGACCTGGACGCTACCTTGTTCTCGCTGCGCCAGGTGCGCAACCCGGAAGTTCACAGTATCGCCAGCTCGCTGCGCAAAATCGGCGTCAACCGGCCGGCCGGCGCCGATGACCCGCCGGGAATCAGCGCCGCGCCCGACGGTTGGCTGGAGATCGGCGAGGCGATCGACCTGTTGCACCGCGCCGGCGGGAAGGCCTTCTGGGCGCATCCCCTGGTGTACGAATCCGATCCGGCGCGGCTGGATGCCTGCGTGGCGGAGCTGAAAACGCTGGGGCTGGATGGCCTTGAGGCCATCTATACCCCCTTCTCCGAGTCGCAGCGCGCTGAACTGTGCCAACTGGCGCAGAAGTACGACCTGCTCGTCAGCGCGGGCACTGATTTTCATGCTGACAACGGCGCGGGGGCCCCTGCCTGGGGGATCGAAATGCCCCGGGCAGACTGGGCCCGGTTTCGGGAGGCGGTCTTTTCTGGCCCCACGTTCCAGGCAGACGACGTTGCGTCGCTAAGGGCAACCCCCAATACCCAACCCGCGCGTGCTCAACTCGCCGGCAAGCCCCATCAATTCCGCCGCCGCTCGTACATCCTGCGCATCTTCCTGCCTACGCTAATCGCGATTGGCCTGCTCCTGGCCGCCATCTGGGGCATCACGCTGCCATCGTTTGAGCGGACCCTGCTGGATCGCAAGCGTGAGTTGATCCGCGAACTGACCAACTCCGCGTGGAGTATCCTGGCCTCGTATGAGCGCGACGAGCGCAATGGACTGCTCAGCCGCGAACAGGCCCAGGCGCTGGCCGTGACGCGCATCGAGGCGTTACGCTACGGCCCGGAAGGCAAAGATTACTTCTGGATTCAGGACATGCAGCCGCGGATGATCATGCATCCGTACCGCACAGATCTGAACGGCCAGGAATTGAGCAGCCTCACCGACCCCCGTGGCGTGCCTATTTTTGTTCAGTTTGCCGACCTGGTGCAACGCGCAGGCGAGGGGTACATCGACTATGTCTGGCAATGGAAAGATGATCCCAGCCGTCTGGAGCCGAAAGAATCGTACGTGAAAGGGTTCGCGCCGTGGGGCTGGGTCATCGGCACCGGTATGTATACCGACGATGTCAATCAGGAAATCGCGCGCATCGAGCAGAGTTTGATCAACGCCTCGCTGATCATTTCCGGCGCCATTGTCCTGCTGCTCCTCTATGTCCTCCAACAAAGCCTGCGCGTCGAAAGGGAACGCCAGGAGGTGGTAGATAACCTGCACGCATCCACCGAGCGTTACCATGGCCTGGTCGAGGCCACCACCGAAGGCACCCTGCTGGTGCTGGACGATCGCTGTCGCTATGCCAACCCCACCTTTTTGAGCATGGTAGGTTATACCGCCCGCCAATTGGAGTTCCTGGAACTGGCCGACCTGTTGCCGCGCGAACCGGATAACGCGGCCATCTGGGAACGGCTTAGGGGCCAAACTGATGGGCAACCAGGGCTGGGCGAGGCGCTTGAAGGCTGTTTGGCGCGGCGCGATGGCAGCTTGCTGGAATGCGTCCTGACGCTCAACCCGATCCTGTTTGCCGATCAACCTGGCTTTATCCTGTTAGCCAAAGACATCGCCCGGCAGCCGGCCGCGGTGAGCGCGGATGGGTTGGCGGTCGCAGCGCAATCCGCGCCGATCGGCATCTTCCGCGCCCGGGCCGCACGGCGCGGCGTCTTCCTGGAGATCAACCCGGCCGGGCGCGCGCTGCTCCCGCGCCTGCCGGACGCTGAAGGCGTGCAGCCCGCGTTGGCTGACCTCTTCTCTGACTTAGCCGAATACGAGCAGTTTTTCCAATCCCTGCAGACAGACGGGGAGGTGCGGGAGCACAGCCTCCATGTGGAAACCAGTGACGCGGCTGCCCGCTTCATCTCCCTCTCGGCGCGCCTGGTGCGCGATGAACATGCCCACCCGGCCTACATCGACGGGGTGCTGGAGGATGTCACCGCCGCCCGCAAGCTGGAGGCGGGGCGAGAAGCGCAGATCGACAGACTGCAGGCCTCGCTCTTGTTCTTACACGAGCCGCTGGCTAATCTGGGACGGGATGCGGTCATTTGCGGGCTGGACACCAGCATCGAACAGCTCTCCAAGCTGATGACCGCGCGGCAGGTGACTGCTGCGCTGGTGGCCAGCGCAAATGAGGCCATTATCGGCATCGTGACAGATCATGATCTGCGCGCCCGTGTGCTGGCCGAAAATGCCGACCTGAGCGCGCCCATCCACACGATCATGAGCTCGCCGCTGACCAGGATTTCGGAACGCGCGCTGATCTATGAGGCGCTCATGCGGATGGAGGAGAAAGGGGTCCGCCACCTGGCCGTCGAAGATCAGGACGGCCAGATCGTCAGCGTGATCGATAGCAAATCACTGATTCAATTCCCGCGCTACGGCCCGATGGTGTTGGCGCGCGAGATTGCGCGGGCCAGCACGCCTGATGAGGTGGCGCAACACTGCGCGCGCACGACGCCGCTGGTCAAGAGCCTGCTGGATAGCAGCGCCCGCCCGCGCCACGTCACCAACATGCTGGCTTCGACCTGCGACGCGGCCACCGAGCGGCTGATCCAACTGGCGATAACTGATCTCGGCCCGCCACCCGCCGCGTTCGCTTTCATCGCCATGGGCAGCCAGGGACGCCAGGAACAGACCCTGCTGACCGACCAGGACAACGGCATCATCTTCGCGCCGGTCGAAAACGCCGACCCGCAGGAGGTGACAGCCTACTTCCTGCGCCTGGGAACGCGGGTGTGTGACGATCTAAATCGCGCCGGATACCCGCTCTGTCGCGGCAAAGTGATGGCCAGCAATCCGCGCTGGTGCCGCTCCCTGCCCGACTGGCTCTCCGGTTTCGATGAGTGGGTCCACAAGTCGGAGCCGCAGGAGATCACCGATTTCAGCATTTTCTTTGATTTTCGCACCGTGTACGGCGATGCGGACCTGACGCATGAACTGCGGCGCGCCATCCACGCATCGTTGCGGGATCAACCGGCCTTCTTCCATCTGTTTGCGCAGAATGCGTTGCTGTTCAAACCGCCTTTCCGGCTGCTCGGCAACATCTATTTGAGCGGCGGCGCCACGGAACACGCCGGGGAGATCAATCTCAAAGACGCGATGATGCCCATGGTCAGTTTTGCGCGGCTGTATGCGCTGCGCCACCAGATTAATCAGACGCATACGCTGGAACGGATCGAAGCGCTGACCGAGCGTAACATCATCCTGCCGGCCAGCCGGGATGAGATCGCCGCCGCCTATGATTTCCTGATGCAACTCCGACTGCAAACTCAACTGGCGGCGATCCAGGCCGGCCGGCCGCCCCACAATGTCATCCACCCCGGCAAGCTGGGCCACATCCAGAAGGAATTGCTCAAACAAGCCTTCGCCCAAATTGCAGCGGTCCAGAAGAAGGTCAGCTATGATTTTCTCGGCGGGGTGTAGGAGGTCAAACCATGAAAACCCTGATTGCCAACACCGATGATGTCGCAAAACTGCTCCCGATGTCCGAATGCATCGCAGTCATGACGGACGCGCTTAAGCTGCTGGCGGGCGGCGACGCGCTGCTGCCGCTCCGCCAGATGATGTTGTTGCCGGGAGATACCGGCAACCTGATGGGCGTGATGCCATCGTACCTGGGCGGGATACAATCCGTCGGCGTCAAGGTCATCGCCGCGTTTCCCACCAATCACGGCACCGAGTACGACACGCATCAGGGTGTGGTGATCCTCTTCGACACCGAGCACGGCCTTCTGCGCGCCATCGTGGATGGCACCGCGGTCACCGCGATCCGCACCGCGGCGGTCAGCGGGGTGGCGACGCGGCTGCTGGCGCGGCCGGACGCGGGGGACCTGGCGATCATCGGCGCGGGGACGCAGGCGCGCACGCACCTGGAGGCGATGCTGGCCGTCCGACCCATTCGCCGCGTGCGGGTCTTCAGCCTGCCGCTGGACGGCGCGCACGCGTTCGCCGAACGCGAGATGCGGCGGCACGGCATCACGGTCGAGGTGATGAATTCGGCGCGGGAGGCGGTTGAGGGCGCGGACATCATCTGCACCGTGACCTCGGCCCGTGAGCCGGTGGTGTTGGGCGAGTGGCTGGCGCCGGGCGCGCACATCAACGCGGTGGGCGCATTCACGCCGACGACACGCGAGCTCGATACGACCGCAGTGGCTAAAGCTCGGCTGTACGTTGACCGCCGCCAGTCCACGTTGAACGAGGCCGGCGAGTTCATCATCGCCAAGGCCGAGGGCGCCATCGGTGACGATCATATCGTGGGCGAGATCGGCGAGCTGCTGTTGGGCAAAGTCCCCGGCCGCGGCTCGACCGCTGAGATCACCCTGTTCAAGTCGCTCGGTATCGCCATCGAAGACCTGGCCGCCGCGCACCACATCTGGCGCCAGGCTGAAGCAACCGGCGCGGGGACGTGGGTCGAGATCGGTGGGCGGCATTACGGGAGTATGTGACGCGAACGTATTGCGTGGTGCGTAGTCCGTTCTTCCTATTCGCGGGATCATCCATCAATGTGATATTCACGCACCACGCACCACGCATCACGCATCACGCACCACGCATCACGGGGAACACTCATGACACTACTCGAAGACTTCGCCCGCATCTTTCAATTGCCCCCGGCCATGCTGCCGCACATCGAGTTTGTAGCGCAGCCGCAGGAGATGGCGCTCGTGGTCGCGCTGGGCGCCGGGCCGCTCACAGCGGAGCAGATCGCCGCGAAGCTTGGGCTCTCGCCGGAAGAAACCGCAGCACTTCTCCAGGCCGCTTATCCGCGCCAAATCATCAACCGAGAGGTTCGGGATGGCGTGACGACCTACGCCCCCGCCGTTTTCTATCACCGGCTGGACCCGCTGTCGATGTATGAAAACTGGGGCGATGTGCCGGCCGACGCGCGGCGACGCGGTCATCCAGTGGCAGCTTGAGGAATTCATCAACAACTGGTTGCCCGTGGTCGACGAGCTGCGAGTCGACCCGGATAAGTACTTTCGGATCCCCAACCGCGACGTGCTGCTGCTGGATGAGGCGCTTGCTATGGTCGAGGCGGCCTCCGAGCACGTCGTCGTTCCATGTGACTGCCGAGCCATCGTCATGGCCTGCAGCCGGCCGCTGGAGACGTGTATCCGGCTGGACGCGGGCGCGCAACATACCCTTGAGCGCGGGCACGGCCGGCGTCTGACCAAAGATGAGATGAAGAGTCTCGTGGTCAACGCCAACCGCAACGGACTGATGGCCACGGGCGATCGCTACTGGCGTGAGCACGGCGGCCTCTTCGGCTTCTGTAACTGCTGCGCGTGCGACTGTTATCCGTTCCGAGCCGGCCAGCAACTGGGCATGCACCGGCAATGGCCCCGCAGCCACTATGTCGCCGAGCGGGATATGGCGAAATGCGAGCAGTGCGGCCTGTGTGTTCGCCGCTGCCACTTCGATGCGTTCTATCACGATGGCACGAAGACGGTCGTCAACGGCAAACGTCGCAAAACGGTGCTGTTCGACCCGTTGAAGTGCTGGGGCTGTGGCTTGTGCGCCACCACATGCCCGGATGACGCCATCACGATGGCGCCGCTGGGCACTCGCGAGCCCTTGCTCGGACGGGTCATTCCCCCTGATCCCGAAGCAGACCGTCGAGAGGTCGAGCGTTATCACGAGCTGGAATCACGCAGTATGGGCCAGTCAGCGCCTTTATCCGCACTTCAGGATTTCCATGGCTAAGATCATTCCTATCCTGCGGGAAATCACCGAGGCCAACAGCCAGCTTGCCGCGTTGCTGCGGACGGAGTTCCGGCAGCGCGATGTGCTGGTGCTGGACGTGGTCGCCTCCCCGGGCGCGGGCAAGACTACCTTGCTCGAACAGCACCATCGAACGGCTGAAGGATGAGCTGCGCATCGCCGTGATCGAGGGAGACCCCACCACCACGATCGACGCTGACCGGGTGGAGGCCGCGGGCGTGCCCGCGGTGCAGATCAATACCGGCGGCGGCTGCCATCTCGACGCCGGCATGATCCGGGCGGCGCTGGCGCCTGGCGGGCTGGACATCAGTCAGACCGACGTGGTGATCATCGAAAATGTGGGCAACCTGTTGTGCCCCACCGGGTGGGATCTGGGCGAGGATGCCAAAGTGGTCGTCGCCAGTCTGCCCGAGGGGGATGATAAGCCTCTGAAGTACCCGATGGCTTTTCTGGCCGCCCAAGCCCTGGTGATCAACAAAATCGACTTGGAGCCTTACATCCCGGCGAGCGCGGCCAGGCTCAAGGCCAACGCGCTGGCGGTGAACCCCGACCTGGCCGTATTCGAAGTGTCGTGCCTGACCGGTCAGGGGCTTGACTGCGTGGCTGGGCTGGATCAGGGATCGGCTCGCAGCCAAACGGATCGCTTCGTGAGGTTGGGCCAGTGCATGAAATGCCCGTCACCCAGGGAATCTTGAACATGGCGCTCGAAGCGGCGGGTGGACAGCGCGTCACCGATATCTACCTCGAGGTCGGCCGTATGGCGGCCGTGGTGCCGAATTCGGTCGAGGTCTTCTTCGATCATCTCAGCGAAGGCACGCTGGCGCAGGGCGCGCGGCTGCATTTCGAGACTGTGCCGGTGGAGATGGCTTGCCTCGACTGCGGCCGCGCCGCCGACTTGAGCGAATGGATCGACGAACGGCCCCAGGTGCTCATGGCCCGTGCGATCGCGCGCGGCTGCGCTTGCGGCAGCAAGCGCCTGCGGGTGACGGGCGGTGTCAGTTTCGGCATGGTGAAGATCGAGGTTGCGGACGGTTGAACGTGACGCCTCAAATCATGGGGAATATGCAGGATGGAAGGAACTATGAACGGCCACGAACTCGCAGCGCTGCTTCGTCGCTGAGACGCAGTGGGATGATCTGCCGGCGGATGTCCAGCGCAAGGCGCGGATGTGCTTTGTCGATGGGCTCGGCGCGACCCTCGCGGGCACGCTGACGCGGGTCAGCCGCATCTCGGCCGACTACGCGGCGGAGGCCTGGGGCGGCGATCAGGCGACCATCCTGCGACACGAACCGGGCCGGGGTCTGCACGGGCTGCGGGCAAGCATGGCCGGCGCGGCGTTCGCCAACGCCAACGCGGCCAACGGCTTGGATTTGGACGATAGCGCGCGCTACGCCTACGGCCACGCGGGCGCGCAGATCGTTCCGGCTGCGTTGGCTGTGGCTGAGGCGCTGGATCGCACCGGCGCCGAGCTGCTGACCGCGTTGGTCGTGGGGTACGAAGTCGCACATCGGATCGGCCGCTGTTGGCACGCGAGCCGAGATGTCTATCAAGCGTGCGGGTCGTGGGGCAGCGTGGCGTGCGCAGCCGCGGCCGCCAACCTGATGCGTCTGACCCCGGAGCAGGCCGGCCACGCGCTGGGCATCGCAGACTATCACGCCGGCAACCTGCCGATGATGCGCGACGTGGACGATCCGGGCATGGTGAAACACGGCATCGGCTGGGGCGCGATGACCGGCGTCACCGCGGCCGGGCTGGCCGCGCGGGGCTACACCGGCATCCCCACCCTGCTGGCGTTCCCGGAGTATCAGGATTGGGCCTCTGGATTCGGTGAGGTAGGGGCGGGTCTTTCTGCGCAATCTGAGAATGTCGGCCATACCAGGGAGACCCGCCCCTACCTGATGGTCGAAGGGGTCGCCTGGAAACCCGCCCGTTACGCCTGCTGCGGCTGGGCGCACGCCGGTGTGGAGGGCGCGCGGCGGCTGGTCGAGGAGCATCGGATCAACCTGGACTGACATCGTCAGGATCGTCGTCGCCGGCTCAAAGAGCACCGTGCGGCTGGGCACGCGCCTCCTGACCACCACCGAAGAAGCGCAGTTCAACCAGGCCTGGCCGTTGGCCGCCATGCTGGTGGACGGCGAGATCGGCCCGGCGCAGATGCTGGAGGCGCGGCTTTCCGATCCCCGCATCCGTGCGCTGGCCGCGAGGGTGGAGGTGGTCGAGGATGCGGAGATGGAGCGGCTGTGCCGGCTCTACGAACAGGGCGATCCAAGCGGCCGCTTCGCCAGCATTGTGACTATCGCCCTTTGCGACGGTCGGGAGTTCTGCTCCGGCGTTGTGGACGGCGGGTTGCGCTTCCCCCAGCCTGGGTGGGACGAGGCGCGCATGGAAGATAAGTTCCGTTGGATGCTTGGGTTTGTCCTGGATATTTCGCGGATCAATGCGCTTGCGCCAGTGCTCTGGCGCTTCGAGACGCTGCCGAGCGTGCGCGAATTGGTCGCGCTGATCTGCTCGACGGCGTCGTCACCGAATGAATTCGGTGTCTGATACTCCAAGTGTGCTGAAGCACACTGATGTAGGCGCCGAGTCACCGAATGAACTCGGTGTCTGATACTCCAAGTGTGTTGAAGCACACTGACGTAGGCGCTGAGTGAATGACCTGCCCCATCCTTCGTCATTCGCTGATGCGCTAACCGAGGTTCTAATCTATGATAGTCTCTTCACAAGCCATTCCGCACTTCACCCTCTTCACCCGCGAGCAGTGCGAAGCCGTTCACTACGCCAGCCTGGAGATCCTGCGGCGCACCGGCGTGCGGGTGGATCATCCCCGCGCGCTGGCGCTGCTCCGGCAGACCGACGCGGTGATCACCGACGATAATCTGGTGCGTTTCCCGGCCGCGTTGGTGGAATGGGCGCTGGCGGGAACGCCGTCGCGGATCGCTTTGTGCAAGCGCGGCTCCAGCGAGGTTGCCATACACATGGAAGGCCGCGCGGTCGCGTTCGGCACCGGCTCCGCTTGTCCCAATATCCTTGACCCCCGCACCGGCCAGCACCGCCCTTTCACCGAGGCCGACGTGATCGCCTGCGTCCGGCTGGTGGAGGCGCTGCCTGAGCTGGACTTCTGCATGTCGATGGGGCTATCATCGGATCTGGATCCCCGCGCCCCCTATCGTGACGAGTTTGCCTTGATGCTCGAAAATACCGCCAAGCCCGTGGTCTTCACCCTGGGCAGCCGAGCCGAAAATGAGGCGATTGTTGCGATGGCAGCCGCGGCCGCGAGCGGGATGGACAACCTGCGTCTCAATCCGACCCTGGTCGGCTACAGCCAGCCGACCACGCCGCTGCTCCACGGCGAGGACTCGACCGACAAGCTGATCTTTATGGCCGAGGCCGGCCTGCCCATCGTCCACCAATCGTCGCCGATGATGGGCGGCGCCGCGCCGATGTCGATGGCCGCGGCCCTGGCGCTGGGCAACGCTGAGCTGTTGTCCGGGCTGGTGATCCACCAACTCGTGCGCCGCGGCGCGCCGTTCGTCTATGGTTGCGGGCTGCACCACATGGACATGCGCACGACGATCAGCGTCTACGGCGCGCCCGAGTTCGACCTGGCGCGGGCCGCCGTGGCCGAGATGGCGCGTTTTTACAATCTGCCCAACTATGGCTATGCCGGCCCCACGGATAGCTGCGTGGTGGACGAGCAGGCCGCGTCCGACGCCACCTCCTCGATCCTGGTAGCGCTGCTCAGCGGCCAGCACCTGGTGCATGACATCGGCTACATCGAGGCCGGGATGACCGAGTCGCCGGAGATGATCGTGCTCTGCGCCGACATCATCGGCCGGCTGCGGCATTTCACCGCTGGCATGGCGCTGGACCGGGAAGCCTTCGCGCTCGACCTGATCCACGAGATCGGCCCTGGCGGCTCGTATCTGACCAGCGAGCACACCCTGAACCACTTCCGTGATTTCTGGCAGCCGGCGCTCTACAGCCGCCAGCGGATGAACGATTGGGTCAAGCGTGGGAGCAAACGTTTGGGGGATCGCCTGCGCGAAAAGACCATCGCGCTGATGGAGCGCGCCCGAACGCCAGATCTGCCGGTGAACGTCTTGGCGGAGATTGAGTATATCCGCAGACGCGGCTAAGTATCTGGCTCCCACTCAAGCCGCACCCTGCGAGGGGTTCGAGATGTCGGGTTGTAGGGCTTTCGGATCGGTTCCAGGGTTTGACAAGCAACCTTTCGAGTGCTAGACTTGGTTCGATTGATGGAACCTTTTTCCGATGATCGGAACAGGGGCGCGAGCGTGCTAATTCTGAGCCGGTGGTGAATAAGGGGAGCATACGATGAGCCAAGTTGAATTCAATGTCGTCGGCCACGCGACCCGGCGCAAGGACGGGGTCGCCCGCGTCACGGGACAAGAGCAATACACGACCGATGTCAGCCTGCCGCGGATGCTGCACGGGCGGATCGTATCCAGCCCCTACGCCCACGCCCGCATCGTACGTGTGGACACCAGCGCCGCGGAAGCGATGGGCGCGGTGTGCCTCACCTTCGCTGATGTGCCCAAGATCCGCTACAATGAGCGCATCATCACGGTGCCGTGGGCGCTGCACAAAGATCACTACGTCCTGTCCGACAAGGTGCGGCGCATGGGTGAGGCGGTGGTTGCGGTGGCAGCCGAGACCGAGGCGCTGGCAGAGCAGGCAGCGCGGGCCGTGGTGGTTGAGTACGAGCCGCTGCCCGTGATCACTGATCCCGTCGCGGCGATGCAGCCGGGTGCCGCGGCGCTCTACGACACCGTAATGTTGGGCGATAACGAAATTTCGATCGTAAACAACATCGCCTGCGCGCGGGACATCCTCGAAGGGGACATCGAGGCGGCGTTCGCCGAAGCGGACATCGTAGTCGAGGGTGAATTCCGTACGCCGAAGACCTACCACGCCCAGATGGAACCCAAGGCTGTCGTATGCCGGCCCGAGGCAAATGGTGGCATCACGGTCTGGGCGACCACGCAATCCATCCACAACGTGCGCATCGTCCTGGGCGCGATCTTTAATATCCCCCTGAGCAAAGTGGACATCATCCGTATCCCCGTCGGCGGCACCTTCGGTTCGTCGATCCAGATGAACTCGCCCATCCCCATCGGCGTGGCGCTGGCGCTGAAGGCGCGGCGGCCGGTGAAGCTGGCGCTGACGCGGGAAGAGGACATGCACGATCACACCAAGTATCCCGCCATCATCCGTCTGAAGATCGCGGCCAAAAACGACGGCACGCTGCTAGGCGCGGATCAAGAGCTGATCGCCGACATCGGCGCGCATATCATCCAGGGCTATTCCTACCTGGGCGTGACCGCGGGTTGGCTGGCGTCGCTTTACAAGTTCAGAGCGGTGCGCCACCACGGCGTCGCCGTCTATACCAACAAGGCGCCTTCCTGCGCCATGCAGGGCTTCGGCAATCCCCAGGTCACCTTTGCGGTCGAATCGCTGATGGATGAGCTGGCCGAGAAGCTGGGCATAGACCCGCTGGAACTGCGGCTGAAGAACTACGTCGGGCTGGGCGAATCGTTCTGGGGCCAGGGCCCGCTGGTGCGCTCGCTGGTGCAGAGCGACGGCGTCCAGCAGTTGCTCCGCGAAGGTGCAGCGAGGATCGGGTGGGAGCGAAGGAATCAGGGACAAGGCGATAAGGAAACAAGGAAACAAGGAAATGGGGAGACGCGAGGGCGTGGAGATTCGGAGTACACATCACGCATCACGCATCACGCATCACGCTATCAGCGCGGCCTCGGCCTGGGGCGCGGCTTCCACACCTCCAGCGCGGGCGCGCCGCAGCGCAGCGATGTCATCGATTTCTCCGGCGCCATGATCAAGGTCAACCAGGATGGTTCGGTGGACGTGATCTCGGCGTTGATGGATCACGGCGGTGGCACTTTGGAGGCCGCGGCCAAGCTGGTCGCCGAGACGTTGTGCGTGCCGTTGGATCTGGTGAACCTGGCCGAGGCGCATACGACCGCCACGGTTTACGACGTGACGACGCACGCCACGCGCGGAGTCTACGCGGGCGGCGGCGCGGTGACGCGCGTGGCAGGGAAGGTGCGGCAGGAGATCATCGAGACCGCCGCGCGCTTCCTGGATGTGATGCCGGACGCGCTGACGATGAAGCTGGATGAAACGCAGGGGCAATGCCTGGTCTACGCGCCGGCCATCCCGGAGAAGCGCATGACCCTGGGGCAGATCGCCGCTCGCTGCTGGACCGACAGTTGGAAGACCATCGCGGTGGTGGACAGCTACCGGCCTACCAACTGTCCGCCCGCCTACGTCACGATCTTCGTCGAGATCGAAGTGGACACCTGGACCGGCCAGGTGCGCACGCTGAAAGCCGTATCGGGCAGCGACTGTGGCACGGTGGTCAACCCCGACCTGGCGGCCGGCCAACTCGAAGGCGGCCTCTCCAAGGGAGCCGGCTACGCCCTGATCGAGGACAACGGCTGGGACGCCGACGGGCAGCTCAGGTCGAAGGGTTACTGGGTGGATGGCAAGACACCGGGCATCGCGGAGACCCCACTGTTGGCCGATCTCAGCATCCATTTCGCCGACACCTACGAGCCCAGCGGCCCCCTGGGCGCCAAGGGGATCGGTGAGGCAGCCATGAACCCTGTGGCCGCAGCCTATGCCAACGCGATTTACAACGCTATCGGCATCCGGTTCTACGAGCTGCCCATCACGCCGGAGAAGATCCTGGCGGCGCTGGAGGAACGACGAATGACCAATGACGAAAGACGAACGGCTAAAGATGACTCTTTCACTCGTCTTTCCTCCTCCATCATGGAGGGGGCGCGATGAACGATATGACCAACTCCCACATCCTGGTGCATGAGTTTACCTACCTGGAGCCTGACTCAGTCGGCGAAGCGATCGAACTTCTGGCGGCGCACGGCGACGCGGCGCGCGTGCTGGCCGGCGGCACCGACCTGCTGGTGCAGATGAAAATGGAGCGGCAGAAGCCCGGCTACGTCATCGGCATCGGCAAGCTGGCAGCGCTGAGAGGTATCTGTCAGGGTGTTGACAAACTAACCATCGGCGCGCTGACGACGATCCGCGATCTTGCACGTGACGCGATGGTGCGTGAGAATCTTACTGCACTGGCTGAAGCGTGCGCAGCGTTCAGCACGGCGCAGGTGCAGGCGATGGGCACGGTGGGCGGCAACCTTTGCAACGGCTCACCGGCCTCTGATACAGCCCCAGCTTTGATCGCACTCGGCGCGGAGGCCGTGCTGGTCGGCCCGGAGGGCGAGACGCGGCTGCCGCTGGAGCGCTTCTTCCGCGGCCCCGGCAAAACGGCCTGCCGCCCCGATCAACTGCTGACCGCTGTCGAGATCTCATACCCGGTCGCGCAGGCCGGCACCGCATTCGTCAAGATCGGCCGCGTGGCCGCCGACATCGCCAAGGCCAACGCCGCGGTTTATCTCGTGCGTGACGGCGACCGGATCACCGATTGCCGGCTGGCCTTCGGCTCGGTGGCGCCCACGCCCATGCGTACCCCGCGCGCCGAGGCGATCCTGCGCGGCCAGACGCTGACGCCGGAGCTGATCGCCCAGGCCGCAGCCGTCGCCGCCGAGGAGATCTCGCCGATTGACGACGTGCGCTCCACCGCGGCCTACCGCCGCCAGGTCGTCGCCGCGCTGGCGATGGATGGCATTCAGCATGCGTGGGAGCGGGCGGGGCGAGGTGACAAGGAGACAAGGAGACAGGGAGACAAGGAGACGGCGGTCTCAAAGAATACGGCGCCTACACACCACGCATCTCATACTTCCGCACGATCTCACAACCCCACTGCCTCACTGCCGCACTATCGTACTACCGCACTATCTCACTATCGCACGATCACCTTCACCGTCAACGGCGTCACCCGCCACCTGCACGTTGCTGATAACGACCTGCTGCTCAACGTGCTGCGCGAGGATCTGGAGCTGACCGGGACCAAGTACGGCTGCGGGATCGGGGAGTGCAGCGCATGCACGGTGCTGATGGACGGTAAGCCGGTCCTGGCCTGCCTGGTCCTGGCCGCGGCCGCGGACGGCAGCCACATCCGCACGATCGAGGGGCTGGCTGCACCGGACGGCACGTTGGATCCGCTCCAGGAGGCGTTCATCGAGCACGCGGCGCTCCAGTGTGGGTTCTGCACCCCTGGCATGTTGATGACTGCCAAGGACCTGCTGCAGGAGAACCCGCATCCGACCGAAGCCGATGTGCGCGATCATTTGCGCGGCAACATGTGCCGCTGCACCGGCTACGCGGCGATTGTGCGCGCGGTGCTGGCTGCGGCCGAGATGGACGACCGACGACCGACGATAGACGATAGACGATAGACGATGAACTGAACACGCTCATCCATCGCCTATCGCCCAAGGAGTCAATCATGCTCCCAGAATTTGACCTGTTACATCCGAAAACCCTGCTTGAAGCACTGGCATTCCTGGCCGAGCGGGGGGGCGATGCGATGCCTGTCGCGGGCGGCACGAATGTCCTGGTTGATCTGCGCGCCGGGAAACATCAGCCACAGGTGTTGGTCGATGTCGCGCGCTTGCCAGGGTTGCGCGGCATCCGGCGCGAGGACGGCCATCTGGTCATCGGCGGCGGGACGACGATCAGCGACCTGTTGTATGATCCGCTGATCGCCCAGCACGCGCTCGCGCTGCGGGAAGCCGCGGCGGTCTTCGCCAACCCGCTGATCCGCAACCGGGCCACGGTGGGCGGCAACCTGGTTGACGCCTCGCCCGCGGCCGACACCGCGCCGCCGCTGCTGGCGCTGGATGCTGAGGTTGAGCTCGTCGGCCAGGCCGGGACCCGTCGCGTGTCGCTGGCTGATTTCCTGGTCGGGGTGCGCAAGACGTTGCGCCGGCCCGATGAGCTGTTGACCGCGGTGCGCTTCCCCGTGCCGCCGGCAGGCAGCGCTAGCCATTTTCAGAAGGTGGGCTTGCGCAAGGCCGACGCGATCTCGGTGTTGAGCGCCGCGGTGGCCGTGACCTGCGACGCTGCCGGGTGTTGCACGGCTGCCCGCATCGCGTTGGGCGCGCTGGCGCCGCGCCCGCTCCGCGCCACCGCGGCTGAGACGTTGCTCGTCGGCGAGAAGCTGACGCCCGCAGTCATCGCCGAGGCCGCTCGCCTGGCCGGTGAGGCGGCGCGTCCCATCGATGACATCCGCGGCTCGGCCGGCTACCGTCGGCAAGTGACAGAAGTGGTGGTGCGGCGGCTGTTGGACAAGGCGTTCGCTGCGGAGGTGGCGGCATGAAACCTGAACTCGTTACCCTGTACATCAATGGACGGACACACATCCTCGCCCTGGCCTCCAACGTGACGCTGCTCCACGCGCTGCGCGACCTCGGCTACGTGGACGTCAAGTGCGGCTGCGAGCAGGGCGACTGCGGCGCGTGCGCGGTCATGCTCGACGGCGTGGCGGTCAATAGCTGCCTGGTGCTTGCCGGGCAGGCCGATGGCTGCCAGATCGTCACCGCGGCCGGCCTGGGCTCGGTCAAACAGCCCCATCCGCTGCACGAGGCGTTCGCCGATTCCGGCGCGATCCAGTGCGGCTACTGCACGCCGGGCTTCATCATCGCGGCCAAGGCGCTGCTCGATCATAACCCGCAGCCCACCGAAGCCGAGATTCGTGAAGCGATCTCGGGCAACCTCTGCCGCTGCACGGGGTATGGACAGATCGTGGAAGCGGTTCAGATCGCGGCGGAGCGGCTGGCAAGCGACGAAGGACGAAGGACGGACGACGAAGATGACATTCGTCCTTCGTCATTCGTCGTTCGTCCCACGGGAGGCGCCCAATGATCGGCCAACACCCTGTCAAACCCCTCCCCCCCCACAACCTCCCCGAACTCCGCCAGGTCGGCAAGCCCTTGCGCCGCGTGGATGCGTTGGGCAAGGCGGTGGGCGCCACGGTGTATGCAGGTGACTTCTCGCTGCCGTTGATGCTCCATGCCAAAGTCTTCCGCAGCACACAGGCGTGCGCACGGATCGTGCGGCTGGATGTGAGCAAGGCGCGGGCGCTGCCCGGCGTCGTCTGCGTCCTCACCGCGGCGGACCTGCCCGATGTCAAGTTGGTGTCCGATATGCCGGGGCAGACCGGCCAGAAGCAGCGCAGCGGCTCGGATGTGCCGGTGCTGGCTGATGATCAGGTGCGCTTCTACGGCGAGCCGATCGCCCTGGTGGCCGCCGAGACGCTGGACATCGCTGAACGGGCGCTCAAGCTCATCGAGATCGAGTACGAGGTCGTGCCGGGCGTCTTCGATCCGCTGGAGGCGCTGCAAGCAGGCGCGACGGTCGAGAATCTGCCCGATCCCGCCGATCCCAGCCTCCGTAACGTGGTGGCGCGTTGGGCCATCCGCAAGGGCGATGTGAGCGTGGGCTTCGCCGAGGCGGATCTGATCGTCGAGAATACCTTCCAGGTGCCGTACCAGGAGCACGCATTCCTGGAGCCGGAGGCCGGGGTGGCGTGGACCGACGAGCGCGGCGTACTCAACATTCGCGTCTCAACCCAAGTGGTCGAACACTTCCGCAGCATCGCCCGCGCCGTCGGCATCCCGCAGAGCCAGATTCGCATCCAGGGCACCATGGTCGGCGGCGGCTTCGGCGGCAAAGAGGACATCACCGTCGAGATTTACCTGGCGCTACTGACCAAGGCCACCCAGCGGCCGGTGAAGATGGTCTACACGCGCGAGGAATCGACCCTGGCGCACTCCAAACGCCACCCGTACATCATCAGTCACCGCACCGGCGTGACGCGGGACGGCCGGATCACCGCCAGTCGGATCAAGGTCATCTCCGACTCGGGCGCGTATCCGTATCTGAGCCCCTACGTGCTGTTGTATACGACTGTGATGGCGACTGGCCCGTACCGGGTGGACAACGTGCAGGTTGACTCGGTCGCCGCGTTCACCAACAACCCGTTCACCAGCGCGTTCCGCGGCTTCGGCGGCCCGCAGGCGTGTTTCGCCTACGAGCAGCAGATGGATGCCATCGCCGACGCCCTGGGCATCGACCGCTACGAGCTCCGCCGGCGTAACTACGTCCGCACCGGCGATACGACCGCCACCGGCCAGCCGATCGAGACCGCGGCGTGGCTGGAGGAAACGGCGACGCGGGTGCTGGCCGCACTCGACGATGGACGATGGACGATGGACGATAGACGATCAACCCGGGATGCCCTTCCATCGTCAATCGTCAATGGTCAATCGTCGGCGATCCGCATTGGTCGCGGCGTCTCCTCCTTCTTCCAAAGCTACGGCCGTATCACGTGGCTGCACGATACGTCGCAGGCGTGGGTGGGGGTGGAGCAGGACGGCACGGTGCTGGTGCGCGCCGGCGTGCCCGACCTGGGCGCGGGGCAGATCAACAGCCTGTGCCAGATCGCGGCTGAGGTGCTGGGGGTGCCGCTGGAGCGTGTCTCGGTCTACGCCACCGACTCGGCGTTGACGCCACTTTCCGGCACGTCGACGGCGACACGGCAGCTCTACATGTCGGGCAACGCCACGCTCATGGCGGCGAGCGCGGTGCGTAAGGTGCTGGTCGACCGCGCGGCGCAATACTTCGAGGAGGAACCAGACACGCTGGATTTAGCCGACGGCAAGGCCTTTGTCAAGCATGATCCGGCGCAAGCGCTGGAACTGAGCCAACTGGCCAAGGTGTGCGCCAGCGAGGGCCTGTCCCTGGCCAATCTGGCGATGTTCAAGGCGCCGTTCACCGACCCGATCGATCCGGCCACGGGCCAGGGCCGCGTCTTCCCCGACTTCACCTTTGGCGCCTACGGCGTCGAGGTGGCGGTGGACACCGAGACCGGCGAAGTGACCGTGCTGAAGGCCGTGACTTGCTGCGATATCGGCCGCGCCATCAACCGGGCAGCCGCGATCGGGCAGTTGGCCGGCGGCGGCATGCAGGGTTTGGGCTATGCCCTGATGGAAAACCTGATCGTCGAGCAGGGTGTCATCAAAACGCCATCCCTCGCCGAATACTTGATCCCGACCTCGATGGATTTTCCGACTACGCAGGTGATCGTGTTAGAATCCGGGACCGGCGTTGGTCCATTCGGCGCCAAGGGGATCGGCGAGCCGGCGTTGACCCCGGCCGCGCCCGCGGTCGCCAGCGCGGTGTCCGCCGCTATCGGCGTCCCGATCCACGAGCTGCCGATTACGCCGGAGCGCGTCTGAAGTGCGCTGAAAAAGCGGGACAGTCTGACGCGACTGAAGGTTGGAACGCGCTCACCACAAAGTCACAAAGACACCAAGATCACAAAGTTCTGATTTCTTTGTGTCCTTCGTGACCTTGAGCCTTTGTGGTAAAACAGCAATTGTTTGGATTCACATCATGGAGGGTACTCAATGGCAAGTGTTTTGAAAGGCAAAGACATCATCCGGGCCGACCAGTTTTCCCTGGACGAGATTGCCCTGATCATGGAGACAGCCGCGCGGTTTGAGCGCGTCATGCAGGCGGACGGCCGCCTGCTGAATATGGCGGGCAAGGTGCTGGCGACCCTGTTTTACGAGCCGTCCACGCGCACCCGTCTGTCCTTCGAGACCGCGATGCTGCGCCTGGGCGGGCAGGTGTTGTCGGTCGCCGAGGCCAAGACTTCCAGCTCGGCGGCCAAGGGCGAGACGTTGTTCGATACCGGCAAGATGATCGAGGGTTACGCCGACGTCGCCGTCATCCGCCACCCGGTGACGGGCAGCGCGCAGGAGTTGGCCGACGGGGCCGCAATACCGGTCCTCAACGGCGGCGATGGCGCGGGCCAACATCCCACGCAGGCGTTGCTCGATCTTTACACCATCCGGAAGGAAAAAGGCGGGGTTGAGGGCCTGACCATCACCCTGGCGGGCGATCTGAAGAACGGGCGGACGGTCCACTCGCTGTCTCAGCTTCTCGCCAACTTCGGCGTCCGCTTCAACTTCGTCGCGCCGGACGCGCTGGCGATGCCTGCTGAGATCACGGCGGGCCTGCGCGGCCGCGGCATCGAGGTGCGCGAGACATCCGATCTGGCTGCGGCGCTCGCGACGAGTGACGTGCTCTACATGACGCGCATCCAGAAGGAACGCTTCGCCGATCCGGCCGAATACGAACAACTCAAGGGCGCCTACGTGCTCGATGCGGCTTTGGTCAACCGGGCCAAGCCGGGCTTGATCGTCCTGCATCCCCTGCCGCGCGTGGACGAGATCAAGAAGGAAGTGGACGATTTGCCCGGCGCGGCCTACTTCCGGCAGGCAGCCAACGGCGTCCCCGTCCGCATGGCGCTGCTGGCACTCACCACTGGCCGCGAGTAAAAAGGGACCTGGCAGGCTGGGCAAACCCGACAGGTCTTTGGTCAGATCGCGGTGAGCGCGGCCTCCAGGCCCCGCATGATGGTTTCCAGCGTCATGCTCGGTTGCCCGTTGAGCCGCGCAGCCTGCTCCGGCAGATAGGGCACGTGGATAAAACAGCCGCGGCGGGTGTCCCCTTCAGCCGCCAGGTTATGCATCAGCCCGTAGAAAAGATGGTTACACACGAACGTGCCGGCCGAGCTCGATACCTTGGCCGGCACGCCCGCGTCCTGCATCGCCTGTACCATGGCCTTGAGCGGCAATGTGGACCAATAGGCGGTCGGGCCATCGGCGACCACCGGTAGGTCGACGGGCTGCGCGCCTGCGTTGTCGGCGATGCGATAATCGTCCACGTTGATCGCCACGCGTTCGGGGGTGATCTCCGCCCGGCCGCCCGCCTGACCGAGGGCAACGATGATCTCCGGGTCGAGTTCGCGTATCGCCGCTGTTAACATCTCCAGACAGAGGTTGCGTACGACGGGCAGCTCGCGTGCTATGATCTGATAGCTGCCGACACAGCGTCCGTCCAGCCGGCGGGCAACTTCCAGCGCCGGGTTGGTCGTTTCGCCGCCGAACGGCTCAAAACCGGCGAGCAGAATAGTCTTTTTCATCCGCGGCAAGACTCTACGATCTGTTTCACCAGCCCCGGCCCTTTGTAGATCAACCCTGTGTAGAGCTGCACCAGCGTCGCACCGGCGTCCAGTTTTTCCTGCGCGTCCTCTGGACTCATGATGCCGCCACTGGCGACGACGGTCAGCCGCCCGCCTGTGCGCTGCACGACATCGCGGACGATCTGGGTGTTGCGCTGCCGCGCGGGCGCGCCGCTCATGCCGCCGGACTCTCCTGCCAGCGCCGAGGTCAGCCCCTTGCGGCTGAGCGTCGTGTTCGCCGTGATCACGCCGTCGATGTTCGCGGCATGGATCGCCTCCAGTGCGCCGTCCAACTCGTCAGAGGTCAGATCGGGCGCGAGCTTGACCAGGAGCGGCACATGCCGGCCCACAAGCTGCGACTGCACCCGCCGCTCGGCATCCAGGGGGCGGAGGAGGGCCTCCAGCGCACTGCGGGTTTGCAGGGAGCGCAGCCCCGGTGTGTTGGGCGAGCTCACGTTGATCGCCAGGTAGTCGGCGAGCGGCGCAAAGGTCGTCACCAGGCTGAGATAGTCCTCGGCCGCGTGCTCCAGCGAGGTGGTCAGGTTCTTGCCGATATTGACGCCCAGGATCAGCCCGGCGGGTCGCTTCCCTTGCAGGCGGCGCACCATGAACTCTGCGCCACGGTTGGGAAAACCCATGCGATTGATCACCGCCCGATCTTCCACCAGCCGGAAGACGCGCGGGCCGGGGTTGCCAGCTTGCGGCCGCGGGGTCACGGTGCCGACCTCGATGTGGCCGAAGCCGAGGGCCGCCAGGCCGCGCCAGCCGAGGCCGTCCTTATCGTAGCCCGCGGCCAGGCCGACCGCGTTGGGGAACGTCAGCCCGAACGCCTGCACCGTGCGATCAGCCGCCGCAGGACGGTAGGCTTCCTGCAACAGCCAGCGCGCCGGTGCAACCGCGCCACCCGTGCGCAGCAAGGCCAGCGTCACGTGGTGCGCTGTCTCGGGTTGCATGCGGAAGATCAGGGGGCGCAGGAGATCATACAAACGTGAGCTCGCGCGGGGATCGTCATGCGAAGCATCGCGGACGAGGGCGGGGTTCATGGTCTCAGTGATTGAATAATTCGCTGTCATTTTGCTCATTGCCTTCCTGCCGGCTGTCTCCGGCGTTTATCCCACGTTTTCACGTTTTCACGTTTCACGTTGAGTGTCCCAAAAACGCCCGCGTCGCTGCGATCTGTGCGGCGGGAACCCGGCCGGTCTACGCCCAGTGGTCGAGCATCTGGGTGAGGGTCATAACTGCGTGGAGCTTGTATCCCGCCGCCGCTAAAGCCTCGGCCGCGCCGGATTGCCGGTCGACGAGGACAACGATATCTTCGATCTTTAGCCCCGCTGCGGCCAGCTTCTCGATGGCCTCGAATTTGCTGCCGCCGGTGGTCGCCAGGTCGTCGATCACCACGGCGCGCTCGCCCGCGGCGAAATCGCCTTCGATTTCTGCGCCAGTGCCGTAAGATTTGGCCTCTTTGCGCGGATAGATCATCGGCCAGCCGCCAGCCAGACTGATTGCAGTGGCAATGGGCAGCGCGGCGTAGGGTAGCGCTGCCAGCCGGTCAAACCGCAGGTTGCGCAATAACTCGACATAAGCTGAACTTGCATCCGCCAACAGGGACGGATCGGAGATAAGCTGGCGCAGGTCAAGGTAGATCGGCGAGATGAGGCCCGATTTCAGCGTGAACTCCCCGAACCGCACGCACCCCGCGTCCAGTAGACGGTCGGCCAACGCGGCAGCCTGGGGTGAAAGGGTATTTGCTGACGCATCCTGAGCGAAGGCCAAGTGCAGCGAGGCCGCAGTCGAAGGATGCTGGACCGCCCTCTGACTGCGCTGTGCTTCGCTCAGGACGTTCATCTGTTCAACCAACTCGCGCGCCGCCAGCCTTGGATCAGCCGCACGCGAAATCTGGCGGCTGACCGGGACGAGCAAACCCAAGCCGTCCGCCCGCAGCCCTGCGCTGAGCGCGGCTGCCAGATCGCCTCCCTGCGCGCCGACGCCGGGGGCCAGGATCCACAACTCTGGCGCGACCCGGCGCACCGCGGCCAGCGCCTCGGGATGCGTCGCGCCGACCACCAGCCCCAGGTTGTCGTTCACGTTCCAGCCGCGCGCCAGCTCGGCCACCCGCTCGAAGAGGCGTTGGGTCGGAATCCGGTCGGCCAGGTGTAAGTCTTGCAGGTCGCCGGCACCGGGGTTCGATGTCTTGCACAGCAGGAAGACGCCCCGCGCCGGATCGGCCAGGAACGGCTCCAGACTGTCGTGCCCGAGATACGGGCTCAGCGTGATCGCATCGGCGCCCAGCGTCTGGAACGCGGCGCGGGCGTACGCCTCGGCGGTGGAGGCGATGTCGCCGCGCTTGGCGTCGAGCAGCACCGGCACTTCATCCGGCACGGCCGCGATCACATCCCGCAGCGCAACCATCCCTTCGGCGCCGAACTGCTCGAAGAAAGCCGCGTTGGGTTTGAACGCCACGGCCACATCGGCAGTCGCCTCGATCAGGCGCAGGCAGAAGTCGCGCGCAGCGGCCGCGGTCGGCGCGGCCAGGTCGGCCGGATGCGGGTCAAGACCGACACACAGCAGCGAGTTGATCGTGCGGGCGCGGGTTTCGAGGCGGGAGAAGAAGCTGGTCATGTCAATTCACCCCGTCGTTTCGGACATCGCGGCCGGCGCCGGGTGCGGCAAGCACCTTGCCGTTCTCATAGGCCACCTGGCCGCGCAGGATCACGCGCTCGACACGGCCGCGCACGCGTCGTCCCTCGAACGGGGTCCACCCGCAGCGGGTGAAAGCGTCCGCCGCGCGAATCTCATACTCGGCGTCGGGGTCCACCTCGATCCAGGTGTCCGGTTGTTCGGGCAGGCCGAAGATGCGCCGCGGATTCGTCGCCATCCGCGCCACCAAATCGTCTATCGTCAATCGTCCATCGTCAACCGCAGTCAACAGCAGTGGCAGCGCGGTCTCCAGGCCGGGGAAGCCGGGCGGCGGCTTGGTGCTGTCCTTCTCGGTGACAGTGTGCGGCGCGTGATCGGTGGCGAGGCAGTCGATGACATCCAGGTTATCCCACAACGCCTGCACATCAGCGGGGGTTGCCAGCTGCGGGCGTACTTCGCTCCGGCCGAAGCTGAGTTTCAAACCTGAATCCGAACAGATGACGCAGATTGTGCGTAATCGTCCATCTGCGAACTCTGCGCAATCTGCGGTTTGGTAATCACTTCATTGTTCAAGAAGAGGTGGTGCGGCGCGACCTCGCACGTCACCTTCAACCCGCGCTCCTTGGCGCGGCGGATCAGCAGGATTTCTTCGGCCAGCGAGACGTGCGCCAGGTGGACCGGTCGATCGAACAGCGCGGCCATCAGGATCACCGCGGCGAGCGTGCGACTTTCGGCGTGGGCGACGATCGGCAGATGTGCGGGCCAGCGCTCGAAATGCGCCTGCCAGTGCGTCATGTCATCCAGTCGCAGCGGGCCATAGGTTTGATCCAGGTACATCTTCAGCCCGGCCGCGCGTGGCGCCAGCGCCGCAGCCGTCTCGACATTGTCCGCGCCCGCACCCAGGTATTGGGCGTAATCGCAGCGGGCCTTGTTTCGTGCCGCGGCCAGCGCCAGTTCCAGCGTGACCGCATCGGTCACCGGCGGCTGGGTGTTGGGCATCGCCAGCACGGTCGTGAACCCACCGGCCAGCGCCGCGGCCGTGCCGCTGTCCCAATCCTCCTTGTGCGTGCCGCCCGGCTCGCGCAGGTGGACGTGTACGTCGATCAGTCCAGGGAGTCGCATCTATCTTTCCTCAGAATTCGTCGCATGAAAACACGGAGAGCGTTGAACAAGCCGTCCTCCGTGACCTCCGTCCTACTGGAGGCTTCGCGCTGTCTCAGTGGTGAATTTTCGATTCGGTCTGCCGGTTTCAGGGCAAAAAAAAGAGCCTTTCGGCTCTTGAAACTACCTGTCATACCTTTCGGTAAAAACAATACGCCCACGAGGGCCGAAGCCCCGGGGCGCTAGATACAGGAGCGGCACGAATCGGTTCATATTGGGTATTATTCTATGCATTCGACAGGAGTCTGTCAAATCGTGGCATGGCAGATTGAGTGAAGTCATGGCAAAGGTGTGGACAAAGCCGGGAAAGCACTGTATCATAAGTCTGATAGTTTTGGTCTGCCTTGCAGGCTGATGGCAAACTGAGGTACGATGAAGGAAACAACGGAGAAGGATTCCATGAAACGACTGCTCGTTACCATTTTCTTCCTAAGTATCGGTATACTTCTGGTCGCGTGTAGTACTGCTGTGACGCCGACCTCTCAGCCGGCTGCCACGCCGACGCCTGTTCCCGCGACCGTCGCACCAACCGCCCCGGCAAGCACAACGCCTCTACCAACGACCGTGCCGACGGCCACGCTTTTGCCAACGGCTGCCCCGACCGCCACGTCGACGACGGCCGCCGTACCGACGACGGCCGCGACCGAGACACCTGCGCCGACGGCTGAACCTACTGCCGTCAGGATCGATGCCGAGACGGGGGGCCAGGTCTGGCAAACGAAAGAGTGCATCGATTGTCACGGTGACAACGCTGAGGGCGATCGCGGGCCGACGCTGGCAGGCACGGGCCTGACGTATGATGCCGTGCTGCTGCAAGTCCGTACCGGGAAGGGGCGCATGCCCGACTTCACGGCCGAAGAGGTCAGCGACGTCGAAGTTCAGCAGATCTACGCCTGGCTGCGCAGCTTGCCGAGCCCGACCCCCGAGGCGACGCCGACCGAGGTCCCCACGGCAGCCTCTGCCGCGCCGGCTGCGACCGCGGTCGTACGCGCCGCGCCGCAGCCGACACCGATCCCGCCGCCAAATTACCCCACCGGCGCGTTGAATGCCTTCTGGGCGTCGGTCAACGACCTCAAGGTCAAATCCGATTTCACCAAGGATCTGCCCGCGCGGCAGGCCCAGGATGACGCGGGCCGGCTGGCCGTCCTCAAGGGGTACGCCGGTGAGGCGGTCGGTCTGGGGCAACAGGCGCTTAGCCAGGGCAACCAGGCGTTGGCTGAGATCCCTCGCGAAGCAGTCCAGGCGGATCTGCGGCAGGCGTTGGCTGCGGTGCAGCAGATCGTGGACCAGGCCAACCAGGCGTTGGGACGCGACAACTACGGCGAGGCATATCAAAATGCCAGCGCGATGGCGCGGCTTTCCAGGATCGAGGCCTGGCCCTGGGCCACGCAAGCGGTGCGCGACGCCGGCTTGACCGGCACGGTGCGCGTGCGTGTGACCAACCGGGCCGGCCAACCGATCCCCGGGGCTTTCGTGACCGTGTTGACCGCGCACGATCCGGCCGCGGCGCTCACCGACGCCAGCGGCCGCGCCACCATTCGGAATGCAGCGTCGGTGCCGGCCCTGCAGGTGAAGGCCTATGCCGCCGGGTTGGTGTATCACGAGGTACATGTGAACCTGGCGCCCGGCGCGACCGCGGACGCGGCCATCGCGCTGCCCGGCGCCAACCCCAAGGGCCAGGCGCCGGCGGTCTCCGCGGCGACGGCTGGGGCTGGGTCGGGTACTGGCGCGGTCGCCCTGCGCATGACGGCCGCCGATCCGCAGGGCGCGGCAGACCTCGCCGAGGATCAGCTCTTCGCCTTGAACCCGGCCACAGGCACGGCCTACGTCCTGCAGGCTGCCGGCGGCAACGGATACGCGACGCAGGTTCAGCTTCCTGCTTCAGCCGCGGGGCCGCAGACCTGGTATTTCTTCGCCGTTGATCACGCGTGCAACACGAGCAATGTGGTGACGCAGCAATATCCCGCGCCGTGATGGACATAAAGATGGGTCTCAGCCGCCTGCTTGCGATCCTGGCGCTCGTGCTGTTGAGCGCCGGGGGGTGCGTGGCGCTGCCTCCTGCGCCTGGCGCAACAGAGGTCGCCCCGCAGGTGGGCGATGAGCCACTGGCGCCGAACAGCGCGCCGGCCGGGCGACTTGAGGTGAGAGGAAGCACGGTCGCGCCGCGGCTCGACGGGCAGATGGACGCCGTGTGGGCGACTGCGCAGCCGCTGCGCATCCCACTGACGCGGGATCCTCACGCCAGCGATCCGCAAGATATGCGCGACGTCGAGCTGCGTGCCGTGCGCACGGCCGAGATGCTCTACTTCCTGGCGCGCTGGCGCGGGGGAGCGCCGCCCGACGCCGCGGACACGACGTTCAACCAGCTCACGATCCACTGGACCATTCCCACCGCGGCGGGATCGACCGCGCCTGCCTGTGCGGTGGCCTGCCACACGGCTTACGTGGACGGGCGGGGCCGGGTGGCCTACATGAATTCCGAAACGATCCCTCAGGGCGGGCAGGATGCGCTGACGGCCGCGGGCGGCTGGGTTGAGGGCGAGTGGGCGGTGGCGTGGAGCCGGCCGCTGGTCAGCGGGAACGCGTATGATCTCCAGTTTGCCGACCTGGGCGCGACCTACCTGTTCTTCGTCAAAATCTTCGAGCGGGGCGATGGCGAGCTTGACACAGTGTCGAAGCCGTATGCACTGGTATTTGTCCCTAACCCCGACAAGCCGGAACCAAACCAATCCTAACCACAGAGGCTCAAAGGCACGAAGTCCACAAAGGTAGAATTCTTAGTGACGTCGTCACCGATTGAAATCGGTGTCTGAGAAGGTCAAAGTGTGCTGAAGCACACTCGCAGCCCGGGCATAACCTGCCTTCAGCAATCACCGGGCGGTAGGAGACAGCAGGCTTGAGGAAAGCAGTCTCAGCGATCGAACGGATAAGGGCGCGCACCCACACGCGCTCACCCGTTGCGCTGCTGGTCTACCTGTTGACCGCCGTCTGGATCGCGTTCTTCGCCTGGTCGGCCGTGATGCGCCATGCGATGTTCCGCTCCAGCGCGCTGGACCTGGGTTATATGGCCCAGGCTGCGTGGAACACGCTGCACGGCCGGATCATGGAGTTCTCGACCTACCAGAACGCCCAGATTGACCTGCCCCTCAGCCAGTTCAGCCGCACCGACCACCTGTTGGGCTATCACGTAGAGCTGCTGCTGATCCCGCTCTCGCTGCTGTTTGCTCATCCGCAGCGATCCGACTATCTTGCTCATATTCCAGGCGCTGGTGGTGGGCCTGGGCGCGCTGCCCGCGTTCTGGCTCGCGAAGCGGCGGCTGAACAGTGACTTCGCCGGCCTGGTCTTTGCGTGCGCCTATTTGCTGGCGCCGGCGCTCAACGGCGCGCTCCTTTCTGATTTCCATCCGGTGGCGCTGACGGCCAGCCTGCTGTTGTTCGCCTTCTACTTCCTGGAAGAAGGCAAGCGGGGTGCGTTCCTGATTGCGATCGTGTTGGCGCTGGCGGCCAAGGAGGAGATCTCGGCGTTGGTCTTCATGTTGGGTCTCTACCTCTTCTTTTGGCGCCGCGAGCGGCGGCTGGGCGCCATCACTGCGGCGCTGGGACTCGTGTGGTTCATCGTGGCGACCCGGCTGATCATGCCGCACTTCAGCGGGCTGACCCGGTCGCCGTTCATCGAGCGGATGGCGATCTTCGGCCCGGGGCTGCGCGGGACGGTGAAGGCCGCGCTGGAGCAACCGACCCTGGTGACGCGTTGGTTGTGGCAGCCCGACATACGCGCCTACCTCGGCGGTCTGCTGGCGACCGGCGGCTTCGCCTCGCTCTTCAGCCCCCTCGTGCTGCTGCTGACCGCGCCGGTGCTGGCGCTCAACGTCTTCAGCCAGTGGAACTGGACCTATTCCGAAGGCGCGCATTATTCGGCTTCGTTGATCCCATTTATCATTGTGTCCGCCATCTACGGCGTCGCGTTCGTGGCCGGCCGGATCGAACGCTGGGGCCTGATGCGGCGAAGGACGACGATACTGCTGTTGAGCGGCGTGGTGCTGGCGGTCAGCCTCACCCACCACTGGCAGCTCGGCATGACACCGCTGGGCCGCAGTTTTCATTGGCCACAAATCACCGCCCATGACCGGCTGGCGCAGGAGTTCATCGCCATGATCCCGCCCGATGCGGCGCTGTCGGCACAGGCGAACCTTTACCCGCACGTGGCGCTGCGCCGCAAAGCCTATCTTTTCCCGGCAGTGAACGACGCAGAGTACGTCTTTCTGGATGTCACCAGCCCGACCTATCCAGCCGATATGCAGGGGTTGTGGGGAGAGGTGGTCAACTTGCTTGACATCGGTGGATTCGGCGTACTGCGGGCGCAGGATGGCTACCTGCTGCTGCAACGAGGGGCGCCGCCGGGATGGGAACTTCTCGAAAGTGACGCATTTACCTCGTTCGCCGCGCCATCCTGTTCCACCTGATGCGCACCAAGTTTCCTTCCAGTTTGGGGACGCGCTGGAGCTGGTCGCCTACAACTATGATATCCACAATGTGGTCACGGCCGGCCAGCCCCCCGCGACCATCACGACCTATTGGCGGCCCCTGCGCAAGCTGCCAGACGGCTACCAGTTCGCCTTCGATTTTACACGCGAGGATGGCGCGGTGATCGGCCAATACACCGACCCTGTGGCTGTGACGGCCTGGTACCCGAGCTGGATGTGGCGGCCCGGAGAGACGGTGCGCGTTGAGACGCCGGTTCTTACGGTTGGTCGTGACCGCGGCGTGCTCGTGTCGGTCATCGAGCCCGGCGGAGCCCCGGGCGTGCCTGCTGATCGCGTCGGCCCAATCGTGGGTCAGACAGCCGGGCCGATGGAGATCCTTCAGGATGGGACGCTGTTGAAGCTCTTCGTTTTTCCATGATCCTTGCGGCCGAGTGCGGTTTCCGTGCTCCCGTTAATGCGCTCGTAATGTTTGGGTAAGTGGAGTTGTGGTATCATGTCTCAGAATGTCCGTTGTCTGATCATACGCCCAAGTGCTGAAAGCCGGTGATTACTGGCAACTCCCGTTAACCTGATGGATAAGACGATGCGTGAACCGATATCGCTTTTTGCGACACCACCTGCCGGGGCACTGCCGAGTGCGTCCGAACAGCTCTTCCTGCCCGATGCCTATCGCCTGCCCGACGGCGCGGCTCGCGGAGACCGTATGGACGCGGCGCCGCGCATGGTCTTCATCGAAGTGACGAATCGGTGTAACCTCCTGTGTGAGACGTGCCCGCGCACCTTTTTCACGCGCGAACCCCTCAAGACGCTCACCTTCGATGAGTTTTGCAGCATCGCCGATCAGTTTCCCGAGATGCGCCGCTGTGCCCTGCACGGGATCGGCGAGCCGCTGTTGAACCGGGAGCTGCCGCGCATGATCGAGTATCTCAAGGCGCGCGACGTCGAAGTGCTGTTCAACTCCAACGGCACGCTGCTCACGCCGGCCTGGCAGGAGGCGCTGGTGCGCAGCGGGCTCGACCAGTTCCGCTGCTCCATCGACGGCGCGCGGCCCGAGACGTACGCGCAGATTCGCGGCGCCGATCTGCTGCACAAGGTCGTGGAGGGGTTGACCGGGCTGGTGCAGACGAAAGCGCGCCTGGGCGCGGCGACGCCGCAGGTCTCGATTTGGTGCGTGGCGACGCGCGAGAACATCGCCGAGCTGCCGGAGCTGGTGCGGCTGGCGGCCCGCGTCGGTGTGCCCGAGGTCTACCTGCAGCGGATGGTCTTCTTCGCCCAGGACGCGGCCGAACAGTACGGCATGGCCCGGCAAGACCTGGCCATTTTCGACTCGGCCCTAAGCCAGCAAGAGGCGATCGTCACCGAGTGCGAGGCGCTCAGCGCTGAACTGGGCCTTGCTTTTCACGCGTCCGGCGCCCGCGACCTGCGGGACAGCCTGGCGGCGCAGCGTCCGGCCGAGAGCGCACCCTGGCGCGCCTGCACGCGCCCGTGGACGACCGCGTACGTCACGGCCAACGGCAACTGCCTGCCCTGCTGCATCTCGCCGTTTTCCACGAATGACTACGAGGGCCTGATCCTCGGCAATCTGTTCGAGCGACCCTTTGCCGAGATTTGGAACGCCGCCGCGTACGGCCAGTTCCGCACGCGGCTGCTGAGCACCGAGCCGAATCACGCGTGCGCGAGCTGCGGCGTGTATTGGAGCTTGTGATGGCGCACGATCCCTGGTCCAATCCCTCCGCCGTCAGCGGCGAGGACGCAGCCCGCATGGCCGCGTTCCTGGAGGATCGCGCGGCCCGTCCAGACCAACTCCTGGTCAATACGGCGCTGCGCGACGTATTGTTACCCCGTCCCGGCGAACGGATCCTGGAGGTGGGGTGCGGCAGCGGCGCCCTGTGCCGCCGGGTGGCCCCCCACCTGCTACCCGGCGGCGAGCTGTTGGGGGTGGACGTCGCGCCGGAGATGATCACGGCCGCGCGCGCGGCCGCTGGTCAGCAGGCGCACTTGCGTTTCGAGGTCGGCGCTGGCGCCGCGCTGCCGGCCGAGGACGCGGCTTACGATGCGGCCTTCGGCGCGCGGCTGCTGTTGCACGTGGCTGATCCGCTCCCCGTGGTGCAGGAGATGGCGCGCGTGGTCAAACCGGGCGGCCGGGTCGTGCTGATGGATTGGGACTTCGAGACCGTGACTGTGACATATCCCGACCGTGAGCTGACGCGGCGCGTGCTGCACTGGCGCTGCGACCATCATAGCGGCGACAACTGGAGCGGCCGGCGGCTATTGGGCCACACGCTGGCCGCCGGGCTGCGCGACGTGACCGTGATCCCGGTAACATCCGTCGCGCGCGATGAAACCGCAGCCTTGACCGGCTCCATGTTCCGCGCGGCCGAGGTGGCGCGCGACGGCGGCGCGATCACGCCGGCAGAACACGACGCCTGGGTCAGTGAGTTACAGCAGCAGCTTGCCGAGGGGCGATTCCTGGCCAGCATCACCTACTTCATTGTGCGGGGAGAGCGGGCGAATGACGATGGGTGATGTGTGAACCGTGATGCGTGATACGTGATACGTGATGCGTGATACGTGATACGTGATGCGTGATGCGTGATGCGTGAAACGTGAAACGTGATGCGCAGCTCGGTCCGATGTAATTCGTAATTCGCAATTCACTGATTCGTGAGGGATACATGGGCTACTCCGTCGGCATCGGCCTGACCAACGACTGCAACCTGAACTGCGCGCATTGCTACCGCGACACGACGCGCGTCGACCACATCAGCCTGGCCCAGGTTAAGCAGCTCTGCGAGGCCATCCCGGTGGACGCGCTGGGCATGGGTACCGGTGAGAACGCGTTGCATCCGGAGTTCAACGCTATCGTCGATTACCTGGCCGGCCGCGGCGTCAAGTTGAGCATCGCCTCAAATGGCTACAGCCTGACCGTCGTGTCGGATGCCGTGTTGCGCGCCTTTCATGACGTTGAGGTCTCAATCGATTTTGCCTCCGAGGCCGAGCAGGACGCCCTGCGCGGCGCGGGCAACTGGGCGTTGGTCCACCAGGCCATCGCCAGGTGCCACAAACTCGGCGTAGAGGTTTCGATGCTGGCGACCATGATGCGCGCCAACTACGATCAGATGGACCGGCTGGTGGCGCTGGCCCGGCGAAATAGGGTGAACCTGCGGGTGAACGCCTACCAGACCGTCAAGACCGATGCCTATCGTCTGTCGTATGGCGAGTTCTGGGCGGGGTATCGTCGCCTCTTTGCCGAAGGTCTCGTGGTATCGTGCAGCGAGCCGGTGGTGCGCGCGGCGATGGGGTTGGGCGACGTTGCCTCGCCTTGCGGGCAGCGCAGCATCCGCTTCAACCCACGGGGCCAGGTGATCCCGTGCGTCTATTGGCCGATCGACGGCACTCAGCCCCCGACCATCGATGACTTGGGGAAACCTGATCTGGATATCTGGCAGACGCCGGCTTTCCAGGCTGCCCGGTTCGAGCCGCCCGTTGCCGCCGACTGTGCGTGCCGTGGCGGTTGCGCCAGCCGCCGCGCGCTCAACGGCCGGCTCGATGCGCACGACGACTACTGCCCCTGGGTGCGCGGTGACGCCATCAAACTCGATTGGCGCGCGGCGCCGGCCAAGGATCTGATGCGCAGCGGCAACGTCTGCACGACGGTGGTGGTGTGAAGGACCCGACGAGAGAGTTTTGCTGCCGATGAACAACGCCAACGCGCTGCTGGTGATCGCCAAGCGACCGACACCGGGCCGGACCAAAACGCGACTGACCCCGCCGCTGACCACTGAACAGGCGGCGGCGCTGTACGAATGCTTCCTGGTCGACACGTTGGATCTCGCTCGGCGTGTCCCGGAGACCGATCGTCTGATTGCTTTCCTGCCGGCCGAGGCGCGACCATATTTCGCGGCGTTAGCGCCAGATTTTGAGTTGGTGCTGCAAGCGGGTGCAGGTTTGGGTGAGCGCCTCGACAATGCGCTGACCGGCTGTCTGCGCCGGGGCTACGAGCGGGCCATCATCATGA
Source organism: uncultured Chloroflexia bacterium (assembly GCA_963841825.1). GTDB lineage: Bacteria > Chloroflexota > Anaerolineae > CG2-30-64-16 > CG2-30-64-16 > CAWJEL01. Next base: position 275,444 of record CAWJEL010000025.1, read on the forward strand.
ACAGCGACGGGCCAACCCTGCCAGCGGCACACCTGGCACAAGCGTTTGCCGCGTTGCGGGATGGCGCCGACGTCACCCTGGGGCCGAGCACGGACGGCGGCTACTACCTCATCGGCGTCAAACAGCCCACCCCGCGGCTGTTGCGCGAGGTACGCATGAGCACGCCGACCGTGTTGGCCGACACGTTGGCGCTGGCAGCGGAGGAAGGCTTACGCGTCGAGCTCCTGCCGGCCTGGTACGACGTCGATGAAGCCGCCGACCTGGACCGGCTGGCGCGTGAACTGGCAAACGCACCGCCGGAAGTGGCAACGCATACGCGTGCGCTCCTGGACGCGTGGCAGGTTAGCGCATGAGCGAATCAACGAATCACGCAGCACGCACCGCCGTCATCATTCCCGCGCTGAATGAGACCGGCAACATCGGCCACTTGGTCGAGGAAGTGAGGCGTACGGTAGCGGCTCAAGTGATCGTCGTTGACAACGGCTCGACCGACGCCACCGCGGCCGAGGCCCGTGGGGCGGATGCGCAGGTGGTCAGCGAGCCGCGGCGCGGTTATGGTTATGCCTGTGCCGCCGGGTTCCAGGCCGCGGTCGATGCGAACGCTGAGGTCGTCGCGTTTCTGGACGGCGACTACAGCTTCCTGCCGGCCGAGCTGCCAGCGGTGCTGGCCCCGGTGCTGGAGGAGCGCGCCGATCTGTGTCTGGGGTCGCGCTGGCTCGGCCACATTGCGCCCGGCGCCATGCCGCCGCAGCAGCGGTTCGGCAATTGGCTGACGGCCCGGCTGATGAACCGCCTGTACCGCCTTCAGATCACCGACCTGGGGCCATACCGGGCCATTCGGACGGATCTGCTATTGAGGCTTGAAATGCAGGAGATGACGTTCGGCTGGCCGGCCGAGATGCTGGTCAAGGCCGCGCGTCACGGCGCACGCATCGTCGAGGTGCCGGTGAGCTATCACAGCCGGCGGGCTGGTAAGTCGAAGGTCAGCGGCACGCTGCGCGGCACGGTGTTGGCTGGGCGGTATATCCTGGGCGTGACGCTGCGGTACGCCCGTCAGTAACCGGTTCTGTTCAGAGGAGGCAACCCATGACGAACCCTGTCGATTCCACCCCCTCGCGTGGGGATTCGCGACTCTACAAGATCTGCATGCTCATTGCACGCCTGGGTCTGGCTTATATCTTCTTCACGCAGTTGTGGTGGAAGCTGCCGCCCCGCTTCGGTTGCGCCAACGACTTCGCCTTTCCGCAGCCGGCGGCCGCCAACCACTGGACAGATAACGGCAGCAGCGGCCTCTGCTATTGGATGGGGCTAGAGTCGGTCTTTGCGCCACAGGATCGCCGGGTGCTGGTCGCCGACATGCGATCGGCCGGCCTGCCTGATGTCGGCGTCAACATCAAGCCGCTGGCCCAGGCCAACGCGCTGCTCCTGGATAACATCATCATCCCCGGCATTCGTTTCTTCGGCTGGGGAATCTGGCTGGCTGAGTTCTGGATCTTCCTGTCGATGTTCTTGGGGCTTTTCTCGCGGCTGGGCGCGCTGGTCTCCATCGGCATCACCGCCCAACTGTATATCGGGTTGGCCAACATCCCCCGCCCCTACGAGTGGGAGTGGGCGTACGGCGCCATCCTGCTGCTGTCAGTGGCCATGTTGGGGGCGGCGGCCGGCCGCTTCGTGGGGGTGGATGCCTGGCTGCGCCCGCGCCTGGCTGGCCCCGCCGCACGGGGCAATATCCTGGCCAAGATCGCGCGTGGTCTGAGTTAGCGATCCGACAACGAGATGCAATCGGAGCGACGGGCCAACGTCTCGCTTGCGCTGATCGGTGCGGCCAGCGCCGGTCTTTACGCGCTGCTCGCGCTGCGCTATCCATTGGCCCACAGTCTGGCTAACCCGCGCGCGGGCTGGGCCGACCTGACCGACGCCACCGGGATCAGCCTCGCCTGCCATACGGCGATCTACTTCGGGTTGACGGTGCTGTACATCCTGATGTTGCGCCTGCTCGCGCCCATTCCCGACGCACCTCGCAGTTCCCCAGCAACTTCCCGCCGCATACCTCTCCTGATCATCGTCCTCACCTGGTTGGTTTGTTGCGGCATCCTGCTGACCGTTGCGTCCAGCGGCGAATCGCACGACGTCTTCGACTACATCTTTCGCGGGCGGATGATGACGGAGTTGGGGGCAAATCCGCTGACCGACGTTCCCACCCAGTATCGCGGCGCCCCGTATTTTCATTATCTTGCCTGGCATGACTTTGTGGACACTTACGGGCCGGCCTGGGAAATGACGAGCGCTGCGACAGCCGCGACCGCCCGTGAGGCGTTGAAGGCCGTGGGGTTGTGGGCAACACCCGACCTTTCCTGCCCGCAGTCGCCCCTTGCGTGCCGCAGCCTGATCGGCTATGTGACCGCCTATCGCCTGCTGGCAATTGGGTTGACGGGGGGCTCCGCCTGGCTGATCTTCAGTATGGTGCGGCGCAGTCGTCCGCATCATGGCCGCGGCCGCTTTGGCGGCATGGCTGTGGAGCCCCGTGCTGCTCCTGTCGACAGCCATCGGCGCGCATAACGATGCAGCCATGATCGTTCTGCTGTTGCTGATGCTGTGGCTGCTCCAGCGGCGACGCTGGTTTCCGGCGCTGCTGGCGTTGATGCTCGCTGCCCATGTCAAACTCACCGTCGTGATCGTCAGCGCCCGTCGTCGGACTGTGGCTTGTGCGCCGCTGCGGCTGGCGGCGTGCTGTGGGCCTGGGCGCCGCCGCGGTTGCGGTCGCTCTGCCGCTCTCGTGGCTGCTGTACGCGCCGTTCGGCGGCTGGGGGAGCCTGCCGCGGATGTTGATCGAGCGCGCGGCCTTTCTGGCGAACTCGCCCTGGCGCGTTCTGTACCTTTTTCTGAGCATTCAACGAGGCTGGCCTGTACGAGATGGTGCGACGGTTCACAGTACAGCTTCCCACCGCGCTGTTTGCGGCCGGCGCCGTGCTGGTCTCGCTGTGGCTGCTCGATTTCCGCCCGCGCCGGTGGAAGGTTGCGCCCGGCCCGGACTGGCGCGACGACCGGCTCTTGTGGCGCTCAGTGGCGGTGGTAACGCTGCTCTATCTGCTCGTCGGTAGCTTCTGGTTTCAACATTGGTATCTGGTGTGGCTACTTGCCCCGGCGGCCCTGATGCCGGATGCGCTGCTCACACGGCGTTGGCTGCCCTGGTTGGGGTTTGGCGCGTTGGCGGCTAACGTGATCAGCGCCTTTGCGCCGGCTTTGGCGCCGGAGCCGCTATCGAAGATCGCACTGGCTGCCCTGATCGTCGCGGTTATCTGGACCCCCATGTTGATCGCCGGTGGATGGCATCTGGGTTCTTCGCGTGCGCGAAGAACCCAGGGTAGAGAGCGATCAGCGTTATAATCCGCAAGCAGGGTTTTGGCAGCGAATGCATCCTTTTCCCATCTGTTGGCCTGTTGTCTCCGTTGCCTTACCCACCTGCTCCCTCATTTTCCCAATCCCGCATCACGTGGTTGCACCGGCGATGCGATTCCCGGTATTCAGTCAGCTTCAGCGATAAAGATGGCTCGTGTCCGTCGCCAGGAATTGCCCCCGCCCCGGCTCGGCCACTAGCTTGCCATCCTCGACGATCGCGGCGCCTCGCTGCATCGTCAGCACCGGCGCGCCGGTCACCTGCCGGCCCTCGTAAAGGGTGTAGTCGCACCCGGAATGCTGGGTCGCGGCCGAGAGCGTGTGCATCCGGGTCGGATCCCAGATCACCAGGTCGGCGTCGGAGCCCGCGGCCAGCGTGCCCTTGCGCGGGTACAGCCCGAACAGCTTCGCCGGCGTCTCGCACATCACCTGCACGAGGCGGGGCAGGCTGATCTTGCCGCCGTTGATGCCAGCATCGTAGGTCACGGCCAGCATCGTCTCGATGGACGGCGACCCGTAGGCAGCCTGGAAGAAATCGTCGGTCATTCTCTTGGGCTTCGGCGCGTGATCGCTCGCTACCGTCACCAGCGTGCCGTCGGCCAGGCCCTGCCACAGCGCTTCGTTATCTTGCTCCGTCCGCAGCGGCGGGCCGATCTTCGCCAGCGGTCCCACGCGGGCCGTCGTCTCCTGGGTTAGGGTCAGATATTGCGGGCACGTCTCGCCGTAAACCCGCCAGCCGTTGGCCTGGGCCCGGCGCAGCGGTTCGAGGCAGGCGGCCGCGCTGTTGTGCGGCACGTACAAGGGGCAACCCATGACTTGCGCCAGCGACATGGCCCGGTTCAGCGCCTCGGCCTCCAGCAGGTCGGGCCGCATCGCGGTGAAAGTCTCTACGGGCGAGCGTCCTTCCCGCAGATACTTGTCTTCAAGGTAATCGGTGGCCAGGCCGTTTTCGGCGTGGACGGCCACCATGCCCCGCTCGTGGGCGACCACATCCATCAGCGCGGTGAGCCAGTAGTCGTCGGTCATCCACTTGAGCTTGGCGTAGGTCATGAAGACCTTGAACGACGTGACCCCCATCTTGAACGCGGCCGGCACGTCGGCCAGTTGGTGTTCGACGTCAAACAGCCCGCCGTGCAGGGCGAAATCCAGCACCGACCTGGCCTCGGCGTCCGACCGGTACTGCGCCAGCGTCTCCAACAGCTTCATCCCGGGCCGGGCGTAGGCGTAATGGATCATGGTGGTCACGCCGCCGTGGGCGCCCGTCACCGCGATGCCGCCCAGGTCGTCCAGGTAGACCGGGTGGGTATGCACGTCGATGATACCCGGCAGCACGTATTTGCCGGTCGCGTCGATGGTGCGCCGGCCGCGTCCTGGCTCGAGGTCAGGTCCGATCTCCGCGACCTTTTCGCCGCGGATGCCCACGTCGGCGCGCGTCATACCGGCGCCGGTCACTACCATGCCGCCTTGGATCAGGACATCGAAGTCGTTGCTCATGACATATCTCCTGTCAAGATTCCGATTGGATGTGCAGCATCCTCTGGTTGGCCGACAAGCCTCTCGCGGCCGCGGATTAGCACAGATATGCGCGGATCAAAAAAAGTGAAAAACCGCGGGAATCCGCGCCGATCCGCGGCGTTTCTTCTCGTTACTTGATCAGTTTCACCGGCGGCTGGGCGAACAGACCGCGCTTGCTGTGCTTCAGCCCGAGGCTGACCAGCATCTCCGCGGTCTTCAGCGCGATGGGGCTGGGGTCGAGCACCTTCATGCCCGTCACGGCCTCGACATCGGCCGCGTAACCCGCCAGCCCCGCGCAGCCCAGGATCACCACCTCCGCGCCATCCTCGTTCGCGGCCGCCTGGCAGGCTTCGATCAAGCGGGCTTTGGTGCATTCCGGGTCGCGATCCATCTCCAGCACAGTCATGTTCAGGGGGCGCACTGAGGCCAGTTTGGCTTCCAGCCCGTTGGCTTTCACGGCCTCGATCTTCGCCGGCACGCGCTTGGGGAAGGTGGTGGTGATGGTGAAGCGGAAACCGAGCTGGGCGGCCACATGCAGCGTCGCCTCCTGGATGCCGATCACCGGGATCGAGACGAGCTCGCGCGCGGCGTGCAGCCCTGGATCGGAGAAGCAGGCGATGATCGCGGCGTCGTAGCCGTCCTGCTCGGCCTGCTTGATCAGCGCCAGCGTCGGCGGGACGGCCAGCGCCTCGTCGTAGGCCGACTCGATCGACACCGGCCCGTGCTCCGGGTTGACGACGGTCAACTCTGTCTCGGGTGCCTTGAGCAGCATCAGCTCGCGGGCCAGGTGTTCGGTCATGCTCTCGGAAGTGTTGGGGTTGATCACCAAAATCTTCATGCGGTTACCCTTTCCTCGACTACTGCCAGTTGAGCAGACGCCAGCGCCTCGCGTCCCTGCCAGAAAGCCTTGACGTTCAGTTCGAGCGCTTTGGCCGGCACGCGTTGCTTGATCACATCCACCCAGAGTTGGGGTTCGATTTCGATTAGCCCTGACAGGGCGCCCAGGAGCGCGACGTTGAGGACGCGGGAGTTGCCCAGCTCCTGGGCGATGTCGAGCCCAGGAACTTTGTAGGCGTTCCCGGAGGCGCGTAGCAGCGCCGCATCGACTTCCGCATCGCTGGGGTAACCGGATACACCCGAGCTGACAACCACGGGGTAGATGCGTTGGTTGTTGATCAGGATGGCGCCTGCGGGGTTGACCCAATCCAGCCAGCGCAGGCCTTCCAGCAACTCGAAAGCCAGCAGAATGTCCACCTTGCCCTCCGGCACAATCGGGGAATGCACCGTGTCCGCCCAGCGAACGTGGCTGACCACCGCGCCGCCGCGCACCGCCAGGCCCAGCACATCGGACTTCTTGACATCGTAGCCGGCTGCCAGGCCGACCGCGGCCAAAATGTCGCTGGCGACGACCGTGCCTTGACCGCCGACGCCGGTTACCAGTAGGTTGTAGGGTTTCATCATCGTCCTCTTATCTCACTAGCCGCCTTTTTGTACGGGCGCTGACTAGCCGAAGGCTGTGTCGAAGCGCCTCCAACTGATGGTGTGGGGGCCGCCCTTCGACTGGCTCAGGGCTCGGTTGCGCAAAGTGCGGTTGTCTTCCTACGCGTTCATCAGGGCGTCGGTGGGCATGTAGATCGCCTTGCGCGGGCAAATCTGCCGGCACATGTCGCAGCTTACGCACAGCACCGGGTCGATGTCCGCCTTGGGCCGGCCCGTCTTGGCGTCCAGCTCCTCGGTGCGGACGATGGCCGGGCAGCCCAGCCGGAAGCAGAGCGTGCAGCCGTTGCACAGGTCGGCGTCGATCTCGAAGGACGCCTTGCGCTCCAGCTCCACGAAGACGCAGGGGCCGTCCATCACGATGACGGACAACCCATCGTAGGCCACCGCTTCCTTCATACTTCGTTCGACGGCCTTCATGTCGAAGGCGTCGACATTGCGCACATCTTTGACGCCCATGGCCCGACACAGATCGGCGATGTCCGCCTTGCCGCCCTCATCGCCTTCCAGCGTTTGGGAGACGCCCGGGTGATCCTGATGGCCCGTCATGGCCGTGGTGCGGTTGTCGAGGATCACGATGGTGCCCTTGCCGTTATTATGCACCATGTTCAGCAGCGGCGCCATGCCGGAGTGGAAGAAGGTGCCGTCGCCGATCACGGCCACCGCGTCCTGCTCCATGCTCGCGGCGTAGAAACCGTGCGCCACGCCCACACTCGCGCCCATCGCGCCCATCGTGTCGGTGGCGTTGAAGGGCTCCAGCGCGCCCAGGTTGTAGCAGCCGATGTCGCCGGCCACCACGTACTTGAGCTTGTTCAGGCTGTAGAAGGTGCTGCGGTGCGGGCAGCCGGGACACAGGACCGGGCTGCGCGGGGCCAGATTGATGGGGGCAACGTGACGTTGCGCGAGCATCGCGTCCGCCGGAAGCAGGCCTGCCTTGACCGCACATTCTTCAATGGTCGCCGGCAAGAGCTCGCCGTAGGCCGGGAAGATGGACTTTCCTTCAGCGTTCACCCCCAGCAGCCTGACTTGTTCTTCCAGGAACGGGTCGAGCTCCTCGACCACGATCACCCGCTCGACGCCGGCCGCGAACTCGCGCACCAGCCTGGGCGGGATCGGCCAGACCATCCCCAGCTTCAGGAAGGAAGCGTGCGGGAACACCTCGCGCGCGTACTCGTAGACCACACCGCTGGTGATGATTCCCAGGCTCCGATCGCCCCACTCGATGCGGTTGTGCGGAAACGTCTCGGCGAACTCGGCCAACTTGCCGATGCGCTCCTCAATCATGGGGCGGCGGAGGCGCGCCCAGCCCGCGGTGGCCACGAACTTGCGCGGGTCGCGGACCATTCGGCCGGCTGCAGCATCATCGCCCCGCTGCGGATCGCACAGCTCCACCGGCGATGACGAGTGCGACACGCGCATCACGGTGCGGAAGATCACCGGCTCGTCGAACTGTTCGCTCAGCGCAGCGCGACGCCGACGAAATCCTTGGCCTCCTGGCTGTCGGCAGGCTCCAGCATCGGCATCTTGGCGAGCCGGGCATAGTGGCGGTTGTCCTGCTCATTTTGCGAGCTGAACATGCCCGGATCATCGGCTGTGACGATCACCACGCCCGCGTTGGCGCCGGTATAGACGCCGTACATGAAGGAGTCCGAGGCCACGTTCATGCCCACCTGTTTGGTGGTGAACATCGCCCGCTTCCCCGCGTACGCCGCGCCCATCACGCCGTCCATCGCCACCTTTTCGTTGATGGACCACTCGCTGTAGATTTCCTTGTAGCGCGAGACGTTCTCGAGGATCTCGGAGCTGGGCGTGCCGGGGTAGCCCATCGCCACCTTGACGCCGTATTCATAGGCGCCGCGTGCGATCGCCTCGTTTCCGGTGAGCATGACCTTCATAAGTTACCTCTTCAAATAGCTAACGTTTGATCACCAGGGCGTCGGCCGCGACGACACCCTGGCCAACTGGCAGGATCATCAGTGGGTTCACATCGATTGCGGCGATTTCGTTCCTCAGATCTGAGGCCAGGTGCGACAGACGGCAGATCGCGTCCACCAACGCCACCACGTCCGCGACCGGGCGGCCGCGATAGCCGCGCAGGAGGGCGGCACCGCGCGTGTCTCCGATCATGGCGAGCGCCTCCGCTTCGGTCACGGGGGCCAGGCGCAGGCTTGAATCTTTGAACAACTCGACAAGAACGCCGCCCAGCCCGAAGACGACCACGGGGCCGAACTGCGGATCGACTGAGGCGCCGACGATCACCTCGACCGCACCGGGCGGGACCATCGCCTGCACCAGCACGCCCTCGATGCGGGCATCGGGCTTATAAGCCTTGGCGTTTGCCAGGAGCTGAGCGAATCCTTGCCTCACGGCGTCCGCGCCCACGACGTTCAGCAGGACGCCTTTGGCTTCGGTCTTGTGCAGGATGTCCGGGGAGTTAATCTTGAGCGCCACCGGCCCGCCGAACCCTGCGGCCAACCGCACCGCCTCGTCGGCTGATGCGGCGGTCACTTCACGCGTGACGGGGATGCCGTAAGCCGCCAGGAGGAGCTTGCCGGCCTGCTCGGTCAAGTTGGTCGGCTGGTCGGCGAGCCAGCGTTTGAGCGCGGCGAGCTCGTCAGCGCCCACAGGGCTGGCGGTCGGGAGGGGACTGACGCTGCGCCCGGCTTCCGCATAGCGAATCAGCGCCTCAATCGCCTTCAGGCTGGCGCGCGTGCCCTGGAGGAGCGGCAGGCCGGCGGCATCCGCCCGCGCCTTCACCGTCGGCTCGATGCCGTTGGCGATGTTGCTGAAGACGAGCACCGGCTTGCCGGAAGCGGCTGCGACTTCGGCCGCGGCGTCCACGATCACGTTCGACTGGCGGATCTCGGGCTCAGCGACGCCGGGTGACGTATCGCGCGCCACGGCCACGACGTGGACTTCCGGCTCGGCGGCCAGGATGCGCATGCACGCCGGGTAGGTCTCGTCGAAGTTGCCGGCGCCCCAGGCGTCCAGCGGGTTGGCGAGGGCGCTGTAGGGCGGCAAAACCTGCGCCAGCGCGCCGACTCCGGCCTCCGACAGCGCCGGCAGATGCAGATCCAGCCCCTGCATCTGATCGCCGATCAGGCCGATCTGGCCGCCCGAAAGCGTGAGCAGCGCGACGCCGCGGCCCGCGGGAGGTGGCGCCTTCAGGAAGAGCTCAGCCGTCTCGAGCAGCTCATCCAGGCTGTCCAGCCGCACCACGCCATGCTTGCGAAACACGGCATCATGCACCGCGTCGGCCCCGGCCAGGCTGCCGGTGTGCGCCAGCGTCGCGCGCTGGGCGACCGCCGAGCGGCCGACCTTGACCACGAGCAGCGGCTTGCCGGCCGCGCGCGCACGTTCTGCAGCCCAGATGAACTTGTTTGGGCTTTTGAAGCCCTCAATGAAGGCGATGATGACTTTAGTATCAGGGTCGTCGGCCAGGTAGGCGATGTAATCGGCGTTGTCCAGCACCGCCTCGTTGCCGCTGGAGATCAGTGTGCTGAAGCCCAGGCCGCGGTTCGAGTTGGCGATGCCGAGGCAGACTGCACCGCTCTGCAACACCGCGCCGACGTGGCCGCGGCGGAGGGTTGCCGGCAGCGCCACACTGTAGGTGGCGGCCTGGGCGTGCAGGTTCACCACCCCAACGCAGTTCGGCCCGCACACGACGAGATCGTTGGCGTGCGCGTAGGCCACCAACGCCTGCTGCGCCGCCTCACCCTCCGGTCCGGCTTCGCCGAAACCGCTGGCCAGCACCCAGGCCGTCTTGCAGCCGATGGCGGTCGCTTGTTGCAGGGTCGGCAGGACGTGCTTGTAGCCGAGCAGGATCGCCACGGTATCGATCGGCCCCGGCAGATCGGCCAGGTTGGGGTAGCAGCGCCAGCCGCCCAGTTCGGTATACTTGGGATTGACGGGATAAACCTGGCCGGGAAAGCCCAGGCGTTTCAGATTGCCCAGCACGTTGGGGCCGGCTCCCGGTCGATCCGAGGCGCCCACGATCGCGATCGCGCGTGGGGCGAGCAAGGGATGCAGGTCCGGCACGCGGAAGGCGTGATCCTGGTTGGTTGTCACGGAGGTCGGGATGGCCATTTCGCTACCTTGCGTTCGGAGGACGGAAACCACAGAACATCTGATGTTTCGTCAGAAGTATAGTACGAATCGGTCAAGGTGTAAAGTTTTCGATCCCACCCACAAGGCGGGCGCACCGTCTGATGAAGGGCAGTTGTACGATTCAGATCATGATTCGGACGGGAAGCTACATGAAGCGGATCGCGCCGTCAACGCCAGGCTCGGCCGTCCCGGCTCGCGGGCCCAGACCCCACGCCAGCGTCGGATTGTAGAGGAAGATCCAGGGCGCATCGTCGCGGATCAGCCGATAGGCGCGGCGGTAAAGCACCTGGCGCCGGTCTGGGTCGATGACCGCAGACGCTTGATCCAGCAGCGCGTCAACCTGAGGGTTACTGTACCCTTGCCACCACGACCCGCGCACGCCAGCATGAAACTTCTCGCGCAGCACGCGCCAGGTGCTGAGCGGGCTGGAATCGAAGCAACAGGCATCGTCGATTCGTTTCGCCTTCACCATCTCGGCGTAAGCGGGCCGGTCGTCAAAGGTGTTGATCTGCAGGGTGATGCCTGCCTCTATATACTGCTTGGCCATCAGCTCAGTCAGCCGCGGCGCCTCGTCAGGATGCGTGGTTGGGATATCGACGACCAGCGTTAAGCCGTTCCCGTAGCCGGCCGCGGCCAGCAGCGCCCGCGCCCTGGCTGGGTCGTGAGGATATGGTGCAGCAGCCGGGTCGTGGCCGTAGTGTCGCGGCGTCAGCGGGCCGTTGAGGGGGTGGGCTGCACCGTCCACGGCGTCCCGGATGAGCGCCGGCACGTCGAGGGCATAGTTCAGCGCCTGACGCACGCGCACGTCCGCGCAGGCGCCGCGCGCGGTGTTGCACAGGAAAACCACGGCCACTTTGCCCTCGCGGACGATGAACTGGCCCCGCTTGCTGCCTGCAATCTTCGCCTGATCCTTCGGGCGTAAGTCGGTCACCAGATCCGCCTCGCCATCCAGCAGCGCCTGCAGGCGGCGGGCTTCACTCGGTTCGGCGCGCCACAGCAGGCGGGGGTAGGCGGCCGGTCCGTCCCGGTGGTCGCGCACGGCCACCATTCGGACCTCACCCTCGTGTGCCTCCGCGACGCGATACCGGCCGGTGCCCACTGCCGGGTCGCCGGGCGCTACGATGGGGATCTCCACCAGCAGGTCAAGCAGGTCGGCCATGGGCGCCGGGGTCACCACGCGCACCCGGTGCTCGTCCAGTGCCTGTACCTCGGCATCTCCCAGGTAGCTGCGGTAGAGGCCGGTCGTGCCGAGCTCGCCGGGCAACCCTGGGCCGCGCGCGCGATCCAGCGAAGATACAACTGCTTGCGCGGTCAGCGGCGCACCGTTGTGGAAGCGGACGCCTTCGTAAATCTCGAAGGTCCAGGTGGCCGCGTCCTCCTCAACCGACCAGGCGGCGGCCAGGCTCGGTTGATAGCCTCCATCCGGCCCGTAACGAATCAGCGACTCGTAGACCGCATAGCGCAGGCTCAACCGGTCGCGGCCATCGGTCCACATGTGGGGATCGGAGATGGGGCAGGACGGTTGCAGGATAGTGAATCCCTGGGCGGCTGCGGTCAATGGAAGATCTCCCGCAGGTGTGGCTTCAGGAACTCCTGGATCTCGACCGCGTATCCGCCGGGATCCTCGATGAAGAAGCAGCGCACCTGGATGTCAGGCTTGTCCTGGATTTCAGTCAGAAATTTGATGCCCTGCGCCTTGAGATAGTCATACCAGGCGTCTACGTCGTTCACGAGGACGGTGAGCAGGACGGCGTTGTAGTCCTGCGGCCGGCGAAAGCCTTTGTCGCCCGCGACGATGCCGACGAACGCCCTCCCGGCCACCCGGTAGATCTTGGCCCATTGCTGGTCTTCGACCAGCTCAAACTGCAGGGTCTGTTCGTAGAAACGGGCCGCTTCATCCAGGTCGCGGTAGTAGAAGAAGGTGATCTGTGATTGGGCTGCGATGGGATTCGATTGCATGCTGATCTCCGATCTCTTGAATCCGGCCGAGAATTCTCGCCCGCGCATCCTTCGACAAGCTCAGGACGTGTGCCTGAGTTTGGGAATGGTCCCTATTTGAGCCCCAGCTCCGCCAACGCCTGCGCGGCGCCGTCCAGGTTGGCAAGGTTCATCCCCGCATAGGCGGGCGAGAACACTATGCCCTTCCCGCCGGCGCGGTAGGTGGCCAGCACGCTGCGCCCCACGATGTCCGGTATGCACGCGGCCTGATCGGCCCGCGAGCGCGGCGCGTCCACCCCGACGCCCAAGTCCCGCCTCTCTAATTCATCCGTTTCGGCTCTGGCGTCGCGTACAATCCGATCTTGGAGTGGCGCACACCGATTTCGGTGAGTCCTTCCACCACCTTGAGCGTGACCGCAACGGGATCCAGCACCGGGACGCCCAGTTCACGCTCCAGGTCGGCGGAGTAGCCGGCCATCGACGCGCAACCCATGATGATCACCTCGGCGCCATCCTCCTCCACCATGCGGCGCGCCACCTCGGTGCCGACCTGTTTGACGCGTTCCGGCGCGCAGGCGATCTCGGTCACGCCCATGTTGAGCGGCCGCACGGAGGCGAAGCGGCTTTCCAGGCCATGCTTGCGCACGTGCTGCTGTTTCACGGCCACCTTGTGCTTCTTCTCTGTCAGGATGCCGAACTTGTTCCCCAGGAGCAACGCAACTGAGAAGGCCGTCTCCTCCAGCGCGTAGACGGGGATGGTGCTGATCTCCTTCACGGCCTCCAGCCCGGGATCGCAGAACGCGGCGATGATCACCGCGTCGAAGCCCTGGCCGGCTGCCTCCTTCACCGCCTGTAGGACGTAGGGGGTTGCCAGCGACTCGTCGTAGTACGACTCCAAAACCTCCGGGCCGTGTGGAATTTGCGCTACTACCGCTTCAGTGTCGGGCCGCGCGATGCGCTGGACGACTCCCGCGATCCGCGCCGTTACGGCATCAGACGTGTTGGGGTTCAGAACAAGGATCTTCATGACTCATCCTCCGATGTAAGCACTACTGATGCAGCCAACAGGCGACCCAATGTCCGTCCCCATAATCGCGGAACTCAGGCTCCTGCTCCTTGCACATGGCGAGGGCCTTGGGACAGCGGGTGCTGAAATTGCAGCCCGTCGGCGGATTCACCGGCGAAGGTACGTCCCCTTCCAGGATGATACGCTGGCGCTTCTCCTCGATGACCGGGTCTGGGATCGGCACGGCCGACAGCAGCGCCTGGGTGTACGGGTGCATCGGGTTGCGATACAGCTCCTCGCGGTCGGCCAGCTCCATGATCTTGCCCAGATACATCACGGCGATGCGATCCGAGATGTGCCGCACCACCGACAGGTCGTGCGCAATGAACAGATACGTGAGGCCGAACTGCTCCTGCAGATCCTCCAGCAGATTGATGACCTGGGCCTGGATCGACACATCGAGCGCCGAGATCGGCTCGTCGCACACGATGAACGCCGGGTTGACCGCCAACGCACGCGCCACGCCGATGCGTTGCCGCTGGCCGCCGGAGAACTCGTGCGGATAGCGGTTGATGAAGTACGGGTTCAGACCCACTACCTTCAGCAACTCACGCACGCGCTCCACCCGCTCGGATTTGGTGCCGATGTTGTGGACTTCCAATGGCTCGGCCACGATGCTGCCGACCGTCATGCGTGGGTTGAGCGAGGCATACGGATCCTGGAAGATCATCTGCATGCGCCGGCGCATCTTGCGCAGGTCTTCGCCTTTAAGACCAACCAGGTCTGCCCCTTCGAAAAGCACTGAACCGCCGGTCGGCTTGTAGAGCTGGAGGATCGCCCGCCCCGTGGTCGATTTGCCGCACCCCGACTCGCCCACCAGGCCCAGCGTCTCGCCCTGAAATACATCGAAGTTCAACCCGTCCACGGCCTTGACATCGGCCACGTGTTTCTGCAGGATGCCCCGCATGATCGGAAACCACATCTTCAGCCCGCGGACTTCAACCAATTTCTGGGTGGTGCTGCTGCTGTCGCTCATAGCGCCTCCCCGGCCGGCGCCGTCTCCGTGCGCTCCGTGCGCACATCCACCCAACAGGCGGTCTTGTGGCCGGGGCTGACCGGTTCAAGTTTGGGATTCTCGGTCGCACACTTTTCGAGGCGATAGTCGCAGCGCGGATAGAAGGGACAGCCTTTGGGCAGGTCAACCAGGTCGGGCGGCAGGCCCTCGATGGAGGTGAGGCGATGGGCACGGGCTTCATCCAGCCGCGGCAGCGAGCTCAGCAACCCGATGGTGTAGGGATGGCGTGGATTAGCGTAGAGGTCTTTGACCGGCGATTCTTCGACGATGAAACCGGCGTACATCACGATCATGCGATCCGCCAGCCCGGCGACCACGCCCAGATCGTGCGTGATCCAGATAATCGCCATGCCGATTTCGTCCCGCAGGCGTTTGACCAGGTCGGTGATCTGGGCCTGGATCGTCACATCCAAAGCGGTGGTCGGCTCGTCGGCGATCAGGAGTTGCGGGTTGCAGCTCAGGCCCATGGCGATCATCACGCGCTGGCGCATGCCGCCGGAAAACTGGTGGGGGTAATCGTCGAGTCGATCCGCCGCGCTGGGGGATGCCGACCAGTTCCAGCAGTTCGACCGCCCGCTTGCGCGCTGGCGGCTTTGTCCATCCCCATGTGCAGAATCAGCGCTTCGGAGATTTGAAAACCGATGGTGAGCACGGGGTTCAACGAGGTCATCGGATCCTGGAAGATCATGGCGATCCGATTGCCGCGCACCTGGCGAATGTCCTCATCGCTCAGTTTCAGCAGGTCTTTGCGATCATCGCCCGTCCCGAACCACACCTCGCCGCCCGTAATCTTGCCGGGCGGCTGGGGGATCAACCGCATCAAGGACATCACACCCACGCTCTTACCGCACCCACTTTCGCCTACAATCGCCAGGGTTTCCCCTTCATCCAAGCTGTAAGAGATGCCGTTAACCGCGTGGACGACACCGTCCTGGGTGAAGAAGCGCGTTTCCAGCCCCTTGACTTCTAAGAGTTTTGCCATCAGGAATCCTTTCCAAGCCTCGCGCCGGGCATTCAGATTTTGACAATTGGCCCGAATTTAGATATAGTTGTTGCTGTATTTGGTCGACAATCGACCAATCCATCTCCGGAGAAGATCAGTGATAATGAACGTGAAAAACAATAAGCCTGTCACAACCTTCTTGCCACTTGAAAAAAGCAGCCTTAAAACCTTGGTCGAACAACAAATCCGAGAGGCCATTATGAGCGGCGCATATCAACCAGGCGAACGGTTGGTAGAGAGCGCGATTGCCATTCAATTGGGCGTCAGCCGAGCGCCCATCCGTGAGGTGTTTTCATCTCTCGAAAAAGATGGGCTGGTCGTCAGCGTTCAACGCCGGGGCAGTTATGTCACCAAGTTCTCAGCGATAGACATAGATGAAATTTACAGCCTGCGCCTCTTACTGGAGGTAGGAGCAATCCATCGCGCTATCGAGCGCATAACGGAACCGGAAATTGCCAAAATGCAAAAAACAGTCGATGCCCTGGGCAGTCTAGCTCAAGAGCGGCTAAACTCTTCCAAGATTGTTGAGCAGGATTTGCTGTTTCATGAGGCAATCTGTAAGGTAGCAGATCATAGCAGATTGTACCAAGTGTGGAACAGCATGCGGTGGCAAACACAACTCCTAATTGCATTGACTGTGAAGACACACTATGAACACCCCGATGAGCCGAAAATGTATCATCAAGCTATCTTGCATACCATCCGTACACGCGACGCGACAGAAGCCGAGAAGCTACTAACGGAACACATCAGAGATGCCCAACGGCGCGCACTACAGGCGCTCAGCTTACAAAACCAGAATCTCCAGTAAGAAACTTCTACATGCTACCTTACTGACCCGGCTGGCACCGGTTCATAGCCGGGTCAGGCTAAAAGTAGATTTGATCAGCGCCACTTAGCTGCAGGATCGGAAACGTCATCCTGTTCAGTGTGCGTCCGCCCCGGGCTTTCACACACGATATAGTCAAGACTCCCCAGGCCCAGCGTTTGGGCCACCCTAATCTGTCCCATCTCTGCAAGATCGATGTCCAAGCGATTCTGAGCAGGAAACTGCTTCAAGATTTTTACTGCTTCGGCATCGATAGCGACCATGTCGCCGGATGCCATCACCACATTCGGGTAAACATAGTCTCCGCGGCCCGCCCAGCCGACGGTACTCCGCCGTCCGTCCAACAGGACCAGATCCGGCTGCCAGGCCAGATTCAACTCAGCGATCTTCACCTCGGTCTCGTCATGGATCGCATGCAAGTAGTCGCGATCCTGCAGATCGATCCACCCCACGCTGAGCTTAAGACTGGCGGAAAACCGACCCGACGAATGGCAGCGCATGTTGGCAAGGTAAACCCGCTTCTCGGCTTCGAGGATCGTGCGTGGGACGCGGTAAGAAGGCCAATAATGGCCATCTACGCGCACCGTCACCCATTCATCATACTCAAAATTGACAAACTTCACCCCATAACGTTCAAGCACAGGGATGATCTTCAAGTTATGCACGACTTTATCGGTCGGCCAGTCTGCGCGACCAGACAGTTCCCCGACTGTCACCACCGCGCCGGCATCGAGCAACAACTCGATAGCAGCAGCCAGAAAAGCCCGATCCGTCGACAGCGGCAGCGCGTAAGAACAGTTGAAATTCGGTTTGAGCACGACGCGGTCGCCAGGCCGGATTGCCTTCTCAACACCGCCCAGCAGGCGGACAGCTTCCGCCACGGTGTCCGGCAGGTAATCGCCGTTGAAATGCGACACCCGAGCAACGACCGGACGACCGTCTGTCGTGAATACATTCTTGGTCCGTGGGCGAGGTTCCATCATTGCGTTATCACCTTCAATCATCGCAAACTCACAGCCACAGGTCCTCTATCGGGTTCAGCACTGCTTCGTTCACCACGAACTCGGTGGGCGTTTCGATCAGATAACCGATGTAGCGCGCCACCTCTGCCGGACTCATGGACTCGCGAGCAGGTTTCACCCCGACCGGCGCGCCTCGCCAGCCGGTGTCCATGGCCCCGGGATAGAGAACTGTACTCCGGATGTTGTGACTCAGCCCGCTGGCCGCAATGGCTCTGGTCAGACCCGTCAGGCCAAATTTCGCGCTGCCGTAGGCTGGGCTTGAGCCTCCGCGCCTGCCGCTGGTGCCCGATATGTTGATGACGTACGCCCCAGCACTGGCCGCCAAAACATCCCACAAGGCGCGCGTCAGATAGAACGCCCCCGTGAGATTCGTGCCGATGACTGCATCCCAATGCTCGAAATCGGTCTCCCCGAACGTGCGGGGGGCAGGAATACCGGCGTTGTTGACTAAGACGTGAACCTGTTCGTGATGACGGACAATCTCATCACGAGCTGCCGCTACCTGCGCCGCATCTCCGATATCGCACGAAATCGGTAATACCCGATGCCCTGCAGCCGTCATGCTACCCGCCAGGTCAGTAAGGCGATCCTGAGAGCGGGCAATGAGCACCAGATCGAACCCGAGATCTGCCAGGTGGTTGCTGATGGCCCTGCCCAGGCCATGTGTCGCGCCGGTTACCACGCCAACTCTTTGCTTCTGCATGAATGCTTACTCCTGTACTGGAACTAACGGATTACCCTGGGCGCTGGGGTCGCGTACAGCCCGATCTTGGAATGACGAACCCCCAACTCGGTGAGCCCCTCTGCCATTTTGAAGGTCACCCCCACCGGATCAAACACCGGCACGCCGAGAGCGGCCTCCATTTCCCCCCGAGTATCCCGCCATCGACGCACACCCCATCGTGTTCGTCATCGACCGTTCTCTCCTGGTATGCAACGCGGATGGTTGTCCATTCAGTCCAGCCGCACCCTGGGTGATTCGCCCGCCAGGATGGCGCGGAGCTCGGTCAACGCCTCCGACAGTTCGATCACACGATTCGTGCCCGACCCGCCGCCGATGTGCGGCGTGAGAATGACGTTATGCATCTGGCACAGTGGGCTGTCTGCCGGCAGAGGCTCGAAGGTGAAAACATCCAGCCCGGCCCCCGCAATGCGCCCTGTTCTGAGCGCGGCAATGAGGGCCTCTTCGTCAACTACACCACCCCGGCAGATGTTCACCAGATACGCATCAGTCTTCATCAGCGCAAGCTGCTCGGCCCCGATCATCCTCTCGGTATCTGAAGTATGAGGGACAGCGAGCACGACGTAATCCGACTCACTCAGCAGAGCCGGTAGGTCTCGATACTCCACTGAGAAGCGCCGCTCGAGCTCGGCGTTGAGACGAGACCGCTTATAGTAAACGGTCTGCATCCCCATAACGTGGGCACGAATCGCCAGCTCACAGCCGATTTCCCCCATCCCCACGATCCCCAAACGTTTGTCGCGCAGCTCATGCACCGATTGGTTACGCATCCAGTGAAAAGCCATCTTCCACTGCTCAGTGCGCAGCGGCCTTAGTCCACGCAGCCGGTAGGAACCCATCTCGACCGCGCGATGAGAGTTGAGCAGATCCTTGCTCAGGGACAGCATGAGGGTGAGGGCAAGCTCAGCCACACAGTTCGGCCCCTTGCGCGGGGAGGCAGCTAACGTCAGGCTACGCGCTCTGACGGCCTCTGCATCGATGTTGTGATAGCTGCGACCTAATTTCAGTACAACAGCCAAATCGGGCAGCCGATCCAGCAGCGCACCATCCACCAACGCATCTTGCGCCACCAGGCCGTGAATGCCTGGGCCAGCCAACCCCGCGAGATCCTGGCCCTCCCCAGCGATGGTGATTTCAAGATTCGTGAACAGCCTCGCGATGTCTGGCTGTATCGACGCATACTCGGCATCTGCAACCAGTATGCGCCATCTCTGTTCTTCGGGATATGTGGCAATCATCATTTTAAACCCTTCTCGGCGAAAACCTTGTCCATGACAATCTTCACACGGGCAAGTCCCTCACGTAGTTTATCTTCAGGTTGCAAGAAAGTCATACGTAGATAGTTGTCCAGGCCGGCCGCGAAGGATGATCCCGGATAGATCAGCACGTGCTGCTCATCCAAGATACGCTGCACGAGTTCCACACAGCCAACCCCCGTATTCGCAATGTCCACGAATACGAACTGACCGCCGTGGGGCAACCCGTACTGCAAACCCATCGTGTCCAACGCCTCGAGCACAACAGCCCGGCGGCGAAGGTAGGTTTGACGCATCCGCTCCACGTCGTCGTCTGGGCCGGTCAGGGCAGCCAGTGCAGCGTGCTGGGCTACAATGGGCGGGGCGGCATTGATTGCTGCCTTGAATTCCTTGAGCTGCGCCATGAGAGGCGCTGGGCCGACTACCCAGCCGCAGCGCCAGCCGGTCATAGAGAACGCTTTGGAGAGGGCGTTGAGGGTGAGGGTTCGCTCCTTCGCCCCAGGCAAGGATGCCGTGCTGACATGCTCGTGCCCATCGTACATGAACAGGTCGTAGATGTCATCGGCCAGCAGGATGAGATCGTGCTCCTCAGCCAGCGCGACCAACCGATGCATGTCCTGCCGCGTGATAACGTTGGCAGTCGGGTTGTTGGGAGAGACAAGCAATAGCCCACGCGAAACGCGGCGTGATCGCCTTCTGCACCCGATCGGGATCGACGCGGAAATCCTCCGACGCATAGGTCGGTACAGCAGCTTTCACACCGCCTGCGAAGCTGAGCGCGTCCGTATAGGTGTTATAGTTGGGCTCGGGCACGATGAGTTCTTCGCCTTGTCCGATTGCGGTGATCACCATGAGGAAGAGCGCCTCTTGCCCCCCGTTGGTTACCACCACTTCTGTTTCAGGATCGACATCAATCCCGTTGATCCTTTTGACACGGTTGGCAATCGCCTGGCGTAACGGTAGAATTCCTTCAGAAGGCGAATAGTCGTTGCCATGACTCTTCATCGCCTCGATGGCAGCAGCCCGAATATGCGGGGGCGTATCGAAATCAGGGTCTCCACGCCCCAAGATAATGGTATCAGGATAGGTGCGAGCCTGCGCGATCAGCGTGTAGAGCAGGTCAGTACCCTGTTTTGGTTTCCTAGACATGTGTCAGTTCCTCCAATGTCGAGGCATCGTCCGGATGCCCAACTAGGTAAGATGGCAGAGCGCCCTGGCCACAGCATTGTCCGGCGTGATGGCCAGGCGTACAACACCCGGCGCTCCAAAATTGGCGCCTTCAGCAACCACAAACCCCGCAGCATCCAAACGACTCTTCGCAATCGCAGGAGCGGCGGGCACCAACGCAAGGAGGTTCGCGCTACTGCCCTCCAGGACCTCAGCGCCGAGCTGCCCTGCCACTGCCATTGCCCGCTGTCTGATTGCCCCGAGCAGCGCGACCTGCGCTGCATGCAAGGCCTGATAGACCACCGGCGACTTGAGCGCCGCATACTGCGAAGGCGTGCTGGTGCAGATCGACATGATCTGCTTCTGTGAGCGAATCGGGGCCAGCCACTCCTCATGGGCCGCCACATACCCGATCATCAGGCTATCAAGTCCGGTCCCAGGCCAGGCCTCGCCGATGAGAACAACCCGATCTACCAAATCCGATATCGACCCCAGCGAAAGGTATTGACGTCCCACAATCCACGGAGCAAGCCCTTGATCCCAAATCACAAGCGCACTGAACTCGCTCGTGAGTTGGCCGATCTCCTGCACTTCCTCGGGCGAGTAGATGGCGCCGGTCAGGCGGGACGGTGACTCGAGATAAACCAGCCGAACTCCTCCCCGCAAAGCCTCCCGCAGGCTTGCTGCCGTCGGCAGGTGCCCGCGCTCACGGACAGTCGACAGAGTGCGCACCTTCAACGAACGCACACCGATCGCCTTCAACACGCCAGGATGGACCACATCAGGGACGGCCACCTCGCCCCCCAGCCCCGCCATCATCTGGAGGGCGAGGAACCGAGCCTCCTGAATCCCGGCCGAGACCAGCAGTTCGTTGGTAGCATAGCCGGTCACGCCCATCTCGACCAGATATGCAGCCAATGCCTCCCGCAGGGGAGTGATACCGGGAACATCGACATAGTGGGTCTGCCCAGCTTCCAGTGCCTGCCGTGCATTCTCGACCATCTCGTAATCCAGGAACGAGGAGGGCTGGTCGAGCGACAAATCGAGGGCGATCTTCGCGGGCATGGGATGCGGCAACTGTGCCTGCAAAAGTTTGTTGGCCTGGTGGCGCTTGGCCAGGTTTTGTGCGGTGCGAGAAGTAGCCATGTTGTGATATTCTCCCTTTGGCTAACGAGCATCCGGCCGATAGCCGCGACTTGTGGGATATGGTTCGATAAGTTCGATGGTCACACCGAACGTGTCTTTGGCCTGGATAAAGGCCTCCAGACCGTCTTCACGGTCCAGATAAATCTTGTTATTCTCCAACGAGAAGTCGGCTTTTTGGGGCAGGTAAACGGCCTTGCGAATGTCTGCAACCTCGATGCACAGGTGTTCCAGGCCCTCACCGTGTTTGTCCAAATAATCCGAAACCCGGTGATTATGCACCGTCGGCTGGACCAGGTGAAGCCAGAGACGATCGTTGCCCATATCGATCTTGATGTCCAACTGCTCCCCATGATGTTGGTCAGTACGCAAATCGTTAGCCGCGAGGCCGAAGAGCAGCTCAAAGCGTTCAGCAGCCTTCTTGACATCACGCACAGCAACACCGATGTGTTGGAGGCCCTGGACGTTGGCGTTGGTCAGCCTGGCCGGGTCGAAGTTCCAACTGGTGTCGTGGGGTTGGATCAATTCGACTGTGAAACCAATACCATCCTTCGGATAAACGAAAGCTTCAAAGCCGTCCGCAGCATTGAAGATCGTATCCTGGAAGATGGGAACTCCAAGCTTTCGCAAGTGAGCCACATCGGCTTCGATGTCATCGGTCTCCAAGGCAAGATGCTCCAGCCCCTCTCCATGGCTACGAAGGAAGCGGTTCACCCTGGACTCTGAATTCCAATTTTGAACCACGTGCAGCCAGCATTGATTCGGAAGCATGATACGCGTCGTCAAACTGAAATCCTTTCCCTTGGTCACGGCGCAGTTCACCAGGGCGAAGCCCCAGAAGCTTGTCCCAGCGATCTGAGAATGCTTCCAGGTTCTCCACCGCCAGCCCAATGTGCTGTAGACGAGTGATCATTGGCTAACAACTCCTTTGTCTTTGGTTGGCAGTGTGCGACGGGCGCGATCCTCCTGAGCCCAGGCGCCACATGCACATCTAGATGGATGAATCACAAACCTTACTGTCTTAGCCGGTCGCGCGGGCTTTAGTGAGCCGCAGTAGATCGCCGATGTCGGATAGCTTCTCCAATTGCATGCAGCACCGATAGATCTCTGCAGCGGCACCGTCCGGCAGGATCGCATCCGTCAGCGCGGCAAACTTAATTTGCAGTTCCTCGTCGGTAATCGGATACTCCGGCTCGCCCTTGGCATACTCAGTGAAGCCCTGGTGAACCGCGCCATCTCGCATATGCAGCGTAACACGGCAGCCGTTCTTTTCAGGATACGTAGCCTCGATATCTGGATCCACCACCACGTCGGTGATATGGCGCAGGCGCCGCACCGCAGGATCATCCCACCAGAGATAGTCATTGGGCCAGGCAGATCCCGGACAAGCGCCACTGCCACTGCGACCCGAATGCTCAACCCCGCCAGTTCCCGCGAAGCGGGCTCGGCCGTTACGCGGAAGCTTGGCTCCGTCGCGTAGCGATAGGTGCCGATTACGACCCGATCGACCTGGTCAGAGTCAATCGGTCCGCGCTGAAGAATCTGTTGAATGGCGTCCACAGCCTGATGGGTATGCCGGCAGCCACCGTGGGGTTTGAATCCAGTCGTTACAATCGCGAACTCGCGACCCAGGTGATCAAACATGGCAGGATCGAAACCATCGCCGTCAGGCGCGGAAAAAGCCATACGCGCCGTCCAATCCGCTGAGCGGCCCGCGGAATCCAGCCTGCACCAAGCGTGTTGCAAATACTGCATTCCGCGCTGCGAACCCTGCGATTAGATCCTTCGTATCACAGCCATCCTTGTCGTAGACATACTGCTCCGTACCGCTAGCCATATCGACCGCAAGACCGAGGGCGAGCGCCATTTGCTCGGCATCAAAACCAGCGCAGCACGCCGCCGCCGCGGTCGCTGCTAACACACCTACCACACCCTTGATGTCCTGGCCGCGTTGCCGGGTGGAATTTCGAACAGCGTGACCGATCGCCACTGCCAGATCGTAGGCCCCGATGATGGCAGTCAGCAGGTCTGCTCCCGAGCGGCCGTACATCTCGCAGATGGCCAGCGAAGCTGGGATAACCTGGGCTGCGATGTGGCTGGCCGTGCGGTGCGAATCATCCATCCCCAGAATCTTGGACATCACCGCGTTGCCAAAGGCCGCGCCTTCGGCAGACACAGCGCCCGCCGTACCCAGCAGCGTCGCATCTCCACCAGGCATACCATGGATGACAAAGTGTACTGTCCTGGCCCCTAGTGGCGTCTGAAATCCACCCAGACCTGTGGCAATGGTATCGTACACAAGCCGTTTGGCGATCAAAAACGCGGAAGCGTTGATATCCGAAGCTTCAAGCGCCACGGCGTGGCGTGCAAAACGCCTACTGAGTGTGTCAGACATGCTTGACCTCCCCATTAGATGACGGCAGCGAACCGCCGCCCAATTATTTACCCCACAACCGCGCGGACCGATGCGACTACGTGCTCGATGTCCGCCGGAGTGAGTTCCACGGTCACGGGCAGACAGAGCAGCCGTCGCGTCACCTGCTCAGTAACCTCGAGCCGACCTGCACCACGAAGTTCTCGGCTGGCATACACCGGCTGGCGGTAGATTGGCGGTACGTAATGCTGGACGACCTCGATACCGCGATTGATCAACTCGCGGTAAACCCGATCCCGATCCTCCACTTGGATCGTATAGGAGCGGAAGGTGGGTTTGCTGTCAGGCCGAAAGGCAGGCAACTTCAGATTGGCGCCGCTCAAGCCTTGGGCGTAAGCCGCGGCAACCGCTCTACGCGCGCGCGTCCAATCCTCCAGGTGCGACAGCTTGGTTCGCAGCAACGCGGCCTGCAAAGGATCGAGTGGCATGTTGAACCCTTCAGCCACATGGGCCTGCTGTCCCGGTGCATTCACCAAATCCTGCCTGCCATGGCCATAGCCGCAGAGCAATCGGAGCCGCTCTGCAATTGTGTCATCGTTGGTAGTCACCGCGGCGCCGTTGCCCACGCTTCCCAGAGGCTTAACGGGGCAAAGCTGAATACCGTGACATCCGCATAGGCTCCAACTGGAACCCCGAAATCCTCCGCACCAGTCGCCAGGGCTGCATCCTCGACAATCTTCAGACCAAAGCGATCGGCGATCGGGCGCAGCGCCCTGGTATGCGCGGGATGCCCGTAAAGATCGACCGGCAGAATGGCTGCTGTACGCTGCGTTACGAGTTCTTCAACGCGGTCGGGATCGATGGTGTAATCATCGCTTATAATATCGCAAAGGACAGGTTCCGCGCCGCAGTGTGAGATGGCCGCCGTCGTAGAAATGTCGGAATTGCCTACGGTGATCACTTCATCCTGGGGGCCGACGCCACAGGCGCGTAACGCCAGGAAAAGCCCAAGCGTCCCAGAATGAACGCCGATAGCGTGCGCCTGCTGCACTGTCTCCGCAAATTCAGTCTCGAAGAGCGAACGCTCCAGGGCCCCCAAACCGATATCCTCGAACACGATCTGCCCCCATCGATCCAGGATTTGATCGCACATGGATCGATGCGTCAAAGTTGCACGAGAGCGCGGTACCCGAATCGCAGGACACCCATCACCTGTAAGGATTTCAGACACGTATCCAGACACGTTGACCATCTCCGAACCTTCGTTGTCACAGATCCCACCAAGCTCCGCTTCAACGCACCACAAGCCTGACGGCACTGCCTGTCTCACGATGGGCTAAATAGGAAAATGCGTGGGTAATGTCACCTGCCGCAAGAAATACTGAACTTGCCCAACCGAAACGCCTAGTCTCGCCCCCGCATGCGCGGGTCGAGCACGTCCCTCAGCCAGTCCCCCACGAACACGATCCCCAAAACCGTAATACTGATCGCGATTCCAGGAAACGTAGTCATCCACCACGCGCTGCCGAGATACTGACGCCCATCCGCAAGCATTAGCCCCCACGTAACGGTCGGTGGTTGGACACCCAAGCCGAGAAAGCTCAACGAGGACTCAGCCAGGATTACCGCTCCCACCTCCATGGCTGCCAACACGATGGCGGATGACATCACGTTAGGCTGCACATGTCGAAAGATGAGGAGGGGTGTTCTTTGTCCGATGACCCGTGCGGCCGTCACGTATTCGAGGTTACGGATGACCAGCACCTCCCCACGGGATACGCGCGCGTAAGTAACCCACCCCGTGAACCCCAATATCAGGATTAGTGTTAGCAAGCCGGGACCCACCACCCCAGAGATAGCCACCACCAATACGATGAAAGGTATACCTAGAAAACGCGTCCGCAACACGCATCAAGATGGTATCGGTCCGTCCTCCAAAAAAACCGGAAGCCATGCCGTACGTCATGCCCACGGTCGAGCCAATGGCCGCTGCGATCAGGCCGATCATGACTGAGACGCGACTACCAAGGATGATCCGGCTAAGAATATCGCGGCCCAGTTGGTCCGTTCCCAACCAGTGTGTGCCAAACTGGGTAGTATACCCTGGCGGCTTGAAACGCGCGCGGCAAGTTGTGCTTGAGCGGGTCAAAAGGAGAGACACTGGGCCCAATAATCGCCATTAGGAGCACCGCAATAACAATGGTCACCCCCACCATGCCTACCAGACTGCGCCTGAGAGAACTCAACACGTAACGGGCGCGAGCACGCCGTGAACTTTGGTCGCGCTGGCGAGGGGGATCACGAGCGCAACATTCTGCATTTCATTGTCCATCAGGAAAACCCTCCTAAGGGTGCCGTGAAGATCAGTTGTAGCGCACTCTTGGGTCAAGTAGTGTGTATATAATATCGACAATCAGGTTGATCACGACAAACGATGTGGCAAAAAACATCAGCCCGGCCTGTACAATCGTAATATCGCGGATGTTGATCGAATCAATCATTAGTCGGCCCAAGCCCGGCCATGAAAAGACTGACTCAATGACCACAGCCCCACCCAGCAGCCAACCTAATGAAAGCCCAAAGGAGGTAACTACTGGGATGAGGGCGTTACGCAGCGCATGGCGGAGTATCACCACTCGCTCACTCAGGCCCTTGCTGCGGGCAGTTCGAACATAGTCCTGGCCCAGCACCTCTAGCATGGATGAACGTGTGAGCACGCGAAAGTGAGGCTGCGAGGCCCACGCCTAACGCAAGAGCCGGCATGATGATCGACTTGGGTGATTCTGCACCATAAGCCGGCAGTACACCGGAAATGCACCGAGAACACAAGGATCAGCATTAAACCGATCCAAAAACCTGGCATAGCCCGCCCCAGGGTCGCCAATACCGTCACAATAAGATCAATGAAACTGTTACGGTAAACGGCTGAAAGGATACCAAGTGGTAAAGCGATTATCAAGCCGATCAAAGCCGCTACACCCGCAAGTAAGTAAGTCCATTTGAGTCGCTCGAGGACAAGGTCCATAGCAGGGATGCGGTATTCGATCGACATTCCAAAATCGCCGGTAACCGCCTTCCGCAGGAAGGTAAGATATTGTTCCCATAGAGGTCTATCTAACCCCCATGCACGCCTCAGTGCTTCCTTCTGTGCCTCGTTGAAGGTCTCCGGCGCCAGAATCGAGACTGGATCGCCTTTGAGACGCACCAGGAAGAATACCACCAGGGAGACGATAAAAATCGTGATCACCATTTGCACTAGACGAGAAGCAATGTACCTTGGCATTTCCACTCCCCATGGGGGCCGGCATGAGCATAGCGCAGGCCCCCATCACCATGCTGGTTACTTGGCGGGCTCCAGCTCACGGAAAGTCATCCAACCGTCGGCGCGTGGCGTCCAATCGAATTGATCGTTCATGGCGTAGATATTGTCGATCTCGTACAGCGGTACCGTCTGAGCATAGTCGATGAAGTACTCCCACCACTTGCCCCACAGTTCCTTGCGCTTCACAGGGTCGATTGTCTTTGTGATCTCCAACCCCAGGTCACTCCATTCTGGTTCACACACGTGATAGGTAGACTCCCACCAGTCACACGTATAGAAAGTCGGTATCAGAGAGGCTCCCCCACCCAGGGTTACCAGCAGCATGTCTCGGTTGTTGCCTGGCTCGTCGATTTGCTCGAAATAAGCCGAGCGATCCAGTACGTTGAGCTCAACTTCGAAACCAACCTCTTCGAGCATTGCAGTGATGACCTCAGCGACTTCCTTCTCATTGCCGAAATACGCTGCGGGCGTATCGAAATACAACTTAGGTTTGTTTCCCGTACCGGGGTCATACCCTGCTTCCTTGATCAGTTTTCGGGCTAAGTCAGGATCGTACCACTCATCAGCCATCTCGGCGCCGCTATACTTCTCGGAGAAGCTCTCCGGGTCGTTACGGCTTAAGCGTACAATGGTCGGTGTCGCACTCCCCTGGACCTCAGCCAGCAAATTGCGGTCCAGAGCATGGCTGATAGCCTGACGAATCCGCTTGTCCAGCGTGGCTGGCTTATAATCCGGATACTTCTTGGCCATATTGCCAGACTCCGTCTCGCTGCGAAGATAGAGCATGTGCAACCGATTGGAGGACTCTTCCATGGTCTTCAACCCTGTAGCAGACTCCACACGGGGCACATCGGGCAGAGGGATACCCGCCACCAGATCAACCTGCCCGGCCAACAGAGCGGCAATCTGGCTGGCCTTTTCGGGAATTACCTGATAGATGACCTCATCAACCGGGGGCTTGCCTCCCCAGTACTCGTCCCAGGCCTCAAACACATACTTCTCGTTCAGCACCGCCTCTGTCAATTTGTATGGCCCTGAACCCACCGGCTGGACGGCGAATTTCTCTTCGCCAACCTCTTCCATGTACTTTGGCGGCAGAAGCTCACAACCGTTGTAGCTGACATCGTATTCGAAATAGGCGTGCGGGTTGTTCGTCGTGATCTCAACAGTCTGGTCATCGATAACCTTGACCTCCTTCAGCAAACGCCCATTGAGGCTTCACCTGAATTCCTCGCGGGTACGCACCCGATCGATGTTCCATTTCACCGCGTTAGCGTCCGGAGGCTCGCCGTTATGAAAAACTGACCCGGCCGCAGAGTGGAAACGCCAAGTGGTAGGGTCGATGTTCTCCATTTTTCGGCGGCTTGACCCACATAGCCGGTTCCATCCTTCTTACGCCAGATCAAACAGTCGTAGAGCAAGTTGGTGAGCCAATGTGTTGACCCATACCAGGTCACCGGGGCATCCATGGTCCGAATCGGCCCAGTATGCGCAAATACGAAGGTTGTCGGTTCCGCTGGCGCTGTTGTCGGTTCTGCTGGCGCCGTCGTTGGTTCTGCTGGCGCCGTCGTTGGTTCTGCTGGCGCTGTTGTTGGTTCTGCAGGCGCCGTCGTTGATTCTGCTGGCGCCGGTTGCGATGGAGTCGGCGCAGTGCCACAGGAGGTCAGAAGTATGATGGTCACGACACTGAGTGCGATGACCTTGAACACGCTTTTCCTAGTCATGGCTAATCCTTACTCCTTTCGTGTGATGAAAGAGCACAGTAATCCCGCCCTTCAGAGCGTACGACAACTCACCTCAACACATCACCCCCTCTCGCCGAGTTACCCAGGGAGCGCAATTGCGAGCCCAGGTCGAGTCTATCGAAACATCACGTTTGCGGATCGCCGAGGATGGCCAGGACGGCATCCTCCGGCACGATGGGCCAGGAGGCGCCGGCATACACCATGAGTCCGCCCGCTCGACACGAAACTCATGCACGATGTCCCCGGTGAACGGATGCTTGACGTAGCCGATCACGTCCCCCGCGCCCACCAGTTGCCCCCGTTGGCCTTGGCCATGAACGTCAGCCCGCGCGGCCCCGACACCTTCACCCAGGTGTGCCCGACGCACCGTCGTCACAGGCTCGTCGATGCGCTCCAACGCCCCGTCCAGCATCTTCAACTGCCGCAGCCCATTCACCACCGCCTGGCGCACGCGCTGCATGTCTTCCTGCCGGTAGTCCGCATCCCGGTCCGACCGCCGATCCACGCCGATACGACCGCTTTGCCATCCCCCACGGCTCCCCAGGCGTACGACCCGTCCGTCGGTACCCAATACGACGTGGGGCAGCCCCAACGCCTCCGCTAACGCACGTCCCTGAGCTTCGAGCCCCCGTCGCATACACCCCCGCATAGCGGAAGTAGCCCCACAACGCACCCGTCCGAATATCGATCACGGCATCGGCGCGTTGGACGACTTCTTCGTAAAAGCAGTGCAGCAACTGTTCGCTCACCGTGCCAGCCGCTGCGCCCCGCCCGGCCGCGGCAACGTCTTATCATCCCAGATCGCGTTCACTTGTTCGAACTCGAACCCCGAAGTGTTGAACAGCGGCACGACCAACAACGTCCCCTGTAACACGGCCGGATCAAGCTCGGCGACCACTTGCGGCAGGATCAGCGCCGGCTCGATCTCCAACCCGCTCATCCCCGCCACCACCAGCAACGTCGGTCCTGGTCGCTGTCCTGCCACGATGTGTAGGGAAAATGCACGGCGAATCCCCGTGCGTCTCCGTAGCCTTGACAGAGCCGAAGGCCTTCTGGCCTGGCTGCGCTTCAATTTGTGCGATTTTCATCTTGACCTCGCCCTCAGGCTTAGAACGTCACGTAGAGATCAGCCGTCCGCCGATCCTCTACGCGATCCACGATGCCCAAAATACCAATCGATGTAGCGCCGATGGTCGGCCATTCTTCGCCGCTGGGGATGACGATGGCATCTCCGGGTATTGGGGATGGTCGCCAGTTCCTTCCCTGTATACGGGTCAATCAGTGTGCCGTAGATCTTCCCGGCTTTGACGAACTCAGCGAACCGCTTCTTTCGGATGAAGAGACCATCTACCGGCGGCTTCCAGAGGACGACGCCCGCGTTGTAGACCGTGCAGAGCGGCCCATCGGCTTCGAACTCCCCATCGATCATGCGCATGGCTTTCATTGTGTTCCAGATGCCCCGTTCGGCGTCCCGCACATTGTCCTCGCCGTTTTTGAACCAACCAGTGCCGCCGCCGAACTCCAGCGTGAACTGCACCACCCCTGCACCCTCGATCGCTTCTTTCGCCTTGTTTGCGCCGAAGGTGCCAGGTGGGAAGAAGGCGGCCTGGTCCAGGCCGAACGCCACGATCAGCTTGCGCCGCTTCGCCTCAATATCAGTGAGGTTGCCAGGATCGGCATCGGCAGTGAACAGGACGTAGCGTTCGTAGGCGACCTGGGCTCCAGCATGGAAGTCGATCATCACGTTGGCCTGGCGGATGACCTCCTCGAAGTAGACATACGCCACCTGATCGGAGACACTCCCCTTAGGATTGCCAGGGAATAGCCGGCTGATGTCTTTGCCGTCGATCTTGGAGCCTCGATCGCTCAGTTCGAAACCCATCCGGTTTACGACCGGCACGGCAATGACGTTGCCGCGCAGCGTCTTGGGATCCAGTTTCTTGATGAAGTTCAGGATCGCCATCGAGCCGATGATTTCGGAGCCATGAATGGCGCCCTGCACCAGCAGGGTTGGCCCGGGGTCCCCCCCCGCAAACAGATGCACGGGGATATCCGGGCTCAAACCCGACCGAGATTTCGCGACCTCCAAGAAGCCAAAGGTGTGTTCCCCTGGCTTTGCCTCGATGTTACCTATGTGCATGCTCTTTCTCCTCGTCACAGCAGGATTCGTCCTCGCGGGGTCCGAACCGCAGTTCCAACGATCCGGTCAAGGCCAAAATCATACCTTGACCGTCATCTTCACCAAGTCGCCTACATCTTCGAGTCGCTCTAAACATGAGCACGCCTGGATCAACCGAACAATCTGAGACTCAGGAAGCAGTTCCCCAACCAGCCGCCGAAATTTGGCTTCGAACTCGCTGTCGGTCAGCATATTTTCCGGCTCACCCTTGGCGTAGTCTACCTGCCCAATGTGTGTGATACCGTCACGTGTGGTGACCTTCACCACACAGCCGTTCTTGGCTGGATAGGACGATTGGATCTCGTCGTCCAGGTAGACTTGCGTCATGGACAGCAGGCGACGGATATCGGGATCATCATACGCTGCAATATCTTCACGATACCAACCTCCGCGAACCAGCGCCACGCAGACAGCGGTCGGCAAGCTGAACGCCGCCTGGCTGCTATTCTCTGGGGTGACAGTAGCGCGCGGAACGCGGGAGTGATGGCCTCACGATAGCTGCCGATCACGATCGAAATAATCTGATCAAGTGGCGGACAGCCGCCACTCCGTAACTCCAGCGCAGCATCGACTCCAGCATGCACATAGCGACAGCCCGCGTGTGGCTTGAAACCTGTGGATGCCAAAGCGTAACTAATGCCGATGTTGTCCAAGAACGCCGGTTGAAAACCTGGCCCAAATGCGTGAAAATAACCGTACGGACCGTCCAGAGCACCACGCGGGCCACGAAAACCGAAGTTAGCAAGCTTGGCAGCGTAAATGCCGTTGCGTGCGGCGTACCCTGCCAACAGATCCTTCGTGTCGCACGAATCGCTGTCCCAGACATACTGCTCAGTTCCAGAGGCCATATCCATGCTGAGTGCCAGTGCGTTGGCGATCTGTTCTGCCTCAAGCCCCATGGCAACAGCGGCCGAGACGGCGGACGCCATGGTGCCCGCCTGGCCCTTATGATCCAACCCGCGTTCGCGCTGGACAGCGTCGACCGCGGATTGAATCGTATCGAATATGTCATACCCAGCCGCGAGCGCAGTGATGAGTTGCTTGCCGGATAAGTGCATCTGCTCGCCGACGGCCAGCACTGCAGGAAGGAGTTCAGCGGCAACATGCCCGGCAGTGCGATGGGCATCATCCAGGCCCAGATGTTTTCCAGTCACGCCGTTACCCCAGGCGGCCCCTTCGACCGTCGTCCGTCGGCCATCGCCGACCAAAGTCGCCTCGTCACCAGGGAGCATGCGAACAGCATAATCTACGGCCAGGCGCCCAAGGCGCGTCTGGTAGCCGCCCAACATGGTGCCCAGCGTGTCCAGTACCACTTGGCGTGCGCGCACCACTGCCATCTCACTCAAAGCCTCAAAGCGCAGGCCCGCCGCATAGGCAGCGATTCTTGCTACGGCGTTGTCACCGAATCCAGCCACGACGTCCATCTCTTCACTTCCAACGCCTGGCCAACGCACCATCCTGTGTGAGGACCCCGGTACCGAGGTCCTCACACGATCTCTTAGTCCTTAAGCTTCAGATCACGGAACGTGAACCACCCGTCCGCGCGGGGTCCACTCGAACTTGTCGTTCATGGCCATAACACGATCCATGAAATACAGAGTGATCTCACCCGCTTCTTCGACGTAGTAATCCCAGAACTTCTCCCAGAGAACCTTGCGCTCCTCAGGATCGACCGTCTGCAAGATCTCCTTGCTCAATGCATCCCATTCACCTTCCACAATCGCGCAAGTGTTGAAGCCCGGCGCCTTCCAGGTGCATTGATAGAACATCGGGATCAACGAACCGGAACCACCGATAGGGATCAATGCTAGTTCACGCCAGTTCCCGGAGTCAATGATCTGCTCGTAATACGCAGCTCGGTCCAGGATACTAAGCTCCACTTCGAAGCCGACCTCTTCCAGCATGGCCTTGGCAGCTTCGGCCACTTCCTTTTCGTTGCCCGCGTACGCGTTGGGTGAGTCGAGATGCACCAAAGGTTTCTTGCCAGCATCCGGATCGAAGCCAGCTTCCTTGATCAACTGCTTGGCGAGCTCGGGATTGTAGTAGTTCAGAGCCGCCTCAGTGCCCGCGTACTGGCCCACATGGTCGACGTCGTGGGTGTCCACACGCAGGAGACTGGGACGCCCCGTACCCTGGATACTCGCCCAGCAGCTCGCGATCCAGCGCATGGCTCACAGCCTGGCGGATACGCTTATCCATCGTCGTGGGCTCGTAACCCGGGTAGTTCTCCGTCAGCTTGCCCGAGGTGGTCTCAAAGCGCGCATACAGCAGGTGCTGCTGATTGGCCGGACCCCGAAGCAGCCCCACACCATCGGCTGCCTCCAGCCGCTCCCGATCCGGGATGGGGACATTGGAGACAAAATCAACCTGTCCGGCCAGCAGCGTGGCGATCTGGCTTGCCGTCTCCGGAATGACTTGGTAGACTATCTGGTCTACCTCGGGGCGACCGCCCCAGTATCCATCCCAGGCCTCGAAGACATATTTCTCGTTCAGGGCCAGTTCGGTCAGCTTGTATGGACCTGAACCAACAGGCGCCGTAGCGAACTTCTCTTCGCCGACCTCCGCCATGTACTTGGGCGGCAGCAGCTCGCAGCCGTTGTAGCTGACATCATACTCAAAGTAAGCGTGCGGCTCATCGGTGGTGATCTCGACTGTTGTAGGGTCGATGACGGTGACCTTGTCGATAAACTGCCATTGCGGCTGCACCAGGAAATCCTCACGAGTCATAACGCGATCGATGTTCCACTTGACCGCTTCGGCATCCAGCGGCTCGCCGTTGTGGAAAGTGATGCCAGGTCGCAGGTAGAAGCGCCAGGTCACCGGGTCCACATTCTCCCACCGCTCGGCAGCCTGGCCGACGTACCCAGAACCGTCCGCATCACGCCAGATCAGGCAGTCGTAGAGTAGATTGGTGAGCCAGTGGGTTGAACCAAACCAGGTCACGGGGGCATCCATGGTGCGAATCGGGCCGGTGTGCGCGAAGACGAAGCGGCTCGGCTCAACGGGTGCTGGCAGGGGTCGGCTCGGGTGCCTTTGCGGGCTCAGGCGCCTTGGTCGGTTCCGCAACCGCGGGCTCGAGGCGCAGCGGGCTGAGGCGCAGCGGTCGGCTGCGCTGGGACGGGGGTCGGCTGGGCGCAGGCGGACACGAGCGTGCCCACCAGAACCATCAACACGACCAGACGGATAACGAACGTGCCTTTCATGTGATACTCCTCCATATATAACCAAGATTCGGCGCAGCGATCTGCGCCCTTCAAGTGGCAGCTCTAGTAATCAGATCCAGTGAGACCGATCCGACCGCGTCAGATGACCGGATTGCCTTTGGTGTAGAGGGCAGCGGCCCAACGACTCGCTGCAAGGCCCGCAAGGCTGACAATGGTCTGCAGCCCACGGAAGGCCATCTGCCACGAATCGTGAGTGTACTCTATCGTGCGTGCGCCGGTGCGCTGCGCATCAGGCAGGATCTCGGCGAGATCGGCTTCTGCTGAACGCAGGAAATCTACCGCAATAGTTAAGGGCGCCTCCGGCTTCCAGACATTGTTAGAACGCTTCAGCCCTCGCTCGGACGCTAGGCGAATTTCAGTTTGGGTTCCCTCCGCACGCAGCGAGCACGTGGCAAAACGACCCAGCCCTTGTTTCACAGCGACAGTCGTCACATCGCCCAGAAAATCGGCGGCCTCCTTCGTTGCCGCGACATCGCCGGTTACCAACGCTACCGGAACGCCGTAGAACCCGGCATAACCCGCGAAGATACCCAACTCGCCTACCGGCCGGCCGTTGAAACGTACTTGACTGATGCAAGCTGTGCTGATGGTGTGATCGAAATGCGCAAAGCGTGTTCCCATCATGGCATGAAACCCGATCAGGAGCACGGCATCGAAAGACGAATCAAGACCAGGCATATGCCCGACCACATTGTGGCACCCCGTGATGAGTTCAGCGCTTGGATGCAGCCTCTCGCGTAGGATGGTCTCACCCGAATCGTGCATGTCCTGTACCCAAATGCGCTTGGCGCCGGCTGCCAGCGCGCCCTCGATGGCAGCATTGACGTCATCGGTGGCCAGTTGGCGTCCACGGTGGGACCACTCCGCAGAACCTCGAACGCGCCATGTCGCCCGTCGTGATGCCGGAAATGCCCTCCATATCCATGGTAATGTAGACGTTCACGCGCAACGCTCCAGTAGCATGTGATACCGGTGTGCATTATGTGGCGATAGACGCACAGCACCCTCAGGTGTCACCAGGAAGTTGTCTGAAATGAGGAAGCCCCGGTTGCCCTCGAGCACAGTGCCGGGATGGTAAGACAGCACCATGTTGGCCTTAAGCTGGAAGTCAGGCGCTCCCTCAGAGCTGGGGCCATCACTGCCGTCCAGTCCGGTGCTGTGGCAGTCGGGCGTGTGCTTGCCGACCACGTTGAAACCATGTTCGCGCAACGCCTGATCGTTGGCGTCAGAGATCATCCGGAAGGTGTTCCCTGCCTTTGCCTCAGCAGATGAAGCATCCACTGCAGCCAGGTAACCCTCCAACAGGCTCTGAGCCTCGTCAGGAAGCTGATGGAACGAGAAGATGGTCGTCATCTCCAACCAGTAGCCCCACGGAGACTCATAGACGATCTCAAAGTTGATGATGTCGTCCTCCCCCATCGTGAGGTCCTTGGGGGTGGGCACGGTGAATGGGGTGAGATCCAAGGAGAGCTTGGTACGGCCCCAGAAAGCACCCTTGGCCTTCACAAAGGCCTCGGTGGCAGCGCAGACATCCCAATAACGTGCGCCGACGTACGCGTGATCCCGAAAGACATCCATGGAAGCGTCCAAGATGGCGCCCTGCTGCTGAATCGCTTCGAGTTCCCAGGGGGATTTGATCTGGCGGATCGCATTGTACTCGCCCGTGACCTCGACCATTTCGTAGCCCTGCAACATCTTGCTCAGCTTGCCATGCTCCGAAAGGCTCATCAGCTTATTCATATTAACCATGCCGATACGTTTGCTCTTTTCGGCGTACTGCTTAGCTAACTCTGCGGAGCGACCGAGCGGGTCATCGGGCGACTCCACGCGTTGCGGGCTAGTAGTGGCCTCGTTGCGCGTCCAGACCGCCTGGTAGGAACTCCAGATCTCCGCCCAGGGCTCGGGATCTTCGTTTCCAAGCACGATATACCCCGCCCCGCCCCAGAGGTGGGCGTTGGAGATGTAGCGGATCGCGCCCATCGAACCTGGTGCCCCGCCACCTACGACGATAAGTGCGCCCAAATCCTTCGCCTGCATCATGGCCTGGATACGTTCGATGCGGCGAGCAACGTCCTTCTTCAATCCTTGATGTGTCAGCATTGCTTAGACTCCTTCACCAGATTGACCTAGAATTCAAAATCGTACGGTTGGTCCAATTCGATCTCGCTACCCACACCGGCAGCAAGGGCCTGCTGATATAGTCGGGCGCCCACTGCAATATCCTCGATCCCCGTTCCACCCGACAAGAAAAGCGTCCACAGTGTGTCAGATGTACGGCCGGGGATCTTGCCGGAGATTACCTCACCTAAGTCCCCAACCGGGTCTGTAGCGCTTAATTCCCCAGCCTTCAGGGGGATCAAGATTTCACCCTTTTCCATCATGGCCTGATCTCGTAGATCTAGAATGATCCGACTGCCTTGAACTACCTGGGTGTCAATCTCCCGTACCCAAGGATAGTGCGCGCCCATAGCATTAATGTGAAGGGGCTGTGCGGCAAGTAGATTACCATCGAATACGGGAACTGGCGATGTGGTGATCGTGGTAATGATGTGCGCGCCCCCGATCGCCTCAGCCGGTGATGCCGCCGGCACAACAGAAATGTGCAACTCATCCGAAAGTCTGCGGCAAAAATCTTCCCGTTTGTCCACATCGCGGCTGTAAGCCTGAACCCGGCGGATCGGGAGGACGGCGCACAAGCCGTGCAACTGGCTGCGTGCGTGGCGTCCTGTGCCGAACAGTGCGACCACTTCACTCCCAGGTGGCGCGAGGTAGCGGGTTGCCACCGCGGCCACCGCAGCGGTTTTCAACCAGTCGTAGTACAGCACTTCAATCAGCGCTGCCAGATTCCCGGACACAGCATCGAAGAGAAAGAGATAAGTTGATAAGCCGTATCCTAACCCAGCCGTGTAGGCTTGCACCCCCGCAAAACCGATATCTGGCAACAGGGCCGCCTTGAGTTTGAACGAGCCTCACGCGCCAGGAGGCATGTGCCCGCCACCGATAGCCTGGGAGCGATCCCCTTGCAACCAGATGTTGTGGCGCGGCAAACCTGCGCCATGGTCAAGACCAACCTGCCGATAGCCTTCCTCTACGGCCTCAATGTATCCGGAAAGAGACATCAGTCCGCGGACTTCATGGTTGCGCAGGATCAGCGTCATCCCAGTTCTCTCAGGTGCGGCGAGGTGATGGCTATACCAAGCGTAAACAGCAGGCAGAGCGCACCGCTACCAGCTATCACATAAACGACTCCGATCTTGTCAGTAAGGAGACCGGCCAACAATGCCGTGAACGGCAAGATACCCCAAACCATCCCCCAGGCGCCCAAGACACGTCCGCGCATTGAATCAGGGGCGCGGGTCTGAAATACCACATTACTCAGTGTCAAGAACCCGCCGTCGATCACACCAAGCAGGAGCGCCAGAGTCAGTGCGAGGCCTGTATTGCGGGTGAAGGCGAATACGATGACCCCCAGACTAATCAACAGTGCAGATCCCAGGAGCACTCGCCCTTGCTGTAACGGTCCGATGCCCGCCAGAACGATTCCCGCCAAAGCCGCCCCCATGCTAAAAAGCCCGACCATAAGCCCCAGTGTGGCGGCTCCTGCGCCCAAGACGTCCTGTACAAAGACCGGCAGCATCTTCTGATGCACCATGCCAATGGGTACCATCACCAGCCCCAGCAGAATAAGCGACCAAAGCGGCCGATCTGTGTGTATGTATGATAGAGCCTCGCGCAACGGGATCAGTATGGCGTGTTTCGTCGGTGCCCCCTCTCGGGCAGGCTGTCCCCCGTCGATACGCATGAATACCGCCACGCTGAGCAGTAACAAAATCACGCCACCCAGGAGACCGATCGGTATGCCCGCACGTTCTACCAGAAAGCCTGCCAGTACTGGGCCAAAGAAACCGACCAACCGCGTGCTAGAATACTCGAGTGTCGATGCGCTGCGTAGCATCGGGCCTGGGACCAGGTTAGGCAGCATTGCCAGGCGTGCCGGCGCATACAGCGTGAACCCGGTGCCGACTAAAAATGCTACCAGCACGATGTGCAGCGGCTCAACGCGTCCCACTGCGCTGAGCCAGGTGAGCCACAAAATGGCCAGCGCCGAACCCACCAAGCCCATTGCTACGATATGCTGTCGCTTGCGCTGATCCGCAAGCATTCCTGTGAATGGCGAGAAGATTAGCAAAGGAATACCGCTGGCAAACGCCACTAATCCCACCCAGAAAGCTGAGTTGGTGAGCTGCAGCATCTGCCAGCCCAAGATGAAATCGTTCATCCGGAATACGGTCTGTGCCAGCATGCTCCCAGCAAAGAGCTGGCGGTAGCCACGGTAGCGGAAACTGCTGGATAGCCGTTGTGTCCAAGTTGCAGTTCCGCTCTTGGTTTCCAACATGAGCCTGCTTCATCTCACGCTCGTTGGCTGTCAGGCCACGACATCGCCGAGGATGGCCAGGACGGCATCCTCCGGCACAATGGGCCAGGAGGCGCCGGCATGCACCATGAGTCCGCCCCGCTCGACACGAAACTCATGCACGATGTCCCCGGTGAACGGATGCTTGACGTAGCCGATCACGCCCCCCGCGCCCACCAGTTGCCCCCGTTGGCCTTTGGCCATGAACGTCAGCCCACGCGGCCCCGACACCTTCACCCAGGTGTGCCCACGCACCGTCGTCACAGGCTCGTCGATGCGCTCCAACGCCCCGTCCAGCATCTTCAACTGCCGCAGCCCATTCACCACCGCCTGGCGCACGCGCTGCATGTCTTCCTGCCGGTAGTCCCGCAATCCCGGTCCACCGCCGATCCACGCCGATACGACCGCTTTGCCATCCCCCGCGGCTTCCCAGGCGTACGACCCGTCCGTCGGTGTACCCAATACGACGTGGGGCAGCCCCAACGCCTCTGCTAACGCACGCCCCTGAGCTTCAGCCCCCGTCGCATACACCCCCGCATAGCGGAAGTAGCCCCACAACGCACCCGTCCGAATATCGATCACGGCATCGGCGCGTTGGACGACTTCTTCGTAAAAGCAGTGCAGCAACTGTTCGCTCACCGTGCCAGCCGCTGCGCCCCGCCCCAGCCGCGGCAACGTCTTATCATCCCAGATGGCGTTCACTTGTTCGAACTCGAACCCCGAAGTGTTGAACAGCGGCACGACCAACAACGTCCCCTGTAACACGGCCGGATCAAGCTCGGCGACCACTTGCGGCAGGATCAGCGCCGGCTCGATCTCCAACCCGCTCATCCCCGCCACCACCAGCAACGTCGGTCCCGGTTGCCGTCCTGCTACGATGTGCAAGGGGAAATGCACGGCGAATCCCCCGTGCGTCTCCGTAGCCTTGACAAAGCCGAAGGCCTTCTGGCCTGGCTGCGCTTCAATTTGTGCGATTTTCATCTTGACCTCGCCCTCAGGCTTAGAACGTCACGTAGAGATCAGCCGTCCGCCGATCCTCTACGCGATCCACGATGCCTAGTATACCAACCGATGTAGCGCCGATGGTGAACCAGTTCTGGCCACTGGGGATGACGATGGCATCCCGGGTATTAGGGATGGTCGCCAGTTCCTTCCCTGTATACGGGTCAATCAGTGTGCCGTAGAATCTCCCCCGCCTTGACGAACTCTCCGAACTCCTTTAGGCGGATGAAGAAGCCATCTACCGGCGGCTTCCAGAGGACGACGCCTGCGTTGTAGACCGTGCAGAGCGGCCCATCGGCTTCGAACTCCCCATCGATCATGCGCATGGCTTTCATTGTGTTCCAGATGCCCCGTTCGGCGTCCCGCACATTGTCCTCACCGTTTTTGAACCAACCAGTGCCGCCGCCGAACTCCAGCGTGAACTGCACCACGCCCGCTTCTTCGATCGCCTCCCGACTCTTGTTGGTGCCGAAGGTGCCAGGTGGGAAGAAGGCGGCTTGGTCCAGGCCGAACGCCACGATCAGCTTGTGCCGCTTCAATTCGATGTCGGTCAGGTTGTTCGCGTCTTTGTCGGCATCGAATAAGACATAACGCTCATAGGCAGTACGTCCACCAGCGTGGAAATCGATCATCACGTTGGCCTGGCGGATGGCCTCCTCGAAGTAGACGTAGGCTACTTGGTCGGAGACGCTGCCCTTGGGATTACCGGGGAACAGCCGGCTGATGTCTTTGCCGTCGATCTTGGAGCCGCGCTCCATGAGCTCGAAACCGGCACGATTGACCACTGGCACGGCAATGATGTTGCCGCGCAGCGTCTTGGGGTCCAGCTTCTTAATGAAGTTCAAGATCGCCATGGAGCCGATAATCTCGGAGCCATGAATGGCGCCCTGCACCAGCAGCGTTGGCCCGGCCTCACTCCCCACGAAGAGATGTACGGGGATATCCGGGCTGAGCCCTGATCGAGACCTGGCCCCTTGCAAGAACCCAAAAGCATGCTCGCCTGCATGGGCTTCGATGTTGCCGATTCGCATCCTCATCACTCCTTCAAGGAATCATCCGGTCATGGGTCGCCCTCACGCCGGCCGAGTTCCTAAGTACTTATGGAACCATCCCAAGCTGCGCCTCACATGCTCGATCCGGTTACCGGGGCGCCCACCGCGGGTCAAACCGTGGCTCTCGCCTTGGAAGACCACCAGCTCCACTTCGCGCCCCATCCAGCGCAGGGCGGTGAAGAGTTCTTCGGCCTGCCCCAGCGGGCAGCGATAATCCTCGTCCACGTGCAGAATCAGCAACGGGGTATGGATGTTCTCGACCGCAGAAAGCGGGGACATCTGCCAATAGGTGTTAATATCGGTCCACGGACGCTGGCCGCCAGTCGTCACCTCGCCCGACTCAGGACCGATGTCCGCCGTACCGAAGTCGCTGACCTCGTTGCTGATCGAGCGCTGAGTCACGGCTGCAGCAAACCGATCAGTGTGGCCGATGATCCAGTTGGTCAGGTATCCGCCACAGCTTCCACCGGTCACACCTAATCGGCTTTCATCAACGTAATCTCGCTGGACGAGATCATCGACTCCCAACATGATTTCGTCGTAGCCCCACGCACCTTTGGCGCCGCTTCCTGCCTTGGTCCAGGCCTGGCCGTAGCCTGCCGTGGTACCGCGTTGGTTGAAGTAGGTGACCACATAGCCTGCGCTGGCCATGCACTGGAACTCAAAATTGAAATCCCAGCAGAACATTGAGCAGTGAACTTGCAGGATGGTCGAATAGCGCTGACCCTCCTGGAATCCCAATGGCTTGATCTCCCAGGCATGCACCGGGATTCCATCGATGCCGGCATACCAGTACTCACGCGGCGCTGACAGCTTTCGGAAGTTCAACCAGGGATTGAGGTTGGTATGTTGTGCCGCCACCCCATCGCGGAGCGTGTAGAGCTCGCCCGGGTTGCTTGGGGTCGCCATGCCGTAGGCTAGCGCACCGTCTACACAAGCCGAATACTCAAAGACTACACAGCGGCCCCCAACCTCAAGACGGCACTTTCCGTCCTCATGGACGCTGTAAAGATGGGTAGCGCCCTGCTCAGTCAAGAGGAAGTACATACGGCCGCGACCATCCGGCCACTTGACGGTAACGTTTACCAATCCGGCTCGTTGATCAGCCACGGCATAGTTGCCTACTTCTTGATCCAAGTCGCCGGATCAATCCCGTGCCTGCTCAGTCCCCAGATCACAAACCCAAACATGCTGAAACTGGCTGCGGTTCACTGGCGGTGCCGGGCTGTGTCCCGTGAAGGCGATGACCTGATCATCATGGCGCCACTGCGGGCTTCTCGATGCGCCCTGCCACCCCACGATCATGGGTACGGTCTGGCCTGTCCGAAGATCGTGAATCAGGATCTGTCCCTGGCCGAGTGGAGTATTTTGTTCACGCGCCATTGCCACGAAGGCCAAACGGGTCCCGTCCCAACTCCAACGAGGCTCACCATGGTCGCGCTCACCATCGGTGAGCTGG
The DNA here is from genome assembly GCA_963841825.1 of uncultured Chloroflexia bacterium. GTDB lineage: Bacteria > Chloroflexota > Anaerolineae > CG2-30-64-16 > CG2-30-64-16 > CAWJEL01. The sequence goes on from CAWJEL010000025.1 coordinate 317,911, forward strand.
CGTAGCTCACCGGTCGCGAGATCTCAGGATCCAGATCTGGCGATAACGATCGTTGACCCAGCCCGCGCCGTCCTGTTTGTAGCGCAGGCGGGTGACCACGCGCAGGGTGGGCGCAGGGACCCCCGGACGTGGACGTGTGCCATATCCATCGGCCTCACACAGCGGAGTCCAGCGGCTGCATGCCAGCTTTCTGCCGTCAGGGGACCAATCTAATTCGGAGGGAGCAGTTCCGGAAACGGCGTAGTCCGCCACAGCCGCGCCATCGGCGGTGACAACGCGGACAGCAGATTGTTCGACATCTCGCCACGTGAAGGCAAGCCAATCGCCGCTGCGGCTCCACGCCAGCGATGAAGCACAACCCACACCAGAGGTCAGCCTGATTTCTTCGCTGGTTTGTAGATCGCGTAGATAGGCATCGGTCTGGTATCCGTTGCGTTCGGTATCCGGCCGGCGCACCGTATAAGCCAGCATCACGCCAGAGGGACTGAGCGCTACTTCCTGCAGCCAACTGAAGAGCAGGAGGTCTTCTGGGACCAATCCCCTAACAGATTCGGTCTGTGAGTCATACACGTTCCACTCCTTTCTCACAGATAGCGGTCGAACCACCCCTTGATCCGCTTCAGGTGCTCGATCCGGTTGCCGGGTCGACCGCCACGGGTAAGGCCATGGCTCTCACCCACGAAGATCACCATTTCGACCGGGCGCTTTAGCCAGCGCAGCGCAGCATACAATTGCTCAGCCTGCTCTAAAGCACAGCGATGGTCCTCGGTAGCGTGCAGAATCAACAGCGGAGTGTGGATTTTGTCGACATAGGCCAATGGCGACTGGCGCCACATGGTCTCCAAACTGGTCCAAGGCATGCCGGAAGTCTCGCCCGCCGCCATCTCCGGCCCAATATCGGAGGTGCCGAACATGCTGATCTCATTCGATATCGAGCGTTGGGTGACGGCTGCCTTGAAACGATCCGTGTGGCCGATGATCCAATTGGTCAGGAACCCACCGCAGCTTCCTCCGGTCACGCCCATCCGTTCAGGATCGATATACGACCGCTTCAGAAGGTCATCGACCCCCAACATGATCTCCTCATAGTCCTTGCCGCCCTGATCCCCCTCGCTCGCGCGCGTCCAGGCCTGTCCGTAACCGGCGGTGGTGCCTCGCTGGTTGAAGTACACTACGACGTAACCTGCAGCAGCCAGGCACTGGAACTCGAAGCTGAAGTCCCACGAGAACTGCGAGCAGTGTACCTCGAGCACCAGGGGATAGCGCTGATTTGAGCGGAAATCCAGAGGCTGAATTTCCCAGGCGTGTACTTTTACGCCCTCAATCCCCTGATACCAGTAGTCGTGCGGCTCGGCCAGTTGACGCGAGTGCAGCCAAGGGTTCAAGTCAGTCAAACAGTGGCTAACGTCATCCTGTAGCAGGTAGAGGTCACCCGGGTTGGATGTGTCTGCTTGTCCATAGACCACCGGGCCAGCCGCCGAAGGCGCATACTCGAAGGTGACCGAGTTGCCCCCTACCTCCAGATGGCACCCACCCTCTTCGGTCGTACTATACAGGTTGCACGCCCCTTGCTCGGTCAGAAGGAAGTAAATCTTGCCCCGTCCGCCCGGCCAGCGGACCGTGATATTCGTTAGGGCGGCCCGCTGATCCGCCACACAATAGTTTCCAACCTCCGCGTTCGCGATCCTGCGAGAGGTCTCGTGAGATGCCCGTAGCCAGTTCATGGTGCCATACGTGCGAAAAAATCCGATTATTTACCGGCGGAGGAGAATTATGGCCCGTGAAGACGATGGCCCCATCATCGCGGCGCCACTGGGGAGAATGAGCAAGTCCGTTCCAAGCCGGGAGCAAGAGATTGGCGTTGCCGGTCATAAGATCCATAATCTCTATCTGCCCGTGCCCCAGTGGCACATCCATTTCGCGGGTGGCGCAGGTATAGGCCAGGTGTGTCCCATCCCAACTCCAGCGCGGCTGGCTGTAATCTCGTTCATCGGCGGTCAACTGGACGAACTCACCCGATTCAGCGTCGATCAACCAGAGCTGGCAGAATCGGTTTTCTATCCAACCCACACCATCCATCTTGTATCGCAGTCGCGTGATGTAACGGATGGTTGGGGCCGGGATATCGTGCGGAATGCTGTAGTCATCGTCGCGATGTGTTACGGTCCACCGTACACAGATCAATCGATTGCCGTCGGGTGCCCAATCCAGCTCGGAAGGCGCAGCGCCGTCGATCAAATGGCTGTGAAGCAAGGCTCCATCGGCGGCGAAGATGAGCACCCTGGTCTCCTCGTCTCCCTTCCAGACGAGCGCCAACTTGCTGCTGTCGCGACTCCAAGCGGGTGAGTTGGCCTGGCCGTCGCCGTTGGTCAGCTTGATGGTCGCCCGGGTGATCAGGTCCATCAGGTAGGCGTCGGCCTGATAGCCGTTTCGTCCGGCGTGCGGCCGCTTGACCGTGTAGGCGAGGTGGTGGCCATCGTCGGCCAAGCTCATCTGCTCCACCAGGCTGAACAGCATCAGGTCTTCAGGAATCAAACCGCGTTTGGTTGTCATAGGGTGAGACATCATTCGCCTCCGCGCCCGCTATCGGCGGACCAACAGGTCGGCGCGCTCTTCATCGATCACCGCGTAGAAACAGCACCAGTCGCCGGTCTGGGTCATCACCCGGAAGCGCAGGCCGAAGATTTGCCCGTCGGCCGGGGCGCGCAGAGTCTCGATCTCGTCGCCGTAGAGGTCATAGATGTGCCCAAGTACCGTGCCCTTGGCCATCGGGGTGCGCAGCGGAACATCTTCACCGATGAAGAGTCCCGTCCTGTTGGCGAGCAGGGCCACCTGGTGCCCGCGCAACCACCGGGCAGCATACTCCGGCTTGCCTTCAATCATGTCGTAGTGCCGGAGGACGTTGAGATAAGCATCCGATAGTCGCCGACCGACCTCGTGAAAATCGTTGGTGAGCATTGAGCACCAGCCGCCCAACTCCACTGTGATGCCGCCCTTACCTAACTCGGCCATCATGGAACTTGGGCTGCCTCGTCCTGCGCTGCTGGCGTTGATTAGATTCCAGTCAGGACCCATGGCTGCCGCCAGCTCAAGAGAGGCCGGGGTGTCCGCGGCGAAGATGGCCGTATCCAGGAACGAGTGATCACCACCAGAGTGTATGGCAATCTGCAGATCGCATTGGTCCTTCATTGCCTCCCAATGCGCCCATGCGACGCGTTCAGTTGCATAGCCATCGGCACGGCCCGGATAAATCCGGTTCATATCATAGGAGAATGTGTCGCGCGGATCGCCTCGGTCACCGCTGGTGAAGGCCTCAATGTTCATCGCAGGGACCGCAACCACAAGCCCCTTCATCTTGGTGACATCGATCTGCCTCAGCAATAGATGAATTGAATAGGGACCTTCGGGCTCGTCGCCGTGCGTCGCACCATTGATCCAGACCCGGGGCCCGTCCTCAATGCCGCGGTAGACGATGATGGGCATCACCCGCTCGCGCCCATATAGGTCCACGCCAAGCGGGATGCCCCCGCGCTTCACCTCTCCCGGCTGCACTGACACATTGCCGATCTGTAGTGCCTGAACCATCATGCTTTTCTCCTTGATGCTGACTGTGTTCGAGGACGATCACGGCACGCGCAGGAACGCGTCGCTCCTCCGCGAGCCGCCTCAGACCTTCGACTGTTTCTGCATCCACCGGTATGCCGCCCCCGACCATCCGCTCCTGCTCCCGCAGGAGTTCTAATTCGCCCGGAAGATAGATGGGGCTCCCCGGATCGATCGGCTCCGCCGCCCGGATCTGCGCCACCAACTCCTCGATCCGGCGTTCAAACTCGTTGCGATCCATGTATATCTCCGGATTGATCGCGAGCATGAAGTGTCCGACATCGTGATTGCTGAGATCAGTGAAGACCTGGGTGCCGAACAGGGAGCCGCTGAGGACACCGGTGACGACATCGGTGAAGAGGCTGAGACCATAACCTTTGAATTCGCCGATGGGCAGTTGGGTGCCCACAAAGGTCCTGCCATCCTCTGCGATGTAGTCTCCCGGGTCTGTGCTGCGACGACCGTCTGCCGTGAGAACCCAGTGATCGGGGATGGGCTGGTTTGCGCGATGGGCCCACTGAACCATGCCTCGGCCTGAAGCGCTAAGCGCCATGTCGAGCAGGATCGGGAAGCCTGTCGGGCGCGGGATGCCGATACCCCAGGGGTTCGTCCCAACGACCGCAGTCTTAGCCCCCCAGGGCGCAATCTCGGCCGCGGCATTGGTCATCGCCCAACCGATCATGCCTGCCTTGACGGCTACCTCGGCATGGTAACCGGCCTGGCCGAAGTGGTTACTGTGCCGTATCAGCACGGAGCCCGTGCCCACGGTCTGGGCCTTGCTGACCGCCAGGCGCATCGCACGCACGCCAGTCACATAGCCGAACCCTTTGTGGGCATCCACCAACGCAGTAGCTGGAGTCTCGCGCAAAATCTCGAACGGGGCTCCTGGTACCACCCCACCGTTCTCGCACTGGCGCGTCAAACGAAAGAGCTTCTCAAGACCCTGACCTTTGCCCGGATGCCATCGTGCTGCAGCGGTCACGATCCCGTCGGCAACAATGGCCGACTCCTCCCCTGTTGCGCCCAGTGCTTCTAAATAGGCACGGGCAAAACGTACGAGAGTTTCTCTGGAGTAGTTGATTACTGTCACACTCTTCATTAGAATTTACTTTCCTTCAGTCTCGTTGACGACTGATATGTTGCCGCATGCCGATTGTCAGGCCTGGGATTTGGAAGTAGCGTGGTAGAAAGAGTGATCAGGATTTCACTTAGTCGACTGTCGACAATTTTAGTCTAGCATAAGCGAGAGGCTCTGTCAAATCACCAAATTACCAGAGGTATTTCAGTTTGGAGCAATCGAAGCGAAGCTGGCACGTATAGCATGAGCTTGACTTCGGCGAGCTCAGTCGAGCCATCGAAGGGTACCAGCGGAGCGTCTTGAATCAGAGCCGCATGTTCCGGATGCCCCGAAAATGAAATGCACCCACCGGCGAACCCCAGCCCTTCACCCACTTCTGTCGAATTGACAGTGCTCGCGAATCATGATACATTTTGATCCCGGTAAATATACCTCTGTTGTTCAGATGTCTTGCATCTCTTGACCTGCGGGTGTCCTTCTGCAACTTGTGTCAGTGGTTTAGGCAACGATGTTTGATGGCAAACTGCGCTTTCGCTGTGGAGATGGCCAAGCAGCCTGGGTTTTCTTCTTAGTCATCACTTCAGGAGTTGATCATGGCACGGTATATCCTGATCAGGGTGCTGGGTCTTATCGCCGTGCTGCTGATCGTCTCGGTGATCACTTTTGTCCTCATGCATGAGGTGCCGGGCGGACCGTGGCAATACGGTGAACGACCGTTCACGGATCAGCAGCTTGCCGCCTTGAAGAAACTCTACGGCCTCGACAAACCGCTGATCGAGCAATACTTCTCATGGCTGCGCGGCGTCTTGCGCCTGGATTTCGGCCGGTCCTTTCAGTGTCCCGATCGCTCCGTCACCACGCTGATCCGGGACACCTGGCCGACGACGCTGCATCTGGGGTTGATGACGATTGTCGTGGCGTTTGGCCTCGGCCTGCCGCTTGGGATTGTCGCGGCATTGAAACAAAATACCTGGATCGATTATCTGACCACGCTCTTGTCGGTGCTGGGATATGTTACGCCTCACTTCGTGTGGGCCATTCTCTTCATCCTCGTCTTCTCGCTTACCTTTGAAATCGTTTCCGACCGGCGGTTGGGACAGTCCCCGGAACTGGGTGATGCCCGTGATGGCGTATGCGTTGGCGCCGATGGCGGTGATCGCGCGCTCACACGCCTCCAGCGTGCTGGATGTTGTGCGGCAGGACTACGTGCGCACCGCGCGCCAAGGGGCTGCGGGAAAACACAGTGGTCATGCGGCACATGATGAAGAACGCCCTGATCCCGATGATCACCGTTTTCGCCCCGCTGATCCCCGACCTGATTACCGGCTCGATCTTCATCGAGGCGATCTTCCGGGTGCCGGGCCTCGGCAGATATTGGGTCACCAGCACCGTCGCGCACACGATTATCCGATGATCATCGGTATGACGGTGCTGTGGTCGGTGCTGATTGCCGTCACCTATT